>NZ_BSSA01000001.1 GCF_030268885.1 Kitasatospora phosalacinea
CCACCTCGGGCAAGGCGTGCACCGTCCTGCAGCCGGACTACAAGTACGGCATCAACAAGCACTCCAAGAACCAGGAGGCCGCGCGGGCGTGGCTGGACTGGTACATCACCAAGTCCGGTGCGGCCCAAGCCGAGCAGGGCATCTCCTCGGTCAAGGGCGCCGAACTGCCCGCCACCCTCAAGCCGTTCACCGACCAGGGCGTGCAGCTGATCGGGCAGAAGCAGGACGCCTCCGCCACCGTCAAGAAGATCGACAAGGGCGCGGAGATCAACCTCGACGCCCCCGACTACCGGCAGAAGCTCGTCGACATCGCCCGCGGCGCCGCCCCCGGCGACCGCGACGGCTACTTCGCCGAACTCAACAAGAAGTGGTCCCAGGCCCAGAAGACCGTCAACGGCTGACCAGCACGGCCCAGCCGACCCAGCAGCACGGCGCGGCGCGAGCGGACCCCACCGACCGCGCCGCGCCCGGGACTTCGCGATCCACCCCCAGGCGTCACCCCACTCCACCCGCGTGTCCGGAGGACCCCTTGAACGACCAGCCCCGCCCCACCCGCCGCCGCACCCTGCTCGGCGCGGCCGCCCTCGGACTCGCCGCCGCCCCGCTGCTCGGCGGCACCGCGTCCGCCGCGGACGACCCCGACGGCCGGAGCGCCGACGGCCAGGGCGCCCCCGGCCGCGGCCGCGGTTCCTTCGTGACCGCGCGCGGCGGCGAACTGCGCCTGGACGGACGGACGTTCCGGTTCGGCGGCACCAACTGCTACTACCTGCACCAGCAGTCGCACTACATGATCGACGCGGTGCTGAACGACGCCGCCGCGATGGGCCTGACCGTCGTCCGCGCCTGGGCGTTCGCCGACGGCGGCGGCCGCTCCTACCGGGCCCTGCAGCCCGAGCCGTTCAGCTACGACGAGGCCGCGTTCGACAGCCTCGACTACGCGGTGCACAAGGCCGGACAGCTCGGCCTGCGGCTCGTCCTCCCGCTGGTCAACAACTGGCCCGACTACGGCGGCATGCAGCAGTACGTGTCCTGGTTCCTCGGCCTCGCCGACGACTCCTACGGCGACGGCGTCCACCACGACAGGTTCTACACCGACGCCGACTGCCGCAGGGCGTACCGGGCCTGGGCCAAGCACGTGATCCAGCGCCGCAACCGCCACACCGGCCTGCGCTACGCCGACGACCCCACGATCATGGCCTGGGAGCTGGCCAACGAGCCGCGCTGCCGCAGCGACAAGTCCGGTGCCACGCTGTTGGGTTGGGCCCGCGAGATGAGCGGGTACGTGAAGTCGCTGGCCCCGCGCCAGCTGCTCGCGATCGGTGACGAGGGCTTCTACGGGCGGGCGAACGAGGCCGACTACCCGTACTCCGACTACGAGGGCAACGACTGGCTGAAGCTCACCGCGCTGCCCGCCGTCGACTACGGCACCGTGCACGTCTACCCGCAGAACTGGGGCGAGACCAGCGGAGGCAAGCCCGGCACCGACGCCACCTCCTGGGGCACCCGCTGGATCACCGACCACGTCGCCGACGGCCGCAAGCTCGGCAAGCCCGTGGTGGTCGAGGAGTTCGGCCTGCAGATCGACGCGGGCCGGGACGTCCCCGACACCGCCGCCCGGGACGCCGCGTACCGGGCCTGGACGGACGCCGCGCTCGCCGCGGGGGCGGCGGGCGACCAGTTCTGGCTGCTCACCTCCCGGGTCGACGACGGCTCGTTCTACCCCGACTACGACGGCCACCGGGTGACGTGGAACAACGACCCGGCCAACCCGACCCGCAGCACCGCCCAGCTGTTCGCCGCCCACGCCCGGGCGATGGCCGCCGCGCGCTGAGGCCCCTCCCGGGGTGCTCCGTGCGCGACCGGTCGGCGCACGGAGCACCTGCCCGTCCGAGTGCTGGGCACTTCGCCTGCCATCATCACGATCTGATTCCTCCTTCCCGGCCCTCCCGCGCCCCGGTGCGGGCCACCCCGTCAAGAACCGCCCGGTGAACTGCCCACCTCATGCGGCCGGTTGCCCTCCCGCGGAGCCGGTGGACATGACGAACCGGGGCCGGAACGGCGCCCTCCGAGTGACGCCGATCACTACGGGCCCGGTGAAACGTGTGATGAGGTTGGTGCGTCTGAGCAGTGGACAGGGCAAGCCCCGCGAGGGATCGGAGTACTGATGGTGTCTGGCCAGCCGGGACACGCGGCCGGGGGAGAGCCACCGGAACCGATTCCGGGCCGCGGCGCGGGCGGCACGGGCGCTGCGGGCCGGGGCCCCGGCTCCGACGCCTTCGGCGCCCCCGGCGCCCCCGGCGCCCCCGGCGGCCACGGCACCTACGACGCCCCCGGTCACTACGGCCCGTCCGGCACCTACGACGCACCCGGTCACTACGGCCCCTCCGGCACCTACGGCACCTACGGCCCTCCCAGCGGCTACGACGACCCCGTCCCCACCGCCCCCGCCGTCCCCGACCCCGTCCCCACCGCCCCCGCCGTTCCCGACGCCGTCCCCGCCGCCCCCGACACCGCCGCGGGCGGCTCCCGGCGACGGCCGCGCGAGGCGCCGGGGTGGCTGCAGTGGTCGACGCGGCGGCTGAACTACCCGCGGGCCGACCGCGAGGGCTGGCGCCGCTGGGTGCCGGACTGGCGGCACCGGATCGACTACCCGCGCACCGGCCGCAGCGGCGTGCTGCGCTGGCTGCCGTCCTGGCGCCAGTGGCTGCTGCTGGCGGGCGGCGGCTTCGGGCTGCTCCTCGTGACCGCGGGCACGATGTACGTGGCCACCGACATCCCCACCGACCTCAACGCGTTCGCCACCCAGCAGAACAACGTCTTCTATTGGGCGGACGGCAGCGAGATGGCCCGCACCGGCCTGGTCAACCGGCAGGACGTGCCGCTGGAGCAGGTGCCCACCCAGGTGCAGTGGGCGGTGCTGGCCGCCGAGAACGAGACCTTCTACTCCGACCCGGGCATCTCCTTCCAGGGCATCGCCCGCGCGGTCTACCGGATGGGTTCGGGCGGCGACACCCAGGGCGGCTCGACCATCACCCAGCAGTACGTGAAGAACGCCTACCTCAACCAGCGCCAGGACTTCTCCCGCAAGCTCGACGAGATGTTCATCGCGCTCAAGCTGGACCAGCAGGTCAGCAAGCAGGAGATCCTCAGCGGCTACCTGAACATCAGCTGGTTCGGCCGCGGCAGCTACGGCATCGAGCGGGCCGCCCAGGCGTACTACGGCAAGGACGTCTCCGAGCTGAACGTCAGCGAGGGCGCGTTCCTGGCCTCGCTGCTCAAGGGCGCCTCGCTCTACGACCCGGCGACCGGCCCGGAGAACCACGCCCGGGCGGTGGAGCGCTGGTCGTGGATCCTGGACCGGATGGTCAAGATCGGCAAGCTCTCGGCGTCCGAGCGGGCCAAGTACACCGAGTTCCCGGAGCCGCAGCCGGTGCCGCCGCTGGTCGGCCTGAACGGCCAGACCGGCTACCTGGTGGACCTCGCCAAGGGCTACGCGCAGAGCCACGCCGACATCTCCCCGGCCCAGTTCGACCTCGGCGGCTACCAGATCTACACCACCTTCGAGAAGCCGCGCGAGGACGCCCTCACCGAGGCCGTGCAGGCCGCCGAGAAGAAGCTCGACCCCGAGCACCGCCCCGCCGACCAGAACGTCCACCTCGGTGCCGCCTCGGTGGCCACCGACGGCCGGATCCTGGCGGTCTACGGCGGCCCCGACTACCTGAAGCAGGGCTTCAACAACGCCAACACGGTGAACGTGCCCGCCGGTTCGGCCTTCGCACCGCTGGTGTACGCGGCGGGCCTGAGCCAGGGCGTCCAGCGCGAGCGCGACGCCCCCCGGACGCCCGTCCAGCCCACCACCACGTACAACGGCGACAACGGGGTCGAACTGCGGACCCCCGAGGGGCCCTACTGGGGACGGGACGGCAAGAAGGCCAAGACCACCAACGACGGCGGCAAGAACTGGGGCACCGTCTCGCTGCGGACGGCGATCGAGCAGTCCGTCAACGGCCCCGTGCAGCAGCTCGGCATGGACGTCGGCCTGGGCAACGTCCGCAAGACCGCGATCGGCCTCGGGCTGCTGCCCGAGAGCATGGGCGACCTGACCCCCGCCTACACGCTCGGCAACTCCACCCCGAGCGCGATCCGGCTCGCCGACGCGTACACCGCCTTCGACGCCAAGGGCAGCCGCACCGACCCGTACTCGGTCACCAGCGTCAGCCGCAACGCCGTCGACATCCCGGTGGAGAAGCCCAAGGCCGTCCAGGCGGTCAGCCCCGAGGTGGCCGCCCAGGTCGACGCCGCGCTGCGCGGCGCGGTCAAGGACGGCGCCGCCAAGGACGTCCGCCCGGCCGCCCCCGACTCCGCGGGGAAGCCCGGCACCACCCAGGACCACCAGGCGGGCTGGTACGTCGGCTACCGGGGCGACGTGGCCACCGCGGTCACCGTCTTCCGGCTCGACCTGAAGACCCTGGAGCTGCTCCCGCTGACCGGCGTCGGCGGCGCCGCCCAGAGCGCCCCCGACTCGGCGATCCCGGCCGGGATATGGGCCGCCTACGCGAAGGCCGCCGCGCACTGACCCGCCGGCCGCAAGGGGGAGGGGCGCCGCGTCCGGTTGCGGACGCGGCGCCCCTCCCGCCTCCCGGCGCCCCGGGTCACTTCAGGTAGGTCGGCCAGTCCGGGGACTGGGCCGGGTCCAGGCGGCGCAGCTGGTCCAGCACCTTCGGGTCCTGGGCGTCCATCCAGTCCGCGAGCTCCTTGAAGGAGACGCAGTGCACGCCGTCCCTCTTGCAGACGGCCTCCATCACGTCCTGGATGGCCTGCATGTAGATGCCGCCGTTCCAGGTCTCGAAGTGGTTCCCGATGAACAGCGGCGCCCGGCTGCCGTTGTAGACCCGCTCGAAGCCGTCCAGGTAGCCCTCGCGGGTCTGCTTCTCCCAGGCCGCGTACTTCTTCGGGTCGCCCTCGGTGCTGGCGCCCGACTGGTTGGCCAGGAAGTTGAAGTCCATCGACAGCACCTGGGTGTTGCCGAACGGCAGCAGCTGCAGCGGGAAGTTCCAGATGCCGTCCGACTTCGTCGGCCAGACCTGGAACTCGCCCGGGGAGCTGGCGTCGTAGCGCCACCCGTAGGTCTTCGCGGCCTGCAGCAGGTTCTTCTGGCCCTCCAGGCAGGGGGCCCGACCGCCCACCAGCTCCTTGGTGTAGTCGAACGGCAGCGGGGCCTCGTCGGTGAAGCCGGTGTTCGTCCTCCAGTGGGCGACGAACGAGTACGCCTGGTCGATCTCCTTCTTCCAGTCGTCCACGCTCCAGGTGGAGCCGCCCCCGGCGTCGCCCGCGTCGGTGCAGAAGTGGCCGTTGAAGTGGGTGCCGATCTCGTTGCCGTCCTGCCAGGCCAGCCGCAGCTGGGCCAGGGTGTCCCGGACGTGCTGGCTGGTGGGGAAGGAGATGGCGGAGCTGCCGGGGGAGTGCTGGGGGGCCTGGTAGAGGCTGCGCTTCTCGTTCGGGACGAGGTAGATGCCGCTCAGGAAGAACGTCATCGTGGCGTTGTTGGCCTTGGCCAGCTCGCGGAAGCGGGAGAACAGGTGGTCGTCGTTCTCCAGCGCGCCGTCCCAGGAGAAGACCACGAACTGCGGGGGCTTCTCGCCGGGCTTCAACTTCTCGATCTTGAGCTGGTGGGGCTGCGGCCCGGTGTCGGACATCGAGCCGTCGCCCAGCACCTTCACCTTGCCGTCCCAGGCCGACGCCGAGGCCCCGGCACCGGCCGCCGCGGCGTCGGACGAGCGGTGGCCCGGGTCCGCGCCGTCGTCCAGCACCAGCGTCAGCGCGAGCGCGGTGACCGCGCAGCCCGCCAGCACGCCCAAGGCCACCTTGACGTTCCGGCTCCGGTGGCCCGGTCTCTCCCTGCGCCTGTGGTTCTTCACTGTCCCGCTGTCCCTCGTCCCGCTCCGCCGTGTCGCCGCGCGACTGCGCCGGCATGACCGGACATCGCACCATCTTTTTTATTGGACGACTGTAAGCGGGTGGTCGGTTGTCACCGCAGGCCGGACCGGAAGTTGCCGGAAGTGGTGACACCGCGACCATGAGTGGTCAGAACAGGCCGTGCCACATCTGCTCGACGACGACGCTCCACCAGGTCGACTCCCGGTGGAAGGCGTCCGGGTCGATCGCCGCCAGCTTCCCCTGCAACGCCGCCACCACCGCCCCCGCCGCGTACGGGTCCAGCCCCGGCAGCGCGGCCCGGGCGGCCACCAGCTCGTCCAGGCTGCGCAGGAACGCCGCCACCGAGGCGTTCACGTACCGGCCGCTGCCGGTGCGCGGGTGCACCGCCCACACCGAGCCGGACCGGCCGTCGTGCCCGGTGCACTGCACCGCCACCGCGCACAGCCCGTCCGAACCCAGCCTGCTCCAGCCCGCCAGGACCTCCAGCACCTGCGGCTCCGGCAGCTCCGCCCCGGACCCCGCGGCCGCCGCGGCCGCCGACAGGTGGGTGCGCAGGTCGGCGAACAGCCCGCCCGCGGGCGGCTGCTCCGGGCGGTCCGCGACGAAGAACAGCGGCACCTCCGCGGGCAGCCCCGCCCACACCAGCGTCGCCCGGGCCGACTCCGGCAGCGCGCTCTCCGCCACGTCGTCCGCGTCGTACCGGACCACCTCGCCGAACGCCTCCGCGACCCGCCGCCCCAGCGCCACGTCCCGCACCGCCGGAGCCGCCGCCACCTCCCCCGGCCGCGGCACCGGCACCCGCCGCGGCCGCGGCGGCAGCGGCTGACCCGCCAGCCGCGCCGTCCGCTCCGCGTGGTCGGCCAGCCCCGCGACGCCCTCGGCCCGCTCGTCCGGGAAGATCCCGTACGGGAACGAGCAGGAGAACCGCGCGTTCGGGAACGCCTGCTCCACCAGCACCGCCGTGTACCCGCCCGGCAGCGACGCCGGGCGCAGGTCCGTGTGCAGCGCCACCACGTTCCCGGCCGGGACGCCGATCCGCCGCAGCTCGGCCGCCACCTGGTACTCCGCGGGCGGCGTGCCCGGCGCCGACAGCCGGAACAGCGAGGTCTCCTGCCCGTTCGACGGGTCCACGTACGTCGCCACCACCGTGTTCCCCGGCCCGGTGGCCGGCGGGTCCTCCCGCCGCACCCGCTCCGCGTGCCGCGCCTCGTACGCCCGTGCCACCTCCTCCACCGGCACCGACGACCACACGCTCAGCTCCCCGGTCTCCCGGTCCACCACCCCGCAGGCGTCCCCGACGTCCGCGGGCGGCCGCCGCTCCCCGGTCACCGGGTCCCGCTCCAGCGGCGCGGGCGCGGCCCACACCACCCACCCCAGGCCGAACTCGCGGTACCGCACCTCGCGCCGCCGCTCGGCGGGCGCGCCGCCGTTCAGCCAGCGGTCGGCCGTGGCGAGGGCCTGCTCCTGGGTGATCACGACGACTCCTCCTCCGTGGGGCCCCGGACTCCGGGCTCCGGGCTTCGGACTCCGGGCTCCGGGCTCCGGGCTCCGGGCTTCGACGTGAGATTAGCGGGAGGTCCTGCCGGTCACGAACGGATGTCCGATATCACCCTTCGAATTCCCTTTGTTTGCCGTGCTTTTGTCCTATGGGTGCGATCATTTGACTGTACGTTGAATATGGGGCAACGTTCTGCAGCATCCGTCCACCAGGGGGCCGGTGACACGTCACCGGGTGTGGTGGTTCCGTCAGTTGGGGGGCTGACCTTTGTCCATGATGCTGCCCGGACCCCTGGAATGGGTCCTGGAGATGCTCGGCTTCGACTGGCCCAAGGCAGACGAGGACAAGCTCCGCGAGTGCGCCCAGGTCTGGCGCGACTTCGCCGACCGCGTCGACGAGGTCAACCAGCAGGCCCTGACCGCCGCGAACAGCATCCGCTCCACCAACGCGGGCGACGACGTCGACGCCTTCGGTCGGACCTTCGACAAGTTCTCCACCGGCGGCGACGGCTACCTCTCCGACGCTGCCTACGCCGCCCGGCTGATCGCCACCGCCTTCGACGCCGCCGCGATGATCGTCGTCACCTGCAAGATCGCCGTCATCGCCCAACTCGCCATCCTCGCCACCGAGATCATCGCCGCCCAGGGCGCCGCCCTGTTCACCTTCGGCCTCTCCGAAGTCGCCGCCCTCGGCGCCACCCAGGCCACCAAGATGATCGTGCGCCGCCTGCTCAAGGAACTCCGCGACGCACTCGTCGAAGCCGTCCTCGAAACCATCAAGGACCCGATCGTCTCCGCCGTCCAGGCCATGATCAGCGACCTGATCACCCAGACCGTCAACCAGGGCTTCGGCGCCCAGGACGGCTACGACCTCGGCCGCACCGCCAAGAAGGGCGTGGAGGAGGGCGCCAAGGCCGCCCAGAACTGGAAGAGCACCTTCGGCGAGAGCCTCCGCGACGGCCTCGGCTCCCGCGCCGGCTCCCACGCCCGCGGCCGCATGGAGGCCTCCGCGGCCATCGGCCGCGGCGAGAGCGGCTCCGCCGACGGCGGCGACGGCGGCGACGGCGGCGGCACGGGGGCAGGCAGCGGCGGGAACTCCGGCGGCGAGGGCTCCGGCAACGGGCCTTCCGGCAGCGGGAGTTCCGGCAACGGGGGTGCTGGCCTGGGGAGTTCCGGTGGCGTTGGTTCCGGCGCCGGGTCTTCGGGGAGTGGGAGTTCCGGTGCGGGGTCCACCGGCAACGGGCCTTCCGGCACCGGGAGTTCCGGTGCGGGGTCTTCTGGCAACGGGCCTTCCGGTGACGGGAGCTCCGGCGCCGGGGGTGGTGACACCGGCCCGTCCACCGCCAGCCCCGCCACCGCCGCTCGCTCACCCGAACCCGGCGGTCCCTCCTCTGCCAACTCACCCTCCACGCACGGCTCTTCGGCGGACGACTCGGCGCGGTCCTCCGCCCCCGCCCCCGCGTCTTCCCCCTCGCCCGACCGACGTGACACCACCTCGCTCGACCCCTTCGGCACCCGGCTGAACACCGACAGCCCGCCCCCAGCCCCGGCCGACAGCCCGTCGGACGCCGGCCGGTCGGCCCCGACTGCGCAGGCGACCACGGAGGCGACCCGTCCGGCGCCCGATGCCCAGTCGCCCGCCCCTGCCGCGCACCCGGCTCCGGACGCAGCCCCGGACGCGGTCCGCCCGACCGACGTTCCGGCGGATGTCACCCGGACGACCCCGCATGACCAACCATCCACCCCGGCGGCGCACGTGGCCCCGGACGCGGCCCGCCCGGCCGACACCCACGCCGCTCCCGGAGCGGACTCGACCGCCGCCGCTGCTCCTTCGCCGTCCACCCACGACAGCCCCGTCGGCCCCCGCCCGGACGGGCCTCCCGCCTCGCAGGGCGACCGCGGCCCCGGCCCGCGGTCCGAGGCGAACTCGGTTGCCGGGGCTGCTTCTTCGCCGCAGGGCGACCACCGTCCGGACCCTCGTGTCGACGGGTACGGATACGGTCCCCGTCCGGACGGGTCTCCCGCCTCGCACGCCGACGCGCCCGCCTCGCAGGGCGACCGCCACCCCGACCCCCGTGTCGACGCGGCGTCCGCTCCGCGCGCCGACGCCAACTCGCCCGCCGGTGACGGCCATCGCGTCCCGCACGCCCAGCCCTCCGGCGAGGAGGGCCGTCCGGCGTCGGTCCCCTCGCAGGGGCGTCCGGCCGCCGAGGCGTCGTCGCCGCGGCACGAGGCCCCCCACGCCCAGCCGTCCGACGAGGGGCGCCGGGTCGAGGACGGGACGCAGCAGGCCACCGTCCGCACCGCGGGGACCGCCGTCGCGGACGCGCCGTCCACCCGTGCCCCCGGCCCGGCCGTCGCGGACTCCACGGCGCCCCAGTCCGCCCCGGCCGCCGCTCCGTACGCCGGGCAGCCTGCTCCGGTCGCGGGTGCCGTGCCGACCGCCAACGGCTTCCAGGGAACGGCTGGTTCGGGTGCGCCCCGCACCGAGCGTCCGGCCGCGGCCGTGCCGACGCCCACCCCCGTCCAGCGGCAGCACCCGGACCGGCCCCGCCCCGAGCGTCCGGTCGCCCTCGGCCAGCAGCCCACCGGCGGCCGCCCCGACCCCCGCACCGCCCCCTGGCGCACCCCGCAGCCGTCCGACGGCGCCACCCCGCGCCCGGACGCCCGCCCCGCGCCGCCGACGGACCCGCGTACGGCGGCCCGCCCCGCCGACACCGACCCGGGCCGGACCGTACCGGAGCAGCGCCCGTCCTCCGACCACCCGTCCTCCGACCACCCGTCCTCCGACCACCCGACCCCCGGCACCCCTGCCCACCCGGACGTGGATCCGACCCGGCCCGTCACCGCCGACCGGCCGTACGGGGAGCCGGGCGGGCTGGTCGAGCCGGGGGAGCGGGAGCAGCGGCGGGTGGAGGACGCGGTGCCGCGGGACGTCGAGGGACGCCCGCTCCGGCACCCGGACCCGGAGGGAGACTGGCCGCGGGCCGTCAACGGCGATCCGGACGAGCCGGGGCGCCGCAACAACTGCGTGGACGTCGCGCTCGCGACCGTCGACACCTACTCGGGGCACCCGACCCCGGCCGCGGCCCGGACGCCGGACCACGACGCGGACGGCAACCCCTCCGACCGCGGCGAGCGGGGCGGCCGCGACCGGATGGAGAACGCCCTCGGGGCGAGGTTCTCCGACCTGGGCGACGGCCCGGCCGCGTACCGGCGGTTGGAGGACACCCTCCGCCGCGAGGGGCACGGCTCGCAGGCCGTGATCGTCACCCGCGACGCCGACGGCCGCGCCCACGCCTGGAACGCCGTCAACCACCGGGGCAGGATCACCTACATCGACGCGCAGACCGGCCGTCGCTCCGACCGGCCCCTGCACAACGGCGACAACGGCGTCTTCGCCGTCTCCCTCGCCCCCGACCGCCGCCCCGCCGCCCCCGTCCCGTCCGCCGACCCGCACCACGACCCGTCCCGGGACCGCCGCGCCCCGGAGGAGATCGCCGGCACCGGCGCCCCGAAGGACGATGCGGACAAGGACGGCGAGGGCCCGCCCGGAGAGCCGGACGGACGGAGGGGGAACGAACCGCCCGGAGAGATGACGCAGGAGGAGCGGGAGGAACACAACGTCCACCTCGGGGAGGTGGAGGAGCGCAACGCCGAGGACTTCGACGAGCTCCAGCGGGATCCGGACAAGAGCGGTGGCATCTCGGAGCCGTCGAAGGACGAGGCACGGGTCGGCCTCGACCTCCGCGAGCAGGGGAGGCTACCCGCGGACATCCGGCGGCCCGAGGAGCGGGACAACGGTGAGTTCTTCTCCCCGAGCACCGGGGAGCACTACGACATCAAGGGCGTTCACTCCGATTGGCCGCCGTTCAACAACCAGCGGGACAAGTCGAAGCCTTTCCCCGGTGCCTACAATCCGGCGAGGAACGGCAAATGGGTCGCCAAACTGTCGGAACAGATCGTGGACAAGCGCCGCATTGTGATCATCGACGTGCGGAACGCGAACCAGGCGGCGATCGACGACCTGCGCAAGATCGTCAGCGACAACAACTGGGAGAGTCGTGTCATCTGGTACCCGTGACGGTTGGAAGCCGGCCGTGGCCCCCGCTGCGGAGGAGGCGGCGCGGGCCCTCGAGGAGTGGACCGCTTCGGGGGGCGGGCCCCTCGGGGGGAACGGACTCGATTTCAGGGGTGCGGACCTCTCCGGCGGAGACCTCTCCGAGGCCGGGCTGGTGGGGGCGAACCTGACCGGGGTGGCGCTGGCGGGGGCGGACCTGTACCGGGCGGACCTGGAGGGCGCCGACCTGACGGGCGCGGACCTGGGCGGGGCGTGCCTGGTGCGGGCCAACCTGGACGAAGCGGTGCTGGCGGGGGCGAAGCTGGACGGGGCGGACCTGGTCAAGGCTTCGCTGTACGGGGTCGACGCGAGGGGCGCGAGCTTCCGGAGGACCGAGTTCCTGGGGGCGTCCCTGCTGGAAGTCGACATCCGGGGGGCCGACCTGACGGGCGCGGTGGTCCGGGAGAACCCGTTCCGGGTCCGGCTGGACGGGAGCACCGTGCTGACGGGCCTGACGGGCTCGGTCTTCGGACCGGTCACGCTGGTCGGGGAGGGCACGGAGACCGAACTGGCCGGGGCGGAACTGCAGCGCTGGTTCGTCGATCGCGGGGTCCGGGTCACCGTGCTCGCCCCCGGCGGCCGCCCCCTCGGGGCGGACGGCGAGCCCTCTTCCTGACGGCGGACGGGCTCGGGGCCGACCGCACCGGCGGGCCCCGGGGCACGACCGGAATCGAGTGCGGAAGCGGGACGCCCTGTGCGCGTACCCGGAGGCGGCCGGGTGGCCGGGGCGGAACGGGAAGGCAAGGGAAGGGAGTTCGGGTGTCGCAGCAGATCGTCGTCGACGAGGCGAACCTGCGTGGGCAGGGGAGGAACCTGGAGTCGATCGGGGAGTCGTTCCAGCAGGTGGTCGAGGAGCTGAAGGCCCGGCTGGCGGCGCTGGAGCCGGAGGGCGACCCGCCGTGGGGCGACGACGACCTCGGGGAGAAGTTCGGGGTCGTGTACGAGGGCCTGCGCGACGGCATGAAGGAGTCGATGGACTCGCTGGCGAAGCGGCTCGGCGAGGTCGGGCAGAAGGTGCAGCGGATGGCCGACAACCACGCGGCCAACGAGGCGGACACCGTGGACCGGATGCGCGCCCTCGGTGACCGGACCCGGGGCGCGGGCGACGGGATCCGGGCGATGAGCCGCCCGCAGCTCTGAGGCCCGAGCCACCGAGGCCCGAGTCACTGAGGCTCGGAGGTCCGGAGCCCCGGAGGTCCGGAGGTCCGGAGGTCCGGAGTCCCCGGCCGGGGACGGCGGAGGGGAGCCGCCGGTGGGATCGGCGGCTCCCCTCGCTGCGGGGCGGGGCCGGTCAGGCGTCCCAGCTCAGCTCGTAGACCGCGGCGGCGGTGTTGGTGATGTGGACGGCGCCGGTGAGGCCCTGGTAGGCGCCGGTGCCGCCGGTGACGACGCCGTCGAACTTCTTCGGGTACTTCGCGGTCAGCGGGTTGTCGATCGGGACGACTGCCGTGAAGGTGACCTGGTCGCCGCCGGTGAAGACCAGGTCGGCGGTGCAGAAGGCGGTGACCGAGTCGACCGAGATCACGTCCTTGGTGCACTGGTCGTACACGGTGGCGACCTGCGCCCCCGTGGCGTCCTTGGCCGTGGCGGTGCCGCCGAAGCCCGCGCCGATCGCGTTCGCCGCGCCGGACGCCGAGTTGGTGCCGGTGAAGTCGATCGTGACGGTGGGCGGGGCGGCCCGGTGGGAGTCGGTGGTGGCGGCACCGGCGAGCGCGGGGACACCGGCGACGACGGCGGCGGCGCCGACCGCGAGCGCGACGATCCCCTTGGCCTTGGCGGTTCGGGACATGGTTCCTCCAGTTCGGTCCGGGCGGGAGTGCCCGGGGGCGGGCCCACATCACCACACTTCGGACACGGAGGGTGTTCAGGCGTCACTCCCCGTGTCGCCCGCCCCGGCCCGCCGGACACGCCGTCGTCCCCCTTGCCGGGCAAGGCTCCGCCCCGCGTTCCCGGGCCGCCCCAGGGGGCCGGAAATCACCCGTTCGTATCCGTAGCGACCTTCGTCCGCACGGCTCAATTGCAGGAGCTGCCGGAACGGCAGGGGGTGGACCCGGACAGCGGATCGGGCGTCGGGGGCGTCGGGGTGTAGTGGCTCGCGCCGAACAGGAAGGCGGCGCCCAGGGCGAGGACGGCGACGACCTGCCCGGAGGCCGTCAGCACCGCCCGGAGGCGGAGCGCGACCAGCAGCAGGGCGAGGGCGGCGAGGAACAGCAGGCCCGCACCGAGGACGGGCGTGCGCGAGGTCAGGTCGAGCAGGTCCCAGGGGCCCTGCGGGTGCCGGACGAGAACCAGCCGCACGAACAGGACGAGCTCGGCGGCGGCCAGCGCCAGGGCGACGCCGAAGTCCGCGAGGAGCAGCAGCGGACGTGAGCGGCGCCGGCCCTGCGGGCGCGGCTCTGCGGACCGGGGAACCGTCATGGGTGCACCCTGCCCGACCCGCGGCCGGAGCGGAATGAGTACGCGGGCTCAGATCCCGCGGTCCCCACGGACGTCGCGCGGCCCCCACGGCCGCCGGGCGTCAGGCGGTGGAGGTCAGGTGGGCGTACACCACGGTGTTGGAGTCGTAGCCGGTGCGCCGGTCGTAGTGCCCGCCGCAGGTGATGACGCGCAGTTCGGCGCGGCCGGTGGGGGCGTACACCTCCGCGGCGGGGAAGGCGCTCTTCGGGTAGGAGCGCACCGCGTCGACGGTGAAGGTGGCGGTGCGGCGGTCCTGCCGGGTGACGGTGATGGTCAGTCCGGGGCGCAGCAGCCCGAGTCGGTACAGCACGCCGGGGCCGTGGCGGTCGTCGACGTGGCCGACGACCACGGCGGTGCCGTCCGCGCCGGGCGCGGGGGCGTCCCGGTACCAGCCGACCAGGTTGGGGCGGCCGAGCGGCGGGGTGCTCAGGGTTCCGTCGGCCTCCAGGCCGAGCGGGGTGAACGCGGCGTCCACCGAGATGGACGGGATGCGCAGCCGGGTGGGGTCGGAGGGGCCCAGCGCCGGGACGCCCGGGGCGGTGGTCGGCGTGCGGGCGGGGGAGGGCGCCGCCTGGGCGGGTGCCGTCCGGGCGGGGGCCGCGGACGGCGCCGGGGCGGGCGGCGGCGGGGGCGGCTGGGAGGTGGTCAGCCCGTCGTCGACCAGCCAGGCGCCGCACAGCAGCGCGACGACCGCGGTGCCGAACCGTAGCCGGTCGGCACCGCGGGAGCGTCGGTGGGCCGGAGGGGTCAACGGCGGGAGCGGCGGCGCCGGCGCACGACCAGGTAGCTCGCCCCGGCGATCAGGGCGGCGCCGACGGTGACCTCCGCCGGGTTCAGGTCCTGCGAGGAGCCGCCCGCACCGGCCGCGACCCCGCCGTGCGGCGGCCGGCCCGGTCCGCCCTGGCCCGGTCCGCCGGGCGTGGGCGACGAGCCGCCGCCCACGCCGCCCTTGCCGCTGGGCGAGGCGCCGGGCGACGGGGAGCCGCCGCCGTTGCCGACGGGCGAGGGCGAGCCGCTGGGCGGCGGGCTGCTGCCGACACCGGCGCAGTCGACCGTGAACACCTTCTGCTTGGCGTCGCCGTTCTCGCCGGTGAAGTTCCAGAACAGCTTGTAGTGCCCGTCGGGCAGCGTCAGGTCACCGGTCCGGGCGTTGCCGGTGGGCATGACCAGGTTCCCGGCCAGCACCTGGGCGTTGCCGGTCGGCGGCTGCTGGTCGATGTGCCAGGTGACGCTCTGTCCGAGGTCGAAGTTGAGGCCGTCGAGGTAGAACTTGCAGACCTTCGGGTCGTCGTTCTGGCTGTCCGCGGCGGTGGCGCTGTCGTGGATCTTCACGTCGCCGTTGTCGCCCGCGGCGTGGGCGGGGGCGGCGAACACGGTTAGCGGCAGGACGGCCGCGCCGGCGAGCGCGGCCGCGCGCAGCGGCCGCAGGCGTCGTCCGGTCGGGGGCGGGGGAAGGGTCGGGGTCATCGGAGCTCCGGGGGAGGGGCGGGGGCTGCCGGCACGGCGCCGACATCCCCCGAGGGTCCTCGCCCGCCCCTGACGCCCCGTCACAACACACCCGGACCGGTACGACGGTTCCCCCCGACGGCCCAGCCCCCGGCGTGTCCGGGCCCCGGCGTGTCCGGGCCGACGCGGGCCCCGGGCGGTGGGCTCAGGCGCCGAGGTAGCGCAGGACGGCCAGGACGCGGCGGTGGCCGTCGGTGTCGGCGGGGAGGTCGAGCTTGGCGAAGATGTTGCCGACGTGCTTGTTGACGGCGGCGTCGCTGATGAACAGCTCGGCGGCCAGGTTGGCGTTGGAGCGCCCCTGCGCCATCAGGCCCAGCACCTCCCGCTCGCGGGCGCTGAGCCGCTCCAGCGGGTCGTGGCGCTGGCGGACCAGCTGCTGCACGACCTCCGGGTCGACCACGGTGGCCCCGGCGGCGACGCGGTCCAGGGCGGCCATGAAGTCGGCGACCGCGCCGACCCGTTCCTTGAGCAGGTAGCCGACGGCGCGGCCCTGCTCGGACGCCAGCAGCCGCGTCGCGTACGACTGCTCGACGTACTGGCTGAGCACCACCACCGGCAGGCCGGGGTGCGCGGCGCGCAGGTCGACGGCGGCGCGCAGGCCGTCGTCACGGTCGGCGGGCGGCATCCGGACGTCGGTGACGACCAGGTCGGGGCGGTCGGCGGCGACGGCGGCGCGCAGGGCGTCCGCGTCGCCGACGGCGGCCGTGACGGTGTGGCCGAAGCGCTGCAGCAGGCCGACCAGGCCCTCGCGCAGCAGGACGGCGTCCTCCGCGACGATCACCCGAAGTGGCACGGGACCTCCACGTGGAGCAGGGTCGGACCGCCCGGCGGGCTGGAGACCCGCAGGCGGCCGTCGACGGCGGCGAGCCGGTCGGCCAGACCGGTCAGGCCGGTGCCGAGGGCCGGGTCGGCGCCGCCCGCGCCGTCGTCGGTGATCTCCAGCACCAGCAGGTCGGCGCGGTAGCGGCCGTGCACGGCGGCCCGGCTCGCGCCGCTGTGCCGGGCGACGTTCGTCAGCGCCTCGCTGACCAGGTAGTACAGGTGGGTCTCCAGCTGCGGGGGCAGCCGGCCCGGCAGGTCGAGGTCGACCGCGACCGGCAGCGGGAGGCGCCCGGCCCGTTCGCGGACCGCCGCGGCCAGGCCGTGGTCGGCCAGCACGGGCGGGTTCAGGCCGCGCAGCAGGTCGCGCAACTCGCGGTGGGCGTCGCCCAGTTGGCGCTGCGCCCGGGCGAGCTGGGGGCGGGCCGGGGAGTCGGCGGGCAGGTCGAGGTCGAGCAGGCCGAGGGTCAGGCCGAGCGCCACCAGGTGCTGCTGCGCGCCGTCGTGCAGGTCCCGCTCGATCCGGACGCGCTCGGCGTCGAAGGCGTCCAGCAGGCGGCTGCGCGCGGCCCGCACCTCCTGCAGCTGCGCGCCCAGCTCCTCGTCCCGCGGGGCCAGCAGCGTCCGGGCCAGGGCCGCCCGGGCGCCCGCCCAGGAGGTCACCGTCCACGGCGAGGCCAGCAGCACCAGGGCGCCGAACACCGTCCACGGCCAGGTCGAGCCGTCCGTCGCGGCGAAGCACAGCGCGGGCAGCCCGAACGCGAAGGCCAGCACCAGCACGTCCAGCCACCACAGCGCGCACGCCGAGACCAGGGTGAAGCCCAGCTCCCGCCAGGTCGCCCGCTCGGTCAGCCGGGACGCCACCCAGGCCCGCGGACCCGGGCCGGACGGGGGCCGGTGCGGGTCGGGCGCCGGGTCGTCGTCCACCAGCCGCAGCCGCCACCGCTCCACCGCGGCCACCGCCGTCGCCGCCAGCACCACGCCCGCCAGCGGCGCCACCCCCACCAGCACCACCAGCAGCACCAGCCCCGCGACCAGGCCCGCCACCAGCACCAGCACCGCCGCCGCGCCCACCAGCACCCCGCTGAGCAGGTACGCCGCCGCGCGCCACGGCCACCCCGAGGCGAGGAACGCCCAGGGGCGCCGGGCCATCGCCTGCCAGGCGGTGCTCGGACGGGGTTCGGTGCGCATGCGGGCGACTCTAGCCGCCCGCCCGGCCCGGCGCGGTAGTGCCCGCACTACCTTCGAAGTAGGGCGCGGGCCAGTGCCCGGGCCACCGGTCCGCAGGTGGGATGGCCCCATGACGACCACTCAGGACACCACGGCGCCCGTCCGGCTGGAGCGCGTCCGCAAGGTGCACGGCAGCGGCGAGCGCGCCGTCACCGCCCTCGACGACCTCACCCTCGCCTTTCCGGCCGGCACCCTCACCGCGGTCATGGGCCCCTCCGGCTCCGGCAAGTCCACCCTGCTGCACGTCGCCGCCGGACTCGAACCCCCCACCTCCGGCCGGGTCGAACTCGCCGGGCACGACCTCGCCGCCCTCGACGAACGCCGTCGCACCGTCCTGCGCCGCGACCACCTCGGCTTCGTCTTCCAGGCCTCCAACCTGGTCGAATCGCTCACCGCGGCCCAGAACGTCGCCCTGCCCGCCCGCTTCGCCCGCCGCCGCACCGCCCCCGAGCGGATCGCCGCCGCGCTCGACGCCGTCGGCCTCGCCGACCGCGCCCACCACCGCCCCGCCCAGCTCTCCGGCGGCCAGCAGCAGCGCGTCGCCCTCGCCCGGGCGCTGGTCACCCGCCCCCGGGTGCTGTTCGCCGACGAGCCCACCGGCGCCCTCGACCGCGCCGCCGGACAGCACGTGCTGCGCCTGCTGCGCGCCCTCGTCGACGAGCACGGCCAGACCACCGTCATGGTCACACACGACCCGGCCGCCGCCGCGATCGCCGACACCGTCGTCCTGCTCACCGACGGCCGCGTCGCCGACCGCTTCACCCCCGACCCGGCCGCGCCCCCCGCCGAGCGGGCCGCCGCCGTCGCCGCCCGCCTCACCCGTCAGGAGACCCGGTGATCGCCCTCGCCAACCTCCGCACCCGCTGGGCCGGGTTCCTCGCCGCCTGGCTGGCCGTCCTCGCCGGGACGGCCCTGATCGCCGCCGCCCTCACCGTCCGCGCCTCGGCCGCCCCCACCGTCCAACCCCGGCTCGCCGGGGCCCAACTGCTGGTCCTGCCCGCGCAGGCCCGCGACCCCGACGGCAGCCCCGCCGACCGCGTCCCCTGGAGCGAGGACGACGCGGACGCGCTGATCGCCCGCCTGCGCACCCTGCCCGGCGTCACCGGCGCCGCCGCCGACCGCGCCTTCTACGCCCAGGCCGTCCGCGACGGGCACCCGGTCGCCGACCCGGGCGCGGGCGAAGCCGGACACGGCTGGTCCAGCACCGCCACCGCCCCCTACCGGCTGCTCGACGGACGGCCCCCGCAGCAGCCCGACGAGGTCGTCGCCCCCGCCGCGCTCGGCGCCCCCACCGGCAGCCGGATCACCGTCAACCTCACCGCCGGACGCGCCGAGTTCACCGTCACCGGCACCCTCGACGGCCCCGGCTACTGGTTCACCGACGCGGTCGCCGCCGCCCGCGCCCCCGGCGTCCGGGCCGTCGCCGTCCGCAGCACCGACCCGGCCGCCACCGCGCAGGCCGCCCGCGACCTGCTCGGCGGACACGGCAGCGTCCTCACCGGCGACGCCCGGGCCGAGCTGCAACCCGGCTGGACCGGCCACCGGCGCTTCCTCGCCGACCAACTCCTCGCCGCCACCGCCGGACTGGCCCTGTTCACCACCGTCCTGGTGGTCGCCTCCACCCTCGCCCTGCACACCGCCCTGCGCCGCCGCGAACTCGGCCTGCTCCGGCTCCTCGGCGCCGCCCCCCGCCAGCTCCGCCGCCTGCTGCTCGGCGAGGCCGCCGTCCTCGGCCTGCTCGGCTCCGCCGCGGGCTGCGCCCTCGGCACCGCCCTCGCCCCGCTGCTCGGCCGCCTCCTGCTCCACCTGGAGGCCGCCCCGCCCGACCTCACCGTCCGCACCGCCGCCGCACCCCTGCTCGCCGCCGCCGCGACCGGCACCGGCACCGCCCTGCTCGGCGCCTGGAGCGCCGCCCGCACCACCACCCGCCCCGCCCCGCTCGACGCCCTCCACCCCGACCGCCACGGCGACCGCCCGCTCGGCCGGGCCCGCCTCGCCGCCGGACTCGCCGCCCTCGCCCTCGGCGCCGCCGCCGTCCTGGCCACCGCCGCCACCACCGCCGACGACCGGATCGCCGCCGCGCTCGCCGCCACCGCCACCCTGGTCACCGCGGCCGCACTGCTCGCCCCGCTCCTCGTCGGCCCCGCCGCCCGCGCCCTCACCCGCCCGCTCCGGCACCTGCCCGGCCCCACCCCCGTCCTGCTGCGCGGCGAACTCACCACCGCCCCGCGCCGCGCCGCCGCCCTCGCCGCACCCGTCATCGCCGCCGTCGGCTTCGCCGTCCTGCTCAGCGGCACCGTCGACACCATGCGCGCCGCCTACCCCGCCGGCCAGGCCCGGCAGCTGGCCGGACAGCGGATCGTCACCGACGACGGCACCCCCGGCCTCACCGGCACCACCGACGAGACCGCCGCCGCCAACCCGGACGGCCGCGCCGCCCTCCCCGTCCGCGCCTTCGTCCGCGACGCGCACGGCACCACCCTCGCCGTCGACCTCCTCGGCACCCGCGACCCCGCCCTGGCCCGCCCCGGCGAAGCCGTCCTCGGCCGCACCCTCGCCGACCGCCTCGGCGTCGGCCCCGGCCAGGCGTACGAGGTCCGCTTCGCCGACGGGGTGAGCGTCCCCGTCCGGATCGCCCGGGTCCTGCCCGACGACCCCGCCCGCGGCGCGTTCACCATGGCCCGCGCCGAAGTCCGCGCCCACGACCCGGCCGCCCTCGGCGACGACCTCTTCGTCCCCGCCGGAGCCACCGCGAGCGCCGCCGTGCCCGGCAGCGCCGTCCACGACGCGATGCGCTACGCGCTCGACGACTACGCCACCGACGCCCGGCTCACCGACGCCCTCGCCGCCCTGCTCACCGCCGTCGCCGTCGGCTACAGCGCGCTCGCCGCCGCGAACAGCGCGGCGGCCGCCGCGCACGCCCGCCGCCGCGAGCACGCCGTCCTCGGCACCCTCGGCGGCACCCGCCGCCAGCTCCTCGTCCTCGCCGCCACCGAAACCGTCCTCACCACCGCCGTCGGGGCCGCCCTCGGCCTCCTCGCCGCCCTCCCGCCCCTCGCCGCCCTCGCCTCCGGCCTCTCCCAGGCCACCGGCACCCCCGTCACCCCCCACCTCGACCCGCTCACCGTCACCGCCGCGGTCCTCACCACCCTCCTCCTGGCCACCACCACCAGCACCCTGACCACCCGCCGGGGCCTGCGCCGGAGTTGGAACGGCCTGCGGCCGGGCGGGGGGTGGAGGGGAGGGATGGTCTGCGCCGGAGTTGGAACGGCCTGCGGCCGGGCGGGGGGTGGAGGGGAGGGATGGTCTGCGCCGGAGTTGGAACGGCCTGCGGCCGGGCGAGGGGCGGAGGGGAGGGGCGGCCTGCGCCGGGGGCGGGACGGCCTGCGGCGGGGCGAGGGGTGGTGGTCGGGGCGGGCGGGGTGTCAGGCGGGGGTGCGGCGGCGGCGGATGCGGGGTGGGCGGAGGCGTTCGCCGCGGGCGAAGCGGCGGAGGCGGGGGAGGCGGGAGAAGCGGTCGCGGTTGGCGACGGCGGCGCGGTCGAGTTCCTCCATCAGGCGGCGGCCGCGGTGCTCCAGGTCGAGTTCGTCGAGGATGCGGTCGACCTCGGCGAGCAGCGAGCCGTGCAACTGCCAGGCCTCGGGGCTCTCCTGGACGCGGCGCAGCAGGAGCTGGGCGACGTTCTCGCGGCAGGCCCAGGCGGCGGAGAGCTCGGCGGCCATGCGCTGCTCGGCCTCCTCCGCGTTGCGGCTGACCTGGGTGGTGACCAGCACCGCGAAGCTGACCAGGGCGCCGCCGACGTGCTCGAACAGCTCCTCCAGGGCCACCGCCACGTCGTCCGGGAAGAGCCGCTCGCCCGGGCCGCGGCGCTTGGCCAGGTCGGTGAGCGAGCGGGCGATCACCCGGATGACGACCACGCAGATCTCCAGGGTGTCCAGGCCGGTGCGCAGGACCAGCCGGGAGAGCAGGCCCTCGCTGATCCGCGGGTTCAGCCGCAGGCTGTCCTCGGCCTGGCGCAGCGCCCCGTCCACCTCGGCGATCGCCTGGTCCAGCCGCCGGGCCTCGTGCAGCCGTTCGGCGGCCCGTTCGACCGGCACCGGGCGGCCGAGCTCCTCGGCGAGGCCGAGCAGCAGGGACCGGGCCCGGCGGGCCAGGTCCTCGATGGACTCGCCCGCCGTGTCGACCCACACCGGGGGCGCTATCACCAGGTTGAACAGCAGGCCGACGCTGGCGCCGATCACCGTCTCCAGCACCCGGTCCCAGGCCTGCGTGGTGACCTGCGAGACGCCCAGGATCAGCATCGCGCTGATCGCGACCTCCTGGACGAACTCGTCGACCCGCACGAACCGCCCGATCACCAGCGAGGCCAGGATGATCAGCCCCAGGCTCCACCAGGAGAGCCCCACCACGGCGGAGAACCCGATCGCGATCAGCACCCCGACGACCACCGAGTTGACCCGCCGGATGCTGGTGGTCAGGGTCGAGTACACCGTCACCTGCACGACCAGCAGCGCGGTCAGCGGCGCGGTCAGCGGCACCGGCTCCCGGCTCAGCCAGGTCGCCACCACGTACGACAGCGTCGCGGCGACCGTGGCCCGCACCGTCTGCACGACGAACGGGTCCTTGGCCCCGCGACGCAGTACCACCGCCACCGGCTCCGGAACGAAACGCATGCTGCCCTTCTATCCCTGCCGGGGCCCGATCACACCGTGCACACGCTGACGTGGCGTCAGGCTGTGAGCTGCGGTCACAGGATGAACGCCTGTCTGGCTGACCCCCGGCCCGCTGCCGAGGATGGCGGCATCGGACGCCCATGCCCCCCGCGCGGCCGAACGCGTCCGCGGTCCGAGGACGCGCCGCGCGATCCGAGGACCGGACGAGGTGGTGGTCGCCGTGAGCGACGTCTCCGACCTGACCGAGCGCGGGCGCACCGAGGTGGTGCCCGCCCCCGAAGCCCTGCGGCCCCTGCGCTACGCCGGGGTGTTCGCACTGCTGTTCCTGTTCGGCACCGAGACCTTCCTGGTCTCCCCGCTGCTGCCGACCATCGCCGAGTCGATCGGCTCCACCGAGGCTGCCGCCGCCTCCACCGTCACCGCGTACGTGCTGGTGTACGCGGTCTTCGCCCCGTTCCTCGGCCTGCTCAGCGACCGGTTCGGCCGCCGCCGCACCCTGCTCGCGGGCGGGCTGCTGTTCGTGCTGTCCAACGCGGCGGCCGCGCTCTCCACCGACCTCACCCTGCTGGTGCTCTCCCGCGCGCTGGCCGGGCTGGCCGCCGCGGCCGCCGGACCGGCGATCTGGGCGCACATCGCCGAGACCGCCCCCGAGGCGGTGCGCGGCCGCGCCCTCGGGCTCGGCATGGCGCTGTTCTCCACCGGCCAGGTGGTCGGCGTCCCGCTGGGTGGCGTGCTGGCCGGGGCGGCGGGCTGGCGGGCCGCGTTCTGGGCGCTCGCGATCGGCACCCTCGCGGCGATCGCGCTGCTCACCCGGCAGGTCGCCCCCGCGCCGGGCGGCGCGGCGGCGGGCGGGGCCGTCCGGGCGATCCTGGGCGGCTGGCGCGACCCGGTGCTGCGGCGGGCGCTGCTGGTCAACACCGTCTTCAACGCGGCCAACCTGGGCGCGTACACCTTCCTCGGCGCCGTCCTCGACCGCCGCTTCGACCTGTCGGTGCAAGCCCTGGGCCTGGTCGGCGTGCTGGTCGGCGCGGGCAGCGTGGCCGGTTCGCTGGTCGGCGGGCGCCTC
This sequence comes from Kitasatospora phosalacinea, assembly GCF_030268885.1. Lineage (GTDB taxonomy): Bacteria > Actinomycetota > Actinomycetes > Streptomycetales > Streptomycetaceae > Kitasatospora > Kitasatospora phosalacinea_C. The sequence continues at coordinate 23,306 of NZ_BSSA01000001.1, forward strand.
GGCGACAAGGCCCGCGGCGCGGGCCGCACCGACCTGCCGCTGCTCGCCCTCTGGGGCCTGCTGCTGGCCGCGGGCATCGCCCTCGCCACCAGCGCCCCGGGCCTGCCGCTGTCCCTGCTGGGCGTGCTGGTCTGGTTCACCGCCAGCGGGGCCTTCGTCACCGACCAGCAGACCCTGGCCGGCAGCGTCGCCCCCGCCCACCGGGCCACCTCCAGCGCCTGGCTGACCTCCACCATGTACGCGGGCACCGGCCTGGGCGCGTGGGCGGTCGGCGCGTTCTCCGACGTCACCCGCGGCGCCCTGCTGATCGGCACCGGCCTGGCCCTGGTCGCGGCGGCGGGCGCCTGGCTGGTCTCGCGCGGCCTGCGGCAGGAGGCGTGAAGGTGAGCCCCGTCAGGGGGCCGGGGAACGGCGGTGGCCCCTTCAGGGGCTCGGGGAACGGCGAGTCCGTGCTGCTGACGGCCGGAGCCCATCGGAGGTCCGTGCTGCTTCGGGCCGTAGGAACAGAACCCGAAGCCCATGGCACGCACCGGCAGTGAACCGTGAGCAGCCCCGAGCCCGCCGTTCCCCGGGCCCCTGACGGGGCGCCTGATCACGCGCCCCTGCGGGTGGTGAACGCGTTGCGGTAGGCGGCCGGGGTCATGCCGAGGTGGCGGTTGAGGTGCTGGCGGAGGGACTCGCCGGAGCCGAGGCCGCTGCGGTCGGCGACCTGGTCGACGGTGAGGTCGGTGGTCTCCAGGAGTTCGCGGGCGCGCAGCAGGCGTTGCTGGAGCAGCCACTGGAAGGGGGTCACGCCGGTCTCGGCGGCGAAGCGGCGGGTCAGGGTCCGCACGCTGGTGCGGGCCCGGGCGGCGAGGTCGGCGAGGGAGATCGGCCGGTCGAGGTGCTGCAGGGCCCAGACGCGGGCGGCGTCGAGCGGGGAGTCGGTGCGGGCGGGCAGCGGGGTGTCGACGAACTGGGCCTGGCCGCCCTGGCGGACGGGGGTGACGACGGCGGCGCGGGCGGCCCGGTTGGCGACGGCCGCGCCGTGGTCGGTGGCGATCAGGTGGAGGCACAGGTCGAGGCCGGCGGCCGAGCCCGCGCCGGTGACGATCCGGCCGTCCTCGGCGAACAGCCGGTCGGCGTCCACCCGGACGGCGGGGAAGGCGCGGCGCAGTTCGTCGGCGAGCGCCCAGTGGGTGGTGGCGGTGCGGCCGTCGAGCAGTCCGGCCTGGGCGAGGACGAAGGCGCCGGTGCAGATCGAGGCGATCCGCTTGCCCGCGGCGGCGGCCTCCCGCAGGGCCTCCAGCGCGGCCGGGTCGGCGTCGTGGCGGCTGGCGGTGGAGGGGACGACCACGGTGTCGGCGGCGGCGACGGCCTCCAGGCCGTGCCGGACGACGACGTCGATGCCGCCGTGGCCGGGCAGCACCCCGGGCACGGGCGTGCAGACCGTGACGGCGTAGCAGGGGCGTCCGTCCGCGACCGCGGCGTCGAACAGCACCGAGGGCATGGACAGGTCGAAGGGCTTGACGGGCGGGACGGCCAGGACGGCGACGCGGTGCATGGCTGGATCCTTGGACTCCGTGGCTGTCGGGCCACTGACCCTACCTCCTTGCGGCAGGGCAGAGTTGGCCGGGCGGAGGGCCCCCGCGACCACGTTCCCCAGCAGAGCAAGGAGGCACCACCATGGCCGGAGCAGTCGTCGTCGGAGCGGGCGCGACCGGGGCCGCGACCGTCAGGCAGCTGGCCGAGCGCGGCGAACGGGTCCGTCTGGTGACCCGCAGCGGCAGCGGGCCCGAGCACCCGGGCATCGAGCGGATCGCCCTGGACGCGGGCCGCACCGAGGAGTTGGCCGAGGTGCTGGCCGGGGCGGACACCGTCTTCAACGCCGCCATGACCGCGTACCACACCTGGCCGCAGACCCTGCCGCCGCTGTTCGACTCGATCCTGGCGGCGACCGAGCGGGCCGGGGCCGACTACGTGATGCTCGGCAACCTGTACGGCTACGGGCCGGTCGCCGGGCCGCTGACCGAGCGGACCCCGCTGCGGGCCCGCACCCGCAAGGGGCGGGTGCGCGCCGAGCTGTGGCGGCGGGCCGAGCGGGCGCACGCCGAGGGGCGGCTGCGGGCCACCGAGGTGCGGGCCGCGCAGTTCCTGGGCCCGGGCGCGGTCTCGCCGTTCACGCTGGTGGTGGCGCCCCGGGTGCTGGACGGCGAACTCGCCCTGGTGCACGGCAATCCCGACGCGGCGCACTCCTTCTCGTACACCGAGGACGTCGCGGCGGCGCTGGTCGCGGTCGCCGGCGACGACCGGGCCTGGGGGCGGGCCTGGCACGCCCCGGTGATCACCGGCACGGTGCGGGAGGCCGCGACCGCGCTGGCCGAGCTGCACGGGGCGCCCGAGCCGCGCCTGGAGCAGCTCACCGAGCGGGAGTTGGCGCTGCTGGCGTTCGGCGACCCGCTGTGGCGGGAGTTCGCCGAGCTGGGCTACATGGCGGAGCGGCCGTTCGTGGTGGACGACGGCGACCTGCGCGGGACCTTCGGGCTGAAGGCGTCCACGCTGGCCGCGGCGCTGGCGGGCTGAGGCTCAGCGCCCGGCCCCGGCCGCCAGCAGTTCGGCGCCGCCCGCGGCCCCCGCCGCCGTCAGCTCGGTCATCCGGGCCGCGTCGGCGGGGGAGGCCGGGGTGAACAGGACCACCAGCGCCGAGGGGTCGTCGACCGGGTGGAAGGAGCTGAGGGTGAGCCGGACGGGGCCGAGGCCGGGCGGGTCCACCAGGACGCTGCGGGCGGTGAGTTCGGCCACCGAGTGGCAGCCCCACCAGTGCCGCAGCTCGGGCGCGTCGGTGTCCAGGCGGCGGTAGAGCTCGTCGGTGCGCGGGTCGGCGAGGGCGGGCCCGGCCTGGGCGCGGAAGTGCTGGAAGACGTTCATCGCCAGCGGCTCCCAGTCGTGCAGGACCTCGCGCAGGCGGCGGTCGACGGCCAGCAGCCACATCAGGTTGCGGCGGTCGGCGGGCACCTGCTCGGGCGCGCCCCACAGCGCGCTCCAGGCGGCGTTCCAGGCCAGCAGGTCGAAGTGCCGGTCGAGCAGGGCGGCGGGGCTGGCGGGCCAGGAGTCGAGGATCGGGCGGACGGAGGCGGCCAGCCGCCCGGCGGCGCTGCGGTCGGCGTCGGCGGGCACCGGCTCGTGGTAGCCGGCCAGCCGCATCGCGTGCCGCAGGCCCGCCGCGTCCAGCCGCAGGGCGCGGGCCACCGCCTCCAGGACCTGCCGGGAGGCGGTGACGCGGCCCTGTTCGAGCCAGGTGTACCAGGCGAGGCCGACGCCGGACAGCGAGGCGACCTCCTCGCGGCGCAGCCCGGGGGTGCGCCGCCGGGCGGTGGCGGTGAGTCCGACGTCGGCGGGCTGGAGGAGTTCGCGGTGGGCGCGCAGGAACGCGCCGAGTTCCTGGCCGGTGGCGGGGGTGGACACGGTGCTCGCTCCTCGTCGCGGTGGTGCTCGGGTACGTCGGTTCCAGGTTAGGCCGGGAGCGGGCCGGTTCCGGATCCTGCAACAAACTCCTCACGTTGCGCCAACTCCCAGAGCCGAACGGGCATGTGGCTCACGTGCCCGCGTTCGGCCTGCCGCCGCCAGGCGGCCGCGCCGACGGCCCGGTAGAAGTCGGCGCGGCGCTCCTCGGGGAGGACCTGCGCGTAGTAGTCGCCGAAGGTCGCGGCGTGGAAGTGCTCGTACTGCTCGGCGGAGTCGACGGTGACCACCGCGTCCCGCTCGGCGTGCCCGGCGACGGCCAGGTGCGGGGCGAGGACGTCGAGCAGCTCGTCGACGGTGCGGGTGCGGGTGGCGATCGGCAGCACGCCGTGCTCGGCGAGCAGCCCGGGCACCTGCTCGGCCGGGACGCCGAGCGCGCCGAGCGCCTCGCGCACCAACTCGTCCTCGCCGCCCAGGCCGTGGGCGTCGCGGGCCGGGTGGTAGGTGGTGAGCAGGAAGCGCCCGCCGGGGGCGAGGTGGGCGGCGACCCAGGCGAAGACCCGGTCCTCGACCGGGTACAGCCAGTGCAGCACCGAGGTCTGGGTGATCACCTGGGCGCGGTGCGGCAGCGGTTCGGGCGCGGTCAGGTCGGCCCGGTGCAGCTCGGCGCGCTCCCCGTACGGGGCCAGTCGGTGGCCCGCCTCGGCGATCCGGTGCTCGGAGCGCTCCAGGCCGACGGCCAGCCGCAGCGAGGGGAAGCGCTCCAGGGCGCTCTCCAGCAGCTGGCCGATGCCGCTGCCGAGGTCGATCAGCACCTCGGGGGCGCCGCTGACGCGGTCCAGCACCCAGTCGCGGTCCTGGACCTGGCGCAGGCGGCTGGCGTCGGCGTACCCGGCGAGGGTGCGGGCCTGGATCTCGACGGTGGACGGGCTCACGCGCGGGCCTCCTGGTCATCGGTGCTGGCGGGGGTGTCGGGGGTGTCGAGCAGGGCGAGCAGCCGGGCCCGGGCCTCGGACTGGTCGTGGCGGTGGTAGACGGTGATCCGGTTGCGGGCCAGGTCGCCGCGGTGGACGTACTCGTACAGGTCCTGGCGCTGGCCGAAGCCGTCGCCGGTCAGCTCCCAGGCGAGGCGGAACAGCCGGGACTTGCGCTCCACGTCGGTGCCGCGGCCGCGCATGTAGCGCTCCAGGTGCGGGCGCAGCTTCGGGTGGGCGAGGTCGCCGGGGGAGGGCTGCATCAGCAGGCCGGAGGCGCCGATCCGGCGGACGATCTCCACCGCGTCGCCCGCGACCTCGGCCGACCACACCCGGGAGGCGAAGGTGTCGCCGGGCGCGAACAGGCCGGAGTCGGTGAGCGCGCCGCGGTTCTCGGCCGCGTCCAGGAAGTAGCCGGTCAGTTCGGCGTACCCGGCGAGCCGGCCCAGGTCCTCCTGGACGTTGCGGAAGCCGTCGACGCCGATCGACTCGGCCAGCAGCGTCGCGGTGGCCAGCAGGGTGCGCAGCCGCTCCCGGTAGCGGATGTGGCCGACGTACGCGCTCCAGGCGTTGATCCGGCCCAGGCCCTCGCGGGCCAGTGCGGCGTCGCGCAGCAGGAACACCCGCTCCCACGGCACCAGGACGTCGTCGAAGAACAGCATCGCGTCCTGCTCGTCGTACCGGGCGCCGACCGGGTGCCGGTGGCCCCAGGGGGCGGCGCCGAGCGGCTCGCGGGCCAGCGTGATCAGGCCGGGGGCGTTCAGCGGCAGCGCGAACCAGACCACGAACTTCTCGGCCCGGTTGTCGGTGAACGACGCCGACAGGTACACCAGCACCTCGTGGGCCAGCGGCGCCAGCGTGGTCAACTGCTTGGCGCCGCGCACCACGATGCCGCGCTCGTTCTCCTCCAGCACCCGCAGCGCCAGGTCCGGGTCGTCCAGCGGGCTCGCCGAGCGGTCGATCTGCGGATCGCCCAGCGCGTGCGACAGCACCAGGTCGTTCTGCGCGCAGTACCGGTACCAGGCCTCGGCATTGGCGCCGAAGCGCGGGTCGGCGGTGGCCAGCCGGTGCCGGAAGTCGTGCACGCCCACCGCGATCGAGGCCATGAACGCCGGGGAGCGCCCCTGCTGGCCGAGCGCCTGGGCGTGCCAGAACTCGGCGCTGCGCCGCTGGACGCGCAACTCCTCCAGGTTGGTGGGCGGTTGGTAGGCGCGGGCCAGCCGCAGGCCGGTGTCCGGGTCCTTCCAGGTCAGCAGCTCGCGGTGCTCGGGATCGTGCTGGAGGTCCAGCAGCCGGGCCAACTCGTCGGCGGCGGGCCGGAACGCGGGGTGGGAGGCCGGGTCGGCGACGCGCTGCCCGTCCAGGTACAGCTCGCGGCCGTCGTCGAGTTCGGCCCGGTAGCGGTCGCCGGTGAGCAGGCCGCGGGGCTCCGGGGACAGCAGGGTCATGCGCCGACTCCTCTGGTAGGGAAGGACGTTGGGGTACCGGACGGGGTCTCCGGGCCGAGCAGCCGGTAGCGGGCGGCGTGGTGCAGCAGCGGGCGGCCGCCGTCCGCGCCGACCGCCGTCACCCGGCCGACCAGCAACACGTGGTCGCCGACCGGCAGTTCGGCGTGCAGCTCGGCTTCGAACCAGGCCGCCGAACCGGCCGGGACGGGCCCGCCGACCGGCTCCGGGTGCACCGGCAGGTCGGTGAACGCCCCGGTGCTGCGGCCCGCGCCCGGGGTCGCGAAGCGGCGGGCCAGCGTTTCCTGACGGTCCGTCAGGACGGTGACGGCGAACCGGCCGGAGCCGTGCACGGCCGCCGCCAGCGGGCTGCGCGGGGAGAGCGCGACGCCGATCAGCGGCGGGTCGAGGGAGAGGGTGCTGAAGGAGGAGACGGTCTTGGCGTGCTCCTCCCCGCCCCACCGGGCGCTCAGCACCGCCACCCCGGTCGGCCAGTGCCGGGCGGCGGCCCGCAGCGCGTCCGCGGTGACCGCGCTGCGCACGGGCGCGCTCACCGCAGCGCCACCCGGTAGGCGCGCAGCCACTCGTCGACCTGCACCAGGTGGTCCAGGCCGCCGACCGGGTTGGGCGCGGTGCGCGGGCTCGGCAGCGGGCGGCCCTCGGCGAGGTGGGCGCGGACCAGCTCCCGGTCGACCAGGTCGAAGACCGGGGCGGCCGGGTCGGCGAGCAGCTCGTGGGCCCGGGCGGTGAGGACCTCGGTGTAGCGGACGGCGGGCGTGGACGGGTAGCCGGACTTCGGGCGCTCGGCGACCTGCGGCGGCAGCAGGTCGCGCACCGCGTCGCGCAGCAGGCCCTTGGCGCGGCCGCCGGGCGACTTCAGGGCCCACGGCACGTTCCACAGGTACTCCACCAGGCGGTGGTCGCAGAACGGCACGCGCACCTCCAGGCCGACCGACATCGACACCCGGTCGACCCGGTCCAGCAGCGGCGGCAGCCAGCGGGTCAGCGCCAGGTGGAAGGTCTCGCGGACCTTCGCGTCGGCCGCGCCCTCCCCGTCCAGCCGGGGCACCGAGGCCAGCGAGGAGCGGTACGCGGCCTCGGTGTACTCGGCGGGCCGGGCCGCGGCGCGCACCTCCGGGCGCAGCAGCGCGGCCGGGGTGGTCCGCCCGTGCAGCCAGGGGAAGGTGCCGGAGGCGAGCGCCGGGGCGTCGTGGAAGTAGGGGTAGCCGCCGAAGACCTCGTCGGCGGCCTCGCCGGAGAGCGCGACGGTGGAGCGGCGGCGCACCTCGCGGAAGAGCAGGTGCAGCGAGGCGTCCATCTCGCCCCAGCCGGGCCGGTCGCGGGCCCGCAGCACCGCGTCGCGGGCCTCCAGCAGGTCGTCGTCGGGGATCAGCACGCTGGTGTGCAGGGTGCCGATGTGCTCGGCGGCGGCCCGCACGTACGGGGCGTCCTGGCTGGTGCGCCAGGCGTCGGGGGCGCGGTCGGCGCTGCCGGGGAAGTCCACCGAGAAGCTGGTGATCTTGCCCTGGCCCTGGCGCTCCCGGGCGGCGGCGGCCAGCGCGGTGATCGCGGAGGAGTCGACGCCGCCGGAGAGCAGGGTGCACAGCGGGACGTCGCTGACCAGTTGGCGCTCCACCGCGTCGGCGAGCAGCGCCCGCACGGTGGCCCGGGTGGTGGCCTCGTCGTCGGTGTGCGGGGCCGACTCCAGCTGCCAGTACCGCAGTTCGCGCACCGCGTGCCGGGTGGCGAGCACCAGGTGGCCGGGGCGGACCTCGTGCAGGCCGCGGAACAGGCCGTGCCCGGCGCTGGGCGCGGCGGGCAGCGCGAACAGTTCGGCGACCCCCTCGGCGTCCAACTCGGCGGGCAGCAGCGGGTTCGCCAGCACGGCCTTGGGCTCGGAGCCGAACAGCACCCCGTTGGCGTGCCGGTGCCAGTACAGCGGCTTGATGCCCAGGTGGTCGCGCACCAGCAGGAGTTCCTCCCGCCGGGCGTCCCACAGCGCGTACGCGTAGATCCCGTTGAACCGGGCCGGGGCCCGGTGCCCCCACTGCAGGTGGGCGCGGAGCACCACCTCGGTGTCGGAGCGGGTCCGGAACACGTGCCCGTGCGCCTCCAGTTCGGCGCGCAGCTCGCGGTGGTTGTACAGCTCGCCGTTGTAGGCCAGCACCGCCCCGGCGGGATCGGCGTCGGCGAACGGCTGCAGGCCGCCGTCCAGGTCGATCACCGCGAGCCGGGTGTGGCCGAGCGCCGCGTGCCGCGACAGCCACACCCCGTCGGCGTCCGGGCCGCGGCAGGTGAGCGTCCCGGTCATCCGGCGGACCGTTTCGGCGCGCAGCCGCAGGTCGTCCGCCCAGTCCAGCCATCCCGTCACTCCGCACATCAGCGCGTCCCCGTCCCTTCCTCGGTGCCTTCGGTCACGGCGCTCGCCTCCCAGTGGCAGCCGTGGCCGGTCGGACCGGACTGCAGCCGGTACGCCGGACGGAAGCCCTTGGCGCGGATGTTCGCCGACAGCGCGTGGGTGCAGTACGTGCACGGCGAGGCCAGCGTGATGGTCACGCCGCTGCGCCGGGCCTGCTCCCGGTAGTCCCAGATCGCGCAGTGCGTGATCGTCAGTTCGGCGTGCTCCCGGCCGGGCGGCCGCTCGTCGTCGAACTCGTACTCGGAGCCGTACAGTTCGGCCTGCCGGGCGATCCGGTGGATCGGGTCGGCGGCGCCCCGGCCGTGGTCCGGCTCGACGGTGCGGTGCACCTCGGCGTTGGACGCCGCCCACGCCGCCAGCACCTGCTCGCCGTAGCGGCGCACCAGGAAGCGCTCCATCAGCGCCTGGCCGCGGAAGAACAGCCGCTGCCACTGCGCGGACGGCGCGGACTCCTCCGGCAGGTCGGCGAAGATCTCGCCCTGCAGCGCGAACCACTCGGCCAGCTGCGGCTGGTCGTCCAGCGAGACCAGGTAGCGGGTCAGCCCCGCCTCGGCCTCGTGCAGGCGCTGGCGCCACAGGGCGGAGCGCTCGGCCTCCGACATCGACCGGTAGGGCGAACGCCCCCACTCGGGCCCGCCGTCCGCCGCCTCCACCGGCAGCACCACCACCGGTCGGCCCGGTCCCGTTCCGTCGACGCCCATCAGGTGTTCTCCCTCCGCAACGGTCCGCAGCTCCTTGTCGTTGCCACGCTAGGGACCGGCCGTCCGCCGCCAGAAGCTCCTAACGGCTACGCGGAGGGCGACCTTCGTCGCCCCCGGAGGGCGACCCCGGGACCGGCGCGAGCACCCGGGAACGCCGGGAGCCCGCCCACCGCGGGGGTGGACGGGCTCCTCGGGGACGGCGGGGGCGCGGCTCAGCCGGCCAGGCCGTGGCGGACGGCGTACAGGGCGGCCCGCAGCCGGTCGGACTGGCCGGTCTTGCGCATCGCCTGGGTGAGGTGCTTCTTGACGGTGGCCTCGGCCAGGGCGAGCCGGCGGCCGATCTCGGCGTTGCTCAGGCCGAGCGCCAGCTGCGCCAGCACCTCGCGTTCGCGGTCGGTCAACCCGGTCTGGTCCAGTGGGAGTTCGACCGGGACGACGGGCTGCGGGCGGACCGGGACGGGGGCGGGCAGGAACAGCGTGCCCCCGGCCGCGACCAGCCGGACGGCGTCCACGATCCGCTCCGGCGGCAGGTCGAGCGGGAAGCAGCCGCTGCCGCCCGCCATCAGGATCCGGCTGGCCTCGGTGGTGGTCTCGGCCCGGCGCAGCAGCAGCACCCGGGCGTCCGGCGCCCCGTCCGGGCGGCGCAGCGCCGCGACGGTGGCCAGGTCGCCGTCCAGGGTCGCGCCGCGGCCCAGCAGCACCAGGTCCGGTCTGGTGCGGTGGACCGAGCGGACGGCGTGCGCCGGGTCGGCGGAGGAGCCGACCACCGCGAGGTCGGCGGCGCCCGCCAGGACGCTGCGCAGCCCCGCGCTGACCACCGGGTGCCGCTCGACCAGGAACACCCGGGTGGCGACCGGCCGGTGCGCGGCGCCGGTCGGGCACAGCGGGTGGTGGCAGGTGCAGGCCGCCTCGGGGGCGGGACGGGCCGCGTCGACCAGCAGCTGGTGCCCGGCCAGCAGGTCCAGCGGGTTGTCGATCTCGGTGTGCAGGGCGTCCTGCGGGTGCGCGCGGTGGCGCAGCACCCGGGCGGGGCCGCTGGTCAGCGCGGGCACGGGACCTCCCGGCGGGAGGGCGCGGCGGGGTGCGGGTGCATGGCGGATCTCGGTCCCCTCGGTGGCGGCGGTCCGGGCCTGGGCCCGGGCGCGGGAAAGGGGGATCGACGCCGTCGACGGCGCCGACCCGCGGAGGACGGGCGGGGGACGCCGCGGGCCGGTCGGGTCAGGACCGGGGGCGGCGCACCGTGCCGGGGCGACAGGTCTCGTCGAAGCACCTGCGGTGCCACGAGCCGCCGATCCCCCAGAGGGTGAAGTCGCGCCGCCGATATGCCATACGGAAATCCTATTTGCGCCGATGAGGGGCGGTCAAGGACGGTCCCCCGCCCGCCCGTTGCCCCCACCGCCCTACCCGCCCCGTCCACTCCTATGACCACGGGTAACAGCATGAACGCCTGGCTGGCTGACGCCGCGCACCGTCCGCGAGCCTCGGTCCGGACGACCCCGACGGCACCGGCCACGCCCCCTGCCGTCCGAACCGGAGGACCCACCGCACCATGCCCGCCGCCACCGCCGACCCGGCCGCCCCGTGACCCGCTTCCTGCTGCGCCGCCTGCTGCTCGCCGTCCCCACGCTGCTCGGCGTGAGCGCCGTCGTGTTCGCCACCGTCGCCCTCGTCCCCGGCGACCCCGTCACCGCGTTCCTCGGCCCCGGCGCGCCCGCCGAAGCCCGGCAGGCCCTCGCCGAACGCATCGGCCTGGACCGCCCGCTGCCCGTCCGCTACCTCGACTGGCTCGGCCACGCCCTCACCGGCGACCTCGGCACCTCCACCTCCACCCAGCGCCCGGTCGCCGCCCTGCTGCTGCCCGCGCTCGGCCAGACCCTCACCCTCACCGCCGCCGCCTTCGCCCTCGTCCTGCTCGGCGGCGTCCTGCTCGGCACCCTCGGCGCGCTGCGCCCGCACGGCTGGACCAAGCGCCTCAGCGGAGCCGCCGCCACCCTCGCCGTCTCCGCGCCCCAGTACTCCGTCGCCCTGCTGCTCACCGCCGTCTTCGCCGTCCACTGGCGCCTGCTGCCCGCCGGCGGCACCCACGACGCCTTCGGCGCCGGCGGCGCCGGCGACCTGCTGCGCCACCTCGTGCTGCCCGCCACCGCCGCCGCCCTCGTCCCGCTCGGCCTCACCGCCAAGGTCCACCGCGCCGCGCTCTCCACCGTCCTCGGCTCCGAGCTCGCCGACGGACTGCGCGCCCGCGGCCTCGGCCGCGCCGCCGTGCTGCGGCACTGCGCCCACAACGCCTCGCCCGCCCTGCTCACCATCGGCGGACTGCAACTCGCCTACCTGCTCGAAGGCGTGGTCTTCGTCGAGACCCTGTACGCCTGGCCCGGCCTCGGCCGCCTGCTCTACGACGCGCTCACCGCCCGCGACCTGCCGCTCGTCCAGGGCGGCGTGCTGCTCGTCGCCACCGCCTTCGTCGGCGTCAACCTGCTCGTCGACGCCGCCCACGCCGCCATCGACCCCCGGGTGCGGAGCTGAACCATGGTCACGATCCGCCACCCCCGCACCGCGCTCGCCGCCACCGCGGCCCTGCTGCCCGTCCTGCTCGCCCTCGCCGCACCCCTGCTCGCCCCCGCCGACCCCGACGCCGGACACCTCGCCGACCGGCTCCTCGACCCCGGCGCCCCCGGCCACCCGCTCGGCACCGACGGCCAGGGACGCGACCTGCTCAGCCGCCTGCTCTGGGCCGCCCGCCCCTCCCTCACCGCGGGCCTGCTGCCCGTCGCCGTCGCCGCCCTGGCCGGCGCCCTCATCGGCATCACCGCCGCCCTCACCGGCCGCGCCACCGAACAGGCCCTGCTGCGCACCCTCGACGTCCTCTACGCCTTCCCCGGCGTCCTGCTCGCCATCGCCGTCGCCACCCTGCTCACCCCCGGCCTCGGCGCCACCGTCCTCGCGCTGTCCGTCGTCCTCACCCCCGCCGTCGCCCGCGTCGCCTTCACCGAGACCCGGCGCATCCGCACCGCCGAGTACCTCGAAGCCGCCACCGTCAGCGGCGCCACCCGCACCACCCTGGTCCTGCGCCAGGTGCTGCCCGTCGTCGCCCCCGTCGTCCTGGTCTACGCCAGCTCCCTGGTCGGCCTCGCCATCGTCTACGCCGCCGGACTCTCCTTCCTCGGCCTCGGCGTCCCCCCGCCCACCCCCGAATGGGGCGCCATGCTCGACGAACTCCGCCCCGCCCTGTTCACCCACCCCTGGCTCGCCGCCCTCCCCGCCCTCGTCATCCTCGCCGTCTCGGTCGCCTTCAACGCCCTCGGCGAGACCCTGCGCGGACGGCTCGGCGAAGGAACGGAGGCACCGCGATGAGCCTGCTCACCATCGACCACCTCACCGTCCACCACCCCGGCGGCGTCCGGGCCGTCGACGACGTCTCGCTCACCCTCGACGCCGGGCGCGCCCTCGTCCTGCTCGGCGCCTCCGGCAGCGGCAAGACCACCCTCGCCCGCACCGTCCTCGACCTGCCCGGACGCGGCACCACCGTCCGCGGCTCCGTCCGCCTCGGCGACACCGAACTGCTCGGCCTGCCCGAACGCGCCCTCACCCGCGTCCGCGGCCGCCGCATCGGCTACGTCCCCCAGGACCCCTCCGCCACCCTCGACCCGCTGCGCCGGATCGGCACCCAGCTCGCCGAGGTCCTCCGCGTCCACGGCCTCGCCGACACCCGGCGGGCCGCCCGCGCCGCCGCCCTGCCGCTGCTCGCCGCCGCCGACCTGCCCGACCCCGAACGCGCCGCGGGCGCCTACCCGCACGAGCTCTCCGGCGGCCTGCGCCAGCGCGCCGCGATCGCCCTCGCCATCGCCGCCGACCCCGAACTCCTCATCGCCGACGAACCCACCACCGCCCTCGACACCCTCGTCCGCGCCCGCATCCTCGACCTCTTCACCACCCTCCGCACCCGCTGCAACCTCGCCCTCCTCCTGGTCACCCACGACCTCTCCGCCGCCGCCCGCATCGGCGACACCGTCGCCGTCCTCGACGGCGGCCGCCTGACGGCCACCGGCCCGGCGGAGGAGCTGCTGAGCCCCGTCAGGGGCCCGGGGAACGGCGGGGCCGAGCTGCGCAGTGGCCCCTTCAGGGGCCCGGGGAACGGCGGGGCCGAGCTGCTGACGGCCGGAGCCCAGCGGAAAGTCCGTGCTGCTCCGGGCCCGGGAACAGAACCCGAAGCCACCGCACGCACCGGCAGTGAACCCCTCGCAACCCCGAGCCCGCCGTTCCCCGGGCCCCTGGTTCCTTCCGAGAGGGAGGCGGCCAAGTGACCGCCCTGCTGCGGCTCGACGCCGTCTCCAAGAGCTACGCCCACCGCCCCGCCGTCACCGACGTCACCCTGGAGGTGCACCCGGGCGAGAGCGTCGCGCTGGTCGGCGAGTCCGGCTCCGGGAAGTCGACGCTGGCGCGGCTCGCGCTCGGCCTGGTGCGCCCCGACGCGGGGAGCGTCACGTTCGAGGGCCGCGACCCCTCCCGGCTGCGGGCCCGCGCCGACCGGGCCGTCCGGGCCCGGCTGCAGTTCGTGCCGCAGCACCCCCGCGGCTCGCTGAACCCGGCGCTGCGCTCGGGCGAGGCCGTCGCCTTCGCACTGCGCGCCCACCGGGTGCCGCGGCGCGAACACGCCGACCGCATCGCCGAGTTGTTCCGCCAGGTCGGCCTCGCCCCGGAGCTGGCCCGCCGCTTCCCCCGGGAGCTCTCCGGCGGACAGCTGCAACGCGTCGCGGTGGCACGGGCGTTGGCGACCGGACCGGCCCTGGTGGTGTGCGACGAGCCGACCTCCGCGCTGGACCGCGACACCCAGGAGCGGCTGCTCGACCTGCTGGTCGAACTGCGCGAACGCACCGGCACCGCCTACCTGTTCGTCTCCCACGACCTCGCCGCGGTCGCCCGCTTCGCCCACCGCACGCTGGTGCTGCGCACCGGCCGCGTGGTCGAGCAGGGCCGCACCGAGCACCTGTGGACCGCCCCGGCGCACCCGTACACCCGCGCCCTGCTGGACGCCTCCGGCCCGCACGTCGCGCTCCGCCTTCCTGAACGCAGCACCGAACGCAGCACCGAACCGAACGACAAGACCGAGGAACCGACATGACCGAGCACGCCCCCCGCCGTTCCAGAACCGCCGGGCCCGCCGCGGCCCTCGCCACCGCCGCCGTCCTGCTGGCGGCCACCGCCTGCGCCTCCACCTCCACGGGCGGCGACGCCGCGGGCGGTGGCGGCAACGGCGGGACGCTGGTGATCGGCGCGACCGGCAAGCTGCCGAACCTGGACACCGTGATCGGCGGCGCGGGCTTCGAGGGCAAGCGCCTGCTGAGCTTCCAGATCTACGAGGGTCTGACCCGCTACGAGCTGCTCAAGGACACCGACAAGCCGCCGCAGGTGACGGGCGCGCTCGCCGAGTCCTGGCAGGTCGCCCCGGACAAGGTCACCTGGACGTTCACCCTGCGCAAGGGCGTCAAGTTCCAGGACGGCACGGCGTTCGACGCCGACGCGGTGCTGTTCAACCTGCACCGCTACCTCGACAAGTCCAGCCCCGAGTACACCGACGCGCTCGGCGCCGCCGCCAAGGAGTACGCGGGCGACATCGCCTCGTACCGCAAGACCGACGACACCCACGTCGAACTGGTCACCTCCAGCCCGAACGGGCACTTCCCGGAGGACCTCGCGCACGTGCTGATCGCCAGCCCCACCGCCGTCCGCGCCTCCGGCAGCGCCAACTTCTCCCAGCACCCGGTCGGCACCGGCCCGTTCGCCTTCGCCTCGCAGACCGAGGGCCAGCAGGTCGACCTGGTCGCCAACAAGGACTACTGGCGCGGCGCCCCCAAGCTGGAGCGCCTCGTGGTCAAGGCGCTGCCCGACCCGGCGGCCCGCACCGCCGCGCTGCGCTCCGGCGGCGTCAACTGGATCGAGTACCCGAACCCGGACGACCTGGAGAGCCTGAAGGCCGACGGCGCGCAGATCGTCTCCAACAGCTACGACCACCTCTGGTACTGGATCCTGGACACCACCAAGGGCCCGTGGGCGGACGTCCGGGTCCGGCAGGCCGCCAACTACGCCATCGACCGGCAGGCCATCGCGGGCAACCTGCTGCACGGCACCGCCGACCCCGCGTACCAGGCCGCGCCGCGCGCCACCGCCGCGTACGACCAGGGCGCGGACCGGTACGGCCACGACCCGGCGAAGGCCAGGCAGCTGCTCGCCGAGGCCGGTTACCCGAACGGGTTCTCCACCTCGGTGACGGTGCCCACCGGCGGCTCCGGCAACCTGCTGCCGGTGCCGATCACCGAGGCCCTGCAGCGCGACCTGGCGGCCGTCGGCATCAAGGTGGACATCCGCACCACCGACTGGACCACCCTGATCGGCGCCGAGGCCAAGGGCGAGGTCGCGCTCGGCTCCGACGCGATCGCCCAGTCCACCACGCTGTTCCAGTCCGAGGCGCTGCTGCCGCTGTTCGTCGGCTCCAAGAGCCCGTTCTGGACCGGCCACTACGCCAACCCCAAGGTCGACGAGCTGATCGCCACCGCCGCCGCCAACCCGGACCGGTCCGCCCGGCAGGCGGCCTACCGCACCGCGCTGCGGCAGGTCACCGAGGACGCGCCCTGGCTGTTCGTGGTCAACGACCGCAACCCGCGCGCCCTCGCGCCCAGCGTCCACGGACTCGTCCAGCCGCAGTCCTGGTTCCTCGACCTCACCACCGTGTCGGTCGCCAAGTGACCCCCCGCCCGCAGGCCGACCCGAAAGGCCCCCGATGAGCACCGCCCGCCCGACCGCCGCCCACCAGCCCGCCGCGCCGCCCGCCTGGGGCATCACCCTGCCGCTGCCCGGACTGACCATCGACCGGCACCGCTTCCTGGTCGAACGGCTCCCCGACCTCGGCTACGGCGACGTGTGGAGCGCCGAGGGCGGCGGCACCGACGCCTTCACCCCGCTGGCCGCCACCGCCGCCTGGGCGCCGCACCTGCGGATCGCCACCGGCATCGTCCCGGTGCACACCCGCGGGCCCGCCGTGCTCGCCCAGACCGCCGCGACCCTCGCCCAACTCTCCTCCGGCGGCGTGCTGCTGGGCATCGGCGCCTCCGTGCCCGCGCACGTCACCGACATCAACGGCATCCCGTTCGACGAGCCCTTCAAGCGCACCCGCGACGTGCTGCGCTTCCTCACCGCCGCGCTGCGCGGCGAACACGTCGCCGGGGACTTCGACACCTTCTCCATCACCGGCTACCGGCTGCCCCACCCGCCCGTCGACCCGGTCAAGGTCATCCTCGGCGCGCTGCGCCCCGGCATGCTGCGGCTCGGCTTCACCGAGGGCGACGGCGCCATCACCAACCTGCTGCGCGCCCAGGACCTGCCCAAGGTGCTGGACGCGGTCGGCCCGCAGCCGCCCGGCAAGGAACTCGTCGTCAAGGTGTTCGTCTGCCCGACCGAGGACACCGCGTACGCGCACCGCGCCAGCCGCCCCTTCCTCGCCTGGATCCTCAACCGCGAGCCCTACCGCAAGTTCCACCAGTGGCTCGGCAACGGCGAGTTGCTCGCCGAGACGCACAAGCGCTGGGCCGACGGCGACCACGAGGGCGCCCAGCGCGCCCTGCCCGACGAGGTGGTCGACACCCTGTTCCTGCACGGCTCCCCGGAGGAGTGCCGCGAACAGATCCTGCGCTACCAGCAGCCCGGCGTCACCGCCATCCAGCTGTACGTCTCGCTGCCGCCCGAGGTGTTCACCAGCCGCACCCGGCTGCTCGACACCCTCGCCCGGCTCGGGCCCGCCGCCCGATGAACTGCCCGGCCGACTGTCCCGCGGCGGGCCGCCGTTGCCCGGCGGCCCGCCCACCACCCCATGCCCCCGACGGAGTTGACCCGATGGAGCTCGAACTGCGCGGCGGCGTCCGCGCCGCCCCCGTGGCCGGCCGCACCCCCGCCGAACGCCAGGCCCTGCGCTGGGCCCCCGACCCGCGCGAGCGCACCGCCGACCCCGCCCACATCGCCCGCACCGCACGGGAGCTGGAAGAGGACGGGCTCGACTCCGCGCTCGTCGTCCAGTCCTCCTCCTGGCCCGACCCGTGGGCCGTCGCGGGCTGGGCGCTGGCCGCCACCACCCGGCTGCGGATCGCCGCCGCCCACCGGATCGGCACCACCTCGCCCACCACCACCGCCCGCACCCTCGCCACCCTCGACCGGCTCTCCGGCGGACGGATCAGCGCCCACCTGATCATCGGCTCCAGCGACGCCGACGTCGCCCGCGACGGCGACACCCTCCCCAAGGCCGAACGCTACCGCCGCGCCGACGAGTACCTCTCGCTGCTCACCCGCTACCTCGCCGCCGAGGAGGACCTCGACCACCACGGCGAGTACTACACCGTCCGCGCCGCCCGCAGCGGCCTGCGCCCCCACCCCGGCAGCGAACTGCTCTCCTTCGGCGGCTCCTCCCCGGCCGGCGTCGACCTCGCCGCCCGCTACGCCCAGGTCTACGCCGTCCCGCCCCGCCCGCTGCCCGACACCCGGCTGCGGATCGCCGAGGTCCGCGCCGCCGCCGCCCGGCACGGCCGCACCCTGCGGATCTGGCGGCACGTCACCGTCGTCCTCGCCGACACCGACACCGCGGCCCAGCAGCACCTGCGCCGCCTGCGCCGCGACGCCCTGCGCCTGGCCACCGGCCCCGACGCCGCCCGCTACCACGACGCCGTCGCCCTCGACCGCGACCGCGAACGCGGCACCGCCGACACCGGCGCCACTGACACCGGCGCCACCGCCGCCCAGGTCGCCGCCTACATCCGCCGCTCCCTGGCGGGCGCCTACACCGGCTCGCCCGCCACCGTCGCCGCCCGGATCAACCTGCTGCGCTCCGCGGGCGTCGACATCGTCCAACTCGACCTCCCGGTCGAGACCGACCACGACCGCGCCCTGCGCCGCGCCCTGGTCGCCCACCTCCGCGACCCCGCCCCGCTGCGCCGCGCCTGGTAGGCCCGTCGGCCCGTCGGCCGGCCGACCGGTCGGTCCTGGGCCGGGGCGGGCTACCCGGGCACGGCCACCGACACCTCGTTGGCCCGCACCACCAACTGCCAGGTGTCGTCCGGCTCCTCGCCCTGGGCGTCGATCACGCCGTCCAGCACGTGGTCGAAGGTGAAGCCCTCGAACCCCGGCCCGCCCGCGGCCCGGGCGCCGGGCCGCAGGAAGTGCTCCACCAGGTACGCCATCCACTCGGCCGCGTCGTAGAACTTCTCGGCGCCGTTCCAGGCGATCGCGGTCCCGTCCGCGGTGGGCTCCCACTTGCACCACAGGCCGGGCTGGCCCGCCGGGGGCGTGTTGTGGCCCCGGACGTCCGGGTCGTGGCCCTGCCCCATGAACCCGGTGCCGTCGACGAAGTAGGGGCCGCGGTCACGGTCCATCCGCCGGGTGCGGGCGAACTTCCGCAGGTACGCGACCTCGTGCGCGTTGAGGGGCGGTGCGACGGCGACCCGTCCGGTGAAAGTGGTGTCGTAGCCCATGCCGGGCACGGTAGCCCCGCCCACCGACAGCCCACTGACAGGCCCTTCAGCCCAGCGGCTTCGGCGGGGCGGCCGCGCGGGCGTCGTACGCGGCGCGGGCGGCGTGCACCGACGGGGCGTGCCGCACCGACCAGGCGCCGATCGCGGCTGTCAACCGGCCTGCCTCCAGGCCCAGTTCGGTCAGCGCGTACTCGACGCTCGGCGGCACGGTCGGGTAGACGGTGCGGCGGACCAGGCCGTCGCGCTCCAGGGCGCGCAGCGTCCGGGCCAGCATCTTCTGGGTGATGCCGTCCAGCAGGCGCCGCAACTCGTTGAAGCGCAGCGGCCGTTCGGAGCGGCGCAGCGCCGCCAGGGCGTACAGCACCCACTTGTCGGCCAGCAGCTCGACGACGGTCCGCGAGGGGCAGTCCCGGCGGTAGGTGGCGGGCCAGTCCACGGCCTGCGGCTGCTCCTCGGGCGCGCCCCCCGCCGGGGGGACGGGCCCCCAGCGCAGCCGCCACGGCCTGGCCCGGCCGCCGCCCCGGCCGCCCCGGGGGGCCTCCTCCACCAGGCCGTGCTCGGCGAGGCGGCGCAGGTGGAAGGAGCACAGCCCGGAACTGAGCCCGAGCCGGGCGGCGGCCTCGGTCGCGGTGAGGGTGCCGGTCTCGGCCAGCAGGTCCAGCAGGGCGAGACGGACGGGGTGCTCCGGCAGGGTGCGGGCGGCCTCCCCGTCCCCAGTCCCCGCCCCGCTCCCGGTCCTGCTCTCGGTCCCGGTCCCGCTCTCGATCTCGATCTCGGTCTCTTCGGTCACCTCACCGAGCATGCTACTTTGCAAAGCCGATGACAAGCCGTCAGTCACCCCTCCCACCATCGAAAGGCGGCCCGCGCCATGGCCGACACCCCGTCCGACCGCCGGGTCCGCGTCCAGGGCGAGCCCGTCGACGCGTTCCCGCTGCTGGCCCCCGCGACCGAGCGCGGCGCGGTGCGCCGGATCACCGTCGTCGGGGAGGAGGTCCTGCACCGCCCCTGCCGCCCCGTCACCGCCTTCGGCACCCCCGAACTCGCCCGGCTGATCGACGACATGTTCGCCACCAACCACGTCGCCGAGGGCGCGGGCCTGGCCGCCAACCAGGTCGGCGTCGACCTGCGGCTGTTCATCTGGGACATCACCGACGACTGGGGCGTGCGCCACGTCGGCCACATCGCCAACCCCGTCCTGGACGAGACCCCCGCCGCCGGGCGCCGCCTGCTGGAGGAACCGGAGGGCTGCCTCTCCGTCCCCGGCCCCTACCGCCCGCTCGCCCGTCCCGACCACGCCGTCGTCCGCGGCCGGGACCAGCACGGCAACCCCCTCGTCATCGAGGGCCGCGGCTACTTCGCCCGCTGCCTCCAGCACGAGAGCGACCACCTGGACGGCCGCCTCTACCTGGACCGCCTCGCCGCCCGCGCCCGCAGGTCCGCCCTGCGCGAGATGGCCGACCGCCAGCAGGAGGTCCTCACCCGCCGCGCCGCCAACGCCGCCCGCCTCGGCAAGTAGCGCCCCGACGGAGGGTGGTTTCTCCCAGGTACCTAGGTGTCGGTCAGGTGCCTACTTCACAGGGGGTACCGCTGCGGCCCAGGATGGGGACGCGGCCGGTCGGCCGCCGGGAGGACGAGGGGGAGGAGCGGCATGGGCGCCCGGATGCGTGCGGTGAGCCAGCGGGGGTACGGCGGTCCGGAGGTCCTGGAGGTGGTGGAGGTCGAGCGGCCGGAGCCCGGGCCCGGGGAGGTGCTGGTGCGGGTCCTGGCGGCGGGGGTGAACCCGGCGGACCGGAAGATCCGCTCGGGGGAGGTGGCCCGGTTCGGCACCCCGCCGTTCGCGGAGCGGTTCACCGTCGGCATCGACCTGTGCGGCACGGTGGTGGCGCTCGGCCCCGGCGCCGACCGGTTCCGGCCCGGCGAGCGGGTGTACGGCTGCGCGTTCCCGCCGCGCGGCGCTTACGCCGAGTACGCGGTGGTCGCCCAGTCGGCGCTGGCCGCCGCCCCGGCCGGGACGGATGCGGCGGGCGCGGCGGCGCTGCCGGTCTCGGCGCTCACCGCCTGGCAGGCGCTGGTGCGGGTGGCGGAGGTCCGGGCCGGGCAGCGGGTGCTGGTGCACGCGGCGGCGGGCGGCGTCGGCCACCTCGCGGTGCAGGTCGCCAAGGCCCGCGGCGCCCACGTGCTGGGCACCGCCCGGGCCGCCAAGCACGCCTTCCTGCGCGGGTTGGGCGTCGACGAGCCGATCGACTACACCGCGGACGACTTCACGGCGCTCGCCCGCGGCGTCGACGTCGTCCTCGACCCGGTCGCGGGCGACTACGGCCCCCGCTCGCTGGAGGTCCTCGCCCCCGGCGGCATCCTGGTCGACGTGCGCGGCACCGGCCCCGACCGCACCGCAGTCCGCGCCCTGGCGCGGCAACGCGGTCTGCGCTACGCCGAGTTCGGGTTCACCCCGTCCGGCGCCGACCTGGCGCGGATCGCGGCCCTGGTGGAGCGCGGCAGCCTGCGGGCCGCCGTCGACCGGGTCCTGCCGCTGGCGGACGCGGCCGGGGCGCACGCCCTGGGCGAGGCGAACCGGGCGACGGGCAAGCTCGTCCTGACCCCCTGACCCCCTGACCCCCTGACCCCCTGACCCCGCGTTCCGGACCGGGGCCTCCCGGGAACGGGATCACCGGGGAGCGCGGCGGTCCGGGGCCCCGTCCCCGAGGCGGTACAGCGCCTGCATGGCCTCGCGCTCGATGCGCGCGAGCTCGTCGAGGACCGCGCCGGCCCTGGCGAGGAACTGCGCGTCGCCCGATTCGCCGGCCTGCCTGATCAGTGCCGCGGCCTCCGTCCACAGGGGCGCGGCCTCGGCGTACAGCGCGTGGCCGGTGCGCAGGTGGCGGCTGTCGACCAGGTCGGTGCACTCGGCGAGGAAGTCGCGGTAGAGGTTGCGGAACAGGGCACCGCCGGTGCCGCCCTTCTCCATCAGCAGGGCGACCCGGGGCAGGTCCCGCCGGGGGTCGTCGGTGCGCCGGAGCCAGCCGCGCACCAGCGTGCCGGCCTTCGCGACGCCGCGGTGGCCCAGGTTGGAGATCGGCGGGTGGAGGAAGGCCTCGGCGCAGGCGGTGACGGCGGGGACGACGCGTTCGTGCAGGGCGGGCGGGTCGTCCGGGACGGTGAGGGTGAAGGACCGGTGCCTGGCGGTCATCGGGCCGCGGGCGGCCCGGGCCCGGGCGAGGCCGGTCAGGCTGGTGGAGACGGCCCCGCCCTGCTGGTCGGTGTCCACCAGGTGGGCCCGGTGGTCGTCGTAGCCGTACAGGGCGACGACGTGCCCGCCGAAGTGGACCTTCGTGCCGAAGTAGTCCAGGTGGTAGCTGTCGAGCTGGAGCCCGACGGGACGGCCCGCGTCGACGGCGCCCGCCACGTCGTCCCACGCCTTGCGCGGGGAGGTGGTCTCCCGGACCAGGAGGTCCAGCCCGAGCGTGGCGGCCAGG
This sequence comes from Kitasatospora phosalacinea, assembly GCF_030268885.1. Lineage (GTDB taxonomy): Bacteria > Actinomycetota > Actinomycetes > Streptomycetales > Streptomycetaceae > Kitasatospora > Kitasatospora phosalacinea_C. The sequence continues at coordinate 45,271 of NZ_BSSA01000001.1, forward strand.
TTCCTGGTCAGCTCGAAGGGCTTCACCCGTCCTCCGAGGAAGGGGAAGTCCAGGTTCCTGCCGTCCCAGTAGACGAAGGACAGGCCGGAGCCGAGCCCGAACAGCATGGGCTCGGACAGGTCGAGCCCCTGGTGCCGCAGCAGCACCCCCAGGGTCGTCGTCTCGCAGTGCCGGCCTCCGCGGGTGTCCACGCCCGTCACCGTGGTCATGCCGCATCCTCCTGTTCCCGGACGAGGACGACCAGCCGGGTGGCCAGTTCCTCCGGCGGTGCTTCGGCCGGGCCGACGAGGTACGCCTCGCGCACCGGTGCCCGCGGGTGCAGTCCGCGCTCGTGGACGGCGGCGAAGAGCGCGTTGTAGGCCAGCGGGAGCTGCTCGTAGGGCCCGGTGTGCACGGTCTCGGCGACGAGCCCGCCGGGCAGCACCTCGAGCTCCAGGCCGGGCACGCCGTCCCCCTGCGGGAGTTGCGCCCCGACGGCGATCTCCGTCCGCTCCTCCAGGTCCAGCGGGTACAGCCCCCACAGCGGCGGCTGCCACGCGGTGCCCGCCCGGCCGAGCGCGGGCAGCAGCCGGCCCGCGCACTGCGCGACCCCGGCGCCGATCCCCGCCGGGGCGCAGACCGTGCGCACCACCGCCAGCCGTCGCTCCGGCTCCCTGCCCAGCGTCACCTCGTAGCCGGGCAGGCCGCCCGCGGCCAGCCGCTCCAGCATCTCCATCCGGGCCCGGTCCCGGCTGATCCGCTCGGCCAGCCGGTCCCGTTCGGCGCGCAGGATGCCCGCCCGGTGCTCGGGTCCGGCGGCCAGCGCCCGGCCGATCACGGCCAGCGGGAGGTCCATCACGCGCAGCAGGGCGATGGTCAGGGCGTCGCGCGCCTGCCCGGGTGCGTAGTAGCGGTAGCCGGAGCGGGCGTCCACGCGGACGGGGGCCAGCAGTCCCAGGTCGTCGTAGTGCCGCAGCTGCTTCACGCTGAGGCGGCACAGGCGGGCGAAGCGCCCGATGGTGAGGAGTTCGTCGTGCACGCCACCATGCTGGACCCTCCCACGGTGGGAGGGTCCAGCGCCGGCCGGTCCCCGCGGGGCGCTCCCGTTCGGGCCCGACGGGTCAGGCCAGTCCGCGCAGTTTGTCGGGGTTGGAGACCGCGTGGATGCCGCGGACCAGGTCGCCCTCCGGCGCCAGGTCCAGGACGAGGACCGCGAACGGGCGTCCGAAGGCGGAGAGGGCGGCGGCGGGGGCGCCGTTGACGCTGCGCCAGGTCACCTCCAGGCCGCGGCCGCCGGACTTCCCGGCCAGGGCGGCGAGCAGGCGGGCGACCTGGGCGCGGCCGGTGAGCGGGCGCCGTCCGCCGGGGGCCTTGCCGCCGCCGTCGCCGATCAGGGTGACGTCCGGGGCGAGCAGTTCCAGCAGGGCCTTCAGGTCGCCGCCGAGGGCCGCGGCGAGGAAGCGCTCGGTGACCCGGCGCCGCACGGCGGGTGCGGCCTCGTAGCGGGGACGGCGCTCCTGGACGTGGGCGCGGGCCCGCTTGACCAACTGCCGCACCGCCGCCGGGCTGCGGCCCAGCACCGCGGCGACCTCGGCCCCGCTGTACCCGAACACCTCGTGCAGCACGAACGCGGTGCGCTCCAGCGGCGACAGCGTCTCCAGCACCACCAGCAGCGCCAGCGACACCGACTCGGCGCGCTCGGCGGCCAGCGCGACGTCGCCCGCCGCGCCGTCCGCACCGTCCGCGCCGAGCAGCGGTCCCACCAGCGGCTCCGGCAGCCACGGGCCGACGTACGTCTCGCGCCGCCGACCGGCCGCGGCCTGCTGGGCGAGGGCCCGGTTCACCGCGATCCGCACCAGGTACGCCTTGGGGTGCTCGATCCCGGGGGCGGACGGGTCGGTGGCGCGGGCGTTCCAGGCCAGCCAGGTGTCCTGCAGGACGTCCTCGGTGTCGGCGACGCTGCCCAGCAGGTTGTAGACGAGGGAGAACAGCAGCTCCCGGTGGACCGCGTACTCCCGGGTGGCCCGTTCCCCCGCCGCCTCCGTCCCCGCCCCCGCCGCTCCCGCGGTCCCGGCCGCCCCCGTCGCCCGCTCCATGCCCGCTCCCTCGTCCCGTCGCTCCGTCGCTCCGTCGGTCGTGTCCGGAACAGGGAACCGGACCGGCCCGCGGAACGTGCCGCGACACCGCCCGCTGTGACCCGGCTCACACCCGGGCCCGGGTCCGTCGGGCCGGACCCGAACGGCCGTCCGTGCACCTCAAGTAGGCTGACCGCGGCCGGAAATGACGGTGCCACGACGAGCCGGGAGCGTCCGGCCCCGTCCGGGCGCCCGCCGAGGGGGCCGGCCGACGGGGACGGACACGAAGGACAGGCGACAAGTGGACAGCGACAACGGCGCCGGCGTTCGACTCGCGGACCGGGCGGAGGGCGGGCCGACGGCCCCCGACGCAACGCCCGGGAGGACGGGGACGCCCGGGACGGCCGGAACGCCCGGGTGCTGGCAGTACCTGCTGGACGACGGCCTCGACCCCGCCGGACGGATCCCCGTGCACGCCGTGCGCGGCAGCATCCCGCCCGCCGACCGCACCGGCACCCCCGGCGCCCACCGCCCCAACCCGCGCCACGGCCGCCCGCTGCCCGGGCCCGCCCCCGTACCCGCCGACGCCCCCGCCCTCGGCCTGCCGCCGCTCGGCGCCGGACGCCGCCCCGCCGGACGCGCCCTGCTCTCCTGGCTGGAGGACGCCCGCGCGCCCCGGCTGTGCCGGATCACCGGCTCCTCCGGCAGCGGCCGCACCCACCTGCTGACCTGGCTCGCCGCCGCCTGCCCGCCCGACCACCCGCGCCCCGGCCGCCGCGTCCACGCGCTGCTGGACGCCGAGGGGCTGACGGTCCGCTCGGCCACCGCCCGGCTCGCCGACCTGCTCGGCCTCACCGCGGGCGAGCCCGCCGACCTGCTCGAAGCGCTCCAGGACGGCACCCCCCGCACCGTCGTGGTCACCGACCTCGACCGGGCCGGCGGCCCCCGGCTGCCCGACCAGCCCGAACGGCTGGCCCGCGAGCTCCTCGTCCCGCTGCTGTCCCTCCCCTGGCTGCTGCTGGTCGTCGAGGCCGCCGACGGCCCCGCCGCCGAGGCGCTCACCGCCGCCGCCCCCACCGGCGCCGTCCTCGACCTCGACCAGCCGCAGTGGACCGACCCCGCCAAGTACGCCGCCTGGTGCGCGGGACTGCCCGGCCACCCCGTCGACCCGGCCGCCACCCACCCGAGCCCGGGCCTGGCCCAGCTCGCCGCCCGCACCCCCGGCGCCGCCCCCGACCCGGCCCTGCCGCCCGCCGGGCGCGCCGCCGCGCTCGCCGGGGCCTGGTGGGCGGCCGTCCCGGACGCCGAACGCGCCGCCCTCACCGCCCTGGCCGGGGCCGAGGGGCCGATCAGCACCGCCCTGTGGGCGACCCTGCCGGGCGCCGACGCCGCCTCCGTGGCGGCCGCCGCCGCCCTGCTGCCCCCGCCCCCGATCGCCGACCGCTGGCGGCTGCGCCCCCAGCAGCTCGCCGACCTGGTCGCCGCCGACAGCCCGCCGGTCGACCACGGCGCCATGATGTGGCAGGTCGCGGGCGGCATACCCGTGCGGTCCGACGGCGGCCCCGACCTCGCGGCCAGCGACCCCGAACGCCTCGCCCTGCTGCTCCGGCACGCCTCCGCGGGTGACCCCGCCAGCCCGATGCTCGGCGAGATCGACCTGCTGCTGCACGCCGAACCCGCCGCCGTCACCGCCGCGTTCCAGCTCGCCGAGGACGGCGGACTGCCGCCCACCCCGATCGCCGAAGCCTGGCGCCGGGCCGCCCCCGACCGGGCCGCCACCGCCCGCCCCGCCGACCGCGCCGCCGTCCTGCACGCCCACCTCACCGGCCGCCACGACGCCGCCGCCGCGCACTGCGCCGAACTCGCCCGGCAGGCCGACACCCGCTGGCGCGCCGTCTGGCAGCACGTCCCCGCCGACGGCCCCTGCGCCGCCACCGCGGGCCTGGGCCCGGCCGCCGGGCACCTGCTGCTCGTCGACGGCGACGGCCTGCACCTGGCCGACCCCGCCACCGGCCGCCTCCTCGACGAGCGGCCCGGCGCACCGGCCGGACCGCTGCACGAACCCCACCCGCGCGCCCTGACCGCGACCCCGTTCGGCGGCGCCCTGCTGCTGGGCGCCTCCGGTGCGCTGCGCTCGCTCACCGTCCGCGGCGCCGAGGGCGTCCCGGACGGGGCGCTGGCCGCCCTCGACGCCTGCACCGCCGTCGCCGCGCACGAGGACGTCATGGTGTTCGGCCGCCCCGACGGCCTCACCACCTACAGCGAGGTCTCCACCGGCACCGCCCACCGGCCCGAACACCCCCTGCACGAGGGCCCGGTCACCGCCCTCGACGTGGCCCCGGCCGACGGCGGCGCCCTGGTCGCCAGCGGCGGCGAGGACGGCCGGGTGTGGACCTGGATGCCCGGCCGCCCGCCGCTGCCCGCCCCCGTCGACCAGCGCCCCCACCCGGTCACCGCCGTCGCCCTCGGCACCACCCCCGCCGGGCTGCTGCTCGCCGCGGCCTGGTCCGACGGCCTGCTGCGCCTGCGCCGCTGGGGCGAGCGCCACCACGGCGCCGACCTCCGGCTCGGCGCGGCCGTCCGGACCCTCGCGGTCACCCCCGACGGCCTGGTGGTCGCCGCCCTGCCCGATTCGGTGCTCGCCCTCACCCTGGTCGGCTGATCACCACACCCGTGTTGAAAGTTGACGCCTGTTCAGCCATCTTCAACCAAAGACCGCACACTTCGCCATTTCCGGTTGGTTCCTGATCGAGTTTGACCAGCGGAAGGACATTCGGCGTCAACGGAGCCGCCGCTCCTTCCCCTCGACGAATGAAACTCACTGCTGAACCCCCTTCCTGGATCCTCACGTGACACACGTCCGAACAAGTCCGACCGGAAACGAGGAATCGATGTCTGAACACCGCGACGGGGTCGACCACGTGGAGAGGGAGTGCGCCGCCCTCGCCGGACTGCCCGCCGCCCAGCGGCTGGCCGCACTCGAGAAGCTCTGCCACCGCACCGAACGGATCCTCGGCCGCGCCGTCCTGGACACCGCCGCCGAGGTCTACGAGCAGGGTCACGACGCCGCCCTGCACCGCTCCCCGTACGCCTACGGGTACCTGCGCCGCAGCCTCGGCTTCCGCGCCGAACACCGAACGGACGGCTGACCGTTGTACACCTACTTGTGCCGCACCCGCTGGGGCGACATGGACGCCTTCGGCCACGTCAACAACCTCAAGGTCCTCCAGTACGTCCAGGAGGCGGTCTACTGCCTGCTGTACGACGACACCGAGGGGCAGGACCTCTTCGAGGACGGGTTCATGATCGCCCGTCACGAGATCGACTACCGCTCCCCGCTCTACCACTGCCCCACCCCGCTGCCCGTGCAGATCTGGGTGGAGCGCCTCGGCCGGTCCTCGATCAGCACCACCTGCGAGGCCCGCCGGCGCGGGCAGATGGTGTTCCAGGCCCGGACGGTCACCGTGCCGACCGACGCCGCGACCCGGCGCAGCCGCCCGCTGCGCGAGGCCGAACGCCGCCACCTCAACCGCTACCGGGTCCGCCCCACCGGCCCCGTCGCCCCCGTCGGCCGCGTCCCCGTGCGCTCCACCGGCCGGATCAGGGTCCCCGCCCTCAACGAACGCGCCTCCTGACCCGTACGGGCGCGACCGGGGAACGGCGCTCCCCGCCCCGGGGGAGGAACACGGACGGCCCCGGCCCGGGCACCCACCCGGCCCCGGGGCCGCTCCCGTCCCCGCGCCCCCCCGCGGCCGCCCGTCCGGCCCCGGCGCGGGGTCCACCGCACCGCGCGGAGCAGGGATTTCAACACCGCGACGACTTCAACCGGACCGCCCCGTCCGCTCCCGCCCGCCGGGCCGCGCCACCCCCCATACTGCTGCCGGGAGACCGGGGAACCCGGCGGCGCGACGGCACCGCGCCCACCGGGGCGGTCACCCGTGCCCCGGTACGTCGTCCGGGCGGCGCAGCACGCCCGCGAGCGGAAAGAACCCCATGCCCAACCCCTGCCGAACCGGCCCGTCCTCGTCCGGCCCGTCCTCGTCGGGCGCCGCCGCCCGCGTCCGTCAGCCGACCCGCCGGGCGCCGGGCCCGGCCCGGTCCGGCACCCGGGGCGACGGGGCACCGCCCGGGGGAGCGGCGCCCGGGAGGGTGCCGCCAGGGGGAGCGGTGCCCGGAGGAACGGCGTCAACTGCCGTGCGGTCCGCGGCTGCCGGGTCGATCGCCCGCGAAGGGGCGGGCCGCACCAGCGGGTAGTACGAGGGATCGTTCATGGCGTCAATGGATCACCGCCGCCCCCGCCCGCCAAGCACCCCGCCCGCACGGCTCACCCCACCGCCGGGCCGCGCCCCGGCACGCCCGCCGCCCGCCCGGCTACCCGCCCAGCCGGGCGAACCGGCCCTCCAGGCGCGACAGTTGGAGGGTCGTCGCCGGGGAGCGCAGCGCGTCCTGCCGCTCCCGGAAGCTCGCGTACGCCCGCCGGGCCTGGTGGATGTTGCCCGCGTCCAGCTCCAGGTGCGCGAGTTGCAGCAGCGACACCCCGATCGTCCGGTGCTCGCCCGGGGGCCGGGCCCGCAGCGAGGCCCGCAGGTACGACAGCGACAGCTCGGTGGCCCGCAGCGAGCGGTGCACCTGGGCGGCCTGGTACAGCAGCGCGGGCTCCGGGTACCGGTGCGGGCCGCCCTCCGCGGTCGCCCGCGCCGCCCAGTGCTGCGCCGCCTCCAGGTGCTTGAGCGCCTGCGCGGACTGCCGCAGCCGGGCCGCCGCCACCGCCTGCTGGGCCAGCACGAAGGCCCGCACCCCCGGTGCCGCGTCCGGCGGCAGGTGCTCGGCCGCCGCGTCCGCCAGCCGGGCCGCGTACGCCTGGTGCCCGAGCGCCCCGGCCTGGGTGCTCTGGTCGCGCAGCGCCATCGCCTGGGCCGGGCCGTCCTGCGCCTCGGCCGCGAGCTGGTAGGCCAGCCGGTAGTGCCGCTGCGCCTCGCCGTGCCGGTTGTCGTCGGTGTACGTCCGCCCGACCAGGCGGACCAACTGCGAGGCCGCGACCAGCAGTTCGGCGTGCCACCGGCCCCCCGCCGGGGACTTCGCCCAGGGCAGCACCTGGTCGCGCAGGTACCCCAGCAGCAGGCCGCGGGCGATCGCCCCGCCGTACCCGTCGTAGTGCCGGGCGCCGAACGCCGTCATCTCCCGCACCGCCTCCACCTGCCGGGCCCCGATCCGCTCCGGCCCGGAGCGGCGGACGGACGGGATCAGCGGCGGGCGGGGGGCCGACTCCCCGGCGGGGCCGGGTCTCGCCGCCGGGCGCGGGGAGGGCACCACCCGGATCTGGAACAGCGGAGGCTGAAACGTTTCGTCCTGCGGCTCGCCGGAATTCGGCCAGGAATGCAGCCGGCGCAGCCCGGTCAGGGCGTCCGCCGACTCCTGCTCGGACCCCTCCGCGGGCACCGGGTCGCCGGACTGGAGGCCGAGCTCGCTCCGCGAGACCGGGCGGCCAAGCCGCCGGGCGAACGCCTCCTCGAGCAACTGCGGCCCGGGCGGCCGCGGCTGGGTGCCGGACAGCCAGTGCGCCACCGTCGTCCGGTCGTAGCCCACGCTGAAGCCGCTCTCCCGGGCCACCTTCTGCAGCGCGGCCGCCAGCGCCGGGCCGTTCCACCCGGCCTCCGCCATGCAACCGCGCAGCGCGGTATTCGGACCACGGGTGTGCTGCATCGACAACTCCTTGTGCGGACCCCCTAAGGGGTTGGCCTCAGAATAACGGGCGGCGCCGACGCCGAATACCGATTTCGGCCAAGCGTCGCCTGTTCAACGCCCGGGAGCGGAAAGCGAAACTGCACCGCCTGTTTCCGTTCGACGGCGAAGGAGTGAATTCCGACCGGTCGGAGGTGCCGGGCGCGGATGAATGCGATGACCCGACAGGAATACGATCGCTTTCCGTTCCCCTACCGCTCCGCACCACCCGCCTCCTCCAGCATCCGGCGCATCATCCCCTCGGCGTCCAGGTGCCGGTGCTCGGTGCCGACCGGCACCAGCCGGTGGGTCAGCTCCAGGAAGCCGCGCACCGGCTCGGCCGGGGTCCGCAGCACCGCGGTCTGGCCCGGCGTGCTCAGTGCGATCGCCAGCAGCCCCCCGTCCGAGGTCGACCGCCGGATCGTCACGTCCCCGATCCCGGCCCACCCCTCCAGCCCGTCCACCAGCAGCTCGCGGGCGAACAGCCAGGTGATCGGCTCGTCCAGGTCGACGTGGCAGTCCAGGTGCACGGCGTACGGGTCGCTCCGGTGGTAGCGCAGCCGGGCCGGTACCGAGACCTGCAGCCCCGGGCACGGCGCGACCGTCACGTCCAGCAGCAGCACGCAGTCCGGCTCGCCGCTGCGCCGCAGCCACGCGTGCGGGGTGTTGCGGTGGTTCACGACGCCTCCCTCGGGCGGACGACGGACGGGACGGCGGACGGAACGGCGGACGGGACGGGTGGCGTCTCCACGGGTGCGGGGCCCGTCGGTTCGAGGCTCGTCGGTGCGGGGTCCGCCGGTCCGGGGTCCGCGGTCTCCGTCCCCGTGCCGTCCGGCCGGAGGTCGGGCGGGGGCGGCGGGGAGAGCCGCTCCCGTGCGGGGGCCGGGTGGGGGGAGAACCGGGGCGGGGCGACCAGCCGGGACCACTCGTGGTCCCGGCGGCCGGGCACGGTGCGGCCGGACTGGTGCCAGAGCGTCACCAGTCTTGCGTAGATCGGGGCTTGCTGAATCGTTTCGTCACGGACACCCATCGGGGCCCGGGGGTCGGCACTCACGTCCGGGGATAACGACCGAACCCGGGGGCGGTCACGCCACTCGTCCGTACGCCGCACCGGATGGGCGCGATCCCGCCGGACGACGGCCGGAACGCCGGGCGCCGGAGGCCGCCGGGCAGCCGCCCGGGGCGATCGAGGCGCTCGGCGCCCTCGGCCTGCTCCTCCCCGTCGCCACCGGCACCGCCACCGTCCTCTGCGGGGAGGGCGCGACCACTGCGGTGCCGGGCCCGGGGGGCCGTCCCGCCGGGGCGCGTGGAGCCGGGCGGCTCAGATCCCGTGACTGTCACCGGAGTTGAGGACGGAGGCGGAGACGGTGCCGAAACCGAACGCGTCGCCCTCGGAGCGGGCCACGGTCTCCCGGGCCGTCCGGCGGCCCAACAGGCCGGACAGCGCGGCGAACTGCGGGGCCAGCAGGCGCAGCGCCCGGCGTCCGTGCAGGGCGGTCAGCAGCCCGGCCTCCGCCGGGTCGGCGGCCTGGGCCGCCTCCGCCCCGGGCAGCGGGTGGCGGCGGCGCAGGGCGCGCAGCAGCCGGTGCCCGGCCAGGGTCCGGGCCGGGGTGCACGGGACGGCGAGGGCGAGTGCCGCCAGCGGCAGGCCCGTGGCGAGGTCGCCCCGCACCGCCAGGGCCACCGCCGTCCCGCCGGAGGCCAGGGCGAGCAGCGTCGACGCCGCCAGCCGGGCCCGCCCGCAGCGCAGGCCGCGCCCGGCCAGTTCGGCCAGCAGCTCCGCCCGGGCCCGCCGCACGGCCGGGGCGACGGCGGCGTCGGCCAGCGGCAGTTCGCGGCCGAGCGCCGCCCACAGCGCCCGGTGCAGCGGAGTCGCGCCGCGGCCCGGCGCGCGGTGCACCAGCCGCCGCAGCCGCCCGGAGCGCCCGGCCTCGACCGTCCCCGCCCGGTGCAGTTCCACGGCGACCGCGGCCAGCGCGGCCCGCGCCCCGCCCCGCACCGCCGCGGCCCCGGCCGCCGACAGGCCCTCCGTCCGCCCCCGGACGGGCAGCCGGCGCAGCAGCCACGCCCCCAGCAGTCCGACCACCGCGCACACCACGCCGACCGTTCCCATGACGCCCCCCGTCAGCGGGCCCGCCCCGACGGCCCGGCCCGCACTGTTCACGGTGGGGTGTACCCGCGGGAGGCGCCCGCCGCCCCTCGCGCCGCGGCTGGATCGGCCGGACCCTGGAACCGGCCGGGCCCTGGAACCGGCCGGACGACCACCGCGCCGCAGCCCGTCGTCCTCGTCCTCCCGTACGACCCCGCCCGGCCGTTGCGGGCGGCCGAACTCACCGCCGGGCTACGGGCCGTGCTCGGGGCGGCCGCGGTGCGGGTCGAGCACGTCGGCAGCACCGCCGCCCCCGGGACGGCCGCCGAGCCGGTGTACGACGTGCAGATCGGCGACGCCGACCTGGACGCCGCCGAGCGGGACTTCGACGCGCCGCTCGCCGCACTCGGCTTCCGCCGCTCCCCGCACCGGCACGACCACGTCCCGGCCGGGCCGGACTGCAACCTGCACGTGCGGCTGCGCCGAGGAACGCCGGAGGGCAGCCGCGGCCGGTGGCCGCGGCTGCCCCGGGTGGGGGTCGGTGGGCGGGTCAGAACTGGGTGCTGACGGTGACGCCGGAGAAGTCGGTGACCGCGTACAGGCTCAGGTAGCGGTACCCGGCGGTGGGGGTGGTGACGGTGATGCTCTGGGTGGTGCCCGGGTTGGTGGAGGAGGCGGTGAAGGCGCCGGGGGAGGCCCAGGTGGTGTCGTTGTAGTACAGGTACGCGGTGCCGGTGCCGCCGCTCGTGGTGACCTTCAGGGTGGTGGTTCCGGCGGGCAGGTAGACGTACAGGTAGTCGACGTCGCCCGCGGTGCGGGCGCGGCCGGTGCGCTGGCAGTTCCGGCCCATCGCGTCGGTGCGCTGGTCGGTGCAGGTCGGCAGGGCGGGGCCGGTGCCGTCGACGGTGGTGGTGACCGAGGCCGGGGTGGCGGTGGTGCGGCCGGTGGCGTCGGTGACGGTCAGGGCGACGGTGTAGGTGCCCGCCTTGGCGTAGGTGTGCGAGGGGTTGCGCTCGTCGGAGGAGGAGCCGTCGCCGAAGGTCCAGTGCCAGGCGGTGATCTGCGCCGGCGAGTTGGTGACCACGGAGCGGTCGGTGAGGGTGACGGTGGCGCCGTTCACGGCCTGGTCGAACAGCGCGGTCGGGCCGGTGGCGAAGCAGGCGCCGTTCGCGCAGCGGGTCAGCCAGGCGTCGAAGTCGGCGTCGTAGGAGGTGCCGAGGCCGTTGTAGACCGCGTACCCGCCCTGGTAGTCGCCGGTGCGGAAGTGGCCGAGCACCGCGTACACGTCCGCCGGGTGCTGCTCGACCATGTAGCGGACGGCCAGGTAGCCCCACGGGTAGACCCGGGTGGAGTCCGAGTTGCCGTACGTGTTCTGGAAGATCGTCGACAGCTTGTAGGTGCGCTTGGCCGCCTCGGCCATCGCCTGGGTGTCGGTGACGCCGCGGTAGGCGTACGACTGGTACTCGGCGACGCCCTCGATCCACCAGATGTCCGGGACGGAGGTCTCGGCGGCGAAGTTGCCCTTCATGTCGTAGACGTTGTCGAGGTAGTGGGTGTACTCGTGGTTGAGGTTCCACACGTTGCCCGGGAAGTCGTCGTTCCACGACTTCTGGTACATCACGCACACCGGCTGGTTGTTCGGGTCGGTGACGTCCATGACGGTCTGGCCGCCGTTGTCGGTGGAGTTGCCGTAGATCGCCCACGAGTAGGTCTGGTAGTCGGCGGCGCTGGCGAACACCGGCATGACGACCGTCTTCCCGTACTGGTTCGGCACCGGGCCGTTGTCCTTGACCAGGCGGTGGAAGAAGGCGTCCTCGCCGCGCAGGCTGTCGCACACCGGCTGCAGCTGGGCCACCGTCAGGGCCTGGGCGCGCAGCGTCCTGTTGTCGCAGACCAGGACGTTGGGCAGGACGGCGTCGGCCAGCCGGGTCGGCAGGTCGCACGTCCCGTAGTACGAACACTGGCCGTGGTCGTAGCTGTTGGCGTTGTACGCCACGTGCACGTACAGCGGGCCGGTCGGGCCGAGGATCCGGGTGGTGTCCAGGATCTGCTTGACCAGCGGCTTGGCGGCGTTCTCCACGGCGGTGGACGTCCCGGCCATCCGGGCGATGTCGTTGCCCGCGTTGACGTCCAGGAAGGCGTTCGAGGTGCCCAGCAGGTCGCGGTGGTTGAGCGCGAAGTTGCCCAGCGAGCCGACCAGGGCGGTGTCGGCGCCGATCGCGTTGACGAAGTCGGTGTTCCAGTTGCCGCGCCACAGCGGGGCGAACAGCACCGAGTTGACCGCGTTGACCATCTTCGGCGTCGCGTTGTAGCCGTTGTCGTAGCCGTCCAGCACCTGCTGGTAGACCTTCAGGTACTTGGCCTGGATGTTGGCGCTGTCGGTCAGGATCAGCACGTCGTACAGCACGGTGCCGTTGGCGTCGGTGACGTCCTTCCAGCGGGTGCCCGCGAAGAAGGCGTCCAGCCCGGCCTGGGTGGCGTTGGTCAGGGTGGCGCCGTAACCGCCCACCTGGGACGGGTAGTAGGACTGCACGTAGTAACCGGCCCGCAGGAACTGCACCAGTTGCAGGATGCCGGAGCCGTTGGTGCCGTCGTAGGTGGCCGCCAGGTCCTTGAAGGCGCCCGCGACGGTGAGCATGTTGGCCTGCTTGAAGACCGCGCCCGCGTCGGTGCCGGTCACGTTGTACAGCGTGCCCACGCAGCTGGTCGTCGAGGACTTGACGAAGTTCACCAGGTCGGTGCCGGAGCGGCTGCCGAAGTCGGCGTAGGTGCAGCTCTGCGCGGCAGCGGCAGCGGCGGCGTCGGCCGCGGGGCCGGTCGAGGGGCCGGGGGCGCCGTGCGGTGCGGCGGCCGGGGCCTTGTCGGCGTGCTGTCGCGCCGGACGCGGGGTGGTCTGGACGGCGGTGCCCTTCGGCTGCCCCATCTGGACCTGGCCGAGCAGGGCGGGCGGCAGCGGCGCGGCCACCGGGGTCAGGCTCTCGGGGGCGGCGTCGACGATCGGGCCGAGCGGCTTGGGGACGGCCCCGCCGGGGGCGTGGGCGTCCACGGCGGAGGCCGGGGCCGGGGCCGGGACCGCCGCCCCGGCGGCCTTCGCGGACGGCCCGCCGGTGGCGGCCGCGGCCGGGGTCACCGGCAGCAGGGTGGCCGCGACGGTGCAGCCGGCCAGCAGGCCGGCCGCCAGGGTGGGGAGGGGTATGCGCAGACGCACTGCTTCTCCTGGGGGAGGGAGCTCACTGAGCACATCAGATGGGGGAGGGTGACGCGCTGAGCATCCTGGCACCGGAGACAGGGTCAGAACAATGTCACAGGTCATATGACATTACATGAACGCGGCATAACACGGCCGGGAAGACCTTGGTGCGGGCCCGAGAAGTGGGAGCCCGGGGGCGGGCTCAGGTGCGCGGCGGGCGGAAGGTGCGTCCGGCCCAGCTGTGCAGGTGGGGGGCCTCGGCGGCGAGCTCCCGGTACGCGGCCGCCGCCGCCCCGAACAGGGTGTCGGCCAGGCCCGGACCCACCGTCGCGCGCCGCCACAGCAGCACGTACCGCAGCCACAGCGGCGCCCCCAGCAGCGGCTTGACCGCGACGCCCGGCGCCGGCGCGGTGCTGCCCGGCACCAGGGCCGCGCCCAGGCCCGCGGCCACCAGGTCGAGCACCTCCCGCCGCCCGCCCGGCAGTTCGCGCACCCCGGCGGGGGTGAGCGGGGCCGCCTCGCAGGCCGCCCGGAACAGTGCGGCCCAGGGGGCGCCGTCGGCGGCGGGCAGCAGCCAGTGCTCGCCCGCCAGGTCGGCGAGCGCCGGTTCGGCGTGGTGGCGCAGCGGGTGGCCGACGGGCAGGGCGACGAACACCGGCTCGGTGGCGACGGCCCGCGCCGCCAGGGCGGGGGTGGCGCGCAGGCCCGAGCCGGGATGGTCGAGCAACAGGGCGAGGTCGAAGGGGGGTTCGGCGTCCCGGTCGGGGGCCAGGGCGAAGCGCAGTTCCGGTCTGAGCTGCCTGGCCCGGGCCAGGGTGCCGGGCAGCAGGGCGGGACAGTCGGTGGTCAGGTGCAGTTCGCGGTGCGGGCGCCCGTCGTCCGGGGCGGCCGCCTGGCCCAGCCGGTCGACCCGGGAGAGCACCTCGCGGGCGGCGGCCAGCACCTCCGCGCCGAAGGTGGTGGGCACCACCCCGGCCGCCGTGCGGTCGAACACCACTGCGCCCAGGTAGCGTTCGATACGCCGCAGTTGGGTGCTGGTGGCGGGCTGGGAGGCGCCGATCGCCGCTGCCGCCCGGCCCACGCTGCCACTGTCGGCGATCGCGCAGAGCACCCGCAGGTGTCGCAGTTCCAGATCCACGGGCGGGCCTCCTCGGGTGCGGGCGGCCCCGCCTCGGCGGTGGCATCGGGGCTATGCAATGTCACACGCAACATGTCAGATGATTTCGCTACCTTCGCCTCCCGGCAGTGCCGCGTCAAGCCCCCGAGCGGGGGTTCCGGAGTCGTGCGGGCCCGGTCCTCGCGGCCGAAGGTCGCCCCCCTCCCCGGGCGGCGCGCACCCCGACCGGCTCGGAGGAAATATCGCAAGCGAACTAGTGTGCTGCCGAGCGGTGCTTCGGGTCGAATGGCAGAACGGTTGCGCCGGGGAGATGGGAGGGGGAGAGTCCATGGCGGCCCTCGAATGGTCGACGTTCGAAAAGACCCACCTCAATGGAGGATCGGATCATGGGAACGAAACTGACCGACGTGGTGGAACGGGCGGTGCGGGATCCGCTCCACGCCGAGGAGCTCAGAGGGAGAGCCCTGCAGGCGACGAGGACGGGCGTGGGGTCGAGCGAATTCGACGAACTGCTGAACGAGTTCGCCAGTGGTCCCGCGGAACTCGCCCGGCTCAAGGCGCGCGTGGAGGAGCCGGACGGAGTGGGCACCACGACCACGACCACCACCATTTTCTGAAAGGGGTCGACGTGTGACCGCGCATCCGAGTCGGCCGCCTGCGGCCGGGGGCGGTACGGTCGGCGTTCGGAGCGCTCGGAGGAGCGCTGGCAGGTGCTCTGCGGCGAGCACCTGCCGGTGGCGCCCCCGCGGTCCATCTGGCGGATGAGCCGCGAGCACCGCCCGGACGACCCGGACCAGGGATGGAAGTTGCACGTCTCCGCAACCGTCCTGACGGCCGAGCGCACCCTTGCGGCGGTGGCACCGGAGTTGCACGCGCGCGGGGTCCTGTTCAAGGCCCCCGGAACACTGACCGAGCTCCACCGGCTCAACTGCGGCCTCTTCTACGGAACCAGCCAGATCGGCAAATTCGTGAGCGTGTACCCCAGGAGTCCGCAGGAGGCGGTCGAGCTGGCCGAACGACTGGACGAGAAGACCCGCGCACTCCCGGGGCCGAACGTCCCGTTCGAGCGCCAGTACCGCCGGGGGAGTCGGGTCTTCTACCGGTACGGGTCCTTTTCGGGACGCCGGGCGGAATTCGACGGTGTCACCCGGCCGGCGCTGCGCCCGCCTGACGGGGGGATGATCCAGGACGTGCGCACCGACCCCGATTTCGACCCGTGGTGGTGCCGGAACCCCTTTCCCCGGAAGGCGGAGCGCCGGGGTCGGCCGAGCCTCTTTCGGACCAGGTACCTCGTTTTCGAACCGCTGACGCAACGCGGGAAAGGAGGCGTCCACAAGGCCCTGGAGATGACCGGGACGCCGATGCGGACCTGCGTGGTGAAGGAGGGGAGGTTGCACGGGGAGACCGGGTGGGACGGGCGGGACGGGCGGGACGGCAGGAAGCTGGTCCTCGCCGAGGCGCGGATGCTCCAGGACCTCGCCGCCGCCGGGGTCGACGTCCCGGCGGTGCGGGAGGTGTTCGTGGAGCAGCGGAACGCCTACCTGGTCCTGGAGCACCTCGGTGACCGCACGCCGGAGCAGGTCGTACGGGAAGCCGGCGTCCTGCCGGTGCGGGAGGCGCTGCACCTCGCCGGGGCCCTCGCGGCGGGGGTGGCCGATGTCCACGAGGCGGGCCGGGCCTGGCGCGACGTCAAGCCCCGCAATGCGGTCGTCGACGGAACCGGGCTGGTGCGTCCGATCGACTTCGAAGGGGCCTGCAGGTCGGACGCCCGGAACGTCTCGGTGGGGCGGGACGGGCGCGGGCTCAGGCGGTACCGGGCGGCGGGCAGGCGCAGAGCGGGGCGAAGGCGCGGACGGCGGCGGCGGTGAGGTCGGTGGCGATGGCGGGGGGCGGGTCGCCGGCCAGGACGCGGCGGCGCAGTTCGCGCAGGACGGCGCGGTGCAGGCCGGTGAGGGCGCCGGCCAGCAGGGGGGCGTCGGGGGTGCGGGGGGCGAGGGCCTCGGCGAGGGCGGCTTCGGCGCGTTCGCCGATCTCGCGTTCGCGGGCGCGCAGGGCGGGGCTGGCCTCGACGGTGCGGAAGAAGGCGGCGGCGTCGGGGGCGAGGCCGATCGCCGGGTCGGCGCGGCGGAGGGCGGCGCACAGGTCGTCGCGGACGGCGGCGGCGGGGCAGCAGGTGCCGGGCGGGAGCGGGTCGACCAGCGCGGCGAGGCGCCGTTCGACCTCGTCCTGCCGGTCGAAGAACAGGTCCTCCTTGGTCGGGAAGTAGTTGAACACCGTGTTGGTGGAGACGCCCGCGTGCCGGGCGACCTCGGCGACGGTGACCCGGTCGAAGCCGTGCGCCAGGAAGAGCGGCAGCGCGGTGTCCGCGATGGCGGTGCGGGTCTGCTGCTTCTTGGTCTCGCGAAGGCCCATGCGCCCATCGTACGGAATGGTAGGGTCACTGAAAAATTGGTGTCACACCAAGTTTTGCCCGACGAGTGATCCGACGAGTGACCAGGAGAGCGACATGGCCCGACGGCGGCGGGAGTTCACGTTCGGCATCTACCCGGGCGGCCTGCTCGGTGACGAGCACGGCCTGCTCCACCCCGTCCGACCCGACGACCCGGTCCGGATCGCCGAGGCGCTCGACCTGCTGCAGGGCGCCGAGCCCGGCTTCCGGGTGCGGGTCTACCGCTCCTTCGCCGCCACCGCCCCCGCGCTGCCGGAGACCCCCGAGGGCTGGGAGGCGTACCTGGGGCGGCCCGGGCGGAAGGTCGACCTCGTCCTGCAGTTCCGCGAGCCGACCGGCAGCCCGGCGGGGTGGGAGGCGTACGTGCGGGGGCAGGTGCGCGAACTCGGCGGGCGGCTCGGCTCGGTGCAGGTGTGCGAGGAGCCGAACGCCGACCTGCCGGTGCTGGACGGCAGCGTCCCGGGCGTGCTGGAGGCGCTGGTGGCGGGGGTGGTCGCGGCCGCGGACGAGGTGCGTGCGCTCGGGCTGGACGCCGCGGTCGGCTTCAACGCCGTCCCCACCGTCGACCCGGACGCGCCGTTCTGGCCCGCGCTGGGCAGGCTCGCCGACCGGCGCTTCCTGGACGCGCTCGACTACGTCGGCCTGGACTTCTTCCCGGACGTCTTCCGCCCCGTCCCCGCCGAGCACCTCGCCGAGGCCACCGCCTGGGTGCTGCACACCTTCCGGCACACCGACCTGCCGAAGGCGGGCATCCCGGCCGACGTCCCGATCCGGATCTGCGAGAACGGCTGGCCGACCGGCCCCGACCGCCCCGAGGACGCCCAGGCGCGGGTGCTGGAGACGGTGGTCCGCACCGTCGCCGACCGGGCCGGGGAACTCGGCATCGACGGCTACGCGCTGTTCGCGCTGCGCGACGCGGACAGCTCCGGCAGCAGCCTGTTCCACCGCTTCGGACTGCTGCACGACGACCACGCGCCCAAGCCCGCGTTCGACACCTACCGCCGCCTGATCGCCGAACTCGGGCCGCGCCTCAGGGAGTTGTAGGGACAGCGGGAGCGGTGCCGACGGGTGGGCCGGTTCGTGTACCGTACCGTCCACCCGCCGCCCGAGAGGCCCGCATGACACCCGGAATCATCCGCACGGCCGCCCGCGTGCTGCGCCGCCGCCCCGCCCTGCTCTGCTTCCCCGCCCTCGGCCTGCTGGTCACCGCCGTGGTGCCCGCGGCCGCCTGGTTCCCGCTGCTCCGGGGGGTCTGGCAGCGGGTCGAGGCCGGCGGCGCCCCGAGCCCGGCCCAGTGGGGAGCGGTCGCGCTGGTGCTGTGGGCCGCCTCCGCGCTCGGCGGGCTCTGCACCGCCGCCCTGCTGCACTCCGTCCACGAGCTCCTCGACGGTCGGCGCCCGCCGCTGCGCGCCTCGCTGGCGGCGACCGGGCGGCGCCTGCCGACGCTGCTCGCCTGGAGCCTGTTCTCGCTGCTCGTCGGCTCGGTGCTGCGGACCGGGGAGTCGCTCGCCGGACTCGCCACCCTCTTCGACCTGCTGGGTGTCTCCTGGTCGTTGCTGACCTTCTTCGTCTTGCCCGTCATCGTGGTCGAGGGAGCCGGCCTGCCGGCCAGCCTGCGCCGGTCGCTGGCGCTGGGCCGCCGCGCGCTGGGCCGCTGGGTCGTCGGCGGCCTGAAGCTCTTCCTCGTCACCGCGCTGGTCGCGCTCGGGGCGCTCGCCGCGCTGATCCTCGCGGTCGAGTCGGACAGCACCTCCGTCCTCCTCGCGGTCCTCGCCGCGGTCGTGGCCGTCCTGCTGCTGGTCGCGGTGGTCAGGTCCGCCGCGTCCGGCATCTACCGGACCTCCCTCTACCACGAGGCCGTCGCCTCAGCGGCCCCCGCCGGGGACGCCCTCGCGACCGTCCCCGCCGGACGGGGCGGCCGGTGAGCGGTCGCCGGGGCGTCGCTTGAGGCAGGTCACCCAGCGGTTGGCGGCGAGGGCGTCGCGGGGTTCGGGGCGCAGCGCGGTGGGGGAGTGGTCGAACGGGGTGCGGGTGGTGGTGCTCCAGCCGAGGGCGGTCAGGGCGGCCGCGGTGTCGGGGCGCGGGCCGGGGGCGAACAGGGCGAGCAGGTCGATGCCGAGCCGTCGGCGGGCCGCCGCGTAGACGGGGGCGGCCCGGACGGCCGGGGACTCCGGAGCGGACTTGACCTCGTAGGCGAGGGTGGAGCCGGGGACGCTGAGCCGGTCCAGGGCGGTGGCGACGGCGAGTTCGTCCGCGGCCGGGAGGTACAGGAACAGGCCCTCGGCCAGCCAGGCCACCGGCCGGGACGGGTCCAGTCCGGCGGCGGTCAGCGCGGACGTCCAGTCCCCGCGCAGGTCGACCGGGACGGTGCGGCGGCGGGCGAGCGGGACGGCGTCCAGGCCGTCCAGCACGCGCTGCTTGAAGTCGAGCACCCCGGGGCGGTCCAGCTCCCACACGGTGGTGCCGGGCGGCCAGGGCAGCCGGTGGGCCCGGCTGTCCAGGCCCGCGCCCAGCAGCACCACCTGTCGGGTGCCGGAGCCGGCCGCGGCGAGCAGGTGCTCGTCCAGCACCTTGGTCCGCAGCGCGAAGTAGGTCGCCAGCCGCCCCCACAGCGGGTCGTCGGGGTCGACCAGGGCGGGGTCGTCCGGCCAGTCGGCGCAGCCCGGCGAGGCCCGGACGAAGTGCTCGGCGAACGGGTCGACGGCCAGGGCGCCGCTGCGCCGGGCCTCCAGGGCCCGGGCGTGGGCGACCAGCAGGGCGGTCCGGCCGACGCCGCCCCCCACCCCGGCGTCGGGGCGGGAGGCGTCGGTCGGCGCGGTCACCGCAGCCCCGCCGGTGTCGTGCCGGTGTCGAACGCGGGGGCAGTGAAGGGGAGTTGCCCCAGGTCGGTGATCCGGGCGCCGTACACCCGGGCCATGAAGCGCAGGATGTCGGCGTCCGCCAGGTGCAGTGCGGTGGTGCAGTCGCGCAGCACGGTCAGGTGGAAGCCGCGCTGGAAGGCGGTGCGGGCGGTGGAGTCCACGCAGACGTCGGTGAACAGGCCCGCCAGGACGAGGCGTTCGATGCCGCGGCGGCGCAGGTGGGGCTCGAAGTCCGGGTCCTGGAAGGCGTCGAAGCAGGCGCGCTTGGTGAACACGGCCTCCTCCGGCCGCGGTCGCACGCCGTGGAACCCGGCGCCCCAGCTGCCCTCCAGGCACTTGGGGCGCTTGCCGAGCAGGGCGTCCCGCCGCCGCCAGGCCGGGCCCTGGTGGACGGGGTCGCCCAGGAAGCGGACGAACAGCACCTCCGTCCCCGCCTCCCGGGCCGCCTCGACCGCCCGGACGCTGTTGGCGGCGGCCCGGGCGAGCAGGGCCGGGTCGCCCGGGAAGCGCGCGGCGGCGACCTCGCCCGCGCAGAAGTCGTTCTGCAGGTCGACCACGACCAGCGCGCTCCGCCCGTCGGCCGCGTCGGCTCCGCTGACCGCGGCGGCCCCGTCGGCCGGGCCCGCGCTCACCGGGCCCCCGCCCGGGCGGTCGGGTCCTGGGCCGGGACGGGGACGGGGGCCGACGCGCCGCTGAGGGCGTCCAGCACGGCGTCCGTCACCTCGGTGGTCCCGGCCGTCCCGCCGAGGTCGGGGGTGCGGGCCCCGCGGGCCAGGGCGGCGGCGATCGCGGCCTCCACGGCGGCCTCCGCGCCGGGGCAGTCGGCGTGCCGCTCGGCGATCCGGGCGGCGGCCCGGATGGTGGCGACCGGGTTGACCAGGTCGCGCCCGGCCAGGTCGTCGGCCGAGCCGTGCACGGTCTGGTACTCGGTGAGACCGGCCAGCGCCGGGTGCAGGTGGACGTTCTCGGTGCAGCGGTTCTCCTGCCGCTCGGAGCCGTAGCGGTCGAGCAGGACGACGTGCATGATGTCGGCCCACTCGTTCCCGGCGACCAGCAGCGTGCGGTCCTCGGGGCCGTGCGCGATCAGGTTGCGGTTGACCGTGTCGGGCTGGAACAGGGCGACGTCCAGGCCGAGTTCGGCGGACAGCTGCTCCGTCCAGTCGTCCAGCGCGCCGTCCAGCAGGTGGTACTTGTAGGCCAGCAGCACCCGGGCCGGGCCCTCGGGCCAGCACTGCCGGGCGCGTTCCACCGCGTAGCGCACCACCTGCTCGGTGACGGCGCGGCTGAACTCCATGGTGCGCACCACCTTGCCGGGGGAGTGCCGGTTCTCGCCGGTGTAGAAGCCCTGCGCCTGGTCGCGGACCAGCAGCAGCCGCGCCGTCCCGGCGGTGAGCGGCTCGACCTTGACGGCGGCCAGCCGCTGCCGGACCAGGTACAGCGACTGGGCGTTGATCGCGGTGCGGAACACCGCCCGCACCCCCGCGGCCGCCTGCTCGCGGCAGAACCACTCGTAGTGCGCGGCGTCCTGCTCGGTGAGCGCGGCGATCTCCGCGGTGCCCGCGGCCTCGGCGCGCAGCGACACGTACGAGTGGTAGACCCGCGGCGAGCGCTCCACCCGGACCCGGGTGCCGTGCAGCCGGGCGATCCGGTCGAGCACCCGCTCGAAGACGGGGGCGAGGTCCGGGCCGGTGCCCCGGCCGACGGCGAGGGCGATGGGCGGTACGGTCACTGCGGGACTCCTCGGGAGCGGCGGGGCGCGACGGGCTGCGCCGTGGCGCGGGGGTGCGGGGAGGGGAGGGGGTGCGGCGGGCGGCTCAGGCGGACTGCGGGACCAGCCGGTCGCCGGGGATGCCGGACTTCTCCGGGGCGTAGTAGTCGCGGATGCCCTCGGCCCACACCCCGACGGTGATCCGGTCCGCGGCGTCCGGGCCGAAGGCGTCGAACAGCGCCTCGGTGTTCTCCTTCTCGAAGCCGATCGCGAGCATCAGGGCGACGAACCGGTCCCGCTCGATCAGGCCGTCGTGCTCGGGGTCGCCGAGCGCGGCGAGGGCGTCGGCGAACCGCGCCGCGGTGGCGCCGAACAGCTCCGGGTCCAGGACGAAGCCGCGGAACTCCTCCGGGCTGATCACCCCGTCGCCGTTGGCGTCCAGCGTCGTGGACAGCACCCGCCAGTAGTGCTCCAGGCTGTCGGCGAGCGCCTGCCGGTCGGCGGCGGGCGAGTCGGCGGCGACGGCCAGCACCCGTTCGGTCATCAGGGCGAAGTCGTCGGCGTCGAGCACCCCGTTGCCGTTGGCGTCGAACAGGGTGAACACCAGCGCGGCGCGCCGGTGGGCGTCGTGTCCCATGAACAGCCGTCCTCTCGTTCGCGGCGGTCCGGCCGGACGCGGCCGGACCCGTCCGTGCCCCCACTCTGGCGGCGGCCGGACCGCGGTGGTCGGGGAACTGACGGAGCGTCACCCCGGAGGGTGACGAACGCGACGCGGGTGACGTTGGTCACGCCGGGCGGCCCGCGGGGCGCGACCTGACGGGACGTCACATCCGGGCCCGAGCAGCGCGGAAGCCGCCGCCGGGCGCCGCGGGTGTGGCCGCCGTCACGTCCGGCGCCCCCTTCCGGGGCGAAGCGCTGCTGGTCAGCGGGGGGACCGGCCCCGGACCGGCCCGGGGGGCCTGGCTAGCATGGGGGTCGCCTCGGCACGGCCAACCCTCAGCACGGCCCGCCTCCAGCTCGGCCTACCCTCAACTCGGCCTACCCTCGAAAGTTGAATTGTGACTGTCAACGACGACGTGTTCACGGACTGGAAGACCCGCGAGGAGCTCGCGGAGACGATGATCCCGATCATCGGACGGCTCCACCGCGAGCGGGACGTCACCATCCTGCTGCACAGCCGTTCCCTGGTGAACAAGTCGGTGATCAGCATCCTGAAGACGCACCGCTTCGCCCGCCAGATCGCCGGCCAGGAACTCTCGATCACCGAGACCTTCCCCTTCCTCCAGGCCCTCGCCACGCTCGACCTCGGCCCGTCCCAGATCGACCTCGGCCTGCTCGCCGAGGCCCACCGCGCCGACGACCGCGGCCTGTCCGTCGCCGAGTTCACCGCCGAGGCGGTGGCGGGCGCGACCGGCGCCAACAAGACCGAGCGCCAGGCCCCGCGCGACGTGGTGCTGTACGGCTTCGGCCGGATCGGCCGCCTGCTCGCCCGCCTGCTGGTCGAGAAGGCCGGCGGCCTGCGGCTGCGCGCCATCGTGGTCCGCAACGGCGGCGGCGACGACCTGGTCAAGCGCGCCTCGCTGCTGCGCCGCGACTCCATCCACGGCCAGTTCCAGGGCACCATCACCGTGGACGAGGCGACCGACACCATCGTCGCCAACGGCAACGCGATCAAGGTCATCTACTCCAACGACCCCGGCGAGGTGGACTACACCGCCTACGGGATCGACAACGCCATCCTGATCGACAACACCGGCCGCTGGCGCGACCGCGAGGGCCTGTCCCAGCACCTGCGCCCCGGCATCGCCAAGGTCGTGCTGACCGCCCCCGGCAAGGGCGACGTCCCGAACATCGTGCACGGCGTCAACCACGACACCGTCAAGCCGGACGAGCGGATCATCTCCTGCGCGTCCTGCACCACCAACGCGATCGTGCCGCCGCTGAAGGCGATGGACGACGAGTACGGCGTGCTGCGCGGCCACGTGGAGACCGTCCACTCGTTCACCAACGACCAGAACCTGCTGGACAACTACCACAAGGCCGACCGCCGGGGCCGCTCCGCGCCGCTCAACATGGTCATCACCGAGACCGGCGCCGCCTCGGCCGTCGCCAAGGCCCTGCCCGAGCTGAAGGCCAAGATCACCGGCAGCTCGATCCGCGTCCCCGTGCCGGACGTCTCGATCGCCATCCTCAACCTGCAGCTGGCCCGCGAGACCACCCGCGAGGACGTCCTGGAGCACCTGCGGGAGGTCTCGCTGACCTCCGCGCTGAAGCGGCAGATCGACTTCATCGACTCGCCCGACGCGGTCTCCAGCGACTTCATCGGCTCCCGCCACGCCTCGATCGTGGACGCGGGCGCGACCAAGGTCGAGGGCGACAACGCGATCCTCTACCTGTGGTACGACAACGAGTTCGGCTACTCCTGCCAGGTCGTCCGGGTCGTCCAGCACGTCTCCGGCGTCGAGTACCCGACCTTCCCGGTCGTTCCGACGCACTGACCGACCCGCTCTCCCCGCGGAACCCCGGACGGCCCGCCGTCCGGGGTTTCCCGTTCTCCGGGGACGGCCCGTTCTCCGGGGGGTGGTCGGGTCTCCGGGGCCGGTCGGGCCCGCCGGGTCGGTCAGGCCCGCTGCTCCGCGCGCCGCTTGGCGTAGGCGCGGGCCGCCCGGACGCGGTCGCCGCAGCGGGTGGAGCACCAGTGCCGGGCGGCGTGGGTGCGGACGTAGAACCGGCTGCACGGGGCGCCCCCGCAGCGGGCCAGCCGCTCGGCGTCCGGGCCGGTCAGCAGGTCGGCGGCGTCGGCGGCCAGCCGGGCCATCGCCCGGTCGGCGATCCGGTCGGCCGGGTGCGGCAGCCTGCGGTGCAGACCCCGCTCGGCGTCCCAGTGCAGCAGCGCCACCGCCGGGGCCGCGGTCAGCGCCTCGTTCACCGCCGCCAGCGCCCCCGGCGGCGCGGGCCGTCCCGCCACCCGGGCGTCCAGCAGCTCCCGCACCGCCCCCCGGAACACCCGCAGCCGCACCGTGCACGGCCCCAGCACCCGTCCCGCCTCCGGTGCGAGCCCGTGCTCCACCAGCCACTCCGACGCCGCCTCCGGCGCCCCGAGCAGGTCCAGCGGCCCGCTCGGCAGCGTCAGCAGCGAGTTGGCGAAGTCCAGCGCCGGGTACTGCTCGGCCCCCGGGGCGGGCGGCGGCACGACGGGTTCTGCGGCGGTGGGGGCGGTGCGCTGGCTCATGCCCCTCATGGTAAACGCTCGCGTTGCCCGTGAGGAGAGGCGTTCGGTCGGCCGTCGGCCCTCGGGAGTCGGGTGGGGAAGCTCGGTGTACTTCACGGAAAACCTTGCGATTCTCCGTGAGAGGCCGCTAGATTCTCCTCACGGAGAAAGTTGAAGTTCCCCGTGAGGGGATCGCCGATTCGCGAGGTGCGCCATGACCGCTGTCCCCACCGTCCAGGTCTTCGGAGGCCCCACCGCCCTGATCGAGTACGGCGGCCTGCGCCTGCTGACCGACCCGACCTTCGACGCCCCCGGCGACTACCCGCGCGGCGGTGGCCGGTTCCTCACCAAGACCCTCCCCGGCACCGTCGACCCCGCCGACCTCGGCCCGCTCGACGCGGTCCTGCTCTCGCACGACGAGCACCCCGACAACCTCGACCACGGCGGCCGCAAGCTGCTCGCCGACGTCCCGCTCACCCTCACCACCCGCGGCGGCGCCGAACGCCTCGGCGGCACCGCGCAGGGCCTCGCCCCTTGGCAGGAAGTCGAGTTGGGCGGGGTCACGATCACCGCCGTGCCCGCCCAGCACGGGCCCGACGGCTGCGAGCCGGTCACCGGCGAGGTGATCGGCTTCGTCCTCACCGCCCCCGGCCTGCCCGTCGTCTACGTCAGCGGCGACAACGCCTCGCTGGAGGTCGTCGAGCGGATCGCCGAACGCTTCGGCCCCGTCGACACCGCCGTCCTGTTCGCGGGCGGCGCCCGCACCGGCATCTTCGACAACGCCCTGCTCACCCTCGACAGCGCCCGTGCCGCCGAAGCCGCCCGCATCCTCGGCGCCCGTCGCGTCGTCCCCGTCCACTTCGACAGCTGGGCCCACTTCACCGAGGGCCGCGAGCCCCTGCTCGCCGCCTTCGCCGCGGCCGGGCTCGCGGACGTCCTCGAACTGGCCTGAGCGCGGCCGGGAGCCCCGGGGGTGGCGCCGCTCCCTCGGCTCGCGACGGACGCCGAACCCGGACCGGCTGCAAGGAGTTGCCCGCAGGGGCGGGAACACGGCGAAGCGTCAGGTCCGCGCTCCGGGGCCTCGCCGGATGGGGCCGTCGCCCGTCGCCCGTCGCCCGCTGACGGTGCTCCGGCGCTACGGGGCCCGGTCGGTGGCCGGGCGGGGCGCGGGGGCGGGCCGCGGGGCGGCGGCGAGGCCGGTGGCGGCGAGGGCGGTGCGGTAGGCCTCGGCGGCGAGCAGGGGTTCGTCCTCGCGGTGCCAGAGTTCGGCGATGCGCTGCCACGCCTCCACCGAGCGGCACTCCTCGGCGGTGAGCGTCTGCTGGGCGGTGCGCAGCAGGTGGCGGGCGCGCTCCGGGGCGCCGGTGCGGAAGGCCAGGTCGGCGGCCCGGACCCGGAGCAGGGCCCGCAGGTCGGCGGAGAGCTCCGCCAGCGGCAGGTCGTCGGCGGCCGCCAGGTGCTCGGCGGCGGCGGACAGGTCGTCGGCGGCCAGCGCGGTCTCCGCGAGGCTGTCCAGGCAGGCGGCGAGGTCGCCGACGCCGCCGACCTCCCGGCTGGCGGCGTACGCGGCGGCCAGCTCCCGGCGGCCCTCCTCCAGGCGGCCGGGCTGGACCGCCAGGATGACGCCGTAGGCGTGCCGGAGCATGGTCAGGTTGCGCCGGTGGTCGGTCTCGCCGAACAGTGCGAGCGCCTTCTCGGCGAGGGTCAGGGCGTCGCCGAGCCGTCCGGTGTCGTAGGCGGACGTGGCGGCGTTCCAGTAGGCGGAGCCGCGGGCCAGTGGAGTGCCGACCCGCTCCGCGGCGTCGATCATCCGGCGCAGCAGCATCTCGCCGCGCAGCAGGTCGCCGCGGGCGCCGTACACCCCGCCGAGGGTGACGCCGAGCCGGACGGTCTCGTCGCTCCACTCCAGGCCGAGCCGTTCGAAGGCCTCCAGGGCGCGTTCGCCGACCTCCGCCGCGTAGTCCAGGTCGCCCGCGGTGCGGTGGGTGCGGCACAGGTCGATGCCGTACGTCGCCCACTGCACCGATCCGGGTTCGGCGGACCGCCACAGCGCGTCGTACTCCGCGGCGGCCAGGTCGAGCCGCCCGGTCTGCTCCAGGGCGCGGGCCCGGCCGTGCGCGGCGCGTCGGCGCAGCTCCGCGGTGTGCGCGGAGTCGGTCCCGGCGGGCAGCGCGGCCAGCGCGGCGGTGAACTGTTCGAGCGCGGTCCGCGGGGCGCCGTTCACCGCGGCGAGTTCGGCGAACAGGACGGTCGACTCGACGTCGCCGGGCTGCCGCCGACCGTGGGCGAGGTACTCGACGGTGGTGCCGAGGGTGTCGGCGAGGGTGCGCAGGACGGCCGGGGTGGGGCGGCGGCGGCCGGACTCGATCAGCGACAGGTAGCTCTTGGAGACGCCCGGCCCGCAGGCGGCGGACTGCGAGAGCCCGCGCTCCAGGCGCAGTTCGCGGATCCGCTCGCCCGCCCGGTCGTCGACCTCCATCACCCCGCCCCTCCCCGGTCCGCTTCTTGGGCGGGCCTTTACCCGCCGGATCGGCGGCCGAACCAGGATAGGGCCCCGCGACCTGCGGGTTCACAGCTCGGTTTACAACCGTCTACAGGCAGTGGTTACATGTGCCCGCCCGAAGGCGGTTGACGAGGCGTCAACTGCCCTGCTGGGAGGGGGGTTTCGCGCCGCGGAGCGGAGGCCTCCCCTCCGCGGACCGAGGAGGCGCCCGTCATGCCGCACCTGAAGAGCCTGCGCGAGTTCATCGCCGCACTGGAGGAGATCGGCGACCTCCAGCCCGTCGCCCGCGAGGTGGACTGGCACCTGGAGGCCGGGGCGGTCATCCGCCGCTGCTACGACCTGAACGCCCCCGCCCCGCTGTTCGAGCAGCTGACGGGCTACCGGGACACCGGGTTCCGGCTGCTCGGCGCGCCCGCCGCGCTCAGCGCCTCCGGCCACCCGCTGGCCCGGATCGCGCTCGCCCTCGGCCTGCCCGCCGACGCCACCGGCCAGCAGATCGTGGAGACCCTGGCCGAGGCCAGGAGCCGCCCCGGCATCCCCCCGGTCGAGGTGGACCGGGCCGCCGCGCCCTGCAAGGAGCACGTGTTCACCGGCGAGGACGTCGACCTGTTCCGGTTCCCGACGCCGCTGATCCACGGCAACGACGGCGGCCGCTACCTGCAGACCTACGGCATGAACATCGTCCGCACCCCGGACGGCTCGTGGACCAACTGGTCGATCAACCGGATGATGATCCACGACCGGCGCACCCTGGCCTGCCTGATCCCGCCGCCGCAGCACCTGGGCATCATCCGCGCCCGGTGGGCCGAACTCGGCGAGCCGATGCCGATCGCACTGGCCATCGGCGTCGAACCCGGGCTGCCCTTCGTCGGCGGCATGCCGCTGCCCGAGGGCGCCGACGAGTCGCACTACCTGGGCGCGCTGTTCGGCGAGGGCATCGAACTGGTCCGGGCCGAGACCGTCGACCTGCTGGTGCCCGCCACCGCCGAGATCGTGGTGGAGGGCCACATCGCGCTCGACGAGACGGTGATGGAGGGCCCGTTCAACGAGTTCCCCGGCTACAACGCCACCGAGGCGTCCCCCAAGGCGGTCTTCCACGTCAGCGCGGTCACCCACCGCACCGGCGCGATCCAGCCGGTGGTCGCCGCCGGGCCGCCCGTCGAGGAGGACCACACCGTCATCGGCACCACCAGCGCCGCCGAGATCCTCCACCTGCTGCGCGGCGCGGGCCTGCCGATCGCCTCCGCCTGGTACAACTTCGAGGCCGCCGTGCACTGGCTGACCCTCGCCGTCCGCTCCGACTGGCACGCCACCACCGGACTCTCCTCGGCCCGACTCGTCGACCGCGTCGCCGAGGTCATCTTCCAGGGCAAGCCCT
Source organism: Kitasatospora phosalacinea (assembly GCF_030268885.1). GTDB lineage: Bacteria > Actinomycetota > Actinomycetes > Streptomycetales > Streptomycetaceae > Kitasatospora > Kitasatospora phosalacinea_C. Next base: position 73,552 of record NZ_BSSA01000001.1, read on the forward strand.
CGGTGAACGCGCCGAAGATCCTGCTGGTCGAGGACGACATCGACATCACGAACCTGGACGAGGTGGTGTGGGCCTTCGCCACCCGCTCGCACCCCGAACGCGGCGAGTTCCACTACCCGCACAAGCTCAGCATGCAGCTCGCCGTCTACCTCTCCCCGGAGGAGGCCCACACCTTCTCCGCCGGGAAGGTCGTCTACAACTGCCTGCTCGCCGACCTCTACCCCGAGGGGCAGCGGCCGGTGAAGGGCAGCTTCGAGAACGGCTGGCCCCCGGAGATCCAGCAGCGGGTGCTCGCCAACTGGCGCTCCTACGGCTTCGCCGAGCCCGGCCGTCCGCGCCGCTGACCGCCGAGCCCGGCCGGCTCGTCCATCCGCCGCGGCAGCCCGCCGCGGCAGCCCACCACGGCAGCCCGCCGCGGCAGCCCACCACGACAACGGGGAGACCGCCGTGACCGCCGTACTCGACACCCTCGGCGCCAAGCGCGTCCTGATCCTCGCCTCCAACCCCGCCACCTCCACCGTCACCGGCTGGCCGGTCGGCTTCTGGTGGTCCGAACTCACGCACCCGTACTGGGAGTTCACCCAGGCCGGCTACCAGGTCGAGATCGTCTCGCCGGACGGCGGCCCGCTCACCGCCGACGGCTGGAGCGACCCGCGCGACCCGTCGCGCTACTCGGCCGAGGACCTGCTCTCGCTCGGCTTCGCCACCTCGCCCGAGCACGCCGCCCTGCTCGCCGACACCCCGTCCGTGGACGGGGTCGACGTCGCCGGGTACGACGCGCTGCTGGTGATCGGCGGCCAGGGCCCGATGTTCACCTTCGTGCGGGACGCCCGGGTGCACGCCCTGATCGCCGCCTTCCACGAGGCGGGGAAGGTCACCGCCGTGCTCTGCCACGGCACCGCCGCCCTGCTGCACACCCGGCTCCCCGACGGCAGCCTGCTGGTCGCCGGGAAGACCTGGACCGGCTTCGCCGACGCCGAGGAGGACTACGTCGACGCCTACGTCGGGCAGCGCGTCCAGCCCTTCCGGATCGAGACCGAGGCCCGCGCCCTGACCGGCACCAACTTCGTGGTGGCGGGCCCCGTCCGGCCGCACGCCGTCCGCGACGGCCTGCTGGTCACCGGCCAGCAGCAGTACTCCGGCACCGCAGTGGCCCGCCTGGTGATCGAGGCCCTCGGCCGCTGAGCCCGCCCCCGCACCGGTCCCCCCTCGCGGGCCCGGGGCGTCGGTGGGGGGTGGGAGGATGGCCGCGCCGGGAGAGAGGGGCGGGCGTGGGGCGCAGGACGCGGCGGGCGCGGGAGGTGCTGGCCCGGGCGGAGCGGTTGCGCGCGGCCGCCCGGGGCGTGGTCGCCGAGCACGCGGCCGCGGTCGACCAGGTGGCGCGGGCGCACCGGGAGGTGTTCGAGCGGCTGGTGCGGGCCGAGCTGGAGGCGATCCCGGTCGAGCGGCTGAAGGACGTCACCGAGGGCCGCCTGCAGATCGGCACGCTGCGCGCCGTCGGCTACGCCACCGTCGCCGCCGTGCACGCCGCGACCCGGCAGGACCTGCTGCGGATCCCCGGCATCGGCGGCCCCACCGCCGCGCACCTGCTCGGCGCCGCGGGGCAGATCGCCACCGCCGTGCAGGAGGGCACCGCCGTCCGCCTCGACCCCGCGCACCCCGACGCCGGGACGACCGCGCTGGTCGCCGCCCTGCACCGGCTGGTGCTGGCCGGGCCCGCCGCCCGCCGGGCCGCCGCCGAGGCCGCCGAACTCGACGCCCGGTACGGGCCCCCGCTGGCCGAGGCGAAGTACGCCCGGGGCGGGCTGCGCGGCCTGCTGGCCGGGGCGCAGAAACGCGAACGGGCCCGACAGGCCGTCGAGTTGCTGGACGCGGAGGGGGAGCGGGCGGAGGCCGACGGGGTCGAGCTGCGGTTCGCCCAGGCCACCGCGGACCTGCTGCGCCCGACCGCCGGGGAGGTGGAGGTCTGGGTCGAGTTCGAGCACCGGGCCGCCGAGTTCCACGCCGAACTCGCCCTGCTCGCCGAGGACGGCCGACTCGCCGGCCCGACCGCCACCGACGGCCGGGCCGCCGCCGAGGGCCACCTGCCGGACGGCCTCGCCGAGCAGGTCCGCGCCCAGCCCTTCGACGACCGCGGCTGCACCGTCTCGCTGCGCGGCTACCAGGCGTTCGGCGCCCGGTTCGCGCTGGCCCGGAAGAAGGTGGTGATCGGCGACGAGATGGGCCTCGGCAAGACCGTCCAGGCCCTCGCCGTGCTCGCCCACCTGGCGGCCGCGGCGGAGGGGGCGGCGCGCTTCCTGGTGGTGTGCCCGGCCTCGGTGCTGGTCAACTGGCAGCGCGAGACCGCCGCCCGCACCACCCTCGCCGCGCACCGCTACCACGGCCCCGACCGGGAGGCCGCCCGGGAGCGCTGGCTCGCCACCGGCGGCGTCCTGGTCGCCACCTACGAGTCGCTGCGCACCCTGGCCGACGACCCGGTGGCCGCCCTGGTCGTCGACGAGGCGCACTTCGTGAAGAACCCGGCCGCCCGGCGCACCCGGCTGGTCGCCGAACGGGCCGCCCGCACCGAGTACGTGCTGTTCCTCACCGGCACCCCGATGGAGAACCGGGTCGAGGAGTTCCGCACCCTGATCGGCCACCTCCAGCCCGAGCTGCTCGCCGACCTCCCGGCCGGGCTCGGCGCCCTCGGCCCGCTCGCCTTCCGCCGCGCCGTCGCCCCCGCCTACCTGCGCCGCAACCAGCAGGACGTGCTCACCGAACTCCCGGACGTGGTACGGGTCGACGAGTGGGACGAGTTCTCCGCGGCGGACCGCGCCGCGTACGCCGCCGCCGTCGCCGAGGGCAACTTCATGGCGATGCGCCGCGCCGCCTACGCCGACCCCGCGCACTCCGCGAAACTCCGCCGCCTGCGCGAACTCGTCGCGGAGGCGGCCGAGTCCGGGCACAAGGTGGTGGTCTTCTCGTACTTCCGGGAGGTGCTGGCCGCCGTGCACGGCGCGCTCGGCGGAACCGGCGCCGTCACCGGCACCGTCGCCGGGGCGCTGCCCGCCGAGCAGCGGCAGGAACTGGTCGACGCGTTCACCGCCGCCGAGGGCCACGCCGTGCTGCTCTGCCAGATCCAGGCCGGCGGGATCGGACTCAACCTGCAGGCCGCCAACGTGGTCGTCCTGTGCGAACCGCAGCTCAAACCGACCCTGGAGGACCAGGCGGTGGCCCGCGCCCAGCGGATGGGCCAGATCCGCCGGGTCCGGGTGCACCGGCTGCTGGCCACCGACAGCCTGGACCGCCGACTGGTCGAACTGCTGCGCGGCAAGGCCGAGTTGTTCGACCGCTACGCCCGCCGCAGCGACCTCGCCGAGGCCGCCCCCGAGGCCGTCGACATCTCCGACCGGGCGCTGGCGGTGCGGATCGTCGAGGACGAGCAGCTCCGCCTGGCCGGGCCCCGCCCCCCGCGGCGGGAGGACGGGGCCCGGCCGGAGCCCGGCGGCGTGCCCACCTGACCGGCGGGCGGCCGCTCAGAAGTGGATCATCCACTGGAAGTCGGACCCCGAGCTGCTGACGTGGAGGTGGCTGCGGGTGCCGTAGGCCGTCGGGTGGTTCCAGTTGTACTCCTCGACGTCGAAGGAGCCGTCGGAGTAAACGGCGTTGACGTAGGCGACGTGGCCGTACGGCGCGTGGACGTCGTTGACGGCGATGGCGCCGACGGTGGGGGTGGTGTTGACCGCGAGCCCGGCGCTGCGGGCGGCGTCGTCCCAGGTGTTGGCGTTGCCCCAGTGCACGCCGCCCCAGGAGTTGCCGAAGTTCGGGACGCCGAGCCGGGTGGCGATCCGGAAGGCCGCGAAGGCGGTGCACTGGTCGACGTAGAAGCCGCGGCCGGTGTGGTCGTAGTCGTCGACGGGGGTCTGGTTGCCGCCGAGGAACAGGTGCGAGGCGTTGTTGTTCTTCAGGGTGGCGTTGAGGTTGCCCCTGGCGCCGGGGGCGAAGTCCTGGTAGGCGCCCTCGTAGCCGCTGTTGTAGTAGACCCGCACGGTCCGGCCGGAGCGGTTCCACACCGATGCGGCGTTGTTCTTGACGCAGAGGCCCTGGCCGCTGCCGGCGCTCTTGAAGTCGTAGCAGTCCGGCTGGGTGCTCCCGTAGTTGCCGAGGGAGCCGGTGAAGTCGGAGACCGAACCCGCGTTGTCGCTGTTGTAGTAGTAGCAGAACTCCCCGGACTCGCAGACGCCGTCGCGGGCCGCGGCGGGCCCGGTGACGGCGGTCGGCGGTCCGGCCGTCGGTCAGGACGCGGCGTCCAGGAGGGGCGTCGTGGCGAGGCCCTCGCGGCGCACCCGGTCGGCGCCCCAGGCGCCCAGGGGCGCGAGGGCCAGGTTCAGGGTGCGGCCGTGCTCGGTGAGGGAGTACTCGACCCGGGGCGGGACCTCGGGGTACACCTCGCGGTGGACGAGGCCGTCCTGCTCCATCTCGCGCAGGTGCTGGGTCAGCATCTTCTCGCTCACCCCGGGCAGGGCGCGCCGCAGCTCGGCGAAGCGGCGGACGCGGTGGGCGTCCAGCTCCCAGAGGATCAGGCCCTTCCACTTGCCGCTCACCACGTCGAGCGCGGCGTCGATGCCGCAGATGTACGGACCGTTCCGCGGTGCCCTGGCCATCGTCAACTCCCCTGACAGAAAGGTAAGTACCCTAGAAAATAGTGCGTACTTCCGACGTCGGCGGCACCCGCCGAGGATGACGGGGTGAACGAACCACAGCATCCCACCGCCACTCCCGCCGCCGTCACCGTCATCGGGCTCGGCCCGATGGGGCAGGCGATGACCCGCACCCTGCTCGCCGCCGGACACCCCGTCACCGTCTGGAACCGCACCCCCGCCCGGGCCGAGGGCGTCGTCGCCGCCGGGGCGGTGCCCGCCGCCACGCCCGCCGAGGCGCTCCGGGCGAGCGGACTCGTCCTCCTCAGCCTCACCGACCACCGCGCCATGTACGACGTCCTGGACGGTGCCACCGGCGCGCTGGCCGGACGCACCCTGGCCAACCTCGGCTCCGACACCCCCGACCGCTCGCGCGAAGCCGCCCGCTGGGCGGCCCGCCACGGCGCGGACTTCCTCACCGGCGGCGTCATGGTGCCCGCACCGATGGTCGGCACCCCGGGCGCCCACGTCTACTACAGCGGCGACCCGGAGGTGATGGAGCGGCACCGGGCCGTCCTCGCGGAGATCGGCGAACCCCGGTACCTGGGCGCCGACCCTGGCCTCGCCCAGACGATGTACCAGGCCCAGCTCGCGGTCTTCCTCAGCACCCTGTCCGCGCTGATGCACGCCACCGCGATGCTCGGCAGCACCGGGATGAAGGCCGCCGAGGCCCTGCCCGAACTGCTCGCCTCCGCCGACCGGGTGGGCGCGATCCTGCGGGCGGGCGAGCGCCGCCCCGGCGCCGGGATCGACGCCGGTGAGCACCCCGGCCACCTCAGCACGGTCACCATGATGGGCGCCACCGCCGACCACATCGTCGAGACCAGCACCGCCCTCGGCCTCGACCTCGCCCTCCCGCTCGCCGTGCAGGCCCACTACCGGCACGCGATCGAGCACGGGCACGGCGGCGACAACTGGACCCGGATCATCGACGCCGTGCGCAACCCGCGGGCCCACTGACGCCCAACCCGCCCGCACTCCGCCGACGTGCACGGACCTCCGTCCTCAGGGCCCGACTTGACGGCCGGTCGAACGACGGGGGAGGGTACGCCGGGCGGCCCGCGAGGGCGGCCCGGCACAGCCGGCAGGGGGAGCGGACGGGGGGAGCGATGCGCACGCTCACCGAGGTGCGGGACGAACCGATGACGGCCGACGGCCTGGTGCTGCGCCGCCCGCGCCCCGCCGACGCCGCCCTCGTGCACCGCGGCACCCACGACCCGCTGGTGCGCGAGTTCCTGCAGGCCGTCGTCCCGCACCGGGACACCGCCGCCGCCGAGAAGTGGCTCACCGACATCCCCCCGATGCTGTGGGAGACCGGCCGCGCCGCCTACTTCACCGTCGAGGCGGCGGCCGCCGCCGAACCCGTCGGCTGGGCCGAACTCGTCAACCTCGACCCGGAGCAGGAGAGCGCCGAGGTCGCCGTCTGGCTGCTGCCCGAACACCGCCGCCTGCGCACCGCCAAGGCCGCGCTGCGCCTGGTGTGCCGCTTCGGCTTCGAACGGATCGGCCTGCGCCGGATCGACGCCTACGCAGCCGCCGACAACATGCCCAGCCAGCTCACCGGAGCCGCGATCGGCTTCCGCCGGGCCGGCTACCGCCCGGCGCTGTTCCGCAGCTCCCGCACCCACCGGCTGCACGACGCCGTGCACGCCACCCTCGTACCGGAAGACCTCTGCTGACCCACGGGGCTCCCAACATCCCTGTACCGAACCAGGAGTGACACCATGTCAGGAAGCGTACGGCTGGAAGACGGCGGCCGCGGCGAACTGCTGATCACCGCCGACGGCACCTTCCGGGCCGGCCGCGCCGACCGCGAGCGGACCGGCCGGATCGACCCCGCGCTGCTCCGCCGCGTCCTCGCCGCCACCGCCCGGTTCCCCGCCCCCGCACCCGTCGACGCCCCCGCCACCGGGCGGCGGCTCACCGTCCAGGGGCAGCCCGGGCAGCCCGACCGGCAGTGGGCCGACGGCACCGCCGCCCCCGTCCCCGCCGAGGCGGCCGTGCTCGACGCGCTGCTCGCCCAGGCCCTCGGCGAGGCCGACGCCCCCGCCGCGCTGCCCGCCGCCCTGGCCCGCACCGAACCCGCCACCGGCACCCCCCGCAGCGCCGCCGCGGTCGGCACCGTGGCCGGACGGGCCGCGTACGCCCTGGTCGAGGCCGACGGCGCGTTCGGCCTCACCGCGCTGGACGACGCCGCCCCGCTCGGCGGCTCCGACGCCGACGCCGGGCTCGCCCCGACCGCCGTCGCGCTCGGCGAGGCGGGCGGCCGTTCGCTGTTCGCGGTCGGCAGCACCGACGGTTCGGTCCAGGTCTGGGACGCCGCCACCGGCGCCGTCGCGCACGGCACCACCGGCGGCGAGGGCGCCCAGGCGGTCGCCGCCCTGGTCTGCCGGGACATCCCGGTGGCGTTCTCGGCCGGGCAGGTCGGTGACCTGCGGGCCGTCCGGGCCGACGACGGCCGGGTGCTGGGCACCCTGCCCACCGGCGGCCGCGGCGCGACCGCGCTGCGCGCCGTGCACTGCGCCGGGGTCGACCTGCTCGCCGCCGCCTCCCCCGACGGCACCGTCCGGGTCTGGGACGCCGGGAGCGGCGACCTGCTGCACCTGCTGGTCGGCCACCGCGGCGAGGTGGCCGCGCTGGCCGTGCTCACCGTCGACAACCAGGCGGTGCTGGCCTCCGCCGGACAGGACCGCCGGATCCGGCTCTGGGACCTCGCCACCGGCCAGCCGGTCGCCGAACTCGACGGCCACACCGGCACCGTGACCGGCCTCGCCTTCACCACCCTCGCCGACCGCCCCGTCCTCGCCTCCTGCGCGCTGGACGGCACCGTCCGCACCTGGGACGTGTACGACGGCCGCCCGCTGCACGGCTGGCCCGCCGGGGAGTGGCTCACCGCCCTCGCCGCCGTCGGGGACGCGCTCTACACCGGCGACGAGACCGGCCGGATCACCGTCTGGGACGCCGCCACCGGCGCCCCCGCGCCCAAGGCGGTGCCCGCCGGACGCCCCGGCAGCCCGCTCGCCGCCCTGACCGCCGGGGCCCTGCACGGCCGCCCGGTGCTCGCCGCCGGGTTCGGCGACGGCGCGGTCCAGGTCTGGGACGCCGCCACCGGCGGCCAACTCCTCGACCTGCCGGGCGAGGGCGGCCCCGTCCACAGCCTCGACCTCACCGCCGACCTGCTGGTGTGCGGCACCGCGGCCGGCGCCGTCCGCAGCCACCGCCTCACCGACGGCACCGCGCTGCCGCTGCCCGTCCCGCACGCCGGGCCGGTCGCCGGGATCGCCTTCACCCCCGGCGAGCAGCCGCTGCTGGCCTCCGCCGGGCGCGACGGCGTGATCGCCGTCCGGGACGCCGCGACCGGCGCCGACAGCCGCCGCTTCGCCACCGGGTGCGGCCCGTTCACCGCGCTGGCCGCGACCGTGGCGGGCGGCCAGCCGATCCTGGCCACCGCGGGCGAGGACCTGGTGGTGCGCCTGTGGCACGCCGTCAGCGGCGTGGCCGGGCCGGTCTGCACCGGGCTGCCGCAGGCCGCCGAGGTGCTGTCCTTCGCGGTGCTCGGCGGCCGTCCCGCGGTGATCGCGGGCGCGGGCGACGGCACCGTCCTGGTCTGGGACGTCCAGGACGGCAGCCGCACCGCCGAGTTGACCGGCGGCGGCACGGCCGTCCGGGCCGTGGCGGGCCGCGAGTTCGACGGCGAGGCGCTGCTCGCGGCGGGCGACGCCGCGGGCACCCTGCGACTGTGGCACCTGGCCAGTGCGTCCCTGCTCAACGAGGCCGCGCTGGACGGTACTCCGTTGGCGATCGACCTCGACGAGGCGGGCCTGCGGATCGTCACTCCGGGCGGAGCGGTCAAACTCTGACACGAAGCATGCCCAGAACATTCACGATCGACCCGGAGTGGGCACTTCCGGTCTTTACTTCCCCTTACGGGTTCATGCCGTGAATTTACCTGCTGCATGCTTTCCGGACTCCGCCGCGACTCGATCCGGTGCGAAGCTCGGCGCCGGGGTGACGTCCCGTCACCCCGGCAGGGCCGCCCGGCGGGAGCGCTCCCAACTGCGGGTTATGGTGGGCTCGGAATGGGCCGGTGCAGTACGCACGGGCACCTCCCGGCTGCCCTGTCCCGGTGCCCCGGCACGTCCGGCGCAGACCGTCGGTGCAGGTGCGTGCCGACCGGGGGCGGTGGAGCACGGAGGGTGGGGCAAGTGGCGGACGCAACGGTCTGGATCGACCTCGACGAGGTCGAGGCGGCGGCCAAGAAGATCCTCGGGCTGCTGGACGAACTCAGCGGCCCCGCGAACCAGTTGGCGGCCAAGGTCAAGCAGGTCAAGGAGACCGTCTACGGAACCGACCTGGTCGGCAAGGCGATCCAGGGCGGCAGCTCCTCGGTCGGCGGCATCGCCGAGCACCAGGAGCAGGTCCTCCAGGGCATCCAGGTGCTGATCCAGAACGCCACCGCGGTCGGCGAGAACCTGCAGTCCATGGTCGCCAGGCACCGCGCCAACGACGAGCAGCAGGCCGCCGCCCTCGGCACCATCACCGGCGACGGCACCATGCCGGCCGGCCCGGCCCTGGCCGGACTGGGCACCACCTCCGCCGGGACGGTCTTCTCCGGGGCGGAGTACGCGACCCCCACCCTCAGCGGCACGGCCGCCGCTGCACCGGACCACCAGGTGTGGCCCGCGGAGACAGCACAGGCCACGCCGATGCTCCAGGGGCGGCCGGTGGAGACCGCGCAGGCCACGCCCGAGTACGCGCTGCGGCGGCCGGTGGAGACCGTGGAGGCCACGCCCGAGTACGCGCTGCGGCGGCCGGTGGAGACCGCGGAGGGCACGCCGGTGCTCCAGGGGCGGCTGATGGAGACCGTGCAGGCCACGCCCGCGCACCCGGTGACCCCGCCCCCGCCGCCGCCCATCGAAGGGCTGGGCAACATCGACGGGGGCGAGGAGTACCACTCCGCCGAGACGCCCGACCTCCACTACAACACCCCGCCGCCGCCCTTCATCGGGCCGGGCATGTGGGCCCCCACGGGACACGGCGTCTGACGACGCGTCGCGGCCGGGCGGGCACCCCGCCCGGCCGCGACGCGCCGCGCGGTGCCGCCCGCCGGTACCCCGCCGCGCCGTCCGCCTCCCCGCCGCGCCGTCCGTCCGGCTCCTGCCGAGCCGCCCGCGGCTTCCCCGCCGCGCCGTCCGCCCCGTCGCGGGCCCCTTCCGACCCCGACCGCACTCCTCCGGAGACCCGCTGCCATGATCGAGCTGCCCGCCGACCTCGCCGAGGTACTCAAGACCCTCCAGAGCAACGAGCAAGGCGCCGACATCCTCTTCCCCGACGGCAACGAGGACCTGCTCGCCGAGCTCGCCGCCGCCTGGACCAAGTGGAACGAGGTGGCCGACAGCCACGTCGTGGCGATCGTCGAGGCCGCCAACCGGGCCATGGCGAGCATGTCCGGGCCCGCCGCCGACAGCTTCGCCCAGTACCTCAAGAAGTTCGCCGGAGGAGAGGGCTCGCACGTCAGCACCACCCTGCAGTCGGGACACGCCATGGCGAAGTCGATGCAGGGCGCCGCCCAGGCGGTGGGCGACGCCAAGACCGAGATGATCCGCGAACTCCAGTACGCCAAGGACTACATCGCCGCCCACCCGGCCGGGAAGCACGACGACATCGCGAAGTCCGAGGGCGTCAAGGAGGCCGTCAGCCTGTACCACCAGTACGTCAACCACGTCAGCGGCAACGTGGACGCCACGCTCCGGACGAACGCCGACCGCATCGCCGACATGACCGGCATGGGCCAGACCTGTGCCCTCAACGGCAGCGCTGCCGGCGGTGGTTCGGGCGCCGGTGGAGCCGGTGGCGCGGGCGCGGCGGGCGGCCCGGGCGGCATCGGCACCATGAGCGGCCGGGTCGGCGCCAACCTGCCCGGCGGACTGTTCGGCACGGGCGCGGACAGCGGCCTGCCCGGCGGCGTCGGTGACCCGTCCGGTTTCTCGCTGCCCGGTCTGGACGGCAGCGGTGCGGGCGGGGCGTACGGCGGTGCGGGCGGCGGGAGCGGGGCCGCGGGGGCAGGTTTCTCGCTGCCGGGCCTGGACGGCAGCGGCGCGGGCGGGGCGTACGGCGGCGCGGGCGGGGCGTACGGCGGCGCGGGCGGGGCGTACGGCGGTGCGGGCGGCGGGAGCGGGGCCGCGGGGGCCGGCTTCTCACTGCCCGGTCTGGACGGCAGCGGCGGGGCCGGGGCGTACGGCGGCTCCGGGGACTTCTCCGGCTCGGGCAGCACCTTCGGGTCGACCGGCGGCTCGGGCCTGGCGCCCTTCAGCCTGCCCGCCCCCAACCTGCCCGACTTCGGCACCGACACCGGAGGCAGCACCGGCACCCCGGTGTTCAAGCCGCTCTCCTCCGGCAGCGGTTCACTCGGCCTGGCCGGGCTCGGCGACCTCGGCGACATCAACACCGGCGGACCCGGGAGCAGCTACACCCCGAGCCCGTCCTTCAGCACCGGCCCCGGCAGCGGCGGCCCGGGCAGCTTCGGCGGCAGCCCGCTCGGGAACCTCGGCAGCACCTTGGGCAGCACCCTCAGCACGCTCGGCAGTTCGGGCAGCGCGCTCGGCAGTTCGGGCGGTGCCCGCTCCGGGCTCGCCCCGTTCGGCGGGGGCAGCAGCCCGTTCGGCCTCGGCGGCGGGTCCGCCCGCGGGCTGGGCGGCGGCGCGGGCGGCCTCGGCGGCGGAGCGGGCAGCGCCCTGGCCGGACGCAGCGGCGGTGCAGGAGCGGGTTCCGTCATGTCCGGTGCCGGAGCGGGCTCCACGGTCGGCCGGTCCGGGGCCGGTGCCGGGACCGGCGCGGGCGGCGCCACCGCCGGGCGCACCGGCGCCACCGGAGCCGCCGGTGCGGGCCACATGCCCGGCGCCGGCGGTGCCGGACGCGGCGGAGGCGGCAAGGGCGACAAGCACGGCAACCGCTTCGTCAGCCCCACCCGCTTCGGCAGCGAGGGCGAGGAGGACGAGGAACTGCACGGCGACGCGGGCATCCTGGGCCAGGCCGGCGAGGTCGGCCCGCGCGACCGCCACTGGCACCGGGCCCGCCGCCGCTGGCTCGACGACGCCCGCGCCGACGGCACCTTCACCACGCCCGAACCCGAAGCGACCCCCGTCGCGGCCGCACCCACCAGCGAGAGCGAGGTGCTCAACCAGCTCGCGGGCGTCCTGCTCGGCGGCGGCGCGACCGCGGACGGCGGGGCGGGCACCGACGGCGGGTCGGACACCGACGGCGCGACCGACGACCGGAGCGCCGCAGCCACCGTTGCTACCGCCGATCCGACGACGGCGCGCCAGGAGACCCCCGTGACGGCGGTGGAGACCTCCGCCACGACGGCGGACACCTCCGGCGGCGCGGACGACGCCTACCTGGAACGTGCCCGCAGCGCCGCCGCCCGCCGCGGCCACCCCGACGCGCCCGCGGCCGCCCCCGCCGCGACCGCACCCGCCGGGGAGGCGGCGGCCACCGCGCAGCGGGCCCCGCTCCGCGAGGAGGGCGGCTACCAGGTCCCCAGCCCGTTCCTGCGCGCCGCCCTCTCCCGGCTGGCCGCCCCCGCCGCCGACTGACCGCGCGCCGCCGTCGCCCGCCCTGACGAAGGAATCCCCCATGAGCAACGACGAGCAGGCCCGCCGGTACGTCGAGGCCGAGACGCCTGCCGAGCCGGTCCTCGCCGACCGGGCGGTGTCCGAGCAGCTCGCCGAGCCGGTCCTCGCCGACCGGCTGGTGCCTCAGCAGCTCGCCGAGCCGGTCCTCGCCGACCGGGCGGTGCCCGAGCAGCTCGCCGAGCCCATTCCGTTCCGGATCGGTACGGTCATGCCCGACAGTGTTCCGGCGGAGCCGCTCCTGCGGGCGACCCCGGCCGAACCGCTGCAGCCGTTCCTGCGGGCGGAGGATGCGCCGGTTTCGGGCGAGCCGACGCACGTGGTGGGTCGGCCGATGCAGGTGGCGCAGGATGCGCCGGTCCCGGTCCAGCCCGCGCACGTCGTGGGTCGGCCGGTGCAGCAGGGCGTACCGGCGTCCCCCGCCGCCGAGCGGACCGCGGCCGTGAAGAAGCGGGGCGACGACGCGGGCGGTGCCGGGACGGGCTTCCAGGTGGACCCCGAGCAGTACCGGGCGGCGGTGTCGCCGATGCTCGCCGCCTACGAGCAGGTCGCCGAGCTCAGCCGGTCGCTGACCGCCTTCATGTCCTCGATGGAGGCCCAGAACCCCTGGGGCAACGACGACTCGGGCAAGAAGTTCGCCGAGGGCAGCGAGGGCTACCTGCAGTACAGCCACTCCACCCTGACCGTCCTCAAGGCCCTGCCCGACGAGCTGAAGAACATCGCCGACGGCCTGAAGGCGATGGCCGCGGGCTACCAGAACGCGGACGAGAACGTCGTCAACGAACTCAGCGGCCTGGAGAGCACCGCGCAACTGCCCGCCGCGCCGTCGCTCCCGTCGACCCCCGTCACCCCCATCATCAGCACGCGGCCCATCCAGAGCGGAAGGCACTGACCCATGGCTGTCGAACTCCCGGAGCCGCTCCAGTGGGTCCTGCTGCTGCTCGCCGGAACCCGCTGGCCCGAAGCGGACGAGGACCAGCTCCGCGACATGGCCGAACGCTGCCGCAAGGCGGCCGAGGAGCTCAAGGACGCCACGCAGAGCGCCGATTCGACCATGAAGCGCGCCCTGGACGGCCAGAAGGGCAAGGCCGCCGAGGCCCTCGGCAAGTACTGGGAGGGGTATACGGTCGGCGGGGGCACCCCGGAGAAGCCCGGTCGGCTGACCGGCACGGTCAACTCGCTCAACGGCATGGGGGACATGCTGGAGCAGATGGCCAACTCCGCGGAGACCGCGAAGATCCAGATCATCGCCCAACTCGGCATCCTCGCCTTCGAGTTGGCTACGGCCGAAGCCGAGGCGCCGTTCACCGCGGGCGCCTCGCTGCTCCAGGTGCCGGTGATGATCGCGGCCAGCCGGACGGTCGTCTCGCAGCTGTTGAAGAAGCTGCTCAAGGAGACGCTCGAAATGGCGGCCAAGCAGGCCGCCCAGATGGGCGCGATCAACCTGCTCGCCCAGGGCATCGAGGTGGCCGAGGGCCACCGCAAGAGCATCGACATGAAGGAACTCGGCCAGAACGCCCTCGGCGGCGCGGTCGGCGGCGCCTCCGCCCACCTGATCGGCAAGGGCATCGGTGCGGCGGGCAAGAAGGTGGGCGCCGAGAGCGCGCTCAACTCGACCGTCGGGAAGATGGGCACGGGCGCGGTGGTCGGCGTCGGCGCGGACGTCTCGACCCAGCTCATCACCACCGGCCAGGTCGACGGCGGCTCCCTGCTCGGCTCCGGCCTGTCCGGCGGCGCGGGCGCGGGCCTGCACGCCGGAGCCTCGGCGCTCAAGAGCCACGGCGCCCCGCCGCCCGCCGCGGTCCCGAAGCTCGACCTCCCCGGCGGCGGCAGCGGCAGCGGTGCCGGGCACGACGGTCCGCCCGTCTTCACCAAGTCCACCTCCTCCTCCGGCGACAGCGCCTACCACGGTCCGACCGGGACGTCCTCCTCCACCGGAGGCAGCAGCAGCCGCGGCGGGATCACCGAGACCACCGGTACCGGCGCCGACCCGGGCACGGGCTCGGGCACCCGGGGCGAGAGCGGCACGGCTTCCGGCCCCGGACTCGGGACGGCCGCGGGCGCCTCCACCGGCCACTCCTCCGGGACGGGCGCCACGGGCGCCACGGGCGGGTCGAAGGTCAACGGCCTGGCACCGTTCGGCTCCGGCCACAGCAGCCCGGACACGCCCGCCCCCACCCCGCACGAGCAGACTTCCGCCACCACGCGCGGGACGGACGCACCCGCCCCCGCCCCGCACGAGCAAGCCTCCGCGAACATCCAGGACCGGACGGCACCGCACACCGAGCCGCAGGCGACCGCCCCGAAGGCCGAACCGGTGACGCCGCACCCCGAGACGACGACGGTCCAGCCGCACGAGACGACGACGGTTCAGCCGCACGAGACGGCCGCACCGCCTGCCGAGCACGTCGCCGCACAGCCCCACGAGACGCCCGCACCTCGGGTGGAGCCCGTTGCGGTTCAGCCGCACGAGACGGCCGCACCGCCTGCCGACCACGTCGCCGCACAGCCCCACGAGACCCTGGCGCCGCACCACGAGCAGGTTCTGCAGCCGCACGAGAGCGTGACGCCGCGTCCGGAGCCGGTGGCGGACCAGCCGCACGAGACCCCGGCTCCGCACCACGAGTCGCCTGCGCCGCAGTTGCACGAGTCGCCTGCGCCGCAGCCGCACGAGACCCCGGTGTCGCATCACGAGTCGCCTGCGCCGCAGCCGCACGAGACCCCGGTGTCGCACCACGAGTCGTCTGCGCCGCAGCCGCACGAGACCCCGGCTCCGCACCACGAGACCCCTGCGCCGCAGTTGCACGAGTCGCCGACTCCGCGCCACGAGTCGCCTGCGCCGCAGCCGCACGAGACGGTGGCTCCGCCCGCCGAGCACACTGCCGCCCAACCGCACGAGACGGCGGCTCCGCCCGCCGAGCACACCGCCGCCCAGTCGCACGGCGCGCCCGCCCCGCACCACGAGCCCGTGGCCGAGTCGCACGAGACGGCGGCTCCGCCCGCCGAGCACACCGCGGCCCAGCCGCACGGAACCCCCGCCCCGCACCAGGAGCCTGCGGCGCAGTCGCAGTCGCAGTCGCAGCCTGTCGGCTCCACGGCGGCGCAGCAGTCCGCGGTGCCGAACCTGTCCGGCGTGCTCGGCGGCGCCGCGAGCCTGGCCGGTGGCGGTGGCACCCACCTGGACGGTGGCAGCCGGGGGGCGTCCGCCCCCGCGCCGGTGCGTCCGGCCGGGCCGGAGCAGGTGCCCGGGCAGGTGGTTCCGGACGCGGTTCCGGACGTCACGTCGTCGTCGACCGTCACGCCGCCCCCGATGGCGGGTGGCGGGTACCTGCCCGGTGCGACGGCCGGTGGCGCGGGCGGTGCCGCTCGCGGGGGTGCCGGTGCGCCCGGCCGTCCGGCGGGCTTCGGGGCCGTTCCGCGACAGGACGGTCACCGGACGGGTCCGGTGACCGGTCCGGTCCGCACCGAGCCCGGTGGCAGCGGCATCCGTCCCGGCGAGGGCCGCGGGGACGGCACCGACCGGCCGTCGAGTCACGAGGAAGCGGGCGGCACCGACCGGCCGTCGGGCCACGAGGAGGTCGTGCCGCACGTCGAGCCGGAGCCGTTGCCGCCGGTGGGCACGCCGGAGCACGCGATCATGCACGACCCGGCGGCGTTCCTGGCGGACAACCTGCTCTCGGTGGACTTCGCCGAAGGCGTGAAGCAGCGGATGCCCGGGTTGAGGCCCGGGCAGGACATCGCGTTCCTCAACGCGATCAAGAGCAGCGACAAGCACTGGTTCGCGATGGAGCCGGACCCGGTCCCCGGCCGTGACGGCAAGCCCTCCTACCACCTGGTGCCCGCGTGGGAGAAGTACGCGGCGCACTTCGACCAGCACCCCGAGAGCTTCTCCGGGCTCAGCGAGTTCCCCAAGCCGGTCGGGGCCCAGCTGCCGCCGCCGAAGGACGACAGCCACTACGTGAAGGGCGCGTACGTCCCCTACGAGGCCAGCCTGCTCCCCGGCCCCGACCACACCATCGGCCATGCCGAGGTCCCGCTGCGTCCGCACCCGGACCTCCCGCGCGAGGGGCTGGTGTTCACCGACGCGATGAACGGCTGCGCGCTCGTGGCCACCGTCAAGCCCGGCGAGGACACGTTCACGGCGTGGCACTACCAGTCGTACTCCGCCGCGGAGAACCTGCAGGCCGGCGCCGAGTTCCGGCTCGGGAAGACGGTCACCCAGTGGGCGGGGTTGCACGACTACGCGGCGCCCCTGCCGCCGGGCTACACGCCGGCGGCGACCAACATGCTGCGCTACAACGGGCACGGCTGGGAGCTGGTCAGCCAGGAGACGCACACGAACATCCTGGACCCGCACCGTCGCCCGGAGCTCTCCAAGCAGTCGACCATCCCCTTCGAGGTCACCACGCAGACCCCGGAGAACCTGGTCAAGATGACGGTCGACCCGTACCACGCCAGGGCGAAGCAACAGCTCGGACAGTTCCAGGACGCGGCGCACCTCCTCACCAAGGGGCTGGACCCGCGGGACCCCTCCGTCCAGACGCTGAAGAGGTTCGTCAACGACATGAGCGGGCGGCTCGAAGCCCAGGAGCGCCTGGTCGCCGAGCTCCAGAAGCCCGGCAAGACCATGCAGGACGTCGCGACCACCGCAGCCGAGCTGCGGAGGATGGACGCGGAGAACCAGCAGCTCCTTAATGCCAGCGAAGCCCCCATCCGGCAGTTGGCGGAGCAGGCGCTGGCGGCCTACCCGAACCGGACCCCCGAGACCCTGCTGTCGGAGTTCCGCAAGACGGCCTGGATCGACGTGATGGTGCACGAGAGCACCGCCCGGCAGTCCCAGGAGGCCGAGCAGTCCGGCTCCGCCGCCGACCGGCACGCCGACACCCCGGGGCCTGTCCCCCCGCGACCGGAGGCGGTCCGGTCCGGCGACGACACCACGTCCGTGCCGCACCCCGCCGAGGGCAGCCGGTCGGGGACCGGCGCCCGGGACTTCGGCTCGCTCCCGTCGCGCCCGGCGCCCACGTCGCACGCGGCGCCCACGTCGCACGCGGCGCCCGCGCCGCACCCGGCGGCCCCGGCGGCCCCGGCGCCCACCGCGCACGGCACCGGTGCGCCCGAACACCAGCAGCCCCGTCCGGCGGACGCCACCGCGCCCGCCCGGGACACCCGGGACGCCCGGGCCGTCCCGGACCGGCGGAACGCGGACGGCGACACCGCGCCGTCGCACCCCGCCCCGTCGAACAGCCGCAAGCGCGGACGGGACGAGGACGAGGACGACCAGCCCGTCTCCGAGCACGAGCCGAAGCGGCGCCGGACGCCGTCGTACGAGAACAGCGACGCGGTCATGCAGGACCGCGGCTTCCGGGCCGTCGGCGCCCACGACCCGCTGACGCAGGACCTGGTGAGCCACCTCGGCGGCGAGGCGAAGGCGCACCCGCCGGTGAGCCCCGAACTGCTCGGGAAGGTGAACCCGCACGCCGCGCCCGTCCATCCCGGCGAGGGCTTCCGGGTCGGCGACGACCTGAACGCCTGCATGGAGAACGTGGAGGCGTACCGGGACACCCACTTCGGCCGTCCCCGGGTCGCCGGGCAGACGCTGCACGGGGACGTGGAACAGAACCCGGGCAGCACGCTGTGGAAGCGGCACGACGGTCCGGCGCTGTTCGGCGAGGGCGCCGCCGCGATCCCGAAGCTGATGGAGACGGTGCGGGACGGCGGGCCGGGCAGCTTCGCCACCGTGCTCGGCGCGGGCAGGGAGGGCACCGGCCACGTGGTCGCGCTGGTCCACGACCAGGACGGCCAACTGCGCTGGGCCGACCTGTCGGACCGAACGGTGACCCCCGCGACCGGCGGGCTGCCGGAGAACTTCCGCTCCGACTGGACGGTGTGGGCCTCCGTCGCCGACCCGCACGAGAACACCATCTCCGGGCCGCACGACCAGGAGTTCATGCAGACCTACTCCGGCTTCGGCCGCCCCGAGGAGCAGCCCCGTCCGGACGACGGCTTCGGCACGGTGACCGATCCCGGCGGGCAGGAGGGCGGCAGCAGCAACCCGCCCCGGGACGAGGCCGAGCTCCTCCAGCAGTACGACAACGAGGCCGCCTCGTCCGCCGACGGCTCGGTCAAGCTGAAGTGGGACGAGACCCGGAAGAACTGGGTCAGGTCCGAGGGACCGGCCGATCCGACCGGGTTCCTGACGTGGATGGGCGAGGGCTTCGCCCTCGCCAAGAAGCCCGCGGGCGACGTCGTGATCGACGTCGACCACCTGTCGCAGTCCGAACTCCACCAGTTCGCCGACACGCTGATCCGCAGGGACTACCCGCAGACCGCCACCAAGGTGCTGGAGCGGGCGCAGTGGCTGGACGAGCAGGCCCGGGCGGGCAACGGCCAGGGCGACCCGGCCAAGCACCTGCTGTCCACCGGCGACGAGATCGTCGGCCGGGGCGACGAACTGCGCGAGCGGCTCCAGCTGATGACCGATCCCCGGCGCTTCGAGGAGACCCACCCGACCCCCGAGGCGCGGCGCGCCTACGAGGAGGAGACGGTGCGGCGCGGCGAGGAGCTGGAACGCCTGCTCAAGGGCCGGGTCACGGGCGCCGCCGACCACGGCGGCCTCTACCAGCTGCGCAACGAGTACGGTCCGCTGACCGGCCTCTCCAGGACCCTGTCCGAGCCGCACCCCGCCGGCGGGGGCAGCCGCACCCCGCTGGCGCTCCGCCCGGACCTGATGGACCTGCTCCAGAACAGGGTCCGCGGGTTCCGCCGCGACCAGGCGTACGCCGACGTGCCCACCGGCACGCAGTGGGGGACCGTCCGGAACGAGATCAGGAACGGCGCCGGGGCCCCCAGGACGGACGACCCGCAGGCCCCCGGGGCCGAGAGCCCGAACACCCCGAAGCCCGAGGACGCGAAGAGGCTCACCCCCGAGGACCTGGCGAACCTCCCCGAGGACCTGTCGACCCTCTCCCCCGAGAAGCGGACCGACTTCGTCCGCGCCCTGTCGGAGCGCAACCTCGGCGACCTGCACGCCCAGGTCGACCCGCACCTGAGGGCCGACCCCGAGCTGAAGGAGCTCTACGACTCCCTCCAGGACCTGCCCTACCGGCTCAAGCACTCCACACCGGCCTACCACGCCATCGCGAACTCCGGCCTGCTCTCCTCCCAGGGCGACCTGAAGCGGCGCGACGCCAAGTTCATGGCCTCCGGGAAGAGCAGCGACAAGAACACCGGCAACCTCGGCAACGACGACTTCGCCTTCTTCCGGATGGAGGTCGGCGACGCCAAGATGGTCACCCGCTACGGCCCCACCACGATGGTGTTCGGCCCCGAGATCCTGCAGCACTACGACGGCTGGGTGTCCCTGCACGACCAGCTCGAACCGCTGGATCGCCAGGCCATGCGGGAGTTCAAGCCGGACGGGCAGGTCGTCCGCACCACCGAGTACGTCCAGGGCTCCACCACCACCGGCAGCAAGAGCAAGTGGGAACACACCTACCCGGCCGGCGGCGGGCGGCAGCGCGTCACCTTCGACCGGGAGGTCTTCCACGGCAAGGACGTCATCGAGGGCCTGGCCCTGTCGGTCGTCCAGGAGGTGCACCGGGCCGGTCCGCAGGCCAGGGAGCACGCGGTCGGGCTCAACCGGGAACTGACGGAGGCCAGGAACGCGCTCGACACCGCCCGCGGCACCGCCGACGAGAAGGACGCGAGGGAAAGGGTCGAAGCCGCCGAGAGGCAACTCGGCGGCCTGGTCTCCCAGCTCTACCGCCCCGAGGCCAAGTTCGGCTCCGGGCTCCCGATCGACGGACGTCCCGGCCCGGCGGCCGTTCCCGGTGGCGAGAGCCGCCCGCCGTTCCGCCCGATCACGGTCCACAACCCGGACGGCGACGGCCGCTACCACGGCGACGGCACCCTCGACCCGCTCGCGTTCGCCGCCGCCCGCCACTCCGACAAGGTCGACGACGGGGTGCGCGAGGGCAACAAGGACCAGGACAAGCCCGAGACCAGGACGAGGCTCGACGACAGGCTGCGCCACTACGGCCGTGCCGTCCGCGCCGCCCAGAAGTCCGTCCACCACACCGAGGAGTTCGTCCGCCGGACCGAGGCCGAGGTCCAGCGCCTCCAGCAGGACCCCGCCCCCGGCCCCGACCACCGGAACCGGGTGGCCGCCGCCGAGCAGCGCGCCGAGCAGGCCCGCACGATGCTGGAGGAGCGCCGCGCCAAGGAGCGCGAGGTCACCGAGCGCAACGAGCAACTCCGGGTGCGTAAGGCCGAGTTGGACGCGGAGTACCAACGGGAGGAGGATGCGCAGGCGCAGCAACGCCAGGACGAGAAGGAGAAGCGGCAGCACCAGGCCAAGGAGAAGCGGCAGCGCCAGCAGGAGAGCAAGGCCCGCCGACAGGACAGGCTGGGGGGCCGCGGCGACGCGAACACCGGCACGCCGGGCACCGGCACCGGGGCCAACCCGCCGAAGGTGTCCAAGGCCCAGCAGGCCGAGGAGTACATGAGCCACTTCCGGGGCAACGAGGCGCCGACCCTCTCCGCCCCGCTGGCCGGACACGACGAGGCGAGCATCCGTCGGAGCGTGCTGGAACTGCACGACCGCCGCACGCCCGAGGACGCCGACGCCTTCGGCAAGCACTTGATCACCTGGATCGGCGTCAACCGGCAGGGCCCGCTCGCCGGTCTGGACAAGCAGGCCCTCGACCAGGTGATCAAGAACCTGGCGAAGCCGGGGAGCACGGGCCTGGACACGCCCGGCGAGTTCCGTGACGCCTACCTCACGGCGCTGGCGAAGAACCTCGACCGCGACGTGGTGATCACCCGGGGCGGGAACGAGGTGAACCGCTACCCCGGCACCGGGGAAGGCGGTCCGGTGCGCGAACTCCGGCTGGAGGAGCCGCACCAGGGGCCCCGCCCGGAGGACGACGGCTCCGGCCCGCAGCCCGCCGCCCCCACCGACGGCGGCCCGCTCGGCGGCAACGGCGGCAGCCGCGCCGTCGGCGGCACCACCAACGGCGGCGAGCAGCCCGGCGGCACCACCAACGGCGGCGAGCAGCCCGGCGGCACCACGACCCGCCCCCGGGCGGCCTCGGCCCCGCCGGAACTCGGCTCCCAGTTCGGGCCGGTCCGCGGGCAGCGGTCGCCGTCCCCCGAGACGGCGCAGGCCAAGGACGCGGTCGAGGACACCGTCGAGGTCAAGGCTGAGGTGAAGCCAGAGGCGAAGCCCGGGGTGAAGTCCGAGGCCGAGGTGAAGCCAGAGGCGAAGCCCGGGGTGAAGTCCGAGGCCGAGGGCACCGCCGAGGTGAAGCCCGAGGACGTCATCGAGCCGCCCGCGCAGCGGGCCGAACCGCCGCTCGACACCACGGTGTTCCCGCCGGCCGGGCCGCTGGTGAGGGTCTCGGCGGACGGCCTCTGCCTGTTGCACTCGCTCGCCGTCGGCCTTCCCGAAGCGGCGGGCAAGAGCGGTGCGGCCCAGCGGCTCCGGGCAGTGGTCGAGGACCACTTCGACACACTGGCCCCCGAGCAGTGGCCGACCGAGGTCGTCACCAACTACCGCCACGACTTCGTCGCCCGGGGCGAGGCGACCGAGCAGCAGCTGCTCGAGTACCTCCCCGTCGCCGACCGCGACGGGTTCCGGGGGCTGCCGATCGCCGACCTGCGGGAGATCGTCGGCCACCACCTCACCGAGAACGCCCCGCCCCCGTTCCCGCACGAGCGTCAGGCGCTGCTCGACACCGTCCGGGGCTGGGAGTCCCGTTGGCGGACCGACGCGGGCGAGATGCTGCCCGCCGCGGCGGCCCACGCCCTCGACCTCCGGCTGCGCGTCCTCGACCACGACGGTGTCACCCTGGCGGTCTTCGGCCCCCGGGACGGCCGACAGGTGACGGTGTACCGGCAGGGCGACCACTACGACGGCAGCGTCCCGCCGTCGTCCCCGGACAACACCCGCGTACCGCCCGCCGAGGAACCGGCGACCACGCCCACGACCACGCCCGAGCCGAAGCCCGCGTCGGAGCAGAAGCCGGAGCTGAAGCCGGAGCTGAAGCCGGAGCTGAAGCCGGAGCTGAAGCCTGCGTCGGAGCAACAGCCCGAGCTGAAGCCGGAGCTG
Organism: Kitasatospora phosalacinea; assembly: GCF_030268885.1. Classification (GTDB taxonomy): domain Bacteria; phylum Actinomycetota; class Actinomycetes; order Streptomycetales; family Streptomycetaceae; genus Kitasatospora; species Kitasatospora phosalacinea_C. The sequence goes on from NZ_BSSA01000001.1 coordinate 95,970, forward strand.
AAGCCAGAACAGCAGCCCGCATCGGAGCCGAAGCCCGAGCCGAAGCCAGAACAGCAGCCCGCGCCGGAGGCGAAGGAGCAGCGGGAGCAGCAACCCCCTCAGGAACAGCCGAAGCCGCTCGTCGCTGAGGCGGAGAAGGAGGTCCCGCCGCCGGCGGCTCCCGAGGTGCCGGCGGCGAGCGCGGGGGACGGGGCGCCCCGGCCGATTGCCGGGACGGACCTGGTGGTCGGGCTGACCGAGCACGAGACGGCCGTCCGGAAGAAGGTCATCGACGTGCTGGCGCGGGCCGTACCGGGTGACCGGGCGGCGGCCCGGGCGTTCGCGGACGCGAACTTCGGCCCGGCGACGCTGCGTCCGATGCTCGGTGCGCTCTCGCGGGGCGAGGAGTGGACGGCCTCGTTCGAGGGCAACGGCTGGAGCGGCAGCGTCACACTGCGCGGCCGGGTCACCGAGTCGACGCACGTGGGCCGGAAGAAGATCGAGTTCGAGGACGGCGCCGACCGCACCGTGGCGATCGGCACCAACCGGGACGCGGGCTGGCAGTTCAACATCGGTGCCCAGACCAGGCAGGCGCGCGGCATCGGTGAGCCGCAGGAACTCGTCGCCTACTACCACGACCGCGGTCAGGCCGAGGTCTCCATGGACCTCGGCGGCACGGTGGCACGGTCGAAGACCAACGAGGAAGCCGACCTGTTCCGGTCGACGATGCGACTGGAACTCGACTTCAACGGCCTGAGCCACCACGGCACTCCGGTGGGCAACGCGTCCGGCGGGCGCACCGAGACGGTGGACCTCGGCCTGACGGTCGCGGTCCCGCAGCGTCCGGCGATCACGCCCAGCAGCGAGCAGCGGATCCCTCCGCAGCGGCTGCGGGACGGCCGGGTCGGCGGTCAGGAGATCGTGCTCGACCTCGCGCCGCGCGGCGCGTCGCACGACCGTCCGCCGGTGGAGGCACTGCTCGACAGGGCGGAGGACGCGGCCAGGGCGGAGTTCGGCGACGACTGGCCCGCCATGCGCGACAAGGTCCTCGCCGAGGTCGACCTCGCCCGTCTCCAGCGCGACCTGAAGAGCATGACGGCGGGTGAGCCGGTCTCCGTCACGCTGACCGACCGGCGCGGGAACCCGCTCGGTACGGTCGAGATCACCGCGCGGGTCGGCGAGTTGACGCAGGTCGGCACCACCAAGGAGTCCGAGTTCAACATCGGCACCAGCGTGCAGCAGGTGCGCAGCACGTCCTCTAACAGCGGTCACGCGGCCCAGCTGGGGTTCTCGTCCGTGGTCAAGCCTGACGCCGCCCTGGTCACTCCGCCGGGCGTCGCCGGACGACTCGGCCGCGACACCGTCTCGATCACCGGCGAGGCCAGGACCTCGCAGCTGACCAGCAAGTCCAAGGTGCCCGGCGTCGTCTACGATGCCCCTGTCCACTTCGACCTGTCGTTCAACGGCAAGGCCGTCGCGAGCGGTGCGGGCACGGCGGACGTCCGGCTGCTGGTCGACCGCGCGGACACGTCACCCGATCCGACGAAGCCCGATCCGGCCACGACTGCGCCGAAGGACGGAACGGCGCCGAAGGACGGGACGGCTCCCGGACCCGAGGGGACCGCCCCGAAGGCGGAAGGTTCCGCCGAGCCGCAGCTGCACGAGGTCGTCAGCCCGCCCGCCAGCGTCTGGCGCGGCGGCGACGACAGGGGCGGCCTGGGCGAGACCGTCGTCGTCCGCGACCTGGAGAGCACGAAGGCGCTGCGCGCGGCGGTGGACACCGCCGGGCGGGCGAAGTTCGGCAAGGACTGGGACGGCGTCCGAGACCAGGTCATGCGCGGGTTCAGCCTGCCGAACCTGTCCGCCCGGCTGACCGGGATGACCCGCGGTGAGCCCCTGGAGATCAAGGTTCCGGGCAAGGACTCGCTGGTCGTCACCGCCGTCGCCAGGGTCGAGACGATGACCTACCGCCGGGAGGACGGGAAGGCCGAACTCAACACGGTGAACGAGACCGGTTCGTTCCGCCTGGACCGCCGGCTGGGGGCGCGCACCACCGCCGAGCAGGGCTACGTCGGCGGCACGCCGGTCAAGGGCGCGCCGGGCCTGGACCTGACCGCCAACGCGTCCGCCGAGCAGCGCCGGCGCTCCGGCGGGCAGGGGCGGCAGGCCGACCGGGTGTACGCCAGCGGCAAGTACAGCGCGCCGCAGGTCATCTACGGCACCGAACTGGTGGTGGACGTCCACATCGGACGCCCCGGCGAGGTGAGCGGCGGTCGGCCCGTCGCGTCGGTGCCGGTCCGTGCCGAGGTGGGCATGGACGCCCGGGACACCGTCAAGGTCCGGGCGCCCCGCACCGAGGACGGCGTGATCGACTTCAAGCGTCCCGCGGCGGACCCGACCACCGGCACCGGCACCGCGCCGAAGCCGGGCACGACCGACGGCGCCGCGCCGAAGCCGGTCCCGACCCACCGTGCACCGAGCCGGATGCGCGTGCAGCAGGAGCTGAACGCGTCCTACGTGGTGCACAGCCTGAGCGGTGCCGACAAGGTCCGTTCGGAGGTGGAGGACGTGCTGCGCTCGAAGCACGACGGGCTGTCGGACGAGGTGCAGCAGCGGATCGACGCGAGCTTCGACCGGGTCGCGCTCAAGACCCAGCTCTCCCAGCTCACCCGCGGCGGGAAGATCACCCAGACCGTCTCCGGCAGGACCTGGTCGGCCGAGATCACCGTCCGGGCCCGGCTGGGCGAGTCCACGTACCACTCCCAGGCGGACAAGTACGAGTTCGAGTCGGGCACCCGGACGTCGAGCGGCCAGGGCAACCTGCACGACGCTCGCGACCGGCTGACCGGCGGCGGCCGGGCCAACGTCAGGGCGCCGTTCGTCAGCGTCCCGACCGGCTACGGGTACCGGGTGGAGCGCACCTACGGCCAGGTGACGGAGACGATCGGTTCGGTCTCGAACCGCGGCAAGCACGTCGAGAAGGCCGTGTTCTTCGACGTCGACGCGGCCTACGACGTCGAGGTCAGGTTCACGCAGCTGGGCGTGGACCAGGGGACCGTCACCCGGCAGGTGGACACGGTGGCGCGGGTGGCCGTTCCGGAGCGCGACGCCGAGCCGGTGGAGGGCCGGGCCCCGCGGGTCACGACGAAGCAGCCGAAGAGCTTCGTGGAGCACAGGCGGCTGGACTCGTCGGCGGTCGTCACCGACGTCCACACCGTGGACGGCGCCGCGAACGGCGCCGCGAAGGGCTCCGGCGGGACGGAGCCGGGCCCCGGTCGGTCCCTCGGCGAGTCGATCCTGTCCCAGGTGGAGTCGGGCTGGAGGCCCGGCTGCCTGCGGCTGCCCCGGCTCGGGCGGCCGGGGAGGTCCGGACTGGAGCGCAACCCGTTCGGCAGCGACTGGGCGGGCGTCCGCCGCGAGCTGGAAGCGGAACTCACCCCGGACAAGCTCCAGTCCAGGCTCAAGGCCATGACGGCCGGTGACGAGATCGTGGTGCGGTCGGGGCGGACCACCGTCCGGGTCCGCGCCGTCCTCCGCGACGGGTTGGAGCACCTGGGCGACTCGGGCACCACCGAGTTCAACGCCGGGACCGACGTGCAGCGGAACTTCGCCACCACCGAGGGCACCGGCACCACCCACCAGGGCGTGCTCGGGGCGGTGGCCTCCGTCCCGCTGCCGCAGGCACCGGCCGTCTCGGTGACGGGCGGCGTGATCGGCACCGGAGGGCACGGCCACCAGCAGGTGGACACCCGGACCCGGAGCACCGCGGCCGGTGCGGCCACCAAGACCAAGACGGACGGCAGCGCCTACCGGGGCGAGGCGGAACTCCAGTTCACGATCGTCCGCAAGCCGTGGGGCGGTACCCAGGTCCACCAGCAGCGCACCGCGGTGATCGGCTACGAGACCATCGTCGAGTCCGGTGAGACCGTGCCGGTCACGCCGGAGCCCGCCGACGCCACCGCCACCGGTGGGCGGCCCGGAACCGGGGCGGCCGAGGGACCGGCCGTCGACCGGCAGCGGCCCGCGACCGAGCCGACCGAGGCGACCGAGGCGACCGAGCCGACCAAGGCGACGGAGCCCACCGAGGCGACGGACGCGACCCCCGCTGACGGGCAGCCGGAGACCGTCTCGCTCCAGCCGCCCGCGCCGGAGACCGTCCGGGTCCCGCCGGAGCGGATCTGGCGGACCGGCCTGCGCGACACCGACATCCTGCGCTGGCTCGGCGACGTCGGCGGCGTCCAGGACCTGGTGCGGTTGCGCGGACCGCAGTACTTCGGCGCGTCGGCCTGGCAGAAGATGGCACCCGAGGTCGGGAAGATCACCACGCACAGCCACCTCTCGGCGCTGTTCGGCAGCGCGACCCAGGGCGCGGAGGTGGCGGCCACGGTCCCGTCCGACAAGGTCCTGTTCGGCGGCGGGAAGGGGGTGGAGATCGGGGTGAAGGTCGTCTCCCTGGAGAGCCGGTCGAGCGACAAGGCCGACGTGGCCCCGGCCAACACGCTCTCCTCCGGCGGCGTGCGGTACGACTTCTCGGCGAACAACGCGGGGGCCCAGGGCCAGGTCGGTGCCAGGATCACCGGGGACCCGACCTCCAACAGCCCCTCGCTCGTCGGCGGGGCGACCAGGTTCTGGCGGGACGGCGACGGGCACGGCGATGCGGGCCAGGTGATCTCCAACGCCAAGTACTCCGACGACATGGCGCGTTACACCGGCCACGCCGAGGTCGAGGTGACGTTCTTCAACGGGGACAGGGAACGGGTCACCGAGAAGGGCGTCGTGCCCTTCACCGTCGAGATCCCCACCGCGGAGACCACGGCGAAGGAGGTGCCGGGCGACCACTACCTGGCGTTCACCCCGGAGCAGCAGGGCGGCGAGACGCGCTTCGCCGAGGGGGCCTGGCGGCTCGCCGAGGTCGAGCGGGCGCTGACGCCGGACGAGGGCGAGCCGCCGACCGGTGGCGTCCCGTCCGTCCCGTCCGCGGCCGACCCCACCCCGGCCCGGTACGAGCAGCTGATGGGCACCGTGCGGCTCGGGCGGGCGTTCGCCAACGGGGAGTTCACCGCGAGCACCGACGCCGGCGTCGCCCGCATCAAGGCGGCCCACCGGCTGGTCGAGCTGGGCGGCGGCACCACGTCCGGCACCTCCGACCTGCTCGGGAGGCTGCTCCACGCGCCCGGCAAGGACCTGCTGGAGGCGGGGGAGGTGCGCAAGGTGGTCGAGTACGCGGCGCGGAAGGGCGCCGGGGCGCCGGTCACCCTGGACGACCTGGTGGCCGGGGCGCGGGACGACTGGCCCGTGCACGAGCCGCACGAGGTGCACCGCAGCGGGTGGACCGACACGGGCCCGGCCAGCGAACTGGTCACCGCCGCGATGGCCACCGCCGCCGACGCCGTCGCGCCGCTGCTCCCGGCCGGGGCGCCCGGCCCCGAGCGGCTGCACCTGACCGTCAGCGGCGAGGGCCCCGGCCTGCCGCTGCACCGGAAGTTCGACCTCGACGACGACCCGGCGAACCGGATCAGGAGGATCGAGGAGGACACCTACCTGGGGCCGGGCAACCGGCCGAGCGAGGTCACCGTCAGGCTGGCCGGGAAACCGGGGTCCGGCCAGGAGTGGGACTACCTGGTCACCGCCCGCGCCGACCGCAGCCGCGAACTGGTCCTGCGCCACCACGCGCCGGTGGAGGCCGCGGCGGCCCCGGACGACGCGCAGCGGCCGGAGGGCCGGCAGTCGGCGGGCGGCCGGCCCCTGGCGGGCGGCCAGCAGTCGGTGGACGGCCAGCAGCCGGTGAGCGGCGGGGAGGCCGCGGAGGCGGCCCGCAGCGCCGCCGCCGCGGCCCGGACCGCCGCGCTGCAGACCTTCGTGGCGGGCCTGACCGGCACCCCGGCGGCGTCCGGCTGAGCCCGCCGCAACGGGACGGCCGCAACGGGACGGCCGCAACAGGACGGCCGCCGGGACCGGGTCGCGGTCCGGGCGGCCGTCCCGGCGTGCCCGGGCCCGGCGGGTTTACCGGTTCAGGGCCCCGACGGCACGCACCGGATAACGGCCGGATAACCTCCCTCACCGGACGAGACATCACGTGGGGGGTACACGGTGGAATTCCGGCTGCCGGGCGCAGTCGCGGCGGACGGCGCACTCCAGCTCGGGCCGGAGGAGCGGCGCAGCCCGCTCGCCCTGCTCCCGCTGCCCGGCGCCCCGCGCGGCTTCTACGGCCGGGAGGCCGAACTGGCCGCCTTGGGAGCGGCGTTGGGGACCGGGGCGGCCGGAGCGGGCGGGGCGGTCGCGTTGGCCACCGGGCCCGCGGGGGTCGGCAGGACCGCGCTCGCGCTGGAGTGGGTGCACCGGTACGGCGGGGGTTTCCCCGACGGGGTGCTGTTCGTCGACCTCGGTGGGGACGGTGACCGTCCGGACCGCGAACTCGCCGATGTGCTGGCCGAGTTCCTGGCCGCCCTGGGAACCGACCCGGCGGACCTGCCGCCGACCCCGGCCGCTCGGGCCGCGCTCTACCGGCGGGCGACCGCCGGCCGTCGGCTGCTCGTGGTGGTCGACAACGCCGGTGCGTCCGAGCAGGTCCGTCCGTTGCTGCCGGCCGGGGCCGGTTCGGCCGCGTTGGTCACCAGCGGGCGCCGGTTGCGCGGCCTGGTCGCCGCCGAGTCGGCCCGTCCCGTCCCGCTGGCGGGGCTGGGGCCGGAGGAGTCGGCGGCGCTGCTGTCCCGCGTCCTGGGTCCGGCCCGGGTCGCCGCCGAGCCGGAGGCCGTCCGCGCACTCGCCGACCTGTGCGACGGGTTGCCGCTGGCGCTGCGGATCGTCGCCGCGGGGATCGCCGCCGACCCGGGCCGCGGCCTGGCCGCCGTCGCCGGGCACCTGCGGGACGAGCAGCGCCGGTTGGTCCGGCTGGCGGCCGAGGAGATCAGCGTGACAGGCGCCCTGCGGATCTCCCACGGCCAACTCCCGCCCACCGCAGCCCGGTTGCTGTGCGCCCTCGGCCTGCACCCCGGCCGGACGGTCGACCCGTACACCGCCGGGGCCCTCGCCGACCTCGAACACCGGGACGCCGTACGGGCGTTGGAGCAGCTCGCGGCCGCCCAGCTGGTCACCGCGACCGGCGCCGGGCAGTACGTCCTGCACGACCTGGTCCGGCGGTACGCCCGCCGACTCGCCGCCGGGACCGGCCGGGTCGAGCAGCGCGCGGCCCGGGCCCGGCTCGCCGACCAGTACCTGTACGCGGGCCTGGCCGCCGCGCAGTGCGCCGAACCCGGCAGCAGGCCCTGCTGCGAGCCGCCCGCGAGCAGCCGCCGCCCGCGCGCCGTCCCCGGGTTCGGGACCGCCGAGGAGGCCCTGCAGTGGTTCGGCGCGCACCGCGAGACGCTCGCCGAGGTGACCGCCACCGCCGACCCCGACCGCGCCTGGCGGCTGGTGCTCGTCCAGTGGCCGCTGATCCTGCGCCGGGTCCGCGACGGCTGGGTGCCGCAGCTCCGGCTCGCCCTGGAGGCGGCGGTGGAGAGCGGCCACCCGGACGGCGAGGGCCGGGTGCGGGCGCTGCTCGGCCGGGTCCTGGTCGTCGGCCGCCGCCTGCACGAGGCCGCGGCCTGCCTCGCCCCGGCGGTCGAGCTCGCCGCCCGGGCGGGCGACCAGGTCGGCCGGGCCGTCGCGCTGGTCAACCTGGCGGCCGTCCACACCGAGCTGGCCGAGCACGCCGCCGCCGGGGCGGGCCTCGACCGGGCCCTGGAGGTCGCGCTGGCCGCCGGCCACCCGCCCGCCGTCGTGCTCGCCCGTCGGCACCTGGCCGGCCACCACCTGGCCGCCGGGCGCCCCCGGCAGGCCCTCGACCACGCCCTGCACGGCCTCGCGCTGAGCGTCGGCGAGGGCCCCGACCCGCGTCGCGTCCTGCTGAACGCCGCCGCGGGCGAGGCCCTCTCCGGGCTCGGCCGCCACCCCGAGGCCAGGGAGCGGTTCGGCGCGGCCCTCACCGAGGCCGAACGGATCGGCCGCGACGAGTCCACCGCGGACGTCCTGCGCGCCCTGGCCCGCGCCGAGGACGCCGCCGGGCGGGCCCGCTCCGCCGCCGCCCACCGCCGCCGGGCCGACCTGCTCTCCCCGCCCTGAGGCCCCCGCCCCCGGCCCGCGCCCCGGGCGGACCGGGCGGCGGCACCGGGGCGGCGGCACCGGGGAGGCCGCATTGACATGCTGTCAGCAGCTGGGTCTAATGCTGTCTCCGTTGAACGCGCAGCTCACCGGGGGGCCGTTGTGGGACGTTCCAGGATCGACGCCATGTTCGAACGCGACCGGGCCGCCGCCGGGGCGGGCATCGTGCTCGACGAGGTGTCCGGCGGCCGCGCGGTGGCGCGGATGAAGGTCACCGAGGAGATGGCCAACGCGCACGGGATCGGCCACGGCGGGTACGTGTTCCTGCTCGCCGACGTCGCGTTCTCGTACGCCTGCAACAGCTACGGCCCGATCGCGCTCGCCCAGGGCGCGCAGATCACCTTCCTGGCCCCGGCGCAGCTCGGCGACGAGCTGGTGGCGGAGGCCGCCGAGCGGACCCTGGCGGGGCGGCAGGGCGTCTACGACGTGACGGTGCGGACGGCCGCGGGCGCGGTGGTCGCCGAGTTCCGCGGACAGAGCGTGCTGGTCGCCGGGGTGCCGCACAGCAGCTGAGCCCGCCCGCGGCCGCCGCCGCGGTGCCGGTGCCCCTCACCGGAGGGGCCGCCCCGCTGTGCGGTCGGCGTAACCGCCGACCGTCCGCCGCGGAGACAGCCGCGAAATGCGCTCTTCCTACAGTCGCCACAGGCAGGGCAGGTCGATCGGAAGGGTTCCCGTGGCCGGACAGGTGGCGCAGGACGCAGCGAAGCCGCAGCGACCGGGGACCGAACAGGTCAGGTCGGTCTGCTCCTACTGCGGGGTGGGCTGCGGCCTGCTCCTGGACGTCGGCACCGGACCGGACGGCCGCCGCACCGTGCTGCGGGCCTCCGGCGACCCGGAGCACCCGGCCAACCGCGGCCGGCTCTGCACCAAGGGCGCGACCACCGCCGACATGCTGGCCGCCCCCGGCCGGCTGTCCACCGCGCTGGTGCGCACCGTCCGCGGCGAGGACCCGGTGCCGACGCCGGTCGCCGAGGCGATCGCCGCCACCGGCCGCCGACTGCGGGCGATCGTGGACGAGCACGGCCCGGACGCGCTCGCGCTGTACGTGTCCGGGCAGATGAGCCTGGAGGCCCAGTACCTGGCCAACAAGCTCGCCAAGGGGTACGTCCGGACCAACCAGATCGAGTCCAACTCCCGCCTGTGCATGGCCAGCGCCGGGACCGGCTACAAGCTGTCGCTGGGCGCGGACGGCCCGCCCGGCTCCTACCGGGACCTCGACCTGGCGGACGTGTTCCTGGTGATCGGCTCCAACGCCGCCGACTGCCACCCGATCCTGTTCCTGCGGATGATGGACCGGGTCAAGGCGGGCGCCAAGCTGATCGTGGTCGACCCGCGGCGCACCGCCACCGCCGCCAAGGCCGACCTGTTCCTGCAGCTGCGCCCCGGCACCGACCTGGCCCTGCTGAACGGCCTGCTGCACCTGCTGCACGCGAACGGGCAGCTCGACGAGGCGTTCATCGAGCGGCACACCGAGGGCTGGGCGGCGATGCCGGACCTCCTCGCCGACTACCCGCCGGACAGGGTCGCCGCGATCACCGGCCTGGCCGAGGCCGACATCCGCCGGGCCGCCGAACTCATCGGCGAGGCGGGGGAGTTCACCAGCCTGTGGACGATGGGGCTGAACCAGTCCACCCACGGCACCTGGAACACCAACGCCCTGGTCAACCTGCACCTGGCCACCGGCACCATCTGCCGCCCCGGCAGCGGCCCGTTCTCGCTGACCGGCCAGCCCAACGCGATGGGCGGCCGCGAGATGGGCTACATGGGGCCCGGCCTGCCCGGCCAGCGCTCCGTGCTCGCCCCCGCCGACCGGGAGTTCACCGAGCAGCTGTGGAACCTGCCGCCCGGGACGCTGCGCGCCGACGGCGTCGGCCAGGGCACCGTCGAGATGTTCCGCAAGATGGCCGACGGGGAGATCAAGGCCTGCTGGATCATCTGCACCAACCCGGTGGCCTCGGTCGGCAACCGGCGCACCGTCATCGAGGGTCTGGAGCGGGCCGAACTCGTCGTCACCCAGGACGTGTTCGCCGACACCGAGACCAACGCCTACGCCGACGTGGTGCTGCCCGCCGCGATGTGGACCGAGACCGAGGGCGTGCTGGTCAACAGCGAGCGCAACCTCACCCTGGCCCGCCCCGCCGCCGACGCCCCCGGCGAAGCCCTCCCCGACTGGCGGATCATCGCCGAGGTCGCCCGCGCCATGGGGTACGCCGAGGGCTTCGAATTCACCGACGCCGAACAGGTCTTCGAGGAGCTCAAGCGGGCGTACAACCCGGTCACCGGCTGGGACCTGCGCGGCGCCTCCTACCCGCGGCTGCGCGACACCCCCGTGCAGTGGCCCGCCGCCGACCCGGACGGGCCGGACCGCAACCCGATCCGCTACCTGCTCCCCGACGGAACCCCGCACTTCCCCACCCCCAGCGGCCGGGCCGCCTTCCACCCCCGGCCGCACCTCGACCCGGCCGAACTCCCGGACGACGACTACCCGTTCGTCCTGAACACCGGCCGCCTCCCGCACCAGTGGCACACCCTGACCAAGACCGCCAAGGTCGCCAAGCTGGCCAAGCTGAACCCGTCGCCGTTCGTCGAGATCCATCCCGAGGACGCCGCCGCGCTCGGCATCGGCGAGGGCGAGAGCGTCGAGGTCGCCTCCCGGCGCGGCCGGGCCGTGCTGCCCGCCAAGGTCACCGACCGCGTGCAGCGCGGGAGTTGCTTCGCGCCGTTCCACTGGAACGACCTGTTCGGCGAGTACCTGTCGGTCAACGCCGTCACCTCCGACGCCGTCGACCCGCTCTCCTTCCAGCCCGAACTCAAGTACTGCGCCGTCTCGTTGGCGAAGGTCCCGACGCCCTCGCCGGTGCCCGTCGCGGCCGCCGCCCCCACCACCGCCTCGGTGTTCGGGCTGGACGCCGCACCCCCGCCGGTCCTCTCCGAGGGCGAACGCCGGTACCTGGCCGGGTTCCTGGCCGCCATCCCGACCGGCCTGCCCGGCGTCCCCGTGCTCCCGGCCGACGCCCCGTTCGACCCCGCGCACGCCCAGTGGGTCAACGGCGCCCTGGCGGGCCTGTACTCGCGGGCCCCCGAACCCGCCCCGGCCGCCGCCACCCCCACCCGCCAGATCCTCGTCCTGTGGGCCTCGCAGACCGGCACCGCCGAGGAGTACGCCGCCGCCGCCGTCGCCCGGCTCACCGCGGGCGGCCACCCCGCCGCCCTGCGCGCGATGGCCGACACCGACCCGGCCGCCCTGCCCGGTGACGCGGACCTGCTGCTGATCACCTCCACCTACGGCGACGGCGACGCCCCCGACAACGGCGCCGGGTTCTGGGACGCCCTCACCGCCGCCGACCCCGCCCGCCTCGACGGCCGGCGCTACGCCGTCCTCGCCTTCGGCGACTCCCACTACCAGGACTTCTGCGGCCACGGCCGCCGCCTCGACACCCGCCTCGCCGAACTCGGCGCCCACCGGCTCGCCCCCCGCGCGGACTGCGAACCCGACTACGAGAGCACCGCGGACAGCTGGCTGGAGAGCGTCCTGGCCGCCCTCGGCCAGGGGGCCGCCCCCGCCGCCCCGGCCCCCCTCCCGGCTCCCGCCGCCCCGCGCCGCACCACCACCCCCGCCCGGCTGGTCGGCAACCGGCTGCTCTCCGGCGCCGGTTCGGGCAAGGAGGTCCGCCGCTTCACCTTCGACACCGGCGAACTCGGCCTCCCGCTCGACTACTCCGTCGGCGACGCGCTCGCCGTCCACCCGGTCAACTCGCCCGCCCTGGTGGACGAGTGGCTCTCCGTCACCGGCCTGTCCGGCGACAGCGCCGTCACCCTCCCCGGCCACGGCGACCTGCCGCTGCGCGAGGCGCTCACCCGGCACCTCGACATCACCGGGGTCAGCCCCAAACTGCTCCGCTTCACCGCCGAACGCACCCGCGACGACCGCGAGTTGCGCGCCCTGCTGCGCGCCGACAACACCGACGCGCTGGCCCGCTGGACGTGGGGCCGCCAAGCCGTCGACGTGGCGGCCGAGTTCGCCGTCCGGGCCACCGCCCAGGAGTGGGCCGAGGTGTTCGGCAAGCTCCAGCCCCGCCAGTACTCGATCTGCTCCAGCCCGCTCACCGACCCCCGGCTGATCTCGCTCACCGTCTCCGTGGTCCGCTGGGACAACCTGAAGGGCCACCCGCGCGGCGGCGTCTGCTCCACCCACCTCGCCGACGCCGAACCCGGCGCCACCGTCCCCGTCCACCTCCAGCGCTCCCCGCACTTCCGCCCGCCCGCCGACCCCGCCACCCCCATGATCATGGTCGGCCCCGGCACCGGCGTCGCCCCCTTCCTCGGCTTCCTGGAGGACCGCCGCGCCCGCGGCCACCGCGCCCCCAACTGGCTCTTCTTCGGCGAACAGCACCAGGCCACCGACTTCTACTACCGCGAGGAGCTCACCACCCACCTCGCCGAGGGCACCCTCACCCGCCTCGACACCGCCTTCTCCCGCGACCAGCGCGCCAAGGTCTACGTCCAGGACCGGATGCGCGAACACGGCCACCACCTGTGGTCCTGGCTCCAGGACGGCGCCCACTTCTACGTCTGCGGCGACGCCTCCCGGATGGCCAAGGACGTCGACCGCGCCCTGCACGACATCGCCACCACCCACGGCAACCTCACCCCCGCCGACGCCGCCGCCTACGTCAAGTCACTGGCCGCCGAGAAGCGCTACGTCCGCGACGTGTACTGACCGGGCTCGGCGGCAGTCGTTTGAACGCGTTCAGCCCCGGCTATTTGAACGCGTTCAGTGGTGCGGTAGCGTACGGGTCGGGCGCCACCGGACCGTGGCGTTCCTCCTGGTACGCCCGCGCGCCGTCGGTGCGGCGGGCACGGCACCATGTACGAGAGCGGGGGCGGAGCCATGCCCGGAAGCGGATTCGACCAGTGGGTGGCGGCGTTCGAGGCGGAGAAGGCGCGCCGGGAGTGGATCGCGGACCCGGAGTGGGCGCGCGGGGTCGAGCTGCCCGCGGTGGTGGCGCGGAGCCTGCAGAAGTTCCAGGTCGGGGAGGACGGGGACGGGGCCAACCTGCGGGCCAAGGCCGACCGGGCGGGGGACGCGGCGTACGCGGCGGCGGTGCGGCTGTTCGTCGACGAGGAGCGCAACCACGCGCGGCTACTGGCCGAACTGCTGGGCGCGGCGGGCGTCCCGCTGCTGGACGGGCACTGGAGCGACGGGATCTTCGTCCGGGTGCGCCGACTGCTGGGCCTGCGGACCGAGTTGATGGTGCTGATGGTCGCCGAGCTGGTCGCCGTCGAGTACTACCGCAGCCTGCGGGACGGCCTCGCCGACCCGCTGGCCCGCGAGGTCACCGACCGGATCCTGCGCGACGAGCAGCGCCACATCCCGTTCCACGTCCAGCGGTTGCACCAGTCCTTCGGCGAACTCGCCCCCTCCGCGCGCCCGTTCGCCCACCTGGCCTGGCTGCTGCTGGCCCTCGCGGGCGCCCTGTTCGTCGCCGTCGACCACGGCCCCGCCCTGCACGCCGTCCGCACCTCCCGGGGCCGCTTCCTGCTGGCCGTCACCCGCCACGCCTGGACGGTCGGCACGCAGATGGCGGCCCGCGGCGGCCGGACGGCGGCGGAGGCGCTCCCCGAGTAGGGCGGGCAGGTCAGTCGGGCAGGCCGTTCGCCCGGAGCAGGGCCCGCAGCCTGCGGACCTCCGCGACCAGGTGCGGGACGTCCTGGCGGGCGTTGGCGATGAAGTCCAGGTCGGCGTCGAGCTGGACGTTCGGGCTGGCCACCTGCCGGTTGTCGATGTAGTGGTTCAGGTACATCTCGTTGTCGACGTCCGAGGTGTCCCGCTGGACGAGGATGACGCTGCAGCCGCCGATGGCCCCCCTGGTCTCCAGCCAGGGCTCCCACGGTCCGGCGGTGGCGGCCGCGGCCCGGCCTTCGATCTCGGCGAGCTGTTCCTCGGTCAGGGGCGGGTGGTTCGTGTCCACGGTCCTCCCTACTCCCCGGTGGTGCCGTCGAGGCGTTCGCGCAGCAGGTCGGCGTGGCCGTTGTGGCGGGCGTACTCCTCGATCAGGTGGGTGACGACGTAGCGCAGGGTGAAGACCTCCTCGCGCCAGTGGATCGGGGTGTCGAGGGAGGCGGCGTCGTTGACGGTGGCGCGGGAGCGGGCGCACTCCTCGTGCCAGACCCGGAAGGCCTCGTCGGGGTCGGCGGCGTCCACCTCGAACGCGGCGTCGCCGGGCCAGTGCGCGGGGGCGTCGTCGCCGTTGACGACGTTGCGGAACCAGCTGCGCTCGACCTCGGCGAGGTGCCGGACCAGGCCGAGCAGGGAGAGCGCGGAGGGCGGCACGGCCCGCAGCCGGAGCTGGTCGGCGGTCAGCCCGGCGCACTTCATCGCCAGCGTCTCGCGCTGGTACTGGAGGAACTCGGTCAGGGAGGCCCGGTCGTCGGCCACCCGGGAGGGCTCGGTGCGCTGAAGGTCGCTCATCGGACCATCATGCCAACCCGGGTGGCCGCGGGCACCGCCCGGGTCAGTGCGCCGGGCGCTCGTCGACGACCTGCCGGAGCTTGCCGGTGCGCGGGTTGGTGAGGAGCTCCGAACGCGGCACCCACTCCACCTGCAGCGGGTGGATCGCCCCGATCGCCGCCTCCGAGACGTACGCGGGCCGGGCGTCCAGGACGGCGCGGCGCAGCGTCTCGGTGAGTTCGGCGGGCGGCGGGGCCGGGGTGGTGTGGCCGAGGCGGATGATCAGGCCGTCGCGGTTCTCCCAGCGGCGCTGGACGAGCTGCATGCCGGTGATGTGGTGCCCGGGGTCGTGGGCGAGCAGCACGTCGCGGACGTCCTCGGTGGGCATGGAGACGATCCCGACCCTGGCCCCCTCGGTGGAGCGGCCGAGCAGCCGGAAGGTGGTGCAGGTCCCGTCGGTCCACTCGGCGCGGTCGCCCGCCGGGTAGCGCAGGATCGGCACCAGGGTGCGGAACAGGTTGGTGACCACCACCCGGCCGGGGACGCCGGGTTCGGTGATCGGCTCGCCGGTGGCGTCGTCGACCAGCTCGACCACCGTCCGTTTCCGGAAGGCCCGGTGGACCCGCAGGTCGTCCCCGGCGGGCACCGGCCCGGCGACCAGCCCGGCGTCCACCGAGGCGTAGCCGATCGAGGACAGCGCCGCGTTCGGGAAGGCCGAACGCAGCAGCGGCCGCAGGTCGTTGAAGAGGATGTCGCCGCCGAACAGGATCAGCTCGACCTGCGGGGCGGGCCGGTCCTGCTTCAGCAGCGTCTCGGCGACGGCCGACAGCTTCATCGGCTCGCCCGCCAGCACGTCCACGCCGAAGGAGTGCACCAGGTCGGCCACGTACTCGTCGGGCGCGGTGGCCACCGGCAGCCGGACGTTGTCGATCGGCGCGTGGTGCAGCGCGCCCTCGATGAACAGGAAGCCGCTGTAGAACTCGCCCGCCCGGAACAGGTTGGCGACCTTCTGCCCGGGCTTCAGCCCGGCGTCGACCAGCCCGGCGCCGAACGCGCTGACCGAGTCGACGTGTTCGGAGCGCGTCCACGGCGAGAACTTGGGGGCGCCGGTGGTGCCACCGGACTTGTAGACCGCGGCATCGGTCAGCGGACCGGTCAGCAGCCGGTTGTCGGGCCAGCGGTTGGCGGACCAGAACGCGACGTGGTCGATGACCGGCAGTTGGGTGAGCGAGGTGACGACGGCGGGCACGTCGCGGTACAGCTCGGCGTAGAACGGCGAGTTGCGCCGGGCGTGGTCGACCAGGGCCTGAAGCGGCAGAGCGGGCAAGGCAGTTGCTCCTCGGTCAAGGGGTCTCTACGGGGGTGTGGCCGATCCAGTCGCGGGCGAGCCGCTGCACGGTGCTGCCGTCGCGGTCGGCGAGCTTGGCGTCCAGGTACGCCGCGGCCCACGGGCCGGTCGGGATCCGGAACGGCGGCCGCTCCTCGGCCAGCGCCCGCAGCACCGCCTCCGCGACCTCCGCCGCGGGCTGCCCGGCCCCCGCCCAGTGCGCGCCGATCCGCTCCCCGTACGCGGCGAAGGTCTCCGCGTACGGGCCCGAAGCGGCCTGCACGGTACGGCGGTTGACGTCCGGGAAGATCCCGAAGCGGGTGTCCGGGACGTAGCCGGGCACCAGCACCGACACCCGCACGCCGTGCGCGGCGGCGACCGGTGCGAGCGACTCCATGAAGCCCTCGACCGCGAACTTGGCCGCGCAGTACGCCTCGTTGAAGGGCTGCCCGACCACGCCGTGCACGCTGCCGATGGTCAGCAGCCGCCCGCCCGAGGCCCGCAGCAGCGGCATCGCGGCGCGCGAGACGGCGATGGTGCCGAAGAAGTTGACCTCCAGGTTGGCCCGTAGCGCCTCCGCGGTGGACATCTCCAGCGTCGGGTCGAAGTTGGAGATCCCGGCGTTGTTGACCAGCGCGTCCAGCCGCTCGACCCCGGCGAAGCACTCCGCGACCGACTCCTCGTCCGTGACGTCCAGCCGCCGCACCCGGGCCCCGGGCGCCGCCGCCCGCAACGCCCCGGCCCGGGCCGGATCGCGCACCGTCGCCACCACCTCCCACCCGGCCCGGCACGCCGCCGCGGCGGTGGCCAGCCCGATGCCGGAGGAGCACCCGGTGATCAGCACGACCTGACGATCCGTCACTTTGCTGCCTCCGCGGGCTCGCTCGCGCCGTCCGCGGCCTGCGCGGCCTGCGCGCTGTCCGCGGCTTCGGTGAGGCGGTCCACGGCCTTCGGCAGGTCGGCGTCCATCCGGGGCTGGATGCCGAGCGCGGGGAGGAAGGAGCAGGCGGCCAGCAGGGTGCCGCCGACCATGGTCCAGCGGGCGGCGTCCAGGACGCCGAGCGGGCCGGTCAGCAGCGAGACGGCGAGGCCGCCGGCCAGGGCGGCGAGCGGGATGACGCCCCAGGTGGCGGTGCGGAAGGCGGCGTGCATGACGCCCTGGTGCTGCGCGGACATCCGGGACTGCCGGGCGGGGGCCGAGCAGACGTTGATGCAGGACATGAAGAAGCCGTAGGCGCCCATGGTGACGGCGATGACCGGCCCGGCGGGCAGCGCGGGCGCGGCCAGGACGCCCAGGCCGACCAGGCAGTGCAGCAGCAGCGCCCAGGCCAGCGTCCGTCCGATGCCCAGGCGTTCGCCGATCCTCGGGGCGACCAGCGCGCCCAGCAGCGCACCGACCGCGCCCGCGGACATCGCGGCGCCGTACACGCCGACGGTGACGCCCAGCCCGCGGTAGGCCAGCACCGGCAGGACGGTGACGAACACCGGGCCGCCGGAGTTGAGCGTGACGGCGGCCAGCACGACCCGGCGCAGCACCGGGTCCTGCCAGTTCAGTCGGAAGCCGAGCGTGAGGCGCTGCCACACCGTGCCCTGGGCGGCGGTGGGCTGCCCCCAGGGCCGCATCCAGCGGAAGCAGACCGCCGAGACCAGGTAGCTGGCGGCGTCGACCAGCAGCGAGGCCGCGCCGAGCGCCCCGTACAGGGCGGCGGCGATCGACGGGCCGGAGACCTCGGCGACCGAGCCGCTGCCCTCCAGCCGCGAGTAGGCCCGCACCAGGTGCGGCTGCTCGACGACGGCCGGGACGGCCACCAGGTAGCCGACGTTGAAGAAGATGGTGGCGCCGGAGACCGCCGCGACGCAGCAGAACAGCAGCGGCGTGGAGAGCAGGTCCAGCCAGTAGGCGAGCGGGATCGCCGCGACCGCCGCCAGCCGGATCAGGTCGCAGGCGATCAGGGTGCGCCGCTTGTCCCAGCGGTCGACCAGGACGCCCGCCACCGGGCCCAGCAGCGGGATGCCCAGGTACTGGGCCATCGCGACGACGCCGACCTGGAACGCCGAGGCGTGCAGCACGAAGATCATCAGGGTCGGGACGACGAACACCGTCACCCGGTCGCCGACGTTGGAGACCGACTTGCCGAACCAGAACAGGTTGAAGCCCCGGCCCAGTTGCTCGGGCCTGCGCAGTTTCACGAGCCCTCGTTTCACGCTTCCTCCCGGACGACGAAGCCCGCGGTCTTCCCGGTGCGCTCGTTGCTGATCAGTGCGTCCACCACCCGCACCCGCACGTGCTCCGGGTCGTGGACGAAGGCGGTGCTCAGGGTGAAGGTGGCGGACAGCAGTTCGCGCCGCAGGGCGTCCGGATCGGGCAGCTCGCCGAGCACCAGGACGTCCACCGAGCGGGCCCGGCCGCCCTGCTCGGTGACCAGCACCTGCGCCCGGACGACGCCCGGCTCGCGCTCGACCCGGGCCAGCAGCTCGTCCACGTGCAGGCCCAGCCCGCGGACCTGCACCACGTTGTCGCGGCGCCCCAGCACCCGCATCGCCGGGCCCGGACGCCCGCACGGGCAGGGGCCCAACTCGCCCGCGTCGCCGGTGCGGTAGCGCAGCACCGGGTTGAGCATGGCGGGGTCGAGCGAGGTGAAGTCCAGCAGGCCGTCGTCGCCGACGTGCACCAGCTGGTGCGGGAAGGGGTGGAAGGTGTCGGCCGGGCAGTCCGGGGAGTTGGAGCCCACCACCCAGGTCTCGGTGGAGCCGAACATGCCGTGCCGACGGGCCTTCGGCGCGACGGCCGCCAGGTCCTCCTCCAGCTGCGGCTGCCAGGCTTCGCCCAGCCACAGCACCTTCCGCAGCGACGGGAGTTCGATCCCGGCAGCGCGGGCGTGCGCGAACCACAGCCGCAGCACGCTCGGGGTGCCGCCGATCGCGGTGACCTGCCGGTCGGCCAGGAAGCCCAGCCACTGCGGGTACTCCTCGGCGGTCACCGAGCCGAGCGCGATCACCCGGCAGCCGGACAGGTCGGCCAGGCCCGCCGCCAGGAAGTGCGCGCCCCACATCCGGCCCGCGCCCCAGGCGTTGACGAACACGTCGTCCCGCTCCAGCGGCCGCCAGTGCTCGAACACCTTTGCCATGTAGAACCCGGTCGGCGCGTACCCGACCTTCGGCGCGCCGGTCGAGCCGCCGCTCTGGAACAGCCAGGTCGCCCCGTGCTCGGCGGCGGGCTCCAGGTGCGCCAGCGCGGTGTTCAGGTCGTCCTTGGCCAGCGGCGGCAGCGCGGCCAGCTCCGCCAGCGTGCCGGGCGGCGCGGCGGCGGCGTAGCGCTCGCCGAACTCCGGTACGCCACGCAGCAGTTCCAGCGTCCGGCGGGCCACCGCCAGGCCGTCCGCGGCCTGCTCCTCGGTGAGCGAGAAGGTCGTCCGAGCGGTCATCGCCCCGCACCCCCGTCCGCCAGGAAGGCCGCGTGCGCGTCCCGGTAGGCGGCGAACCGGGCCCGGGTGACCGCGCGTTGCACCGGTCGGCCGGGGTCCTCCAGGTCGGGGGCGATCACCCCGTCCGGCTCCAGCTCGGAGAACCAGAACCGTTCGCCGTCGTGCAGGAAGTCCACGCAGAAGAACGGGATCGGCAGTTTCTTCGCGAAGTAGGCGGTGGCGCCGACGAGTTCGGGCGGGATCTCGCAGAACTCCATCGACCCGCCGCGGCTGGCGTTCGCCACCGGAGACCCCGCCTCCGGGGTGCGCCGCAGCGCCGCGTACGGGCGCCCGTCGATCACGTACACCCGGTAGTCGACCGTGCCGTCCCCCAGGTACGGCTGCGCCACCAGCACGGTGTCGCCGCCCTGGGCCAGGCTGGCCAGGCCGCGCACGTCCTCCCGGGAGCGGGCCAGGCAGATCCCGCCGCCGCCGCACCAGCCGGACGGCTTCACGATCGCCGGGAAGGTCAACCCGTCCAGCGCCGCCTCGTACTGGTGCTTGGAGACGTCCCGGCCGGAGCCGATCCGCACCGACGGGACCGGCGGCACCGGCGAGTCCGCCAGGAACAGCACCGTCGCCAGCTTGTCGTTGCCCAGCAGCGACACCTGGGCCGGGAACGGCAGGTAGAACCCGGCCTGCTCCAGCACCGTGCACAGCGTCAACTGGTTGAACACGTCCATGGACTGGTACGGCAGCGAGTACAGCGCCGTGATGAACAGGGTGTCCGCGGGCGTGACCGGCTCGCCGTCCACGTACACCCGCGGGCGGCCCGGGTCGGTGCCGTCCACCGTCACCGCCTCCGGCGCGTGCATCGTCCACGACAGGCCCAGCTCGGCGGCGATCTCCGCGTACATGTCCCAGAAGTAGTGCTTCCACATCGCGCCCGACCGGCTCGACTCCCGGTCCGGGAAGATCCAGCACATCCGGCGCAACGGCGCCTGCGGCCCGCTCATTCGCTCTCCTCCAGCTCGTTCGCGTCGAAGTCCCGCCCCGCGGCAGCCCGTTCGGCCCACCAGGCCCGCCCCTCCGGGGGCAGCGTGTCCACCGGGTCGACGTACGGGTACCGGCGGGCCAGCCCGTCCGGGCCGGACGGCGGCTCGCCGCCGCGCAGTTCGAGCCCGGTGCGGTAGTTCTTGGTCCACCACGAGACGCCGCGCACCCGGTCGTAGCCCACCGCCTGGTGCACCCAGCGCTTGCCGACGTGCGGCACGTCCGCGACCAGCCGGGGCGTGGCGTAGCCCGGCAGGTAGCCGAGGATCGCCTCCTGCAGCCGCTGCGCCGCCGCCAGCGGCAGCCGCCAGTGCTCGGCGTTCGGGACGACGTCGCACAGGTAGAAGTAGTACGGCAGCACGTTGGCCTCGCCCTGCAGCGCGAAGCACAGGTCGAGCAGCGCCCGCGGGCTGTCGTTCACGCCGCGCATCAGCACGCCCTGGTTGCGCACGTCCCGCACGCCCGCGTCCAGCAGGGCCCGGGCCGCCTCGGCGACCAGCGGGGTGACGGACGCCGCGTGGTTGGCGTGGGTGTGCACCGCCAGGTTGACCGAGCGCCGGGCCGCCAGCCGGGCCACCCGCTCCACCCCGGCCAGCACCTTCGGCTGCAGCCAGTGCTGCGGCAGGCCGACCACCGCCTTGCTGGCCAGCCGGACGTCCCGCACCGAACCCAGCTCCAGCAGCCGCAGCAGGAACGACTCCAGCCGCGGCCACGGCACGTTCGCCAGGTCGCCGCCGGAGACCACCACGTCCCGCACCGACGGGGTGCGCTTGAGGTAGTCGAGCATCTGCTCCTCGCGGTCCGCCGGGCGCAGCACCAGCCGGGTCTTGGCGACCTGCGGGGTGGAGCGGCCGACCAGGTCCATCCGGGTGCAGTGCCCGCAGTACTGCGGGCAGGTGGAGAGCAGCTCGGCCAGCACCTTGGTCGGGTAGCGGTGGGTCAGCCCCTCCACCACCCACATCTGCGCCTCGTGCAGCGAGTCCCGGGCCGCCAGCGGGTGGCTCGGCCAGGACGGGTGCCGGTCCGAGCGCACCGGCAGCATGTAGCGCCGCACCGGATCGGCCAGGAACGCCTCGGTGAACGCCTCGGGTGCCAACTCGGCACCCGCCGCCATGGTGTTGAGCATCTGCGGCGGGACCAGCATCGACATGGTCGCGAACTGCCGCTGATCGGCGGCGAGTTCGTCGTAGAAGCGGTCGGTCAGCAGCGGACCGAACACCTGCCGCAGCTGCCGCTCGCCCTGCACGCAGTGCGCCCGCTGCCACTGCGCGTCCCGCCACTGCGCCGCCGTCACCCCCCGCCAGCCCGGCAGCCGCCGCCAGTCCGGTTCCACCAGCGGCCGCCGCACGTACTGGTAGGGCTGGGCCCGGTGCTCCATCAGGCGGCCGACGCGGTGAGCAGGCCGGCGTGCCGGGTGCGCAGCTCCCGCTTGAGCACCTTGCCGGTCGGGCCGAGCGGGAAGTCCGCGTCGGTGCGGGCCACCCGCAGCGCGGCCAGCTCCGCCAGCCCGGCCCGGCCGAGTTCGGCGTTGGCGGCCTTCAACAGCCCTTCCTCGTCCAGCACTCCGGCCCCCTCCTGGAGCCGGACCACGGCGATCGGCCGCTGTCCGCCGTCCGGGTGCGGGACGCCCACCACCGAGCAGTCCTGCACCAGTTCGGCGCAGTCGGCGAGCAGCACCTCCTCCAGCGGCAGGCTGTACACCGGCCCGTCCAGGGTGTCGATCACGTCCACCGTCCGGTCCAGGTGGAAGAACCGGCCCTCGGCGTCCCGGTAGGCCACGTCCCCGGTCAGCCAGTACCCGGACAGGTGGAAGCTCGCGGTCAGCCGCTCGTTGTTCCAGTACCCGGGCGTGATCGAGGGCGCCCGCACCGCCAGCAACCCGACCGTTCCGTCCGGGACTTCGGCGCCGTCCTCGTCCAGCACGGTGGCGTGCTCCACCACCTCGGACGGCCTGCCCACGCAGCGGTCGGCGCGCTCCGTCTCCGGCGAGGTGACCTGCCCGAACAGCGCCATGCCCATCTCGGAGGAGCCCAGCCCGTCCACGAACTGCGAACCCGGCAGCGCGGGTTGGTCGGCCTTCTCCTGCGGCAGCAGCCACGGCCTGATCAACCCGGCCGGGCGCTCGCCCAGTTGGACCAGCCGCCGGACGTGCCCGTAGTGCGCGCTGTCGCCGGTGTTGAACCAGGAGTGCACCTTGGCGGCGCCCCGCACCGGCAGTTCGCCGGTCGCCAACTCGACGAAGGTGCGCGGGAAGGAGGCCACCATGGTCGGCTGGAACGCCTCCATCACCGGCTCCACCACCGTGCGTCTCCACCCCGCCATCACCACCGTCGGCAGACCCAGCAGCGTCGCGGTCAGGAAGTAGCTCAGGCCGCCCGCGTGGGTGTGCGGCATCAGCGACATCAGCCGGTCCGAGGGCTCGGCCGGGAAGCGGGTCATCCGCGGCTGCTTGCCCTCCCAGAACTGCCGGTGCGCCAGGATCGTCGACTTCGGGGTGCCCGTCGTCCCCGAGGAGTGGATCAGCGCCACCACGTCCTCGGCCGCGTGCCGGTACGGGTACTGCTCCGGCAGCGCCGCCGCGGCCGGGTCGGACGCCTGCACCTCGGCGGTCAGCGCCAGGAACCGGGGTCTGCGCTGCGGGTCCTGCCGGTACGCCGCGGCCAGCCGGGTGGTGTCGTCCGCGACCACCCCGACCACGCCGACGTGGTTCAGGTAGCGCACCATCACGTCCGGCCGCATCGCGTCGTTGACCAGCGCCGGGACGGCCCCCAGTGCGGTCAGCGCGAAGAAGTGCAGCAGCGGCTCCAGCCCCTCCGCCACCACCACGCCCACCGGCTCGCCCGGCCGCACCCCCATCGCGTGGTACCAGGCCGCGTACCGGTCGCGCAGCGCCGCCAGGTCCAGCAGGCTGTGCCCGACCAGCACCACCTGCCCGCGGTGGTCCAGCCGGTGGGAGAACGCGTACGGCACCGCGCAGTTCGGGTTCGCCTCGATCGCCCGGTCGAGGAAGTTGCCCGCCCCGAGGGTCGGATCGGTCATGAACCGCTCCCGGACGGGCAGCGGGGCGAGGGGCGTCTGGTCGCTCATGGCGGTCTCCAAGCAGGACTCGTCGCCGGGCCCGCCCCCGCGGGGCGCGCACCGGTCAGGGGAAAGGTCCGGACGGGCTTGATCAGATGGGGAAGTGACGGGGGTCAGTCGCCGAGCAGTTCGGCGGCCACCCGGCGGCCGGAGCGGACCGCGCCCTCCAGCAGGCCGAAGAACGCGGTACTGGTCTCGGTGCCCGCGAACCGCACCCGGCCGTGCGGGGCGGTCAGCGTCGGCCCGAGCGCCGACCAGTCGCCGGGGCCGAACAGGGCCGCGTAACAGCCCCTGCTCCAGGGCTCGTTGACCCAGTCGGTGACGTGGAAGGCGACCGGCTCGGGCAGCAGCGGGAACAGCCGCCGGGCCTGCGCGACCGCCGCCGCCCGCTGCTCGGCGGGCGGCAGGGCGGCGAAGCGGTGCGCCTCCGCGCCGGTCACGAAACCGGTCAGCACGCCGGGCGAGCCCTCCGGCGGGGTGTCGTCCACCGTGGACAGCAGCGGACCGGCCGCGTTCACCGACCAGCCGGACAGGCCGTGCGCCCGCCACACCGGCTCCGGGAACACCAGGTGCAGTTTCACCGCGCAGCCCCGTCCGGTCCGCGCACCGGCCCGCCGCACCGGCAGCCCCGGACGGTACTCGATCGCGTCCGCGAGCAGCGGCGGCACCGCCACCACCGCCGCCTCCGCCCGGTAACTGCCCTCCGGTGTACGGACGGTGACCTCGCCGTCGGATTGCTCCACGGACAGCACCGGCTCGGCGGTGCGCAGCACCCCGCCCGCCGCCAGCAGCCGCCGGGCCAGTCGCTCGGACAGCCGGTGCGCGCCGCCCGCGACCCGGTCCTGCTGGGCGCCGCCCGCGAAGGCGTTCAGGTAGCGCAGGCCACCGCCCGAGCGCAGGTAGAAGGCCATGTGCAGGACCGACACCTTCGCCGGGTCGGCCGCCATCATCTCGCCCAGGAACAGCGGGAAGAACAACCTGGCGTCCGGGTGCGGGAGTTGCCGCTCCGCCCAGTCGGCGGCGGTCAGTGCGTCCAGCCGCTCGGCGTCCGGCGTCAGCCAGGGCGCGTCCGGGCGGACGGTTGCCGCCAGCTCCTCCAACTGCTCGAACAGGTCGCCCAGGGCGACCGCGTTCAGCGGCGGGAAGCGCCCCTCGACGGTCGCGGCGGCTCCGCCGTCGGCGCCCAGGGCGAACCGGGCGGCACCCGTCATCTCCGTCGGCGCGGTCTTCAGGTCGCAGGCGGCCAGCAGGGCGTGCAGCTCGGTGTGCCGGTCGCCCAGGTACGCGGCGCCCGCGTCGATCCACCGGCCGGGCGCGACCTCGATGCCCCGGGTCCGCCCGCCGACCCGTTCCCGGGCCTCCAGCACCGTCACCCGCACGTCCCGCTCCGCCAGCTCCACGGCCGCCGTCAACCCGGCCGGACCGGCGCCGACCACGACCACCGAACGCGGCGCACCGGCGGGGGCGGGGAGGGCGGGGGAGGGGGAGAACGCCGCGGCGCTCACCGGGCGGCCGCGACGGCCGTGACGCGGGCGGCGAGGCCCGCCGGGGTCGGGTCGGCGAGGAACTCGTCGAAGGTCAGTTCGACGCCGTGGGTGCGCGCCACCGCGCTCAGCACCCGGGTGGCGACGAGGGAGTCCCCGCCCAGCAGGAAGAAGTTGCCGTCCGCGGGCACCTCCGCCAGCTCCAGGACGCGGCGGAACACCGCCGTCAGCGAGTCGAGCAGCTCCGGGCCCGAGAGGGCGGGCGGGGCGGTGGTGGCGGGCGGGACGGCGGGCGTGTCGAGGCTCATCAGGGGGTCTCCTTCGACCGGTGCGGGGTGCGCGTGGTCCGGTGGTGCCAGCGGTGCGTGGTGCGCTGTACGACGGAGCAGGGGGTGCGCGAGGTGGTGCGCGACGGTGCGGTCACCTGGCCCGACGGTTCGTCAGACCTGGTGTGGAGAAAGGCGGTTCAGGAAACAGCCGCAGTGCTGGTGCTGGTGCTGGTGCTGGTGTTGCCGTACAGGCGGTGCGAGGCGGCGCGGTCGATCTTGCCGCCGGCGGTGCGGGCCAGGTCCGGGACGACGGTCAGCCGACTCGGGACGAGGTGTTCGGGCAGGAACTCCCGCAGGTGGCGCAGGAGTTCCGCGGAGCTGAGCGGGTCGGCCGCGGCCGCGGCCCGGTCGCGCGGGACGACGTAGGCGACCAGCGCGGTGCGTCCGGCCAGGGTGGTG
The DNA here is from genome assembly GCF_030268885.1 of Kitasatospora phosalacinea. Lineage (GTDB taxonomy): Bacteria > Actinomycetota > Actinomycetes > Streptomycetales > Streptomycetaceae > Kitasatospora > Kitasatospora phosalacinea_C. The sequence continues at coordinate 121,616 of NZ_BSSA01000001.1, forward strand.
GCGGTGACCGCGGCCAGGCCCACCCGGGGGTGGGCGCCGAGCGCGGTCTCCACCTCGCCCGGGTCGACCCGGATGCCGCGGATCTTGACCTCGTGGTCGATCCGTCCGCGGTGCGTCAGCACCCCGTCCGGGGCCCGGGAGACCCGGTCGCCGGTGCGGAACCAGCGCTGCCCGTCCCGCTCGACGAAGCGTTCCGCGGTGGTCTCCGGCAGGCCGGGGTAGCCGGACGCCAGGGCCGGGCCGCCGATCAGCAACTCGCCCTCGGTGGTGAGCAGTTCCTCGACGTGTGGCAGGGCGCGGCCGATCGGCGCGCGTTCGGCCGCGTCCCACGGGCGGCCCGGCTCCGGGGTGTCGGGGCCGAGCAGGTCCACCGCGTGGGTGATCAGGGTGGTCTCGGTGCAGCCGTAGGTGTTCAGCAGCCGGATCCGGCCGCTGTCCGCCAACCGGCTCCAGTCCGCCAGCCTGGCCGGGTCCGCGGCCTCGCCGCCGACCACCACCAGCCGCAGGCAGGAGGGGAGTTCGGCGTCCGGCCCGTCCTCCGCGAGGTGCAGCACCAGTTCGTGCCAGAACGCGGTGGGCAGGTCCAGCACGGTGATGCCGCGCCGCTCCACCGCCCGCAGCAGCCGGGGGAAGGAGGCCGAGTGCGCCTCCGGGTCGAACACCAGCCGGGCGCCGGAGGTCAGGGTCGGCAGGATCTCCTCGAAGCAGGTGTCCCAGTTCAGCGAGGCGAACTGCAGTACCCGGTCCTCGGGGCCCACCCCGAACAGCCCGCGCAGCGACCCGACCACCGCCGAGACCGCCCGGCGCGGCGTCAGCACCGGCTTCGGCTGCCCGGTCGACCCGGAGGTGAACAGCAGGTACGCCGGGTCCGTCGGGTCGACGGCCACCGCGGCCGGTAACTCCCTTCCCGCACCGGTCGGTTCGCGCACCGGCTCGACGTGCGGGAGCCCGAGCGCCGCCGCCTGCCCGGCCGTCCCCACCAGCGCGGTGCAGCGGGCCGCCGTGACCATCCGGCGCTGCCGCTCCAGCGGGAAGGCCGGATCCAGCGGGACGTACGCGCCGCCCGCCGCGAGGACGCCCAGCAGGGCGACCACGGTCTCCGGCGCGTGCCCGGCCGACACCGCGACCGGGCCCGGACGGTCACCCAGCGCAGCCGCCAAGTGGTGTGCGGACAGCGCGAGTTGACGGTAGCTGAGGGTGCTTCCGGGTGACTCCACTGCGATCCGTTCGGGCCACCGGAGAGCGGTATCCGCGAACGCGTCGAACAGGTCGGAACCCGGTTGGTTGACGCCGCCGTTCTTTGACATGCCCGCTCCAAGAAAATGCCCAGAGGTGCCCGTCCGTGCTTCGGCGAACCCGGACTCTACCCCCCGTGATCCGGGCCCACAATGGCTGCTGGGCGGGATATCCGGGGGAGCCGTGATCGACCCGTGAACGTCACCCACCCACCCCTTGATCACGTTCAGTGATCGGCCGGACGTGCTCCGGTGCGGCCCTCCCGGGCGGCCCGGCCCGCCCGCTGCGGGAGCCGGTGCGCAGGGGAGCGACGTTTCGTCGGCGAATCGGTGCGGCTTTCCGGTGGCGGGGCGGAAGCGTGCGCGGAAAACGACGCGCGCGATAGCGGAGCCGACCGATCATGCTTGCTTGGCGTCCGAACCGACTTTCCCCTGCCCGGCCTCGAACACCGCATTACCGGAACGGTCGGCCGCCCGCCGAAAGTGTCCGGAGCGCCGCGCCGCCACCGGCTCCGGAGCCCGCCGCTCCGCCGCCGATCACCCCCGTCCGCCGTCCGGCCCGGGCCGCCCGCGGTGACGCGGCGTGACGGTCGGCAGTAGCATCCCTTGAATGAAGACCACCGTGCTGCTGGTCGATGCCGCCGCCCTCGGCTCCACCGGCGCCGCCCTGCTGCTCGGCCCCCGCACCCTGCGCGCACCCGCCCGGCCCGCCGACGGCGCCGCCGAGCCGGCCGACCGCGCCGCCGAGCCGGCCGACCGCGCCGCCGAGCCGACCGGTCGTACCGCCCCCCGGCCGGAGGTGCTGCTGGCCGCGGTGACCGCACTGATCTTCCTCAACCAACTCCTCTGCTCCGCCTACCTGCTGCGGGTGCACGGCGGCGACGCCGGGTACGTCGCCCGCTACCTGCCGCCCGGCTGGTTCGCCGAGCCGACCGGACACCCGGCCGTCCGGGCGCTGGCCGCGCACCTGCCGCAGCCCGGGCTGTTCGCGCCGACCGTGCTGCGCGTGCAGGCCCTCCTGGAGCTGCCGTTCGTGCTGTTCGCCTACGCGACCGTGCTCCACCGCCTCAGCCCCGCCCTGCTGCGCCGCGTCCTCGGCTCGCCCGCCCTGGTGTGGACGACCGCCGCCTCGTACACCCTGGTGTTCTCCGTCGTCGAATGGGCGCTGCGCAACCCGTGGACCCTCCAGGACGTGGCGATCCGGACGCTGGCGGCCCTGGGCACCGCGCCGCTGCTGCTCCGCACCGCCCGCCGCGCCCCCGGGGCGGAACGGCGCCCCGGCACCCTCGGACTGCTGCGCTTCGCCGCCGAACTGTGGGCCGTCGGCACCCTCGTGATGGTCGTCTACGACACCGCGCTGCTCTACAACCTCCGCCACCTGTCCAGCCGTTGGCCCGAGGCCGCACTCGCCCTGGCCGTCCTCGCCGCCACCGCGTACGACCGTCGCCCCGCCACCCCCGATCCCACCGCCCCGGGCCCCGGCACCGCCGCGCTCACCGTCCTGCTGCACCGGACGCTGGTGCTGTTCCTGCCCCCGGCCCTCGCCGTCCGCTACGGCCTCGGCTATGCGCACCCCCGACTCTCCGCCGCCGCGGCCCTGCTGGTGGCCCTGGCCGCCCTCGCCGACCGCCGCATCCGCGCGGCCGCCCTCCCGCTCGCCCTCGCCTGCACCACCGGCCTGGCCGCGGCCTGGCTCGCCCTGCACCTGCGCCACGACACCTACCCCGAGAGCGGCCTGCTCCGCGCGATGGTCGCCCTCCCCGTCGCGGCGGCCCTGGTCCTCGCCCTCGCCGACCGCCCCGCCCGGACGGCACCCGCCTGACGGCGCCGCCCGCCGGGAGTCCGGTGCCGGTGGTGCCGGTCCGCCGAAGGGCGTCGCGACGGGGCCGTCGGTTACCGGAGTTCGTCCGGCCCACCCGCAACGCCCCTCGCACGGTGCTCAGTTGAGGGAAAGGTCCGCGTCGTCGTCGACCTCGCCGAGGTCCAGCGGGGTCCGGCCCGGGCCGTCGCGGAGCAGGTCGGTGAGCAGGACGGCCAGGTTGCGCGGGCGGATGACCTGGTCGGTGTCCGCCAACTCCGCGACGCTCCACCAGTGGTGGCCGAACCTGGCCTCACCGGGGTCGACCCGGACGGCGGCGGTCTCGGCCGCGGTCAGGCGCAGCAGGCGGTACTCCTCCCACTGCCGGTGGGGGCGGCCGTCGAAGGTGAACCCGGTGGTGCGGGTCATGACCAGCGGACCGAGGCGTTCGGCGGGCAGGTCGAGCCCGGTCTCCTCGCGCAACTCCCGCACGGCGGCGCTCAGCGAGTCCTCGCCCTCCTCCGCGCCACCGCCGACGGTGAACCACCAGCGCCCGCCGCCCGGCCGCGGGTCGCGGGAGCAGAGCAGCAGCAGGCGGTCCCGGTTGTCGAGCAGCAGGATGCGCGAGGTGTTCCGCAGGGGGCGCGGAGCGTCTTCGGGGCGCGGTGTCATGACTTCGATCCTAGGCAGTTCCTTTCGGACCGCCAGACCGTCAGACCGCCAGACCGTCGGACCGCCAGACCGCCGACGTCGGGACGCGCAGCACGGTCCCCGAAGGGCCCCTGGCTCAGGCCGCGTCGCCGCCCCGTGTGCGGCGCGGCCGCGGCACCAGCTCGCCGCCGCAGTTGGGGCACACGTGCTGCATGGCGTCGCTGCAGGTCGGGCAGAAGGTGCACTCGTACGAACAGATCCGGGCCGGGGCGTCCGGAGGCAGCACCGCGTCCTCGCACCTCTCGCAGCGGTCACGCATCTCCAACGCCATCGTTCTCTCCTGGGGATCGGGCATCCGCCGACGACCGGACACGCGCCCATCCTCCGCAGGGGGATCTTGGGCAACAAGCGGCACCGTTGTCAGATCCCCGCAAGATCCTGCCACCCGGAGGGAGTGCCGGACGGGCGCGACGGACCGGAACCGCCGACCGCCCGTCCGGTGCCGCCGTCGGTCGACGGCCTCAGTCCACGACCTCCCAGGTCTCGTGCATCGAGGTGACGGTGCCGCTGCCGTCGGTGCTGTAGATGAAGAGCGGGCCGCACTGCAGGCCGGCCGGCCGGTTGTCCGGCTCGGGGATGTCGAAGCAGGGCTTGCGGGTCCTCGCGTACTCGGCGAAGGACATCTTCTGGGCGTCGTAGCGCGGGAAGCCCTGCTTGGTGCCGCTGGGCTTCACGAACATGACCACCGAGGCGTCGGCGGCGACCTTGAAGGTGGTCTCCGGGCCGGAGGTGTCCAGCTGCAGGCCGTACTGGCTGCACTCGGTCTTCACCTTGGTGCCCTTGATCTGGCTGCCCGCCGCCGAGGTGACCAGCAGCACCTGGTGCGTCTTGTAGTACGCGGCGCAGCCCGCGGTGTCCATGCTGGCCTTCTCGAACGCGGCCTCGTCGGCGGGGCTGACGGCCTGTCCGCCGGCGGGCGCGGCGGCAGCGGGCTTGGACGCCCCGCCGCTCGCCCCACCGGTCGCGGCGCCGCTCGCGGCGCCGGACGGGGTCGACGGGGCGGACGCGGCGGCAGAGCTGGCCGCGGCGGCCGCGGTGGTGGTCGAGCCGGTGCCCGAACTGTCGTCCGGGCCGCACCCGGTGGCGGCCAGGGCGACGGTCAGCAGGCCCGCGGCGGCGGCGAGTCGACGGTTGCGCATGCTCAAGGAATCCCCCCGTGGGACGGCGTTGGTGGTGACGACGGTCGGAGAACATACCAACCCGCCCGGGAGACCGGGGAATCACCACCACGGGCCCCGACCGCCCCGGCCGGGTTCAACGGCGTCGGTCCCCGCTGCCACGCCTGGCCGGTCGCGGGCGGACCGGCCGCCCCCGCCCCCGCGCGCCGCGTGCTGCCCGCCGCCCGGGTGGAAGCCGTCCCGGGGGCCGGGCACTCCCTGCCGGTCGACCGGCCCGGGACCGCCGCCGAACCGGTCCTCCGGAATTCCTGACGAATCGTCAGTCCGCTTTCTGCACAGCAGCGTTCTCCTCGTCCAGGGAGAGCCGGTAGGACGCGAACAGCAGCACCGCGCAGGCCGGGTCCAGCACCAGCATCAGGATCGCTCCAGGCACCGCCCGGGTCAGCGCCGCCTGGCCCAAAACCACCAGGCCGATCCGCAGCGCGGACGCCCAACTGCCGTGCAGCAGCTGCCAGGAGCGGCGCAGGTCGCGGCCCTCCAACAGCACCGCCATCGGCAGCATCGCGGCCACCGCCGCCAGGTACAGCGCGGCCGGGTCCAGCACCGGCAGCAGCGGGCGCGCCAGCGACTCGTACCCGCTCGGGAACAGCACGGACAGCAGCCAGAGCAGCCCGGGCAGGTTCACCGCGGACGACAGCAGGGCCAGTCGCAGCACCGGCGACCGGCCCGTCCGGAACGCCGCCAGCGGATCGGACTCCCCACCCAGCACCCGCAGTTGGGCCGACCACCGCCACGCCGAGAGCACCGCCCCGGCCGCGAACAGCAGCACCGCCGACGCCTCCGGGGCCGCCCCGGCCGAGCCGACGAGAGCGTTCAGCACGTTCACCGCGACCAGGAACAGCACGTTCACCGCGAGCAGCCGCCACCAGCAGGCGGCCGCCAGCTCCCGCACGACCGCCCACCACGCCGACCCGTACCCCGCAACGTCGTTGACCACGTCCCGACGCTACCGGACCGCCCGTCGCCGCCCGTCGCCGCCCGTCGCCGCCCGCGCCCCGGACCCGCCCTCAGCGCCCGAACGCCGCGTCCACCGGCGGGTACGCGGACGGCGCGACCGGAGGCCCGGCGAGCGGCACGGCGGGCCGGGCGGCGGGCGAGCGCAGGTAGGTGGCGAACAGTGCCAGCGGGAGGGCGAAGTGCACCGGGACCACGAGCGCCCGCACCACCAGCGCGACGAGGACGGACCTGCTCGCGAAGAGGGCGTCCACGTACAGCTGCTCGAGCAGGAGGTCGGCGACGGCCCCGCCGAGCGCGATCGCGCCCAGCCGCAGGGCGGTCGCCCAACCGCTGCACAGCAGCCGCCAGGAGGCGCGCAGCCCGCCGTCCTCCAGGAACACGGCGGCGGGCAGCGGCGCGGCCACCGCGCCCCCGAGCAGGGCCAGGAGCACGACCGGGACCAACTGCGGCCCCCGGTACAGGCCGAAGGCGGTAGCCGGGGAGAGGATCAGCAGCAGCTCGGACACGACGGGCACCGACAGCAGGACCGACCACGTCGTCATCAGGCCCAACTGCCGCGGCGTCACCCGCAGGACGGCCGCCGTCCGCGGCCCGAAGGCCAGCAGGCGCATCGCCAGGCCGTACTCGCACGCCGACAGCAGCACGAGCAGGACGGTGCGCACCACGCGCACCGCGTCGTGCTGCGGCACCGCGTACATGGCCAGCGCGACGGCCCCCTCGACCACCGCCGACACCGTCACCACCAGCAGCAGCGGCCACCCGCAGGCCCGGACCCGCTCGGCGACGGTCCCCCACCAACTCGCGCCGCCCGGGCGCGTCCCCTCGATCATCACGGGGGGAGAGTAGCGGAGACCGCACCGGGCGGGCGCGCCCGTTCCACCGCTACGGGGCGTGCACGATCTGGATCAGGTTGCCGCAGGTGTCGGCGAAGACCGCGGTGGTGACCGGGCCCGTGGCCGTCGGCTCCTGGGTGAAGACCACGCCCAGGGCGCGCAGCCGCTCGCACTCGGCGGGGACGTCGTCGACGGCGAAGGACGCGGCGGGGATGCCGTCCTCGCGCAGGGCCGCCTTGTACGGCGGGACGGCGCGGTGGCCGGAGGGCTCCAGCAGCAGTTCGGGGCCGTCGGGCTGCTCGGGGGAGACCACCGTCAGCCAGCGGGCGCCGCCGCCGAGCGGGACGTCGTGCTTCTTCACGAAGCCCAGCACCTCCGTGTAGAAGACGAGTGCCGCGGCCTGGTCCTCGACGAAGACCGAGGTGAGGTGGATGCGCATGCGGGGTCTCCTCGGGAGGGCTGGGGACGGTGGGGGAGGGCGGGTCAGGACGCGGCGGCCCAGCTGACCGCCGCCGCCCGCTCGGCGAGCGGGAACACCCGGGTCTCGCCGGGCACCATCCAGCCGAACTCCGGTACGACCAGCACCAGTCGGATCCCGTCCCCCTGCCCGGGCCCGAGTTCGAACCCCAGCACGCCGGGCGGCAGGTCGGGAAGCACGTCGATCATCGCACGGCTCCAGGTGCCGGGGGCTCGGACCTCCGACCCTACGACGGCCGCCCGCCCGGGAAACCGACGGCGCGCCGGACCCCCGCCCCGTCAGGAGCCGCCGGACCGGGGGGGTAGCGCTCGTCGTCGATGCCGCCGCCGTACTCGTCGCGCAACTCCTTGACCGGGGCGACGACCCCGGGACGCAGCCGCATCCAGGCCCGGGAGGTCTCGAGCTCCCGCTCGACCTGCTCCAGGCAACCGGCGCAGCACCGGCACCGGGATGTCGAGGCGCTCGGCGCAGTCGGGGGAGCAGGTGCACACCGAGGGCTCCCGGGCCGGGTCAGGACGGGAGGCGGGCGGCGAGGGCGTCGAGCAGCAGGTCGAGGGCGAGGGGGTAGGCGCTGCGCCGCATGTCGGCGGCGAGCAGGTCGGCGGTGGCGGCGATGTGCGGATGGGTGTCGGGGGAGAGGCCGCGGTAGGCGGTGTCCCAGACGCCGTTGTCGGCGTGCCGGGCGGTGGCGGGCAGGGCGAGCGCGGCGGAGTCGAGGACGGCGAAGCCCAGCGCCTGGTCGATGAAGGCGTGGTAGAGGCTGACCGCGTCGGGGTCGGGGAACCCGGCCTCGCGGAGTATCCCGAGCATGGTCTCGATGGCGCGGATCTCGTTGGCCCGGCCGGTGGTGCGGTACGCGGCGAGGACGGCGGCCTGCGGGTGGGCGAGCGAGCGGGCGTGGATGCGCATCCCGACCTCGCGCAGGTCAGCGCGCCAGTCGCCGGTGGGCCGCCAGCCGTCGAGGCCGAGGCCGATGAGCTCGTCGGCGACGGCCAGCAGCAGGTCGTCGGTGCTGTGGAAGTACCGGTAGATCGCGCTGGGGTCGGCACCGAGCGCCAGGCCCAGGCGGCGGACGGTGAAGGCCTGGGCGCCGTGCTGGCCGACCAGGCGCAGCGCGGTGTCGACGATGACCTGTTCGGAGAGCACGGTGCCCTGCTTGGTGGGGCGTCGGCGGCGGCGCGCGGTCTCGGGGACGACGCGGTCGGGGCGGTCGGGGCGGTCGGTCATGGCCCGTGAGCCTAGGCCATCCGCCCTTACGACAACAGCATTGACGTTCTGCGGGGCCGGGGGTTTCATGGCGTCCCTACCGGCGGTTCCCCACCGGTGACCCCCACCCGGCGGGCCGAGCCCGCGACGCCCGCCGGTGACCAGTGCCCCCCCGCGCCACCGCTCCGGCGCACCCTCACCCGGCGCCCGCCCGCGGGCGTCCCCCCACGACACCTCTCGGCGGTGATCCTTTGGCAACGACGGTCAAGGACCGGGGCCCCGTCCCCGACGGCGGTTCCGGCGGCGGCTCCGCCGCGGGCCCGGACGCGATGCGCAGGTCGGTCGGCGTCGGCGCGGTGGTGGTGATCGCCGCGTCCAGCACGGCCGCCACCACCTCGATCGGCATCGGCCTGGGCCTGATGGCGGGCGTGGTCGGCCTGCACCTGCCCGCCATCATGCTGCTGGCCTTCCTGCCGGTGCTCGGCATCGCCTGCGGCTACGGGCGGCTCAACCGGGTCGAACCGGACGCGGGCAGCTCGTACCGCTGGGTCGGCAAGGCGCTCAACCCGTGGCTGGGCTTCCTGACCGGCTGGGTCAACATCGTCACCACCGTCGTCTTCATGGCGTACACCACCACCGTCACCGGCTCGGCGATCATCCAGCTGGCCGGGACGGCGGGCCTGCACGCGCTGCCCGGCGTGCGGCTGGACCCGGACTCCAGCTTCCAGTGCACGCTGCTCGGCATGCTGGTGCTGCTCACCGCGACGGTGGTCGCCGTCCGCGGCCTGGACCTCGCCGCCGAGCTGCAGAAGTACCTGCTGGTCTTCGAGTACGCCGTGCTGATCGCGTTCTGCGGCTACGGCCTGTTCGCCGGGGACCAGCCGTTCAGCCTGTCCTGGTACGACCCGTTCGAGATCCCGTCGACGGCGGCGCTGGCCCAGGGCATGGTGCTCGCGGTGTTCTGCTACTGGGGCTTCGAGTCGGTGTTCAGCGTCGGCGAGGAGGTGCACGACCCGAAGGACGCCACCCGCGGCGGCTTCCTGTCGCTGCTGCTGATGCTCGGGCTGTTCCTGTTCGCGGGCACCGCCTTCCAGCGGGTGCTGCCGATCGGCGAGCTCGCCGACAACGGCGCCACCGGCCTGGCGTACTTCGCCGACAAGCTCGCCGACCAGCCGCTGGCCGCCCTGCCGCTGGTCGCGCTGACCTTCTCCGCCGCCGCCTCGCTGCAGGCCGCGGTCATCCCGACCGCCCGCGGCACCTACGCGATGGGCCGCGACGGCACCCTCGGCAGGGTCTGGACGCGGCTGCACCCGCGCCACCGCACCCCCGCCGCCGGGACGTGGCTGATCACCGGCATCGCCCTGGCGCTGGCCGGGCTGGCGCTGGTCATCCCGACCGTCACCGAGCTGATCGCGGCCACCGTCAACGCCATCGGCATCGTCGTCGCCCTCTACTACGCGCTGGTCGCCATCGCCTCCGCGGTGCGCTTCCGGCACCTGCTGCGCGAGAAGCCCGTCGAGGGCCTCAAGGCGGTGGTCGCCCCGCTGCTGGGCGCGGTCGTGCTGCTGCTGGTCGGCGGCTACCTCGCCTGGACCTTCTACGACTCCACCGACCACTTCGAACTGACCGCCTACAACGGCTGGTTCGAGCTGACCGTCCCCGTCCTGATGATCGCCTCCGGCCTGGCCGCCGCGGCCTGGTCGCGCTGGGTCCGCCGCTCGCCGTACTTCACCGGCGCCACCGACCGGGCCGGCACCGCCGCCGAAGCCACCACCGAAGCCGCCACGACGGCCTGACGTACCGTCAACTCCCGTACCTCGCAACGAAAACGGAGCACCACCCATGAACCGTGCCGACCTGGTCTTCACCGGCGGGCCGATCCACACCGGCGACGCCGCCCGCACCCGGGCGAGCGCGCTGGCCGTCACCGGCGAGCGGATCACCGCGGTGGGGCACGACGAGGTACGGGAGTTGATCGGCCCCGGCACCGAAGTCGTCGACCTGCACGGCAAGTTGCTGATCGCCGGCTTCCAGGACGCCCACGTGCACGCCGTCTACGCCGGCATCGAGACGGCCGCCTGCAACCTCACCGGCACCGTCACCGTCGCCGACTACCTGGCCCGGGTCGCCGAGTACGCCGCCGCCCACCCCGAGAAGGAGTGGATCACCGGCGGCGGCTGGTCGATGGAGAGCTTCGACGGCGGCCTGCCCACCCGGCAGCTGCTCGACTCCGTCGTCCCCGACCGCCCGGTCCTCCTCTCCAACCGCGACCACCACGGCGCCTGGGCCAACACCCGCGCCCTCGAACTCGCCGGGCTCACCCGCGACACCCCCGACCCCGCCGACGGCCGGATCGAGCGCGAGGCCGACGGCACGCCCAGCGGCGTGCTCCAGGAGGGCGCCGTCGGCCTGGTCGGCCGGCACGCCCCCGACCCCACCCCCGCCGACCGCCTCGACGGCCTGCTGCGCGCCCAGGCGATGCTGCACTCGCTCGGCATCACCGCCTGGCAGGACGCCCTGCTCGGCGAGTTCGGCGGCAACCCCGACCCGTCCGACGCCTACCTCACCGCCGCCCAGGACGGCACCCTCACCGCCCGGGTGGTCGGCGCCCTGTGGTGGGACCGCGAACGCGGCGCCGAACAGATCCCCGAACTCGTCGCCCGCCGCGCCGCGTACACCCACGGCCGGTTCCGGGCCGGCTCGATCAAGATCATGCAGGACGGCATCGCGGAGAACTTCACCGCCGCCCTCACCGCCCCCTACCTGGACGGCTGCGGCTGCGCCACCGGCAACAGCGGCCTCAGCTTCGTCGACCCGGCCGCCCTGAAGGAGCACGTCACCGCCCTCGACGCGCTCGACTTCCAGGTGCACTTCCACGCCCTCGGCGACCGCGCCGTCCGCGAGGCCCTGGACGCGGTCGAAGCCGCGATCGCCGCCAACGGCCGCCGCGGCAACCGCCACCACCTCGCCCACCTGCAGGTCGTCCACCCCGACGACCTCGCCCGGTTCGCCGCGCTCGGCGCCGTCGCCAACATCCAGCCGCTGTGGGCCGCCCACGAACCGCAGATGGACGAACTCACCATCCCCTTCCTCGGCCCCGAACGCGCCACCTGGCAGTACCCGTTCGGCGCCCTGCAGCGCACCGGAGCCACCCTCGCCGCGGGCAGCGACTGGCCGGTCTCCAGCCCCGTCCCGATCGACGGCATCCACGTCGCCGTCAACCGCCGCGAACCCGGCGCCGCCGCCGACGTCCCGGTCTTCCTGCCCGAACAGCGCCTCGACCTGGCCACCGCCCTCGCCGCCTACACCGCGGGCACCGCCCACCTCAACCGCCTCGACGACACCGGCGTGCTGCGCCCCGGCAACCTCGCCGACCTCGTGGTCCTCGACCGCGACCCGTTCGCCGCCCCCACCGAGGAGATCGCCGACACCCGCGTCCTGCGCACCTACGTCGGCGGACAGGCCGTGCACACGGCCGAGTGAGAGCCCCGCCGGAGAGCCCCGCCGGAGAGCCCCGTCAGGGGCTCGGGGAACGGCGAGTCCGAGCTGCTGCCGGTCGGAGCCCACCGATGCGTCCGTGTTGCTTCGGGCCAGCAACAGAACCCGAAGCACCGGCAGTGCACCGCCAGCAGCCCCGAGCCCGCCGTTCCCCGGGCCCCTGACATCGAGCCTCGCCGTTCTTCCCGGGCCCCTGCTCCCGCCCGTCGCACCCCGTCCCGGAAAACCCTTCGCACACCTGTCGCACGGACGTGATAGGAATCTCGATCCGGGGCGTGCCACGCGCACGCCCCGACGGGAACGCACAGCACTTCGGAGGGGACCCGGCAATGGGACTGTTCGCACGGCTGCTCGGCCGCAGCGACACCGGTGGCGGCCGCCCGGCGGCCGCGGACGCACGGCCCGCCGCGGGCGCGCAGGGGCGCCCCCGGATCGACCCGGCGTTCGGTGACGCCGAGTTGGCCAAGCTGCGCGCCTTCGTCGGGGTCGGCTCCTGGCCCGCCGCCCGGGCGATCCTCGACGCCGCCGACGGCCAGGAGGACCTGACGCTGATGGTCGAGGCCGTCGCCGACGTCCCGGGCGCCGAGGTGCTGGTCGGCAAGGCGCTGGAGGCGGCCCCGGACGACCCGCTGCTGCAGCTGGTGCAGGGCGCCCGGCACGTCAGCTGGGCCTGGGAGGCCCGGACCAGGGCCAGCGCCCGGAACGTCACCGAGGAGCAGTGGAAGACCTTCCACGAGCGGCTGGAGAGCGCCGAGGAGCACCTCTACCGGGCCGCCGAACTCGACCCGGCCCTGCTCGGCCCCTGGTACTTCCTGCAGATCAGCGGCCGCGGCGCCTCCCTCGACCGGAACGCCGCCCGCCACCGCTTCGAGGCCGCGCTGCGCCGCAGCCCCGGCCACCTCGCCTCGCACCGCCAGCGCCTGCAGCAGCTGTGCGAGAAGTGGCAGGGCTCGCACGAGCAGATGCACGCCTTCGCCCGCCGCGCGATGCTCGCCGCCCCCGGGGGCAGCCCGCACGGCGAGCTGGTGGCCCGCGCGCACATCGAGCACTGGCTCTCGCTGCCCCCGGAGGAGGACGCCGCGTACATGGGCCAGGAGCACGTCCGGGCCGAGCTGCACGAGGCCGCCGACCGTTCGGTGCGGCACCCCGACTACGTCCGCGGCCGGGACTGGGCGGTCACCCACAACGAGTTCGCGATGGCGTTCGCGCTCTCCGGGCAGCCCGCCGCCGCGCACCTGCTCTTCGCCGAGCTCGGCGACCTCGCCACCGAACGGCCCTGGTCCTACTGGGGCGACCCGGCGGAGGTGTACCAGCGCACCCGCCTGCAGTGCGCCGGACGCTGACCCCGCCCCGCCGCATCGGACCCCGCCGCATCGGACCCCGCCGCACCGGACCCCGCCGTACCGGACCCGCCGTGCCGAGCTCCACGGCACCGCCCCCGACCGACCTCCGCCCGCACCAGCCGAAGGACCAGCCCCGGTGACCCCCAACGACCCCAGCGCGCACACCTTCCAGGTGGACCTGCGCGGCCTGGTCGACCTGCTCTCCCACCACCTGTACTCCAGCCCCCGCGTCTACCTGCGCGAACTGCTGCAGAACGCGGTCGACGCGATCACCGCCCGGCAGGTCCTCGACCCGGCCGCGCCCGCCGCGATCACCGTCACCGCGGGCGACGCCCTCTCGGTCTCCGACACCGGCGTCGGCCTCACCGAGGCGGACGTGCACACCTTCCTCGCCACCATCGGCCGCAGCTCCAAGCGGACCGCCGAGGGCGACCTGGACGCCGGCCGACTCGCCGACGCCCGCGCCGAGTTCATCGGCCAGTTCGGCATCGGCCTGCTCGCCTGCTTCGTCGTCGCGGACGAGATCACCGTCACCACCCGCTCCGCCCGCACCCCCGACGCGCCGGTGGTCGAGTGGCGCGGCCGCTCCGACGGCCGCTACACCATCACCACGCTGCCCGCCGAGGCCCGTCCCGAGCCCGGCACCACCGTCACCCTCACCCCGCGCACCGACGCCGAGGAGTGGACCTCACCCCGCCGCGTCCTCGAACTCGCCCGCCACTACGGCAGCCTGCTGCGCCACCAGGTCACCGTGGTCGACGGCGCCGGGCGCACCACCCAGGTCAACGACACCCCCGCGCCGTGGGCCCGCCGCTACGGCAACCCCGCCGCCCGGCGCGAGGCGCTCACCGCGCACTGCCGCGACACCTTCGACTTCACCCCGCTCGACACCATCGACCTGGACCTGCCGCTGGTCGGCCTCAGCGGCGTCGCCTACGTGCTGCCGGAGGCCGTCCCGCCGTCCCGCCGGGCCGGGCACCGGGTCCACCTCAAGGGCATGCTGCTCTCCGACCAGGCCGACGAACTGCTCCCCGAGTGGGCGTTCTTCGTGCGCTGCGTGGTCGACGCCGAACGGCTGCGCCCCACCGCCTCCCGCGAGGCGCTGTACGCGGACGAGACGCTCGCCGCCGTCCGCGACGCGCTCGGCCTGCGCATCCGCGACTGGCTGACCGACCTGTCCGCCAGCGACCCGGGCCTGCTGCACCGCTTCCTGTCGGTGCACCACCTGGCCGTCAAGTCGCTGGCCCGGCACGACGACCAGCTGCTGCGGATGCTGCTGCCCTGGCTGCCGTTCGAGACCACCGACGGCAACGTCACGCTGGACGAGTTCGCCCGCGCCCACCCGGTCGTCCTGGTCACCCGCACCGTCGAGGAGTTCCGCCAGGTCGCCCCGATCGCGGGCGCCGCGGGCCTGGGCGTCATCAACGGCGGCTACACCTACGACCGCGACCTGGTGCACCGGCTGCCCGAGATCCGCACCGGCATCACCGTCGCCGACCTCGACCCGGCCACCGTGACCGCGCACCTCGACAACGTCGACCCGGCCACCGAACTGGCCGCCGCCGCGTTCCTCGCCACCGCCCGCGAGGTGCTCGGCCGCTTCGACTGCGACGTCGCCCTGCGCACCTTCCACCCCAGCAGCGCCCCCGCCCTGCTGCTCGACGACCGGGAAGCCCGGCACGAGCGCACCCGCACCCAACTCGCCGACCAGGCGGACGGGTTGTGGGCCGACATCCTCGGCTCGCTGGGCAGCTCCGCGCCCCGCGCCCAACTCGTCCTCAACCACCTCAACCCGCTGGTGCGCCGGGCCGCCGGCATCCGGCACCGCGAGCTGGCGATCACCACCGTCGAGGCGCTGTACGGCCAGGCCCTGCTGCTCACCCGCCGCCCGCTGAAGGCCAGCGAGTCCGCGCTGCTGAACCGCTCCTTCCTGGCCCTGCTCGACCACGCCACGCTCGGCCACGAGCCCGCCGCGCAGAACCCGCCCGCCACGCCGCCCCAGGAGTCGTGATGCTCGACACCATCGACGCCGTCCGCACCGCCCTGCGCGACAACGACCAGCTCCCGTACGGCCGCCAGCGCACCGTCACCGCGGAGGAGCTCGTCGACGCCGCCGAGCAGTTCGACGACCCCGAGCTGCTCGCCGTCGCCCTGCTGGAGCTGACCGAGGCGTACGAGTACGACGCCGAGCAGCGCAAGCTGCCGGTGGCCTTCGCCCGGATCGCCAAGCTCCGCAAGGAGCACCCCGACAGCTTCGGCGACTGGGAGAACCACGCCACCGACTGGCGCTACAAGTGGGTCGCCAACGCCCTGCTGAGCGTCCCCGAGGTGCCGCTGGAGGCGGTCCGCCGCTGGCACGGCGAACTGCGCAGCCACTACCTCGCCCAGGGCCACGACCTGCAGCCCTACTACGCCCGGCAGTACCGGCTCGCCGCGCACACCGGCGAGGGCGTGCAGGACGCCTTCGAGCTGTGGGCGACCCGCTGGCGCTCCCGCTACAGCGACTGCCAGGCCTGCGAACTGCGCGACCAGGCCCTGCACTTCGTCGACCTCGGGGACGACGAGCGGGCCCTGGAGACCTGGCAGCCGGTGTTCTCCGGCGAGCGTTCCTGCTCCGAGGAGCCGCACGTCAGCCGGGCCCTCGCGCTGCTGCCGCTGCTGCGCACCGGCCGGGTCGAGGAGGCCCGCTCCGCGCACCTGACCGGCTACCGCTGGGCCCGGGGCCGCTCCGGCGCCGCCCGGGTGATCGGCCTGCACCTCGAGTTCTGCGCACTCACCCGCAACGAGCCGCGCGGCCTGGAGATCCTCGCCGAGAACCGGGACCTCTTCGACCGGCACGGCGACCCGCTCTCCCGGCTGCACTTCCTCACCGGCGCCCAACTCCTGCTCGGCCGCCTGGTCGAGGACGGCCACGGCGACGTTCCGGTGGCCGGACCGCCCGGTGCGCACCGCACCGCCGCCCAGCTCCACGCCGAACTGCGCACCGAGGGCGACGAGTTGGCCGCCCGCTTCGACGCCCGCAACGGCACCGGTGCGGTCGGCGGGGCCCGCCGCGCCCGGCTGGCCCGCACCCCGCTGTTCGCCGAGCCGATGCCGCTGGGCCTGCGCGCCGCCGCCACCGCCGACACCCCGCTCCCGACCTCCGCCCCGGCCTCGCCCGGCACCCCGGAGGAGCCCGTCGACCTGGTCGAACTCGTAGCCAAGGCACGCGAGTTGAGCAACACCAACCACCCCGACGCGCTCCTGCACTGGAACCGGATCGGCGCCCTGATCGAGGCCCCCGAGCACCGCCACCCCGAGGACGCCGAGCAGACCGGCCTCGGCCCGCTGGCCCAGCTCCGGGCCGAACTCGCCCTGGAGCGCGCCTTCGACGAGCGGCTGCCCGACGCCGAGGCCAACGCGCTGTACGCCCAGGCCGCCGAGCTGTTCGAGCAGGCCGGGCTGACCGCCCGCGCCCTCGGCGCCCGGGCCCGCCGGATCGGCCCCGCCGACGACCGGCCCGGCGACCTCCGGCAGATCCGCGACATCCGCGACCGGCTCGCCGAACTCGCGGCCGCCGGAGCCCCGTTCGGCGGCCGCGAACTGGTCGCCGTGCTGCAGCTGCAGGTCAACGCCGAGATGCGCGCCGTCTTCGCGGCCGCCGCCGAGGGCGGCCCCGACGGCCCCGGCCCCGACCCGGCCGCCCTCGCCGAGGCCGAGGCCACCCTCGAACAGCTCTACACCGAGGCCGGCCGGCACGGCTTCCCGCACCGCCAGGCCAACGCCCGCCTGCTGGGCGCCCGGGCCCGCTTCCTGGCCGGCCGCCACCAGCAGGGCGGCGCCGCCGCCGAGGCCGACCGGATGATCGCCGAGGCCGAGGAGCTGGTCGCGCAGGCCGCCGCCCCCTGGCGGCTCGCCCACGTCCACGGCCAGCGCGGCGAACTCGCCCTGTACAACGGCGACCTGAAGACCGCCGAGGAGTACCTCCAGCGGGCCGTCGCGGTGGTCGTCCAGTACGGCGACCGCTCCGCCGGCGCCGCCCGGGTGCACGACGCCCTCGGCCGCACCTACCTCGGCCTGGGCCGCCCGGCCGAGGCCGCGGCCGCGTTCACCGAGTCCGCCGCCCGCTACGACCGCCTCGGCGACGCCGACGACGCCGCCTCCGCGCGCGTCATGCTCGGCCAGGCGCTGTGCAGCGCCGGCCGCGCCGACGACGGGGTCGCCGTCCTGGAGTCCGTGCTGCTGGAACCCGGGTTCGCCGAACTCGACGTCCGCGAGCAGGCCCAGGCCCGGCTGACCCTGGCCCGCGGCCTGCGCGAGATCGGCGAGCCCCGGGCCGCCGCCGAGGAGTACCTGCTGCTCGCCGACCGGGTCGCCGAGTTCGAGGAGAAGCACATCCTCACCATGGTCGCCGCCGAGGCCGCCTCCGCCCTCGCCTCCGCCGAGCAGTGGCCCGCCGCCGACCTGGCCCGGCAGCGCGCCCTCGACAGCCACCGCACCGCCCCGCACCCCGACGCCGTCTTCGACATGCTGCTGCGCCAGGCCCGCCACACCGCCGACCGGCACGGCCCCGAGCACCCCGAGGCCGCCGAACAGGCCCTGGCCCGGATCGACGAGGCCGCCGAGGTGGCGCGCACCGCCGCGGCCGAGGACCAGGAGTTCGCCAGCGGCTGCCCCGAGGGCACCCTGCACGACACCCGGGCCCGCACCCTGAGCAGCCTGGGGCGCAACGAGGAGGCGCTGGCCGAGATGGAGCGGGCCGTCGCCGCGTTCGCCGCCTACGGCCCCGGCGCGCACCACGGGCAGGCCGAGTCGATCCGGGTCGCCGCCCTGCTGGAGGCCAACCGGCTCGACCGCCCCGAGGCCGCCCTGGCCCGCCTGGACGCCGCCGTCGCGATGTTCCGCGCCGCCGGGGCCCCCGACGCCGCCGAACCGCTCGTCGAACTCCGCGCCCACCTCGGCCGCCACTGACCGAGCCCGCCGCGCACGCCGACGGCCCGCCGGGGGGAGCCACCCCCGGCGGGCCGTCGCCCCTCTCCTCACCGGGCTACTTCAGGTGCAGCACCGAGGCCTCGAAGGCCCGGAACGCCCCCTCCTGCTTCCACTCCAGCGCCGCCTTCGGGCTGGCCGCCAGCAGCGCCGCGCACTTCGGCGTCGGGTTCTCCGCCCCCAGCGTCCGCCCCTGGCACTCCGGCACCGGCTTGAAGCCGTCGCGGTCCCGCCACAGGCTGCGGCCCGCCACGAAGCCGTACTCCAGCGAGTTGCGCGCCAGGTCCTTCAGCTCGGCGTAGCCCAGGCCGTAGGTCTGCGCCGCCCGCACGTACTCGTGGGTGATGTCGATCCGCTCCACCCCCGGGTCGTCGGTGGCCAGCGCCGTCGGCACCCCGTACTTGCGGTACAGCGGGAACGGGTGCTGCTGCCCCTCCACCTGGAGGATCTGCGCGTTGGAGGTCAGCGGCACCTCGACCAGCACCTTGCGCTCGGCCAGGGTGCGCAGCAGCTCCGCCGAGTCGTCCTCGTGGGTGACGTCCACGCCGTGCCCGATCCGCTCGGCGTGGCCGGTCAGCACGGCCTGCCGGATGTGGAAGGCCAGGTCCGCGGGCTTCACCAGCCCGGGCACCAACTCGCCCGCGTGCAGGCTGATGTGGGCCTTCGGGTAGAGCGGACGCAGGAAGTCCAGCATCTCCATCTGGAGCTGGTAGTTGTCCAGCGAGGACTGGTAGTCCTCCGGCTGCACCAGGTTCACCGCGACGAACCGCTCGTCCTGGGAGGCCAGTTCCATGCCCAGCAGCAGCTGCGCGAACACCCGCGCCGGAGTGGACGCCCGGGAGGCCTGGGACTGCACCCGCACCGTCACCGCACAGCCCGGCCGGGCCTGCGCGGTGCCGCACTGCTCGGTGGCCTGGTACTCGGCCAGCGCGGTGTCCAGGTCGGTGCGGGCCCCGTCCACCAGCGCCTGCATCCGGCCGTCCGCCAGCAGCTTCTGCCGCAGCGCCGCGAAGTCGGTGTCGAAGCCGACCTCGGCGGCCAGCTTCGCCACCCCGACCGAGGACGGGGTAAGCATGGTCTCCAGGTAGCTCTGGTGCTGCGCCGCCATGGTGTCGGTCACCTCGGCGAGCATCGTGCCCGGGTGGCGCCAGCTGGCCTCGCCGAACTTGCCGAAGGTGGCGAAGAAGTGGTCGTGGCCGGACTCCGGGCCCGGCGTGAAGTCCTGCATCGACCAGGCCCGGATCACCTGGGTGCGGAACTCGCCCTCCGCCAGCGCGTCCCCCGCCGGACGCAGGGTGCCCTGGCAGGGGCCGGTCGCCGAGGCGAGGGTCACCGAGTCGATGCACAGGCCGTCCTGCGCGGCCAGCCGGATCAGCAGCTCGGTGGAGACCGCGCCGGAGAGGTGGTTGTGCAGGTCACCGCCCTTGGGCATCGCCCGCAGGAAGGCGTCCAGACGCGCCGGGTCCTGCCGGATGCCGTCCAGCACGCCGGAGACGGCTTCCTCGGTCGAACGGGGCCCGGGCCGGTCGGCGGCACCGGCGGCGGGGGCGAGCGGCAGCAGCAGGGCCGTGCAGGCGACGAGAGCTGCTGGGGCGGTACGGCGTAGCGACATCATGATCGCCATGCTGGCGGACCGTCAGCCGCCGTACCCCGCAACGCCGTTCATGTCGTGGGCACACCATCCGAAAGAGTGCCGCCGCACGGAAACGGCCCTGCAACGATCGGATCGTGCTACTTACTGCCCGGCGCCGGGCACCCGGCGCCACCCGCTACTTGCGCAGGGACCTGCCCGCGGCCCGCTCGGCCTTCACCTTCGCCGCCTTGTCCGCCGCGTCCTTCACCCGCTGCGCCTCCTTGCGCACCTCGGCCTGGAGCGCACGCTCGCGGCGCAGCCACTCCGGGTCCTCCTCGCGCAGCGCGTCGATCTGCTCGGTGGTCAGCGCCTCGGCGATCCCGGCCCGGTTCAGGCCGGTGACCGAGATGCCGAGCCGGGCGGCCACCACCTGCCGCGGGTGCGGCCCGTTGCGCCGCAGGTCGGCCAGCCACTGCGGCGGCTCGGCCTGCATCGCGTTGAGCTCCTCGCGGGAGACGACGCCCGCCTGGAACTCGGCGGGGGTCGCCGCCAGGTAGATCCCCAGCTTCTTGGCCGCGGTCGCGGGCTTCATGGTCTGGGAGGTCTTGGGCTTGGGCGTAGTCATGCGACAAGGGTATAGGGAACGAGCCCCTGCCCAGCTCACGGCCACCGCCCCGCCGCCCGCGGCGGCCTCCGGCGGACCGCTAGCCTGGAGCCCGTGACCGAGAACGAGCAGTCCCCCGCCTCCTTCCGCCTGGTGTACGTGCCCGGGGTGACGCCCACCAAGTGGCTGCGGGTGTGGGGGGAGCGGCTGCCGGACGTCCCGCTCGAACTGCTGCAGTCGACGCCCGCCGACGGGCACGCCCTGCTGCTGTCCGGCGGCGCGGACGCCGGGCTGGTCCGGCTGCCGGTGGACCGGACGGTGCTGAGCGCCATCCCGCTGTACACCGAGACCACCGTCGTGGTGTTCCCCAAGGACCACTGGCTGGCCGCCGCCGAGGAGGTCACCGTCGCCGACCTCGCCGAGGAGATCGTCTTCCACCCGCAGGACGACACCCTCGACTGGCCCGAACTGCCCGGCCGCCCGGCCTTCGAGCGGCCCGCCACCACCGGCGACGCGATCGAGCTAGTCGCCGCCAACGTCGGCGTGCTGGCCGTCCCGCAGTCGCTGGCCCGGCTGCACCACCGCCGCGACCTGACCTACCGCACGCTGCTCGACGTCCCGCAGTCGCAGGTCGCCCTCGCCTGGCCGGAGGAGGCCACCACCGACCTGGTCGAGGAGTTCATCGGCATCGTCCGCGGCCGCACCGCCAACAGCTCCCGCGGCCGCACCGCCGCCGCCGAGGAGCAGCGCCGCCCGTCCGCGAAGAAGCCCGCCCGCCCGCAGCCCAAGGGCCAGCCCGGGGCCCAGTCCCAGCAGCGCACCGGCCAGGGCGGCAAGCCCAAGCCGGGGGGCCAGCGCGGCAGCGGCCGCACCGCCCAGCCCAAGCGCGGCAGCGGCGGCGGCCGCAAGAAGTAGCCCCGCTCGGTCACCGACCGCCGGTGGCACGGGTGAAGGCGGCGAGCCGGGACGGCATCCGTCCGGTCCGGGCGTCGACGGCGCTCACCCTGCCCACGTGGGTCGAGACGACGGCGATGCCGTTCCACAGGACGGGCACGGTGCCGCCCCTGGGGCCCAGGTACCGCTTCCAGCGCCGGGCGCCGGTGGCCAGGTCGACGGCGCACAGGTAGTTCATGCCCCGGCCGGAGACGGTCCAGCCCGAGGTGCCGCTGAGGGCGACGGCCGAGGCGTCGCCGGGGTGGGCCGAGTGCCAGCGGACCTCGCCGTCGGCCGCGTCGACGGCGTAGCAGCCCGTCCGGCGCGACCTCCTGGTGCCGAAGTACACGGTGTCGCCCAGCACCGAGACGCTCTCCCGGATGAGCCCGTCGTAGGCCCGGGCCCACAGCACCTCGCCGTCCTCCGCGGCGTGCGCGAACAGCGTGGACTGGACGGCGGCGTAGACGACCCCGCCCGCGACGCACGGGGTGTTGGCCATGTCCACCCAAGTGCTGTCGCACTTCACCCGCCACAGGAGGTCGCCCGTGGCGGCGTCGAACGCCGTCAGGTCGCCGACGTCACTGGTGCGGAAGATCCGCCCGTCGGCGAGGGCGGGATGGGTCGAGGAACGGTCGAGGACACTGGTCCACCAGAGCGTTTCACCACTGGCGAGGTCCACCGCGAACAGGCTCGCAGGGTTGGCGCCGCGGTGGTACATCCAGGCGGAGTCCACCCCGTACAGCACGCCGTCGTCGGCCACGAGCCGTACCCGACCCCTGTGGCGCTGGCGCCAGCGTTCCCGGCCGTCCTCGGCGTCGAGCGCGTACAGCCCTCCGTCGTCGTCGGTGACGCAGACGACGCCGTCGCTGACCACGGGGGGTGCGAAGTCCATCCGCCCGCCGATCGTGGTGCTCCAGCGCAGGGCTCCCGTCACCGCGGACAGGGCGTAGCAGACGCCGTCCTGGGAGCAGACGTACACCGTGCCGTCGCAGACGCTCGGCGACTGGAGGTCCCGGTGCCTCCCGGTCCGGAACTGCCAGGGCCGGAAGTCCGGGGGGAGCGCCCCCTCGGGGTAGACCCCGTTCCGGGTCGGCCCGCCCTGCAGCATCGTCCTCGAACCCGCCATCGCCCCTCGTGTCCCCGGCCGTCGCCTGCGGCGGGTGCCCGCGCGGCGGTCCGTGCGCGACCGCACTGCGCCGGGGTCCTTCCCGCAGCCCCAGCCTAGGCTGCCCCGTCGGCCGGGGAACAAACCGGGGGCCGGCGGGCCGGACGGGGGCGCCCGCGTCACCGCGGTCAACTCCGGCCGCTCCGGCGGGAGCTGACGCCGGGCGGCCCCGCGGTCCGCGCAGGTCGGACGGGCGGGTTCCTCCGTTCCCGGGGCCGGGAGCCCACGCCGTTGCCGACGTCGGGGCGGTGTGGCCCGCATGATGGTCGGCGGGCATCCTTGCCGTACCGACCGAGGGGATCAACCACATGGTGCACGCACGGGCCGGTCAGCCGGCGCAGCCGCAGGACCTGATCGACGTCGCCCGCCTGGTGACGGACTACTACGCACTGCAGCCCGACCCGGAGGACGTCGCCCAGCGCGTCGCCTTCGGCACCTCCGGGCACCGCGGGTCGGCGCTGCGCGCCGCCTTCAACGAGGACCACATCGCGGCCACCGCGCAGGCGATCTGCGACTACCGGGCCGAACAGGGCACCACCGGGCCGCTGTTCCTCGGCATCGACACCCACGCACTCTCCGAGCCCGCCCGGGCCACCACGCTGGAGGTGCTGGCCGCCAACGGCGTCACCGTGCTGCTCGACACCGCGGACGGCTACACGCCGACCCCGGCGGTCTCGCACGCGATCCTCACCCACAACCGCAGCCGCCCCGCGGCCCTCGCCGACGGCATCGTGGTGACGCCCTCGCACAACCCGCCCGCCGACGGCGGCTTCAAGTACAACCCGCCGCACGGCGGTCCGGCCGACTCCACCGCCACCGGCTGGATCGAGCGCCGCGCCAACGCCCTGCTCGCCGCGGGCCTGGAGGGCGTCCGCCGCGTCCCGTACGCCCGGGCACTGGCCGCCGACACCACCGGCCGCTACGACTTCCTCGGCGCCTACGTCGACGACCTGCCCGCCGCGGTGAACCTGGACGCCGTCCGCGACGCGGGCCTGCGGATCGGCGCCGACCCGCTCGGCGGCGCCTCGGTCGCCTACTGGGGCCGGATCGCCGAGACCCACCGCCTCGACCTCACCGTGGTCAACCCGCTCACCGACCCGACCTGGCGGTTCATGACCCTGGACTGGGACGGCAAGATCCGGATGGACTGCTCCTCCCCGTACGCGATGGCCTCGCTGATCGACAAGCGCGACGCGTACGCCCTGGCCACCGGCAACGACGCGGACGCCGACCGGCACGGCATCGTCACCCCCGACGGCGGGCTGATGAACCCCAACCACTACCTGGCCGTGGCCATCGACTACCTGTACCGCCACCGCGAGGGCTGGCCCGCGGCGGCGGCCGTCGGCAAGACCCTGGTCTCCTCCTCGATGATCGACCGGGTGGTGGCCGGGCTCGGCCGCGAACTGCTCGAGGTGCCGGTCGGCTTCAAGTGGTTCGTCGACGGTCTGCTGAACGGGACGGTCGCCTTCGGCGGCGAGGAGTCCGCGGGCGCGTCCTTCCTGCGCCGCGACGGCTCCCCGTGGAGCACCGACAAGGACGGCATCCTGCTGGCCCTGCTCGCCTCCGAGATCACCGCCGTCACCGGCAGCACCCCCTCCGCGCTGTACCGCGAGCTGGTCGCCCGCCACGGCGACCCGGTCTACGCCCGGGTCGACGCCCCCGCCGACCGCGCCCAGAAGGCGGCCCTGGCCGCCCTGGACGCCGACCGGGTCACCGCCGACACCCTGGCGGGCGAGCCGATCACCGCCGTCCTCACCCACGCCCCCGGCAACGGCGCCGCGATCGGCGGCCTCAAGGTCACCACCGAGAACGCCTGGTTCGCCGCCCGGCCCTCCGGCACCGAGGACGTCTACAAGATCTACGCCGAGAGCTTCCGCGGCGAGTCCCACCTGGCCGAGGTCCAGTCCGCGGCCCGCGACCTGGTCACCGAGGTCCTCGCCAAGGCCTGAGCCGGGGCCCGAACCCGCCCCCTCCTGCCGCACCCCTCCGGTCCGCCGACCGGAGGGGTGTTGCATTGTGGTGCACTCTGTTCGAAGATGTTCGGTGTATCGGCTCACCCCTCCTGCCCCGAGCCGCGACCCGAACCACGAGGAGTGTGCCGCCGTGCACAAGACGGTGACCGAACTGGCCGACGGCCGCGAACTGATCTACTACGACGAGGAGCCCGTCCACCGCGAGGCGCCCGACCGGCGGCCGCTGGAGCCGGCCGCGAGCGTCTCCGAGGTGCGGGTCGACCCGTTCACCGGCGACGCGGTCACCGTCGCCGCGCACCGCCAGGCCCGCACCTACCACCCGCCGGCCGACGAGTGCCCGCTGTGCCCGTCGCGGGAGGGGCGGCTCAGCGAGATCCCGGCCGCGGACTACCAGGTCGCGGTGTTCGAGAACCGCTTCCCGTCGCTCGCCGACTCCTCCGCCGCCCACGTCGCGCCCTGGTCGGACGGCCCGTACGCGCTGACCCCGGGCACCGGCCGCTGCGAGGTGGTCTGCTTCACCTCCGACCACCGGGCGTCCTTCGCCGACCTGTCCGAGCAGCGCGCCCGCCTGGTGCTGGACGCCTGGACCGACCGCACCGCCGAGCTGTACGCCCGCCCCGGCGTCCGGCAGGTGTACTGCTTCGAGAACCGCGGCGCCGAGATCGGCGTCACCCTCGGCCACCCGCACGGCCAGATCTACGCCTTCCCGTTCACCACCCCGCGCACCTCCCTCGCCCTGGACCGCGCCGCCGCCCACCTCGCCGCGACCGGCCGCAACCTGTACGACGACGTGCTGGCCGCCGAGCGCGCCACCGCGGGCAAGCCGGACTCCCGGGTGGTGCTGGCGGGCGAGCACTGGACGGCCTTCGTCCCGTTCGCCGCCCGCTGGCCGTACGAGGTGCACCTCTACCCGAACCGCCGGGTCGCCGACCTGACCGCCCTGGACGCCGACGCCCGCGCCGAGTTCCCGCGGATCTACCTCGACCTGCTGCGCCGCTTCGACCGGCTCTTCCCCGCACCGGCCCCGTACATCGCCGCCTGGCACCAGGCGCCCCGGCCCGCCGCCACCGAACTCGCCCTGCACCTGGAGCTGTTCACGCTGCGCCGCACCGCCGACAAGCTCAAGTACCTGGCGGGCACCGAGTCCGGCATGGGGGCGTTCATGAACGACGTCCGCCCCGAGACCGCGGCCCGCACCCTGCGCGAGCTGTAGGCGCCCGCACGCACGGAGAACCCGCCCGGGAGGCTCCTCCCGGGCGGGTTCTCCGCGTGCGCGCCCTACCGCAGCCGGTGCGCACCCTGCGAGGGCACCGCCGGGAAGGTCTGCGGCTCGCCGAACCCGGCCGCGGCGAACGCCCCGCGCACCGCCCGCTCGACCTCCGCCAGCCGGTCGGTGTCGACCAGGGCGAGCACCGAGCCGCCGAAGCCGCCGCCCATCATCCGGGCGCCCAGCGCGCCCGCCGCGTTGGCGGCGTCCACCGCCAGGTCGGTCTCCGGGCAGGAGACCCGGTAGTCGTCGCGCAGCGAGGCGTGCCCGGCGGTCAGCACCGGGCCGAGCGCCCGCGGGTCGCCCGCGTCGAGCAGCGCGACGGTGTCCAGCACCCGCCGGTCCTCGGTGACCACGTGCCGCAGCAGCGGCCGCAGTTCGGCGGGCAGCCGCTCCTCGGCCGCGGCCAGTCCGTCCGTGTCGACGTCGCGCAGCGCCCGCACCCCGAGCAGTTCGGCGGCCCGCTCGCAGCCCGCCCGCAGGCCCGCGTACGCGCCGTCGCCGAGGTCGTGCTTGACCCGGGTGTCGATCACCAGCAGGGACAGGCCGACCGCGGGCAGGTCCAGCGGCACCTGGCGGCCGGTCAGGGTCCGGGTGTCGAGGAAGTACGCGTGGCCCGCGACGCAGCAGCTGGACGCCATCTGGTCGAGCGCGCCGCACGGCACCCCCACATAGGCGTTCTCGGCGCGCTGGGCCAGCAACGCCCGGCCGGGGGCGTCCAGGCCGAGGCCGTACAGCTCGTCCAGGGCGATCGCGGTCGCGCACTCCAGCGCGGCGGACGAGGACAGGCCCGCCCCGGTCGGCACGTCCGAGGAGAACGCCAGGTCGGCGCCGCCCACCCGGTGCCCGGCCTCGGCCAGCGCCCAGAACACGCCCGCCGGGTACGCGGCCCAGCCCGGCACCGAGCCCGGCGCCAGCTCGGCGAGCGCGAACGCGGTCACCGAGCCGTCGCCCTGCGCGCTGAACACCCGCACCAGGCCGTCCTCGCGGCGGCGGGCCGCGACCCGGGTGGCGTGCGGCAGCGCGGCGGGCAGCACGTAGCCCTCGTTGTAGTCGGTGTGCTCGCCGATCAGGTTGATCCGGCCGGGAGCGGCCCACACGCCGTCGGGCGGGCCGTCGAAGGCGGAGGCGAAGGCGGCGGCGGCATCGGCGGCGGCATCGGTGGTCATCGGGTGCTCCAACGGACGGTCACGGACGGTCAGGCGATATAGTCAACACATTCAAACACACTGCACCAGACTCGAACAGGGTCGGTGCGCCGCCCCGCGAACTATGCTGAGCGCCGTCCCACTCGCACCCCCACCCGGAGGACACCGTGACGACCGACGGCGGACTGCTCGCCGACCAGCGCCGGGCCCTGATCCTCGACCTGGTCCGCCGCGACGGAGCCGTCAAGGTCGCCGAACTGGTCGACCAGCTCGGCGTGTCCGACATGACCGTCCGCCGCGACCTGGACGCCCTCGCCCGCTCCGGCGCCGTCCGCAAGGTGTACGGCGGCGCGGTCGCCCGCACCACCACCGCGGAGGAGCCCGCCTTCGAGGCCAAGTCCACGCTGGCCGCCGACACCAAGGCCGCCCTGGCCGAGGCCGCCGCCGCCCAGGTCCAGCCCGGCAGCGTGGTCGCCGTCTCGGCGGGCACCACCGCCTACGCCGTCGCCACCCGCCTGCTCGACGTCCCCGGCCTGACCGTGGTCACCAACTCGCTGCCGGTCGCCGAACTCGTCCGCACCCGCGGCGACGCCGGCCCCGCCCTGCTGCTCACCGGCGGCGCCCCCACCCGCTCCGCCGCCCTGGTCGGCCCGCTCGCCGACCAGGCCATCCGCTCCCTGCACGTCGACCTGCTGGTCATCGGCGCCCACGGCGTCAGCGAACGCGCCGGCCTGACCACCCCCAACCTCGCCGAGGCCCAGACCAACCGCGCCCTGATCGCCTCCGCCCACCGCACCGTCGCCGTCGCCGACCACAGCAAGTGGGGCGTCGTCGGCCTCAGCAGCTTCGCCGCCCTCACCGACCTCGACTGCTTCATCACCGACCGCGCCCTGCCCGCCGACGCCCGCACCGTCCTCACCGAGACCTGCGGCGAACTGCTGGTGGTCTGACCCGCCGGGCCGTCAGCGGGCGGCCAGCGCCGCCGTGATCCGGGCCTGCCGGGCCGCGGGCAGCGCGGTGGCGCACCGGGGCGAGTACTCGCCGTCGTTGACCAGCGCCCCGTCCGGGTCCCTGCGCCAGCGCGGCGCGCCGCACGGCCCCTGGACCGCCAGCAGCGCGGCGGCCAGCCGCTCCGGCTCCGCGAACCGGGTGCGCGCCCGCAGCGCGGCCGCCAGCCGGTCGGCCGCCCCGGCGGGCGCCTCCGCCTCGCCGAACGCGGGCAGCAGCAGGAGCAGCCGGGCGTGCGGATCGGCCGTGCTGCCGCCGGGCAGCCCGTTGTCCGCGGCGGCCACCAGCTCGTCCCAGCACAGGCCGGGCCCGCTGAAGCAGCCCTCGTCGGCGGCCAGCGGCTCGGCCGCCTCCCACTCCGGGTGGTGCAGCAGGTAGTCGATCCCCTCGTCCCCGGCGAACGCCCGGTACACCACGTGCAGCAGGTGCCCGCCCCCCAGCGGGACCGTGAACACCGGCCACTGCTCCCCGCTCAGCAGCCCCGCCTGCAACCGCCCGGCCGCCAGGTCCTCCGCCTCGTCGACGAACTCCTCCGCCTCCTCCAGGTCGGCGCACCAGTTGTGCAGGTGCCCCACCCAGAACAGGTGGTCGTCCAGCAGTTCGGGCCGGTGCCGGTACGGTCCGCCGTCGTAGCCGGGGATCACGGCCGGGGGAGCGGAGGGGTGGTCGTGGTGCGCCATGCGGGCATCATCACCGGCGCCGGACGGCTCAGTCCAGGACGACCTTCACACCGCGCTCCGCCAGGATCTCCAGCACCGCGTCGAAGTAGCTGCGCAGCGGGTCGGTCCTGACCACCCGCCAGGCGAGTGAGCGCCGGGCGGTCTCCGCGTCGTGCCAGACCAGGGTGCGGCGGGCACCCCCGTCGAGGTGTTCGTGCAACCAGTGCAGATCGAAGCCCAGGGACAGGCCCGGGCCGAGGAACGCCTCGCCGAGGGCCAGGTGCAGGCCGGGGACGTCGGTGGCGTGTCGGCCGTCGAGGTGGTGCTCGTCGCTGCCGTGCGGGGCGGCGGACAGGCTGGTGGGACGGCACAGGCCCAGCCACTCGTCGCGGCCCGAGGTGTCGAACCCGACCCACCCGCCGGGCTCGCTCGGCGGCCCCTCGAACCAGAGGTCGCGCACCCTCCGGCAGTCCGGGGTGGGGCGGTCGGGGCTGCCGTCCGCGAAGGTGAGGTCCAGCAGCGCACCGCCGAGGACGGAGGGGCGGGCCTCGGTGATCAGCAGCGGGAAGTTCTCGGTGCGCAGGACGCCGCCGAAGCGGTCGAGACCGACCAGTTGCCCCCAGCCGTCGTTCCCCCCGCCGGACGGTGCCAGGCCGTCGAGCAGCGCGGGGGACGGCTCGCAGCCGATCAGTTGCACGGGCTGGGGGAGGGGGTAGCGGTCGTACAGGCCGCCGATGCTCCCGCAGTGGGTGAGCGGGGCGGTGATCCGCTGGTCCGTCGACCGGACCTCGAAGTACGGCTGCGCGGGCGGACGGGGGCGGCCGTACTCCCAGTCGTCGCGCAGGCGGGTGCCCAGGACCAGGTCGACCAGGCCGGGCGCGCCCGCCGTCGGTCGCATGGCGACCGTCGAGATGTCGAACAGGGCGAACACGTGCGGTGGCCAGTCGTCGTTCCGGCCCAGCACCTCCAGCATCAGATCGCCCAACTGCCGCCCGCCCGGTCCGGCGGCCATGACCGCCAGCGGACTGTCGGCCGGGCAGCCCTCCAGCACCAGCACCGTCCGGTCCGGGTGCTCACGCGGCACGTACAGGCCCTCGACGTCCACGCAGCGCGCCAGCAACTCGACGGCCTCCCAGTCCTGTTCGTCGCCGACGTCCCGCACCAGCACGTACCGCAGCGGGAACTCCCGCTCCCAGGAAGCGAAGTCCGCCACCCGCATCCGACCTCCAGGCCGTCGTGATCCGATCGCGGACACACCGTAGGACATCAACGCCCTTCCACTCCAACGGTTATGGGGCCGGGGCGGGCCCGCGTGTGCCGGTACGTGCCACTTGGTCTGGACCACTGGACGTCCGGCGGGCCGTTTGCGCACACTGGCGCGATGAGGCTCCGACCGGCCGCCGGCCTGGAACTGCACGACCTGGACGTGCCCGATCCGGGGCTGCTGCCGTTCGCGGCGGGCAGTTTCGACGCGATCGGGCCGCTCTCCAGGGCGGACTTCCCGCACCGGCACTCGTTCTACGAACTGGCCTACGTGGTGGCGGGCAGCGGGACGCACGTCATCGACCTCGTCGAGCACCGGATCCAGCCCCCGATGCTGTACGCGGTGCTGCCGGGGCAGGTGCACCGGTGGTGCGGGGCCGGCCGACTCGACGGCTGGATCCTGCTGTTCAACGAGGACTTCCTGCACCGGCACCCCGAGGACCTGGCCCTGCTGCGCTCCCTGGCGACCGGCCCGGCGATCCGGCCGGACCGCCGGGAGCACCGTGAAATGGTGTCCGTCCTGCGGGAGTTGACCACCGAGCACGAGGCCGGGCTGGACGGCGGGCCGAGCGTCCTGCAGGCCCTGCTGCATGTCCTGCTGGTGCGGGCGCTGCGGGCGGCCCGCCGCCGCGACGCGGCGGCGGTGCCCCGCGCGGCCGGGCACCCGCTGGTCGGCAGGTTCACCCGGCTGATCGCCGACTCGGACCGCACCGACCGCTCGGTGCTCGCACTGGCCCGTGAGCTCGGCGTCTCCGCGGGCTACTTGCACGAGGTGGTGAAGGAGGCCACCGGCCGCACCCCGGCCCGGCTGGTCCGCGAGCAGCAGACCCTGGAGGCCAAGCACCTGCTCACCACCACGGACATGACGATCCGTCAGGTCTCCGCCGCGGCCGGTTTCTCCGATCCGGCCTACTTCTGCCGCTTCTTCCGGCGCGAAGTCGGTCGCACCCCGGGCGAGTTCCGCGAGCAGTCCGGCTGGAGACAGCCTGAAGGCAGCCTGAAGGCAGGCTCAAGGTGAACTCAAGGCGGCCCGACGGCGTGACGATCAGCACCACAACTCACATGACGTACAAGCAAGTTGAGCCGGAATCCGGGCCGAAGGCCAGTCGAACGGCGCGTGACGGCTGCTGAGGAATGCACCACGTCCCGCCGCCCCCGTCCATCGACGGCCCGGCCGGGCAGGGCCTAGCGTCTGAGGCGCCCCACAGCGCCGCCGCACCGGGAGGCCCGACCTCTCCAGGTGTCATGTCCCATCCAAGGGAATCCGGGCGTGCGGCGACCATCCGAAGCAGTCGAACGGAGAGCCATGTCCATCCCCCACAACCCACTGGACGGCCTGGGAGAACTGGCCGACCGCAAGATCAGCCGCAAGGGCCTGCTGAAGGCGGCCGCCGCGGCCGCCGCCGCCCCCGTCCTGGTCGGCACCGGAGTCGCGCTGGCCCGCGACGCGGTCGCCGCCGACGCCCCGGCCCCGCTCACCCCCGAGTGCACCGACGGACACGTCACCGGTGAGCAGATCGAGGGCCCGTACTTCAAGCCCGGCTCCCCGCTGCGCACCAGCCTGGTCACCAGCGGCACCCCCGGCACCCCGCTGACGCTCAGCGGCTACGTCTTCGGCCGGAACTGCCTGCCGATCGCCGGCGCCCTGCTGGACTTCTGGCAGGCCGACACCAACGGCGCCTACGACAACTCCGGCTACACCTTCCGCGGCCACCAGTTCAGCGCCGC
This sequence comes from Kitasatospora phosalacinea, assembly GCF_030268885.1. Lineage (GTDB taxonomy): Bacteria > Actinomycetota > Actinomycetes > Streptomycetales > Streptomycetaceae > Kitasatospora > Kitasatospora phosalacinea_C. The sequence continues at coordinate 153,145 of NZ_BSSA01000001.1, forward strand.
CAACGGCGCGTACACCCTGACCACGATCGTCCCGGGCCTCTACCCGGGCCGCACCCGGCACATCCACGTCAAGGTGCAGGCCCCCAACCAGCCGATCCTCACCACCCAGCTGTACTTCCCGAACGAGCCCCGCAACGCCACCGACACCATCTACGACCCGGCGCTGCTGATGACGGTCCGCCAGGTCGGCAACGGGCGCGAGGCCAGCTTCGACTTCGTGCTCAACGTCAACGGGACGGGCTCGCCCAGCCCCAGCCCCAGCAACTCGAACCCGGGCTCGCCCAGCCCCAGCCCGAGCAGCACGGGCGGCGGCTCCACCACCTGGACGGTCGGCGCCAGCTACAAGGCCGGCGACGTGGTCACCTACAACGGCGTCACCTACGTCTGCATCCAGGGCCACATCGCGTACGCCGGGTGGGAGCCGCCGAACGTCCCGGCCCTCTGGCAGCGCCGCTGACCGGCCCCCGGTCCCGTCGCTGACCGGCCCCACCCCCACGCGGACGGTCAGCGGCGACAGCCACCCGAAGCGGCGGCGCGGCCCCCACTCCCCGGGAGGGGAAAACCGGGAGACCGGGGGCCGCGCCCGCCAGCGCCATGGCGGCCCGAGCGCGGGGTGCCCGGGCCGCCATGGCGCACCACCCTCCCGACCCCCGCGCGTCCGCGAACCCCCCGCCGCCCACCCCGGAACCACCCCACCCGCTCGGTGCGCCGGCGGGGCGGCGAGGCCGCGGACGACCGCCGCCGATAACCGCTCGCCGCCGGGCCCGCGCAGCGCCTACCCTCCGGCACAGGACCGCCACCGGGGAGAGCCGCACCGTGCCGATGCACCACACCGTCCGCGCCGTCAACGAGCTGACCGCCCGTTGGGGGCGCACCGCCCCGGCCGACGGCCGCAACACCGCCTTCAGCGCCCCCGGCGCCTGGGCCCCGCTCGCCCTCCTCGCCGCGGGCGCCACCGGCCCCGCCGCCCGCCAACTCGCCGACGCCCTCGGCGTCCCGACCGCCGGTGCCGCCGCGGCCGGACGCGAACTGCTCGCCGCCCTCGACCGCACGCCCGGCGTCACCGCCGCACTCGGCCTCTGGACCGGGGAACGCCTCCCGCTCGAACCGGCCTGGACGGCGGCGCTGCCCCCGCACAGCCACCGCCGGATCACCGGCGACCCGGCCGCCGACCGCGCCGCGCTGGACGGTTGGGCCGCCGAGCGGACCGCGGGCGCGATCCCCCGGATGCCCGCCGAGGTCACGCCCGACACCGAACTCCTGCTGGCCGGCGCCCTCACCGTCCGCACCGACTGGATCCGCCGCTTCCACTCCCACCCGTACGAGCCCGAGGCCGGCCCCTGGCAGGGCCGTCCCGTGGCGGGCCTGCACCGCCGCACCGGACTGCTCGACCGGGTCGGCGTCGCCGACGGCACCGAGGCCGGACCGCTCACCGTCCTCAAGGTGCTCGGCCTGCGCGGCGTCGACGTCCACCTCTGCCTGGGCCCCGCGGACGCCGCCCCCGGCGCGGTCCTCGCCGCCGCCGTCCGCACCGCCGAACGGCCCGGTCTGCTGCGCCCCGGCACCGAACTCCCCGACGGCGCCCCCGGACCGGGCCTGACCGCGGGCTGGGTGCGCAGCTACTCCCGTGAGCCCGAACTCCTGGTCGGCACCGTCGAGTTCGACCTGACGGACGACCACGACCTGCTGGAACGGCCCGACCTGTTCGGCCTGCGCGCCGCCTCCGACACCACCCGCGGCCACTTCCCCGGCATCAGCGCCGCACCGCTGGCGGTCGACTCCGCCCGGCAGACCACCACCGCCGTCTTCGGCCCGCGCGGCTTCCGCGCCGCCTCGGTCACCGCCCTCGGCGTGGCCGCCGGGGCCGCCGCACGGCCCCCGTACGCGGCCCGGCGCCTCACCGCGGAGTTCGACCGCCCGTTCGCCTTCCTCGCCGTCCACCGCACCTCCCGCCTGGTCCTGGCCGCGGGCTGGGTGGCCGACCCGAAACCGGCCGACCCGGACCCGTACGACTCCGAGGAGGGTGACCCGGAAGACCAGTGGTGACCTCCCCCCGCCGCGCGGCACCGTCCGGCCCGCTCGCTACACTCCCCGGTCTGTCCGCGCGCACGGCGCGGTCGTACCGGGGTGCGGGGCACGGGGAGTTGACGCGAACGTGAAACGATGGAGCGGACTCGGCAAGGCGGCGCTGGTCCTCCTGATCCTCGGCCTGGCACTCCCGGCCGCCTCGATCGGCTACGGGATCTCCCTGCGGCCGCACGTGATCGTGCTGGGGAGCAGCAGCATGGCCCCCACCTACCACGCCGGTCAGCGGGTCACCACGTACGCCGTCGACCCCGGGGAGGTCCGGCGCGGCGACGTGGTGCTCTTCACGGCCGCCATGGAGCCCGGAGGCCCGCCCGAGAAGACCCTCAGCCGGGTGGTTGCCCTCGGCGGCGACCACGTCTCCCAGTGCGGCGACCGGCCCGTCCAACTGAACGGAGCCCCGCTCGACGAGCCCTACCTGCAGGGCGGCGCGCCCAACGGCGGGGACTGCTTCGACACCACCGTCCCCACCGGGGAGATGTTCGTGATGGGCGACCACCGGGCCGCCGCCTACGACTCCCGGTACCGGGGCACCTTCCCGGTCGCCTCGGTGATCAGCCGCACCCAGGGGAGCACCGCCGCCCTGGCCACCGTCGGCCTGCTCTTCCTGCTCGGCGTGCTGCTCCTCCCGGTGGCCCTGGTGCTCTCCCTGATCGCCCGCCGCCGTCGGCGCACCGCCCCGCCCGAGGCCCTCGCCTACCCGGCCTGGGTGCTCGGCGCGACGCCCCCCGCGGCCCCGCAGCCCGCGGCCCCGACCTCCCTCGACAAGGCGCCCTGAGCCCAACTGTCCCGATCCCAACTGTCCCGATCCCAACTGTCCCGAGCCCAACTGCCCCGAGTCTCCGCCGGATTGTCGGTGCGGCGGCCTACCATCGCGGCCATGCGAGCATCAGGAACCTTCACCGTCGCCGAGTTCACCCCCGCGCCCGTCCCGGAGGGCGACGTCAAGACCGCCGCGGGGGTCGGCGTCGCCACCATGCGCAAGGAGTTCCGCGGCGAGGTCGCGGGCCGTGCCGACACCCTGTTCACCGCCGCCTTCGACCAGGTCACGGGCGTCGGCACCTACCTCGCGATGGAGTCCTTCGCGGGCACCCTGGGCGGGGCGGAGGGCACCTTCAACTTCGCCCACTCGGCGACCACCCTCGGCGTCGCCCGGGACGACGAGTACTTCGTCATCGTCCCGGGCAGCGGCACCGGGGCCCTCGTCGGCATCACCGGCACCGGCTCCATCGTCATCGACGAGGACGGCACCCACCGCATCCACCTCGACTACGAACTCCCCGCGTAGCGGCCCGGGTTCAGCCCTCGCGCGCCCACGCGCACAGCACCGGCACGCACCGCTCCGCGAAGTACTCGTAGTCCTCCGCGGTGTTGTACACGTGCGTGGACAGCCGGAAGTACCCCGTCCCGCCGAAGCTGGTGAACGCCGCCTCGACGCCGAACTCGGCGGCCAGCCGGTCCCGCAGGGCGTCGGCCTCCAGGCGGGTGCGGCCCAGTCCGGCCGGGAGCTTGACCAGGCGCAGGGCGTTCACGGGCATGCCGACGTCCGCCGCGGCCGGTTCGCCGGTCGCGGCGGCGATCTCGGCGCCGATCAACTGCTCGGCGTAGTCCGCGAGTTCGCCCATGTAGCGGCGGGCCTCGGCCCAACCCCACTGCCCGGCGACGAAGTCGAGCGCGGTCGGTGCGGCCAGGTAGCCCGTGACGTCCAGCGTCCCCTGGGTGTCGAAGCGCTCCGGGAACGGCTCCTGGGCGCCCCACGAGTCGATCAACGGGTGCAGTGCGTGCCGGAGTTCACCGCGGGCGACGAGCGCGGCGGTGCCGCGCGGCGCGCAGCCGAACTTGTGCAGGTTGCCGACCCAGGCGTCGCAGTCCACCCCGGCCAGCGGGTCCTCGTCCAGGCCGGGCACGTGCGCGGCGTCGACCAGCAGCGGGACGCCGCGCTCGCGGGCGAACGCGCCGACCAGGTCGACCGGCAGGTAGCGGGCGGTCGCCGAGGTGATCCGGTCCAGCACGATCAGCGCCGTCCGGTCGCCCACCGCCCCGGTCACCGCCGCCGCGGCCTCGGCCGGGCCCGCCCCCAGCGGCACGTGCACGGTGCGCACCGACCCGCCCCAGCGCCGGGCCAGCCGGGCCGCACCCATCGTCACCGCCCCGTACCCGTGGTCGGTCACCAGCACCTCCCCGCCGTCCCGGTGCGGCAGGCTCCCGTACACGGTGCTCGCCCCGGCGCTGGCGTTCGGCACCAGCGCGGTGAACTCGGCCGGTACGCCCAGGAAGTCGGCGATCGCCGCCCGCGCGGCCGCCACCCGCCGCGGCAGCCCGGGGAACCACACCACCGGCGAGGCGTCCATCTCCTCGCGCAGCCGCTGCTGCTCCCGCTGCGCGACCACCGGCACCGCGCCGAACGAGCCGTGGTTCAGGTGCCGCATCCCCGGGTCCAGCGACCATCCGGCGGCGGCGGGACGCCCGTCCCGCAGCAGCAGGGGCTCGGGCGCGACGAGGGTGCCCACGACTTCTCTCCCATCCGGCCGGGAGCGACAGTGCCCCGTTGACCTGCGGAGATCCTGGCACAACCGGGACCTGCCCCGACCGGCGGCCCCCGGCCCCGGGAGCCGTGGTGGGGGAGCGCGCCGCTCAGGCCCGGCGGGAGATGAACATGACGTACTCGCAGGGGGCGTCCGTCCGGTTGGCGAAGCCGTGGTCCGCGTCGGCCTGCAGGAACAGCGAGTCACCGGCCCGCAGGGTCTCGTCGGCGCCGCCGAGCTCGACGGTGAGGGCGCCCGCGAGCACCAGGAGCTGCTTCTCGGCGCCCGCCGGGTACGCGGGCAGCAGCCCGGTGGAGACCCCGGCGGGGAGGCGGTGCAGCACCATCTCGGCCCCGCCCGCGCCCGGGGCCGCCGACACCACGTGCCGCTCGAACCCGGTCTCCGGGTCGCGGAAGACCGGGCGGTGCTCCGCGCGCAGCACCACGGCCACGCCGGGCGAGGCGGCGGCCGGGGCACCGGTCAGCTCCGAGAGCGTGGCGCCGAGCGCGTGGGCGATCCGGGACGCGACGCCGATCGTCGGGCTCTTCTCGCCGCGCTCGACCTTGGAGAGCATCGCCCGGCTGACCGCCGACCGAGCGGAGAGCTGCTCCAGCGTCAGGCCCGCCTCCTCGCGCCGCCGCCGCACCCGGCCGCCGAACGCCCCGGCCAGCTCGTCGTCCCGGGGCGCCCCGGCGGGCTCGTCGCCGTGCGGTGCTCCGGCCGCGGTTCCGTCCTGCTCGGCCACCGTGCTCCTCGGTCGATGGGGTGCCTGCCCGTACGGCCCACAGTGTAGTGTTTCTCTCATAGAAGACCTGTTCTTCCATGAGAGACGCGCCCTGCGCGTCCCGTCACGAGGGGGGTTCCATGCGCCTGGTCTCCACCGGCCGGCTGCACACCGTGTTCGAGTTCGGCGCCCTGCGGGTGGTCGCGCTGCGGGACGGCCACATCGACATGCCGCCGGCCCGGCTCCGCCACGAGGACGGGTGCGGGTTCGACGTGCTGCCCGAGGGCGTCCCGCTGGTCGGGGGCAACCTGCGGCTGGCGGTCAACGCCTTCCACGTCACCGACGGCACCCGCTCGCTGCTGGTCGACACCGGCGGCTCCGACGTCTGGCCCGAGCCGGGCATGGGCCTGCTGCACGAGGCGCTCGACGAGGCGGGCATCGACCGCGCGACCGTCACCGACGTCGCCGTCACCCACCACCACGAGGACCACGTCGGCGGCCTGGTCGCCCCCGACGGCACGGAGGCGTTCCCCGCCCTCGAACGGGTGTGGATCGGCGCGGGCGACGCCGCGGTCCTCACCGGACGGCTCGCCCCGTTCCGCGACCGGGCCGTCCCGCTGACCGCCGAGACCGCCCTCAACGACTGGGCCACCGCCCTCCCCGCCCCCGGGCACACCCCCGGCCACACCGTCTACGACATCCGCAGCACCGCCGGCCACCTCCTCGTCTGGGGCGACACCGTCCACGTCCCCACCCTCCAGTTCGGCCGCCCCGGGGTCACCTGGGAGTACGACGCCGACCGGCCCGGTGCCCGAGCCGCCCGCCTGGCCCTGCTGGAGCGGCTCGCCACCCCCGACCACTACGTGGCCGGCGCCCACCTCGACTCCCCGGGCGTCGCCCGGGTCACCCCCGACGGCGACGGCTACGCCCTGGAGTACCTCGCCCCGCCGCTCGGCTGACCCGGCCCGGGGCGGCGGCGACATTCGTACAAGACCGGGGGCCGGCGCCCCCGGCACCCTTCCGTGCATGGGAACCCACGAAGACAGGTACGTGCACGGGACGCGCGTGGTCCACGACGGCCCCCGGGAGGCGCCGCCGCTGCTCCTCGTGCACGGATCGGGGGCCGCGGGCAGCTCCTGGGGCCCGGTGGTGCCGGCCCTGGCCGAGCGGCACCGCGTCATCCGGATCGACCTCCCGGGCCACGGCCAGTCCCCGCCCGCGCCGTCGTACGACGTGCCCGGCCAGGCGGCCGGGCTGGCCGCGGTGCTCGACGAGCTCGGCGTCCGCGCGGTCACCGCGGCCGGGCACTCCAGCGGCGGGTACGTCGCCACCGCCCTCGCCGAACGGCGCCCGGACCTGGTGGGTTCGCTCGCCCTGATCAGCAGCGGCCCGAGCCCCGACGCGCTCCTCCCGCAGCCCCTCCTCCTCCGGGCCCTGCTCGGACCGCCGCTCGGGCCGCTCCTGTGGAGGGCCCGTTCCGACGCGGTGCTCCGCCGGGGCGTGACCTCGGTCTGCCACCGCCCGGTGGACGTCCCGGACGAGCTGGTCGCCGACGTCCGGGGCATCGGCTACCCCGCGTTCAGGGCGGTGCTGCGCCAGAACGGCGCGTACATCGCCGAGCGGAGCCTGCCCGCCCGCCTGACCGCCCTCGACCTCCCGGTCCTGGCGCTCTTCGGCGCCGCCGACCCCCGCTGGGACCCGGCTTCGGCGCACCAGTACGCCACGGTGCCGAACGCACGGGTCGAACAGCTGCCCGGCGTCGGCCACTTCCCCATGCTCGAGGCGCCGGAGGCGACCGCCGAGTCGCTGCTGCGCTTCGCGGCGGTGCAGCTCCGGGGGTGAGGGCGCGGCGTCGGTCCGCGCCGCCGTGCAGGAGGACCCGCGGGCCGGTGCGGCCCCGACGGCCGCCTCGCCGATCGCCCCGGTCGCGGCCTCCGGGAACACCGGGGCCACCGGACTCCCCACCGCCTACCCTGGTGCCGTGAGGTCCGCCGAACCACCACCTGACCGGGCGTCGGTGGAGGTCGCCGTGCCCCGGCGGCCGGGCCGGCTGCCCGGGGTCCGCATGGCCGGGTTCCGCCAACGCGGGCCGGAGCGCGCGGACATCGCGATGGTCGCGCACCCCTCGGTCACCCTGCTGATCGACCTGAGCGACGGGGACGGCCTGTCCTGCCGGGCCCGGGGCCGACGCGAACGCGGCAGTACGGTCATCGGACTGCTGCCGGGCGACCTCCGGCTCGGCGGCGGGGGGAACGGGGGGACCGAGTGCCTCCAGATCCGGCTGTCGCCGGTCCTGGCGCCCGCCGTCTTCGGCGAGTCGGCCGCCCTCACCGGGGCCGCGGTGCCCCTGGAGGACGTCTGGGGCCGCGACGCCGGGCGGGTCGAGGGGGAGCTGCGGGCCGCCGCGTCGTGGGAGGAGCGGTTCGCGATCGCGGCGGACGCCCTCGGCCGGCGGATCGCCGCCCGCCCCCCGCTCGACCCGGAGGTGTCCGCCGCCTGGCGGCTGCTGCTCGCCGGCCGGGGGCGGGTGCGCGTCGACGCGCTGGCGGACGAGGTGGGCTGGAGCCGTCAGCACCTGTGGTCCCGCTTCCGGTCCCGGATCGGCCTCACCCCCAAGCACGCCGCCCGGCTGGTGCGCTTCGACCACGCCGCCCGCCTCCTCGCGGCGGGCCGCCCCGCCGCCCGGGCGGCGGCCGCGAGCGGGTACACCGACCAGGCCCACCTCCACCGCGAGGTCAGGGCGTTCACCGGGGTGACGCCCGCCGCCGTGGCCGTCGCGCCGTGGCTCGCCGTCGACGACGTCGCGTGGCCGGCCCGCCGGGGTCAGGGGCGGACGGCGCCGACGTAGGGCATCACGTCCAGGTCGACGATCTGGACGTTCTTGCCGGTGCGCGGGGCGTGCAGCAGCTTGCCGTTGCCGACGTAGATGCCGACGTGGTGCAGGTCGTTGTAGTAGAAGACCAGGTCGCCGGGCTGGAGGTCGGCGCGGGCGACGTGCCTGCCCGCGTTCCACTGGTCCTGGGTGACGCGGGGGAGGCTGACGCCGCCGGCCCGGTAGGCCATCTGGGTCAGGCCGGAGCAGTCGAAGGAGTTCGGGCCCTCGGCGCCCCACTGGTAGGGCTTGCCGATCTGGGCGTAGGCGTAGTCGAGGATCGCCTTGGTCCGGCCGGTCGCGGGCCCGTCGTAGGTCTCGCCGCGGGCCGAACTCCGGGACGCGGCGGGGGAGTCGTCGCCGAGGACGCGGGCCCGGTCGGCGGCCTTGAGGCCGGACAGGAGGCGGTTGGCCTCGCCGAGCTTGGCCTGCACCTCGGCCTTCTTGGCGCCGAGGGCGCTGCGGGCCTGTTCGAGTTCGGCGAGCTTGGCGGCGGTCTCGGCCCGCTCCTGGTCCACGGACCGCTGCAGGCGCAGCGCGTCGCGCAGGGCCTCGGCCTGCTGGTCGCCCGCCAGGGTCTGCAGCCCGGCCTGCTGCAGGTACTCGTCGGGGGAGGAGCTGAGCACCAGCCGGACGCCCGGGTCGATGCTGCCGCTGCGGTACTGCTCGGCGGCGAGCGCGCCGAGGGTCTCCCGGTACTGCAGGACCTTCTCCTGCTGCCGGGCCAGCCGGTCCTGCAGCCGCCCCGCCTCGTCCTGGAGCCGGCGGGCCTGCTCGTCGAGCTTGTTGTACTGCTCGGTGGCCGCCTCGGCCTCCTCGTAGAGGCCGTCGACCCGGGCCTTGACCTGGGCGGTGCCGGGCGCCGGTTCGGCGGTGGCGCCGGTGGCGGGCAGCAGGACGGCGGCTCCGGCGGCGGCGCCGAGCACGGCGGTCCTGGCGCGTCCGGCGGGGCGGGGCCTGCGGTGCGTTCCCATCGGGGGCGTTCTCTCCTCGGGGTCGGGCACCCGCCGTCCGGGCGACGTCCGGGCCATCAGTACGAGACAACTTAGTAGTTCAGTAGAAAGGCGGGCAACCCACCCCCCACCCACTACGATGAGCACCCGGAGCGGCCAGGCCAGGAGAGGCGGGAGCGGGAACGGTGCGCAGACTCGGCGACCTGGAGGCGGAGATCATGGACCGCCTGTGGACCTGGGACCGCCCCGCGACCGTCCGCGAGATCGTCGACGACCTCAACCGCACCCGGCCGCTCGCGTACACCACCGTGATGACGGTCGCCGACATCCTGCACCGCAAGGGCATGCTGCGCCGCGAGAAGTCCGGCCGGGCCTGGAGCTACCGGCCCGCCTGCACCCGCGAGGCGTACAGCGCCGCCCTGATGCGCGACGTGCTCGGCGAGAGTCCCAACCCGGGCGGCGCGCTGGCGCACCTGGTCGAGCAGCTCACCCCCGAGGAGCTCGCCGCACTGCGCAGCGCCCTCGACTCGGTCGACCGCGGAGCACCCGGGGACGGCCCCCGGTGACGGCGGCCCTCGCGCTGCTCGGCTACGCGCTGCTGGTCGGCGCGCTCGCCCCGCTGCCGCTGGCCCGCTCCGGCTGGGCGCACCGCGCGCCCCGGCTGGCCGTCGCGCTCTGGCAGGCGCTCGCGCTGTCCTTCGTCACCGCCCTGGTGCTGGCCGTCCACCACCTCGCCGTGCCGGGCGTCCACCTGCACCTCGGCCTGGCCGGGCTGATGCACGTCTGCGGCGTCGACCACCCGGGCTCGCTCGCCTCCGGCACCGGCTGGCGGCTGCTGCTGCCCGCGGCCGTCGCGCTCTGGCCGCTCGGACGCCTGGCCGCCGCCCTGGCCCGCACCGCCCGGCACCGCCGCCGCCACCGCGCCGTGCTCGACCTGGTCGCCGCCCGCGACCGCGACCTCGGCGCGCACGTCCTGGACCACGCCACCCCGGCCGCGTACTGCCTGCCCGGCCGCCGCTCCCGGATCGTGCTGACCCGCGGCGCCCTGGAACTGCTCACCGACCAGCAGGTGGCCGCGGTCCTCGCCCACGAGCGTGCGCACGTCACCGGCCGCCACCACCTGGCCCGCACCGCCGCGGACGCGTTCGCCGCCGCGTTCCCGTTCCTGCCGCTGGCCCGGCTCGCCGCCCGGGAGACCCCGCTGCTGCTGGAGATGGCCGCCGACGACCGGGCCGTGCGCCGCCACCCGCGCACCGTGCTGGCCGCCGCCATGTACCGGGTCGCCGACGGCCAGGTCCCGCGCACCGCCTTCGCCGCGGGCGGCCCCGCCGCCCTGCTGCGCGTCCGCCGCCTGCTGGCCCCCGCCGCCGCCCCGCACCCCGCCCTGCGCGCCGCCGCCGCCCTCGCCTCGGCCGCCGCCCCGGTCCTCCCGCTCCTGGTCACCTGCGGCCCGGTCCTGCCCTGAGCCCGGCGCCGCCCCGCCCCCGCGGCACGCGCGTCCGCCCGCCCCGGCACCGAACCGGGACGGGCGGACGGGCGGTCCGGCGAGCGGTGCTACGCCGCCGGCTGCGGCCTGATCAGCGCGAACGGCGCGCCCTGCGGGTCGGCGACCACCGTCATCCGGCCCGCCATCATGTCGAACGGCGGCGCGAGCACCGTGCCGCCCCGCCTCACCAGGGCGTCCACCGTGGAGTCCACGTCGTCGACGGCGAAGTACGTCAGCCAGTGCGCCGGGGTGCCGGGCGGGTCGTTGGCGAGCAGGGTGACGCCGCCGACCGCGCGGCCGCCGACCCGCAGCTCCCAGTACGAGTCGGCGCCGTCCAGCGGCTCGATCTCGATGCCGAACGCCTCGCCGTAGAACGCGGTGGCGGCCGGCACGTCGCTGGTGTGCAGCTCGTTCCAGGTCAGCGCCCCGGCCTCGTTGACCACCCGGGCGCCGGAGAACTCGCCGGGCTGCCACACGCCGAACACCGCGCCCTGCGGGTCGGCGGCGACCAGCATCCGGCCCAGGTCGCCGACGTCCACCGTCGGGACGAGCAGCGTGCCGCCCGCGGCGACGATCGCGTCCTGGGTGGCCCGCGCGTCGGTACTGGCCAGGTAGCCGGTCCAGACGGTCGGCGGCTCCGGCATCCCCTCGGGCGACATCGCCGGGCCGATCCCGGCGACGGCCCGGCCGTCCAGCTCGCAGACCGCGTACCCGCCGAACTCGGCCGGGCCGGGCTTCCCCTGCCAGCCGAGCAGGTCGCGGTAGAAGTCCAGCGCCGCCTGCTGGTCCTTCGCCATCAAGTCGACCCAGCACGGGGTGCCGGTCGCGTACGGGGTGGTGACTTCGGGCATCTCTCGCTCTTTCCGGTTCGGTTCCTCCGGTGCGTCCCCCGCCAGCCACCCTCCCGGCGCGGCCCCGAATCCGCCACCGGAACCCGCCGGAGCCCCGCGGCGGCGGCCCGCAGGGGCTACGCCCGGGTGAGGGCGATCAGGGCGATGTCGTCGGAGAGCTGGTGCGTCCAGTCGCGGACGTCCTCGGTGAGCCGGTGCACCAGCCGGCCCGGGTCGGCGGCCCGCAGGACGGACAGCCGCTCGCCCAGCGGGTAGAACTCGCCGGAGGAGTTGCGGGCCTCGCTCAGCCCGTCGGTGTGCAGCAGCAGCGCCGAGCCGCCCGGCAGGGCCAGCGGGGTCGGGACGGGGGCCGGGCCGAGGCCGAGCGCGCCCAGACCGAGCGGGAGCAGGGCCGGGACGGGGGTGGTGCGCACCCCGTCCGGGCCGACCCGCAGCGGGGCGAGGTGCCCGCAGTTGACCACCTCGACCTGGGTGCCGCCGTCCCGGTGCTGCAGCAGCAGGGCGGTGGCGAACAGCTCCTCGTCGCCGCGGGCCGCCGCCAGCCGGGTCAGCTGCCGGTCCAGCCGGGCCGCGAGCTCGCCCAGGTCGGCGGTCTCGTGCGCCTGGGAGCGGAAGCAGCCCAGCAGGTCGGTGACGGTCTGCACGGCCTGCAGGCCCTTGCCGCGGACGTCGCCGATCAGCAGCCGGGTGCCGTGCGGGGTGCGCACCGCCTCGAAGAAGTCGCCGCCGACGCCGGTGCCGGCCGTCGCGGGCTGGTAGTGCCCGACCAGCCGGAGTTCGCCCAGCCGCGCCGGGATCGGGTGCAGCACGGCCTGCTGCAGGGCGATCTCGCTGGCCCGGACGCGCGCCAGCCGCTCCGACTGCTGGCGCCGGCTCCAGGCCACCAGGCCCATCGCCGCGCCCACCGCCAGCGCCGCCACCGCCGCGCCCGGACGGTCCGCGACCCGTTCGCCCGCCAGCGACACCAGCAGCAGGTGCTGCAGCCCGGCGCCCGCGGCCACCGCCAGCGACACCACCGGGCGGCCCAGCAGCATCGCCACCAGCGCGACCACGCCGCAGGCCACCCACAGCACGGTGCCCAGCTCCGGGGGGCCGCCCTCGCCGGTCACCAGTTCCGTGCTGCCCGGCACCGCCTGCCCCAGCACCCCGCCGAACAGGATCGCCACCGGGTACAGCGCCGAGGCCGCCGCCCGGCGCTGCCGCGGCAGGGCCGCCAGGAAACCCGCCAGGTAGGGGATCTGCGCGACCACCAGCCCGAAGCCGACCAGCAGTGACACCGCGCCCGCCACCAGCGCGGCCCGTCCGGCCCCGGCGGGCAGGAAGTGCAGCGAGGCCAGGCCGACCGCGGCCAGCGGCAGGCCCAGCGAGGCGCTGGTCAGCGGGGTCAGCCGCCAGTGCCGGGCGACCAGCCCGGCCGCCAGCATGCCCAGCCCGTAGCCCGACATGGACAGCGACACGTGCCCCAGCGTCACGCCGCGCTGCAGCAGGACCACGGGGAGGGCCGCGGTCAGCGCGAGCTGGGTGAAGCCCAGCGTGGCGCCCGCCGCCACCGCCCCGCCCGCGGCCCGGGCCGGGACGCCGGGCACCGGCAGCGGCTCCGGGTGCCGCCGGGCCAGCAGCACGCTCCGGGCCCGGCAGGCCGCGAACAGCACCGCCGAGGCGCACAGCAGCGCGCCCACCAGCGGGTCCGACCAGTCGAGCAGCGGGCCCAGCTCCAGCCCCGCGACGGCCAGCAGCGCCGCCGCCGCGACCCCGGGCCCGCACACCGGGGCGGCGCCGGGCCGCGAGCGGGGGAGCCCTTCGCGCGGCAGCAGGCGCAGCGCAGCGAGCAGCAGCAGCGCCGCGGCGGCCGGAACCACCGCCTCGCCGACCCGCCAGCCCGCGACCGCGTCGATCCGCACCGCGATGTTCGCGCCCAGCACGAAGGCGGTGGCGACGCCCGCGACGGCCCCGCCCACCACCCGGGTGATCCGCCCGGGCAGGTTCAGCACCGGGACGGAGGCCAGTGCGGCGATCAGCACCCCGGCGGAACCGGCGTCCTCCACGGCCCGTCCGGCCAGGTACGCCCAGGGGTGTCCGGCCGTGACCGAGACCGCGCCGCCGACCACCATCGTCCCCAGCGTCCAGCGCAGCACCCGGGGCCACCCCCGGGCGTCCACGGCCCGCCCCGACACCAGGAACGCCGTCAGCATCGCCAGCGCCGAGCCCAGCTGCGCCGCGACCGCCTCGTTCCGCCCCAGCCCGAACTCCGCGACGGCCCCCTCGGAGGTGGCCCCGCGCAGCAGCGGCAGCAGCACGCACAGCGAGGCGGCGGCCACCAGCAGCAGCCGGACGGCGCGCCGGGGGGTGCCGGTCACGGGGTCTCCTTCGGCAGGTCGGGTGGGTGCAAGGCTTCCAGAGACCCGGAGCGACCAGAAGGGAAGAAGGTCACATAAGTCATATTTATCGCTTATGTCGGATTCGCCAAACACCCGGCGGTGCCGACCGGTGCGGCCCCGTCCGCAGGGCGGAATTCGCTGTGCGGCGCGCCGGGCCGCCGCTAGCGTGTCGCGACCACTGACGGATCACCGCCCCGGAGGGCCGCGCCTTGACGCTCACCACCGACTCCCACCCCGCCGTGCTGGCCGCGATCGCCGAGCGGTGCGCGGCGCTCGGGTTCGCGATGTCCTGCGACCGGGAGACCGGCCACCTGCTGCGGACGCTCGCGGCGGCCCGGCCCGGCGGGCGGATCCTGGAGCTGGGGACGGGCGCCGGGGCGGGGACGAGCTGGCTGCTGAGCGGGATGGACGCGGGGGCCGCGCTGCTGAGCGTGGAGCTGGACGCGGCGGTGGCCGCCGTCGCCGCCGAGCAGCTGGGGGCGGACCCGCGGCTGGAGCTGGTGGTGGGGGACGGCGCGGAGCTGATCGACGCGCAGGCGCCCGGCAGCTTCGACCTGGTCTTCGCGGACACCTGGCCCGGCAAGTTCCACCACCTCGACCAGGCGCTGGAGCTGCTCGCCCCGGGCGGCCTCTACCTGGTCGACGACCTCCTCCCGCAGCCGACCTGGCCGGAGGACCACGCGCGGGCCGTCACCGCCCTGGTCGAGCGCCTGACCACCGATCCCCGCCTGCACGCCGCGCGCCTGGACTGCGCCAGCGGCCTGCTGCTGGCCACCCGCCGGTAGTCCGCCGCCCGCGGACCGACGCGCCCGTGGGCCGTCCGGGGGACGGCTGGCGTGGGTGCCGGTACGACGGTCGTACCGGCGCCTACGGTGGCCGCCATGTGGCAGGCCATGTTCGTCGCGGGCATCCCGTACGTCGAGAAGACCATCCGCACCCTGCTGGTGTACCTGGCGCTGCTGGTGCTGCTGCGGGTGATCGGCAAGCGCGGGCTGGCGCAGCTGAACACCTTCGACCTGGTGGTCATGCTGCTGCTGTCGAACGTCGTCCAGAACGCGGTGATCGGGAACGACAACTCGGTGACCGGCGGCGTGTACGGGGCGCTGGTGCTGCTGGCCGCGGACTGGTTGCTGGTGCGGCAGGCGGTCCGCCGGGAGTGGTTCAACCGGCTGCTGAACGGGACGCCGACGGTGCTCGCCCGGGACGGGGCGTACGACCGGCGGCAGATCGCCCGGCAGGGCATCCGGGTGGCCGACCTGGACGTGGCGGTGCGCCACCAGGGCGGGGACGCGATCGAGGAGACCTCGCTGATCGTGCTGGAGCCGGGCGGGACGCTGCTGGTGCGGCTGAAGGACGGCGACCAGGTCGCGGACAAGGACGACGTGGCGGCGCTCCGGGCCGCGCTGGCCGCGATCGAGGCCCGGCTGCCCGCCGGGGACTGACCGCCGGGCCCTCCGCCCGCGATATTGACGAATCCTTAACGGCAGGCCCATTTCGGGCACAAGCCTTCGATTCGGCCGACGAAACCGCCGCTGGCCTGCGGAAATGCGGAAAATCAGCCGATCGGACAGGCTGATTGCCGGATCATCGGTGGCGCATACGCTCCCGTGCTGTGTTCAACCTCCCCCAGGCGCTCAAGCGCCTCGTGATCGGCCGCGCCATGCGCAGCGAAGAGCTCGGCGAGACGCTGCTGCCCAAACGGCTGGCGCTGCCGATCTTCGCCTCCGACCCGCTCTCCTCGGTGGCGTACGCGACCGGCGAGATCCTGCTGGTGCTGACCGTCGGCGGCACCGCCTTCCTGTACCTGACGCCGTGGATCGCGCTCGGCGTGGTCGCGCTGATGGCCGTGGTGGTGCTGTCCTACCGGCAGGTGGTGCACGCCTACCCGAGCGGCGGCGGCTCGTACGAGGTGGTGTCGCGCAACCTGGGGGCGGGCCCGGGGCTGGTGGTGGCGGCCTCGCTGCTGGTCGACTACGTGATGACGGTCGCGGTGTCGGTGGCCTCCGGCGTGGACAACGTCATCTCGGCGTTCGGCTCGCTGGCCGGGCACCGGGTCGCGCTGGCGCTCGGCTTCACCCTGCTGCTGACCGCGGTGAACCTGCGCGGGGTGCGCGAGTCGGGCCGGGCGTTCGCCGCGCCGACGTACCTGTTCATCGGCGGCATCCTGCTGATGGTGGTCACCGGCCTGGTCCGGCTCGCGTTCGGCGACAGCCCGCAGGCGCCCACCGCGCACCTGGGCGTCGCGGCCGAGGGCGGCCGGGACGCCCTGCAGGGCCTGGGGCTGCTGATGCTGGGCCTGCGCGCCTTCGCCTCCGGCTGCACGGCGCTGACCGGCGTCGAGGCGATCTCCAACGGCGTGCCCGCCTTCCGGGCCCCGAAGTCCCGCAACGCGGCCGCCACCATGGCGGTGATGGGCGTCGTCGCGGTGGTGATGTTCGCGGGCGTCACGCTGCTCGCACTGACCTCGCACGTGCACTACGTCGAGGACGCCTGCCAGTTGACCGGCCTGGCCGGGGACTGCCACTCCTACACCCAGCAGACCGTGATCGCGCAGCTGGCCGCGACCGTCTTCGGCGGCTCCGACAGCGTGCTGTTCTACTTCGTCCAGGCGGTCACCGCGCTGGTGCTGATCCTGGCCGCGAACACCGCGTTCAACGGCTTCCCGCTGCTGGCCTCGATCCTGGCCCAGCACCGCTACCTGCCCCGGCAGCTGCACACCCGCGGCGACCGGCTGGCCTTCTCCAACGGCATCCTCGCGCTCGCCCTGGTGGCCGGGGCGCTGCTGTGGTTCTACCGGGCGGACGTCACCAGCCTGATCCACCTGTACATCCTGGGCGTGTTCACCTCCTTCACGCTCTCCCAGATCGGCATGGTCCGGCACTGGAACCGCGCCCTGGCCGCCGGGCCCGACCCGGCCGCCCGCTCCGCCGCCCGGCGCTCCCGGGCGATCAACGGGCTGGGTGCCGTCACCACCGCGCTGGTGCTGGTCATCGTGCTGATCACCAAGTTCACCCAGGGCGCCTGGCTGGCCGTGGTCGCCGCCCTGCTGCTGTGGCTGACGATGCGCGGCGTCCGCCGCCACTACGACGCGGTGGCCGCCGAGCTGGCCCTCGGGGAGGACGCCCCGGAGGCGCCCCGCCCCCGGCAGGTGCACGCCGTCGTGCTGGTCTCCCAGCTGCACCGGCCGACCCTGCGTGCGCTCGGCTACGCCCAGGCGTTCCGGCCCGACACGCTGGAGGCCCTCACCGTGGACGTCGAGCCCGAGTCCACCGCCGACCTGCGCGCCCGCTGGGAGGAGAGCGGCCTCGACGTGCCGCTGCGGGTGCTCGACTCGCCGTTCCGGGAGATCACCAAGCCGGTCGTCGCGCACGTCCGGGAGCTGACCGCCGCCCGCCCCGGCGACGCGGTGGCCGTCATCGTCCCCGAGTACGTGGTCGGCCACTGGTGGGAGAACCTGCTGCACAACCAGTCCGCCCTGTGGCTCAAGAGCCGCCTGCTGTTCACCCCCGGCGTGATGGTCATCTCCGTTCCCTGGCAGCTGACTTCGGCCGGTCGCGCGGACCGCCCGGCCCGCCGCGCCCCCGGCGCGGTCCGCCGCGGCGAGCCGACCCGGGGCCGCTGACCGCCCCGGCGGCCGAACGGCGGCGGGGGCGTGAACAGTGGGTGAACTCCCGGCGTACGGCAGCGTGTCGCCGAGCTGACCACCCGTCAGGCGAAGCGCCCGTCCGACCCCCGCAACCTGCCCGGTAGCGGCGCGAACTGACGGCGCGTCGGTCCGCGCCGCCCGCCGGGCCCCCGTCGCCCGGCGGTCCCGGGCGCCCTCGCCTCCGGCCGTCGACCCGCCCCGGCCGGTAAACTTGCCCAGGTTGTCGCGCTTTCGACGCCTTCGGCAGACCACCTTCGACCGGCCGCCGGGGACCTGAGGACGAGGACCGCTGCCGCCATGACCACCGCCCCCGACGCCGCGCTGTTCCGCGCCCAGGCCGCGCCCGCCCCGCGCACCCTGGTCGACGTGCTCGCGGCCACCGCCGCCGCCCACCCGCAGGAGCCGGCGCTGGACGACGGGCGCGAGACGCTCAGCTACGCGGCGCTGCTCGCCGAGGTCGAGCAGGTCCGCCGCCGCCTGGCCGTGGCGGGCGTCGGCCTCGGCGACCGGGTCGGCGTCCGCGTCCCCTCCGGCGGCAACCAGCTGTACGTGGCGATCCTGGCGGTGCTCGCCGCGGGCGCCGCCTACGTGCCGGTCGACTTCGAGGACCCGGACGAGCGGGCCGAACTGGTCTTCGGCGAGGCCGACGTCAACGCCGTGATCGGCGCCGACCACGCCCTCGACCGGGTCAAGCCGTCCGGACACGACGCGCAGGCGCCCGGCCCCGGGCAGGACGCCTGGATCATCTTCACCTCCGGCTCCACCGGCAGGCCCAAGGGCGTCGCCGTCACCCACCGCAGCGCCGCCGCGTTCGTCGACGCCGAGGCCGCGATGTTCCTCCGGGACGAGCCGATCGGGCCTGGCGACCGGGTGATGGCCGGGCTGTCGGTGGCCTTCGACGCCTCCTGCGAGGAGATGTGGCTGGCCTGGCGGCACGGCGCCTGCCTGGTGCCCGTCCCGCGCGCCCAGGTGCGCTCCGGCGCCGACCTCGGCCCGTGGCTGGCCGAGCAGGAGATCACCGTCATCTCCACCGTCCCGACGCTGGCCGCGCTGTGGCCCGCCGAGGCGCTGAACGAGGTCCGGCTGCTGATCTTCGGCGGCGAGGCCTGCCCGCCCGAACTCGCCGAACGCCTGGTCACCGAGGGCCGCGAGGTGTGGAACACCTACGGCCCCACCGAGGCCACCGTGGTCGCCTGCGGCGCCCTGCTCACCGGGCGGCCCCCGATCCGGATCGGCCTGCCGCTGGACGGCTGGGAGCTCGCCGTCGTCGACGAGGCGGGCGAGGTCGTCCCGATGGGCGGCAGCGGCCAGCTGGTGATCGGCGGCGTCGGCCTGGCCCGCTACCTCGACCCGGCCAAGGACGCCGAGAAGTACGCCCCGCTGCCCTCCCTCGGCTGGGAGCGCGCCTACCGCTCCGGCGACCTGGTGCGCGCCGAACCCGAGGGCCTGGTCTTCCTCGGCCGCGCCGACGAGCAGATCAAGCTCGGCGGACGCCGGATCGAACTGGGCGAGGTGGACGCCGCCCTCCAGGCGCTGCCCGCCGTCTCCGGCGCGGCCGCCGCCGTCCGCACCGCCCGCGGCGGCAACCAGCTGCTGGTCGGCTACCTGGTCGCCCAGGACGGCTTCGACCGGGACGCCGCCGTCGCCCGGCTGCGCGCCGAACTGCCCGCCGCCCTCGTCCCGCTGCTCGCCACCGTCGAGCACCTGCCCACCCGCACCTCCGGCAAGGTCGACCGGGACGCCCTGCCCTGGCCGCTGCCCGAACTGGAGAGCGCGGGCCCCGCCGAGCAGCTGTACGGCACCGAGGCCTGGCTCGCCGAGCAGTGGGCGCAGATCCTCGGCGCCCCGCCCCGCGGCGCCGACGACGACTTCTTCGCGATCGGCGGCGGCTCGCTGGCCGCCGCCCAGCTCACCACCCTGCTGCGCGGCCGCTACCCGGCCGTCTCCGTCCTCGACGTCTACCAGCAGCCCACCCTGCGCAGGCTCGCCCGGCTGCTGGAGAAGTCCGCGCAGGCCGAGGGCCCGGCCCGCGCCGTCACCCCCGTGCCCCGCCGCGCCCAGGCCCTGCAACTGCTGCTGACCCTGCCGCTGGCCACCCTCACCGGCCTGCGCTGGAGCCTCGCCCTCGGCGTGCTGGGCACCGTGCTGAACCTGCTCGGCGACTACCCGTGGGCCCCCACCGCGCCCTGGTGGCTGCTGGCCGCGGGCGCCGTCCTGCTGTACTCCGCGCCCGGCCGGCTGGCGATCGCCGCGGGCGGCGCCCGGCTGCTGCTGCGCGGCGTCGGCCCCGGCACGTACCCGCGCGGCGGCTCCGTCCACCTGCGGCTGTGGACCGCCGAACGGCTCGCCGAGGCCTCCGGCGCGGTCCGGCTCTCCGGCTCCTGGCTGGTCCGCTACGCCCGGGCGCTCGGCTGCCGGGTCGCCCCCGACGTGGACCTGCACGCCCTGCCACCGGTCACCGGCCTGCTGCGCCTGGGCAAGGGCTGCGCCGTCGAGAACGAGGTCGACCTCTCCGGCCACTGGCTGGACGGCGACCGGCTGGAGATCGGCGCGCTGCGGATCGGCGCGGGCGCCGTGGTCGGCACCCGCTCGACCCTGCTGCCCGGTGCCAAGATCGGCAAGCGGGCCGAGGTCGCCCCCGGCTCCGGCGTCACCGGCGCCGTCCCCACCGGCCAGCGCTGGGCCGGTGCGCCCGCCGCCAAGACCGGCAAGGCCGAACGCGGCTGGCCCAAGCAGCGCCCGCCGCGCACCGCTCGCTGGGCCGCCGCCTACGGCGCCACCGGCTTCGCCCTCACCCTGCTGCCGCTGCTGGCCGCGCTGCCCGCCCTCTTGATCGCGGGGCGGTTCGTCCACCCCGGCGACGGCCTCGCCCAGGCCGTCCGCGGCGCCCTGACCGCCCTCGTCCCCGCCACCCTCGCCTACGGGCTGGCCTACGCCGCGCTCGTCCTGGCGGGCGTCCGGCTGCTCTCGCTCGGCCTGCGCACCGGCCACCACCCGCTGCACGGCCGCGTCGGCTGGCAGGCCTGGACGGTCAGCCAGCTGATGGACCTGGCCCGCGAGACGCTGTTCCCGCTGTACGCCGGGCTGATCACCCCGGTGTGGCTGCGGCTGCTGGGCATGCGGGTCGGCAAGGGCGCCGAGGTGTCCACCGTGCTGGCGCTGCCCAGCCTGACCAAGGTCGGCGACGGCGCGTTCCTCGCCGACGACACCCTGATCGCCCCGTACGAGCTGGGCGGCGGCTGGGTGCGGATCGGGCGGGCCGAGATCGGCGAGCGGGCCTTCCTCGGCAACTCCGGGATGACCGCGCCCGGCCGGGCCGTCCCCGACCGGGGCCTGGTCGGGGTACTGTCCGCCACCCCGAAGAAGGCCAAGCGCGGCAGCTCCTACCTGGGCATGCCGCCGGTCAAGCTGCCCCGGGCCGCCGACACCGCCGACCTCGCGCTCACCTACGAGCCGCCCGCCCGGCTGCGCTGGGCCCGCGGCCTGACCGAACTGGCCCGGATCGTCCCGGTGCTCGCCTCCGCCGCGCTCGCCGTGCTCACCGCCGCCGCGCTGTGCGCCCTCGGGCAGCCGCTGCTGTCGGGTCTCGTGCTGCTGGCCGCGGGCCTGATCGCCTGCCTGGTCTCGGCGGCCGCCAAGTGGCTGCTGGTCGGCCGGTTCCGGGCCGTCGAGCACCCGCTGTGGTCGGGCTTCGTGTGGCGCAACGAGCTCGCCGACACCTTCACCGAGGTCCTCGCCGTGCCCTGGCTGGTCGGCCGCACCGCCGGGACGCCGCTGATGAACCTGTGGCTGCGCGCCCTCGGCGCGCGGATCGGTCGCGGCGTGTGGTGCGAGAGCTACTGGCTGCCCGAGGCCGACCTGGTCACCCTCGGCGACGGCGTCAGCGTCAACCGCGGCTGCGTGCTGCAGACCCACCTCTTCCACGACCGGATCATGCGGCTGGATACTGTGGAGCTCCGCGCGGGCGCCACCCTGGGCCCGGGCGGGATCGTGCTGCCCGGCAGCACCGTCGGCGAGCGCTCCACCCTCGGCCCGGCCTCCCTGGTGATGCGCGCCGAGACGGTGCCCGCCGACACCCGCTGGCTCGGCAACCCGATCGAAGCCTGGCAGTAGTCACGTGACCGCCCCCGCGCCGGGAGGAACCCCGCAGGTGAGCCCCAAGCAGGCCCCCGCCGCCGACCCGTACTTCCCCCGGCACGGGGACCTCCGCTACCGGGCCCACCGGTACGAGCTCGCGCTCGACTACCGGCCCGGCCCCAACCGGCTGGCCGGCTCCGCCCGGATCGCCGCCATCGCCGGGCCCGAGCCGCTGCGCGAGTTCACCCTCGACCTCGCCGACTTCCGGATCGGCAAGGTCCTGGTCGACGGCAGGCCCGCGCACCACGCCCACCGGGACGGCAAGCTGCGGATCAGGCCGGCCAAGGCCCCCGCCGCCGGGGCGGTGTTCACCTGCGAGGTGCACTGGTCCGGCAACCCGCGGCCGGTGCGCAGCCCCTGGGGCGGCCTCGGCTTCGAGGAGATCACCGACGGCGCGCTGGTCGCCTCCCAGCCCACCGGCGCCCCGTCCTGGTTCCCCTGCAACGACCGTCCCGCCGACAAGGCCGCCTACCAGCTGACCGTCACCACCGCCTCCCCGTACGCCGTGGTCACCGGCGGCCGCCTGCTCAGCCGCACCACCCGCTCCTCCGCCACCACCTGGGTGTACGAGCAGCCCGCGCCCACCGCCAGCTACCTGGTCGGGCTGGCGGTCGCCCCGCTGCGCCGGGTGCCGCTGGCCGAACGCGCTCCCGGCACCGTCCCGCAGAGCGGCTGGGTGCCGCAGCCGCTGGTGGCCCGGTTCGAGCACGACTTCGCCCGGCAGCCGCAGATGATGCGCCTGTTCGAGGAGCTGTTCGGCCCGTACCCGTTCGACGGGTACACCGTCGCGGTGGTCGACGAGGACCTCGACGTGCCGGTCGAGGCGCAGGGCATGGCCACCTTCGGCCGCAACCACGTCGACGGGCGGCGCGGCTGGGAGCGCCTCGTCGCGCACGAGCTGGCCCACCAGTGGTTCGGCAACAGCGTCACCGTCGCCGACTGGCGGCACATCTGGCTCAACGAGGGCCTGGCCAAGTACGCCGAGTGGCTGTGGTCCGAGCGCACCGGCGGCCCCACCGCCCAGCAGCTGGCCGCCCGCGCCCACGAGCAACTGCGGGCGCTGCCGCAGGACCTGGCGATCGGCGACCCCGGCAAGCGGCACATGTTCGACGACCGGGTCTACGAGCGCGGCGGCCTGACCGTGCACGCGCTGCGCCGCGCCCTGGGCGACACCGCGTTCTTCCGGCTGCTGCGCGACTGGGCCACCGCCTACCGGCACGCCGTCGTCACCACCGCCGACTTCGCCGCGCACGCCGCCCGCTACACCGACCGTCCGCTCGGCCCGCTGCTCGACGCCTGGCTGCACCGGGGCGCGTTGCCGGGGCTTCCCGGGCTGTGAGCCGTCCGGTCCTGGTGTACTGGGGGCACGGGCCGTGAGGCCGTCCGTCGCTTCCCGAAGGATCGAGGAACATGAGCACGCACTACGACGTGGTCGTCCTGGGCGCCGGCCCCGGCGGCTACACCGCCGCCGTCCGCTCCGCCCAGCTCGGCCTGCGCACCGCCGTCGTCGAGGCCAAGTACTGGGGCGGCGTCTGCCTCAACGTCGGCTGCATCCCCTCGAAGGCCCTGCTGCGCAACGCCGAGCTCGCGCACACCGTCCTCAACGAGGCCGAGCTGTACGGCATCGAGGTCGACGGCAAGGTGTCCTTCGACTACGGCAAGGCGTTCACCCGCTCCCGGCAGGTCGCCGACGGCCGGGTCAAGGGCGTCCACTACCTGATGAAGAAGAACGGCATCACCGAGTACGACGGCTGGGGCACCTTCGTCGACGACCACACCCTGCAGGTCGCGCTGAGCGGCGGCGGCTTCGAGGTCGTCACCTTCGACCACTGCATCATCGCGGCGGGCGCCACCACCCGGCTGCTGCCCGGCACCTCGCTCAGCGAACGGGTCGTCACCTACGAGGAGCAGATCCTCACCGAGCAGCTGCCCGGGTCGATCGTCATCGCGGGGGCGGGCGCGATCGGCGTCGAGTTCGCGTACGTGCTGCACAACTACGGCGTGCAGGTCACCGTCGTCGAGTTCCTGGATCGGATGGTGCCGCTGGAGGACGCCGACGTCTCCGCCGAACTCGCCAAGCAGTACCGCAAGTTGGGCATCAAGGTGCTCACCTCCACCCGGGTCGACGCGATCGACGACTCCGACCCGGCGGGCCCGGTGAAGGTCACCGTCACCCGGGACGGCAAGCAGGAGGTGCTGGAGGCCGACAAGGTCCTGCAGGCGATCGGCTTCGTGCCGCGGGTGCAGGGCTACGGCCTGGAGGTCACCGGCGTGCAGCTCACCGAGCGCGGCGCGATCGCCGTGGACGGGCGCGGCCGCACCAGCGTCGAGCACATCTTCGCGATCGGCGACGTCACCGCCAAGCTGATGCTCGCGCACGCCGCCGAGGCGATGGCCGTGATCGCCGCCGAGACCATCGCCGGGGCCGAGACGATGGAGATCGACTTCGTGATGGTCCCGCGCGCCACCTACTGCCAGCCGCAGGTCGCCAGCTTCGGGTGGACCGAGGCGCAGGCCCGCGAGCAGGGGTACGCCGTCAAGGTCGCCAAGTTCCCGTTCACCGCGAACGGCAAGGCGCACGGCCTCGGCCAGCCGGTCGGCTTCGTCAAGGTGATCTGCGACGAGACCCACGGCGAACTGCTCGGCGCCCACCTGATCGGCCCCGAGGTCACCGAACTGCTGCCGGAGCTGACGCTGGCCCAGCAGTGGGACCTGACGGTGCACGAGGTCGGCCGCAACGTGCACGCCCACCCGACGCTGGGCGAGGCCGTCAAGGAGGCCGTCCACGGCCTCGCCGGTCACATGATCAACATGTAGTACCGCCGTCCGGGTGAGTGCTCACCGCCCCGGCGCCCCCCGCTGGTAGGGGAGGGCGCCGGGGCGGTACGTCTTGGGGCCCCCGAGCCGTGAGGAGCCCGCCGATGGACGCCCCCGCCCCCTACCTGACGGTCGACGAACGCACCGAGGTCGGCCGCGCCGCCCGCAAGCGCGCCCCCCGCTCCACCCTCGGGCACTGGCGGCCCGCCGCCGACCGCCCCGACCCGCTCGCGGTGCTGCGCGCCCAGGCCGAGAGCCGCCTGGCGGACCTGGTGCCGATCCGCAACGGCCGGATGGCCGCGTCCCCGTTCGCCTTCCTGCGCGGCGCGGCCGCCGTGATGGCGGGCGACCTGGCCACCGCCCCGAACAGCGGGCTGACCGTCCAGCTCTGCGGCGACGCCCACCTGGTCAACTTCGGGCTGTTCGCCTCGCCCGAGCGCGCCCTGCTGTTCGACCTCAACGACTTCGACGAGACGCTGCCCGGCCCGTTCGAGTGGGACGTCCAGCGCCTGGCCGCCAGCCTCGCCGTCGCCGCGCAGGAAAACGGCGAGGGCCCCGAGGAGGTCCGCCGGGTGGTGCTGGAGGCCGTCCGCGCCTACCGCGAGCACATCGGGCTGCTGGCCGGACTCGGTGAACTCCCGGTCTGGTACCGGCGGATCGACGCCGACGAACTGCTCACCAGCCTCAAGGGCGGGCGCCGCCGCCGCACCGAAGCCGGCCTGGCCGCGGCCCGCCGCCGCGACAGCCTGCAGGCCGCGGGCAAGCTCACCGAGACCGCCCCGGACGGCCGCCGCCGCTTCAAGGACCAGCCCCCGCTGGTCGAGCACGTCGGCTTCGACACCGACGAGGTGCGCTCCCTGCTCGCCGACTACCGCGCCACCCTCCCCGAGGAGCGCGGCCGGCTGCTCGACCGCTACCGGTACGTCGACACCGCCCGCAAGGTGGTCGGCGTCGGCAGCGTAGGCACCCGCTGCTTCGTCGTCCTGCTCCAGGGCCGGGACGCCGACGACCCGCTGGTCCTACAGGTCAAGGAGGCCCAGGCGTCGGTCCTGGAGCCCTACGCCGGGCCCGGCCGCTACGACCACCACGGGCAGCGGGTGGTGGCCGGGCAGCGGCTCACCCAGGCCGCGAGCGACATCTTCCTCGGCTGGATGACCGGCCCCGCGGGGCGGCACTTCTACTGGCGCCAGCTGCGCGACATGAAGGGCTCCGCCGAGGTCGGCACGATGACCACCCGCGGCCTGCGCGCCTACGCCGCCCTGTGCGGCACCGTCCTGGCCCGCGCCCACGCCCGCTCCGGCGACCGGATCGCGATCGCCGCCTACCTCGGCCGCACCGACACCTTCGACCGCGCGGTGGCCGCCTTCGCCCACCGCTACGCCGGGGTCAACACCGCCGACCACGCCCGGCTCGCCGGGGCCGTCGCCTCCGGCGAGGTGCAGGCCGAGGACGCCTGACCCCGCCCCCCGTTTGCGGACCCTCCGGCGCGGGGCGGTGATGGGAGGAGGAACGTCCGCACCACTGCCGGAGGCAACCGTGACCCACCACAAGTCGAACAAGGCGGTCGAGGGCGACCCCGACACCGGCCACGGCCGCGGCCTGCCGCGGCGGCCCGACGAGGCCGAGCTGGAGGAGCGCACCGAGGAGGACCGGGAGGAGGTCGGCCTGGAGCCGGAACCCGGCGGGGACGGGGACGGCCCCGGGGAGGGCGACGGCGACGGGGACGGCGCGGTGTAGCCGTCCTTCCTGCGTGCACGTCGACTCCGCACCCCCGGTCTGGCATATGCCGATCCGGGGGTGCGGCACGAATGTCGCCGCGAGCGGGTTTCGTTCGTGCCCGGTCGGCCAGGCGCGCAGTGCCGGAATGTGAAGGAGGCGTGTGCAAATGATCACCGAGCAACAGATGCGTTCCGTACTGCACCAGCCCGTCCACGACGCCCAGGGCAACAAGATCGGCAAGGCCGACCACCTCTACCTCGACGACGCCACGGGCAAGCCCGAGTGGGTCAGCGTGAAGACCGGTCTGTTCGGCTCCAACGAGACCTTCGTCCCGCTCCGCGACGCCCACGTGGTCGACGGCCACCTCCAGGTGCCCTACGACAAGGACAAGGTCAAGGACGCGCCGAACGTCGACGTGGACGGCGGCGGGCACCTCTCGGAGCAGGAGGAGCACCGGCTGTACCAGCACTACGGCATCGCCTGGGACAACGCCTGGAAGGCCGCCAACCAGCCCGGCGAGGGCGGCTGGGCCCACTCCTCGCAGAGCGGGACGGGCGCGGCGGGCACAGCGGGTACCGCGGGCGCTGCGGGTGCCGCAGGAGCGGCCGGGGCGGCAGCGACCAGGCCCACGGCGGGGCGCACCACCGGGACCGGCACCGGTCCCTCCGACACCCGCCTGACCGGCACCCCCGGCATCCCCGGGACGACCGGCGCCACCGGCACCACCAAGGCCGCCGGAACCACCGGCACGGCCGGGACCGCGGGCATGGCCGGGACGGCGGGCATGGCCGGAACCACCGGCACGGCCGGTACTACCGCGTCCGGCCTGCGGGGCACCGGCCGTTCGGAGCGCGGTGACGACGCGATGACCCGCTCGGAGGAGCGGATGCACGTCGGCATCGAGCGCTACGAGACCGGGCACGCCCGGCTGCGCAAGTACGTCGTCACGGAGGAGGAGCAGCAGACCGTGCCGGTGCGGCACGAGGAGGTCCGGATCGAGCGCGAGCCGATCACCGAGGCCAACCGGCACGAGGCCCTGTCCGGCGAGCCGATCTCGGAGGCCGAGTACGACGTCACCCTGCACGGCGAGCGCCCGGTGGTGCGCACCGAGGCCGTCCCGGTGGAGCGGGTGCGCCTGGTCACCGAGGAGCACGTCGAGCAGCGGACCGTCACCGGCGAGGTGCGCAAGGAGCGCATCGAGGCCGAACTGCCGGACGGCCAGCAGAAGCTGCCGCCGACCACCGGCAAGGACGCCCCCGGCCAGGGGCGCCACCGCTGACACCCCCGGCGGGGCCCGGCCGCAGCGCCGGGCTCCGCCGACGGGCGTCAGGCCCGCAGCACCGGGCGGCCCGCCGCCAGGTGGTCGTACAGGCGGTCGCCGTGGACGCCCGGGGCGTCGAAGCAGCCGTCCTGCTCCAGCTCGCCGTCGGCGAGCAGGACCCCGGGGACGAGCACCTCGGCGGCCGGCGGGGCGGTGACCGGGCGGTCGAGTTCGGCCAGGGCGTACGGCGGGGCCAGGACGGGACCGGTCAGGGCGCCGCCGACCAGGTCGGGGAGGAAGCCCGCGGAGAGGACGGTCACCCCGGCGGCCAGGTCGCCGCCGATCATGACCAGCTTGTCGGTCAGGTGGCCGACGAACGCGCCGACCCGGACGTGGCCGCGCACCAGCAGCTTGGCGTCGCCCTCCAGGTGCACGGCGCCCGCGGTCAGGTCGCCCAGCACCACCAGCGCCGGGCAGCCGTCGTCCGCGTTGAGGACCGCGCCCTCCACCGTCAGGTCGCCGTCGACGACCAGCCCGGTGCCGTACAGGTCCAGCGCGTCCAGGTCGAGCGGGCCGGGGACGGACAGTGCGCCGGAGTGGACGTCGTACGTCTCCTCGTAGAGGTTCTCGTAGCTGGAGACGGGCAGGGCGCGGGAGTCGAAGAGTGCGACGCAGGCGTCCCAACTCGTGGGCGCGGCAGTGATGTCCATGCCCCGGAGGGTGTCATGCGGCACTGTCGGGGGACGCGCCGGAGCCCCGTCGGCGGGGCGTCGGCCGACGGGGCTCCGGGGGGCGGGACGGGTCGGGCTCAGGACCGGTCGGGGCGGCCGATCGAGCAGATCAGCTCGCCGTCCTTCGCGTCCGCGACGATGGTGTCGCCGGGGCGCAGGTCGCCGCCGAGCAGCATGGTGGCGAGGCGGTTGTCGAGCTGGGTCTGGATGGTGCGGCGCAGCGGGCGGGCGCCGAACTCGGGCTGGTGGCCCTTGTCGACCAGCCAGTCCTTGGCGGCGGCGGTGACCTCCAGCTCCATCCCCTGGGCCCGCACCCGGCGTTCGGAGTTGGCCAGCATCAGGTCGACGATCCGCAGCAGGTCCTCGGCGTCCAGCGCGTCGAAGACGATGATGTCGTCGATCCGGTTGAGGAACTCCGGCAGGAAGCGCCCGCGCAGCTCCTCCATCAGCCGGTCGCGGATCTCCTCGGTCTCGCCCCGGTGCGAGAGGATCAGCTGCGAGCCGATGTTGGAGGTCATGATGACCACGGTGTTGCGGAAGTCGACGGTGCGGCCCTGCGCGTCGGTCAGCCGCCCGTCGTCCAGGACCTGCAGCAGCGCGTTGAAGACGTCCGGGTGGGCCTTCTCGACCTCGTCGAACAGCAGCACGCTGTACGGGCGGCGGCGCACCGCCTCGGTGAGCTGTCCGGCCTCGTCGTAGCCCACGTACCCGGGCGGGGCGCCGACCAGGCGGGAGACGGTGTGCTTCTCCTGGAACTCGCTCATGTCGAAGCGGACCAGCCGGTCCTCGTCCCCGAAGATCAACTCGGCCAGGGCCTTGGCGAGTTCGGTCTTGCCGACGCCGGTCGGGCCGAGGAAGAGGAAGGAGCCGACCGGCCGGTTCGGGTCGGCCATCCCGGCCCGGCTGCGGCGCACCGCCTCGGA
Source organism: Kitasatospora phosalacinea (assembly GCF_030268885.1). GTDB lineage: Bacteria > Actinomycetota > Actinomycetes > Streptomycetales > Streptomycetaceae > Kitasatospora > Kitasatospora phosalacinea_C. Next base: position 182,253 of record NZ_BSSA01000001.1, read on the forward strand.
GACCGCGACCACCGCCCTGTCCTGGCCGATCACCCGGTCGTGCAGCTCGTCCTCCAGCTTGAGCAGCCGGGCCTTCTCGTCCTCGGTGAGCTGGGAGACCGGGATGCCGGTCTGCCGGGAGAGCACGTCGGCGATGTCGTCGACGGTCACCGAGACCACGCCCTCGCGGCGCTCCTCGATCTCGGCGGTCTGCGCCTCCAGGTCGGCGATCCGGGTCTTCAGCTCGGAGGCGCGGGAGAAGTCCTCGGCGGCCACCGCCTCGTCCTTCTCGCGGCGCAGCTTGGCCAGTTCGTCCTCGCGGCCGATCACCTCGGTGGAGCGGTTCAGGCCGCGCAGCCGGACCCGCGCCCCGGCCTGGTCGATCAGGTCGATGGCCTTGTCGGGCAGGAAGCGGTCGGAGACGTACCGGTCGGAGAGGTCGGCGGCGGCGCGCAGCGCCTCGTCGGTGAAGCGGACCTGGTGGTGCGCCTCGTAGGAGTCGCGCAGGCCCTCCAGGATCTGCACGGTCTCCTCGACCGAGGGCTCCGGGATCAGCACCGGCTGGAAGCGGCGCTCCAGCGCCGGGTCCTTCTCGATGTGCTTGCGGTACTCGTCGATGGTGGTGGCGCCGATGACGTGCAGCTCGCCGCGGGCCAGCGCGGGCTTGAGCATGTTGCCCGCGTCCATCGCGCCCTCGCCGCCCGCGCCCGCGCCGACCACGGTGTGCAGCTCGTCGATGAACAGCACGGTGGAGTCGGCGGCCTCGCGGACCTCGTCGATGACGTTCTTCAGCCGCTCTTCGAACTCGCCGCGGTACTTGGAGCCCGCGACCAGCCCGGACAGGTCGAGCGAGACCACCCGCCGGTCCTTCAGGGTGGACGGCACGTCGCCGGAGACGATCCGCTGGGCCAGACCCTCGACGATCGCGGTCTTGCCGACGCCGGGCTCGCCGATCAGCACCGGGTTGTTCTTGGCGCGGCGGGAGAGGATCTCGACGGTCTGCTCGATCTCCTCGGCCCGGCCGACCACCGGGTCGAGCCGGCCGAGCTTGGCGTCCTCGGTGAGGTCCCGGCCGTACTCGTCCAGGGTCGGCGTCCGGCTCTCCTCCTTCGCGGGCGCGCGCTCGCCGCGGGCGGCGGCCTCGGCGCCGCGCTGCAGCCGGGCGGGGTCGGCGCCCTGGGCGTTCAGCAGCTTGCCGGCCGCCGAGTCCGGGTCGTCCAGCAGGGCGGCCAGGACGTGCTCGGGGCCGATGTAGGAGACCCCGGCGGCCTGCGAGCGGGCGTGCGCGCCGATCAGGACGCGCTTGGCGGCGGGGGTCAGGCCCGGGTCGACCGACGGGTCGGCCGCACCGGCGGGCAGGCTGCGCTCCAGCGCGGCGGCCAGCCGGTCCGGATCGACCCCCGCCCGGGCGAGCAGGCCGCGGGACGGCTCGACCTGGGTCGCGGCCCACAGCAGGTGCGGGGTGTCCAGGTCGGTGCTGCCGTCCTCCTGGGCGCGCAGCTCGGCGCGGGCGATCAGCTCGCGGGCGGACTCGGTCAGCAGCCGCCCGATCGGGACGCGCTGGACGGCGGGCGGGGAGGCGGCCGGGTTCAGGCCGAAGAAGCGGTTGAGCAGGTCGGAGAAGGCGTCGTCGGAGCCGAAAGAGCCGAAGCCGGGCACGGTCATCGTGAGGGCACTCCCATGGGCGGACGGGCAGCAGTCCTCCCGAACTATGCCAATTCCGGGCAATCACCGCCCTGCGGGGTGATCCGGACAGGTGGCGGGGTCGGCGCGGGGCCGGTTCCCGGCCGGCTTCCGGGAACTTGGGACAGGCATTACCTCGCCATGGGATTCTGATGACCTTGGAACCAGCGGGCACCCCGGGCCGACCCGTCCGGGCTCCCGCGCGCACCACCCGAGGGGGACGGGCCATGCCGACCGCGGACCGCGCCGCCAGCCGACGGGGCGTCGACGCCCTGCTGCGCCGCTCCCCGCTGCAACCGGTCTTCCGGGCCCGGGCCGCCCGGCGGCTCGCCGTGCTCGCCTACCACGGCGTCGACGACCCGGCGGCCTTCCGGGCCCAGATGGAGCGGCTGGCCCGCACCGCCCGCCCGGTCGGCGTGGAGGAGGTGGCCCGGGCCGCCGAGCACCGCCGCCCGCTGCCCGCCCGCAGCGTCCTGGTCACCTTCGACGACGGCGACCGCAGCGTGCTCACCCGGGGGCTGCCCGTGCTGGCCCGGCTCGGCATCCCCGCCGCCGCGTACGTGATCACCGACCTGGTCGGCGGCGACCAGCCGTACTGGTGGACCGAGGCCGCCCACCTGCTCGCCCACGGCGGCCGCACCCGGGCGCTGCACGGTCTCGACGCGCCCGCCGCCGTCCGTCGGCTCAAGGCCCTGCCCGACGCCGAACGGCAGCGCGCCCTGGCCGAGTTGCGCGCCACCGCGGCCCGGCAGGCGCCCCGGCAGCGGCAGTTGAGCCCCGAAGAGCTGCACACCCTGGCCGACGCCGGGCTGGCGATCGGCAACCACACCGCCTCCCACCCCTGCCTGGACCGCTGCACCGACACCGAGGTCGACGCCCAACTCGCGCGCGCCCACGACAAGTTGACCCAGTGGATGGGCCGCCCGCCGACCACCTTCGCCTACCCCAACGGCAACTACGACCCGCGTGCCGACCGCGTGCTGCGCACCCTCGGGTACCGTACGGGGTTCCTGTTCGACCACCGGCACGCCGAACTGGCCCCGGCCCACCGGCTGCGGATCAGCCGCCTGCGGGTCAACTCGCACACCGGGCGCGACCGCTTCGACACCATCCTGTCCGGTCTGCACCCCGCCGTGCACCGACTGCGCGGCGGCCGATGAACGCGGAGGGGGGGCGGAGCATGCCGGAGATCCGACGCACACCCGAGCTGGACGGCGAACTCGTGCACGACTGGCGCGAGTTGATCGACGACGACCCGGACGGCTCCTGGTTCGCCGGGCCCGACTGGGTGCTCGCCTGGTGGCGCACCCTGGGCGCCGGGCAGCGCGGCGAGATCGCCGTGTGGCGCGGCCCGGACGGCCGGGCCGAGGCCGTGCTGCCGCTCACCGCCGTCCGGCTGCGGGCCCACCCCCGGCTGCCGCCGGCCGCGCCCGTGCTCACCCTGCTCGGCACCGGCGCGGGCGCCGCCGACCACTGCGGGCCCGCCGCCCGCCCGCACCGGCGCGCCGAGGTCGCCGCCCACCTGGCCGACCGGGCCCGCCGCGACACCCTGTGGCTGCCCGGCCTCGACCCCGCCCACGCCGACCTGCTGCCCCCCGGCGCCCGCCCGGTCACCCGCTCCGCCTGCCCGCGCACCGACCTCACCGACGGCCCCGACCGGCTCGGCTCCCGGGACTTCCGGGCCGCCAACCGCCGCGCCCACCGCCGCCTCGCCGCGGCCGGGGTCAGCTTCCACTGGCTGCCCCCGGGCACGGCCGGGCCGGAGCTGCTGGACGACCTGCTGCGCCTGCACCGGCTGCGCCGCGAAGCCGTCGCGGGCGGGGTCAGCAGCTTCGGTGCCGACCGGTTGCCGCTGCACCGCCAGCTGCTGAGCGCCGCCGCGCCCGGCCGCGGACCGGCCTTCCAGGTCGCCCGGCACCGGGGCGAGCCGGTCGGCGTGCTGTACGGCTTCCGCTGGGCCGACCGCTTCGCCTACTACCAGACCGGCTGGGACCCGCGCTGGGCCGCCGAGTCGCTGGGCACCGCGCTGGTCGACGCGGCGATCCGCAACTGCGCCGCCGAGGGGGTGCGGACCTTCGACTTCCTGCGCGGCCGGGAGCCGTACAAGTACCGCTTCGGCGCGGTCGACCGCACCGACACCGGCTGGCTGCTGCCGCGCGGGGTGGGCGGAGCGCTGCTCTCGCTCAAGCACCGCCTGCGCGGCGGGGGTTGACGGCCCGTCGGGTCCCGGCACCGGGTCGGGCCCCGGCGCCGGGTCAGGCCGTGACGTCGCCGTCCAGGTAGACCCACTCGCCCCGGTGGCGGACGAAGCGGCTGTGCTCGTGCAGCGCGTCGGCCCGGCCGCCCTCCAGGTAGTGGGCGCGGAACTCGACGGTGCCCTCGGTGTGGAACGGGCCGCCCTCGGCGGAGCCGAGGATCTCCAGGCGCTCCCAGCGCAGCGAGGGGTCGAAGTCGACCGCGGCGGGCCGGGTGTCCGGGTGCCAGGAGCGCAGCAGGTAGGGCTCGTCGCGGACCGCGAAGGCGCTGAACCGGGAGCGCATCAGCTGCTCGGCGCTGCCCGCGGCGGCCTCGCCGCGGTGCAGGCGGCCGCAGCAGTCGGCGTACCGGGCGGGCAGGCCGCAGGGGCAGTCGGTCGGGGCGGCGGGAGCGGGGGTGCGTCGGCGGGCCATGAGGTCCATTATCGCGCGGCCGACCCCCCGGCCCGGCAGTATGATTGTCGACTTTTGTCCGGTTCGTCCCGGCGCGGCGCGGGCATGCCTCCGGGCGGCGCGGGCAGGATGAGCGGGTGGCGCGCCCGGCGCGGCACCCAGGGGGACGACCGTCGGCGAGGGCGAAGGGAACCGCGATGAGCGACCACCACCACAACGTGCTGCTGCTCGGCTTCACCGACCGGGCGGACTGCCGCCGGGCCTACGAGGACGCGATGCACCTGCCCGGGCTGCGCCAGGTGGCGGTGCTGGAGCGCGACGCCGAGGGCATCGTCGACATCCCGGAGAGCCACATCCGCGGCGCGGGCGTCCCCACCGTCGGCTCCGGCCTGGTCGGCGGCCTGGTCGGGCTGCTCGGCGGCCCGATCGGCGTGCTGCTGGGCTTCGCCGCGGGCGCGGCGATCGGCAACGCCGCCGAGCAGAGCGAGATGACCGACGGCGGCGCCGGGCTGATCGTGCTCTCCTCCCGGGTCGACGACGGCCGGGCGCTGCTGGTCGTCGACCTGGTCGAGCACGAGGACGGACCCGCCGACGAGCTGGCCGCCAAGTACGGTGCCTCGGTGGAGCGGATCTCCGCCGAGCAGTTCGCCGAGCAGGTCCGGATCGCCAAGGAGCAGGCCCTGGAGGACTGACGGGCGCCCGGAGCCCTTCCGGCCCGTCAGAAGTACGGGCGGTAGCCGTCCCGGAGCCTGTCGAGGTCGCGCCGCTCGCGCTTGGTCGGCCGCCCGGCGCCCCGGTCGCGCTGGGCGACGGCGGCCGGGCGCTCCTCGCGGGGCGGCGGCGGGGGGCTGTGGTCCACGTAGCAGGTCTCGGCGACCGGGGCGCCGACCCGCTTGGCGATCGGGCGCACCACCCGGACGATCCGCTCCCGCCCCTCGATCCGCACCCGCACGTCGTCGCCCGGTTTGACGTGCTGCGCGGGCTTCGCGGTTGCCCCGTTCACCTTCACGTGCCCGGCCCGGCAGGCCGCGCCCGCCGCCGAGCGGGTCTTGATCAGCCGGACCGCCCAGATCCAGCTGTCGATCCGCACGCTCACCTCGTCCGCACTCATGCCGACGACTCTAGTCGGGCCCGGCTTTTTGCAACTAGTTGCACGTCTGCCGGGCCGCGTCCTACCGTTGGGTAACAAATCCCGACCGGAGGCGTCGATGACCGCTGCGTACCCCCACCTGCTGGCCCCGCTCGACCTGGGCTTCACCACCCTGCCGAACCGGGTGGTGATGGGCTCCATGCACGTCGGCCTGGAGGAGGCCGAGCACGGCTTCGAGCGGATGGCGGCCTTCTACGCGGAGCGCGCCCGCGGCGGCGTCGGCCTGATCGTCACCGGCGGCATCGCCCCCAACGAGGCCGGACGCCCCTGGTCGGGCGGCGCCAAGCTCACCACCGAGGCCGAGGCCGCCGAGCACCGCACCATCACCGACGCCGTGCACGCCGCGGGCGGGAAGATCGCCCTGCAGATCCTGCACTTCGGCCGGTACGCCTACCACGAGGACCTGGTCGCCCCGTCCGCCCTGCAGGCCCCGATCAGCCCCTACGTCCCGCACGAGCTCACCGCCGAGCAGGTCGAGCAGACCATCGAGGACTTCGCCCGCTGCGCCGAACTCGCCCGCTCGGCCGGGTACGACGGCGTGGAGGTGATGGGCTCCGAGGGCTACCTGATCAACGAGTTCGTCGCCGCGCAGACCAACCACCGCACCGACGAGTGGGGCGGCAGCTACGAGAACCGGATGCGCTTCCCGGTGGAGGTCGTCCGGCGGGTGCGCGAGCGGGTCGGGCCGGACTTCATCCTGGTCTACCGGCTCTCCATGCTCGACCTCGTCCCCGGCGGCTCCACCTTCGAGGAGGTGGTCCGCCTGGCGCGCGAGGTCGAGGCCGCCGGGGCGACCATCATCAACACCGGCATCGGCTGGCACGAGGCCCGCATCCCGACCATCGCCACCTCGGTGCCGCGCGGCGCCTACGCCTGGGTCACCAAGAAGCTGATGGGGCAGGTGGGCGTCCCGCTGGTCACCACCAACCGGATCAACACCCCCGAGCTGGCCGAGGAGCTGCTCGCCACCGGGCACGCCGACCTGGTCTCGCTGGCCCGGCCGATGCTCGCCGACCCGGCCTTCGTCAACAAGGCCGCCGCGGGCACCCCCGAGGCCATCAACACCTGCATCGGCTGCAACCAGGCCTGCCTGGACCACACCTTCAGCGCCAAGATCACCTCCTGCCTGGTCAACCCGCGCGCCTGCCACGAGACCGAACTCGTCCTCGCCCCCACCCGCCGCGCCAAGCGGATCGCCGTGGTCGGCGCCGGACCGGCCGGGCTCGCCTTCGCCACCGCCGCCGCCGACCGCGGCCACCGGGTCACCCTGTTCGACGCCGCGGACGAGATCGGCGGCCAGCTGAACGTCGCCCGCCGGGTGCCCGGCAAGCAGGAGTTCGACGAGACGCTGCGCTACTACCGGCACGAACTCGCCCGCACCGGCGTCGAGTTGCGCCTGGGCAAGGTCGTCGGCCCGGACGAGCTGACCGGCTGGGACGAGGTCGTGCTGGCCACCGGCGTCACCCCGCGCACCCCGCAGATCGACGGCGTCGACCACCCCAGCGTGCTCGGCTACCTCGACGTCCTGCAGGGCGGCGCGCAGGTCGGTGCGAAGGTCGCGGTGATCGGCGCGGGCGGCATCGGCTTCGACGTCGCCGCGTACCTCACCGACCCCGGCGCGGACGCCCCCGACTTCCTCGCGCAGTGGGGCGTCGACCGCTCCCACAGCGGCCCGGGCGGCCTCGCCGCCCCCGAGCGGCCCGCGAGCCCGCGCCAGGTCTTCCTGCTGCAGCGCAAGACCGGCAAGGTCGGCGCCGGGCTCGGCAAGACCACCGGCTGGATCCACCGCACCGAACTGCGCCACCGCGGCGTGGTGACCGTCCCCGGCGTCGAGTACCGCCGGATCGACGACGAGGGCCTGCACGTCACCGTGGACGGCGAGGAGCAGCTCCTGCCCGTCGACCACGTCGTGCTGTGCGCGGGCCAGGAACCGCGCCGCGACCTGCTCGACGCCCTGCGCGAGCGCGGCGTCGAGCCCCACCTGATCGGCGGCGCCGACCTGGCCGCGGAACTCGACGCCAAGCGCGCCGTCGACCAGGGCACCCGGCTGGCCGCCGCGCTCTGACCGGACGGCGGCAGGCCCGCACCCACCGGCACGGGCGGGAGCCGGTGGGTGCGGGCCCGCCGTCAGCGGATCCCCGCGGTCCTCAGTAGAGCGAGACCCCGTACGCGGAGAGGGCCTCGGTGACCGGCTGGAAGAAGGTGGTGCCGCCGGTGGTGCAGTTGCCGCTGCCGCCGGAGGTCAGGCCCAGGGCCTTGGTGCCGTCGTACAGCGGGCCGCCGGAGTCGCCGCCCTCGGCGCAGACGGTGGTCTGGATCAGGCCGCTGACGGTGCCGCCGTCGGAGTAGCGGACGGTGGCGTTCAGGGCGGTGACCTTGCCGCTGTGGGTGCCGGTGGTCGAGCCGGTGCGCTTGACGGCCTCGCCGACGTACGCGTTGGCGGCGGTGAAGCCGCCCGGGTGGCTGAGCGAGGTGTTGGTGTAGCGGACCAGGGCGTAGTCGTTGCCGGGGAAGCTGGACCCGGCGGTGGTGCCGGCCACCGTGGTCTGGCCGGAGTTGGTGTACCAGGTGCTCGCGATGTTGCCGCAGTGCCCGGCGGTCAGGAAGTAGTACGTGCTGCCCTTGACCACGTTGAAGCCCAGCGAGCAGCGGTAGCCGCCGCCGTAGATCGCGGCGCCCGCGGACAGCTTCGGGCTGAAGGTGCCGGGGGTGCGCTCGACCTTCAGGCGGGCGGAGTCCGCCCCGGCGGCCGCGGTGAGGCGGGCCAGCGCGGCCGGGGTGACGGTGCTGTCGGCCGTCACCACGACCTTCCCGGAGGCCGGATCGGTGTGCCAGGCGATGCCGTTGACGCCGCTGAGCTCGACCGAGTCGCTGACCCGGGCCAGGGCGGCGGTGGCGTCCGGCGCCGCGGTGGCGGCCCCGGCGGCGGGCACCGCGAGGGCGGTCGCCGCGGCGAGGGCGGCGGCGACGGCGAGCAGGCGGACGCCGGTGCGGCGCGGGCGGTCGGTGGTGCGCGTGGTCCTCACAGATCTCCTCCTGGGGGAGTGGGAGAGGCCCTGGGGTAGGGGCCGTGAGGCGCGGGCAGGGGAGGTCGGCACCGGCTCGTGGCCCGGCGCTTGATCTGACCCTGACAGGCGCTATCCGGGAGTATGCGGACGCCAGGCGGAGCTGCGCAAGACCCCGTAAGCGCTTTCCCATCCGACCGGTCGGTCGGCAACGCCGGTGCGCGGCCCACCTCCTGAGCCGACGTCACAGGTCAGCGCCCCGCCGGGGCCCGGCCTGCCCGTACGATCGGCCGCATGTCACTGCCGCACGCGATCCTCACCGCCCTGCTGGAGAAGCCGTCCTCGGGGCTGGAGTTGACCCGGCGGTTCGACCGGTCGATCGGCTTCTTCTGGTCGGCCACCCACCAGCAGATCTACCGCGAGCTCGGGCGCCTGGAGCGCGCGGGCCTGGTCCGGGCGTCGGGGCCGGGGGCGGGGCGCGGGCAGCGCAAGGAGTACGAGGTGCTGCCGGACGGGCGGGCCGAGCTGGCCCGGTGGGCCGCCCTGCCGCAGGACCCGAAGCCCGTCCGCGACCCGCTGCTGCTGCGGCTGCGGGCCGCCGCCGTGCTGGGCCTGGACGGGCTGGGGGAGGAGCTGGCCCGGCACCGCGAACTGCACCGGGCGCAGCTCGCCGAGTACCTGGAGATCGAGCGGCGGGACTTCCCGCCGGAGGCCGCGGCCGGGGAGAACCGGCTGCAGCACCTGGTGCTGCGCGGCGGCATCCAGCTGGAGTCGTTCTGGCTGGCGTGGCTGGACGAGGCGCTGGGGGAGACGGCGGAAGGGGCGGTGGAGGAGGGGCGGGAATAGGGGCGGGTGGCGTGCCGTTGTCGCGAGTGGTTGAATGTTGAATCAACCTCGAAGGAGTTGAGAGCGGTGCAGTTCGGCATCTTCAGCGTCGGCGACGTGACCACCGACCCCACCAACGGGCGGACCCCGACCGAGCACGAGCGGATCAAGGCCATGGTGGCCATCGCGCTCAAGGCCGAGGAGGTCGGGCTCGACGTGTTCGCCACCGGCGAGCACCACAACCCGCCGTTCGTCCCGTCCTCGCCCACCACCATGCTCGGCTACGTCGCGGCCCGCACGGAGAAGCTGATCCTCTCCACCTCGACCACGCTGATCACCACCAACGACCCGGTGAAGATCGCCGAGGACTTCGCGATGCTCCAGCACCTCGCCGAGGGCCGGGTCGACGTGATGATGGGCCGCGGCAACACCGGCCCGGTCTACCCCTGGTTCGGCAAGGACATCCGCCAGGGCATCCCGCTCGCCGTCGAGAACTACGCGCTGCTGCACCAGCTCTGGCGCGAGGAGAACGTCGACTGGCAGGGCCGCTTCCGCACCCCCCTGCAGTCCTTCACCTCCACCCCGCGCCCGCTCGACGACACCCCGCCGTTCGTCTGGCACGGCTCCATCCGCAGCCCCGAGATCGCCGAACAGGCCGCCTACTACGGCGACGGCTTCTTCGCCAACAACATCTTCTGGCCCAAGGAGCACTTCCAGCGGCTGATCGAGCTCTACCGGGAGCGCTACGCCCACTACGGCCACGGCACCCCCGAGCAGGCGATCGTCGGCCTCGGCGGCCAGGTCTTCATGCGGAAGAACTCCCAGGACGCCGTCCGCGAGTTCCGCCCGTACTTCGACAACGCCCCGGTCTACGGCCACGGCCCCTCGCTGGAGGAGTTCACCGCGCAGACCCCGCTCACCGTCGGCAGCCCGCAGGAGGTCATCGAGAAGACGCTCGCCTTCCGCGACACCTTCGGCGACTACCAGCGCCAGCTCTTCCTGATGGACCACGCCGGGCTCCCGCTCAAGACCGTCCTGGAACAGCTCGACCTGCTCGGCGAGGAGGTCGTCCCGGTGCTGCGCGCCGAGTTCGCCAAGAACCGCCCGGCCGAGGTGCCGGACGGGCCCACCCACGCCGCGCGGGTGGCCGCCAAGGAGACGGAGGTGGCGTCGAAGTGAGCGCCCTCAAGCTCGTCGTGGTGACGGCCGGGCTCAGCGTCCCCTCCTCCACCCGGCTGCTCGCCGACCGCCTCGCCGAGGCCACCGCCCGCGACCTGCGCGAAACCGGGCGGGAGGTGGACGTCCGGGTCGTCGAACTGCGCGAGCTCGCCCGCGACGTCGCCGACAACCTGGTCACCGGCTTCCCGCCGCCCGCCCTGCGCGACGCCGTCCGGGCGGTGGAGGAGGCGGACGGGATCATCGCCGTCACGCCGATCTTCTCCGCCTCCTACAGCGGACTGTTCAAGTCCTTCGTGGACGTGCTCGACAGGGACGCGCTGACCGGCAAGCCCGTGCTGGTCGCCGCCACCGGCGGCACCGCCCGGCACAGCCTCGCCCTCGAGCACGCGATGCGACCGCTGTTCGCCTACCTGCGCGCCGTGGTCGTCCCCACCGCGGTCTTCGCCGCCTCCGAGGACTGGGGCGCGAACGGCGCCGACGGCTCGCTCGCCGGACGGATCGCCCGCGCGGCGGGCGAACTCGCCGAGAGCCTGGCCGGCCGCCCCGCCGCCCCCCGCGCCCGGACGGCCGAGCCCGAGCAGGTCGTCCCCTTCGCCCAGCAACTCGCGGCGCTGCGCGCCCACTGACACCGAGGAGTCACCACGATGGAACCCCAGGTCCACGACAACGCCGAGCAGTCCCGGTTCGAGATCAGCACCGACGCCGGACCCGCCGGCTTCGCCGAGTACCAACTCCGCGACGAGGGGCGCACCGTGGCCTTCGTGCACACCGTCATCGACCCCGCCTTCGAGGGGCAGGGCCTCGGCGGCAAGCTGGCCCGCGCCGCGCTGGACACCGTCCGCGAGCGCGGCGCGAGCGTCCTGCCGTACTGCCCGTTCATCCGCGGCTGGATCGCCAAGCACCCGGAGTACGTGGAGCTGGTGCCGGAGGGGAAGCGGGCCAAGTTCGACCTCTGAGACGCCCGCAGGGGCGAAGCCGGGGGCGCGGGGAACTGCGCGGCCGAGCGGGCACGCACAGCCGGATCGCGAGGCAGGACGAGAGCTTGCACCATCCGGCGATCTTGCTGACGTGTGCCTTCCGCCGCGCGCAGTTCCCGCGCCCCCGGTCCCGCTTTGCCGCTCCTTGCCGGGTTGGTGCGGGGCGTGGACGAACGGCCCGGTGGGGGCTATCGTCGCCGGTCGTGACGTTCTCCATCGTGGCCCGACAGGGCACCGCGTTCGGTGTCGCCGTGGCGAGCAAGTTCCTGTCGGTCGGGGCGCTGGTGCCCGCGGCCGAGGCCGGCGTGGGCGCGGTGGCGACGCAGGCGTGGGCCAACGTCGCGTACCGGCCGCAGGGGATGGCGGTGCTGCGCAGCGGGGTCGGGGCGGCCGGGACGGTGGCGGCGCTGCTCGCGGCGGACGAGGGGCGGGCGCACCGGCAGGTGGGGGTGGTCGGGCCCGCGGGGGACGGGGTGACGTACACGGGGGCGGAGTGCCTGCCGTGGGCCGGGGGCGTCGCGGGGGACGGGTACGCGATCCAGGGGAACATCCTCACCGGGCCCGAAGTGGTGCGGGACATGCAGGCGGCCTGGCTGGCTTCCGCTCGACTCCCCTTCGCAGAAAGACTGGTGGCCGCCCTCGCGGCGGGCGACGCGGCGGGCGGGGACGCCCGCGGGCGGCAGAGCGCCGCGCTGTACGCGGTGGAGCCGGGGCGGGGGGTCGGCGGCTGGGGCGACACCGCCTACGACCTCCGGGTGGACGACCACCCGGAGCCGGTCGCCGAGCTGCACCGGCTGCTGGCCGTCCACGAGGTGCTGCACGGGGCTTCGGACCCGGCGCAGTTGCTGCCGCTGGAGGGGGAACTCGCGTCCGAGGTGCGGGACCTGCTCGGTGCGCTGGGGTACGACTCGCTGGAGCGCTGGGCGGGGGTGGAGAACCTGGAGGGCCGTCTCGCCGCGGGACGGATCGACCCGGTGGTCCTCGACCACCTGCGGACGGCAGCCTCCAGGGCGGCGGGCTGAGGCGGCTACCGCAGCAGGGCCTTGGCCAGGTCGGCGATCAGGTCGTCCGGGTCCTCCAGCCCGACGGACAGCCGCAGCAGGGCCGGGGCCGGCTTGTGGGCGGCGGCGACCGGGCGGTGGGTGAGCGAGGCGGGGTGCTGGATCAGGGTGTCGACGCCGCCGAGCGAGACCGCGTGGGTGATCAGCTCGCAGCGTTCGGCGACCGCCGCGGCGTGCTCGAAGCCGCCGGTGGTCTCGAAGGCCAGGGTGCTTCCGCCGCCGAGGAGTTGGCGCCCGAGCAGCGGCGAGCCGGAGCGACCGGGGTAGTGCACGGCGGCGACCCCGGGCTGGTCGGCCAGCCAGTCGGCGATCCGGGCGGCGGAGGCGGACGCGGCGCGCACCCGCAGCGGCAGGGTCTGCAGGCCGCGGTGCAGCAGGTAGCCGGCCAGCGGGTGCAGGACCGCGCCGGTGACGGCCCGGACCCGGCGCAGCCGGCGCGCCCAGTCGGGGGTGCAGGCGACCGCTCCGGCGAGCACGTCGCCGTGGCCGCCGATCGACTTGGTCGCGGAGTGCAGCACCAGGGTGGCGCCGAACGCGGCGGGCCGCTGCAGGACGGGGGTGGCGAAGGTGTTGTCGACCAGCAGCGGCACCCCGCCGCAGCGTTCGGCGACGGCGGCCAGGTCGAGCAGGTCGAGGGTGGGGTTGCCGGGGGTCTCGACCAGGACGAGCCCGGTGTCCGGGCGCAGGGCGGCGGCCAGGGTGTCGGGGGCGGCCCAGGTGACCTCGGTGCCGAGCAGGCCGGAGTCCAGCAGGTGGTCGGAGCCGCCGTACAGCGGGCGCAGCGCGACCACGTGCCGTCGGCCGTCCGCGGCGGCGGCGAGCAGGCAGGCGGAGAGCGCGGCCATGCCGGAGGAGAAGGCCACCGCCTCGGCGCAGCCCTCCAGCTCGGCGAGGGCCTGTTCGAAGCGGGCGACGGTGGGGTTCCACAGCCGCTGGTAGACCAGGCCGCCGTCGGCGGGCGGCCGTTCGCCGGTGGCCAGTGCCTGGTAGGCGTCGCCGCCGGTGGAGAGGTCCGGTACCGGGTAGGTGGTGGACAGGTCGAGCGGGGGGACGTGCGCGCCGAGGCGGGCGAGGTCGTCGCGGCCGGCGTGCACGGCCCGGGTGTCGAGTCGGCTCATGGCCGTTGATGGTGAAGTTGAAAGCGTCGAATGGCCAGGGCGGCGGCAGATGATTCGGCCCGGACGGGTGCCCTCTTGCGAATGTTCGGCGCGGACGGCCACGCTGAGGGCGTGCCGAACATTCCACGGGCCCGTGCGGCGGAGCTCGACGCCGTCGACCGGGCGATCGTCCGGGCGCTGCTGGTGAACGCCCGGACGCCCAACAACGCGCTGGCGGAGCAGGTCGGGGTCGCCCCGTCCACCTGCCTGGCGCGGGTGCGGGCGCTGCGCGAGCGCGGGGTGATCGCGGGCTACCACGCGGAGGTGGACCTGCCCTCGGTCGGGCTGCCGCTGCAGGCGATGATCTCGGTGCGGCTGCGGGCGCACACCCGGGAGCAGAACGGCAGCTTCCGGGCCGCGGCTCCCGAACTGCCGGGCGTGCTGGCGGTGTTCCACATGGCGGGCAGCGACGACTACCTGCTGCACGTGGCGGTGGCCGACCCGGAGGCGCTGCGCTGCTTCGTGGTCGACCACCTGACGACCCACCCGGCGGTCGCGCAGACCCGCACCAACCTGGTGTTCGAGCGCGTCCCGGGCGGCGGCCCGGACATCTGACGGAGCACCAACCCTCCTACAGACAGCCGCGCTTGGCGACCTGAAGCCCGGCCTGGAAGCGGGTCCGGGCGTTCAGCTCGCCCATCAGCTGGGCGAGCAACTCCCGTTCCTTGTCGTCCAGTTCGTCGCTCGGCCGGTCGGCGGCCAGCGGGTGGCGCGCTCCCGCAGCAGGTCGAAGCAGGTGACCAGGGCGGTCAGCAGCGGCGAGGGGCGGATCCACAGCGCGGCGGTCGACTCGGTGGCCTCGAAGCTCAGCGGGACCATCGCGCAGCGCCGGTCCGCGACCAGCATCTTCATCCGCACCGAGGGCAGGCTGCGGGCCTGCTCCCCGGCGTCCACGCAGCGCAGCACGAACTCCCGCCTGTCGGAGCTCTCCAGGCCCGGCGCGTCGTGCAGCACCCGGCACTCCACGCCCCGGGCGAGCAGGTGGAACTCGATCGGGTTGTCGGTCGGGCTGTCGAAGTACGGCGGGCAGTCGATCGCCAGGATCTCCTGCTGGGCGCCGAGCTGGAGCTGTTCGGCGCGGTGCCGCAGGGCGTCCTGGCCCTCGACCGGTTCGACCATCCCCCAGCCTTCGGCCGGGAGGTGCCCCCTTGCTGGAGACGGACGGCCCGAGGTCGGCGCAGGGGAGCGCCAACTCCCGCACTCACACCGGTAGTTGGTCCAGTTCCTGCTGGCACCGGGCGGCCAGTGCGTCCACCGCGACCTCCGGCGGGGCGGCGGTGAGGGGGCACCTCCCAGCCCCCTCGGGACTGGGGGAGGGTCGGGCTGCCCGCGAGCCCGGTCACCAGTCCGGCGGCACCAGCCGGTGCAGGGCGGTGCGCAGGGCGCTGGGGGCGGCGTCCACCGACTCGGCCGGCCGGGCGGAGGCGGAGCGCGGGGCGGCCGGCACCCGCAGGTGCAGGGCGCTCTCCAGCGGACCCAGGCCGAGGGGTTCCAGCAGGTCGTCGGACATGATCCCCGGGATGGGACCGGCATGGCGAGTTGTGGCCACTGTCCAGCATCCGCCGCCGCAAGAGGGGCCGTTCGGCCTTACCGTACTGAGTATCGGTAATCTGTCCGGTTCCTTCGGACGGGGCAGGGCTGCCGAGCCCCGACGCGGCCGGACGACGGCGCCCTCCCGCTCCCGCCCGGTCGCCCCCGTTCGTGAAGGGACCGACCATGGCTGTCGCGGACCCACCCCAGACCGTGCGCTACTGCCTGAGCCTGGCGACCGTCCCCGCGTCCGTGCCCGAGGCGCGCCGCGGAGTGCGGACCGAACTGGCCGCCCGCGGAATGGACGCGGACCACCCACTGACCGACACGGTGCTGCTGGTGGTCAGCGAACTGGTCACCAACGCGGTCCGCCACGCGGCCCCACGATCACCCCGCACCACGCTCCAACTCGACTTCTGCGCAGGCGAACTGACGATCCGGGTGCACGACCGCCACCCGCACTGTCCGCGGCCCCCCGAGGTGCCGCACCAGGACGGCAGCGGCGGCTGGGGCCTGTCCCTGGTGCACGAGCTGGCCGCGCTGGCGGGCGGCGGCACGGAGACCGTGGCCGACGAGGACGGCGGCGGCAAGACCATGCTGGTGCGGCTGCCGCTGGAACCCTGAGGGGTGGAGGGCGACTGGCGCGGGGCCGGCGCCGCGTCCCGGCGGACGCCGGTTGGGAAGACGATCGTCGGACGACCCCGCAGCCTCCACTCTGCTGCACAGGAAGTGTTATTGCAAGTTACTCGCAATAAGGCGGACGTGCCTCTCCCGTCCGCGTCCGCAGCACCAGCCGGGTCGGGACGGTCTCCGTGCGCGGCGGCGTGCCGTCCCCGTCCAGCCGGGCCAGCGCCAGCCTGGCCGCCGTGGCGCCCAGCAGCGCCGGGGCCTGGGCGACGGCCGACAGCGGCGGGTCCAGCACCTCCGCCAGCGGCAGGTCGTCGAAGGACAGCAGCGCCACGTCCCGCCGCCCCGAGCGGCCCAGGGCCAGCAGGGCGCCCGTCGCCGCGATCACGTTCGACGCGAACAGCGCCGTCGGGGGCTCCGGCAGGGCCAGCAGCGCCAGCGCCGCCCGCTCCGCCTCCGCGACCGTCCGCGCCCCCGCCACCAGCTCCGCCGGGGCGGGCAGACCCGCCGCCGCCAGCGCCTCCCGCCAGCCCGCCAGCCGCTCCCGCCGGGTGTACAGCGACGCGGGCAGGTCGCCCAGGAACCCCACCCGCCGGTGCCCCGCCCCCAGCAGGTGCGCCACCCCCTCCCGGGCCCCCGCCCGGTTCGAGGACACCACGCAGTCCGCCCCCGGCCCCGGCCGGTCCAGGTACACCAGCGGCACTCCCGCCGCCCGCGCCGCCGCCGCGGTCTCCCCGCCGCCGCCCGAGGGCACCACCAGCAGCGCACTCGTCCGCCGGGCCAGGAACGCCCCCACCACCTCCGCCTCGCGCGCCGCGTCCCCGCCCGAGCACCCCAGCAGCACCGTCAGCCCGCGCCCGCGCAGCGCCCCCTCCGCCCCGCCCGCCAGCGCCCCGAAGAACGGGTTGCCCAGGTCCGGCAGCACCAGCCCGACCGTCGAGTCCGGCCCGCCGGTGCGGATGCTGCGCGCCATCAGGTTCGGCCGGAACCCCAGCCGCCCCACCGCCGCCAGCACCCGCTCCCGGGTCGCCGCCGCCACCGGCCCGTCCCCGTTCAGCACCCGCGACACCGTCTTCGCGCTCACCCCCGCCTCGCCCGCCACGTCGTGCAAGGTCGGCCGCCGCTCCATCCCGACTCCCTCCGCCTGGTGCTGTTGACCGTACAACCGTCCTCCCGGCGGAAGATCAACCGGAGGTAGCCTGACAGCGGATGTGGTGACGATGCGAGCGAACGAACCCCAGGCGTCCGGGACGGCGATCCCCGAGGTCCCGTTCACCGCGCCACCCGGCGGACCGGTCGGCGTCGAAGTCATGACGCTCGCCGAACTCCGCGCCCGCCGGGCCGCCGCGACGGCCGCGAACGGCGACTTCCACCGGCCGCAGCGCCCCGCCTTCCACCACCTGCTCACCCTCGACCGCGGCACCCTGCACCACACCGTCGACTTCACCGCCCACACCGTCGAACCCGGCAGCTGGCTCTGGGTCCGGCCCGGACAGGTCCAGCAGTGGGGCGAGCTCGACGGTGCGGACGGCCTCCTGGTGCTGTTCGAACCCGGCTTCCCCGACCCCGCGACGGTGGCCGCCGCCCGGCTCGACGACCCCTTCGCCGCCGCGGTCCTGCACACCGACGGGCCGGAACGCGAAGCGCTCGGGCACGCGGTGCGGCACCTCCACCGCGAGTACGCCTCCGGCGCGGACCTGCCCGCCGAGATCCACCACGCGCTGCTCCGGCACCTGCTCGCCGCGCTCCTGCTCAGGCTCGCCAACCCGCCCGCGCCGTGCGGCAGCGCGGCGGCCGAACCCGGCGAGACCTACCGGCGCTTCCGGCAGGCCGTCGAGCACCACTTCACCCGCACCCGGCGGGTCGAGGACTACGCGAAGTACCTCGGCTACTCCCCGCGCACCCTCTCCCGTGCGACCCTCGCCGCCGCGGGCGTCGGCGCCAAGGAGTTCGTCGACCGCCGCGTCGTCCTGGAGGCCAAGCGCCTGCTCGCCCACAGCGAGAGCTCCGCCGCCCGCATCGCCGACCACCTGGGCTTCGCCGACGCGGCCAACTTCGCCAAGTTCTTCCACCAGCGCACGGGCACCACTCCGACCGCCTTCCGCGCGGCGGTCCGGGGGACGGCGGGGGAGGGGCTTTCGGCGGGGTGAGGGGCGCCTCCGGTGGGGGCCTTCGGGGGTGGTGGGCTGTTGCCGAGTAACCGTCAGGTTCCGATCCGGTCCGGAACGGGTCGACCGGTGACGGGGGGTGCGGTGGAGGCCCTATGGTGCCTCGTGAAGATCCCGTGCGTGCTGTCGGGGCACGTCCCGGTGGGCGGCGAGCAGTCTAGGAGCGCGGAACGTTGGAGAGTCTCGGCGAGGGCGATCCGCAGGTCGTCGGGCCGTACCGGCTGGTGGGGCGGCTGGGGGCCGGTGGGATGGGGGAGGTGTTCCTCGGGCGGACGGCGGGCGGCCGGACGGTGGCGGTGAAGACGGTCCGCCAGGAGTTCGCCGCGGACCGGGAGTTCCGGCAGCGGTTCCGGCAGGAGGTGGCGGCGGCGCAGCGGGTCGGCGGGCGGTGGACCGCGCCGGTGCTGGACGCGGACACCGAGGGGCCGCAGCCGTGGGTGGCCACGGGGTACGTCGCCGGGCCCTCGTTGACGGAGGCGGTGCACCGGTTCGGCCCCCTGCCGCCGGACACGGTGCGGGCGTTGGGCACGGGCCTGGCCGACGCGCTGGAGGCGGTGCACGCGCTGGGACTGGTGCACCGGGACGTCAAGCCGTCGAACGTGCTGCTGGCGCTGGACGGGCCGCGGCTGATCGACTTCGGCATCTCCCGCGCGCTGGACGCGACCTCCGCGCTGACCCGCTCCGGGTACGTGGTGGGTTCGCCGGGGTTCATGTCGCCGGAGCAGGCCAGGGGACGCCCGTCCGGCCCGGCGGGCGACGTGTTCGGGCTCGGCGCGGTGCTGGCCTTCGCCGCGACCGGCCGGGCCCCGTTCGGCGAGCAGGACAGCGCGGCCGGGCTGCTCTACCGGATCGTCCACGAGGAGCCGGAGCTCGGCGGCCTGGACGGCGACCTGCTGGGCCTGGTGCGGGCGTGCCTGGACAAGGAGCCGGAGCGCAGGCCGACCCCGGCGGAGGTCCGGGAGCGGCTGGCGCGGAGCGCCGCGGGGCTGACCAGGCTCGGCGAGCGGGGCTGGCTGCCGGGCGCGGTCTCGGAGGAGGTGGCGCGGATGGCCGTCGCGCTGCTGGACCTGGAGTCGCGGCCCGACCCGGTGCAGCCGCCCCCGCCGACCGTCCTGGCCGCCCCGACCCCGCAGGCCCCGACCCAGGCCCCGCAGGCCCCGCCGACCGCCCCCACCGCCCCGTACCCGGCGCCGCCGTCCTTCGGCCCGCCGCCGGACCCGTACGCCGGGCGGACGCCCGCGGGTGCGTACCCGGCCCCGGGCGCGAACCCGTACGCCGGGCAGACGCCGCCGGGCGCGTACCCGTACCCCGTGGTGCAGCAGCCGTCGAAGCGGCGGGCGGGGCCGCTGGTGGCCACCGGGGTGGTCGCGGCGGTGCTGGCGGGGCTGGGGGTGTGGCTCGCGACGGGCGGGCCGGGCGGGTCGGGGGAGGCGACGGACAAGCCGACCGTGACGGCGGCCCCGGCCACCGGGAAGAGCGACGGACCGGCGAGCCCCACGCCGGCCGGGCACGACAGCAAGAAGGCCGAGGCCCCGCCCTCGCCCTCGCCCTCGGCGGAGCAGCAGGGCGGCGACGCGGTCGCGGACGCGTTCCTGGGCACCTTCGAGGGGACGATCAGCTCGGGGGGCAACGGGCTGCAGATCGTCATGCGGTTCACCGTCCACCAGGGCGCGGTCGGCGACTCGATCGCCTACGTGGAGACCGACGGCGGCCTGGGCACCGGCCAGGTGATGTGCACCAACGAGGCGTCGCTGGTCTCCGCGACCAGGACCCGGCTGACCGCCCGGACCGTCACCGGCACCGTCAGCGCGGGCTGCACCCCGCTCACCGGCGACGGCGTCCTCACCCCGAACAAGGACGGCTCGCTGCACTTCGTCCAGCAGGGCTTCACCGGCGACCTCCAGCGCAACTCCTGACGGGGCCGGAGGGCGGGGCGGTTCAGATCGTCGTCCAGACCCGATCGGTGACCAGGGCG
Source organism: Kitasatospora phosalacinea (assembly GCF_030268885.1). Taxonomy (GTDB): domain Bacteria; phylum Actinomycetota; class Actinomycetes; order Streptomycetales; family Streptomycetaceae; genus Kitasatospora; species Kitasatospora phosalacinea_C. Next base: position 202,217 of record NZ_BSSA01000001.1, read on the forward strand.
GACAACTGGTCGAGGGTGAGGACGGGTTCGCCGGGCCGTTCCCCGTCGCGACCGGTGGTGGAGTTCCACAGGCGGACGTTCACCCGGGTGCCGTCGGGGAGCAGGGCGTCGGCGAGGTAGCCGCCGCCGTCGGCGGTACCCGGGGCGGTGCCGAGCAGGGTGGCGCTGACCATGGTGCCGTCGGGCAGGCGGTCGACGTCGCGGTGGGCGGTGGGGAAGGCGGCGGCCGGGTCGGTCGGGTAGCTGCGCCGCCAGCCGGGGGTGACGCCGAGCAGCAGGACGCTGGTGCGGCCGTTCACCGTGACGTCGACCCGGATCCGGCCGGGCAGGTCGGTGCCGGTGCGACTGGTGTCCAGGTGGGCGCCGTGCAGCAGCGGGGTCAGGGCGGCGAGCATCCGCTCCCCGCCGGGGGCGGGCCGGGCCGGGGGCCGGGAGGGGACGGGGCCCAGCGAGCCGAACACCCACTGCCACTGCGGGGCGGTCACGATCTCGGTCAACTTGGCCCTGTCCAGCGGTAGTTGCTGGACGTTCCGGTCGGCGGCGACCTCCTGGACGGCCACCTGGCGGCCGTCGGGCAGGGTGTACGTCACGTCCAGGCTGTGCGTGTCGCTGCCGGGGCCGCCGTAGCCGCTGGTCAGCAGGTACGAGCCGTCCGGCCGGGCGGCGGGGTCGCAGGTGGCGTTGCCGGGGACGATCGGCTCGTAGCAGAGCAGGCGCTGCGCGTCGGTGGTGACGGGCGTGGCCACCAGGTCGGTGGTGAGCAGGAGCCGGGCCTTGCCGCCGTGGCCGTCGTCGTAGTCCAGGAACGCCTGCGGGGCCTGGCCGGGCCCGTCCTGGTCCGGTCCGGCGCCCTGCCCGTCGCTGACGGTGCCGCCCGCGGGCAGCATCGCGGTCAGGGTGTCGAGCATGAACGCGCCGTCGACCCGGGGCGGCGCCGAGGCCGGGGCGCGGCCGGAGGGCCCGGCCCGGTCGGGCAGCAGGGCGGGGACGAGCCCGGCGGCGGCGACCAGGGCCGCCGTCGCGGCGAGGCCCGCCCGGCGGCGCAGCACGCGGCGGCGGCCGCGGCGCTCGGCGCCCAGGGCGAACTCCTCGGTGGGCACCAGGGGCGCCAGTTCGGCACCGGCCCGCAGGGCGCGGGCGAAGTCTTCTTCGGAGGGCGAGGGCGAGGGCGAGGGCGAGGGCATGGCGGACTCCGTGGCGTGCGACGGGAAGGGGCGGGAGCGCGGGGGCGGGGCGCGGGGGCGGTGCTCAGGGCCGGGCGAGGTCGTCGAGCTGGTCGCCGAGGCGGGCGCGCAGCCGCGCCAGGGCCCGGGAGGCGCGCGAGCGGACGGCGCTGGGGGTCAGTCGCAGCGCGGCGGCGGTCTCCTCGACGCCGAGGTCCTCCCAGTACCGCAGGATGAGCACCGCCCGGTCCTGCTGCGGGAGTTCGGCGAGCGCGCCGAGCAGGGCGACGCGCAGCGCGGGGTCGTCCCCGGGCCCGGGGGCCTCGACGAAGGTGTCGGTGACGTGCTCGCTGCTGCTGCGCCGGCGCCGGTGGCTGAGGAAGGTGTTGACCAGGACGGTGCGGGCGTACCCGGCCGGGTTCTCCATCCGGGAGACCCGGCGCCAACCGGCGTACAGCTTGCCGAGCGCCTCCTGGGCGAGGTCCTCGGCGAGGTGGGCGTCGCCACCGGTCAGCAGGTACGCGGTGCGGACCAGGTGGCGGGACCGGCCGGCGGCGAATTCCCGGAACTCCAGGGGGCCGCTGTCGGTGCCGGTCTTCGTCGGGCTCTCCATGCCCCTCTAACGCGACGGCCCCGTCTTCTTGTCGCACCATCGGCTGATCATGCACCGGCCGGTCGGGGTGTCGGATCGGTCGGAACCGGGCGAAATGTGACGATGCCAGGGTGACCACCTCCAGCGAAGTCAGCCAGGCAGCCCCGCCCGTCCTCGACCGGCGGCAGCGGAACGTCGTGTTCGGCACCATCATGCTGGGCATGCTGCTGGCCGCACTCGACCAGACCATCGTCGGCACCGCGCTGCCCACCATCGTGGCCGACCTCGGCGGGGCCTCCCACATGTCCTGGGTGGTGACCTCCTACCTGCTCGCGGAGACCGTCACCACCGCGCTGGTCGGCAAGATGGGCGACCTGTTCGGCCGCAAGGTGGTCTTCCAGGTCTCCGCGATCGTCTTCATCCTCGGCTCCTTCCTGTGCGGCCTGTCCACCAACATGCTGCTGCTGATCGTCTGGCGGGCCGTCCAGGGCGTCGGCGCGGGCGGCCTGATGGTCACCTCGATGGCGCTGATCGCCGACGTCATCCCGCTGCGCGAGCGCGGCAAGTACCAGGGCGCGATCGGCGCGGTCTTCGGCGTGGCCACCGTGGTCGGCCCGCTGCTCGGCGGCCTGTTCACCGACCACCTGTCCTGGCGCTGGGCGTTCTACGTCAACGTGCCGATCGCGATCGTGGTGGTCTTCGCCGCGGCCCGGAACATCCCGGTGGTCAGGTCCGGCGTCCGCCCGGTCATCGACTACCTGGGCATCACCCTGGTCGCGATCGGCGCCAGCGCCCTGATCCTGGCCACCAGTTGGGGCGGCAACGAGTACGCCTGGGGCTCGCCCGTGATCATCGGCCTGTTCGTGGCCGGCGTCGTCGCGCTCGCCCTGTTCTGCTGGGCAGAGACCCGGGCCGCCCAGCCCACCCTGCCGATGCGGCTGTTCCGCAACCAGGTGTTCACCGTCTGCTCGATCCTCAGCTTCATCGTCGGCTTCGCCATGCTCGGCGCGCTGACCTTCCTGCCGACCTTCCTGCAGTACGTCGACGGCGACTCGGCGACCGTCTCCGGCGTGCGCACCCTGCCGATGGTGCTCGGCCTGCTGATCGCCTCGATCTTCTCCGGCAACGTGGTCTCCAAGACCGGCAAGTACCGGCTCTTCCCGATCATCGGCTCGGTGGTGATGGGCGTCGGCCTCTACCTGCTCTCGCTGCTGGACGTCGGCACCAGCGCCTGGCTCGCCAGCATCTACATGTTCGTGCTCGGCACCGGCATCGGCCTGTGCATGCAGGTGCTCACCATCGCCGTGCAGAACACCGTCGACTACGCCGACCTGGGCACCGCCACCTCCGGCGTCACCTTCTTCCGCACCCTCGGCTCCTCGTTCGGCACCGCCGTCTTCGGCACCATCTACGCCAACTCGCTGAAGACCAACCTGACCGCCGCCGTCGCCGAGACCGCCCGGGCCACCGGCGCCGACCCGCAGCAGCTCGCCGCCGCCGCGCAGAGCCCGCACGGCGTCCACCAACTGCCCCCCGAGCAGGCCGCGCCGGTCATCCAGGCGTACGCCGACTCGCTGCACACCGTCTTCCTGTGGACCGTCCCGGTCGCCGTGGTCGGCTTCGTCGTCGCGCTCTTCCTCAAGCAGGTCAAGCTCCGCGACTCGGCCCGGGCCAGCTCCTCCGACATGGGCGAGGGCTTCGCCCAGCCGTCCTCCGGCGACTCCGCCAAGGTCCTCGAACTCGCCGTCGCCAAACTCCTCGGCACCGCCGGGCTCGACACCGCCCGACAGGTCGTCAACACCTCCGGCACCCGGCTCGACGTGGCCGGCTCCTGGGCCGTCATGCAGGTCGAGCTCTTCACCCGCACTGTCGGCCACGCCAGCCTCAACCTGATCGCCGCCCGCCGCCGGATCCCCCCGGAGGTCCTCCAGCCGGTCTTCGACCGGATGGTCGTCGAAGGCTTCCTGGAGGCCCACAACGGCTTCTACCAGCACACCGAGGCGGGCTCCCGGGAGGCCGCGACCATCACCCGCGCCTGGTCCGACTGGCTCAACCACCGCCTGGAGGAGGACCGCGGCCGCCCGCGCAGCGCCGAACTGCGCGCCGCCGCCGACGCCATCGCCAAGCGCATGATCGCCGAGGACCTCGCCGAGGGCCTCCCGGAGAAGGGCGGCGTCCTCTCCGGCCGCCGCTGACCCCGCGTCACCCGCCCCGCCCCGCCCCGTCGAACCGCGGCGGGGCGGGGCGTCCTCTCCTAGGCTTCCCCCATGCTCCTGTACGCCCTCGCGCTCCTCTTCCTCCTGCTGTTCGGCGTCGGCGTGCTGCGCGACCGGCGGCGCTTCGGCAACGCCGTCTGCCTCGGACTCGCCGTCGCCCTGTTCGCCCTCGCCCTGCTCGGCACCCTCCACCGGGCCGACTCGGCCGCCGCCGAGACCGTCCTGGTCGTCGTGGTGCTCGTCCCCGCGCTGGGCAGCGTGGTGCTGGCCGGGCTGCTCGTCGCCAACGGCCTCAAGATGCTCCGCAAGGAGGGCCGCAGCCTCGGCAACCTGCTCGCCCTGCTGTGCGGACTCGGCATCCTGGCCGTCATCGCCCTGCTGCTGGCCGCGACCCGGGCCGACTCCGAGGCGCTGGTGGTGGTCGCCCGGACCGTCTTCGTGCTCGCCTGCTACCTCTCCTTCCTGTTCGCCTGCTTCGTCGGCTACGCCTACCTCTACGGCCGCCTCACCCCCCGCGAGGACGTCGACTACGTGGTCGTCCTCGGCACCGGCCTGCTCGACGGCAGCCGCGTCCCGCCGCTGCTCGCCAGCCGCCTGGAGCGCGGCCGCCGCCTGTACGACCGGCAGGTCGACCGCGGCCGCTCCCCGCTGCTGCTGGCCTCCGGCGGCAAGGGCTCCGACGAGCAGCTCCCCGAGGCCCAGGCGATGGCCGACTACCTGGTCGAACGCGGCTTCCCCGCCGACCGGATCGTCCGCGAGGACCGCTCCCGCACCACCGAGGAGAACCTCCGCTTCAGCCACGCGATCATGGCCGCCGCCGACCCCGACTACCGCTGCGTCGTCGTCACCAACAACTTCCACGCCTTCCGCGCCGCCGTCTTCGCCCGCCGCGAGGGCGTCCGCGGCCACGTCGTCGGCTCGCCCACCGCCGCGTACTTCTGGCCCAGCGCCACCATCCGCGAGTTCGTCGCCGTGCTCGTCATCTACCGCTGGGCCAACCTCGCGGTGGGCGCGCTGCTGGTGCTGGAGTCGCTGAGCCTCTGAACCGCCGACCCCGATCGCTCCTTAGCGCCGTTGCGGTGAGGACGAGTCCCGCCGTGAACGACGAGTGCACGGTCGTCACTCCTATAGTTGCCGCCATGCAGTTGGACCTGAACCTGCTCACCGCCCTGGACGCGCTGCTGGAAGAGGGCAGCGTGGCCGGGGCCGCGGAGCGGCTCCACGTCACCGCGCCGGCGATGAGCCGCTCGCTGGGCCGCATCCGCAAGGCCACCGGTGACCAGATCCTGGTGCGCACCGGACGCCACATGACGCCCACCCCTCGCGCGCTGGCCATGCGCACCGAGGTCCACGTCCTGGTGCAGCAGGCCCACCAGTTGCTGTCCTCCCGCACGGACCTCGACCTGGCGGGCCTGGAGCGGGTGTTCACCGTGCGCCTGCACGACGCCCTCACCACCGCCTGCGGGAGCGCCCTCGTCGCCGCGGTCCGCCGCCAGGCCCCGAAGGTGAGGATCCGCCTCACGGTCGAGCCCGGCCACGACACCCCCGAGCTGCGCCGCGGTGAGGTCGACGTGGCCTCCAGCGCCGGACCGCCGCTCCAGCCCGACATCCGTCACCGCCTCATCGGCCGGGACCGGATCATCCTCGCCGTCCGGGCGGGGCATCCGCTCACCGAAGGGCCGCTGACCGTCGAGCGGTACGCGGCGGCCGACCACGTGACCGTCTCCCGGCGCGGAAGCCTGCGCGACCGGGTCGACGACGTCGTGGCCGCCCTCGGGCACGAGCGCCGCGTCGTCGTCTCCGCCCCCGCGACGGACACCGCCCTGCAGCTCGCCCGGGACGCCGACGTCGTGGTCACCCTCCCCGACGCGGTCACCCGCTCCGCCCGCGAGCAGCTGGGTCTGACCACGCTGCCGCTGCCGTTCGACCTGCCGCCCGTGCCCCTCCACCTGCTCTGGCACCAGCGCTACGACGACGACCCGGCCCACACCTGGCTGCTCGACCTGGCGACCCACACCCTCCAGGGCCTGTTCACCGCGCCGGACGCCTCCGACCAGTAGCGTCCCGCCCGGGCGACGGGCCCGGCGACGCCGGATGCCGGACGGTCCGACCCGGTGACCCCTCTCCCCGGCAGCTCGCCGGGTGCGGCGAGGGGGCGGCAATTTCAATTGCGCGAGAGTCATTCCAGGCGTGCGTTACATGCACTTGAGGTTAATGACCGGCTCTTCTACCTTCGAAATGCAGGCGCGAAGGGAACACGGTTTCGCCGGTCCGCCTGACCACCCCCTCCTCAGACGGGAGCACCACCATGTCCGAAACCCTCCGGGCGACTGAAGTCGCCGCGCCCGCCGGCCCCGCGTCCGACACCGACCTGCTCGCGCGGACCGCCGACGCCGTGCGCGCGGCGGGTGCCGTGCTGCGGGAGCGGTTCGGCGACGTGGTCGCCCACCGCACCCGCGAGGAGCTGATGAGCGCGCTCGCCGCCAACGACGAAGCGGCCCTCGACATCCTGCGCCCCGCCCTCACGGGGCTGCGCCCGAACGCCGGCTGGGTGGAGGACGAGTTGGACGGCGGGGCGCTGCCGTCCGGCGAGTGGTGGGTCGTGGACCCGGCGGAGGGCAACGTCAACCACCTGCACGCCCTGCCGGAGTGGGCGGTGACCGCCACTCTCGTCCGCGACAACCGGCCGGTGCTCACCGCGGTCCACCTGCCGCTGACCGGTGAGACCTACACCGCGCTCACCGGCGCCGGCGCCCACCTCGACGGCCGGCCCCTGCACGTCTCCCCGACCACGGACCTCGGCCTGGGCCTGGTGGCCACCAGCCAGGCCCGGCCGGACGAGGACGAGGAGGTCGTGCGGCGCATCGGCTCCTCCATCACCGCGATGCTCTCCGACGCGCTCGTGGTGCGCACCTCCGTGCCCGCGACCCTGCACCTGTTGAACGTGGCGGCCGGCCGGATCGACGCCTTCTGGCAGTTCGCCGGCGCCCGCGCGGACCTGCTGCCCGGTGCGCTGCTCGTCACCGAGGCCGGCGGACGGATCACCGACGCCGAGGGCCGCCCCTGGACCCCGCAGAGCGACGGCTTCCTGGCCGCCGCGCCCGGCGTCCACACCCAGGCCGTCGCCACGCTCTCCCGCTGACCGGCCGTCACAGACCGCACCCCACGGAAGGAACAGCACGACATGACCACGATCGCAGTCCTCGGGAACGGCCGCGTCGGCGGCAACCTCGCCCAGGCCCTCACCCGCGCGGGCCACCACGTCACCGCGGTGGACCGCGCGCCGGGCGCCGCCGCCGACGCCGCCAGGTCGGCACGGATCGTCATCAACGCCACCCCGGGCGCCGGATCCCTGGAACGCCTCGCGGACCTGCGGACCGAACTGGCCGGCAAGATCCTCGTCGACGTCTCCAACGCGACCCTCGACGGACCGGACGGGCTGCCCGCCGACCTGATCTACCCCGGTTCGAGCCTGGCCGAGCAACTCCAGGAAGCACTCCCCGGAACGCGCGTCGTCAAGACCCTCAACACGATGCTCTTTCCCGTGATGACCGCGCCCGCCGCCCTCGCCCGGACGCCGACCGCCTTCCTCTCCGGCGACGACCCGCACGCCAAGCAGACCGTCCGCGAACTGCTCGCCGACCTCGGCTGGCAGCAGGAGTGGATCACGGACCTCGGCGGGATCGAGACCGCCCGCGCCACGGAGGCCGCGGTCCTGTTCGTCCCGCACGTCATCCGGACCAGCGGATTCACGCCCTTCGCCCTCTCGATCAGCCGCTGAGGGCCCGGGGCGGTTCCGCCGGAGGACGGCGACCGCGCGGTGCCGGGCGGCGGGACGTGAACACGCGGATATCCGGACACCACACCGCCTGATCACCCCGACGGGCCGTCGATCCCGCTCCGCACCCCGGAGAGCCCCTCGTCGGCCTTGCGCAGCTCCAGCATCGACACCGGCAGCCACGGGCCGCCGTACCAGTACGCCGGGCCCAGGTCGCGGACGGTGCCCGTGCCCAGGTGGGCGGCGTAGCGGCGGACCATCGGGGTGATGTCGGCGAGCAGCAGCCGGCCGCCCGGGCGCAGGACGCGCAGGGCCTCGTCCACGGCGCGCAGACGGGCCGGCGCCGTGGGGATGTTGTGGATCACCAGGGCGGAGGTGACCAGGTCGAAGTCCCCGTCGGGGAAGGGCAGTTCGGTGATGTCGGCGGTGTGCACCTCGATCCGGTCCCGGACGCCCGCCGCGGTGGCGTTGGCCAGGGTCGCGGCCGGGGTGTTGCCGCTCTGGTCCTTCGTCGCCCACAGGTCCACCCCGACCGCCCGGCCGCGCGGCAGCCGCCGGGCCGCGCCGATCAGCACCGCGCCGCGGCCGCAGCCCAGATCCAGCAGCCGTTCGTCGCCGCGCAGCTGCAGGGCGTCCAACTCGCGCTCCCAGACCCGGAGTTTGCCGTGCAGCGTGGTGTGCAGGTACATCCCCGCCTGCACCAGCAGCCCCGCCCCCAGCGCGGCCACCGCCGTCCGGCCGCGGAAGGGGCGGGCGGCGGCCGCGAGCGTGCAGGCCGCACCGAGGGCGGAGGTCGAGGCGACGAAACCGGGCGCGTCGACGCCGTACCGGGACAGGGCGGTGAACAGGTTCTCGGTCATGCCCGCAGTCTCGCGGTGCGGGCCGGGCCGGGTCTTGGACGAATGTTCCGCGGGGGTGCGTCAACCGTGCAGGTAGCCGGGGGCCGACCAGGCGACCCCGTCCACCGACAGCCACGGCTCGCGGGCCACCGCGGACGGCGTCAGCCCGGCGAAGTCCGCGACCTCCCGGTGCAGGTGCGACTGGTCCGCGTAGCCCGCCTCCGCCGCGACGGCCGCCGGGTGGCCGCCCGCCGCCAGGCGGTGCACCGCGTGGTCGAAGCGCACCAGCCGGGCCGCCTGCTTCGGGGCCAGCCCCACCTGCGCCCGGAACCGCGACCACAGCCGCTTCCGGCTCCACCCCACCTCCGCCGCCAGTGCGTCCACCCGCGACGTGCCGTGCGAACGCGCCAACTCTCCCCACACGTAAGCCACTTCCCGATCCACCGGACGGCCCTCCGTGCGGCGGGCGGCCAGGGCCCGGGCCACCAGGGCGAAGCGCTCCTCCCAGTCGGCCGCCGCCCGCAGCCGTTCCTCCAGCCGGACGGCGTCCCGGCCCCACACCTCGTCCAGCCCGGTCAGCGGGCCGCCCTCCACCGCGAAACCCCCCAGCACCGCGTGCGCCACCACCGGCGACAGGCGCACCTGTAGGCACTGCACGTCCCGTCCGCCGCCCCGCAGGCCGCCCCCGGACAGCCCGACCACCGCGCTGCCGCGCACGCCCCGCCCGCCGTCCGCGACCACCAGCGGCTCCGTCCCCAGGTCGATCGCCAAGGTCACCGCCGGGAACGGCACCACCCCCAGGTCCGCCGCGCCCCGCGCCCGGAACCCGGCCATCGCCACCCCGGGCAGCCGCCGGGACGGCGACGGCGTCGCGATCTCCCACAGCGCCGAGGGCGCGAGCGGCTGCATGACTCCCAGGGTAGGCAGGCACGGGGGGACGGACCAGGGGCCCGGAGGGCGCGTCTTCAGGGGCTCGGGGAACTGTCGGGCACACGGGCATGCACCTCAGGGGCCCGGGGAACGGCGGGCTCGGGGCTGCTGCGGGTGCACTGCCGTTGCGTGCGGTGGCTTCGGGTTCTGTTCGGGCGGCCCGAAGCAGCACGGACACATCGATGGGCTCCGGCCGGCAGCAGCTCGGACTCGCCGTTCCCCGAGCCCCTGACGGGGCTCTCCGGCGGGGCTCTCTGACGGGGCTCTCCGGTGGGGCGCTGCCTATGCGCGGAGGGCGGCCGCCGCTGCGCCGATCAGGCCCGCGTCGGGGCCGAAGCGGGCGGGGTGGAGGTGGAGGCCGCGGGTGAAGGGGAGACCGGCGTAGTGGGTGAGGTGGCGGGCGAGGGGGTCGAAGAGGAGCGGGCCGGACTGGGCGACGCCGCCGCCGATCACGACGGCCTGGAGGTCGACCAGGGCGGCGGTGCCCGCGATCGCGGCGGCCAGGGCCCGGGCGGCGAGGTCGAAGGCGGTCAGGGCGGCACCGTCGCCGGTGCGGGCGGAGTCGGCCACGGCGCGGGCGGTGAGCGGGCCGCCCTCGGTGGGGCGCCAGCCGGCCGCGCGGGCGTGGCGGACGATCGCGGGGCCGCTGGCCAGCCCCTCCAGGCAGCCGCGTCCGCCGCAGGGGCAGGGGTCGCCGTCCCACTGGACGCTGACGTGGCCGATGTGCCCGGCGTTGCCGCTCGGACCCGGGCGCACCCGGCCGTCGAGGACCAGACCGCCGCCGACGCCGGTGGACACCACCATGCACAGCGCGTCGCGGTACCCGGCGGCGGCGCCCAGCCAGTGTTCGGCCTCGGCGAGCGCCACCCCGTCGCCGAGCAGGTGCACCGGCAGCGCGCCCCGCTCCGCGAGCCGTTCCGCGATGCGCCGCACCAGCGGGAAGTCGCGCCAGGAGGGGATGTTGACCGGGGAGACCGTGCCCGCCGCGGCGTCGACCGGTCCCGCGCTGCCCACGCCCACCGCCGTGACGCCGGGCCAGGCCGGGTGCCCGGCCAGGTCGTCCAGCACTCGGGCGACGCCCGCGAACACCGCCCCGGCGTCCCCGTCCGCGGCCGTCGGGCACTCGGCACGGGCCAGCAGCTCGCCGTCGCCGGTGACGATCGCACCGGCGGTCTTCGTCCCGCCCAGGTCGACGGCGGCCACCAGGGGGGAGGGGGACGACGGGGGCGGAACGGCGGCCATGGCGCAGAGCTCCTGACATGTCCGACTCGGGGTGACTTGTCGGACTGATCAGGCTACCGGAAGCCGCAGGTCGGCGGCCTGGTGCGGGCCGGGGGCCGACGGCTGCGGCCCGGGGCGGGGCGGGCCGGGGTGGTGGTGTCCGGTCCTACCGGGAGTCCGGCCGCCGGCCGCGGCGGCGGGGGTCGAGCGCGTCGCGCAGGGCGTGCAGGTCGGTGATGGTGACCTGTTCGGCGAAGCGGGCCAGGAGGCGGCGCAGGCTCCGCTCGTCCCGGTCGCGGACGGCTTCGGCGAGGGCGGTCACCAGCGAGGTCCGCTCCTGCGGGTCGGATGCGTGCCCCTGACCTGCCGCCTTCGGCTCTTCCACCGGTCGTCGCCCTCTCGTCCGTGCTGCTGCTCGTGGCCCCGGCCGGGTTCCGGCGCGCCCGTCCCGTCGTGTCCTGCGGAGCGCAGACTACCTCCCTGTCGAACACCGGAAAATCTATCGTGGCTGGAGTAGACATTGGCCGATCGCGGAGTTAGCGTTTCTCTCGTAAGCGCAGTGAAGAGATGGCCCGGCAGACACGAACTGCCGGGAGGAGTTGAGAAGTTCGCAGGTCGGCACGGTTGTGGGGTCCTGAAGCCAGCGTGTGTGCAGTGAGGCGACAGGGCCGACGACCGGGCCGGGCGGCCCGCAGTGATCAGGGGCTGCCGTCGAGCAGTACCGGCAGTACCAGCAGTTCGCAGTACCAGTACACGCAGAGGAAGAACGGAGGGACAGAGCGCCATCAGGATCGCCCGGCCCGTGATGCCTTTCACCCGGGCGGACACCGCAGACCCCCTTTGAGCACGAGGACGGTGGTTTCCGGTCACGCATACGCGATCCCCGCAGGTCCCCTCCCCCGGGGCGGTGCGGAACAAGGAACCCGGCCCAGGCCGGTAGATGGTGTTGTTTCCCCTTCGGGGCCCCGGAGCCGCCACGGCGCCGGGGCCCCTCGACGCGTTCTCCGGAACCAAGAGAGGTGCAGTGACTCCGACGACCGACAAGCCCCACACCCCGGACCCAGGCAGTTCGTTCGACGACGACGACTACCCCGCGTACACCATGGGCCGTGCCGCCGAGATGACCGGCACCACCCCCGGCTTCCTGCGCTCCCTCGGCGACCAGGGCCTCATCACCCCGCTGCGCTCCGAGGGCGGCCACCGCCGGTACTCCCGCTACCAGTTGCGGATCGCGATGCGCGCCCGCGACCTCGTCGACCAGGGCACCTCCATCGACGCGGCCTGCCGCATCATCATCCTCGAGGACCAGCTCGAAGAGGCCCTGCGCATCAACGAGCAGCTGCGCAGCCGTCAGGCGGGCCCGGAGTCCGCCACCGGCACCTGACCCCGCACCCGCCGCCCCGCCGGACGGGCCCGCGGTGGGCGCCGCCCGCTCACCGCGCCCGGCCCGCCGGGCGGATCAGCGGGCTGCGGCGGCCAGGGTCGCGGCGGCGGTGCGACCGGCGGCCAAGGCGTGCGGGACGGTGGTGGGAAGGCAGCGGGCCGCCTCGGGGGAGTAGGCGGTGAGGACCAGGCCCGCGTGGTCGGTGGGGAGTTCGCGGTGGGTGACGGGGTGGGCGCGGGCGAGCAGGGCGGCGTGCAGGTCGCGGGTGCGGGCGGCGGGTACGACGGTGTCGGCGGTGCCGTGCAGCAGGTGGACGGGGACGTCGCGGGCGGCGGCGCGCAGGTCGTCGAGCGGGACGGTGCCGGTGCTCGCCGCGGGAGTGCCGTACGAGCCCGCCAGGGCCACCACCGCGTGCGGGCGCACCCCGTCGAACGCGGCCGGGTTGAGCGCGGCGGCGACGGCGGCCCGGGCGCCCGCCGACCAGCCCGCCAGGACGAGCGGGGCGGGCCCGGCCAGGTCGCGGGCGAAGGCGGCCGAGGCCAGCAGGTGGGCCCGGCCGCCGTCGTCCGCGTCGGAGCGCCAGTCCGGGACGACGACCAGCACGCCGAGCGCGGCGGCGGCCCGGGCCAGTGGAGCCAGCACCTCGCGCTCGTCGGGGCCGCGGCCGTGCCAGAGCAGCACGACGGGCAGCGGGCCGTCCGGGCCGTCCGGGAGGTTCGGGCGGTGGACGTCGACGGGCTTGCGCCCGGGACCGTGGACGAGGGTGGTCGTGGTGACGGCGGGGGCGGTGGGCGGGGTCACGGGGTGAAGGATGCCAGGCCGCCGACCCGGACGGCGGTCAGGGTGGCGCGCAGGCGGCGGTAGGCGGGGGCGTCGAAGCGGCCGGCCCTGGGGTGGAGGACGGTGGCGGCGGAGAGGGCGACCGCGTCGGGCAGGACGGCGGGCCAGCCCGCGTTGCCGGAGAGGCCCGCGGCGAGGGCGGCGACCACGGAGTCGCCCGCCCCGGTGGGGTTGCCGGCGACGGCGGCGGGCGGGGTGCAGCGCCAGGCGCCCTGGCGGTCGACGGCGAGCAGCCCGTCGGGGCCGAGCGAGGCGAGCACCGACTCGGCGCCGCGGCGGATCAGCACCCGGGCGGCGTCCCGGGGGTCGGGCAGGCCGGTGGCGGCGGTGAGTTCGGCGGCGTTCGGCTTGATCACGGTGGGGCGGGCGGGGAGTGCCGAGAGCAGTGCCGGGCCGTCCGCGTCGAGCACCACGGGTAGGTGGAACTGCCGTCCGAGGGCGGCGAGTTGGCCGTAGCCGTCGACGGGTGCGCCGGGCGGCAGGCTGCCGGACAGGACCAGGACGGCGGCCTGCGGCAACTGCCGGGCGGTCTCGCCGAGCAGGGCGTCCCACTCGGCGGCGGTCAGCACCGGGCCGGGTTCGTTGAGCACGGTGGCGTCGGCGCCGTCCGAGACGGTGACGGTGCGCCGGGTGTCGCCGCCGACCGGCACCTCGACGTGGTCGAGCCCGGCGGCGGCCAGGTCGGCGCGGACCGTCTCCCCGGTGGGCCCGCCGAGCGGCAGGACGCAGCGCACCGGCCGCCCCAGCGCGGCGAGCACCCGGGCCACGTTGACGCCCTTGCCGCCCGCCTGGGCGGCCACGTCGGCGACCCGGTGGCTGGTGTGCGGGCGGAAGCCGGGGACGGCGTAGGTGACGTCCAGCGCCGGATTCGGTGTGACGGTCAGGATCACGGCGGACGCCCCCCAGGGTGTGCGTCGGAACGGTCATCGGCGGAGATGGATGAGTGAAGCTGCGTGATCATATCGGTTTTCGTGCAGCTTCGAGCACCGATGGGGGATTTGTGGAGGTCCGGGGGGGCGGGGGCGGTGGCGGGCAGCGGAGCGGAAGGGCGCCCAGCAGGACCGGCAGCACGGCCGCCGCCGGAAGGTTCGCCGTCCTGCGGCCGGCGCGACCGCCGTGGCACGGGCGGCGTGCTGCCGGAGTCCGTGTACCGGGGAGGTCAGCTCAAGGACTCCAGGGCGGCGCCCAAGTGGCGCGCCGCGGTGGTGAGTTGGGTGTGGGTCTCGGCGGCGGCGAAGCCTGCCCGGACGCGGGGGGCGGGTTCGGCGGTGAAGTAGTGGGGGCCGGGGGAGAGGACGACGCCGTGGCGCAGGGCGGCGGTGGCGAGGGCGGTCGGGTCGAGGTGGGCGGGCAGCGGCAGCCACAGGTGGAAGCCGCCGCGGGGCGGGGCGGGCGGCAGCAGGGTGGGGGCGTGCCGGGCCAGGGCGCTGGTGAAGAGTCGGCGACGTTCGGCCAACTCCTTTGCCAGCGTGCGCAGGTGGCGCGGCCAGTCGGGGGAGGTGACCAGTTCGAGGGCGGCCTCCTGGAGCGGGCGGGGGACGAAGAAGGAGTCCACCGCCTGGACGGAGCGCAGCCGGGCCAGCGCCGGACCGCGGGCCACCAGCGCGCCCACCCGCAGGCTCGGCGAGGCCGCCTTGGTCAGCGAACGGACGTGCACCACCGTGCCGTCCGGGTCGTCCGCGGCCAGCGGCGGCGGCAGTTCGCCCGCGTCGGCGTGCGCGAGCAGCCGGGCGAAGTCGTCCTCCACCACGAAGGCCCCGGCCCGCTTCGCCGCCGCCAGCACGGCCCGCCGCCGTTCGACGGGCAGGACGGCGCCGGTCGGGTTCTGGAACAGCGGCTGGCAGACGAACAGCCGCGCCCCCGACACCGCGAACGCCTCCGCCAGCCGCTCCGGGATCACCCCGTCCGCGTCCACCGGCACCGGCACCGGCCGCAGCCCCGCCGCCCGGGCGATCGCCAGCAGGCCCGGATAGGTGGGGGACTCGACCAGGACGGGGGCACCGGGCGGCGCCAGCGAACGCAGCGCGCAGGTCAGCGCGCTCTGCCCGCCCGCGGTGACCAGCACCTCCGCCGCCGTCACCCCGCCGCCCAGCTCGCGGGCGAACCAGCCGCGCAGCTCCGGCAGCCCCTCCAGCGGCGGCCGCCCCCACGCACCGGGGCGACGGCCCGCCCGGGCCAGCGCGGCCGCCAGCGCCCGCTCCGGCAGCAGCGAGGCGTGCGGGTAGCCGCTGTTCAGGTCGACCACCTCCGGCGGGGCCATCGCCAGCGCCGCCAGCACTCCCGAGGCGTCCACCACCCGGGCGGGCGGCGCGCCCGCCTCCGCGCTGAGCGCCACCTCCTGCCAGGAGAAGTCGCCCTGTGCGACGGGCGCGGGCCGCGGCTCGGCCCGGAACACCCCCGCGCCCGGCCGGGACACCACCACGCCCTCCGCGACCAGCTCCCGGATCGCCCGCGCCACCGAGACCGGGCTGACCCGGTAGCGCTCCACCAGCTCCCTGCTACTGGGAATGCGCTCCCCGGGCGAGTAGCGCAGCACGGTGGCGCGCAGCGCGTCCGTCAGCTCCTGCACGCTCATCGACGGCCCTTCCGGCGCGCGGGCGGCAACTGCTACCGTCCTGTATGACAGCACAGAATAGCGCTACTGGACTCCGCCCGATAGCGGTCGGACCGCTCGGCGGCACCGCGCAGGCCGCCCTCGGGGTGCTCGCCTTCTCCTTCAGCTTCCCCGCCACCGCCTGGGCCCTGGAGGGCTTCGGCCCCTGGACGGTCACCGGCCTGCGCGGCGTCCTCGCCGCGCTGCTGGCGGGCGCCTGCCTGCTCGCCACCGGCGCCCGCGTCCCGCCCCGCTCCAGCTGGCCCGGCCTGGCGGCCGTCGCGGTGGGCTGCGCGGTCGGCTTCCCGCTGCTGTCCACGCTCGCGCTGCGGCTCTCCTCCACCGCGCACTCCGCGGTGGTGATCGGCCTGCTGCCGCTGGCCACCGCCGCGGTCGGCGCCCTGCGGGCCGGGGCCCGGCCGCCCCGGGCGTTCTGGCTCGCCGCGACCGCCGGGGCGGCCGCCGTGCTGGCCTTCACCGTCCAGCAGAGCGGCGGCGCCGGGCTGACCACCGCCGACCTGTACCTGTTCGGGGCGCTGCTGCTCTGCGCCTTCGGCTACGCGGAGGGCGGGCGGCTGGCCCGCGGCCTGCCCGGCTGGCAGGTGATCGGCTGGGGCGTGGTCGCCGCGCTCCCCGTCAACGTGCTCACGGGCGCGCTCGCCCTCACCGTCGAACCCGTGCACGGGAACTGGCACGGCATCACCGGACTGGCCTACCTGGCCGCGGTCTCCCAGTTCGGCGGCTTCGTGGTCTGGTACCGCGGCATGGCCGCCATCGGCGTCCCGCGAGCCAGCCAACTCCAGCTCGCCCAGCCACTGTTGACGCTCTGCTGGGCCGTCCTGCTGCTCGCCGAGACGCTCCCCGCCACCGCCCTCCCGACCGCCCTCGCCGTCGTTGCCTGCATCGCGGTCACCCAACGCGCGGGGCGGGGGCGGTAGGAGCCGGGTGGGAGGGGCGGCGGTGGCGGACGGGGGCGGGGGTCACTCGGCGATGGCGCAGTACAGGTGCTGGCCGTCCTGCTGGGCGCGGCGGGCCAGGACGCCCAACTGGTGGATCAGGCGCATGAGTTCGATCCGCTCCACGCCCTTGAGCTCGTCGGTGCGGTTCCACTGGCTGGTGAGCTGGGGCAGTCGCTTGCGCTGGACGCCCGCCAGGACGTCGCGGGTCTCGTCGGAGAGCTCGACCACCCACGGGCCGGTCATCCAGGGGTCGTCGAGGTCGACGGCGGTGGCCGGGGCCTCCGGGTGCCAGGGCGCCAGGCCGGTGGGCCACACCGAGCGGTCCGGGCCGTCCTTGACCGGGGAGCCCTCGCCGCGCAGGGCGGCCACCAGGTGGGGGAGCGAGACGGTCGGGTCGACGCCGCGGGCCTGCACCGATTCGAAGACCTCGGCGGGCGGCCGCTGTCCGTGCCTCATCGCCCGCTGCACGGCGGCCTCGTCGGCGGCCCGGAAGTAGTCGGTCCGCAGGTCCATGTCGCACGCTCCCCATCGTTCGGCAAGGCGCCCAGTGCATCACAGTCCGCGCGGCTGCGGGTACCGGGTCGCCGTCCTGTGACCTGCCTCGCACTCGTCAGCGGGGCGTTCCACCAGGGAAGTTCGGGTACTAGCTTTCGGTCGTGAGTCCTGTGCCGACCGCCGGGCGGAACCCCGCGAACCGTCCGGGCCCGGCGAACCGTCCGAGGCCGCGGAGCCGCCCGAGGCCGCTGCGCGTGCTGCTGGGGGCGTCCGTGCTGGCCAACACCGGGGACGGGGTGCTGCGCACGGGCCTGCTGCTGGTGGTGGCGCACCTGACCGGGTCGGTGGACGCCTCCTCGCTGGTGATGGCGGTGACCACGGTGCCGTGGCTGCTGTTCGGCATCCCGGCCGGGATGCTCGCCGACCGGGCCAGCCGCAAGGCGTCGATGGTGGCGGCGGACGGGGTGCGGGCGGCGCTGGTCCTCGCGATCGGGGCGGCGGCCTGGGCCGGGGTGCTGTCGTTGCCGCTGCTGCTGGGCCTCGCGTTCCTGGTCGGCGTCGCCGAGACGGTGTTCAACACCAGCAGCGAGACCGTCCTGCCGACCGTGGTGCCCGCGGCGGAACTGACCCGGGCCAATGGGCAGTTGGCCACCACCGTCCGGGTCACCGGCCAGTTCGTCGCCCCCGCGCTGGCCGGCTGGCTGACCGCGCTGGCCGCCCCGGTCACCTTCCTGGTCGCGGGTGCGGGCTACCTCGGCTCGATGTTCCGGCTCACCGCCCTGCCGCGCGACGTCGGCCGCGTCCCGCCGCCGGAGCAGCCGGTGGAGCGGGTGGCGGCGCAGCCGGTGGAGCCGGTGGAGCGGGTGCGGCCGTGGACCGGGCTGGTGTTCCTGGCGCGGCACCGGGCGCTCCGGACGATCACCCTCGCCGGGGTGCTCACGACGCTCGCCAACACGTCCTTCCTGGCGCTGTTCGTGGTGTACGCGACCACCGGCCCGCTGCACCTCGGCGACGCGGGCTACGGGGTGCTGCTCAGCTCGGTCGGCGTCGGCACCGCGGTCGGCTCGCTCACCGCGCACCGGGCCGAACGCCGCTTCGGCAGCGCGCCGGTGCTGTGCGCGACCCGGTTCGGCTGGGGGCTGGTGTTCGTCGCGCCGGTGTTCCTGCGCGGGGTGCCGCTGTTCGCGGCGATGACCGTCGGCAGTTGCCTGGGCGGCATGTGGGGCGTGCTCACCGTGACGCTCCGCCAGCAGCTGACGCCGCCGGAGGTGCGCGGCGCGGTCGGCGGCGCCTACCGCGCGGTGATCATGAGCGCGATGCCGGCCGGGGCGGCCGTCGGCCTGCTGCTGCAGCGCCTGTTGGGCACGCCCGGCACCTTCCTGCTGTTCGGCGCCGCGATGGTGGTGCTGGCCGTCCCGGTGTGGCGGGCGGTCACCGCCGAGCGGGCGGGGACGGGGGCCGGGCCGGGGCCGGAGGAGGAGCGGGCGGGGCGGCACCCCCGCACAAGGAGCCGCGCCGCCCGCTCCGGTCAGTAGGTGCCGGGGACGCCGGCGTCCTTGCAGGCCTTGGCGAACTGCGGGGTGCAGACCTCCTCGGCCTTGTAGAGGCCGCCGTCGATGACCGTCTCGACGACCTTGGCCTTGGTGACGACGATCGGGGTGAGCAGCATCGAGGGGATCTGCAGGCCGTTCGACTCGGTCATGGTGGAGGCGACCGCGGTGATGTCGATGCCCTTCACCAGGTAGACCGCCATGTTGGCGGCCGCGTCGGCCTCCGGCTGGTACGGCTTGTAGATGGTGTACGCCTGCTCGCCGGTGAGGATCCGGCGGACCGCGTCGAGCGAGGCGTCCTGCCCGCCGACCGGCACGTCGTTGCGGCCGGCCTTGTGCAGCTCGTCGATGATCGCGCCAGCCATGCCGTCGTTCGCCGAGTACACGGCCTGGAAGCCGTTCTTGCCGAGCTTGGAGATCGCCTCGTCCATCTTCGCGGCGGCGACCTCCGGCTTCCACTCGCCGGACTGCTCGTACGCGATCCGCTTGACCTTGCCGTCCAGCGACTTGTGGGCGCCGGTCTTGAAGTCGGCGGCGTTGGGGTCGGTCTCGGCGCCGTTGATCATGACGATCTCGGCGTCGGCGGCGCGCTTGCCCAGCGCCTCCAGCAGCGCCTGGCCCTGGAGTTCGCCGGTGCGCTGGTTGTCGAAGGAGATGTAGGCGGCGACGTTCCCGGCGGCCAGCCGGTCGTACGCGATGACCTTGGTGCCCTTGCGGTTGGCCTCCTCGACCCAGGGCGCGGTGACGGAGGCGTTCACCGGGTCGAGCAGGATCACCTTGACGCCGCGGGAGAGGAGCGCGTCGAACTGCTCCTTCTGCACCTTCTCGTCGCCGTCGGCGTTGGCGTAGTCGAGGGTGCACTTGGTGCACATCCCGGTGACGGACGCTTCGATCAGTGGTTTGTCGAACGCCTCGTAGCGGGTGGACGAGGAGCGTTCGGGCAACAGCAGTCCGATGGACTGGTTGCCCGTGGACGACGAGGGCTTGTCGTCCCCGCAGGCGGCGAGCGACAGCGCCATCGACACGGCGGCCGTGCCGATGACGAGTCGACGCGTCATCGAGTTCATGGTGGGTGGTGCCTCCCTGACAGCGCCGTGTCCCTACGGCGAGGTGAAGGGAGTCAAGCCCACCCGTCGTATGTCGTCAAGAAGTAAATCATTGGTTGGGATGATTCGACCAAGTCGTTACCTTCTTGAATGCATAACGGGAGGTTCGCTCACGGAGCGTTCAGCGTTCGTTACGCGCGACCAGGAACACCCCGCCGACCACGATCGCGCCGCCGAGCAGGATCGGCCAGGTCAACGCTTCGGACAGGAACAACCAGCCCAGGAACACCGCGACCACCGGATTGACGTACGCATAGGTGGCCACCAGTGGGAGCGGTGCGCGCTGCAACAGCCAGGCGTAAGACGTGAACGCGACAATGGAGCCGAACAGCACCAGGTACACCAGTCCGCCCCACGAGGCCGCCGACACCGCCCCCGGATCGAAACCGCCCGGCTCGCCGCGGGCGAACGACAGCGCCAGCGCGCCCAGCGAACCCGCCAGCATCTCGTACACGCTCGCCACGAACGGGTCCTCCGGCATCGGCAGCCGACCCGCCAGCACCGAACCCAGCGCCCACACCACCGCCGCGCCCACCACCAGCAGCAGCCCCGACAGGCCCACCTCGCCGGTCAGCCCCGGCGCGGTCAGCACCACCAGGCCCGCCAGGCCCAGCAGCACGCCCGCCAGCGTCGTCCCGCCCGTCCGCGCCCCGAACGCCCGGCGCAGCAGCACCACCCACAGCGGCACGCTCGCCACCATCAGCGCCGCCAGCCCCGACGGCACCGTCCGCTCCGCCAGCACCACCATCCCGTTGCCGCCGACCAGCAGCAGCACGCCCACCAGGAAGGCGGAGCCGAACTGGCGCCGCGTCACCCGCAGCGCGCCCCACCCCTTGCGGACCGCCAGGCCCGCGCCCAGCAGCAGCGTCGCCGCGCCGAAGCGCAGCGCGCCCGACAGCAGCGGCGGCATCGTCTCCACCACCACCCGGATCGCCAGGTAGGTCGACCCCCACACCACGTACACGATGCCCAGCGCCGCCCACACCGCCGCCCCGAGCCCGGCCGGGCGGTCGACGGCGGCGGCCCGCGGTGGTGCCGCCGCGGGAGGACAGGCGGGGTCGGCGTCGGCGGGGGAGTGCGGGGCGGGCGTGGACACGGGTGTCTCCTCTGCTTGGTCCTGACAGGTGGCGTACGGCGGAATGACACCACACTCCCTCCGGCCCTCGACAGCCGGTTGCGCCCCGGCGCGGCACCTACCGGTGAACGCCGCCCGCCGCACGCCGGGCAGGGCCGACCGGATGAACCGGCGCACCACCGCGCCCCCAGCCGCCCCGTCCCGGGCGCGCCGAGTGGTAGGGATGGGGACGGCCCGAGCAGCCGACCGGAGGAGCGGCCGCATGGCGTGGTTCGCCGCCCCCGAGTACCGGCTCGCCCGCGAGCTGTTCCTGCGCCTGCTCGCCCTCGTCTACGCCTGCGGATTCCTCGCCGCCGCCCGGCAGTTCCGCGCCCTGCTCGGCAGCCACGGCATGCTCCCGATCCCGCGCTTCCTGGCCCGCGTCCCGTTCCGCCGCGCCCCCAGCCTGTTCCACTGGCGCTACGGCGACCGCCTCTACGCCGCCCTCGCCCGGACCGGCCTGCTGCTCTCCCTCGCCCTGCTCGCCGGAGCCGCGAACCCGCTGCCGCTCGGTGCGGCGATGGCCCTGTGGGCGCTGCTCTGGGTGCTCTACCTGTCGATCGTCAACACCGGGCAGACCTGGTACGCCTTCGGATGGGAGTCGCTGCTGCTGGAGGCCGGGGCGCTGGCCGTGTTCCTCGGCAACGACCGCGTCGCCCCGCCGCTGCCCCTGCTGTGGCTGCTGCGCTGGCTGCTGTACCGGGTCGAGTTCGGCGCCGGACTGATCAAGTGGCGCGGCGACGCGTGCTGGCGCAAGCTCACCTGCCTCTACCACCACCACGAGACCCAGCCCATGCCCGGACCGCTCAGCTGGTTCTTCCACCACCTGCCCCGGCCCCTGCACAAGGCCGAGGCCGCCGCCAACCACGTCGTCCAACTCGTGGTCCCCTTCGGCCTGTTCCTCCCGCAGCCGATCGCCTCCGGCGCCGCCCTGCTGATGGTCGTCACCCAGCTGTGGCTGATCGCCTCCGGCAACTTCGCCTGGCTCAACTGGCTCACCGTCGCCCTCGCCCTGTCCGTCCTCGACACCGGCACCCTGCGCCACCTCCTGCCGCTGGGCCCCGACCCCGCGTACGGGCCCCCACCCGCCTGGTACCAGGGGACGGTGGCCGCCTACGTGCTGCTGGTGCTCGCCCTGTCCTGGCGGCCGCTGCGCAACCTGCTCTCCCCGCGCCAGCAGATGAACCGCTCCTGGGACCGCCTCCACCTGGTCAACAGCTACGGCGCGTTCGGCTCCGTCAACCGCGACCGGTACGAGGTCGTCATCGAGGGCACCCGCGACGCGCACGGCACGGACGGCTGGCAGGCGTACGAGTTCCACGGCAAGCCCGGCGAACCGCGGCGGCTGCCACGGCAGTTCGCGCCCTACCACCTGCGCCTCGACTGGCTGATGTGGTTCGCCGCGATCTCCCCCTCCTACGCCCGCCCCTGGTTCCTGCCGCTGCTCGCCCGTCTGCTCACCAACGACCCCGACACCCTGCGCCTGCTGCGCCGCAACCCCTTCCCCGACGCCCCGCCCGCCCTCGTCCGCGCCGAACTCCACCACTACCGCTTCACCGACGCCCGCGAACTCCGCGCCACCGGGGCCTGGTGGCACCGCCGCCGCGTCCGCAGCTACCAGCGGCCGGTCGGGATCGGCGAACTGCGCGCGTACCTGCCGCAGGACGAGCGCCGGGCCGAGCGCCGGGCCGAGCGGCGGGACGAGCGTCGCGCCGGGGAGCGGGGCAGGGGCAGGGACCGCGGCGAGGGGCGGAAAGGGCGGGGAGGAGCGTGACGACCCCACCCA
The DNA here is from genome assembly GCF_030268885.1 of Kitasatospora phosalacinea. Lineage (GTDB taxonomy): Bacteria > Actinomycetota > Actinomycetes > Streptomycetales > Streptomycetaceae > Kitasatospora > Kitasatospora phosalacinea_C. The sequence goes on from NZ_BSSA01000001.1 coordinate 224,783, forward strand.
ACTCCCGGCCCCCACCCGACCGGGGCGTACTGTCGGTGCCGCTCCCTACCGTACGGACCGCGCGGACGGGCCCCGCGCCCCCCGGCAGCGGTCCGCCACGGGCCACCGCGGCCCGGCGGAACCCACGGAGGTCCGGAGCGTGCACGGCTCGAACGCGCACCCGTATTCTGGCCTCCCGCGACGCCACCGCCGCCGCAACCACCCCACCCGCCCCGCAAGTCCCACTGCCCGCCAAACGCCACGAACCGGACTTCACATGACAGTGCGCACCCTGAACGACGCCGACGACGCCGCGTCCGAGACCGCGTCCGCGACGGACGGCGAGACCCGCCAGAGCACCCGTGAGGAACTCGGCCGCTTCGCCGAGCAGGGCGGCTTCGCCCTCACCGCGGACACCAACCCCTGGCTGGAGGCCGCCGAGACCGTCACCGGCCCCGAGGACGCCCGCGCCGCCTCCACCGTCCTCGCCGAACTCCGCAGCCGCGACACCCGTGCCGTCGGCCGGGCCGCCGACGCCATCGCCACCAAGGCCGGCCTCGACATCCCCGACACCCTCGGCGGCCTGACCACCCTGCTCGACCTCCTCCAGCGCGTCCACGCCACCTCCGCGACGCTGCGCACCGAGGCCTACGAGCAGGACCTCGCCGAACTCGCCGCCGCTACCGGCACCGCCGCCTACCGCAAGGAGAACGGCGCCAAGCTCGGCTGGAACCGCCGCCGCCAGCTCCGCGGCCGGGCCCGCGCCCTCGCCGCGGCCGGCACCCGCCCGGGCCGCGCCGAGCTGCACGCCGCCCTGGTCGCCGCCGCAGCCGCCCACCGCGACTGGACCGCCCTCTCCAACGGCACCTCCCGCCCCTCCGTCCCCGTCGACGGAGCCCTCCTCACCGAGACCGCCAACGTCGTCGAGTCCCTCGCCGACGCGGTCCGCTCCCTCGCCCGCCTCCTCCCCGAGCGCGCCCTCGACTCCCTCCCGCTCACCGAGCTCGCCGACCTCGTCGACCGCCTCGCCGCCGACGAAGGCACCCTCTACCGGCTCTCCGCGCTGCGCCAGCTGCGACTGGAACTCGCCGAGCAGGGGCTCACCGAGCTGCTCGGGGAGCTGAAGGAGCGGCAGGCCGACAAGGACGCTGCGCTGGCCGCGTACGACCGGCACGTCGCCGCGAAGGCCGCGCTGGCGGCGGGGCCGCGACAGGGCGACGCGGCGGTGGCGGTCGAGGCCGAGGCTGCTGTGGCTGAGGCTCCGGCTGTTGAGGACGAGGCGGAGGTCGAGGCGGTCGTCGAGGAGGCGGTTGCCGAGGTCGAGGCTGAGGCCGAGGTCGCTGCCGAGGAGCCGGAGGTTGAGGCGGTCGTCGAGGAGACGACTGTTGAGGCTGCTGCGGAGGCGGTGGCGGTCGAGGCTCCGGCTGCCGAGGACGAGCCGGAGGCCGTTGCGGCGCCGGTTGCCGAGGTCGCTGCCGAGGAGTCGGCGCCGGAGGTTGAGGCGGTCGTCGAGGAGACGGCTGCTGAGGTTGCTGCGGTTGCGGTTGAGGCTCCGGTTGCCGAGGAGCCGGAGTCGGCGGACGAGCCGGAGGCTGAGGCAGTCATCGAGGTCGAGGCTGAGGCTCCGGCTGTTGAGGACGAGCCGGAGGCCGTTGCGGCGCCGGTTGCCGAGGTCGCTGCCGAGGAGTCGGCGCCGGAGGTTGAGGCGGTCGTCGAGGCGGAGCCGGAGGCCCTTGCGGTTGAGGCTCCGGCTGCCGAGGAGCCGGAGTCGGCGGACGAGCCGGAGGCCGTTGCGGTTGAGGCGCCGGTTGCCGAGCCGGAGTCGGAGGTTGAGGCGGTCGTCGAGGAGGCGGTTGCCGAGCCGGAGGCCGTGGTGGCTGAGGCCGAGGTTGTTGCTGTGGTTGAGGCCCCGGTGGCCGAGGAGCCGGCTGCTGTCGCGGTGGTGGCGGGGCGGGTGAAGCCGGATCTGGTGCCGGGGAAGCCGATCACCGGGTACTCGGCGGAGGAACTGGTCGCGCTGGTGGGCTGGTTGGACTCGGACGGGGAGGAGCGCAGCGACGACGAGTTGCTGCGGGCGGCGATGAAGGAGCTCGGGTTCGCCCGGCTCGGGCCGCGGATCAAGGAGGCGCTGGGCGCTGCGGTGGCTTCCGTCCGCGCCTGACGCCGCGTCAAGCAGGGCCCTCCCGCCCGTCGTTGTGCTCGGTGCGCAGCGGCGGGCGGGGTCATTTGCCGATGTCCTCGTGCCAGAGGTCGGGGTGGGCGGTGACGAAGTCGGTCATCAGGCGCACGCAGCGCGGGTCGTCGAGCAGGGTGATGCCGGTGCCGTGGGCGGCGAGCCAGTCGTGGCCGCCGGTGAAGGTGGTGGACTCGCCGATGACGACGTGGCCGATGCCGAACTGGCGGACCAGGCCGGAGCAGTACCAGCACGGCGAGAGGGTGGTGACCATCACCGTGTCGCGGTAGCCGCGCAGGCGGCCGGCGGCGCGGAAGGCCGAGGTCTCGGCGTGCACGGACGGGTCGCCGTCCTGGACCCGCCGGTTGTGTCCGCGGCCGAGCAGGCGCCCGTCCCGGTGGAACAGGGCCGCGCCGATCGGGATGCCGCCCTCGGCGAGTCCGGCTTCGGCCTCCGCCACCGCGACGTCCAGCCACGCCCGGGCCCGCTCCACCGTCACCTGACCGTCCATCGGCCACCTCCTCGCCGTTCACTCTTCCCGCCCGTCCGCCGCGTCGCACCCCGCCGCGCCGACGGTGCTCCGGTGGTGAGCGGGCCGGTGCCCGGTGGGTTTGACGTTTCCTTTAAGGTGCGGGGATGCGAGATTTCGGGGCGGGACTGCGGTTCCTGTTCAACGGGCAGCGGTGGGTGGCGCGGCACGGGCGGTGGTGGGGCTTCGGGATGATCCCGGCGCTGATCGCCCTGGTCGGGTACGTGGCCGCGCTGGTGGTGCTGGTCGTGTACGCGGGTGACCTGGCCGAGTGGGCCACGCCGTTCGCGGACGGGTGGAGCGAGCTGTGGCGGGACGCGGTGCGGACGGTCGTCGCGGTGGTGGCGGTCGGCGCGGGCGGGCTGCTGGCGATGCTGACGTTCACGATGGTGACGCTGCTGATCGGCGAGCCGTTCTACGAGTCGCTGTCGGCGAAGGTCGAGGCCACCGAGGGCGGCGGCCCGCCGGAGCCGGACGTGCCGCTCTGGCGGGAGCTGTGGGTGGCGGCGCGGGACAGCCTCGCGGTGCTGCTGCGGGCCGCGGCGTTCGGGATCGTGCTGTTCCTGTGCGGGTTCGTCCCGGTGGTGGGGCAGACCGTGGTCCCGGTGCTGGCGGTGTGCGTGTCCGGGTTCTACCTGACCGTCGAGCTGACCGGCACGCCGCTGCAGAAGCGCGGCCTGTCGCAGAAGGAGCGGCTGCGGCTGCTGCGCTCCCGGCTGCCGATGACGCTCGGCTTCGGGACCGGCCTGACGCTGCTGTTCCTCGTCCCGGGCGTGACGGTGCTGGCGATGCCCGGCGCGGTGGCCGGTGCGACGCTGCTGGCGCGGGAGGTCTCCCCGTACGAGGTGGAGGACGAGGACGGCGAGGACGGCGACGGGGGCGAGGGCGACCAGCAGGATCCGCACCCGTACCAGGACCCCCGCCAGGGCGGGAACCCGTACCAGCAGGGCCCGTACGGCAAGCCGCCCGGCCCGAACCCGTACGCCGTCGACCCGCAGGCCGGATAATCGAACCCACTACCGAACGCCACGGGGATTTGACGTAGCGTCACCGGCTGCGCGATAACGTCCCCATGGCCGTACCCGTACCCGTGGACGCCGCCCCGCGCGGCATCGATCTCGGCGACCCCGCGTTCTGGCGGCTGCCGGAGGAGGCGCGCGTCGTGGCGTTCGCCCGGCTGCGCGAGCGGTCCGGCCCGGTGGGGTTCACCGACCGGGCGACGGGGCGGCGGTGCTGGGCGCTGGTCCGGCACGCGGACGTGACGGCGGCGAGCCGGGCGCCCGAGGTGTACCTGTCCGGGCCGGGGGTGACCACGCCGGAGCCGGCCCGGTGGGTGCGGGCGGTGTTCGGCGACTCGATGGTCAACCTGGACGACCCCCGGCACGCCGACCTGCGCCGGGTGGTCGGCCGGGCGTTCACGCCGCGGCTGCTCGCCGAGGTCGAGCGGGACGTCCGGGAGACCGCCGTCGAACTGGTCGACCGGCTGGAGCGGGAGCGTCCCACCGACTTCGTCCCCGCCGTCGCGGCCGAACTCCCGTTCCGGGTGATCTGCACGATGATGGGCATCCCGCCCGAGCAGCGCCGGCGCATCCTGGCCCGGATAAACCTCGCCGCCGCCCCGTCCGGGGTGGCCCGCGGCGTGCTGCGGGTGCCCGGGCGGAGCCTGCGGGCGCTGGCCGCGATGCAGCTGACGGTGGCCGCACTGGGCCGCGAGCGCCGTCGCCGTCCGACCGGCGACCTGATCTCCGCCCTGGTCACCGCGGACGTGGACGGCCGCCGCCTGAACTCCCGCGAGCTCGGCGCGTTCTTCTCGCTGCTGCTGGTCGCGGGCGTGGAGACCACCCGCAACGCGCTCGCCCACGGACTGCACCTGCTGACCGTCCACCCCGAGCAGCGGGCCCTGCTGCTCGGCGACCTCGACGCCCACCTGGGCGGCGCGGTCGAGGAGATCGTCCGGTACTCCACGCCGATCGTCCAGTTCCGCCGCACCGTCGCCGTCGACCACCGGCTGTCCGGGATCCGGCTCGCCGCGGGCGACAAGGTGGTGCTGTTCTACGGCTCCGCCAACCGCGACGAGGCGGTCTTCCGCGACCCCGACGCCTTCGACATCACCCGCTCGCCCAACCCCCACCTCGGCTTCGGCGGCGGCGGGCCGCACTTCTGCCTGGGCGCGCACCTGGCCCGCCAGGAGATGCGGGTGCTGCTGCGCGAACTGTTCACCCGCCTCCCGGAGATCCGCTCCACCGCCGCGCCCGAGACCGTCCCGTCCTCCTTCGACCACCGCGTCCGCTCGCTGCCCTTCACGTTCTGACGGCGAGCGGACGCGCGCCGGGTTCAGGACGGGTGGCTGCCCACCGTGTCGTGGATGTCCGCGCCCATCACGCTGTTGGCGCGGGCGCAGTGGGCGCAGCAGAAGAAGCGCCCGGCGACCTCGACGCCGTGGCCGACGATGCGGACGGAGCACTGCTCGCAGCGCGGGGCGAGCTTCTCCATCGCGCACTCGAAACTGTCGAAGACGTAGGTGTCGCCGGTGATCGTCTTGATCTCGAAGGACAGCCAGTAGTCGTTCTGGCACACCACGCAGACCGCCATGTCGGGCTCCTCTCGTCGTACGGGTCCACCGCCGAGTCTCGGGGCGGGACGGGCGGGCGGCAATCGGCGGCGGTCCGAACGGACAGCAGGCGGGCGGTCGGCGGACGGTCGGCGGACAGAACGGGACGAAGGAGGATGAAAAAACGGTGCGCCGTTCGATAATGGTCAGCAGGGTCCGGGGTTCAGCCGAGGAGGCCGAGATGATCATCCGAATCTGGGAGGCGCAGGTCGCCCCGCACCGGGCCGAGGACTTCTGCGCCAGGCTCGCCTCGACCGTGCTGCCCGGCCTCGGCCGGTGGGACGGCTTCCTCGGCGGCGAACTGCTCCGGGCCTGCTCCGACGGCGACCACCGGGTGCAGATGATCACCCGGTGGCGCGACGAGGAGGCCCTGCGGGCGTACGCCGGGCCGATGTGGCGGATCCGGCCGGTCTGGTCCGAGGGCGAGCTGCACGAACTGGAGCACCCGCCGACGGTCGTCCACTTCCACTCGCTGAGCCGGCTCGACCACGCCCCCGAACGGCCCTCCGCCGCGGCCTGAGCGGCACCGGGAGGATCAGCCGAGCGGGATGCCGGTGTCGGCCTTCACCTGCTTCATCGTCAGGTGCGAGTGCACCTGCGCGATGCCCGGCAGCCCGGAGAGCACGTCCGTGACGAAGCGCTCGTACGCGGCCAGGTCGGCCACCGCGACCCGCAGCAGGTAGTCCGGGTCGCCGAACAGGCGGTGCGCCTCCACCACCTCCGGCAGCTCCGCCACCCGGCGCTCGAACTCGCTGACGGTGGCCCGGTCCTCGTGCCGCATCACCACCGTCACGAACGGCTGGAAGCCGCGTCCGACGGCCGCCGGATCGAGCAGCGCCCGGTAGCCGCGGACCACGCCCCGCTCCTCCAGGTGGCGCACCCGGCGCAGGCACGGGGACGGGGTCAGGCCCACCCGCTCGGCCAACTCGGCGTTGCTGATCCGGCCGTCCTGCTGGAGCTCGTGGAGGATTCTGCGGTCGAGGCGGTCCATGGCGCAACATTCTGCCAGAGGGCCGTCTTGACCAGCGAAAACGGGACATCGGCTGCCAAGCGTGGACCGCTAGCGTCCAGGTGCTGAGATTTCCGCCCTCCCGGACCCGAAGGTGCCATGGACCCGCACGCCCTGCTGCTCTTCCTCGGCGTCGACGTGCTGCTGGTCTGCACGCCCGGCCCCGACTGGCTCTACATCGTCGCCCGCGGCCTCGGCCAGGGGCGCCGCACCGCGCTCACCGCCGTCGCCGGCGTCTGCGCCGGGTACGCCGTCCACACCCTGCTCTCCGCCGCCGGACTCGCCGCCGCCCTGCGCGCCGTCCCCGCCCTGCTGCCCGCGCTGCGGCTGGTCGGCGCGGGCTACCTCGCCCTGCTCGCCGTCGGCACCCTGCTCACCCTCCGCCGCGGCGGGAGCGGCCCGGCGCCGACCGCCGCGGGCGGCCCGCAGCCGGGGCTGACGGTGCTGCGGCAGTCGCTGCTGACCGCCCTGCTCAACCCCAAGGGGCTGCTGCTCTACCTGTCGCTCGTCCCGCAGTTCGTCACCCCGGGCGGGAGCCTGCCCGTCGGCGGGCAGGTCGCGGCGCTCGGCGCGGTCAACGTCCTGTGCTGCGCCGCCGTCTACTCGGCCGTCGCCCTGGGGGCGGCCCGCCTCGGCGGGCGGCTCGGGGCGAGCCCGGCCGCGGCGCGACGCCTGTCGGCGGTCTCGGCGGTCCTGCTGCTGGCGGTCGCGGGGGTGACGGCGGCGGCGTAGCGCGCAATCAGGGGCCCGGGGAACGGCGGGCTCGGGGCTGCTGCGGGTTCACTGCCGGTGCGTGCCATCGGCTTCGGGTTCTGTTCCCACGGCCCGAAGCAGCACGGACACCTCGATGGGCTCCGGCCGCCAGCAGCACCGACTCGCCGTTCCCCGGGCCCCTGAATGCGCGCCCTCTGAATGCGCGCCCGCGTTCAGGGCGCCGTGTCGTGGGCGGCCAGGGCCGCTCGCAGGGTGAGGAGGTCGGGGCCGCGGACGGCGTCGAGGCCGGTGAGGTCGGCGGCGCGGCGCAGGCGGTAGTCGACGGTGTTGGGGTGCACCTGCAGGGCGGCCGCGGTGCGGCGGCGGTCGAGGCCGCAGGTGAGGAACGCCCGTAGGGTGTCGAGGAGTTCGGGGCGCCCCGCGAGGGGGGTGAGCAGGGCGGCGAGGGCGTCGCGGGCCGGGCCGGGCCGGCTGAGCTGGTACTCGACCAGGACGTCGGTGAGCAGGTGCGGGCCGGGGCCGCGGCCGGTGGCCTCGGCGACCCGGCGGACGTCGGCGGCGAGGCGGGCGGCGTCGGCAACCTGTTCGGGGGTGGCGGTGGTGGCGGCGGCGGTCAGTTCGGCGCCGCAGGCGCGGGCGAGGCGGTCGAGCAGGTCGGCCAGGGCGGCGCGGTCGGGGACCGGGTCGGGGGAGGCGGCGGGGAGTAGGACGGGGCCGCCGTCGGCGGCCAGCGCGGCCAGCGGCACGCCGTCCGTGCGGCGCTCCAACTCGGCGCGCAGGCGCCGGAGTTTGCGGCGGGCGGCGACCGAGCGGTTGACGCCGGGGCGGGACTCGTCGGGGTGCGGGCCGATCGCCAGCGAGAGCACCAGGTAGCGGGCGGGCAGCCGGATGCCCGCCCGGTCGGCGGCGGCCCGCGGGTCGCCGCCCTCCAGCAGGCGGGAGAGCAGGGCCTGCCGGGAGACCTGTTCGTCGCCGAGCGCGGCCTGCCTCTCCTGCACGTACCCGGCGGCGACGGCGCAGCTGACCACGCGCAGGTAGCCGAGCAGGCGGTCCTGGGCGGTGGCGACGTCGGGCAGGTCGGTGGGGGCGGCCTCGGCGAGCAGGCGGGCGGCGCAGAGCTGGGCGCCCAGGTGGTAGGCGCCGACCACCGACTCCAGCGGGACGCCCTCGTCGGCGCGGCGGGCCGCGGACTCGCGGATGCGGGCGAGTTCGGGCTCGCCGGGCAGTTCGCCGGTGCGCATCACCTCGACGAAGGCCCGGATGCCGCGCTCGGCCTGTCGGGTGATCTCGCCGCGCAACTGCTCGGGCGGCAGCGCGTGGTAGTCGGGGAGCCGGTCCAGCAGCCGGACCATCACCTCGGCGGCGAGGGCGGGGGCCAGGGCGAGCAGTCGCCGGTGGACCGGGCGGCCGCCGAACCTGGGCCCCTCGGGCGGGAGTTCGCGGGGGAGTTCGACGGGGGCGGGTGCGGGCCCGGCGTTGGGTGCGGTCACAATCCACCTCGCGAATCTCTGGGCGGCGGCCCGGCGACGGGGCCGGTCGGCGCGTTCATCATGGTTCCCCGGAGGTTACCTACCCGTAGGTAACTCCCGCGATCCCCCACCTTGTTCAGGTCGCGCGCCCCCACCCCCCCAGTCAGAGACGGGAACCGCCATGAACCGAGCCGCCCGGCTGATCGCCGCCGCCCTCGCCGCCGCCGCGGTCGCCACCGCCGCCCCCGTGGTCACCGCCGCCACCGCCACCGCCGCGAGCGCCACCGACCCGTTCTACGCGTACGACGGCGCGGCCCCGCTGTCCTCGATCGCGCCCGGCACGGTCCTCAGGACCCGCACCCTCTCGTACCACCTGCTCGGCCTGCCCACCCCGGTGCGGGCCGTCCAGCTGCTGTTCCGCACCACCGACGCGCAGGGGCGTCCCAGCGCGGGCGTCACCACCGTGGTGCGCGGGCTGGGCAGCGACGGCAGCCGGGCCGTCTCGTACCAGTCCTTCTACGACTCGCTGAACCCCGCCGACGGCCCCTCGCGGGCGATCGCGGGCGACGTCAGCCTGGGCGGGGCGATCGCCAACGCCGAGTCGCTGTTCGTCGTCCCGTTCGTGCTGCAGGGCTACGACGTGGTGATCCCCGACACCGAGGGGCAGAGCGCCGACTTCGCCGCCGGGCCCGAGTACGGCACCACCACGCTCGACTCGATCCGGGCCGCCTCCGCCTCCGCCGCGACCGGTCTGAACGCGGACACCCGGTTCGGCCTGATCGGCTACTCCGGCGGCGCGATCGCCACCAACTGGGCCGCCGCCCTCGCCCCCTCGTACGCCCCCGACGTCAACCGCCGCCTGGTCGGCTTCGCCGAGGGCGGCCTGCTGGTCGACCCCGCGCACAACCTCACCTACGTGGCCGGGGGCGTGGTGTGGCCCGGCGTCATCCCGATGGCGATCACCGGCGTCGCCCGCGCCTACGGCTTCGACCTGCAGCCCTACCTGAGCGACTACGGCAAGCAGGTGTTCGCGAGGACGCAGAACGCCTCGATCGTCAACGCGCTCGGCCAGTACCCCGGCCTGACCTGGCAGAAGCTCGCCAAGCCCGCGTACGCGAACCCGAACTCGATCCCCGAGTACCTGGCCGCCGTCAACAAGGTCAACCTCGGCTCGGCGCCCACCCCCACCGTCCCCGGCTACATCGCCCAGGGCAACGGCGGCGTCCTGGAGGGCACCTTCAGCAACGTCCCCGGCATCGGCACCGGCGACGGCGTGATGGTCGCCGGGGACGTCCGCGCGCTGGCCCGGCAGTACTGCGCCACCGGCAACGGCAGCATCACGTACCAGCAGTACGACCTGCTCAGCCACCTCGGTGCGGCCGTCCCGTGGGCGCCCACCGCCGTGCTCTACCTGAACGACCGCTTCGCCGGGAAGGCCGCCCCGTCCGACTGCGGCCGCATCCCGGCGGGCAACTCGCTCGCCCCCGAGCGGCCCGCCGTCGCCGGGCAGTGAACCACCGGGCCGCCCGCCCCGCGCAGGGGCCGGGGCGGGCGGCCCGGACTCACTTCCAGACGACGGCGACCACGACCTCGGCCGCGGTGAGCGTGGCCACCGCGAAGAACGGCCACGGTCTCCGGTTGCGGATGCCGGCCAGGGCCACCGCTGCGATCAGCACGTCCAGGGCCAGCTTCACGCCCGTCTTCGGGCCCGACACCGGCAGCTCCAGCGAGTGCCGGACCCAGACCAGCCCGGCGCCGGTGACCAGCTGCACCACCGCACTGGTCACCACGTACCAGCCCACCACCGGATCCTTCCCCCGCAGTTGGTAGAAGATCCCGCCCAGGATCGCGGCGAACCCGAACAGGTGGAACACGAGGAACACGTACCGCAGGATCTCCATGCCAGTGATCTCTCCCCAGAACCGGAACGACGAGCCGACTTCCGGAACCGAGAGCGAACGGGCGGCCCGGGATGTGACATCCCCGGGCCGCGGCGGCAGGAGAGCTGCGTCACACCGCGGAGGGGCGCCCGCCCGGGGCCGGGTGCCGCAGGCTCTCGACGATGCGGGCGAACCCCTCCGTCCCGTGCCCGGCGTCCACCTGCTGCTGGACCAGGCGCTGGACCATGGCCACCGGCTCGGCGCTCACCCCCTGCTCGGTGATCGCCTCGACGAACAGGCCGAGGTTGGAGAACGTCAGGCTCTGCTGGCCCGGGACGGTGTAGTCACCGCCGTCGATCACCTCGGCGTAGCCGGCGAGCTCGCCGGTCATCGCGGTCAGCCACGGGGCGGCCATCGCCGCGAAGCTGCCCGCCGACACCCCCGCCGGTGCCAGCAGCGCCGCGCCCTGCACGAACCCCGCGAACATCACGTACATCGCCGACAGCAGCGCGAAGTCGTACAGCGACGCCAGCCCCGCGTCCTCGCCGAAGTAGGTGCCGGCCGCCCACTGCTCGAACAGCGCCCCGTGCGTGCGGAACACCTGCTCCGAACCGCTGTACAGGATCGAGGCGCCCGGCTGCCCGATCATGGCGGGCACCGCCATGATCCCGCCGTCCAGGTAGGCGATCCGGGCCCGGGCCGCCCACGCGGCCGACTCCCTCGCCTGCTCGGGCTTGGTCGTGGTCAGGTTCACCAGCGCCCGCCCCGCCAGGTCGTCGACCAGCGGGTCGAGCACCTCGTGCACCGACGCGTGGTCGAAGAGGCAGACCACCACCAGCGGACTCGCCCGGACCGCCTCGGCGGCGGAGGCGGCCTCCACCGCCCCCCGTTCGACGAGCGCCCCCGCCCGGCCCGCCGACCGGTTCCAGACCGTGGTCCGCCACCCGGCCTCCACCAGGGCCCCGGCGAGGGCGCTGCCCATCGCGCCGAGTCCGAGAACGGTCACGTCGGTTTCGTGGATCGCATGCACGACAGCGCCCTCCCGGGGCGTAGGGGTTCCTTCGGTGCCTCGATCCTCGCCAGGAGCGGCGGAGTTGACCAGTACGGACCAACAAGTCGGGTACCCACCGAAAGGTGGGTACCCGGGCGGAGAGGGGCGCTCAGAGGTCGCGCGGGTACTGCTTGGCCCCGCTGCGGATGCGCAGCGCCGCGACGATCTCGGTGACGCCGATCACCACCAGGCCGCAGGCCGCCAGGATCGCCAGCGCCGTGATCGAGTGGGCCGGCCAGACCATCAGCACGATGCCCGCCAGCACGCTCAGGCCGCCGACGAAACCCTGCCAGCCGCGGGCCGGCATCATCGGGTCCGAGGCCACCGCCGCCAGGTGCGTGATGCCGCGGAACAGCCAGCCGATGCCGATCCACAGCGCCAGCAGCAGCACCGACTGCGCCGCCGAGCGGAAGCACAGCAGCCCCAGCAGCACGCAGATCGCCCCGCTGATGAACGCCAGCACCCGCAGCGCCGTCGACGCGTGGGTGCCGAACGCCCCCACCAGCTGCACCACGCCGATCACCAGCAGGTACAGGCCGAACAGCACGCCGACCACCCACAGCGTCTGCTTCGGCCACACCAGCACGATCACCCCCAGCGCCAGCGAGACCAGCCCGCCCGCCAGCACCGCCTGCCAGGCCAGCCGGGCCAGCTGCTGGAACGGCCCGGGCAGGTCGTCGCGGGAGTCGATCCGGTACGGGGCACTCATGGCTCCTCCGAGGGGACGGGACGGAACGGACACGGCACACCCCCAGCCTCCGCGCCCCACCACCCCCGGGGCGCGGCGGGATCCGCCGGACGGACGAACCGGGCCGCCCCGTTCGCACCCGGATCCGCTACCGTCCGTTCACCCGTGGGCGCTGACGGGCGGTCTACCATCGGACGCTATGACGGACCAGGGGCGGGGGAGCCCGGCGGGCGGGGCGGGAGCGGTCGACGGGACGGTCGACGGGGCGGCAGCGGCCGACGGGGCGGTCGACGGGGCGGCAGCGGTCGACGGGGCGGTGGCGGTCGGTGAGGCGGTGGCCGTTCCCGGGCCGCGCGAGGCCGGGGCGGCGGAGGCGCCGGACGCGGAAGGGAGCGGGGACGGGGGTGAGGACGGGGGCGGGGGGCACTACATCGTGTGCGGCGGCAACTCGCTCGCGCACCGGCTGATCCGGGAGCTCACCGAGCAGTACGAGGTCCCGGTGGTCGCCGTGGTGCCGGACCGCTCCCGCGAGCACGGGCCCGCGATCGCCGCGATCCCCGGCGTCCGCGCCGTGCTGGAGCACTCCACCGTCACCGGGGAGGCGCTCGCCGCGGCCGACGTCGAGCACGCCCGCGGGATCGCGCTGATGGACGGCACCGACCAGGAGAACATCCACGCCGCGCTCGCCGCCGAGAACCGCAACCCCGGCGTCCGGATCGTGCTGCGGATCTTCAACCAGCGGCTCGGCGAGCACCTGGAGAAGCTGCTGCCCAACTGCGCGGCGCTCTCCGCCTCCGCCACCGCCGCCCCCGCCTTCGCCAACGGCGCGCTCGGCCGCCCGCACACCGTCGAGGTCGGCGGGCGGCAGCTGTACGTCGCCCACGACGGCGACATCCGGCCCGACCAGCTCTGCCTGGTCGCCGACCGGATCGACCGGCAGGACCTCAGCCGGCTCCGGCTGCTGCCGGAGACCGGCGGCCGGGCCGCCGACTTCATCCGGATCGCCGAACTCATGGGCGGCGGCGAGCAGTTGGGCAGCGCCGGCCGACCCGACCCGGCGGTCGGCCGGGAACCCGGCGGCCTGGCCGCCCTGCAGACCCTGGACACCGAACCGCCGCTGCGCCAGCCGCTGCGCAAGCGGCTCAAGTGGTGGCTGCTCGACGGGCTCAAGCACTTCACCAACACCCGGCTGCGGATGATCCTGATCACCGCGTTCGCGGCGATCGTGCTCGGCGGCCTGGTGCTGGCCCGGCACACCACCCACTCCGGCGGCTTCGGCTGGACGCTGTACTTCACGCTGCTCGACGCGGCCGGCGCCGTCCAGCCCGACGTGCCCGGGCAGCAGGTGCTCGGCGACTCCTGGGCCCGGGCCGCCCAGGTGCTGATCACCTTCTGCGGCATCACCTTCGTCCCGGTCGCCACCGCCATCGTGGTCGAGGCGCTGGCCAGCGGCCGCCGCGGCGTCCCCCGCCCGCCCGGGGCCCGGACCAGGGACCACGTCATCGTGGTCGGGCTCGGCAACGTCGGCACCCGGGTCGCCGCCCTGGTGCGCGCCACCGGGCTGCCCGTGGTCTGCCTGGAACGCGACCCGCAGGCGCGCGGCATCGCCGCCGCCCGGACCCTGGGCATCCCCGTCCTGATCGGCGAGGGCCCGCTGGAGGCGCAGCTCAAGCACGCCCGGGTCAAGCACGCCCGGGCCGTGGTCGCCGTCACCTCCGACGACGCCGCCAACCTGGAGGCCGCCCTGGAGGCGCGGGCGGTGCGGCCCGAAGTCCGGATCGTGGTGCGGCTGTTCGACGACGACTTCGCCCACCACGTGTACGCCACCCTCGGCAACGTCGCCTCCCGCTCGCTCTCCTACCTGGCCGCGCCCGCCTTCGCCGCCGCCCTGATGGGGCGCGAAGTCCTCGGCACCCTCTCGGTGTTCCGGCACGTGCTGCTGATCGCCGAGCTCACCGTCGAGGAGGGCGCCGGGCTGGACGGCCGGAACATCGGCGACCTGGAGGGCCCCGGCGGCGTCCGGGTCCTCGCCGTCCGGCTGAACCGCCGCCCGCAGGACCACCTGTGGAACTTCGCCGACCGCTCCCGGCGGCTCGTCCCCGGCGACCGGATCGTGGTCGCCGCCACCCGGGCCGGACTTGCGCGCGTGATCCAATGACGGCAGGATCCCGCGGAGCAGATCGTTCGGTGGCGGAGAATCCGTTGACTCCCCGTCAAGTGCGCTGTCCCTGACGGGGGTTCGCCGAGCGGTGTGACCGTTTTCGGCGAACCCACCGACGGAGCAACGATGATCGGCGCCATCCTGCACGGCAGCCCGGGCCTCGTCCCGGCGTTCGCCGTCCTCGCCCTGCTGCTCGGCCTCGCCGCCCGGTGGCAGGCCCGCCGGTACGGGCGGCCGCAGCTGTTCACCGTGCTGTTCGGCGTCGCACTGGCCGCCGAGCTCACCGCCACCTGCTACCCGACCGGCGGGGGGAGCAGCACGCACCCGGTCTGCGCGGTCAGCTCCGACCTGGCGTTCGTGTTCGGCACCGAGCAGGGGCGGATGAACGTCCTGATGTTCGTCCCGCTCGGCCTGTTCGCGGTGCTCGCCTCCGGGCGGCCGCTCGCGGCCGCGGTCGGCGCGGTCGGGCTGAGCGCGCTCACCGAGACCGGGCAGGGCCTGCTCCCCGGGGTCGGCCGGGCCTGCGACTCCAGCGACTTCGCCGCCAACGCGGCGGGCGGCCTGGCCGGGGTGCTGCTCGGCTGCGCGGTGCGGCTGGCCCTGCGCCGCCGGATCCGGCCCGGCCTGCGGGAGTGGCAGCTCAGCGGGGCGCTGGCGGCGGGCGTCGCGGTGCCGGTGCTGCTGCTGCAAGCCCTCGTGTTCTCCCCGACCGCCCCGGGCGGCACCGTCGAGGCGACCGCCGAGCAGCGCGAACTCGCTCGGCGCGACGCCGAGTTGCTGCTCGGTCCGGGCGTCGAGGTGGTCAAGGTCCAGCGCGAGGTGGGCGACGGGTACCCGGACCAGCTGGCGGTGATGACCAGGACCAGCGGCTCCTTCACCCTGGAGTGGCCGTCCGGCAGGCTCCGTTACGTCTTCGGGCACACCGACGTGCCGGGCCCCGACGGGTGGCCCCCGGTGACGATCAGCGAGCAGGACGCCCGGGCGGCGGCCGACCGGTTCGCCCGGCAGTGGCTGGTCGGGCGCGGGGCGGGCACCGAACCCCGGATCGCGCCGCGCGGCGGGCAGCAGGGGAGCCACCGGTTCAGCTACGGCACCGGGGCCGACGAGGTGGTCCTGGACATCGGCGACGGCGGCCGGATCGTCTGGTTCGGGAAGAGCTGACCGGCGGGGCCGTCAGTGCCCCCGGCTAGGGTGCGAGCGACCGCACCGCCGATGCCGTGGAGAGCGCCCGTGCCACCCCAGCAGCCCACCGACCGACTGGCCGCCGTCCGGCAACTCGCCGCCACCGGAAGCCTCCAGGCCCTCGGCCGCCACCTCTACCGGGAGAACGCCGCCCACCGCGGCGACTGGACGCTGGACGGCGGCGCACTCGTCCGGCTGCTCCAGGAGCTGCCGGTCGAGCGCCGGGTCGCGCTGCTGCGCCGGACGAGCGAGGGACTGGCGGAGACCGCCGTGCACGCGCCGCCGGAGTGCCGCGGCCTGGCCACGCTCAACGTGCTGCTGGCCCAAGGGCTCTCGGCGCAGCAGCTGGCGCCCTGGCGGGAGCCGCTGATGGCCGAGGCGGCGGGCAGGCTGGTGGTCTGGGAGGGCTGGCGGCTGACCGCCCTGCTGGAGGCCGACCTCGCCGCGGGGCGGGAACTGCCCGCCGACGTGCTGGCAACGGCCCGGCGCACGGCCCTGATCGCCACCGTGCCGGGCGGACTGGCGGCCGTCGTCGGCCGGTTCACCGGCCCCGTGCTCAACCCCGGTGAACCGTGGGCCGACCGGGCCCTCGCGGACCTCGCCGGGACCCCGGACGACACCGACCTGCGGGCCCTGCTCGGCCACGCGCTGACCGCCACCGGCGCCAAGCCGACCGCGAAGTGGCTGCGGGCCGGGCGGCCGCTGGTGGACGCGGTCGGGCCGCACCGGCTGCGGGCGGCCGTCGCGCAGTGGTTCGCCCTGGTCGGGCAGCCGCGGCGACAGGCGCTCGCGGCCTTCCAGCACTCCGGCCCCGCCCTGTACGACCCCGACCCGTACAACTGGCACGCCCTGCAGGGGCTGGCGGCCCTGCTCACGCTCACCCCGCCGCACCCCGAGGCCGCCGAGGCCCTCGGCGCCCTCGCGGAGGCCGCGCTGATCCGCATCCGCGGCTTCGGCCCGCGCTCCCCGCGGACCGCTGCCGCCGCCGTCCGCGCCCTCACCGCCCTCGGCGGCCCTGACGCCCGCGCCGAACTGGAGCGGCTCGCCCCGGTGGTGGCCGCCGGGCCGCTGGCGTACAAGCCGACGGCCAAGGCGGTCGCGGCGGCCCTGACCGGCTGGGGCGCCTGAGGCCGGACCGGGCGGGGGTCAGCCGTGGGTGAAGGTGGCGGGGCGCTTCTCGGCGAAGGCGGCCATGCCCTCCTTCTGGTCGGCGGTGGCGAAGGCGGCGTGGAAGAGCCGGCGTTCGAAGCGGACGCCCTCGGCGAGGGTGGTCTCGAAGGCGCGGTTGACGGACTCCTTCATCATGACCGCGGCGGGCAGCGACATCGCGGCGACCGTCTCGGCGACGGCCAGCGCCTCGGGCAGGAGCTGCTCGGCGGGGACGACGCGGGAGACCAGGCCGGCCCGTTCGGCCTCCTCGGCGTCCATCATCCGGCCGGTCAGGCACAGGTCCATGGCCTTGGCCTTGCCGACGGCGCGGGTCAGCCGCTGGGAGCCGCCGATGCCGGGGATGACGCCGAGCTTGATCTCGGGCTGGCCGAACTTCGCGGTGTCGGCGGCGATCAGGATGTCGCAGAGCATCGCCAACTCGCAGCCGCCGCCCAGCGCGTAGCCCGCGACGGCGGCGACCACCGGCTTGCGCAGGCGGCCCAGCTCGTCCCAGGGGCCGAGCCAGTCGTCCAGGTAGACGGCGGGGAAGCGGTTGTCCTGCATCTCCTTGATGTCGGCACCGGCCGCGAAGGCCCTGGCGGAGCCGGTGACGACCAGCGCGCCGATCTCCGGGTCGCGGTCGAACTCCTTGGCGGCCGCGACCACTTCGTTCATCAGCCGGGTGTTGAGCGCGTTGAGCGCCTCGGGCCGGTTGAGGGTGATGATGCCGACCCGGCCCTTGCGGTCCACCAGGATCGTCTCGTACTCGGTCATCGCCGCTTCTTCCTCTCCACGCCGAGCGGAACCTCTGCCGCTGGATACGATCTCCGAACGCCGCCCCGGCCGCCAGTCTCGACAGGCGAGACGATCCTCACCCCGGGGGATCAGGCCAGCCCCAGGTCGTCGTCGGCGGGGGGTTCGAAGAAGCGGGCGACGTCGGCGGCGGTGACCTGCTCCAGGGCGGCGGGTCGCCAGTGCGGGTCGCGGTCCTTGTCGACGACCTGGGCGCGGATGCCCTCGACCAGGTCGGGGTGGGTCAGGGCGGCGCAGGAGATCCGGTACTCCTGGTCGAGGGTGGCGGCCAGGGTGGGCAGGGCGCGGGCCCGGCGCAGCGCGGCGAGGGTCACCTTGAGCATGGTGGGGGACTTGCCGAGCAGCTGTTCGGCGGCGTCCTTGGCCGCGGGCAGGCCGGTGGCGCGCAGCCGCTCCAGCACCTCCTCGACGCTGTCGGCGGCGTAGCAGTGGTCGATCCACTCGCGCTGGGCGGCGAGTTCGGAGGGCGGGGCGGGGGCGGCGAGCGCGGCGACGGCGGCGGCGGGGTCCTCGCCCGCGGTGAGCCGGGCGGTCAGTCCGGCCAGCGCGGCGGAGGGCAGGTAGTGGTCGGCGAAGCCGCAGTGCAGGGCGTCCCCGGCGGTCATGGTGGCGGCGGTGAGGCCGACGTGGGTGCCGAGTTCGCCGGGGGCGAGGGCGAGCAGGCGGCTGCCGCCGACGTCGGGGACGAGGCCGATCCGGGTCTCCGGCATGGCGACGGCGGAGCGCTCGGTGACGATCCGGGTGTTCGCGTGCGCGGAGAGGCCGACGCCGCCGCCCATGGTGATGCCGTCCATCAGGGCGACGTACGGCTTGGGGTAGCGGGAGACCAGCTCGTTGAGCGGGTACTCGACGCGGAAGAACGCCCGGGTGCCCGCGCCGCCGAGCTTGGCGTCTTCGTGGACGGCGCGGATGTCGGCGCCCGCGCACAGGCCGCGCTCGCCCGCGCCGGTGAGCAGGACGGCGGTCACGGCGTCGTCGGCGGCCCAGGCGTCCAAGGCGGCGCGGACGGTCTCCAGCATGGCGCGGGTGAGGGAGTTGAGGGCGCGCGGCCGGTTGAGGGTGATCCGCCCGAGCGGGCCGGTCCGCTCGATCAGCACGTCCGGCTGGGCCGCTGGGGTCGCCATGGTCGTCACTCCCGCCTGTCGGTCGGTACGAAGATCTTCCGATGCACCGTACCGGGCCCGCCCGGCGGGTCGGCAGGCCCGGGTCGGTGCCGGGAGGCCGCTGTCAGCAGGGGCGCAGCGGCGTGGCGAGCAGGACGGGGGCGGCCGGGACGGACGGGCGCGGGGCGAAGCCGCAGAGCGTCACGGGGTGCGGGGCCGGCGGGGCGGCCTGGGCCTGCGGGACGGGCATCAGCAGGTTGGCGGCGGCGAGCGCGGCTCCGCAGACCAGGGTGCGCAGCTTCATCATCGGGTCCTCCGGGGAAGAGAGTCGTCCGTGGAACGGTCGCGGCCCGCCCCTTCGGCGCCGGGCGTGGGAGGCCCGGCTCGGGGGGAGGTCGCTGGGTTTCTGTCGGGACAACTTCTAGTGGCGGAGGGGTTTGCGGCCCCGGAATCTCACCCGTTCGGCGGCGTGCTGCGGACGCGCCGTTGACGGTTCGGAGCCGTCGCGGGCGCGTCCGCCCGGCGGGTCAGCCGGTGACCGTGCCGGTGACCTCGCCGAACCCGACCCGCAGGCCCCCCGGCCCGGGGGCGGTCGCGGTGATGGACACCTCGTCGCCGTCCTCCAGGAAGGTGCGGGTGGTGCCGTCGGGCAGTTCGAGGGGCTGCTCGCCGTTCCAGGTGAGCTCGATCAGCGCGCCCCGGGTGTCCGGCTCGGGGCCGGAGACGGTGCCGGAGGCGTACAGGTCGCCGGTGCGCAGGCTGGCGCCGTTCGCGGTCAGGTGGGCGAGCTGCTGGGCGGCGGTCCAGTACATGGTGGCGAACGGCGGCCGGGAGACGGGGTGCCCGTTCAGCGAGACCTCCAGCGCCAGGTCCAGGCCCCAGGGCTCGGACTTCCGGTCGTCCAGGTACGGCAGCGGCTCCACCGTGCGCTCCGGCGGGGCGACCCGGGCGTGCTGCAGCGCGTCCAGCGGCACCACCCAGGGGGAGAGCGAGGTCGCGAAGGACTTGCCGAGGAACGGGCCGAGCGGCACGTACTCCCAGGCCTGGATGTCGCGCGCCGACCAGTCGTTGAGCAGGCAGACGCCGAACACGTGGTCCGCGAAGGCGTCCAGCGCGACCGGGCTGCCCATCGCGCTGGGCGTACCGACCACGAAGGCGACCTCGGCCTCGATGTCCAGGCGGCGGGACGGGCCGTAGCTCGGAGCCGCGTCGACGGGGGCCTTGCGCTGGCCGTGCGGGCGCACCACCGGGGTGCCGGAGACCACGACGGTGCCGGAGCGGCCGTGGTAGCCGATCGGCAGGTGCTTCCAGTTCGGGGTGAGCGGCTCCTGACCCGGCCGGAAGATCCGCCCCAGGTTGGTGGCGTGGTGTTCGGAGGCGTAGAAGTCCACGTAGTCGGCGACCTCGAACGGCAGGTGCAGCCGGACGTCCGCCAGCGGCAGCAGGCAGGGCTCGACGGCCGCCCGGTGCGCCGGGTCGGTCAGCCAGGACGTGAGCGCCGCGCGCACCTCCTGCCAGGTCGAACGGCCGGACGCCATCAGCGGGTTGAGGCTCTCCGCGTCCAGCGGCGCGGACGGCGCGCCGACCGCCCGGGCGGCCGCCCCGGCGTCCAGCACCAGCTCGCCGATCCGGACGCCGATCCGCCGCCGGCCGGGCCGGTCGGCGGCGGTGAAGACGCCGTAGGGGAGGTTGTGGACGCCGAACGGGGAGTCGGCGGGCAGGTCGAGCCAGGTGGCGGTGGTCAAGGGGTCTCCAGGAGGCCGAGTCGGGCGAGGTCTTCCAGCGGCTCGGCGATGCTACAGGTGCCGAAAGAGGTGAACGAGGAGCGGATCGCGGCGGACTGATGCTCCGTCAGGGACTCGACGGCGGTGGCCAGTCGGGCGCCGTCCCGCTCGGCGAGCAGCTCGACGGCCTGCGAACGGTCCGAACTCCCGGCCGCCAGAAGCAGGTTGAGGAAGCCGTGGTGCTCGTAGCCGGTGCCCAGGTCGGTGTGCCGCACCGCGTTGTGCAGCCCCGCCGTGCATTTGTACGGCAGGGCGCGCTCGGCGCAGCCCAGCAGGAAGGCGGCCAGCTCGGTGACGGACGGGAAGGCGGCGTAACCCAGGCCGCCGGTGCGGTACTTGGCGCGGTAACGGGTGCCGGCCAGGGCGTCCAGGCCGTCCTCCGGCCGCTCCGAGCGGGGCAGCTCGACGGCCGCCCCGACCCCCTCCGGCAGCAGCGCGTCCAGCTCCGCCACCGCCGCCTTCACGTCCCCGCCCGCCGCGTACTCGACGGTGGTCACCCGCAGGCCCTCGGCCGCCGCCAGCGCCTCGGCCAGCCGGCCCGGGCCGACCACCAGGCCGACCGCGAACTCCGGCTCCAGAGAACGCAGTTCGGCCAGCGCGTCGACCGGCACCAGCAGCGGGCCGACCGCCTCCGCGTACCAGGCGGCGCGGTGCGCCCGGTGCGCGGGGACGGCCCCGGCCAGCGGCAGGTCGCCGGGCGGGAAGACCGCCGCGTCGTCGAACAGCCCCCGGTACAGCTCGGGTACGTTCATCGCCTCGCCCAGGTCCACGCGTAGTTCGGGTCCTCGCTGGCGGTGGCGGCCTCGCCGAGCTCCAGCGGGCGGAAGGTGTCCACCATCACCGCCAGCTCGTCGAAGAACTCCACGCCGATCGAGCGCTCGTACGCGCCCGGCTGCGGGCCGTGGGTGTGGCCGCCCGGGTGCAGCGAGATCGACCCCTGTCCGATGCCGGAGCCCTTGCGGGCCTCGTAGTTGCCGCCGCAGTAGAACATCACCTCGTCGCTGTCCACGTTCGCGTGGTAGTACGGCACGGGGATCGACAGCGGGTGGTAGTCCACCTTGCGCGGCACGAAGTTGCAGATCACGAAGTTGGTGCCCTCGAACACCTGGTGGGCCGGCGGCGGCTGGTGCACCCGCCCGGTGATCGGCTCGTAGTCCGCGATGTTGAACGCGTACGGGTACAGGCAGCCGTCCCACCCCACCACGTCGAACGGGTGGTTCGGCACCGTGTAGCGCGTCCCGACCACGCCGCCCGGGCCGCGGTGCTTGACCAGCACGTCCACCTCGCCGCCCTCGACCAGCAGCGGCCCCTCCGGTCCGCGCAGGTCCCGCTCGCAGAACGGCGCGTGCTCCAGCAGCTGGCCGAACTTCGACAGGTAGCGGCGGGCCGGGGTGATGTGGCTGTTCGCCTCGATGCAGTACGCGCGCAGCGGCTCCTCCCCGGTCGGCACCCAGCGGTGGGTGGTCGCCCGCGGGATCAGCACGTAGTCGCCCTGCCCGACGGTCAGCGTCCCGAACACCGTCTCCAGCACGGCCGTCCCGGACTCCACGTACACGCACTCGTCGCCCAGCCCGTTGCGGTACAGCTCGCTGGGCGCGCCCGCCGCGACGTAGGAGATCCGCACGTCCGCGTTGCCGAGGACGAGCCGGCGGCCGGTGACCGCGTCCGCCGACTTCCACTCCTCGCCCGGGAACAGCTCGTGCAGCTTCAGGTGGCGGGGCAGCAGCGGGAGGTTGGCGGTGGTCGCCTGGCTCGGCAGCTCCCAGATCGCGGCGGCCGTCACCGCCGAGGGGATGTGCCGGTGGTACAGCAGCGAGGAGTCCGAGGAGAAGCCCTCCTCGCCCATCAACTCCTCGTAGTACAGGCCCCCCTCGGGGGTGCGGTGCTGGGTGTGCCGCTTGGGCGGCACCGAGCCCAGCTGCCGGTAGTACGCCATCGCCCTACTTCTCCCTGTCGCCCGTGGTGCTCCGTCAGAGGTTGCCGCGCCGGTCCTGCTCGCGCTCGATCGCCTCGAACAGGGCCTTGAAGTTGCCCTTGCCGAAGCCCAGCGAACCGTGCCGCTCGATGAACTCGTAGAAGACGGTCGGCCGGTCGCCGATCGGCTTGGTGAAGATCTGCAGCAGGTAGCCGTCCTCGTCGCGGTCCACCAGGATGCCGCGCGACTGCAGCTCCTCGATCGGGACGCGGACCTTGCCGATCCGCTCGCGCAGCTCCGGGTCCTCGTAGTACGAGTCCGGGGTGGACAGGAACTCCACGCCGCGCGAGCGCAGCACGTCCACCGTGGTCAGGATGTCGTTGGTGGCCAGCGCCATGTGCTGGCAGCCCGGGCCGGTGTAGAACTCCAGGTACTCGTCGATCTGCGACTTCTTCTTCGCCACGGCCGGCTCGTTCAGCGGGAACTTCACCCGGTGGTTGCCGCTCGCCACCACCTTCGACATCAGCGCCGAGTAGTCGGTGGCGATGTCGTCGCCGACGAACTCCGCCATGTTCACGAAGCCCATCACCCGGTTGTAGAACGACACCCACTCGTCCATCTTGCCGAGCTCCACGTTGCCCACCGCGTGGTCCAGCGCCTGGAACAGCCGCTTCGGCGCCCCCTCCGGACGGACCACCGTCGACTCGCGGGCCACGTAGCCCGGCAGGTACGGGCCGGTGTAGCGGGAGCG
This sequence comes from Kitasatospora phosalacinea, assembly GCF_030268885.1. GTDB lineage: Bacteria > Actinomycetota > Actinomycetes > Streptomycetales > Streptomycetaceae > Kitasatospora > Kitasatospora phosalacinea_C. The sequence goes on from NZ_BSSA01000001.1 coordinate 247,744, forward strand.
GTCGACCAGGGTGTGCCGGGTCTCGCCGTACGCGGCGATGGCGGCCCGGCGCACCGTGCCGTGCTCGTCCGAGACGTCGTTCGGCTCCTCCAGGATGGTGGCGCCCTGGGCACGGGCGTGCGCGATGCACCGGTCCACGTCCGGGACCTCCAGCGCCAGGTCGACCACGCCGTCGCCGTGGCGGCGGTGGTGGTCCAGCAGCGGGCTGTCCGGCGACACGCCGCCCTTGATCACGAAGCGGCAGGAGCCCGAGCGCAGCACGAACGCCTTGCGGTCGCGGCGGCCGGTCTCCGGGCCCGAGTACGCGACCAGCTCCATGCCGAAGACGGCCTGGTAGAACTGCGCCGTCTGGGTCGCGTTGCCCACCACGAAGACGACCGCGTCCTGCGCGGTGACCGGGAACGGGTCGGTCGAGGCGTCGTACTCCACCAGGCCCACCAGGGTGCGCAACTGCTCGGCCGTCAGGCCCGCCTGGAGTTCCTCGGGGGTCAGTTCAACAGCGGCGTCGGCGGTCATGGGGCATTCCTCCACGTCGAGGTCGGTTGCGCAGAGCTTGCTCCTGCTCGGTGAGGTGGGCAACAGGTCCGAATCCGGCTGCTCAATGTGTACAAGATGAGCAGCGTCGGGGGGCTTCGACTGTACGGATTGCTCAGTGCTCCGGGCGCTCGCCCCCTCCACCGGGCGGGAGCCAGCGGACGAACCAGTGCGCGGCCAGCTCGGCCACCGCCTCCAGCGCCCCCGGCTCGGCGAACAGGTGCCCGGCGCCCGGGACGACCTGCAGCGCGCTCGGACCGCGCAGCTCGGACGCCGCCTGCCGGTTCAACTCCACCACCTCCTCGTCCGCGCCGCCCACCACCAGCAGCGTCGGGGCGGCCACCAGCGGCAGCCGCGCCGCCGCCAGGTCCGGACGGCCCCCGCGCGAGACGATCGCGGCCGGGGCGGTGTCCGGCTCGGCCGCCGCCCACAGCGCCGCCGCCGCGCCGGTGCTGGCCCCGAACCAGCCGTACGGCAGGCCCGCCAGTGCGTGGTGGCGCAGCACCGTCGAGGTCGCGGCGGTCAGCCGCCCGCCCAGCAGCCCCGGGTCGAACACCTTCCACGGCTCCGCGGCCTCCCCGGGCGTCAGCAGGTCGAACAGCACCGTCGCCAGCCCCGCCCGGTGCAGGCGCTCGGCGACCGCCCGGTTGCGCGGGCTGCCCCGGCCCGAACCGCTGCCGTGCGCGAACACCACCACCCCCAGCGGGTCGGCCGGCACCGCAAGCTCGGCCGGACCGGCGGCCAGCGGCACCTCGTAGCGGGCCGTCTCCGGGGCCGTCCCCGGGGCCGCGTCCGGGCCCGTCTCCAGGCCCGTCTCCGGGCCCGTCTCCGGGGCTGCGTCCCGGGCCGCCTTCCGGGCCGCCGACGGTTCGGACGGCTCCGACGCTCCGGGGCGCTCCAGCGCGGCGAGCACTTCGGCGTCCGTGGTCTGCCGGAAGTCCCGGTAGAACTCGCCGACCGCGCGGAAGCCCTCCGGGGCGTGCGCGGCCACGTACGCGTCCGCCGCGCCGCCCAGGCGCTGCGCCCAGTCGTGCGGGGCCACCGGCACCGCCAGCACCACCCGGGCGGCGCCGCGCGCCCGGACGATCCGGCAGGCCGCCAGCGCGGACGCCCCGGTCGCCACCCCGTCGTCCACCACCAGCACCGTCCGCCCCGCCAGCGGCACCGCCGGCCGCCCCCGGCGGTAGGCCGCCGCGCGGCGGGCCAGCTCGGCGCGCTCCCGGGCCTCGACCGCGGCGAAGGCGTCCGGCGGGACGTTCGCCGCGTCCACCACCTGCTGGTTCACCACCCGGGCGCCGTCCTCGCCGACCGCGCCCATCGCGACCTCCGACTGCCCCGGCACCCCCACCTTCCGCACCACGCACACGTCCAGCTCCGCGCCCAGCGCGGCCGCGACCTCGGCGGCGACGGGGGCGCCGCCGCGCGGCAGCGCGACCACGACCGCGCCGCGCAGCTCCGGCGCCTGCGCGAGCAGGACCTCGGCGAGGCGGCGGCCCGCGTCCGTGCGATCGGTGAAGTGCATGGCGGAACCTCTCCACCCTCCACGGTACGCGCCCAGGTAAGGAAAAAATAAGGACAAACCGGTGGGTAGCGTTACATACCGCCCAGGGTGGGTAGCGACCAAGTGGCTCACACGTCCTGACTACGAGGAGGCGGTCCCGGTGTCGACCCACATGTCGTCGGGTATGGAACACCATCCGGACATCCTGGCCCTGCGTGAACACGCGGAGCGCGTCACATCCACCACCGCCGGGCAGGGGACGGAAGCCCTCGCCATCTGCGCCGGCCTCTTCCTGGCGATCTCCCCCTGGGTGGTCGGCTTCTCCGGCTTCACCGGCCTGACCATCAGCAACCTGGTGCTCGGCATCGCCTACGCCGTCCTGATGGCCGGCTACGGCTCCGCCTTCGGCCGCACCCACGCCCGCGCCTGGGCGTGCGTGGCGATCGGCGCCTGGACGGTCATCGCCCCCTGGGCGGTCAACGGCGGGGCGCACGTCCGCCGCACGATCCTGACCAACACCATCACGGGCGGCGTCATGACCTGCCTGGCCCTGGCCGCGGTCGGCATGGTGTTCGCGGGCGCGAGGGCGCGGCACGGCCGCTGAGAGGCCCGAGGACGGGCCCCGTGACGAGGATCCCCGCGTGGCGGGGGCCTCGTCACGCGGGGCCCGGCGGTGGGGGCCTACTCGGGACGGGTCATCCGCAGGACGTCGAGGGCCTCGTCGAGTTGGGCCTCGGTGAGGAGGCCGCGGTCGACGTAGCCGCGGTCGAGGACGACCTGGCGGATGGTCCGGCGTTCGGCGAGGGACTGCTTGGCGACCTTCGCCGCCTCCTCGTAGCCGAGGTAGCGGTTGAGGGGGGTGACGACGGAGGGGGAGGACTCGGCGTACTCGCGGGTGCGGTCCGCGTTGGCGGTGATGCCGGTGACGGTGCGGTCGGCGAGCAGGCGGGCCGAGTTGGCGAGCAGGCGGACGGACTCCAGCACGTTGCGCGCGATGACCGGGAGCATGACGTTGAGCTCGAAGTTGCCGCTCGCGCCGGCCACCGTGACGGTGGTGTCGTTGCCGATGACCTGGGCGGCGACCATCAGGACCACCTCGGGCAGCACCGGGTTGACCTTGCCGGGCATGATCGAGGAGCCGGGCTGCAGGTCGGGGAGGTTGATCTCGGCGAGGCCGGTGCGCGGGCCGGAGCCCATCCAGCGCAGGTCGTTGGCGATCTTGGTGAAGCCGGTGGCGATCGTGCGGAGCTGGCCGCTGAGCTCGACCAGGCCGTCCCGGGCGCCCTGGGCCTCGAAGTGGTTGCGGGCCTCGGTGAGGGGGAGGCCGGTGGTGCGGGCGACCTCGGCGATGACGGCGGCGGAGAAGCCGGGCGGGGTGTTGATGCCGGTGCCCACGGCCGTTCCGCCGAGCGGGAGTTCGGCGACCCGGGGGAGCGTCGCGCGCAGGCGCTCGACGCCGTACCTGACCTGGGCCGCGTAGCCGCCGAACTCCTGGCCGAGGGTGACGGGGGTGGCGTCCATCAGGTGGGTGCGGCCGGACTTGACGACCTCCGCGAACTCCGCGGCCTTGGTCTCCAGGGACTGCGCCAGGTGCTCCAGGGCCGGGACCAGCTCGTGCAGGACGGCGCCCGTCGCGGCGACGTGGATCGAGGACGGGAAGACGTCGTTCGAGGACTGCGAGGCGTTGACCTGGTCGTTGGGGTGCACCGGGCGGCCCAGCCGTTCGGCGGCCAGGGTGGCGATCACCTCGTTGGCGTTCATGTTGGACGACGTCCCCGAGCCGGTCTGGAACACGTCCACCGGGAACTGGTCGTCCCAGCGGCCCTCGGCCACCTCCTCCGCGGCGGAGCGGATCGCCGCCGCGGTCTCCCCGTCCAGCACGCCCAGTTCGGCGTTGACGGTGGCCGCCGCGGCCTTGATCCGGGCCAGCGCCGCGATGTGGGCGCGCTCCAGGCGCTGCCCCGAGACCGGGAAGTTCTCCACCGCCCGCTGGGTCTGCGCCCGCCACTTGGCCGCGGCCGGGACGCGCACCTCGCCCATCGAGTCGTGCTCGGTCCGCCACTGCCGGTCCTGCTGCCCGTGGCCCTGCTGCCCGTGTTCCTGCTGTCCGTCCGCCATGGTCGGTACACCTCCTGGACCGGTCAGCCTTCCACGGGCGCCGGGCATTCCCGGTGCGCCGCGGCCGCGTGTCGGCGGACCCGGCCGCCGTGGCGCTCTTGACCGCGCGGTCTACCGGCCGGTAAGGACGGCGGTGGCACACCCGCTCGCACCCTCCGAGGAGCCCACCCATGGCCACCGCCCCCGACCCGCTCGACCTGCTCGGCGTCGACGACCTGCTCACCGAGGACGAGCGGCTGGTCCGCGACAGCGTCCGCGCCTTCACCGACCGGCACGTCCGGCCGCACCTCGCCGAGTGGTACGGGGAGGGCACCTTCCCGGTGCGCGAACTCGCCCCGGAACTCGGCAAGTTGGGCGTCCTCGGGATGCACCTGGAGGGCTACGGCTGCACCGGGTCGACCGCCACCGAGTACGGGGTCGCCTGCATGGAGCTGGAGGCCGCCGACTCCGGGCTGCGCAGCTTCGTCTCGGTGCAGGGCTCGCTGGCGATGCGCTCGATCCACGCCTTCGGCTCCGAGGAGCAGAAGCGGCAGTGGCTGCCGGAGCTGGCCGCCGGACGGGCCGTTGGCTGCTTCGGCCTGACCGAGCCGGAGGCGGGCTCCGACCCGGCGTCGATGCGGACCCGGGCCCGGCGCGACGGCTCCGACTGGGTGCTGGACGGCGCCAAGATGTGGATCACCAATGGCTCGGTCTCCGACGTCGCGGTGGTCTGGGCGGGCACCGAGGAGGGCGTGCGCGGCTTCCTCGTCCCGCGGGGCGCCCCCGGGTTCACCGCCCGTGACATCCCCGGCAAGCTCTCCCTGCGCGCCTCCGTCACCAGCGAACTCGCCTTCGACGGCGTCCGGTTGCCCGCCGACGCGGTGCTGCCGCAGGCCCGCGGCCTGCGCGCCCCGCTGTCCTCGCTCGGCGAGGCCCGCTACGGCATCCTGTGGGGCACCGTCGGCGCCGCCCGCGACTGCTACCGGGCCGCCGTCGAGTACGCCCGCGACCGCGTCCAGTTCGGCCGCCCGATCGGCGGCTTCCAGCTCACCCAGGCCAAACTCGTCGACATGGCCCTGGAGTTGGAGAAGGCCTACCTGGTCGCCGTGCGGATCGGCCGCCTCAAGGACGAGGGCCGTGCCCAGCCCGCCCACGTCTCCTTCGGCAAGCTCAACAACGTCCGCACCGCCCTGGAGATCGCCCGCACCGCCCGCACGATCCTCGGCGCCAACGGCATCACCACCGCCTACCCCGTGCTGCGGCACGCCAACAACCTGGAGTCGGTGCTCACCTACGAGGGCACCGCCGAGATCCACACCCTGGTCCTGGGCGAGGCCATCACCGGCGAGTCCGCCTACCGCTGACCGAAATCCGCTGGTCACGGGAGTGGCCGGGCGGCCAGGATGGGCGGCATGACGACGCGACAGACCGAGACCACCACCCTCTGGCGGCCCACCGGGCCCGAGGAACTGGCGCTGGTCGCGGCCTCCGGCTGGCGGGCCTGGCCGCCCCGGCTGCCCGAGCAGCCGATCTTCTACCCGGTGCTGAACGAGGACTACGCGATCCGGATCGCCCGGGACTGGAACGTGCCCGCCTCCGGGGTCGGGTACGTCACCAGGTTCGAGGTGGAGACGGAGTTCCTGGCGCGCTACCCGGTGCGCCGGGCCGGGGGCGAGACCATCCTCGAACTGTGGGTCCCGGCCGAGGAGTTGGACGAGTTCAACCGGCACCTGGTGGGGGAGATCCAGGTGGTGCGCGAGTACCGCTGAGTCCGCCCGGGTGGGAGTGCGGGGTCCGTCGGAAGTCGGGGGTCCCGGGGGCGGGGTCAGACTTCAGGGTGACCCGGATCGGTACCTGGTGCGCATGGATCGCGGGGGCGGGCGCACGCAGCATGGAAGGGACGGGAACGGCGCGAAGGGGTGAGGGAACGTGAAGGGCGGACGGGCGGCGACGGTGGTGCTGGGGGCAGTGGCCGCCGTGATGCTGGTGGTGATGGTGGCACCCGCGGCGCTCCAGCGGATGCAGGACCGGATGGACCACACCGTCCGCTACCCGAGCGGGGCCGCCGCCAAGGCCGACCGGGACGGCCAGGCGCCGGGCTGGCTGCCCGACTCCGCGACCGGGGTGGCGCTGCTGGGCTCCGACCGGCAGGGCGACCGGCTGCTGCGGGCCACCCTGCCGGAGCGGGCGCTGCCCGCGGGCTGCACCGCGGGCCGACCGCTCGGGGACGTCCACCTGCGGGCGCCCTGGTTCCCGAGCGACGCCCCGCAGCGCGCCACCGCGCACTGCGGCCTGTACGACGTCGCCCTGGTCGGCGACCAGCTGTACGGCTGGCAGGACGCCGCGGTGGTCGCGGCGGGCCGCACCGCCCCGTCCCGGTGACCGGACCCCGGCTTCCCCGCGGCGGGCGGATGGGATAGGACGGTGCGCGTACCCCGCCATCCCCCGAGGAGTCCCATTGCCAGGCCCGACCGTCGGATCCGACGGCGACCAGACCCTGCCCCTACGGCCGCAGGAGGTGGCCGCGGAGACCCCGCAGCCCGCCGCCCCCTTCGCCACCGCCACCGTGATCACCCTGGGCAGCCTGGTCGCGCTCGGGCCGCTCACCACCGACCTGTACCTGCCCGCCCTGCCCGACCTGACCGCGGACCTGCACTCCACCGCACCCGCCGCCCAGCTCACCCTGACCGGCTCGCTGATCGGCATGGTGATCGGCCAGCTGCTGTTCGGCCCGCTCAGCGACCGGCTCGGCCGCCGCCGCCCGATGCTGGCCGGGCTCGTCGCCTACACCGTCGCCAGCGCGCTGTGCGCGTTCGCCGGCTCGATGCCGGTGCTGGTCGCGGGCCGGGTGCTGCAGGGCGTCGCGGGCTCCGCCGCGCTGGTGATCGCCCGGGCGGTGGTCCGCGACCGGCTGGAGGGCACCGCGATGATCCGGTTCATGGCCACCATGGGCCTGATCTCCGGCCTCGCCCCGATCGTCGCCCCGCTGGCCGGGGCCCAGCTGCTGCGCGTCACCGACTGGCGCGGCACCTTCGTCGCGCTGGTCGTGCTCGGCGCCGCGCTGACCGCCGCCTGCGCGTTCGGCGTCCGCGAGACGCTGCCGCCCGAGCGGCGGCACGGCGGCGGGCTGGGCACCACCGTCCGGGCGATCGGCGGGCTGCTGCGCGACCGGGTCTTCCTCGGCTACCTGCTGACCAGCACCTTCGCGTTCGGTGCGCTGTTCGCGTACGTCGGCGGCTCCTCGGTGGTGCTGCAGGACGTGTACCGGATCAGCTCGCAGACCTACAGCCTGGTCTTCGCGGTCAACTCGGTCGCGCTGCTGGCCGCCACCCAGCTCAACGGCCGGTTCCTGGTGCAGCGCTGCTCCGAACGGACGCTGCTGGTCTCCGGCCTGGCCGTCGCCGCGCTGGCCGGTGCCTCGGTGGTGCTGTGCACCACCGTCTGGGACACCGGCCTGGCCGGGGTGTGGCCCGCGCTGACGCTGCTGATGGCCTCGATGGGCGTGATCCTGCCGAGCGCCAACGGCCAGGCGCTGACCATGGCCCCGCACGCCGCGGGCTCCGCGTCCGCGCTGCTGGGCACCGGCACCTTCCTGTGCGGCGCGGTGGTCGCCCCGCTCAGCAGCCTGGGCGGGCACCCGTCCGCGACGGTGCTCGGCGCGGTGGTGCTGGGCTGCGCGCTGCTGGCGCTGGCCTCGTTCCTGGCGCTGTGCCGCAGGGGGTGAGCGCTCAGCGCCTGCCGCGGGCCAGCAGCTGGTCCCGGGCGGTGGCCGCGAAGGACGGGCCGGCCGCGGTGGCGGTGGCGTCCGCGGCGGTGCCGCCCGGGTTCACGGTGCCGGAGACGGTCAGGTAGACGTACCGGCCGATCGAGGCGTGGGTGCCCTGGCAGCCGGTGCTGGTGCAGTACGCGGTGTGCCCGCTGGGCACCAGGCCCTGCACCTGGCCGGTGAAGGCCGCGATCACCGCGTCCGCCTGGGCCTTGGTGTCCAGCACCGCGATGCCGACGGTGACGGCGCTGTTGCCCGAGGTGTACGTCACCCGGATCATCGAACGGCAGCCCTGGGCGGCCAGCACGTTGCCGAGGCCGCCGGTGGTGGCCTGGTAGCAGGTGGCGGTCTGGGCGTCGGCCAGCCTGGTCCAGGTCTTGCCGTTGACCTGCACCGTCGCGGCGGGCAGCACCCCGGCGGGGGTGAGCGGGGCGGTGTCGGTGGCCGCCGAGGAGATCACCGTCAGCGGGTCGGGCGGCCCGGCCGGGGAGGCGGCGGGGGCGGAGGAGGGCGCCTTGCCCGGGCCCTTGCTCGCGCCGCGCGAGGGGGAGGCCGGGGCGGAGGCGGACGCCGAGGCGGAGGCCGGGGCCGAGGCGGAGGGGGAGTCCGAGGGCAGCGCGCTCGGGGACGGGTCGCCGCCGGTGTCGGGCTGCTGCGAGGCGGCGGAGGTGGCCTCGACCACGACCGTCGGGTCGGCCTTCGGCTCGCCGGACGAGGAGGTGGCGGCCGCGACCGCGGTGATCCCGCCGACCGCGACGACGGCGGCCAGCACGCCGCCCGCGGCCTTCATCCGCTTGCGCCGGGACTGCTCCCGCTGGTGCTGGTCGGCGAGGGCGGCCCAGTCCGGTTCGTCGAACTGCACCTGCCCCGCCGGAGAAGGCTGTTGGGGCGGCAGCGGCCCGCCCCCGTTCGTTCCCCACCCGTTGGTCATGGTCGCTGATCCTAGAGCACCGGTAGAACACCGGTCCGAACGGGACGGGCCCGAACGGGACGGGCCCGGGGGGCCGCGGAGCCGAACGGGACGGGCCCGAACGGGACGGGCCCGGACGGTGGCGGGGAGCCACCGTCCGGGCCCGGTCCGGGCGCCCTGCGGGCCCTGCGGGTCGAGCCGGGGTCAGGCGATCGAGAAGTCGTCGCCGTAGACCGCGCCCTGCCCGTACCAGCCGTGCAGGTACACCGTGACGGTGCCGTTGGCGCCGGTGGTGAACGGCACGGTCAGCTTCGTCCAGGAGGAGCCGTTCGCCCAGGAGGAGGCGGTGGCGCCGCCGCTGACGCCGACGTACGAGTACGGGCCCTGGACCCAGGCGGTCAGGGTGTACGCGTGGTTCGGGGCCAGGGTGACGGTCTGCTCGCACTGGCCGGTGGTGCTCGCGGTCGGGACGGCCTTCAGGGCCTTGGAGCCGCCGTGCACCGGGGAGGTGACGACCGCGCCGCCGCTCTGGCAGGTCCACGGGGCGAGGTTGCCGCTCTCCAGGTCGCCGTTGCCCAGGCCGGTCGGCGGGGTGGTGCCGGTGACGGTCAGCGCGTAGGTGGCGGTGTGGGTCCTGCCCGCGCCGGTGCCGGTGACGGTCAGGGTGTAGGTGCCCGGGGCCGCCGCGGCGGTGGTGGACACGTTCAGGGTGGCCGAGCCGCCCGCGGTGACGCTGGAGGCGCTCAGCGCGGCGGTGACGCCCGCCGGGGCGCCGGAGACGGTCAGGTTGACGGTCGCGGCGGTGCCGGAGGTGACCGCGGTGCCCACCGTGCTGGAGGTGGCGGAGCCGGCCTGGACGGAGCCCGCCGCGGGCGACAGCGAGAGGGAGAAGTCGGAGGCGGTGGTGCCGCCGGTGACGGTCAGGGTGTACGTCGCCGAGTGGGTGCCGCTCGCGCCGGTGCCGGTCACGGTCAGCGGGTAGCTGCCGTTGGCGACGCCCGAGGTGGTGGACACGTTCAGGGTTGCCGAGCCGCCCGCGGTGACGGTGGAGGCGCTCAGCGAGGCGGTGACGCCCGCCGGGGCGCCGGTCACCGACAGGTTGACGCTCTGCGCCGAGCCGGAGGTGACCGCGGTGTTGACCGTCGCCGAGGTGGCGGCGCCGGCCGCGACCGAGCCGGAGGCCGGGCTCAGCGACACCGAGAAGTCGTTGGCGGGCACGGAGGAGCTGGTGAACTGGGAGAAGATGTGGCTGAAGTCCCAGGTGCCCTGGGCGATGCCCGAGCAGTCGTCCCGGCCGCCGGTGCCCGCGCAGCCGCCGTTGTCACGCTGCAGCGCCCAGAAGGACAGCGTGTTGATGCCCTTGGAGACGGCCCAGTTGTAGACCGTGGTGGCGTTGGCGACGGTGAAGGTCTCGGCGGCGCCGAAGTCGTCGATGCCGACCATCTCGGTGATGCCGATCATGTTCCACAGCTGGGCGGAGGTCTTCGTCGGGTACAGCTTCGCCAGCTGGTTGTACAGGCCCTGGGCGGAGGTCTGGGTGTCCGCGGCCATGTCGTGCGACTGGTTGTCGTAGTAGTCGAACGTCATCATGTTGACGACGTCGATGCGCGCGTTGTTGGTGACCGCGTTCTTCAGCACCGCCAGGCCGCTGGAGGCCAGGCCGCTGGTGGTGGTCGGCAGGGTGTAACTGAACTGGATGCTGCGGCCGTTGGCGGCGGCCCAGTCCTCGACGATCTTGATCGCCTTGTTGCGGCGGTCGATGCCGGCCGTGTTGGTCAGCGAGTTGTCCTCGATGTCCAGGTCGATCCGGGAGACGTCGTAGGTGGTGATGACGTTCTCGAACTGGGCGGCGATCTGGTTGACGTCCGTGCAGGAGTCGGCGATCTCGGTGCCCGTGTTGTCCGCGGTGTAGCCGCCGAAGGACGGGATCACGTCACCGCCGTTCGCACGGATGGTGGTGATGTCGGCGCCGAAGACGGAGCTGGACACCGGCATCGAGGTGTCGCCGTTCCACAGTGCGGTGCAGGAGCCCTTGGTGGCGGCCTGCAGGAACGCCATGGTGAGGTGCTTGGCGCCGGACTGGGCGGCCAGGGCGGCCGGGCTCTCGCCGGTCCAGGCCTCGAAGTACGGGGCGAAGACGTGCTGCGGCAGCGGGGTGGCGGCCTGCGCGGGGGCGGAGATCAGCCCCAGCGAGGCGGCCGCCACGGCGCCCGTGGCGAGCAGCGCTCGGAGTGGTCGGTGAAGGCGCATCGAGTCTCCATCAGGCATGGAAGGGTGGCCCGCGTGCCGGTGCTCGGGCACGGGGCGGAGGTCGGCCTGGTACAGGGAGTGCCGGGGTGGTGCGGGGCAGGACGGCTCGCCCCGGCCGGTGGTCACACCCCCACGATGCGTTCCGGTCGGGAAGTACAGCGGACTCATGGTTGGTCTGGACCACTACATCTGTCAAGACTCTTTCCAGTTCCCCGGCGGGGCCCGCCGGGAGCTTTACCAACCCTTGGTGACAAGGCCCTTGACGTGCCGTCGGCCCCGCCCCCGACTGCTCGGGGCGGGGCCGACGGACGGCGCGCGACGGGTGCGGATCAGCTCAGGCCGGCGCTCTTCAGCCAGCTCTTGGCGACCGCCGACGGGTCCTCCTTGTCCACCGCGACCCGCTTCATCAGCGCGGTCAGCCCGGCGGTGTCCAGCTTCGCCGAGACCGCGTTCAGCGCGGCCGTCCCGGTGGCGTCCAGACCGGCGGTGTTCACCAGCGGGGTGACGTTCTGCGAGCTGAACAGGTTCTTCGGGTCGTCCAGCGCCACCAGCTTCAGCTGGACGATCTTCGGGTCGGTGGTGAACACGTTGCCGACCTGGATGCCGCCGTCCTTCAGCGCGTTGGCGGTGGTGTCGCCGGTCGGCTTCCACTCCTTGAAGGTCAGCCCGTAGACGTCCTTGAACTGCTGTTCGCGCCGGGTCTTGAACTCCGGCGGGCCGCCGATCACCAGGTCCTGGGCCTTGCCCGCCAGGTCGGCTATCGACTTCACGCCCAGCTTGTCGGCGGTCTCCTGGGTGACCGTCAGCGAGTCCTTGTCCTCGGCGGCCGCCGAGTCCAGGATCGCCAGCCCCGCCGGGAGCTTCGCCTTCAGCTCGGTGTTCACCGCGTCCTTGCCGGTCGCCGTGGACTTCGCGTCCAGGTAGCCCAGCAGCGCGCCGTTGTACTCCGGCAGCACCGTCAGCGCCCCCGACTGCAACTGCCCGTACAGCACCTCGCGGCTGCCGATGTTGAACTTCTCCTCCACCTTCACGCCCTTGGCCTGCAGGGCCTGCGAGTAGATCGAGGCCAGCAGCACGTTCTCCGGGAAGTTCGCCGAACCGACCACCACGGTCTTCCCGGACGCACCGCCCGCCGAGGCGGGCGCCGACGGCGCCGGGGCGGGTGACTTCGCGGCCAGCGGGTCGCCGCCGCCGGAGGAGGAGCAGGCCGCCGCACCCGCCACCAGCAGGGCGACGGCGAGGGCGGTACGGACCGGACGGGGCGTCATGGGACTTCCTTCACGAGTGCGGGAGGGCTTGCGGGAACGGTCGCGGGGTCTTCCGAGGGGCCGCCGGTGCGGCGGGCCCGGGTACGGGGGCTGGAGCGGGCGCCGGGCGGCGCGGCGAGCCGGATGAGCAGGGCGAACAGCAGTTGGACGCCCACCGCCAGCAGCACCACCAGCAGGGCGCCGCCGACCGTGGTCGGGTAGTTGCGGGTGGCCAGCCCGTCGATCACGTACCGGCCCAGGCCGCCGAGGCCGACGTACGCGGCCACCGTCGCGGTCGCGATCACCTGCACCGACGCCGTCCGGACCCCCGCCAGCAGGGTCGGCGCGGCCGCCGGGACGCACACCCGCAGCAGCGTCTGCGGGTGCGTCAGGCCGATGCCGCGGGCCGCGTCCCGGACGTCCGGATCGGTGCCGCGCACCCCCTCGGCCGCCGCCACCAGCATCGGCGGCGCGGCCAGCGCCGTCAGCGGCAGCAGCACCGCCGTGTCGCCGACGCCCGCCAGCAGCACCGCCAGCGTCACCAGGCCCAGCGTCGGCAGGGCGCGGGCGACGCCCGCCACCGCCGTCACCAGGAACAGCCCGCGCCCCGAGTAGCCGATCAGCAGCCCCAGCGGCAGCGCCACCAGCGCGGACAGGCCCAGCGCCTCGGCGGAGAACGCCAGGTGCTCCAGCAGCCGGTGGACGATCGAGTCCGGGCCGGAGCGGTGCGCCGGATCGGCGAGGAAGTCGTGCAGCCAGCCCAGCCAGTTCACCGCGCCACCCCCCGCTCCCACGGCGCCAGCACCCGGCGGGCCGCCACCAGCAGCAGGTCGGTGGCCAGCGCCAGCAGCGCCACCAGCGCGATCCCGGCCAGGATCGGGGTCGGGAACGTCCGCTGGAAGCCGTCCACGAACAGGTAGCCCAGACCCCCCCTGCCGACCAGCGCCCCCACCGCCGCCAGCGAGATCGAGGACACCGCGGCCACCCGCAGTCCCCCGATCAAGTACGGCACGGACGCCGGGAGTTCGACCGCCGCCAGCCGCCGCCACGGCCCGTAGCCCATCGCGGTGGCCGCCTGCCGCACCGGCTCCGGCACCGCCCGCAGCCCGTCCACCGCGGTCGGCAGCAGCACCGCCAGCGCGTAGCAGGTCAGCGGCACCATCACCGTCTGGCGGGTGGCCAGCCCCGTGTACGGGATCAGCACCACGAACACCGCCAGCGAGGGCAGTGCGTAGACCACGTTGAACACCGCCGCGAGCGGCTGGTAGAGGCGGGGGAAGCGTGCGCAGGCCAGGCCCAGCGGCACCGCGAGCAGCAGCGCCAGCAGCACCGGGACGAGCGCGATCACCGCGTGGTCGGCCGTCAGGTCGGCCAGGTAGCCGAGGTGGTCGCCCAGCCAGTGCCAGCGGACCAGCGGCTCACCGTCCAGCATGCGGCACCTGCTCGGGCGTCGGGGCGCCGGTGCCGGTGCCGTTCGCGGCGGCCAGGGCCTCGACCACGGCGGCGCGGCTCGCGGTGCCGACCGCCCGGCCCTCGGCGTCCACCGCGACGGCGTGGCCGGACGGGGCCAGCAGCGCGGCGTCCAGCGCGGCGCGCAGCGAGTCACGGGAGGGGACGAACACCGGGACCGGATGGCGCTCGGCGCCGCGTGTCCAGTGCTCCGGGCGACCGCTCGGGTCGAGCGCCAACTCCCAGCCCCCGTACGGTATTCGCCGACCGAGGTCCAGGTCCGGGGTCGGGGCCGGGTCGAGACCGGTGAGCGGGACGGAGTCGGCCGGGCGCAGGCCCAGGCCGCGCAGGCCGCGGTCGCGACCCAGGAAGGCGGCCACGCCCGCGTCCGCCGGAGCGGTCAACAGGGTGTGCGGGTCCGCGAGTTGGGCGATCTCGCCGTGCTCGCGGAGCACCACCACCCGGTCGCCGAGCCGGACCGCCTCCTCGATGTCGTGCGTCACGAACAGCACCGTCTTGCCCAACTCGCCCTGCAGTCGCAGCAGTTCCTCCTGCAGTCCGGCGCGCACCAGCGGGTCGACCGCGCTGAACGGCTCGTCCATCAGCAGCACCGGCGGGTCGGCCGCCAACGCCCGTGCCACGCCCACCCGTTGCTGCTGGCCGCCGGAGAGCTGGGCCGGGTAGCGGCGGGCGGTCTCCGGCGGCAGGCCGACCAGCTCCAGCAGTTCGGCGGCCCGGGCCCGGGCCCGCCTGCGGTCCCAGCCGAGCAGCCGGGGCACGGTCGCCACGTTGTCGATCACCCGGCGGTGCGGGAACAGTCCCGCCTGCTGGATCACGTACCCGATGCCGCGCCGCAACCCGGCCGCGGGCAGCGCGGCCACGTCCGTCCCGTCCAGCAGCACCCGCCCGGCGGTCGGCTCCACCATCCGGTTGACCATCCGCAGGATGGTGGTCTTGCCGCAGCCCGACGGCCCCACCAGCACGGTGGTCCGGCCCGCCGGGACCTCCAGGTCCAGGCCGCGGACGGCGACCGTGCCGTCGGGGTGGCGCTTGGCGGCGCCCTCGAATCTGATCACGGAAGGGTCCTCGGAGGGTCGGCCGTCGGGTGGTCGTCGGGTGGTCGTCGGGTCAGTGGTGCGGGTGGTGCGGGTGGTCGGGGAGGTGCGGGTGGTCGTGGGGCGTCGCTTGTCCGGCTTCCCGTGCCGCCCTCACCGCAAACCTTGATCAACCTGACGGGTCGGCAGTCCGGCCGCCGCCCAGGCGACGAAACCGCCGTCCAGGTCCGTGGCCCGGTGCAGCCCCAACTCCTGCAGCGAGGCCGCCGCCAGCGAGGACGCGTACCCCTCCGAGCAGACCACGATCCAGCGCACGTCGTGGTCCACCGCCTCCGGGATGCGGTGGCTGCCGGTCGGGTCCAGGCGCCACTCCAGCACGTTGCGCTCGATCACCAGCGCGTCCGGGATCTCCCCCTCGCGGGCCCGCTGCGCCGCCGGGCGGATGTCCACCAGGCGTGCCCCGTCCGCGAGTTCGGCCCAGGCCCGGGCCGGGTCCGGCCGGTCCAGGCCCGCCCGGGCCCGCGCCACCAACTGGTCCACCGTGGTCACCACTGCTCCGGTCCTTCCGTCGAGGTCTGCACCAGGCCGCCGGCCCGCAGTTCGTAGTGCGACATCTCGCTCAGCGGCGGCGAGTACGCGTGCAGCGTCACCGCCGGGCCCGGCGCCGTGTTGCGGACGTCGTGCAGGTACTGCGGGCCGAACGCCCGCTCGCTGCCCGCCGACAGGCGGCGCACCGTCAGCCCGTGCTCCGGACCGGCCAGCGCCAGCTCCTCCAGCTCGCCCAGCGCCACCGTGAACGCGCCGCGCGAGCCGCCGTGGTCGTGGAAGCCGGTGGACTGCCCCGGCAGCCAGCTGATCAGCCACACCTCGTAGTCCTCGGCCAGCTCCAGGCGCTCGTACCAGCGGTCCTCCGCGGACAGCCGCACCCGGTGCAGCCAGCGCTCGGGCCGCTCGGCCAGGTCGCGGACGATCCGGCGCAGCGCGTTCGGGGACAGCGGCTGGCGCCGGGGCGGGGCGGGGTCTTCGGTGGCGGGGGTGGCGGCGAGGTCGATGCTCATGGGGTCCTCCGGGGTGCGCCGGGACGGCGGCCGTCGCCGGGGACGCGTGCCCGGAAGGGCACGGACCGGGCGGGCGGCGCGCGGACGGCGGAGTGAAAAGGGGGTGCGACGGGGCGGACGGGCCGCGGTCGTCCTGGTCAACTCACAGGGCGCACGCGGGATTTCACGCGGAGGGCGTCAACAGCAGGCACACATGTCGCTCGCCTGGCGTCGCAGGTCGACGTGCAGGCGGCAGACCAGGAAGGTGCCGGAGTTCATGTCGCCGATGGTTCACGACCCGGCGGCGGCCCGTCAAGTTCCGCCACGCCGAGGGTCGCATCGTGGACTCCGGCGTACCGGCATGCGGACATGCCGACGGCCCGCGCTCCGGGGAGGGCGCGGGCCGTCGGGGTCCGGTGCTGCTCGGACCGACCGGTCAGTTGTCCTGGCCGGCGTTGGTGTCGGCCTGGGCGGCGGCGCTGTCCGCGGCGTCCACCTTCTGCTGCATCTGCTGGACCTGCGCGTCGTCCGCCCCGCCGCCGGAGTCGGCCTTGCCGGAGGTCGGGCCGCAGGCCGTCAGCAGGGCGGCGCAGGCCAGCGCCAGGGCCGCCAGGGCCGCGCGTGCGGCGGGCCGACGGGTCACTTCCCGGCCGCCGGGGCGTTCTTGGCGCACCAGTCGGCCACCGCCGCCAGGTCCGCCTTGCGGGTCTGCAGCGTCGGCAGCAGGCTGCGGCGGAAGGTCAGCCGGTCGTTCAGGTACTTCTCGATCTCGGCGTGCCCCGCCTTGTGGGCGTCGTCCACCCGCTGCTGCAGCCGCGCCACCGAACCGTTGACGGTCGCGTCGCCGTTCAGCCGCTCCAGCGCCTTGTCGATCCGCTCCTGGGTCTTCGGCAGCCGCTTGCAGACCGCCTTCGCCCCGTCCCCCTTCGGCGCCGTCCCGCCCGCCGCCTGTGCGGGCCCCGCAGCCAGGAACGCGCCCGCCAACGCGAGCACCCCGACCGCGGCCGCCGCCCGGTTGATGCGCATGGGTATCCCCTTCCGTCCACTCCGAATCCCGGCCGGTTCCCCCGGCCCGCTCCGACAGTAGGGAGCCTTCTTGTGGAAACCCTGTGGAACCGCGACCCGGGGACACCCCGGTGCGCCGTCCGCGGGGCGGGCCCTACGCTGCGGCCGTGACCTTCTCGTCCGGCTGGAGCGCCGGTCCCGCGTTCGACGACCGGGCCGTCACCGTCGAGATCGCCGGGTCGGTGCCGACGGCGGCCGACGCCCGGCAGGTGGCGGAGGTCCTCCTCGGGCAGGGCTGGCGGGTGCGCAAGCAGTCCTGGACGGAGTTCGAGGCCGAGCACGGCTACGCCCGGCTGTCGGTGCTCCCGCTGGACCCGGTGGTCTTCACGGGAGAGATCGCGGTCACCGGGATCACCGAGCTGATCGAGACCTTCGGCCGGAGCGGCCACTGCTGCACCGTCGAGCTCTACGACCCGGACAGCGGTGAGCTCCTCGCCGAAGGGCAGTATCAGGCCGGTGGCGACACCGCCGAGCAGGGCGGCCCCGGTGAAGAACACCGCCGTACTGGCGGCCGCGTGCACCCGGTGCTCGGACAGGCGCAGGCTCAGGACCGGGTCGGCGCGCCGTCGGCTCGCCGGGACGTACCCGACGGCGAGTGCGGTGAGTGTCCGGACGGTGCGGAGGCCGCCGGTGACGGCCTGCACGGTGCGGGCCACGACCGGGGTGGTCGGGTCCGGCGCGGCGGTGCACGGCGCGGTGGAGGCGACGGACCCGGTCGGGGGGCACGTCCACAGGTGGCCGGTGTCCAGGCGCCGACCGAGTCAGGCCGAGGGCGGAAGCGCGGCCCCAGGGGTGGCACGGACCGCAGCGGCCGGGGAGGGGGAGGCGTTGCACGCCCTGCTCCGAAAGGCCCTGGGTGAGGCGCCCGCCTGAGTTCGGCCCGGATCGGGGTGGCTCGTCAGCCGGGCGTGCGGTTGCTCAGCCAGTCGCGGGGGGAGGGAAGTTGGGCGGTCGGGGCGTCGGGGAGGAGCAGGGGGAGGCGGACCTCCAGGCGGCAGCCCGGGGCGTCGGGGCGGTCGGTGACCAGGGCCGATCCGCGGTGCAGGGCGGCCTGTTGGGCGACCAGGGTCAGGCCGAGGCCGGAGCCCGGGCTGTCGGGGCGGCGGTGGAAGCGGTGGAAGACGGCGGCGCGGTCGGCGGGCGGGACGCCGGGGCCGGAGTCGTCGACGGTCAGGCGGACGGTGCCGTCCTCGACGCGGAGGCGGACCTCCACCTCGGCGGGCCGGTCGGCCGGGCGGGTGGTGGGGCGGCCGTGGACGGCGGCGTTGGTCAGCAGGTTGGCGAGCAGGATGCGCAGGCCCGCGTCCCAGCCGAACACCCTTGCCTCCGACGGTAGTTCGGTGCGGTAGACGGTGTCCGGGTGGCGGCGGGCGGCCTCGGCGACGGCGGTGTCCACCAGTTCGGCGAGGTCGACCGGGCCGAACGCGGAGGCTTCCACCAGGTCGCCCCGGGCCAGTGCGGACAGGGCACTCAACAGGTCCAGCATCCGGGCGTGGTCCTGCTGCAACTCGCCCAGCACCTCGGCGCGTTCGTCCTCCGGCAGGTCCGGGTGCGCGGCCAGCACGTCCAGGTTGGTGCGCAGGCTCATCAGCGGGGTGCGCAGCTCGTGCGAGGCCGCCGAGGAGAACGACCGGGCGGTGTCCAGGGCCTGCGCGGTCCGGGCCGCCTGCTCGTCGTACCGGGACAGCAGCAGGGCGATCGCACCGGAGAGTTCGTCCACCTCGGCGGTGCCCGTCCGGGCGTGGGCGAACGCCGCGTGGCCGGTCCGCGGGTCCAGGGCGGCGGCCCGGCGGCCCAGGCGGCGCAGCGGCAGGGTGGCCCGCTCGGCGAGCGCGAAGGCGACCAGCCCCGAGAGCGGCGCCGCGACCAGCGCCACCAGCAGCACCCGCCGCCGCACCGCCCGCAGTTCGTCCGCGGGCTCCTCGGCCGGGGCCAGCACCCACAGCGTCCCGCTCGCGCTCCCGCTGTCCACCTTCACCGTCAACACCCGCCAGGCGGAGCAGTTCTGACGGACCGTCACGGCCTTCCCGCCCGGTTCCTGCGGGAGCAGCAGCGGATCGTCCGGCTGGGAACCCGCCGAGAGCAGCACCGTGCCGTCGGCGGCGGTCATCCGGACGCCCGCGTCCACCGCCGCGTCCATCAGCTTGCGCTGCTGGTTCTGCTCCACCTTCGGGCGGCCCCGGCTGTCCGCCGCGAGCAGCCCCCTGGCGTTCGGCAGGACGGCGGCCGCCCGGGCGCCCAGCTGCGCGTCCTGGCGGCGGTGCAGGTCCGTGCTCACCAGCGGCAGCAGCAGCACCCCGGCCGCCGCCACCAGCAGCGGCACCAGCACCGCCGCCCCGATCGCGATCCTGGTCGACAGCTTCACCGGCCCGCCCCGCCCTCGCCCGGCGCCCGCAGCACGAACCCCACCCCGCGCACCGTGTGCACCGTCCGGGGACGGCCGTCCGCCTCCAACTTCCGCCGCAGGTACGAGACGAAGGTGTCCACGGCGTCGCTGCGCACCTCGAAGTCGTAGCCCCACACCCGGTCCAGCAGCACCTCCCGGGAGAGCACGATGCCGGCGTTCCGGGCGAGTTGGGCCAGCAGCTCGAACTCACGCCTGGTCAGCCGCAGTTCGGTGTCCTCCCAGAACGCCTGGCGGGTCTCCGGGTGGATCCGCAGCGGGCCGACCCGGAGCAGGTCCGAGGGCTGCGGCGGGCGGCGGCGCAGCAGCGCGTGCAGGCGCAGCACCAGCTCCTCCAGGGCGAACGGCTTCACCAGGTAGTCGTCCGCACCCGCCTGCAACCCGGCGACCCGGTCGGCGAGCTCGTCCAGCGCGGAGAGCATCAGCACCGGGGTGTCGTCCGCCCGGGCCCGCAGCGTCCGGCAGACCTCCGTCCCGGAGAGGCCCGGCATCCCGACGTCCAGCACCAGCACGTCCGGCGGCTCCGCGGCGAGGGCCGCCAGCGCCTGCGCCCCGTCCGCCGCGACCGCGACCCGGAAGCCGCTCAGCCGCAGCCCGCGCTCCAGGCTCCGCCGGATCGCCGCGTCGTCGTCCACCACCAGCACCCGCCCGGCCGTCCCGCTCACCTGCCGCACCTCCGCCCAGACCGTACCGTCGCAGAGGGAGATGCGTGTCGGTGGGGGAGGGTTCCGGCGGCGGGCGGGAAGGTTCCGGCGGTGGGGTTCAGGCGGTGGTGCAGGTGTCGGTGTGGTGGCGCAGGAGGTCGTCGACGAGGCGGCGGACGTCGGCGGGCTCGACCGGGCCGAGGTTGAGGATGATCCGGAAGTAGAGCGGGGCCAGCAGGTGGTCGACGCCCTGGCGAAGGGTGGGGGTCGGTTCGCCGCGCTCCGCGGCCCGGGCCAGGATCGTGGCCAGTTGCTGTTCGCGCGCGGCCATCCGCGGGGTCGACCCGGGGCCGGGGCAGGTGGCGAGCTGGCCGACGGCGTGGCGCACCAGGGCCAGGTTCTCCGGGGCGGTGACGGAGGCCCGGCTGCGCTCGGCCCACTGGAGCAGGTCGGTGCGGAGGCCGCCGGTGTCCGGCGGGGCGTCCTCCGGGGCCAGCCGGGTGGCGGTGACGTCGGCCAGCAGGCCGTTGAGGTCGCCCCAGCGCCGGTAGACGGAGGTGGGGTTGACGCCCGCCCGCGCGGCGACGACCGGGATCGAGAGCTGTTCGGCCCCGCCCTCGGCGATCAGTTCGGTGACCGCCCGGTGCACGGCGGCGCACACCCGCGCGCTGCGACCGCCGGTGCGGCGGACCGGCTCGGCCGGGGGCGGTTCCGGGGACTGGCTGTTCACTCTTCCATGTTAAGGCAAAGTGATTCGCTTTAACCCCGAACGATCGCCTAGTATCCCTTAAAGCCAACCCTTTCGACTTAAGGGGTCACGCTTCCGGTCCCCGACCGGCCTGCCACCGAGGTGTCCATGCCGAACTCCCGCGGGCTGTCCCGCACCCCGGCCTTCTGGCTGGTCGCAGCGGCCCTGCTGCTGCTGACCTTCGCCGCCGCTGCCCCCTCCCCGCTGTACGTCGTCTACCAGGCCGCCTGGGGCTTCTCCTCCGGAACCCTCACGGTGGTCTTCGCCGTCTACGCGCTGTTCCTGCTGCTCGCCCTGACCACCGTCGGCAGCCTGTCCGACTTCCTGGGCCGCAAGCCGCTGCTCTACGGTTCGCTGCTGCTGGAGGCGGCGGCGATGCTGCTGTTCACCGGCGCGGACGGGGTCGGCCCGCTGCTGCTGGCCCGGGCCGTGCAGGGCTTCGCCACCGGCGCCGCGACCGGCGCCCTCTCGGCGACCCTGGTCGACCTGCAGCCGCAGCGCTCCCCGGGCCTCGGCGCCCTCGTCAACGGCGCGGCCTCCACCCTCGGCCTGGCCCTCGGCGCCTTCGGCTCGGGCCTGCTGGTGCAGTACGGCCCGGCCCCGCGGGTCCTGGTCTTCGCGCTGCTCGCCGCCGGGTTCCTGCTCGCCGTCGCCGCCCTGGCGCTGATCCCCGAGACCGCCGGACGCCGCCCCGGCGCCCTGGCCTCCCTGGTGCCGCGGGCCCGCGTCCCGCGACAGGCCCGCCGCGCCTTCGCGGTCGGCGCGCCGGCCCTGGTCGCGGTCTGGTCGCTCGGCGGCCTCTACCTCTCGCTCGGCCCCTCGCTCGCCGCCGGGGTCCTGCACCTGCACAACCACCTGGTCGGCGGCCTGGTGGTCAGCACCATGACCGCGGCCGGGACGCTCGGTTCGCTCCTGCTGCGCGGCCGCCCCGCCCGGACCACGCTCCGGTTCGGCGCGACCGCGCTGACCGTCGGCGTGCTCGGCACCCTGCTGGCCCTCGACCGCGGCAGTACGCCGCTGTTCTTCGCGATGACCGCGCTGGCCGGGCTCGGCTTCGGCGCGACCTTCCTCGGCGTGCTCTCCGGCATCGCCCCGCTGGCCGCCCCCGCGGAGCGCGCCGAACTGTTCGCGGCCGTGTACGTCCTGAGCTACCTGGCCTTCAGCGCCCCCGCGGTGGCCGCCGGGTTCGCCGCCCCGCACTTCGGCCTGCTGGCCACCGCGACCGGCTACGGCGCCGCCGTGGCCCTGCTCGCCCTGGTCACCCTCGCCACGACCTTCGTCCGCCCCCGCCCCGCCGCCCGGCCGAACCCGGTGGAGGCGGCCTGCCCGGCGGAGACCGGGGGGACGGTGCGGTCCTGAGCGGCGGTGCGGCCCCGGGCAGCCGGGCCGGGACCGCAGGGGCGGCGCGGGCCCGGGCGGCGACTACGGTTCGTCGTGCCAGGAGAAGGCGGTGATCCGCCAGCCGTCCGGGGTGCGGGCGAACTGGAAGGTCTTGGTGCCGGTGCCCTCGTACGGTTCGCCGTTCAGCAGGCCGGACTTGCGGTAGGTGCCGATCCGGCAGGCCACGCCGTCGGCGATCTCGGTGCGCTCGTCGACCTCCCACTCGTGGAAGTCGGTCAACCGGCCGTCGGAGAGCAGGAGTTCGCGCGGGGCGATGAACTCCTCGACGCCGTACGCGGCGTAGCGGGGCGAGGTCACCACGATCACGCCGCCGGGCAGCATCAGCCGCCGGAGCCGCCCGACGTCGGCCGGGCCGCCGTGCCGGTTGTCGAACGCGCCGAAGAACTCGGCGGTCAGCCGGTCGAGTTCGGCCTTGTCGGTGGGGGTGCTCGCAGGCATGATCCGCACCGTAGCACCGCGCCCCGCCGTGCGGGAGGGGTCGGCGACAGGAGGGAACCCGGTTGCCGGTCCTTACCGGGAGGGCCGAGAATCCGGGGCATGACTTCTGTGATCCGCCACGTGACCATCGACAGCCTCGACCCCTACCGCCTCGCCTCGTTCTGGTCCGAGGTGCTCGGCCAGCCGCTGCACGAGGAGGACTTCCCCGGGGACCCGCAGGCGTTGATCGAGGCCGCGGGGCTGCTGTTCGTGACGGTGCCGGAGGAGAAGGCGGGCAAGAACCGGATCCACTTCGACCTGCAGCCGCAGGAGCGCACCCGGGACGAGGAGGTCGAGCGGCTGGTCGGCCTGGGCGCGGTGCTGGTGGACGACCAGCGGCGCCCGGACGGCACGGGCTGGGTGGTGCTGGCGGACATCGAGGGCAACGAGTTCTGCGTGGAGCGGAGCGCGGCCGAGCGCGCGGCCTGAGGCCGGCCGGCCGTCCGGTCGTTCGTCGGGTCGGCCGTCCGTCGGGCCGCCGGAAAGAAGGGTGAATCCTTTTCGGCGGCCCGCGCCTCTTACGGGCACCACGCCGGACGGTGCACCAGGGCACCGGGCGGCACGGAACAGCCCGGAGGAGAAGGACATGATGGTCGTCGTCGCGGTCGGTGCGGGCGCGGTGCTGCTCTGCACCTGCGTGCTGGTGCTCAAGCGGAAGCGGGGGAGCCGTGGTTGAGACCGCCTGGCCCGGCGAGGAGGTGATCCGCGCGGCACGCGGCGGCGACCGGGACTCGCTGGCCGCACTGGTCGCCGGGGCGCACCCGAACGTCCGCCGGTTCGCGCACTCGCTGTGCGCCAGCCCGGAGGACGCGGAGGACGCCGCGCAGGAGGCGCTGATCGTCCTGTACCGACGGATCGGCATGCTGCGGGCCAGCGGCGCGCTCGCGTCCTGGCTGTTCCGGATCGTCCGCAACGAGTGCCTGCGCCGGATCCGGACGGCACGGCAGCCGGTCGCCGAACCCCCCGGTGGGACGGCGGCGGTGGCGGACTCGGCGGAGCAGGAGGCGCTGCGGCGGCTCGACACCGAGCGGGTCGCCACCGCGATCGCCGCGCTCCCCGCCGACCAGCGCCGGGTGCTGATCATGCGCGACCTGCAGGGACTCGGCGGGCGGGCCGTCGCCGACGCGCTCGGGCTGAGCACGGCCGCGATGAAGTCCCGGCTGCACCGGGCCCGGGCAGCCGTCCGGGCCGAACTCGGCGGCGTCCCGGGCGGTGTGCGGTGAGCGGGGGCGGTTCGGCGGGCGGGGGAGCGTCGAAGGGCGGGGGGTGGTGGTCCCCCGGGGGCGGGGCCGACTACGCGAGCGCCACCCTGCCGCGTCACCTGCTGCGCGGGGCGGTCGGGTTCGGTGCGGTCGGGGCGGGGCTGGGTCTGCTGCCGGTGCTGGGGCTGCCCGCGCTGTTGCTGGTCCCGGTCGGGTTGTTCGCGCTGCGGGGCTGCCCGATGTGCTGGACGATCGGGTTGGTGCAGACGCTCTCCCGGGGGCGGTGGCAACGTTCCTGCGCGGACGGCCGGTGCAGCATCGCGGCCCGGCCCGAGGACGCCGGGCGGTAGCGGGCGGATCATCGGATGAGCTGGCGGATCCGCCGGGTGGGGGAACGGTCGACGGTTCTGCGCCGCCCGGCCCGGACGGTCCAGCAGACTCGTCCCAGTCGGGCGGCGGACCCGTCCCGGACCCGCCCCGGCGGGGCCGTCCCGAAGCCGTCCGTCCCGAAGCCGTCCGTCCCGAAGTCGCCCGGCCCGCCCGGACGTCCGACGCACCGACCCGTCCGACCCACCCGTCCGACCCGCGCACCGCCCGCGGCACCGGCCCGCGGCACCCGTCCGACGCGTGCGCCGGACGCGCACCCCGAGGAGGACCCCGCCATGAGCCCCGCCACCGCGCACCGCCTCCCGGCCGGACCGCTCGCCGGGCTGCTCGAACGGATCCCCGCCCCCGCCCCCCACCCGCACGCCGACGCGCTCCGCGAGGAGGCCGTGCACTGGCTGTCCGGCACCGGCCTGCTCGACCGGGAGGGCGTCGAACGGCTGCTGGAGCAGGGCCACTTGGAGCTGGCCTCGCGCTGCTGGGGCGACCTCCCGCCCGGCCCCGCGCTGCGGGCCGCCACCCAGTGGCTGCTGCTCGGCTGGATCCTCGACGACCGGTTCGACCGGCACTGGCTCGGCGACCCGTCCGACGAACCCGACCGCACCGTCCGCGAACTCGCCGCCCTGCTCGGCCCGGAGCTCGACCCCGGCGCCACCCCGCCCGCCCCCGCCACCCCGCTGGCCCGGGCCTTCCGCACCCTGTGGCAGGACAGCATCGCCCTCGCCGGACCGTCCTGGCGCGCCCGCCAGACCGCCGACTTCCGCAGCTACCTGGAGAGTTCGCTCGACTTCCTGCGCCTGCGCGGCGCCACCCCGACCGTGCCGCAGTACCTCTCCCACCGCGACCAGGACGGCGCCACCCGCTGCGCCGCCGGGGCGGTCGAACTCGCGCACCGCCTCGACCTGGCCGAGCAGTTCCACCGCCACCCCCAACTCGTCGACCTGCGCACCCGGTTCGACCACCTGATCGGCTGGGCCAACGACCTCTGCTCCCACCGGGTCGAGACCGCCGCCGGGCACGGCAACAACCTGCTCAGCTCCCTCGAGGTGCACGAGCGCCTGCCCCGGGACGCCGCCGCGGCCCGGGTCGCCGCCCTCTGCGAAGCCGAGCTCACCACCCTCGAGTTCCTCGCCGAGGGCATCGCCCGCGGCTCCCACTGGCCGCCCCAGGTGCGCTGCTACGTCCGGGCGCTGGTCCGTTTCGCGCACGCGCTGCTGCACTGGAGCGCGACCACCGCCCGCTACCGCCCGCAGCCCGTCCCCCCGCCCCGGGGCCGCGAGTAGCCCCGGGACGGTCACCCGGTCAGAGCGCGGGCAGCGGCTCCTGCGCGTCCAGCCAGCGCGCCGGGACGCCGGCGGGACCGGTGCGGGCCGCGACCACGCCGCCCGCGACGGCGCAGGTGGTGTCCATGTCGCCCCAGCCCGCCAGGGTCTGCCACAGCGCCTCGGTGAGGTCGTCCAGTTGCCCGGCCGCGGACCAGAGCGCGAACGGGACGGTGTCCTGCGCGGAGACCGCGAAGCCGGAGCCGAGCACCGTCGCGGCGTGCCGCACGCTCGTCCCGGCCGGGAAGCGGGCCGCGATCCGCAGCCCGGAGCGGACCTCGCCCTCCGGGAGCAGACCCGCGACCTCGGCCAGGAACTCGGCCCGCCCCGGCGCCGCCGCCCCGCGCGAGCGCACCGCCAGCGCCGCGGCCAGTGCCACCGCCTGCGCGCCCGCCACCGCCTCCGGGTGCGCGTGCGTCGCGCGGGCGGAGCGCGCGGCCTGCTCGGCGACGACGCCCAGGTCGTCCGCGAACCAGGCGCCGAGCGGGGCGACCCGCATCGCGGCGCCGTTGCCGTGCGAGCCCTGGCCGCCGAACAGGGCGGAGGTGACCGCGAGGTGGTCGGCCCCGTCCTGCACCGCCCGCAGCACCTGGTGCATCGAGGGCCCGTACTTGCGGTGCGGGACGGCCGTGTACTCGGCCGCGAACTCCCGGGCCAGCGCGGCCGGTTCGACCTTGCCGTGGCTCTGCAGGTGCCGGGTCAGGACGAGCGCCATCGCGGTGTCGTCCGTCCAGTGCCAGGGCGCGGGGCGGACGGTCCGGGCCGCGAGCTCCGCCGAAGCCTGCTCCACCGGCGGGTGGAACCAGCGGTCGCCGAACGCGTCGCCCAGCGCCAGCCCCTGCAGGCTGTCCAGGGCGGGACGGGGGACGGGGCGGAGGGCGGACACGGGAAGCTCCGGGGGGAAGGGGTCGGTGGGGGCCGATTCTCCCGAGCGGAACGGGAGGTTCGCCAACGGATTTCCCCCGGCGGCCGAACGCCGGGTGTCGCCCGGTCGACGCCCCGGACGCCACCCGACTGGTACCAAAGGCTGATTCGCGGTCACCCATCGGACGGGGTTCGCTCGATCGTGGGCGGTTCGTGCTGCCGAACCGCCCCCGTGGGTCCAAGGTGGGAGCAGGACGCACTCGGAAGATCGCGTCCCGCTCGCCGCTCCAGGCCCGGGCCCGTGCACGCGCCCCGACGGACGCCGTCCGCCGGGCGTGCGCCCCCGGTCCCGCTGCGACGCGCTGAGCGGCAGGCCACCTCGCAGGGAGGCGAACCGATCTTCTAGGCTCGCTCATCGGTCCCCTGCCGCGGTGCCCGTCCGCACCGAGGAACGGAGACCGACGTCCCCGGGCCCCGGGCCGAGCCGGAGCCGCGGACCGAGCGAGGAGGACGCAGTGTTGCCCAGCCCCAGGTCGCACCGTACGCCGCGACCGAGCCCGACGCCGCGCAGGACCCCCCGGCCGCTCGCCCCACCGATACCGCCGAGTTCCCCGCGACCCGCCGGGGGTGAACGGTGAGTCCCCATACCGTGGCCCCCGAGCCGCACCCCGCCGAAGCACTGGAAGCACCGGGAACGCGGGAAGCACGGGAAGTACGGGAAGCACCGGGCGGAACACCCGCCGGAGCGCCCACCGCACCCGCACCCGCGGCCGCCACCGCCGCGGACCCCGCCGAACCGCCCGCCGCCGCAACGGCGGTGACCCCCACCGCCGCCCTGCCCGGCCTCCCGCGCACCCTCACCACGCGGGCCCGAACCCTCGCCGCGGCCGTCCGCAAGCGCTGCGCCGACCTCGCCCGGATCGAATCCCCCTCCGGCGACGCGGCCCGGCTCGACTCGCTCGCCGAGGAACTCGCCGCGGGCTACGCCGCCACCGGCGCCACCACCGTCCGGCAGCGCTGCGACCACGGCGACCACCTCGTCCTGGACTGGCCCGGACAGCAGGAGGACCTCCCGCACCTGCTGGTGGTCGGCCACCACGACACCGTCTGGCCGGTCGGCACCCTCACCGACTGGCCGGTCGAGGAGCGCGACGGGCGGCTCACCGGCCCCGGCGTCCTCGACATGAAGGGCGGACTCGCCCTGCTGGAAGGCGCGTTCGCGCTCCTCGCCGACCTCGGGCAGCGGCCGCACCGGCCCGTCCGGATGGTGATCGTCTCCGACGAGGAGGTCGGCAGCCCCGACGGCCGCCGCCTGGTCGAACGCCACCTGCGCGGCGCCGCCGCCGTCCTCGGACTCGAACCCGGACACCCCGACGGCCGTCTCAAGACCGCCCGCCGCGGCTCCACCCGGGTCCGGCTCACCGTGACCGGGCGCGAGGCCCACGCGGGCAACGACGCCGCCGACGGCGTCTCCGCGATCGACGAGCTCGTCGACCAGTTGATCGACGTCCGCGGCCTCGCCCGCCAACCCGGCACCGAACTCAACACCGGACGGATCGACGGCGGCACCCGCGCCAACGTCATCGCCGGACGGGCCGAAGCCGAACTCGGACTGCGCTTCGCCACCACCGAGGCCCAGCGCCGCACCCTCGACACCCTCGCCCACCTCACCCCCCACCGGCCCGGCGCCGACGTCCGCACCGAGGTCCTCTCCAGCCGCCCGGCCTGGCCCGAACGCACCGGCAACCCGCTGCTGCGCCACGTCCGCTCGCTGGCCGCCGCCCTCGGCCAGCACCTCGACGGCGCCCCCGCGGGCGGCGCGGGGGACACCAACCTGGCCGGGGCGAGGGGGCTGCCGACCCTGGACGGCCTCGGCGCGGTCGGCGGCGGCCCGCACGCCCGCACCGAACACCTGCGGGTCGACCAACTGGGCCCCCGCATCGCCCTGCTGGCCGCGCTGCTGGCGGTGCCGCTGCCCAGGCTGCGCGAGCGGTAGGGGGCGCGTGTATCCAGGGGCCCGGGGAACGGCGGGGCCGGGGCTGCTGCGGGTTCACTGCCGGTGCGTGCGGTGGCTTCGGGTTCCGTTCGGGCGGCCCGAAGCAGCACGGACCCCCGACGGGCTCCGGCCGCCAGCAGTACGGACCCGCCGTTCCCCGGGCCCCTGATCACCGCTCTCCGTGACCTCCTTGCCAGCGCCTGGGCGCTGTGTACAGAATGGAACCGACCGAACGGTCAGTCGGGAGGTGGGTCGTGGAGACGCAGGCTCAGGCGCAGGCGCAGTTCGACGCGGTGGTGGCCGCCGAGCAGCGGGTGGAGCCGCGGGACTGGATGCCGGACGCGTACCGGGCGACGCTGGTGCGGCAGATCGCGCAGCACGCCCACTCGGAGATCATCGGCATGCAGCCCGAGGGCAACTGGCTGACCCGGGCGCCCTCGCTGCGCCGCAAGGCGATCCTGCTGGCCAAGGCCCAGGACGAGGCCGGGCACGGGCTGTACCTGTACGCGGCGGCGGAGACCCTCGGGGTGGACCGCGCCGAGCTGACCGAGAAGCTGATCGACGGCCGGCAGAAGTACTCCTCGATCTTCAACTACCCGACGCTGACCTTCGCCGACGTCGGCGTGATCGGCTGGCTGGTGGACGGTGCGGCGATCTGCAACCAGGTCCCGCTGTGCCGGTGCAGCTACGGGCCGTACGCCCGGGCGATGGTGCGGATCTGCAAGGAGGAGTCCTTCCACCAGCGGCAGGGCTACGAACTGCTGATGACGCTGATGGCCGGGACGGACGCCCAGCGCGCCATGGTGCAGGACGCGGTGGACCGCTGGTGGTGGCCCTCGCTGATGATGTTCGGCCCGCCGGACGGCGCCTCGCCCAACAGCGAGCGCTCGATGGCCTGGCGGATCAAGCGGCACAGCAACGACGAACTGCGCCAGCGCTTCGTCGACATGACCGTCCCGCAGGCCGAGCACCTGGGCGTGGTGCTGCCCGACCCGGAGCTGGCCTGGAACGCGGAGCGCGGCAGCTGGGACTTCGGCGAACCGGACTGGTCCGAGCTGCAGCAGGTGATCAAGGGCCACGGCCCGTGCAACGCGCAGCGGATCGAGCGGCGCCGGGCGGCCCACGAGGACGGTGCCTGGGTGCGCGAGGCGGCCTCGGCGTACGCGGCCAAGCAGGCTGCGCGAGAAGGGAGTTCGGGATGAGCGGGGAACGGTCCTCCTGGCCGCTGTACGAGGTGTTCGTGCGGCCCCGGCGCGGGCTGAACCACGTGCACGTCGGGTCGCTGCACGCGTCCGACGACACGATGGCGCTGCTCGCGGCGCGCGACCTGTACACCCGGCGCAACGAGGGGGTGAGCCTGTGGGTGGTCCGCTCGGACGCGATCACCGCGTCCAGCCCGGACGAGCAGGACCCGTTCTTCGCGCCGAGCGGGGACAAGGTGTACCGGCACCCGACGTTCTACCCGATCCCCGAGGACGTCCCACACATCTGACGTACCGTCAACAACCTGGCAGGGAAGGCGACATGAGCGACGACCACGTGTACCTCTCGCTGGCCGAGGCGGGCCCGGGGCCGGAGGGCGAGGCCCGCTGGGCGTACGGCACGGGGTTCGCCGACCCGCTGCTGGGGGTGGACGCGGCGGCGCCGGAGGGGATCGACCCGGCCGACCTCGCCGCGTACTGCCTGATGCTGGGCGACGACGCGCTGGTGCTCTCGCAGCGGCTGATCCAGTGGATCACCCGGGCACCGGAGCTGGAGGAGGAGGTGGCGCTCGCCAACCTCGGCCTCGACCTGCTCGGCCAGGCCCGCCGCCTGCTCACCCGGGCCGGCCAGCTGGACGGCAGCGGCCGCGGCGAGGACGAACTCGCCTACTGGCGCCCGGAGTCCGAGTACCGCAACGTGCGACTGGTGGAGCTGGAGAACGGCGACTTCGCGCAGTGCGTGGTGCGGCTGCTGCTGTTCGCCACCGCCCGCGAGGAGCTGTACCGGCGCCTGGCCGACCACGCCGACCCGGTGCTGTCGGCCGTCGCGGCGCTCGGCGTCAAGGAGTTGGCGTACCACCGGGAGTACGCGGCCGCCTGGACGGTGCGGCTCGGCGACGGCACCGAGGAGTCGCACCGGCGGATGCGGGCCGCCCTGGACGCCCTCTGGCCCTGGCTGGAGGAGCTGTTCACCCCGCACGAGGTCGAACTGCGGCTCGGCGTCGACCCCTCGTCGCTGCGCGAACCCGTACTCGCCGCGCTGGCGGGGGTGCTGGCCGAGGCCACGCTGCCCGTCCCCGACCTCCCCGGCCGGGCGTACGTCAACGGGCGGGCCGGGCGGCACGGGGTGCACACCGAGGCGATGGGGCCGCTGCTGGCCGAACTGCAGGTGGTGGCCCGGGCGCACCCGGGGGCGACGTGGTGAGCACCCTGCTGGAGCGCGCCCGGGAGGTCGCCGCCGCCGTGCCCGACCCCGAACTGCCCATGCTCACCCTGGCGGACCTCGGCGTGCTGGCCGACGTCGAGGAGGCGGACGGGACGGTCACCGCCTGGCTGACCCCCACCTACTCCGGCTGCCCGGCCGTCGCCGAGATGGCCGCCGACGTGGCCCGCAGGCTGCGGGCCGCCGGGTTCGCCGAGGTGCAGGTGCGGCTGCGGATCGACCCGCCCTGGTCCAGCGACCGGATCAGCGCCGAGGGCCGCCGCAAGCTCGCCGAGGCCGGCATCGCGCCCCCGCACCCCGGCGGACTGCTGCAACTCGCCCCCACCAGGCGGGCGGTGGCCTGCCCGCAGTGCGGGTCCGCGGACACCGAGGAGCTCTCCCGGTTCGGCTCCACCGCCTGCAAGTCGCTGTGGCGGTGCCGCAGTTGCCGCGAACCCTTCGACCGGATCAAGGAGATCTGATGGCCGTCCGCCGCCCGCGGTTCCACCCGCTGCCGATCGGCACCCTGGAACGGCTCTGCGAGGACGCCGTCGCGGTCACCTTCGACGTCCCCGCCGACCTCGCCGCCGAGTTCGCCTTCCGCCCCGGCCAGAGCCTCACCCTGCGCCGGACGGTCGACGGCGCCGACGAGCGCCGCTCCTACTCGCTCTGCTCCCCGGTCGGCGGCCCGCTGCGGATCGCCGTCCGGGAGGTCCCCGGCGGACTGTTCTCGCACTGGCTGGTGAGCGAGGCCGAGCCCGGCGAGGTCGTCGACGTCCTGCCCCCCGCCGGGGCGTTCGCCGCCGACCCGGCCGAACCCGGCGAGCACGTGCTGATCGCGGCGGGCTCCGGCATCACCCCCGTGCTCTCCATCGCCGCCTCCGTCCTGGCCGGGCACCCCGCGTCCAGGGTCACCCTGCTGTACGGCAACCGGCGCAGCGACACCGTGATGTTCGCCGACGAGCTCGCCGACCTCAAGGACCGCTACCTGGACCGCTTCCAACTCGTCCACGTGCTCTCCCGGGAGAGCCGCGACGCCGAACTCCTCAGCGGACGCCTCGACCCCGACCGGGTCACCGCCCTGCTGACCGCCCTGGTCGACGCCCCCGCCGTCGACCACTGGTGGCTGTGCGGGCCGTACGGGATGGTGCTCGGGACGAAGCAACTGCTGGCCGAACTCGGCGTCCCCGCCGGGCGGGTGCACCAGGAGCTGTTCCACGCCGACGACGAGCGCCCCGAGGAGCGGCACGCCGAACCCGCCCCGGACGCCGCCGCCAGCGAGGTCACCCTCGTCCTCGACGGCCGCTCCAGCACCCTGGCCCTGCCGCGCGACCGCTCCGTCCTGGACGGCGCCCAACGCGCCCGCCCCGACCTGCCGTTCGCCTGCAAGGGCGGCGTCTGCGGCACCTGCCGCGCCCTGGTCCGCGACGGCGAGGTCGAGATGCGGCGCAACTTCGCCCTGGAGGAGGCCGAGTTGGCGGCCGGGTACGTCCTCACCTGCCAGGCCCGGCCGGTCTCCGACAAGGTCACCGTCGACTACGACGCGTGACCCTCAGGCCCGTTCGGCCACCGCGTCGATCAGGGCGGCCAGTTCGGCGGGGCGGGTGAACATCGGCCAGTGGCCGGAGTCCAGGTCGACGTACTCGATCCGCTCCATCCGGGACACCTCCGGCGCCGCGCCCTGCGCGACCCACTCCCGCACCTGCTCCGGCGGGGCCTCGGCGCACAGCATCGTCACCGGCACGCCGTACCGCCGCTCGTCCGACAGCCGGACCGGCGCCTGCGCGACCCCCGCCGGGACGGGGACGGCGTCCGCCTCGAACCGGGCCCGCGCCTCCCCGTCCAGGTCCGCGCTGGTGGGCCCCGCGAAGGGCTCCCACCCGGGGAACGGCACCACGCCGTCGACCACCGGGAACAGGTCCGCGTACGGGTGCCCGTCCTGGTGCGGGAAGCCGTCCACCAGCACCAGCCCGGCGACCTCGCCCGGCCGGGCGTCCACCGCCATCCACCCCAGCGAGCAGCCCGCCGAGTGCGCCACCAGCAGCGGCTTCCCCGCCGCCGCGTCCACCGCGGCGAGCACCGTCGCGAGTTGCTCCGCCAGCGTTGCGTCCGTCCGCCCGTCCCCCTGGCCGGGCAGGGTCAGCGGCACCGGGCGGTGGCCGCGTTCGGCCAGGGCGGGCACCACCGCGTCCCAGGCGGTGGAGCCGTTCAGCCAGAGGCCGCCGATCAACAGGACGTCCATGGGAGTCCCCTCCGTTCAACGGGGCCGCGAGCGGCCCGTTCGAGCAGGTCACCGTCCATGCTAGGAAGGGTTCAGGACGATCGGCTTCCGGAATGTGCAGCGGAGTTCGGAGGCGGTCCGTACGCTGTCGGTGTGTCGAGCACTGGGAGCAGCCCCACCGCCCGGGCGTTGCGGGCGCTGGAGATCCTGCGGGAGCGGCCGGGGACGACCTCGGAGCAGTTGGCGGAGCGGCTGGGGGTGACGGACCGGGCCGCCCGGCGGTACGTGGCGATCCTGCGGGAGGCCGGGGTGCCGGTGGAGTCGGAGCGGGGGCCGTACGGGGGCTACCGGCTGGGGCGGGGGGCGCGGCTGGCACCCGTCTCGTTCACGCAGGAGGAGGCGCTCGGGCTGGTGATGGCGGTGCTGGACGGCCGTCCGGCCGCCACCGACCCGGACGACCTGGTGGGGGCGGCGCTCGGCAAGGTGGTGCGGGCGCTGCCGGAGGCGATCGGACGGCAGGCCGCCGCGCTGCGGGCGCACGCCGCGGCCGCGCCCGACCCGTACCCGGCGCACCCGGACCCGGCGGTGGCCAGCACGCTGGTGGAGGCGATCGCGGCGCGGCGGCGGGTGCTGATCGGCTACCGCAGCGGTGGCGGCGGCGAGGAGTGGCGGGCGGAGGTGGACCCGTGGGCGGTGGTGGTGCGCCGGGCCCGCTGGTACCTGCTGTGCCACTCGCACCGGGCCGACGCCGTCCGCACCTACCGGATCGACCGGGTCCGGACCGCCGAGCAGTGCGGCACGCCGTTCACCATGCCGGAGGGCCTCGACCCGGTCGCCGTGCTGGAGGAGCACCTGGGCACCGGCTGGGCGTTCCGCACCCTGGTGCGCTTCGACGCCCCGTTCGAGCAGGTCGCCCCGTGGACCGGCCCGGCGATGGGGCGGCTGCGGCCGGACGGGGCGGGCTGCGTGCTGGAGGGCAGCACCCGCAACCCGGCGATGTACGCGGGGGAGTGGCTGGCGGCCGTCCCGTTCCCGTTCCAGGTCCTGGAGGGGCCCGAACTGCGGGCGGCGGTCGCCGCGCTGGCGGCCAGGTTCACCGAGGCGGCGGCAGCGGCCGGAGAGCCGGGCGCCCAGGGCTGAGCCGGGCCGCCGGGCTACGCTGCCGATCATGACGCAGGAGCAGTCGCAGGACGGGCCGGCCGACTGGGCCCGGGAACTGGCCGCGGGCCGGGGCTCGGCCGCGGAGCACTGGCGACACCTCCCGGGGTGGGACCGGGGGATCGAGATGCACCGGCTGCTGCCGCAGCTGTTCCGCCTGCTGGAGGAGGCCTCCCAGCCGGGCCGGACCAGTCTGCTGGAGGTCCTGGCGGACCGGGCGGACGACCTCCGGCGCACCCGCTCGGCGCACCGGGAGCGGGCACTGCAGCTGTACGCCGCCGAGTGGGAACGGATCGTCGGACTGCTCGACGACGAACGGGCCGAGACGAGGCGCCTGGCCGCCCGGCTGCTGGCGGCGGTGCGGCCCGGACGCCCGGAGGCGACCGCCGCGCTGAAGGACCGGGCGGGGGTCGAGTCGTCGCCGGAGACCCTGGCCCGACTCCTCACCGCCGTCGGCGCGCAGGGCCCGGGAGACGGGGCCGCCGCCTGGCTGCGATGCTGGCTCGACCACCCCGCACCCCCGGTGCGGCTCTCCGCCGCGCTGGCCCTGCTCGAACTGCCGGACGGGGACGGGGCGGGAGTCGACGGCCTCGGCGAACGGGCGGCGCGGCTGCTGGGCGAGCCCGGGGCGTGGCAGGCGCGGCCGTACCCGCTCGCCGGGCCGTTCGGCCGCGCGCTGCGCGACCGCCCCCGGGAGGCGGCTCGGTTCGTCACCGCGCTGGCCGGTCGGCCCGGGGGGACGGAACAGCGGGTCGCGGTCGGGGTGGCCATCGAACAGCTGCGGCGCCGACGCCGCCCCGCCGAGGCGCACTGGCGCACCGTGCTCGGCACCGGCAAGGGGGAGGGCTCCCACGAGGCCCGGCTCCTGCTGGCCCGCAGCGGCCGGGCGCTCGCCCCGTACGCCGACGAGCTGCTGGCCCTGGTCGAGGCGGAGCCGGGCGACACGTGGCTCCGGGAGGGCGCCCTGGTCGCGCTGGTCGCGCTGGGCGACCGGCGCGTACTGCCGTACTACCGGGACGAGTTCGGAGGGCAGCTGCTGCCCGTCGGCGCGCCGCCCCCGGACTGGGCGGCGGACCTGCTGCCTACCGTGCGCCGCGTCCTCGGCAGGGCGAAGCGGTTGCGCCGGTGGGAGGTCCGCGGTCTGGACGAGGCACTGAGGGTGGCCCGGAGCTGGGGCCCGGCCGCCGCACCCCTGGCCCAGAAACTGACCGCGCTGCTGGACGCCCCCTCGATCACCGCCCGGGCAGCCGCCGAGGCCCTGGGTGAGATCGGCTCGCAAGCCGCCCCGGCCGCCGGGGAGTTGGCCCGGCTCGCGACCGGCCGCCCCTGGCACGGGGCCCAGACCGCCGCCTGGGCGCACTGGCGGATCACCGGTGATCCGGGCTTGGCGCTGCGCACCGTCGGCGCGGCTGCCCGGGCCGGGCTCGGCCACCCGGTGTACCGCTACCTCGCCGCACTCGGGCCGCTGGCCCTCGACTTCGCCGAACCGGTCCGGGAACTCCTGGACGCACCGGGCGAGTTCAGCCGGGTCGGCGCGGCCGTAGCCTGGTGGCGCATCACCGGCGACCCGGCCCCCGCCCTCCCCGTCCTGCTGCGCCAACTCGCCGGACCGGCCGACGGCACGGCGGGCGAGCCGACCCTGCGGGCGGTCCGGCTGCTGGGCGAGATCGGCGCCCCCGCCGGGGTGGCCGCGCCACCGTTGCGCGCCCTGCTCGCTGCCGAACGGCGCCACGGCGCGACCATCGCCCTGGACGAGGAACTGTGCGCGGCGGCCCGGACGGCGCTGGAACGGCTGGGCTGAGGCGGGGCGAGGGGCAGCGGGGCCGGGAACGGGGCTCGGCGGTGCGGCGCGGCCGGGTCGTCGTCGCGGGCAGTGCCGGTTCCCGGTGGCGCCGCGCCGGGCCGGCGGCGGGCGGGGAGCCGGGCACGGCGGCCGGGCGGCGTCGGAGCGGCTCGGGGGACAAGAGGGGGCGCGGCTCCGGGAGTGCGCTTCGACGCCACCGTGGCCGCGGACGTCGGCACCGGCAGCCGCCCGGGGCCCCGGGCCCGGTCAGACCGCGGCGGGCTGGGCCGGTGCCGGGGTGCCGAGCAGGCGGACCACCTCGTTGACGGCCGCGCGGCCCGCGCGGTTGGCGCCGACGGTGGAGGCGGACGGGCCGTAGCCGAGCAGGTGGACGCGCGGGTCGTCGGAGACCCGGGTGCCGTCCATCCGGATGCCGCCGCCCGCGGTGCGCAGGCCGAGCGGGGCGAGGTGGGTGAGCTCGGCGCGGAAGCCGGTCGCCCAGACGATCGCGTCCACGGCCAACTCCTGGTCGCCCCAGGCGACTCCGTGCTCGGTGAGCCGGTCGAACATCGGGCGGCGGTGCAGCACGCCCAGCTCCTCGGCGCGGCGGTAGGCCACGCTCGGACCCAGGCCCGTCACCGAGACCACGCTGCGCACCGGCAGCCCGGCCCGGACCCGCTCGTCCACCTTGGCGACCACCTCGCGGCCGAACTCCTCGGTGAACGGCCCCTCGTGGAACACCGGCGGGGTGCGGGTCACCCACACCGTCTCGGCGACCGCGCCGAGCTCGGAGAGCACCTGGACGGCCGAGGCGCCGCCGCCGACCACGACGACGCGCTGCCCGGCGAACTCCGCGGGGCCGCGGTAGTCGGCGTAGTGCAGCTGCCGTCCGGCGAAGCGGCCCGGGTAGCGGGGGAGGAAGGGCCGCGTCCAGGTGCCGGTGGCGTTCAGCAGGGCGCGGGTGGCCCAGCGCCCTGCGTCGGTCTCCACCAGCAGCCGCCCGTCCGGCCCGCCGTCGGCCCGCCCGTCCGGGCGCTCGCGCACCGCGGTCACCCGCACCGGGCGCAGCACCGGCAGCGCGTGCCTCGCCTCGTACGCGGCGAAGTAGCCGGGGACGGCGACGCGGGCCTCGGTGGCCGGGTCGGTGGCGGGGAGCTCGAAGTCCGGCAGGTCGTGGAAGCCGTGCACGGTCGCCATGGTGAGCGAGGGGGAGCGGTGCGCCCAGGCGCCGCCCGGGGCGTCGTCCGCGTCCAGCACCACG
Organism: Kitasatospora phosalacinea; assembly: GCF_030268885.1. Lineage (GTDB taxonomy): Bacteria > Actinomycetota > Actinomycetes > Streptomycetales > Streptomycetaceae > Kitasatospora > Kitasatospora phosalacinea_C. The sequence continues at coordinate 284,923 of NZ_BSSA01000001.1, forward strand.
AAGCCGGTGTGCGGGGCGAAGCCGCGGCGGCGCAGGTGGTAGGCGGCGGACAGGCCGGCCTGGCCCGCGCCGATCACCAGCGCGTCCACCTCGCGGACGGCGTCGGGCCCGGTACTTGCACGCTCAACAGTCACACCGGTGAAACACTGGGGCGCGGCCGGGTGTTCCCCGGCAGCAGGGCGAGGGTGGCGGCGGCCAGCCGCTCCGGGCCGCCCGGGCACAGGTCCAGGAACAGCCGCGGCTCGGTCAGCTCCAACTCGATCAACGCGGGCGACCCGTCCGGCAGCCGGACCAGGTCGACCCGGGCGTACAGCAGCTCGCCCGGCTCGGCCGACACCGCCAGCACCCGTTCGGCGAGCGCCAGTTGGTCGGCCTCCGGCTCGCGGGCGACGTCCGCGAAACCGCCGCCCAGCATCGGCCCGCGGCGCACCGCGTGGCTGAACTCCCCGCCCAGGTACAGCAGCGAGGTCTCGCCCTCGTCCTCCACCATCGCCAGGTACGGCTGCACCATCGCCGTCCGCCCGGCCCCGGTCAGCGCGGCGACCTGCGCCAGCGCCACGGCCCGGTCGGCGGTGCGGACGGTGTCCCGCGCGCCGGAGGAGACGGTCGGCTTCACCACCAGCTCCGGCCAGTCGACGGCCCCGACCGCGTCCGCCGCCTCCGTCGGACCGCCAGGGGCGACCCACAGCGTCGGCACGACCGGCAGCCCGGCCTCCGCCAGGCCGCGCAGGTACGTCTTGTCGGTGTTGTGCTCCAGCACCCGGGCCGGGTTGGCCAGCCGGGTCAGCGCGGAGACCCGGCGCGTCCAGGCCAGGAACTCCTCGCGGTACAGGATGTAGTCCCAGACGCTGCGCACCAGCACCAGGTCGTACCCGGCCCAGTCCACCGCCGGGTCGTTCCAGTACACCGCCTCCGCCTCCACCCCGAGCTGCGCGAACGCCGCCAGCACCGGCATCGCCTCCACGTCCTCCACTCCGCGGCAGGTGGCGTACGCGACCCGCGCGGGTCGGTGGACGGGCGGGCGCAGGGCGGTGCTCACGGGAGGGCTCCTGGGGTCGGGCGAAGTGGGGCGCAGCGAGCCTCCACCGCACCCCTGACCAGTGTCAATCGGTATTTCGTACCGGTCGGTCCGGCGGCTGCGGCTGCGGCTGCGGCCGCGGCCCCGACGCCCGGTGCCGCGCTCCCGCGCCGCTCGGTAGGGTCACCAACGCCCGGTGGACCGACCGCCGGTCCTGCCCGGGGGCGCGGTCAGGCCGGCCGCGCCGCTCCCGGAGGCCGGGAACGGGCCGTGGACGAGGGGAGGAGAGGGACGCCGATGAGCCTGCTGGACGAGCTGTGGGCCGAGGGTTGGATGCCGTACTGGGAGGGACTGTTCCACGCGGACGGGCGCGCCCGCGACGCCGACGTCGAGGGGCCCGGCCTGGAGGTCCTCCGGCTCGGCGAGCCGATCGACCTGGAGAGCATGCTGGACGAGGACCCGAACGGGCTGAGCGGGGCCGTCGTCCACGCGGAGGCGGGGCTCCCGGACGGCCGGGGCCGGCTGGTCGGCGGCGGCGGTTCGCACGGGTCCGAGGGCTTCGTGGCCTGCTTCGACACCGAGGGCGCGATGGTCTGGCTGCTGCACCTCGGCGAGTCCAACGAGTTCGTTCGGATCACCGTCGACTGGCCGACGGCGACCTGCACCAACAACCTGGACCGGTCGATCACCCTCGACCTGACCTCGCCCGACCACTCCTCCGACCGGCCGGCCCCGCCGACGACCGGTGACCCGGACCCCGCCCACCGGGCGCGCGGCCGGTCGCGCGGCGGCGCCGGCCGCCGGCAAGGGGCGACGACGGACGGGACGTGGATCGCCGAACTGTGGCGGGACGGCCGGACGCCGGTCCACTACGGACTGTTCCGCGCGGACGGCACCGCACGGAGAGCCGACTGCGACGGCCCGCAGCTCACCCGGTTCAGGCTGGGGGAGCCGCTCGGCCCGATCACCCTGGCAGCGGCGGCGGACCCCGCCTGGACCAGGTCCGCCGAGATCCTCGCCGAAGCGGCCTTGCCGGACGGCACCGGGCGCCTGGTCGCCGGCGGGGACACGGACGCATCGGACGGGTTCTTCGCCCGGACCGACGCCGCGGGCCGCCTGGTGTGGCTGGTGCACCTGCCGTGCACCGAACTCGTCGGGGTCACCGTCGAAGGGCCCCGGGCGGTCTTCGTCAACGACCGGGGCGGCGCGCTGACGATCGACCTCACCGCACCCGAATTCTCGGACGCTCCAGGGAATTGACGCGCCGTCGGCCCCGGCGGAATTGTCAGTGGCCCGCCGTAGGGTGGGAACAACGCTGGAGGGGGCGCCGGAAAAGGCGTCGGGAAAGGCGTGGGAAAAGGGGTCGAGAATGTCCGCGAACGCTTCCGCGAACCGCATCGCGCACAAGGTCAACCACGTCTCGCTGGTGGTCGACAAATCCGGCTCGATGCAGCGCCACGAGGCCCAGCTGATCCGGGTGGTGGACGAATTCGTCAAGGGCCTCCAGGAGGAGTCCGACCGCCTCGGCCACGAGACCAGGATCAGCCTCTACGCCTTCGACCACGAGGTGCACAACCTGGTGTGGGACATGGACGTCAAGCACCTGCCGTCCCTGAAGGGCCTCTACGCGGTCGACAACGGCGCGACCGCGCTGATCGAGGCGGCGGTGAAGTCCGTCGACGACCTGAAGCACATCTGGGAGGGGTACGGCGAGCACTCCTTCCTCCAGGTCGTCGTCACCGACGGCGAGGAGAACGCCTCCGGCTGCTCCGAGCACGGCCGGATGCACGCCCGGATGAAGCCGGCCGAGGGCAAGGCCGTCCTGCGCGGCTGGATGGACCGCATCCGCGGCGCCATGGCCGAGCTCCCCGAGCACTGGACGTCGGCGATCCTGGTCCCCAACTCGCTGGCCAAGCGCACCGCCCAGGAGTACGGCTTCCCCGCCGGCAACATCGCGATCTGGGACGCCGACTCCACCGGCGGCGTCGAGGAGGCCATCGACACCGTCAAGACCGCCGCCACCACCTTCCTGCGCGGCCGCGAGAAGGGCGTGCGCGGCACCAGGCAGCTGTTCACCGTGGGGCAGGGCCTCAGCGCCGACCAGGTCAGCGCCGGCCTCGACGCGCTGGCGGCGGACACCTACGCCCTCGTCCCGGTCGACCGGCAGGCGGCCCTGCGCGAGTTCGTCACCGGCGCCGGGCACGCGTACCGGACGGGCTGCTCCTTCTACGAGCTGTCCAAGCGGGAGAAGATCCAGGCCGCCAAGCAGCTCGCCGTCGCCGAGAAGGACCCGGTCACCGGGCAGCTCACCGGCCGGGTGTTCTCCGGCCCCGCGGCCCGCGAGCTGCTGGGCCTGCCCGCCGCGGAGACCAGCGTCAAGCCCGGCGACAACCCGGCGTACACCGTGTTCGTCCAGTCGACCTCGGTCAACCGGAAGCTGGTGCCCGGCACCCGGCTGCTCGTCATGCTGTAGGCCCCGAGGACGGGCGGCCCCGGAGCGGTGCGCTCCGGGGCCGCCCCGCCGCGGGTGTCAGCCGATCGGCTCGATCACGGCGGCCGTGCCGTACGCGCAGACCTCGGTGCCGACGTCCGCGGCCTCCGTGACGTCGAAGCGCATCATCAGCACCGCGTTGCCGCCCCGGGCCCTCGTCTGCTCGACCAGGCGCTCCATGGCCTGGTTCCGGGTCTCGACGAGCGTCTTCGTCAGTCCCTTGAGCTCGCCGCCCATCAGGGACTTCAGGCCCGCGCCGATCTGCGAACCGATGTGCCGCGACCGCACCGTCAGCCCGAACACCTCGCCGATCACCTTGACCACCCGGTGCCCCGGGACGTCGTTGGTGGTCACCACCAGCACACCGCCGGACGGGTCCTGCCCGCCACCGAAATCGTTCAGTTCACTCATGCCCCCAGCCTCCCGCCCCGGCCCGCCCGTCGGCCACCCCGGCGCGCCGGGGGAAGCCGTTCCGCGCCCGCGTGCCACCGGCCCCGGGCACCGGATCGGAAGAGCTGATGGACACCGGGCACCGGGTTTGTCAACCTTGTCGCATGGGCGAGCGAAACGATCATCCACACGGGCCGCACGCGGCGGAGGAATCCGGCGCGCAGGAGATCGAGGCCACGGTGGTACTGGGCCTGCGGATCACCGACTGGCCGGCCTTGCGGGCCGCCGCACGGGCCGCCGTCGAGGACCTGGACTTCGACGGCATCGACCCCGAGGGCCAGCGCGCCCAACTGCTGCGCGAAGTCGCCGAGGACCCCAACGCGGCCCTCGGCGCGCTCCTCCACCCCGACCGGCTGGTCGCCTCGCTGCCCGGCATCGAAGCGCTCGGCGGCACCCTGGAGATCAGCGTCACCGACGACTTCGCCCCCGACTTCGCCGAGCTCTTCCCGCTCGACGACGACGGCGACACCGGCGACTGGACGCTCACCCCCCGCACCGCCTGCCTGCTCCACACCCAGCTGATCGGCCTCTCCGACGCCGCCTACGAGGACCTCGACGACCACGGCGACGACCCCGTCACCGTCGCCGACGAGAGCGACTGGACGGTCTTCGGCCGCCTCCCGCAGCGCACCTGGAACCTCCACCGCGGCTGGCGCCGCGCCTTCGCCCGGGCCTTCGACGACCTCGCCGACGACCTCGCCACCGGCGAGTGGCCGCTGCCCCGCTGCCCCGCCGAGGACGTCGCCCTGCGGCTGGCCCTGGCCGACGCCCGCGCCCTGCTCGGCGCCCAGCCCGAATCCGTCGCCGACATGATGGGCGACCTCCCCGCCGACCTGTACGACTACGACTGGGACGGCTGCGCCGACGAACTGTTCGGCGTCTACGGCCCCGACGAGGAGGACGGCGACCTCGACGCCGGCCAGCGGATCGACCAACTCCTCGCCGCCGCCCACCCCGAGGGCTGGTTCCTCGGCTACGAGGACGCCGAGGAACGCGACCCCGGCCGGGGCTACCGCCGCTGAACTGGCATGCTGGGAGGGTGAGCTCACCCTTCGACCCGCCCGCCCCGCCGACCGCCGCCGACGCGCCCGCCCCCGCCGTGGGCGGGCACGCCGAGGACCGCGACACCCGCCCGCAGTACGTGCTGCCCCTGGTCGTCCGGCTGGAGCGGGCCGATCCGCCCGCCCGCACCGACGCCCTGGAGACCTCGGCCCGCGCCGTCCTCACCCTGCTCGCCGACCCCCGGGTCACCGAGCCGGACGGCGAGTGGGCCGAGCGGGTCGCCGCCTGGGAGGACGCCCGGATCCGCAAGGTCGTCCGGCGCGCCCGCGGCGCCGAGTGGCGCAGGGCCGCCGAACTGCCCGGCATCACCGTCACCGGCGGGGGCGGCGCCGAGGTGCGGGTCTTCCCGCCCGTCCCGCTGGACGGCTGGCCCAAGGAACTCGCCAGGCTCCAGGTCTCCGGCACCGACCTCGACGACCCCGAGCCGCCCGGCCCCGCCCCCGAGGGCGTCCCGGTGCTCTGGCTCAACCCGGCCCTGGAGATGAGCGCGGGCAAGACCATGGCCCAGACCGGTCACGCCGCCCAACTCGCCTGGTGGGAACTGGACGGGCCCCGACGCGAGAAGTGGGCCGCCGACGGCTTCCCGCTGGCCGTCCGCACCGCCCCCGCCACCGACTGGCCCGCCCTCACCGACGGCCGTCTCCCGGTCGTCCGCGACGCCGGCTTCACCGAGATCGCCCCCGGCAGCGCCACCGTCGCCGCCGACCACCCCGAGGTGCGCCCGCGGCGTCCGTGACGCGTCCCGGCAGCGGGAGGACCTCCGGGTGGGAAGGGGCGGCGACCGCGGGTCCGTCGACCAGGACCGCGGCGGGGGTCACGGCGTCCGGGCGGCCGGGGGAAGGGCCCGGGCCTCGAGGACCAGGGCGTGGCCGGGGCGGTTGGCCGTGTGCGGGGCGGCCAGGCCGACCCGGGCCAGGTAGCGGCCGGTCACGGTGAGGGGGGCGGCCCGCTTCGCCCAGGCGGGCCAGGTGTGTTCGGGGGCGGAGAGCTCGGGGCGCACGTGCAGGCTGTAGCGGGTTCCGGGCTCCAGGCCCGGGAGGCGTACGGGGGCGCCGTTCTCGGTGACGGAGGTGTCCAGCTGGACGTGGGCGAAGACGGCGTGGGAGCGGTCCCGGGAGACGACGCCGTGGACCCAGGCCGCCGGGTCGGGGTGGTCGGCGCGGACGACGTCGCCGCCGTGCAGCAGCGGCCGCAGCTGCTTGTAGGCGTCGACCCACGCGGTGAGCGCGCCCAGCTCGTCCGGCGACCAGGTCGACAGGTCCGCTTCGATGCCGGCGTGCCCGAACAGGGCGGTGGCGCAGCGGAAGGCGAGTTCGGTGCGGCGGTGGCTGATGTGGGCGGGGGAGGAGCCGACGTGGGAGCCGATCAGCTCGTGGGGCAGGAGCAGGCCGGTCCAGCGCTGGACGGACTGGCGCTCGACGGGGTCGATGTTGTCCGACCCCCAGATCCGGTCGGTGCGTTCGAGGATGCCGAGGTCGGCGCGGGCGCCGCCGGAGGAGCAGGACTCGATCTCCAGCCCGGGGTGGCGGCGGCGCAGTTCGTCCAGCAGCCGGTAGACCGCCGTGGTCTGCGCGTGCACGCCGGGCCGGCCGTCGTGGACGGCGTCGGCGAGGTCGCGGTTGTGGTCCCACTTGACGTAGTCGACGCCCACCTCCCCGACCAGGGTGCTGATCCGCTCCAGCAGGTAGGCGTGGGCGTCGGGGTGCGCGACGTCCAGGACGTGCTGGTGGCGCTGCTCGTAGGGGAGGCGGTCGGGGTCGGCGAGGAGCCAGTCGGGGTGGGCGCGGGCCAGGTCGGAGTCGGGGTTGACCATCTCGGGCTCGAACCACAGGCCGAACTGCATGCCGAGCGCGTGGACGTGGTCGGCGAACGGACGCAGCCCGTCCGGCCAGACCTTCTCGTCGACGTACCAGTCGCCGAGGCCCGCCCGGTCGTGGCGGCGGTGCCGGAACCAGCCGTCGTCCACGACGAACCGCTCCACGCCGACCTCGGCCGCGGTGCGCGCCGCGGCGCGCAACCGCTCGGGGTCGTGGTCGAAGTAGACCGCCTCCCAGATGTTCAGGGTGACGGGCCGGGCGGTGGCCGGGTGCTGCGGCCGGGCCCGGAGCATGCCGTGGAAGGCCCGGCTGATCCCGTCCAGGCCCGTGCCGGAGCTCGCGAAGCAGACCCACGGGGTCCGGTAGGACTCGCCCCGCGCCAGCCGGACCTCGCCCGGGTCCAGCAGCTCGCCGCCGCCGAGCACCGTCGTCCCGTCGGGCAGCCGCTCCGCGTACTGGACGTGGTTGCCGCTCCAGGCGGGGTGCACGCCCCAGACCTCGCCGTGCCGGAAGCCGAAGCCCTCGGTGCCGGCCAGCAGCAGCCCGGCGTCGAAGCCGGTGCGGCCGCGGCGGCTCTCCCGCGACCGGACGCCGTGCCGCAGCGGGGAGCGCTGCGGGGAGCGCTCCCGGGCCCACCGGCCGGCGAAGTCCAGCAGCTCCGCGGCGTGCGCCGGGAGGGGCAGCACGCACGCCAGCACCTCCAGGGTGTACGGGTCCGCGGCCGTGTTGGTCAGGGTGTGGCGCAGCCGCACCACGCCCTGCTCCGTCATCTCCAGCTCGGTGTCCAGCGCGAGCCCCGCGCCGGTGTCCCGGGCCCGGACCCGGACGGTGCCGCCGCGGCCGTCCGGGGCGTCCACGGCGACCGGCTCGGCGAGTTCCAGGCGCAGCGGGCGGACCCGGCCGTCGCGGTGCCCGGCCAGGACCGGTCGCCCGAACCAGCCCCCGCCCCGGCCCTGGGAGGGCAGCAGACTCCCGGCCTGGTGGTCCGGGGCGCGGCCGGTGGCGTCGAGCGCCTGCGCGGCGTCCTCGGGGCCCAGGCCGGGGTCGGCGCCCCAGTGCAGCACCCGGGGCACCCCGGGGCCGGCGGTGTCGAGCACCAGGGCCGCGTCACCGGCCGACAGCACGACGAGCTCGGTCTCGGTCACTTCGTCCTCGTTCCGGGGGTGGTCGGGTCCGGTGTCAGCAGGGCCGCCACGGCGGCGCCCTCCCGCAGGAGGACCGGGATGCGCTCCAGCGGGGCGTCGAGGTCGTGCGTCGTCCCGCCCTCCAACACCCGCCCGGTGGCCGGGTCGAGCCAGCGGGCGCCGGACGGCAGGTACACCCGGCGGGTCCGGACGCCCGCCCGGTACACCGGAGCGACCAGCACGTCCGGGCCGAGCAGGAACTGGTCGTCCACCGCCCAGGCGCGTTCGTCCGCGGGGAAGTCGAAGAACAGCGGGCGCATCGGCGGGGCGCCGGTGCGGTGGGCCTCCTCGGACAGCGCGTGCAGGTAGGGGCGCAGGCGCTCGCGCAGCAGCAGGTGGTCGCGGAGGATGCCGTACGCCTCCTCCCCGTACGACCAGACCTCGTTCGGTCCGCCGGTCATGTCCGCGGAGAAGGCCGGGTGGTGGGGCTGCCGGTCGCCGTGCAGCCGCATGACCGGGCAGAAGGTGCCGTACTGGAACCAGCGGACCAGCAGCTCGCGGTAGGCGGGGTCGTCGGGGTCGCCGCCGGAGAAGCCGCCGATGTCGGTGTTCCACCAGGGGATGCCGCTCATCGCGACGTTCAGGCCGGCCCGGATCTGCCGCCCGAGGGAGTCGAAGGTGGTCGGGATGTCGCCGGACCACAGCAGGGCGCCGTGGGCCTGGCTGCCCGCCCAGGCGGAGCGGACCAGCGACAGCGGGCGGTCCTCGCCCGCCGCGCGCAGGCCGTCGGCGACCGCGCGGGCGTGCAGCACCGGGTACAGGTTCGCGACCTCGGCGGCCGGTCCGGCCGCGTACACGGCGCGGGCGGCGAGGTCCGGCGGCAGGTCGGGCTCGCAGGCGTCCAGCCAGAAGCAGGCCACGCCGTGCGCCCGGTAGTTGCCGTCCAGCCGCTGCCACAGCGCGGCGCGTGCCGCGGGGTGGGTGGCGTCGTAGTACGCCATCGGGGCGAGCAGCGAGTCCTCGGCGTCCCGGGTCGGCCAGGGGAAGGTCAGCAGCCCGCCGGCCGCGTCCCGGACGAGCTGCCCGGACGAGCGCAACTCGTCGTAGCTGTCGCTGCCGGGCTCGACGGTCGGCCACACCGAGACCGCGAGCTTCACCCCGAGTTCCGCCAACTCCGCGACCATGGAAGCCGGTTCGGGCCACTCGTGCTCCTCGAAGCGCCAGTCGCCCATCCGCGGCCAGTGGAAGAAGTCGCAGACGACGACGGACAGCGGCAGCCCCCGCTCCCGGTACTCCCGCGCCACCGCCAGGAGTTCGTCCCGGGTGCGGTAGCGCAGCTTCGACTGCCAGAAGCCCGACGCCCACTCGGGCAGCAGCGGCGGCCGCCCGGTGGCCAGGGTGTAGGCGTCCAGGACCTGCGCCGGGGTGTCGCCCGCGGTGATCCAGTAGTCGATCCGCCCGCCCGCGTCGGCGGTCCACCGGGTCTGGTCGGCGCCCAGCTCGACCCGCCCGGTGGCGGGGTTGTTCCACAGCAGCCCGTAGCCGCGCGAGGAGTGCAGGAACGGGACGGCCGCGGCGGTGTTGGCCTGGACGAGGTCGACCACGCAGCCCTTCTGGTCCAGCCGGCCGTGCAGGTGCTGGCCGAGCCCGTGCAGCCGCTCGCCGTCGTACGCCGCGAAGTGCTGCTCGGTCCGGCCGCCCGCCGCGTGCAGGCGTGCGGCGGCGTGGTGGTGCGCCTCCGGGCTCCGCTCGGCGAGCAGTTCGCGGCCGGAGGCGGCGTGGCGGAACCGCAGCCGGCCGTCCGCCGCGGCCTCGACCTCGATCCGGCCGTTGACCAGGCGGGCCCGGCCGTCCTCCGTCACCGACAGGTCGGCGCGGGGGGCGGGCGCCGGGCTCCCCAGCGCGCCGGGGGCGGCCGGGTCGATCGTCCCGGCCGAGGCCCGGACCCGGACCGCGTCCGGGCCCCAGGGCTCGATGCGCAGGACCTCCTGGGCGCTGTGACGCTCCAGTCCGCCCGCGCGGATGCTGTAGGACAAGGTGTTCCCTGTTTCTCCGGGTTCGGGTGGACGGTCAGGCGGGGCAGGGCAGTTCGGCTGCGGCGGTGCCCGCCGGGTGGGTGTGCAGCGGCCCGTCCGGTCCGCCCAGGCGCACCGACCAGGGGGCGGTGGAGTCGGTGGTGACGGTGAGGCGGTCGCCGGTGCGGCGCAGGTGGAAGCGGGCGCTCTCGCCGGGGCCGTCGCTGCGCGGGACGACGACGGTGCGCTCGGCGCCGTCGGCGAAGGCGTGCACCAGCAGGGTGACGCCGTCGGCCCAGTCGGAGACCGGCCGGGTGTCGTCGGCGGCCAGCGGGATCACCGAGTCCGGACGGGCCAGCAGCGGCAGGGTGCGGAAGCCGTGCTGCTCGCGGACCCAGCGCGGGCCGGTGACCCGGTGCCCCGTCAGCAGGTTGGTCCAGGTGCCCTCGGGGACGTAGTAGTCGACCTCGCCGGAGTCGGTGAACACCGGCGCCACCAGCAGGTCGTCGCCGAGCAGGTACTGGCGGTCCAGCAGCGCGGCCGCCGGGTCGTCGGGGAACTCCAGGACCATGGCGCGCATCACCGGCGTGCCGTGCAGGTGGGCCTGCTGGGCGGCGCGCTGCAGGTAGGGGGCGAGGCGGTGCTTGAGCCGGGTGAAGGCCCGGGTGACCTCCACCGCCTCCTCGCCGTAGTCCCACGGCACCCGGTACGACTTGGAGCCGTGCAGGCGGCTGTGCGAGGAGAGCAGGCCGAACTGCACCCAGCGCTTGAACACGGTGGGGGTCGGGGTGCCCTCGAAGCCGCCGATGTCGTGGCTCCAGAACCCGAAGCCGGACAGGCCCAGCGACAGGCCGCCGCGCAGCGACTCGGCCATCGCGTTGAAGGTCGACTCGCAGTCGCCGCCCCAGTGCACCGGGAACTGCTGCCCGCCCGCCGTCGCCGACCGGGCGAACAGCAGCGCCTCGCCCTCGCCGCGCTCCTCGCGCAGCAGCTCGAACACGGCCCGGTTGTAGAGCTGGGTGTACTGGTTGTGCATCTTCTCCGGGTCGCCGCCGTCGTGCCACACCACGTCGGTGGGGATGCGCTCGCCGAAGTCGGTCTTGAAGCAGTCCACGCCCTGGCCGAGCAGGCGGCGCAGCCGCTCGGTGAACCAGGCGACGGCCGCCGGGTTGGTGAAGTCCACCAGCGCCATGCCGGGCTGCCACAGGTCCCACTGCCAGACGGTGCCGTCGGCGCGGCGCACCAGGTAGCCGTTGCGCACGCCCTCCTCGAACAGCTCGGAGCGCTGCGCGACGTACGGGTTGATCCACAGCGAGATCCGCAGGCCCTGCGCCTTGAGCCGGGCCAGCATGCCCTCCGGGTCGGGGAAGGTGTCCGGGTCCCAGACGAAGTCGCTCCAGTGGTAGCCGCGCATCCAGAAGCAGTCGAAGTGGAAGACGCTCAGCGGGATGCCGCGCTCGGCCATGCCGCCGACGAAGCGGTTGACGGTGGCCTCGTCGTAGTCGGTGGTGAAGGAGGTCGACAGCCACAGGCCCAGCGCCCAGGCGGGCGGCAGCGCGGGGCGGCCGAGCAGGCCGGTGTAGCGCTCCAGGACCTGCTTGGGGGTGGGTCCGTGGACGACGAAGTACTCCAGCGTCTGGTCCTCGACGCTGAACTGCACCTGCCCGACCGACTCGGAGCCGACCTCGTAGGACACCTTGCCGGGGTGGTTGACGAAGACGCCGTAGCCGCGGTTGGTCAGGTGGAACGGGACGTTCTTGTACGCCTGTTCGCTGGTGGTGCCGCCGTCGGCCTGCCAGATGTCCACCACCTGGCCGTTCTTGACGAACGGGGTGAAGCGCTCGCCCAGGCCGTACACCGACTCGCCGACGCCGAGCGCGAGTTGGCCGAGCATGAAGTGCCGGCCGGCGGCGTCGGTGACGAAGCCGGTGCCGCGCTCACCGACGCTGGTCAGCACCCGGCCGCCCGCGGTGAACTCCAGCTGCCACGGCCGGGAGGTGTCGACGCGCAGCGTGAGCTCGCCGGAGCTCAGTTCCAGCACGTCCCCGTCGCGGTGGACCTTCCCGCTGCCGGGAGCGGCGCCGGGCAGGGCGAACTCCGGTCCGCGGCGCACCGATCCGGCGTGGTGGGTGGCGCGCACCCCGATCACGCCCTCGGCCGGGGACCAGCACTCCACGGTGAGCAGCGGGCTGTTGAGCGTGTCGCCGCGGCCCTGCACGTGCTTGACCGGCGCGTACAGGGTGAGCCGGTGCTCCTCGGCCCGGACGTCGGCGATCTCGGTGGCGTAGCGGGCGGTCACGCCGGGGCGCATCAGCCAGTAGCCGTCGGTGAACTTCATCGGGCGGCTTCCTCCGTCCGCGCACGGTGCGCGGTGATCAGGCCCCGGTACCAGTGGTAGCTGTCCTTGGGCGTTCGGTTCAGGGTGTCGTAGTCGACGCGGACCAGGCCGAAGCGTTGGTCGTAGCCGCGGGCCCACTCGAAGTTGTCCAGCAGCGACCAGACGTAGGCACCGCGGACGTCCACGCCGAGGGCGACCGCGTCGGCGACGGCGGCGAGGTGGTCGCGCAGGTAGGCGATGCGCGCGGGGTCGTGGACGCTCCCGTCGGGGGCCACCTCGTCCGCGAAGGCGGCGCCGTTCTCGGTGATCCACACCGGCGGCAGCTGCGGGTGGCGGGCGTGCAGGTCGACCAGCAGCTCGGTGAGCGCGCCGGGGACGACCGGCCAGCCCATGGTGGTGTGCGGGGTGCCGTACGGGTCGAGTTCGGCGACGCCGACGTCCACGGCGGTGCGGTCCGCGGGGTCCGCGGCGCGGTGCGGGGCGGCGGCGACGGTGACCGGGCGGTAGAAGTTGACGCCGAGGAAGTCCAGCGGCGCGCCGATCACCGCCAGGTCGCCGGGCCGCCGCCAGGGGCCGTCGGCCAGGCCGCCCCAGGTCTCGGCCTCCTGCGCCGGGTAGCGCCCGGCGAGCAGCGGCTCGGTCCAGACCTCGTTGTGCAGGACCTCGGCCCGGCGCCGGGCCGCCTCGTCCTCGGGGCTCCCGGAGGCGGCGTGGATGCGGTCGAGGTTCAGCGCGATGCCGACCTCCCGGGCACCGGCGGCGCGCAGCTCCCGGACGGCCAGGCCGTGGCCCACCAGCAGGTGGTGCGCGGCGGCCAGCGCGCCGCGCCCCTCGCGGGCGCCCGGCGCGTGCCGGCCCTCGGCGTAGCCGACGAACGCGGAGCAGTACGGCTCGTTCAGGGTGATCCAGCGCTCCACCCGGTCGCCGTAGCGCCCGGCGGCGAGGGCCGCGTACGACGCGAACGCCTCGGCGGTCTCCCGGACCCGCCAGCCGCCCCGGTCCTCCAGGGCCTGCGGCAGGTCCCAGTGGTAGAGGGTGACGGCGGGGTCGATCCCGGCGGCGAGCAGGTCGTCGAGCAGGCGGTCGTAGAAGTCCAGGCCCGCGGGGTTGGCCGGGCCGGTGCCCCGGGGCAGCAGGCGGGGCCAGGAGAGCGACAGCCGGTAGGTGTCGACGCCGAGGCCCCGCAGCAGCGCGACGTCCTCGCGGTGGCGGTGGTAGTGGTCGCAGGCGGTGTCGCCGGTGGCGCCGCCGAGGGTGCGTCCGGGCGTGTGGCTGAAGGTGTCCCAGATGGAGGGGCCGCGGCCGTCCCGGTCGTGGGCGCCCTCGATCTGGTACGCGGCGGTGGCGGCGCCGAACCGGAAGCCGGGGGGCAGGTCCGGGAGGTCCGGCGCGCCGGTGCCACCGCTCGTCCGGTGGCCGGGCACGGTGCTCACAGCTCCGGCGCCAGCCCGCGCGCCTGCAGCCACGCCAGCTGGACCGGCGGGTTGGAGCCGCAGCCGCCGGCGTGGTCGGCGAACGGCCACACCGTCATGGTGCGGTCCTGCCCGGCGTACGCGTTGAAGGCGGCGTAGACGGTGCGCGGCGGGCAGACCGGGTCCATCAGTCCGACGCTGAACAGCGCCGGGGCGGTGGCCCGTCGGGCGAAGTGGACGCCGTCGAAGTACGCGAGGGTGGCGAAGGTCGGCTGCACGCGGTGGCGGCTGTGCCAGCGCAGGTACTTGACCAGCTCCTGGTACGGCCCGTCCAGCGACAGCTGCGCGCCCTGCTGGTAGTGGCACAGGAACGGCACGTCGGACAGGACCGCCGCGACCCGGTCGCCGAGCAGCCCGGCCGCCGCGAGGGCCAGCCCGCCGCCCTGGCTGGCGCCGCTCACCACGACCCGCTCGGGGTCGAGGCCGGGCAGGTGGGCGACGGCGTCCACGGCGCGCACGCAGTCGGTCATCAGCCGCCGGTAGTAGTGGTTCTCCGGGGAGTCGATGCCGCGGGTCATGAAACCCTCGGCCCACTGGGTGCCGTCGCCCTCGCCGCGGTCCGGGGTGTCGTGGCCCTGGCCGCGGCTGTCGACGACCAGCTGGGCGTAGCCCGCGGCCGACCAGAACAGGTGCTCGGTGGGCAGCCCGCGGCCGCCGCTGTAGCCCTGGTAGCCGACCACCACGGGCAGCGGGCCCCGCGCGCCGCGCGGGCGCAGCAGCCAGGCGGCCACCGGCTCGCCGTTCCAGCCGGGGAAGCGCACGTCCTCGACCTCGACGGTGCGCAGCCCGTGCTGCGGGGTGACGCGCTCGGCCCGGACCTCGCCGCCGTGGGCGCGGGCGGCGTCGAGGGTGCGCTGCCAGAACGCGTCGAAGTCCTGCGGCGCGGGCGACTCGGGCCGGTAGGCGGCGAGTTCGTCGAGCCCGAAATCGGCGGGTGGCACGGGGGCTTCCTCCGGGTGCTGCGAGGACGGGGTGAGGTGGTGGGGCGTGAGCAGCGACATGCGGGCCGCCTCCGGGCGGCGGGTGACGGGGTAGGAGCGGATGCGGGCGGAGGGTCGCGCCCCGCACGGAGCGGGCGTCCCGCGCGGGCCGGGCGCCCGCGCGGGGCGGGTGCTCCGCGCGGGCGGGCCGGGTGGCCTCAGTCGGCCCGGCCGAAGCGCAGGTCGCCGAGGCGGAACGCGCCGTGCAGGTGCAGCACCAGGTCGTGGACGCCGTCCGGGGTGCCGGTGAGCGGGACGGTGACGGTGGTCCAGGCGTAGTGGTCGCCGGTGGCCGGGACCTCGATCTCGGCGAGCACCCGGCCGTCGGCCTCGACGACCAGGCGGGCGGTGCCGTCGGCGTCCCGGCGGGCCAGGTCGGCCTCGATCCGGGCGGCGCCGGTGAGGTCGAGGGCGCGGTAGCGCAGGGTGGCGCCGGCCGCCGGGTCGGCGGGGGTGACCGCGTCGCCGTCGGCCCGGCTCGCGTCGACCAGGGTGATGCCGGTGTGCTCGTCGAAGTCGACCGCGGCGAGCGGCCGTTCGACGGCGGTGCGGGGCGCGGGGGCGGGGCCGGTCACGGTCAGCCGGGCGGTGTGCAGGAGGTGCTCGGCGGAGCGGGCCGCGATCACCTGGTAGTCGCCGGGGTCGACGGTGAACGCGCCGGTGGCCACGTCCCAGTGGGCGAGCGCGGCGGCGGGCAGCTCGAAGACGACCTCCCGGCTCTCGCCGGGCGCCAGGTGGAGCTTGCGGAAGTCGGCGAGCCGCAGCCGCGGCGCCTGGTAGCGGGCGTCCAGGGCGCGGACGTACAGCTGCACGACCTCGGTGCCGGGACGGGGGCCGGTGTTGGTGACGGTCAGGGCCGCGCGGAGGGTGCCGTCCTGGCCGACGGTGTCGGTGTCCAGCTCCAGCTCGCCGTGGGCGAAGGCGGTGTAGGACAGGCCGTGGCCGAAGGGGTAGAGCGCGGGGCTGCGGTGGTACTGGTACGTCCAGCCGGCCTGGATGACGTCGTAGTCCAGCGGGTGCGGCAGCTCGTCGTCGCCGCGGTACCAGGTCTGCGGGAGGCGTCCGGCCGGGTCGCTGTCGCCGCACAGGACGGCGGCGAGGGCGTGGCCGGTCTCCTGGCCGGCGTGCGAGGTCCACACGACGGCGGGCAGGTGCTGCTGGGCCCAGTCGACGGCGTAGGGGTAGCTGCTCATCAGGACGAGCGCGGTGTCCGGGCGGACGGCGGCGACCGCCCGGAGCAGCTCCTCCTGGGCGGGCGGCAGCGCGGTGTGCCTGCGGTCCTGGGTCTCGCGGGCGTGGATGAGGGGGTGGCTGCCGAGGACGACGACGGCCAGGTCGGCGTCGGCGGCCGCGGCGAGCGCCTCGGCCCGGCCGTCGCGCAGCAGTTCGCGGTGCCAGTGCTCGGCGTCCTCGGGGCGCTCGGCGGTCATCCGCACCCGGCCGTCGGCGTCGAGGGCGGCGTACCGGCCGGTGTGGACGGCGCGCAGCAGCACGGTGCCGTCGGCGGCCTCCTCCAGCCGGAAGGTCTCGTTGACGAACCAGCTCTTGATCACCGCGGCGTCGGCGGCCAGGGTGTCGTCGCTCTTCAGCGACAGGAAGAGGCGGCTGTCGGCGGCGCGCAGGGTGAGCACGCCCTCGCCCCAGTCGGCGAGGTCGAAGGCGGTGCCGGCCAGCGCCTCGCCGGTGGTGGCGGAGTTCAGGCGGATCCGGTCCAGGCCCTCGGCGACGGTCACCCCGCCGCCGAGCGGGGCCAGCCGCTCGCGCAGGCCGTCGGCGGCGGTGACCCGGTAGGGCATGGTGCCGGAGTACCAGTCCTCGTAGAGGCTGTCGGCGAGCGGGCCGATCACCGCGACCCGGGGCGCACCGGCCAGCGGCAGCATCCCGTCGTTCTTGAGCAGGACGACGCAGGCGGTGGCGGCCTCGCGGGCCAGGGCGCGGTGCTCGGGGCTGTCGACCACCTCGGCGCCGATCTGCGCGTACGGGTCCAGCTCGGGGTCGAACTCGCCGAGGCGGAAGCGCAGTTCGAGCTGGCGGCGGACGGCGAGGTCGACGTCGGCCTGGTCGATCAGGCCGCGCTCCAGGGCGGTGCGCAGGCGGCCGATGACGGTCTCGCTGTCCGCGTCGTGGTCGGTGAAGGAGTCGATGCCGGCCCTGAGGGCGGCGGCGTGCGACTCGGCGTGGTCGTCGAAGTAGTGCTCGGGGTCGACCAGGTTGGACGGGGCCTCGGCGTCGGAGACCACGAACAGCTCGTGGCCGGTCGGCTCGGCCCAGCGGCGCAGCTCGGTCCGCAGCAGCGGGGAGACGTGGCAGGGGCGGCCGTTGACCAGGTTGTAGGCGGCCATCACGCCGGTGGCGGCGCCGGAGGCGACGACGGGCCGGAAGGCGGCGAGGTCGTACTCGTGCAGGACGCGGGGGCGCACGCCGGAGGAGGTGGTGCAGCGGTCGTCCTCGTTGTTGTAGGCGAGGAAGTGCTTGAGCACCGGGGCGGCCCGCAGGTAGGTGGGGTGGTCGCCGGCCAGGCCGCGGCAGAAGGCCTCGCCGATCCGGGCGGTGTGCACCGGGTCCTCGGAGTAGCCCTCCTCGTTGCGGCCCCAGCGCGGGTCGCGCAGCAGGTTCAGCACCGGGGCCCACGCCTGCAGGGAGATGGGGCCGCGCTCGGGGGCGACGGGGGCGGAGCGGTGGTGGTGGAAGGCCCGCAGCTCGGTGGAGACGGCTTCGGCGACCCGGCGGACCAGCGACTCGTCCCAGCTCGCGCCGAGGCCGACGGCCTGCGGGAAGGAGGTGGCCTCGCCCAGCCAGGACACGCCGTGCAGGGCCTCGCTGCCGGTACGGAACGCCGCGACTCCCAGGCGGGGGACGGCCGGTGCGTACTGGTGGAGCATCGCGAGGCGCTCGTCGGGGGAGAGCCGTTCCAGCAGGTCGTCGACGCGCTTGTCCAGCGGTAGCGCAGGATCGCGGAACGGGAACGGGCCGGTGGTGGGCATGGCGGTGGAACTCACGTGGGTGGACCCCTCGGGCAGATCGGAGCGGGTGCGTTCGTCGAAGCCCATCGACGCTGACACGGCGCGCTTCGACGTGTCAACAGCCTTGGTGCGCCTGGAATTTATATTTGTCCAGGCTCTTGCCGAACTGGCAACCCGTCGTTAGTGTCGCCGAAACATTCAAGCGATTCGACATTTGCTGGAGAAGGGCCGCCCCATGAGACAAGGGTTGAACCGCAGAAGCTTCCTCAGCTCCGCCGCCACCGTCGCAGGTGCCGCCGCCGTGGCGCCCCTGCTGTCCGCCTGCGGGGGCGGCGGTGGCAAGCACAAGTCCGGCGCCAACACCGAGCAGGGCATGAAGGCCGCCCTGCCCGCGTACGTGCCGAACACCGCGGTCCCCGCGGACATCCCCGGCGTGTCGGGGGGCAGCAACGGCGCGGTGACCGACCCCGGGTTCCTCAGCTACCCGGCGAACCCGGTCGCCACCGTCCAGGGCGTCCCCGGCAAGGGCGGCAGCTACACGGCCGTCACCCCGCTGTGGGGCACCGTCCCGCCGGCCGGCAACTCCTTCTACCAGGCCATGAACAAGGCGCTCGGCGTCTCCTTCGAGATGAAGCCCGCCGACGGCAACAACTACAACACCATCATCCCGACCATGACGGCCGCCAAGAAGCTGCCCGACTGGATCAACCTGCCGGCCTGGTGGAACTCCAACTTCAACACCGGCGGCCTGGCCGACTCCCAGCTCGCCGACCTCACCCCGTACCTGGCCGGCGACAAGATCAAGCAGTACCCGAACCTGGCCGCCATCCCCACCGGCGCCTGGCAGACGGGCGTGTGGGGCGACAAGCTCTACGGCATCCCGTGCTTCTCCACCGCCATGCCGCTCCCGGGCGCGGTCTTCTACCGCCGCGACCTGCTGGAGGCCAAGGGCATCACCGCCGACCAGGTCAAGTCCGCGGACGACATGATGAACCTCGGCAAGGAGCTCACCGACGCCAAGGGCGGCGTGTGGGCCTTCGACGACGTCTGGACCTACCTGTCGATCGCCTGGGGCATCCCCGCCAAGTGGACCCTCAAGGACGGCAAGCTGGTCCACAAGTACGAGCTGCCGGAGTTCCTGGAGGCGCTGGACTGGCACTACAAGCTGGCCAGCGCCGGCTACCTGCACCCCGACGCGATCGCCGGCAACAACTCCGACGCCGGAACCCGCTTCTACGCCGGCAAGACCCTGATCGGCGGCGGCGGCCTCGGCGCCTGGAACCTCGCCGACCACCAGTCCGGCATCGCCGCCGACCCGAACTACCGGCGCGGCGCGTTCAACATCATGACCGCCTCCGGCACCGGCAACCCGCAGATCTTCATGGGCTCCTCGTCCAGCATGCTGAGCTACCTCAACGCGAAGCTGAAGCCGGAGCAGATCGAGGAACTGCTCGCCGTCGCCAACTACCTGGCCGCGCCGTACGGTTCGGCCGAGTACACGCTGATCAACTTCGGCGTCGAGGGGGTCCACTACAACCGGGTGAACGGCGTGCCCACCGCGACCGACGAGGGCAAGAAGGACGTCCAGGCCACCACCTTCCCGTTCCTCGCCGCCCCGCCCTCGGTGATCTCCAACCCCGGCGGCGACCAGGTCACCAAGGACTACACCGCCTGGCAGGCCGCCAACGTCAAGACCCTCTACAAGCCGCTGTTCTGGAACATGAACCTCAGCATGCCGCAGCAGATCGCCAGCGCCGACAGCGGACAGGCCGTCGAGGACACCATCAAGGACTGCTACCACGGCAAGAAGAAGGTCTCCGACGTCCAGGCCGCCATCTCCACCTGGAAGTCCAACGGCGGTGACCGACTCAAGCAGTGGATGACCGACAACGTCCTGAGCAAGTACGGAACCGGGCAGTGAGCGCCGCGCGGTCGGAGCGGGGCGGAACCGGCAAGTCGCTGACCTGGCGGACGAGGCTGCGGCGCGACAAGTCGCTGCTGCTGATGACCGTGCCCGCGGTGGTCCTCCTGCTGGTCTTCAACTACGCGCCGCTGTTCGGCCTGGTCACCGCGTTCCAGTACTACGATCCGCTGGACGGCGTGCGCAACAGCGAATGGGCCGGTCTGGCGCAGTTCCAGCAGCTGTTCAACGACCCGCTGTTCTGGGGGGCGCTGAAGAACACCCTGTGGCTCAGCCTCGTCCAGCTGGTGCTGTTCTTCCCCGTTCCGATCGCGCTGGCCCTGCTGCTCAACACGGTGCTCAGCGAGCGGCTGCGGAACTTCATCCAGTCCGTGGTCTACCTGCCGCACTTCTTCTCCTGGGTGCTGGCGATCACCATCTTCCAGCAGATGCTCGGCGGCGCCGGGGTCCTCAACCACTTCCTGCGCCAGCACGACATGCAGCCCTGGGACATCACGACCAACCCGCACACCTTCGCGCTGCTGATCACCTCCCAGGCGGTGTGGAAGGAGGCCGGCTGGGGGATCATCGTCTTCCTCGCCGCCCTCGCCGCGATCAACACCGACCTGTACGAGGCCGCCGCGGCCGACGGCGCCGGACGCTGGCGCCGGATGTGGCACATCACCCTGCCCGGCCTGCGCGGCGTGATCGTGCTGATGCTGGTGCTGCGCCTCGGCAACGCGCTGTCGGTCGGCTTCGAGCAGTTCCTGATCCAACGCGAGGCGGTCGGCCACGAGACCGCCGACGTGCTGGACACCTTCTCCTTCTACTACGGCATCGCCAACGGCAACTACAGCTTCGGCGCGGCGGCCGGCCTCTTCAAGAGCGTCATCTCGCTGCTGCTGATCTGGGGCGCCAACAAACTGGCGCACGTCTTCGGCGAGGACGGGTTGTACCGGAAATGACGAACGCTCACCCCACGCTCCGCACCGGCGCCGTCCCCGCCCGGTCGGTCCGCACCGGCCGCCGCTCCCGGGCCCGGGCCGGACGGGCCCCCTGGGAGGAACCGCCCACGGTCGTCGGCCAGGCCGCCAAGGGCATCACCCTGACCGGCGTCCTCGCGGTGGTCATCGTCCCGCTCTGGATCATCACGCTGACCAGCTTCTCCACCCCCGGCGCCGTCAACCGGGCCGGCGGACTGGTGATCTGGCCCGACGGCCTCAGCACCGAGGCGTACCGGCAGATGCTCGGCGACGGCACGGTGCGCACCGCGCTGATGGTCAGCCTGGGCATCACGCTCGTCGGCACGCTGGTGTCGATGGTGGTCTCGGTGCTCTGCGCGTACGGTCTCTCCCGCTCGCGCTCGCTCGGGCACCGCACGATCCTCAGCCTGCTGATCGTCACGATGTTCGTCAGCGGCGGCCTGATCCCCAGCTTCCTGGTGGTCACCGGCCTCGGCGGCTACGGCCAGTGGTGGTCGCTGATCCTGCCCAGCGCGGTGTCGGTGTTCAACATCCTGGTGCTGCGCTCGTTCTACTCCACCACCTCCAGCGACCTGATCGACGCCGCCCGGATCGACGGCGCGGGCGACTGGCGGATCCTGTGGTCCGTCGTGCTGCCCACCTCACGGGCCGTCACCGCGGTGATCGCCCTCTTCTACGCCGTCGGCTACTGGAACTCGTTCTTCAACGTGATGCTCTACCTGCCCACCGACGCCCAGAAGTGGCCGCTGCAGTATGTTCTGCTCACGTACGTCAACCGCGGCAACGGCCTGCCCGGGTCCGTGAACTCCGGCTTCGGCAGCACGCACGCGCAGACCGCGCCGCTGTCCCTGCAGATGGCCGTCGTGGTCCTCACCCTGGTGCCGCTGCTGCTGGTCTACCCGTTCATGCAGAAGCACTTCCGTGCCGGTGTGCTCACCGGCGCGATCAAGGGCTGAGCCGAAACACACCGAAGGAAGTGCACGCGATGGTGACCCTCGTCGATGTGGCCAGGTACGCGGGTGTGTCCGCCAGTACCGTGAGCTACGCGTTGAGCGGCAAGCGATCGATCTCGCAGAAGACCCGCGACCGGATCGAGCAGGCCATCGCCGCGCTCGACTACCACCCGAACGCGGGTGCCCGGGCGCTGGCCGGGAAGCGGTCGCACATCATCGCCCTGATGGTGCCGCTGCACACCGAGGTCCACGTGCCGACCATGATGGAGATCGCGATCGCGGTCACCGTGGCGGCGCGCGAGCACGGCTACGACGTCCTGCTGCTCACCAACGACGAGGGCCCGGACGGCGTCCAGCGGGTCGCCGCCAGCGGCCTGGCCGACGGCGTCATCCTGATGGACGTCCGCCTGGACGACGAGCGCGTCCCCGTGCTGCACGCACGGGGCGTGCCCGCCGCCCTGATCGGCCTGCCCGTCGATCCGACCGGACTCTCCTGCGTGGACCACGACTTCACCACCGCGGGCGCCCTGTGCGCCGACCACCTCGCCGGACTCGGCCACCGGGACGTCGCCTTCATCGGCTACGGCAACGCCGTCTACCAGCGGCACGCCGGTTACGCCGAGCGCACCCTGACCGGCTTCCGGGAACGCGCCGAGGCCCGCGGCCTGCGGTTCCTGCACCGCTCCTGCGAGGGCACCTACGAATCCACGGCCGGCACCCTGGCCCGGATCCTCGCCGACCGGCCCGACACCACCGCCTTCGTGGTGCAGAACGAGGGCGCGATCGGGCCGCTGCTCTCCCTGCTGCGGGCCAGCGGGCGGACCGTCCCCGAGGACGCCTCGGTGATCGCGATCTGCCCCGACGTGCTGGCCGAGCAGCACTCCCCCCGGCTCACCTCCGTCTCCAGCCCGAAGAAGGAGCTCGGCCAGCTCGCCGTCGACCAGGTGATGGCCCGGATCGACGCCCTCGCCGCGGGCCGCGAACCGAAGGACGAACTGCTGCTGATGGCCCCGGAACTGGTGGTCCGCGAGAGCACCGCCCCGGCCCCGCGCCGCAGCTGACCCGCCGACCGCCCCCCGCCGCGTCCCTCTCCCCCCATGGAGGGCACCATGACCGACCCGCACGAGACGATCCGCTGGGGCCACGACGCCCTGGAACTGGAGATCGCCCCGGACGACCGGGGCACCGCCCGCCTGGTCCGCCTCGGCGCCCCGGGAGAGGAGGGCACCGCCCCGCGCCCCGCCGCACCGCTGCCCCTGGTGGAGGTGACGACCGCCGGCCTCGGCCGCCACTGGTCGGGCCGACACCTCGTCGACACCGTCCTGGGCGAGCGCCTGCGCCACCGTGCGCACCGCGCCGCCCGGGACGGCGACCAGCACCTGCTCACCGTCGAACTCCACGAGCCGGGGACCGGCCTGACCGCCGAGGTGCGCTACCACTCGTCCGACGGCCTCCCGGTGCTGCGCAGCGAGGTCCTGCTGCGCAACGAGGGGCCGCGGACGCTGCACCTGGAATCGGTCGGCTCGCTCGTGACGGGCTGCCTGACCCGGGGCGGCCCGGCGGCCCTGGACGACGCCGAGCTGCTGTGGGCGGAGAACGAGTGGTTCGCCGAGTGCCGCTGGCAGCGCCAGCCGTTACGGGCCTCCTCGCCGGAGCGCAGCGGCCGCTACCGCACCACCTCCGGCCGCAGCACCCGCGTCGTGGCCGGCCAGGGCGTGTGGTCGAGCTGCGGCCGGCTGCCGATGGGCGGGCTGACCGACCGCCGGACCGGACGGACCTGGCTGTGGCAGATCGAGCACAACGGCGGCGGCTGGCGCTGGGAGTGCGGGGTGCGCGACGACACCGCGTACGCCGCCCTGCACGGTCCGAACGCCGCCGACCACGGCTGGCGCCACCCGCTGGAGCCCGGCGCGGAGTTCCGCACCGTCCCGGTGGCCCTCGCGCTCTCCCCGGACGGGGGCCCGGACGGGGCGTTCGCCGCCCTGACCCGCCACCGCCGCGCCACCCGCCGACCGCACCCGGACCACCGCCGGCTGCCGGTGGTCTTCAACGACTACATGAACTGCCTGATGGGCGACCCCACCACGGACAAGCTGCTGCCGCTGGTGGACGCCGCCGCCGAGGCCGGGGCGGAGTACTTCGTCATCGACGCCGGCTGGTACGCCGACCAGGGCGAGAACTGGTGGGCGGGCGTCGGCGCGTGGGAGCCCTCGGCCTCCCGCTTCCCCGGGCCGCGCGGCATCCACGAGGTGCTGGACCGGATCCGCGAGCGCGGCATGGTGCCCGGCCTGTGGCTGGAGCCGGAGGCGGTCGGCGCGTCCAGCCCGCTGGCGCAGTCGCTGCCCGCGGAGGCGTTCTTCCGGCGCGACGGGGAGCGGGTCGAGGAGGGCGGCGGCCGCCACCACCTGGACCTGCGCCACCCCGCCGCCCGGGCGCACCTGGACGCGGTGGTGGACCGCCTGGTCGGCGAGTGGGGCGTCGGCTACCTCAAGCTCGACCACAACACCGACCCCGGCCCGGGCACCAGCGCCCACCCCGGCGAGGCCCCGGCGGCCGGTCTGCTCGGCCACAACCGGGCCCAACTCGACTGGCTGGACGGGCTGCTGGACCGGTACCCGGAGCTGGTGCTGGAGAACTGCGCCTCCGGCGGGATGCGGATGGACCACGCGCTGCTGTCCCGGATGCAGCTGCAGTCCACCAGCGACCAGCAGGACCTGCTGCGCTACGCCCCCATCGCGGCCGCCGCCCCCACCGCGGTCACCCCCGAGCAGGGCGCCGTCTGGGCGTACCCGCAGCCCGGGGACTCGCTCGACGAGGTGGCGTTCACCATGGCCAGCGCGCTGCTGGGCCGCATCCACCTCTCCGGTCGCCTCACCGAACTCTCGCCGCAGGCAAGGGAGTTGGTCCACGAGGCGGTCGCGGTCCACAAGTCGCTCCGCGCCGAACTCCCGCACGCCGTACCGGCCTGGCCGCTCGGCCTCCCGGGGTGGGAGGACGCGTGGACCGCCCTGGCGCTGCGCACCCCGACCGCCACCTACCTCACCGTCTGGCGCCGCCCCGGCGGGGAGGCGGACGCCGTCCTGCCGCTACCGCACCTGGCCGGTGCCGACGCCCGGGTCGAGGTGCTCTACCCGGCGGGCGGCAAGGCCGTCACCGCCTGGCGCCCCGGGAGCGGCGACCTCGACCTGACCCTGCCGACGGCCCCGGCCGCCGTGCTGCTGCGCCTCACCGGGGCACCGTCCGCCCGGAGTTGACCGGCCGCCGCCGGGGCGCACGCCCCCGCGCGGACGGGCGCCGCGCCCCCTCCCCGCGGCGGGGCGGGTCGACCCCTCCTCTGTCATGTACATATCACAGTGCTCCGGCGCCCGCGGGGCACCGCCCCCTCCCGCGCCGGACCCCCGAAAGGAACCGACCGCGTGTCAGCCCAGCCCCGGCCGACCGGCACCGTCCCCAACCCGGTGATCCCCGGCTTCCACCCCGACCCCAGCGTCTGCCGGGTGGGCGAGGACTACTACCTCGTCTGCTCCAGCTTCGAGTACTTCCCCGGCATCCCGGTCTTCCACAGCCGCGACCTGGTCCACTGGCGGCAGATCGGCAACGCCCTGGACCGCCCGGAGCAGCTGCGGCTCCCGCTCGACAAGCCCTCCTCCGGCGGCGTCTTCGCGCCCACGCTGCGCCACCACGACGGCCGGTTCCACCTGGTCGTCACCAACGTCAGCGACCGCGGCACCATGCTCCTGACCACCACCGACCCGGCCGGCCCGTGGTCCGACCCGGTCCACCTGCCCGGCGTCCCCGGCATCGACCCCGACCTCGCCTGGGACGAGGACGGCACCTGCTGGGTCACCGTGAACGGGATCGCGCAGGTCCGGATCGACCCGACGACCGGCGAGACCCTCGGCGAGCCGCACCGGCTCTGGTCCGGCACCCCGGGCGCCCTCGCCCCCGAGGCCCCGCACCTGTACCGGATCGGCGAGTGGTGGTACCTGATGATCGCCGAGGGCGGCACCGAACGCGGCCACGGCGTCTCGATCGCCCGCGGCCGCACCCCCTCCGGGCCGTTCGAACCCTGCCCGCACAACCCGGTCCTGACCCACCGCAGCACCGCCCGCCCCGTCCAGAACACCGGCCACGCCGACCTCGTCCAGGCGCCCGACGGCTCCTGGTGGATGGTGCTGCTCGCCGTGCGGCCGCGCGGCGGCACCCCCGGCTGGCACGTGCTCGGCCGGGAGACCTTCCTCGCCCCGGTCGAGTGGGTGGACGGCTGGCCGGTGGTCGGCGAGGTCACCCTCGAACTGCCCGTCCCCTCCTGGCCGTTGCACCCCGTGCCGGAGGTGCCGACCCGGGACGACTTCGACCGGGCCGAGCTGGACCCGCAGTGGATCTCGGTGCGCCGCCGCCCGGAGGAGCTCTGCACCACGAAGGAACGTCCCGGCTGGCTGACCCTGCGCGCCGCCGGCGCCTCCCTCGACGCGCCCGACGCGGTCTTCGTCGGCCGCCGCCAGCAGCACCACGCCTGCCGGGTCCGCACCCTGGTCGACCCCGCCGACGGCCGCGGCGGCCTGGCCGTCCGGCTGGACGAGGAGCACCACTACGAGATCGAGGCGGGCGGCGGCGAGGTGAGGGTCCTCGCCCGGGTCGGCCCGCTGCGCAGCGAGGTCGCCTCCCGGCCGGTGCCCGCCGGACCGGTGGTGCTCGGCGTGGAGACCGCCCCGGAGCCCCCGCGCGGCTCGCGGACCGGACCGGACGTCCTCTCCTTCGGCATCGAGGAGCCGGACGGCACCTTCACCGTGCTCGCCGCGCTCGGCGGCCGCTACCTGTCCACCGAGGTCGCCGGCGGCTTCACCGGCCGGGTCATCGGCATGTACGCCGCGGCCGGGACGGTCCACTTCGACCGCTTCGACTACGAAGCCACCCCGCTTCCCTGACCACCCGTCAGGGGCAACCGTCAACTCCGCACGAAAGGGACGACCCGTGAACGACGCACAGCAGACCGCACCCCCGCGCAACCGCCGGCCCCGGTGGACGACCGGCCTCGTGGCGGCCCTGGTCACCGCGGGCAGCCTCGTCGGCGGCACCGCCGTCGCCGCCCCGGCCGCACCCGGCGCCGCGGCCGGGGACGCGCACCGGCCGGTGCACGTGCCCAAGGACCCGATCGCCGCGGTCGCCGCGATGCAGCCCAGCTGGAACCTCGGCAACACCTTCGACGCCCTCCCCGACGAGACCTCCTGGGGCAACCCGCTCACCACCAAGGCGACCTTCGACGGCCTCAAGGCGCAGGGCTTCCGCAGCGTCCGCATCCCCGTCTCCTGGTACCCGCACCAGTCCGCCACCGCCCCCTACACCATCGACGCGGCGTGGATGGCACGGGTCAAGCAGGTCGTCGACTGGGCCCTGGAGGACGGCCTCTACGTCGAGATCAACGTCCACCACGACTCGTGGCAGTGGATCGCGAACATGTCCGCCGACCACGACAACGTCCTGGCGCGGTTCAACGCCACCTGGCAGCAGATCGCCACCGCCTTCAGGGACGAGCCGCGCACGCTGCTCATGGAGAGCATCAACGAGCCGCAGTTCTCCAACGCGACCGACGCCCAGAAGACCCAGTACCTGCGGGAGTTGAACACCTCCTTCCACCGCATCGTCCGGGACAGCGGCGGGCGCAACAAGGACCGCCTGCTCGTGCTGCCCTCCGAGGAGACCAACAACGCGCAGCACTGGCTCGACGACCTGTCGACCACGATGAGCTCGCTGCACGACCGCAACCTGGTCGCCACCGTGCACTACTACAGCTGGTACCCGTTCAGCGTGAACATCGCCAACGGCCCGACCTACGACGCCACGGCCCAGGCCGACCTGCACGACGGCTTCGCCCGGGTGCACGACACCTTCGTCGCCAAGGGCATTCCGGTCTACGTCGGCGAGGTCGGCCTGCTCACCTCGCCCTACTCCGGCGTGGTCGAGCGCGGCGAGATGCTGAAGTACTTCGAGCACGTCAGCTACGAGGCGCGGGCCAACGGCTTCACCACCGCCCTCTGGGACGCCTACAACGACTTCCTGAACCGCTCCACCATGCAGTGGATGGTCCCCGAGATGAAGGCCCTGATCCAGGCGTCCTGGCGGACCCGCTCCGGCACCGCCTCCAGCGACAACGTCTTCGTGCCCGCCTCCGGCGCCGTCCCGGCGCAGACCCTCACCCTGAACCCCAACGGGCTCTCGTTCACGGGGCTGTGGCAGGGCGACACCCAGCTGGTCCCCTCCCGCGACTACACCCTCAGCGGCAACCGGCTCACCCTGACCGCCGAGGCCCTCACCCGACTGGCCGGCGACCGCGCCACCGGCGTCCACGCCACCCTGGAGGTCCGCTACTCCGACGGCGTCCCGTGGAAGCTCTTCGTGCGCTCCTACGAGCAGCCGGTGCTGTCCGACGCCACCGGCACCACCGACGGGCTCACCGTCCCGACCCGGTTCAACGGTTCCCTGATGGCCAACGTCGAGTCCACCTACGCCGACGGCACCGCCGCCGGTCCGGCCTCCTGGACCATCTACCAGTCCTTCGACAACTACCGCGCCGACTACGCCGCCGACACCACCACCGTCAAGGCCGACTTCCTCAAGTCGCTCAAGGACGACGCCCCGGTGACGCTCACCTTCCGCTTCTGGACCGGCGCCACCGTCACCTACCACCTCACCAAGTCCGGCAACACGGTCACCGGCACCGCCTCCTGACGCAGGACCGGGGGACCCCGGCGGGTCCGGGTTCCCCCGGTGGGGGAGGGGCGCTGTCGGCCTTCGCCCCGGACCTGGTGGTCTCGGTCCGGTTCAGCCTGATCTTCCACGGGGAGGCGCTGGCCGTGCCCCGGCTGGGCGTCCGCAACGTGCACCCCGGTGAACTGCCGCGCTGCGCGAGCCTGTTCTCGCCGTTCTGGACGATGCCGGAGGGACGGGAGTCGATCGGCTGCACCGTGCACCGTGCACCGGATCGACCGGGGCGTGGACGCCGGCCCGGTCCTCGGCACCGGCCGGCTCCCCGTTGACCCGGCCCGCTCGCTCGCCCGGCACGTCGTGCACGCCTACCCGCGGGGCGTGCGGGTGCTGCTGGACCTGCTGCCGCGGGTGCTCGCCGACGACGACGGGCGGGTCACCGCCGAGGAGTTCGGTCGCTTCCACCGGGCCCTCGGCCTACCCCTCCGGGCACCGCGGCGCCGGCCTTCGAACGGCTCGACCTGGACGGCGACGGCACCCTCTCGGTCGACGAACTCGCCACCGCGCTCTGGGAGTTCTGGACCAGCGACGACGCCGGGGCGCTCGACAACCGGCTGTTCGGCGACGCGTTCCTCACCGCCGCCGACTGAGCCACTCCGGTTGAGCCGCTCCGACCGAGCCGCTCCGACCGAACCGTTCCGACCGAGCCGCTCCGGCCGCGACCGGGGAGGCGGCGCGGCCTCAGAAGATCCCGGGGCCGGGGTTGAGGATGCCGCGGGGGTCGAACCGGGCCTTCGCCCGCCGGAACGCCGGCCACGCGTCGCCGTAGTGGGCGATCCAGTCGGCCTTGGTGAACTCCAACGCCCCGATGGGGTAGCGCGAACCCCCGGCGGCCCTGGCCTTGCGGTAGAGCTCCGCGTTCCGCAGCAGCCGCTCGGCGGCGAACGCCGGATCGGGGCCGGGGGCGGCGGAGTTGTCGAGGATGTCGAACAGGTACATCCACGGGGCGGAGTCCGCCCGGGGCTCGACGAAGGCGGGGTGGTCGACGCCGGACCGCTTCGCGGGGATGAGCAGGAGCAGGGAGCCGGGTGCGAAGTCGCGCGGGTCGAGCCCGGGGAGGACGTCCTCCAGGAACCGGTCGACCTCCGAGTCGTTGAGCCAGACGTCGAACCAGGGCTTGACCAGGTGTCCGTAGTCCAGCACGGCCTCCATCTGGTCGACCTGCCGGTTGACCTGGGTGACCCAGTCCGGGTGGCTCAGGTCGGTGACGGCGGCGGCGGACGGGGGCTGGCTGAGGCCGCGCAGCAGGTGCCCGTCGTCGGGCGGGGAGCCGGGCACGAAGGGCACGCTGACCAGGAGCTGTCCCACGAAGGACGTCCCGGTCGAGGCCCAGGTGACGTAGGCGCCGAGCACCTCGCCGCGTTCGGTGAGGGTCCGTAGGTCGCCGATGGGCGCGAGGCCGCCCGGGTAGGTGAACTGGTAGTTCCGCACCAGGGGTTGGGCCGGTACCAGGTCGAGCCTGGCGCGCACGATGATGCCGCACTGCCCGAGGCCGCCGAGCGCGGCCCTGAAGAGGTCGGGGTGCCGGTCGGCGGAGCAGACCAGGACCTCGCCCCGCCCGGTGACGACCTCCAACTCCCGGACGTGGTCGATCTGCAGGCCGCGGGTGGACCCGGCGCCGGGGGACGCGCCGCCGACCGAGAGCGTCCCGGCGACGGTGAGGTCGGTGTAGCCGGTGAACAGCGGCGGCGTGAGGCCGTGGGCGAACGCGGCCGTCATCAACTCCGTCCACAGCACGCCGCCGTCGATGTCGGCCCCCCGCGGGTCGATCCGGTGGATCCGCTTGAGCGACCGCATCTCGACGACCAGGCCGTTCTCGTTGAGCGACTGCCCATAGGTGGTGTGGCCCTCGCCGCGCGCCGACACCCGGATGCCGCGGGCCGCGCAGAACCTGACCATCCTGGCGATGTCGTCGACGGAGCCGGGCCGCAGGACCGCACCCGGCGTGCGGGCCACGATGCGGCCCTGGTCGACGGCGTCGGCGGCCCTGCTGGCGGCGTCCAGGAGGAGTTCGCCGTCCAGGTGCGGAACCCGGTCGAACGGGGTCGCGGTCGCGGCGTCGGCCACCCACGTCCCGGCGGTCGCACTGAAGCCGACCGCCGCGACACCGAGCGCCGCCCCCTTGACGAGCGTGCGGCGTGCCAGTCCCCGCGCTCGGGTTTCCTGTTCCATGCCCTGTCCCACCCCTTCCGGCCGCGAGGACGTGGTCGACTGCGTGCGGGCAGCGCGCAGTACCGGGGCCCGGAACGCCCACGCGGGGATCAAAATCAGCTGGAGATTAGCACTGAGTTGCGAAGGACGTGTGTGTGTTGGGGAGTTTCGGTCATTGCGGCATTTCCCGAAGTGTTTCGGGCCCGGACTGTTTTGAACTGGACATGAAACTTTGTTCTCGTTGCGCGCACCGACGGCGGACCGTCGGGAACCGGTCCGCGGTCAGGTCGCCCGCAGTTCGGCGCGGGCCAGGGCCGTCACCGAGAGCAGCAGGACCGCGGTGCCCAGCAGGGCCGCCGGGGTCAGCGGTTCGTCCAGCACCGCGGCCGCGAACGCGGTGGCGGCGAGCGGCTCGATCAGTGCCACCACGGAGGCCGTCGCCGCCCGGACCACGGCCGCGCCCGCGAAGTACAGCGCGTAGGCGAGCGCGGTCGGGACGGTCGCCAGGTAACCGAGCAGCAGCAGCGTCGCGGGCAGCGAACCGGTGGACGGCAGCGGGCCCTCGGCCAGGGCGAACGGGAACAGGCAGACCGCGCAGACCCCGAACGACCACAGGGTGGTGGTCGCCGGGTCGTCGGCGGTGCCGGTGCGCGAGGCCCGGTGGCGGGTGGCCACGGTGATCGCCGCGTAGCCCGCCGCCGAGGCCAGCGCCCAGGCCAGGCCCGCCGGTTCGACCCCGCCGCCGGAGCCCGCGGGAGCGCCGGAGCCCGCGGGAGTGCCGCCGAGCACCAGCACGCCCAGGCCGAGCACCGCCCCGGCCACCGCGGCCAGCCCGGCCCGGCCCAGCCGCTCACCCATCAGCAGCCGCCCGCCGAGCGCCACCAGCACCGGCGCCGACCCCAGCGTCACCACGGTGGCGACGGCCAGCCCGGTGTGCCGGACCGCCAGGAAGTACGCGGCCTGGAACAGCGTCAGTCCCAGGCCGTTGAGCAGGATCCGCGGCACGGACGGGCGCGCGGGGCGCGCCGCCCGGCCGGTGAACGGGCGCAGCGCCAGCAGCACCGCCGCGCCGCCGACCGAACGCCAGAAGGTCAGCGCGAGCGGGCCCAGGCCGCTGCGCTGGAACAGCAGCGCGGCCGCCGCCCCGGCGGTGCCCCAGGCGGTGGCGGCCAGGGCGACGTACCACAGGCCCCGTCGTGCGGGCAGGGTGGAGGAATGCAACGAGAACACGGGTGGACTCCCGGAGAGCTGTGACGGTCGGTGGGCCGCGGAAGCGGGCAGCGCCGACCGGCCCGGGGCGGCGTCCGGTGACGGACGGCCCGGGCGGGCTCAGGAGGTGGCCGGCCTCCCGCTCAGCGAGCGGGAGGCGGCAGGACGCCGTGATGCACGCCCGCCACTGTACGGGAGCGGGAGGTGCGTACGGTGCTCACGGTGCTCACGGCGGTCGCGGCGGTCACGGCATCGGGGCGAGGGTGGCGACCAGGTCGGCGGCGGTGAGGCGGCGCAGGGCGTCCGGTGCGGCGTCCAGCGGGCCCGGGTGCAGGCGGTACAGCTCGCCGTGGACGCCCGGGGGCACCGGCAGGTCGGCGTCCAGCAGGGCGAGGAACGCCCGGCGCCCGGAGAGGAGTTCGGGCAGCGGCTCGGTGGCCGGCGGCCCGTCCGGGGCGTGCCGCAGGCGCAGCCGTTCGGCGAACTCGCCGACCGGCTCGGCCGGTTGGCGCCGCCACCGCAGGACGGTGCCGTCCAGGCCGCGGACCAGCACCTCGCCGGTGGCGTGCGCGGCCCGGGCGCAGGCCACGTCCCACAGGGTGGCGCGCCGGTCCGGGGCGAAGTGGTCGAGCACGTCGCTGCACAGCGCGGCGATCGTGTCGCGGTGCCGGGCGACGCTGTGGAAGCCGCTGGTGGCCGTGGTGTTGAGGTCGGTCCAGGTGAAGCGGCGCTCCGCCAGGTCGACGATCAGCGGGACGGACACCTTGGCGTCCCCGGTCAGGTCCATCCGCTGGCGCACCGCCCGGGCCGACAGCGGGCCGCGGCGCACGCCGCCCTCGTCCTCGTCGACCCCCGCGAAGCCGGTGAACGCCTCCGGCAGCCGGTCGAAGGGGACGTCGTTGTAGCTGAACACGATCATCACCGCGTAGCGGGCCCCGGCGGACCGCAGCGCGGCGAGGTCCAGGTCGACGAACTCGCTGGCGCCCTTCGGCGGCGGCGCCGACGTGTAGTCGCCCGAGTGCACGGCCGCGCGCCGCCCGAAGACCAACTGCGTGTAGTCGCACGTCCCGCGGTGGCGCCAGTCGTCGTCGTACAGGGCCACCGACAGGTCGAGGTCGACGCGCTGGTGGTGCGGCTGCATCCAGTGCAGGAACAGCCGCAGCCGCTCGCCCGGCGGCAGCGGCAGGCTGCTGCCGCGCGGCACCGACACCAGCGCGCGGGCCGCCGAACGCTCCGCGAACGGCACCGACATGCCCGTCAACGCCTCGTCCAGCAGCGCGAGTTCGGGCCGCACCGGGAGCGTCGCGGCGGACCGCCGGAGCAGCTCCGCCTCGATCGCGGCGACCACCGGGGCGCTCGACCGGGCCGGGACGACGGTGCCGTGGTCCTCCCGGCCGTACGCCAACGAGACCAGCCCGCGCGGGAAGTAGAGCCGACGCTCGCCCCGGCTGCGCGGCCCGCGCAGGCGGCCGTACGCGCCGAGCAGCGGGCCCGGGCCGACCGCGGGCAGCGCCCGGGCCAGCACCGCCGACAGCTCGGCGGGCGGCGGCGTGCCGGGCTCCATGATCTCGTGCACCCGCAGCAGGTGGTGCAGGCGGCGCACCAACTCGCCGGGTCGGTGGGCGAGTTCGGCCAGTGCGCCGGAGGTGTCGCCGACCGCGAGCAGGGTCTCCACCCGGGAGGCGAAACCGGTGTGCGCCAAGCGGCGGCGACCGTCGACCTGCGCCACCCGCAGCGGCGCGGGCGGTTCGGCGAACCCGGGGGCGAAGTCGTCCAGGTCGGTGCCGCGCAGCAGCGCGAACGCGGCCGCGGTGGAGGGGAACTGCCGCCGGTACTCGAACGGGTGCAGCAACTCGCCGACGCGCAGCCAGGGTTCGCGGTGCCGCCGGAGGTCCTCGGCCACCGCGGCGGTGGGCAGCGCCTCCAGCACGCCCAGCAGCCCGCGGCGCAGCGGCCGCGACAGCCTGCGCAGCCGCAGCCGCCGGGCGGTGTCCGGCAGCAGGTCCGGCTGCGCACCCGCGTACGCCCACAGCAGGCGCAGCACGTCGGTGGCGGTGGTGAGCCGCTCGGCCAGCACCGGCAGTGCCGACTCGCCCTCGCGGCGCAGCAGTTCGGCCAGCGCCACCGCCTTGGTCTCGCGGACCGGGATCTCCGCGGGCAGCCGCGCCGCCAGGTCGGCCGGGGCGTGCGCCAGCAGGGTGGCCAGGTCGTCGCGGTCCTGCGGGTTCAGCGCCGTCCGGCGGGTCAGCAGGCCGGTCAACTCGGCCAGCGCGGCCGAGAGTTCGTCCTGCTCCAGCAGCCGCAGCGGACGCAGCGCCGCCCCCTGCGGCCGCTCCGCCCGGTCCGGCTGCCCCTTGCGCGGCGGGGCCTGCTCGCGCACCGCCTTGCGCTTGCCGCCGTACAGGAACGGGTGCACGGCCAGCGCCGTTCCGCAGGACGGGCAGTGCGGCGGGCCGTCCTGCGCCTCCAGGCAGTCCGGGCACAGCAGGTGCGCGCACGGGGCGAGCAGCCCGACGCCGACCTCCGCGCCCCGGCGGCCGCAGCGGGCGCACGGCTGGTGCGGCTGGCTGCGCAGGAACGCCCGCATCCGGCGGCTGTGGTGGAGCTGCGCGAACTCCGGCACCGCGTCCGGGAAACGGCGGAACAGCGGGGCGTGCTCGCGGTCGGTGCCCAGCAGGTGGTCCAGTCGCCCGAGCAGCGCACCGCCCAGCTCGGCCAGCCGCAGCGGCGCCAACCGGGCCAGCGCGGAGCGCAGTTCGACGGTCGGCAGGTAGCCGCGGGCGGCCAGGTCGGCGTCCAGCGCGGTCAGGCCGCGCAGGCTCCACGGGTCGGCGGCGGGCAGCAGCTCCGCCGGGTCCACCGCGACGGCGGTGCGGCGGCGGAGCAGGAAGGAGCCCAGGTCGAGGTCGACGCGCACGTCGAACTTCACCGGAACGGCTCGGGGCATGCGGAGCGGACCCCCACGGGTGACGGAAGACGAAGATGCGGGCGGAGAGAGGGCGCGCTGGTTCTTTTGCAGAGAAGGAGAAGGAAGCACGCCGCGGAGCCGCCCGCACCCGCCACCCTAGCCCAACTCGCGACGTGCACCACCGAATTATCCGGCGGCGGGACCGGGGGGACGGTCCGCCGCGGGCTCGGCGGCGTCCGAGGCGTCCAAGGCCTCCAAGGCCTCCAAGTCGTCGAAGTCGTCGAAGGCGTCGGGGGAGGTGAGGCCGCGGCGGAAGGCGGCGAAACCGGGGGCCAGCGGCAGTTCGGTGGCGGACTCGGCGTCGTACCAGGTGACGGCGGGCTCGCCGGTCGGGCCGCAGCGGCGGTAGTCGAGCGCGATCCAGTGGTGGCCGTCGCCGCTGATCGGCACCAGGCCGGGCGGCAGGCCCCACTCGGCGGCCAGGTAGGGGCCGTCGAGCAGCGAGAACGGCACCTGCGGGTGGCGGCCCGCGCCGTGCAGCAGGTCGAACGGGACGTGGTCGGGCGCCCAGGAGGTCGGCCGGTCGGTGGGGAAGGCGCCGCACCCGTCCGCGACCGGGCCGCCGTCCTGCTCGCGCAGCAGGTCGAGCAGCGCGGCGGGCAGGGCGACGCCGAGCAGCTCCTCGGCGGCCAGGCGGTCGGACTCGGTGAGCGGCGGCGGGGCGGGGCGGTCCGCGTCCCAGAACGGGTGGTCCGCGTCCCGGGACGGGCGGGGGTGGTCCATGGGGGAGAGGCTAGGCCCTGCCTGCGACGTTCGCGGCGGAGGGGGTCCGGGCGGCCGGGCAGCCGGGCGTCGGACGTCGGGGCGTCGGGTGTCGGGCGGGGCGGGGCTCAGGCCGGGTACGCGTGGGTCTGGGTGGCCTTGACGGCGGCCCAGACGCGGGTGCCGGGGGTGAGGTCGAGGTCGGCGGCGGCGGTGGGCGTGAGGTCGGCGGCGAGCGGGAGCGGGCCGGTGAGGTCGACCCGGAAGCGGTCGCCGTGCAGGTCGAGTCCGGCGACGGTGCAGGGGAAGAGGTTGCGGGCGCTGGTCTCGGGGCGGTGGCGGTGCAGGGTGACCGCGTCGGGCGGGAAGGCGACGAAGGCCGGGCCGGTGAGGTCCTCGTCGGTGGCGAGCACCTGTCCCTCGGGGAGGGTGACGCGGCGGCCGTCGGCGGTGCCCTGGTAGAGGTTGAGGCCGACCAGCCGGGCGATGTAGTCGGTGCGCGGGTGCCGGGCGACCTCGGCTGGGCGGCCGCTCTGGACGACCCGGCCGCCCTCGATGACGACGAGGCGGTCGGCGAGCACCATGGCGTCCAGCGGGTCGTGCGTGACCAGCACCGCGACGGCCTCGAACTCGGCGAGGCGGTGCCGCAGTTCGGCCCGGACGTCGAGCCGGGTGCGGGCGTCCAGGGCGGCCAGCGGCTCGTCCAGCAGCAGCAGGCGGGGGCGGACGGCCAGGGCGCGGGCCAGGGCGACGCGCTGGGCCTGGCCGCCGGAGAGCTTCGCGGGGCGGCGCCCGGCGTGTTCGGCCAGGCCCATCCGCTCCAGCCAGGGCAGCGCCTCGGCCCGGGCGGCGGCCCGGCGCAGGCCGCGGGTGCGCAGGCCGAAGGCGACGTTGTCGAGGGCGGACAGGTGCGGGAAGAGCAGGTAGTCCTGGAAGACCACCCCGATCGGCCGCTGCTCGGCGGGCCGGAACAGGCCGTCCGCGGGGGAGTCCAGCGGTGCGCCGTCCAGCCGCAGGTGCCCGTCGCTCAGCGGCAGCAGCCCGGCCAGGGCGCGCAGTGCGGTGGACTTGCCCGCGCCGTTCGGGCCGAGCAGGGCGAGCACCTCGCCGGGCTCGGCGCTCAGCGGGACGTCCAGGGTGAACGCGCCGCGGGAGACGGTCAGCCGGGCGTCCAGGGCGGGACGGGCGTCGGGGGCGGCTTCGGAAGGCTTCACGGGGTCGACATCCAACGGTCGCGCAGTCCGGCGAGGACGGCGACGGAGACGGTGAGCAGGACCAGGCTGAGCGCGATCGCCGCCTCGGGGTCGGACTCCATGGCGAGGTAGACGGCCAGCGGCATGGTCTGGGTGCGGCCGGGGAAGTTCCCGGCGAAGGTGATGGTCGCCCCGAACTCGCCCAGCGCCCGCGCCCAGGCCAGCACCGCGCCCGCCCCGATGCCCGGGGCGACCAGCGGCAGGGTGACCCGGCGGAACGCGGTCAGCCGGGAGGCGCCCAGGGTGGCGGCGGCCTCCTCGTAGCGCGGGTCGGCGGCGCGCAGCGCGCCCTCCACGCTGATCACCAGGAACGGCATCGCGACGAACGCCTCGGCGACCACCACGCCGGTGGTGGTGAAGGGGAGGGTGACGCCGGTCCAGGCGTCCAGCCAGCGGCCCAGGACGCCGTTGCGGCCGAGCACCAGCAGCAGCGCCACGCCGCCGACCACCGGGGGCAGCACCAGCGGCAGGGTGACCAGGGCGCGCACCAGGCGCCGTCCGGGGAACTCGGTGCGGGCCAGCAGCCAGGCCAGCGGGACGCCCAGCAGCAGCGAGACGCCGGTGGCCAGGGTCGCGGAGAGCAGCGAGAGCTTGAGCGCCTGCCACACCTCGGGGCCGGTCAGCAGGGCGGGCAGCGAGCGCCACGGGGCGCGGACCAGCAGCCCCAGCAGCGGCAGCACCAGGAAGGCCAGGCCGAGCAGCGCGGGCAGCAGCAGCGCGGCCGGGACCCGCCCGGCCCCCCGGGGCCGCCGCCGGCCCCGGGGGTGTGGTGCGGTGGTGGTGCGGGGGGCGTCCGGGCCCGTCACGGCGCCTGGAAGCCGGCGTCGGTGAACACCCGGCGGGCGTCCGCGGAGCCGAGGTAGCCGAGGAACGCGGCCGCGCCGTTGGCGTTGGACGCCTTGCCCAGCGACACGACCTGGTAGTCGTTGACGGCCTGCGCGGCCTCGGGGAAGTTCACGCCCTCGATCTTGCCGGAGTCGGCCTTCACGTCGGTCTGGTACACCAGCGACGCGTCGACCTCGCCCAGCTCGACCTTGGTCAGGGCGCCCTTGACGTCCTGCTCGTAGGTGACGGGGGTGAGCTCCACGCCCGCGGCCTTGAGCGCGGTGACGGCGGCGGCGCCGCACGGCACCTCCTTGGCGCACAGCGCGGTCTTGACGCCGGTGAGGTCCTTCAGACCGCCGATGTGCTTCGGGTTGCCCTTGGCGACGGCGATCTCCAGGGTGTTGCGGACGAACACCGTCGGGTCGCCGCCGGCCAGCTTGGCGTCGGTGACGGTCTTCATGGTGGCCGGGCTGGCCGCGGCGAACACGTCGGCCGGGGCGCCGGAGACGATGCTCTGGGCGAGCGCGGAGGAGCCGCCGAAGTTGAAGGTCACCGTGGTGCCCGGGTAGGCGGCCTCGAAGCGCTTGCCCAGCTCGGTGAAGGACTCCTTCAGCGAGGCCGCCGCGAACACCGTCACGGTGCCCTTGACCTCGGGGCGGGCCGGGGCCGGGTTGACCGAGGCGGAGCCGCCGCCGGAGCTGGTGCAGGCGGTCAGGCCGGCCGCGAGGGCGAGGACGGCGGAGGCGGCGAGGAGGCGTCTGACGCTGCGCATGGATGGTTTCCCCTGGTCGTGTGGGCGTGGCGGGCGAGGAGGTGAGGGTGCGATCAGGTGATCATAGTGCCGCAGCTGCGGGGCTCAAGACTGCTGTCTCATCGCACAAGCGACCTTAAGACGAACTTAAGGGTTGCATGTGCAATGCCTCAAGCCCGCCCCGCCCGGACCGGGGGCGCCCTCGCGCCCCGCCGCCCCCCGGGGAGATACTGACGCGGTTTCAGCGAACCTCCCGCGAGCGGGGGTTCGCCCACCGACGGAGGGGACCCCTTGACCGCCACCCGCGTGCCCGGCCCGCCCGGTCTGCCGCTGATCGGCTCGCTGCTCGACCTCAAGCGCGACCCGCTCGCCACCTACCTGGCCGCCCACCGCGACCACGGCGACGTGGTCCGCATCCAGGCCGGCCCGCCCGGCCTGCGCGCCGAGATCTGGATGGTCTTCTCGCCCGAGGCCGTCCAGCAGGTGCTCGCCACCGACGCCGCCAACTTCCGCAAGGACAACGTCTTCTACGGCGAGATCCGGGAGAGCTTCGGCAACGGCCTGCTCACCTCCCAGGACGCCGACTACCTGCGCCAGCGCCGCCTCGTCCAGCCGCTGTTCACCCGCAAGCGGGTCGACCGGTACGCCGACGCGATCGGCGCCGAGAGCGAGGCCCTGGTCGCCCGCTGGGCCGACGCCCCCGGCGCCACCGTCGACCTCGCCGGGGAGATGAACCGCTTCGCGCTGCGCACCGTCTCCCGGATCCTGTTCGGCCAGGACGTCGAGGAGGCCGTCGAGACCGTCCACCACGCCTTCCCGGTCCTCAACGGCTTCGTCCGCGACCGCGCCCTCTCCCCGCTGCGACTGCCCCGCCAGTGGCCGCTGCCCGGCCACCGCAAGGCCCTCGCCGCCGAACGCACCCTGTACGAGGTGTGCGACGGCATCATCGCCCGCCGCGCCGCCCAGGGGGAGAGCGGCTCCGACGACCTGCTCGGCCTGCTCGCCGACGCCCGCGGCGAGGACGGCGAGCAGCTGGACGCCACCGAGCTGCGCGAACAGGTGCTGATCTTCCTGCTGGCCGGGCACGAGACCACCGCCACCTCGCTGACCTTCGCCCTCCACCTGCTCGGCAAGCACCCCGAGCAGCAGGCCCTCGCCCACCGCGAGGTCGCCGACCTGCTCGCCGACGGCCGCCGCCCCACCGCCGCCGACTACGCCGAACTCCCGTACCTGACACGGGTGCTGAAGGAGGCCATGCGGCTCTACCCGGCCGCGCCCGCAATCGGCCGGCGCGCCGTCGCGGACACCGTGATCGGCGGCGTCCCCGTCCCGGCCGGGGCGGACGTGCTGGTCGCCCCCTACGTCACCCACCGCCACCCCGACCACTGGGAGGACCCGGAGCGCTTCGACCCCGACCGCTTCACCCCCGAGCGCGAGGCCGCCCGGCACCGCTACGCCTGGTTCCCGTTCGGCGGCGGCCCGCGCGCCTGCATAGGCCAGCACTTCTCGATGCTGGAGTCGGTGCTCGCGCTGGCCGCGCTGCTCCGCGCGTTCGAGGTCACCGCGGTCGACACCGACGTCCCGCTGGGCCAGGGCATCACCCTGGAACTCGGCGGCCCGGTCCGGGTCCGGCTCACCCCGCGCGGTTAGGCCCTGCCCGGGTCCGGCTCACCCCGCGCGGTTGGGCCCTGCCCGGCCCAGGCCCTCCGGGAACGCCGGACGCCCGCCCGGCAGCGCTGCCGGGCGGGCGTCGGTCGGGTTCGCGCGGGTCAGCTGTGGGTGCCCCGGCGGCGGCGCAGGGCCACCAGGATCCCGGCGCCGAGCGCCAGGGCCGCGGCACCGCCGACGGCGATCCGCTCCGTGTCGCCCGCGCCGGTCTCGGCGAGCTCGGCGTTCAGGGGGGCGGCCTGCGCGGTCGTCCGCGCAGCCGTCGGAGAAGCGGTCGGCGCAGTGCTCGACGCGCCCGCGGTGGCGGTGGCGGTCGCCGTGGCTGACGCGCTGGCCGTCGCCGAGGGCGAGGGCTGGGTCGACGGCGCGGCCGTCGTGGCGCTGTCCACCACGGTGAAGTCGTGGAACGCGTACCCGGTGAACTGCGTGCAGACCCCGGTGCCGTTCTGGTTGGACGCGGGCTTCTGATCGGCCGCGTCCCACGGGATGAACGTGTCGCTGTCGTCCTCCAGGAGCGCCGACCCGCCGCTCTCCGTGGCCTGGTAGTTCCCGACGGGCGCCTCGGCGGTGGCCGCGATGCGGAGCGAGAGCGTCAGCGAGGCGCCGTCCGGGATCTGGTACATGCCGGAGTCGATGATGGAGGACAGGTCACCGGTGCCGAAGTCGACCTTCTTCCACGCGCCGCCGGGAGCCTTGATCTCGACGGCGAAGGAGCCGGCCGGCAACGGGTTGTCCAGGTAGGCGACGTAGAGCGAGGTCCGGAAGTCCTTGACGTCGTGGGCCACCGAGTTCCGGAAGGTGACGGTCGACTCCACGGCCGGGCCGCCCTTGACCAGCTCGGCGGGGAATCCCGGCCAGGTGGTGGCGAGTTCGGGGTGGTTCTGGACGCCGCCGAAACACGGCGCCTTCAGGGTCTCGGTCGCCGACGCGGTGGCGGCGCCGAGGCCGACCGCGGCCGTGGCGAAAGCCGCCGACGCGGCCACCAGACGAATGGAGCGCATGGGAACATTCCCCCCAGGAACGTAGCG
The DNA here is from genome assembly GCF_030268885.1 of Kitasatospora phosalacinea. GTDB lineage: Bacteria > Actinomycetota > Actinomycetes > Streptomycetales > Streptomycetaceae > Kitasatospora > Kitasatospora phosalacinea_C. The sequence continues at coordinate 325,809 of NZ_BSSA01000001.1, forward strand.
GAACGGGCGTCTCGCCCGTGGAAGTCACGGTGCGAACCGTGTCGTGCGCGTGAACGATACACACGCGCACGACGGCACGGTGCGGACGGGGCACCGCGCGGTCCGGTCCGTCCGGGCTCAGTTGCCGCCGAGCCGGGCCAGGCAGAGGCTGTACGAGCTGCTGCCCCGCGTCACCACGTACGAGGCGACGCGGTCGGGGAACGCCGCGCAGGCGGTGTCGGAGGAGGACTCCACCCGGCCCAGCACCTTGTACTGGGCGTCGGGGCCGCCGCAGTCGACGACCGAGACGTCCGGCGAGAAGGCCGTCCCGCTGTTGTGGACGCAGTCGCCGGCCGTCGCGAAGTCCGGGTCCTGCTTGGCGCTGTAGACGATCGCGCCGACCGCCACCACCGGGATCAGCAGGCCGAGGATCTGCGGGCGCAGGTACAGCGGGCGGCCCACGGGCAGCGGCGTGCCGGGGGCGCCCGGGGCGGGCGGCGCGAGCTTGCGCAGCTTGAGCCAGGTCACCAGGTTCATCAGCATGGTGAACGGGTTGATCAGCGCGGAGGCCAGGCCCCACCAGCCCTGCCACAGGCTGTTGGCGGTCATCCGCCGGACGGTCGCCGTCCCGCAGTCCCGGCAGAACGGGCCGGGCAGGCGCAGGAACTTCATCATCACCAGGAAGCCCTGGTGGCCGCGGACCGTGACGTCCGCCGCGGGCACCGAGCCGCAGAAGCGGCAGTGCGGCTGGGTCGGGTCCGGCTGGTACGGGGCGCCCGCACCGTACGGGGACTCGCCCGCAGCGTAGGGGGACTCGGTCTGCTGGGGCGGGACGGGTATGGACACGCTGTTCCTCAGGGAAGTGGTTCGACCGGTTCGACCGGGAAGCAGGCGGAGGTTATCGAGTCCGACCGACAGCGCGCAGCGGTTTTCCGCGGCGGCCCGCGCGGAAGTACCGGGCGGGGCACACCCCGTCGGTCCATTCGAGCACAGAACCCCCACGGCGCGGGGTGCTTTTCACATCTTCCGGTGACCATTCATCAACTCTGGGTAGCGTCCACGGTCCCTGGAACACAAGAGCTTGGGCGAGCGGCGGACGCCCCTCGCAGGAGGCACCCGATGGGATCGATGGACCACTTCAGCTTCGGCTGGCTCACGCCGACGCTCTCCTACGCGATGGCCTGCGTCGGCGCGGCCCTCGGCCTGCGCTGCACGCTGCGTGCGCTGTCCGCCACCGGCGCCTCCCGGCGGAACTGGCTGCTCACCGCGGCCGCCGCGATCGGCTCCGGGATCTGGACGATGCACTTCGTCGCCATGTTCGGCTTCACCGTCGACGGCACCGACCTGCGCTACGACGTGGCGCTGACCGTCCTCAGCCTGCTGGTCGCGATCGCCGTCGTCGGCCTCGGCGTGTTCGTGGTCGGCTACGGGCGGCACCGCGGCCGCAGCCTGCTGCTGGGCGGGCTGACCACCGGCGTCGGCGTCGCCGCGATGCACTACCTCGGGATGTCCGCCGTCCGCATCCACGGCGAACTGCGCTACCAGGTCGGCACCGTGGCGCTGTCCGTGCTGATCGCGGTCGGCGCCGCCACCGCCGCGCTCTGGGCCGCCGTCACCATCCGCAACGTGTACGCGGCCGCCGCGGCCTCGCTGGTCATGGGCATCGCCGTCAGCTGCATGCACTACACCGGCATGGCCGCCGTGCATGTCCACATGGAACCCGCCCGCACCGGCCTCGGCGGCGCCACCCCCATGCAGTTCGTCTTCCCGCTCGCCGTCGGGCTCGGCTCCTTCCTCTTCCTCACCTCCGCGTTCGTCGCGCTCTCCCCGACCGCGCAGGAACGCGCCGCCTACCGCGAGGCGGGCGAGCTCACCGTCGAGGACCTCGGCCGCGCCGCCTGAGCCCGACGCCGTACGCCGCCCACCCCCCGTACGCCGGTCGCCCCCCGCACGCCAGCCGTCCCCGTCCGGGCCCTCCCGCACACCCGCCGCCGCCCCGACGACCCCGTAGCCCGAAAGGCCGCCACACCCATGCGCGCAAGCCGAGGCACCTCCCGCAGCGGACCGCCCGCCCCCAGCACCCCGCGCGGACCGGCCCGCAGCCGGCCCGGTGCGCCCCGGCGAGGGGCCCACGCCGGGCCGCCCGCCGACGAGACGCCGATCGCGCTGCCCGCGCCCGTCCGGGTCGGCCTGCGGCCCCGGACCGTCCGGGCCCGGATCGTGGCCGTGCTGATGGTGCCGGTGGTGTCGGTGATGGCGCTGTGGGCGTTCGCCACCGTCACCGCCGCCGGGGACGTCTGGGAGCTGCTGCAGGTCAAGCAGGTCGACGCCACCCTGCGCACCCCGCTCGACCGCACCGTCACCGCCCTGCAGGCCGAACGCGCCGCGGCCGGGCAGCTGCTGGCCGCTCCCGGTGCCGACCAGGAGGCCGCCCTGCGCGCCGCCGCCCAGGAGACCGACCGGGCCGCCGCCCCGCTCACCCTCGCCCCCGGCTACAACCGGGCCGACGCCGAAGGGCTCGGCCCCGAGGCGGCCGACCGCCTGGACGCCCTCGCCCGCGCGGTCGCCGCCCTCCCCGTCCTGCGCGGCCGACTCCTCGACCGCAGCATCCCCTGGAACGACGCCTACCTCGTCTACACCGCCGCCGTCGACGACGCCCTCGCCACCACCGGCTCGCTGAGCGCCCTGCAGGACCACCGGGTGGCCGCGGACGCCCGCGTGCTGCTGGAGTTCGCCCGCTCCCGCGAGCAACTCGCCCGCGAGGACGCCCTGGTGCGCGCCGCCCAGCGCAGCAGGCAGCTCACCGAGGCGCAGTACCGGCAGATCGTCCAGGCCGGGTACGCCCGCGCCCAGTTCGAGCAGACCGCCGTCCCCGACCTGCGCCCCGCCGACCGGGCCGCGCTGGCCGCCTTCACCGGTGGCCCCCAGTACCAGGAACTGCGGCGCTACGAGGAGCAGTTGCTCAACGCCTCGAACCCGTCCGACGCCCTGCAGAGCGTCCCCGACACCCGCTGGGCCGCCGTCACCGACGCCGTCGCGCACGCCCTGGCCGACGTCGGACGGCAGGCCGGCGCGGCCGCCGCGGAACGCTCCGACCCGTACGCGCTGGGCCTGTTCAGCACCTCCGGCGCCACCGTGCTGCTCGGCCTGGTCGCCGTCCTCGCCTCGCTGCTGATCTCGGTCCAGATCGGCCGCGGCCTGGTCGCCGAACTGCACGCCCTGCGCAACTCCGCCCTCGAACTCGCCGGGCGCAAACTCCCGGCCACCATGCGGAGGTTGCGGGCCGGGGAGGAGGTCGACGTGGACGCCGAGGTGCCCCCGCGGGACCACGGCGGCGACGAGATCGGCCAGGTCCACCACGCCCTGGACAGCGTCCAGCGGGCCGCCGTCACCGCCGCCGTCGAACGCGCCGAGGTGCTCTCCGGGGTCTCCGGCGTCTTCGTCAACCTGGCCCGCCGCAGCCAGGTCCTGGTGCACCGCCAACTCACCCTGCTGGACGCGATGGAGCGCCGCACCGAGGACCCGGCCGAACTCGACGACCTGTTCAAGCTCGACCACCTCACCACCCGGATGCGCCGCCACGCCGAGGGCCTGATCATCCTCTCCGGTGCCGCCCCCGGCCGCGCCTGGCGCAAGCCCGTCCCGCTCACCGACGTGGTCCGGGCCGCCGTCGCCGAGGTCGAGGAGTACGCCCGGGTCGACGTCCACCGCCTCCCGTACGCCGCCGTCACCGGCCCCGCCGTCGCCGACCTCACCCACCTGGTCGCCGAACTCGTCGAGAACGCCACCGGGTTCTCGCCCCCGCACACCAAGGTCCAGATCCGCGGCGAGCAGGTCGGCAACGGCTACGCCCTGGAGATCGAGGACCGCGGCCTCGGCATGGGCCCCGAGGCGCTCGCCGACGCCAACCGGCGGATCGACGCCAGCGAACAGGTCGACCTCTTCGACAGCGACCGCCTCGGCCTGTTCGTGGTCAGCCGCCTCGCCAAGCGCCACGGCGTCAAGGTCGCCCTGCGACCCTCCGCGTACGGCGGCACCACCGCGATCGTGCTGCTGCCCACCGACCTGCTCGACCAGCGCGAGAGCGAACCCCGGCCGGACGAAAGGGAGTTGGTCACCGTGCCGGAACTCCCGCCGTTGGCACGGCCGTCGACGCCCTTCCCGGGGCAGGCCCCGGCTCCCGCCGGGCCGTTCCCGGCCCCGCGCCCGGCCGCCCCGACGGCCCCCGCGGCTCCGGTGGCGCCCGCGCCGCCGGTGCAGGCGCTGCCCTCGCTGGCCGTGCCCGCCGAGCAGGAGGACGAACTCCCGCGCCGGGTGCGGCAGGCCAGCCTCGCCCCGCAACTGCGCGAGGCCCCCGAACCGCCCCGCCCCGGCCGGCGCCCCGCCGGTCCGGCCGACCGCGACCCCGAGCAGGCCCGCTCCGCGATGACCGCCTTCCAGCGCGGCTGGCAGCGCGGCCGCGGCAGCGGCGACCCCTACGAGCACCGCACCGACCACCACCCCCACGACAGAGGAGACCGCGCCCGATGATCGGCACCACTCGCCAGAGCGGCGAACTCAACTGGCTCCTCGACGAGTTGGTCACCCGCACCGCCCGGGTCAGGTTCACCGTCATGCTCTCCGCCGACGGTCTCCCGATGGGCAACTCCACCGGCCTCGGCCGCGAGGACGCCGAGCACCTGGCCGCCGTCGCCTCCGGCTTCCACAGCCTCGCCAAGGGCGCCGGGCGGCACTTCGACGGCGGCGAAGTGCGGCAGACCATGGTCGAGTTGGAGCGCGGGTACCTGTTCGTCGCGGCCGCCGGACAGGGCTCCTGCCTGGCCGTCTTCGCCGAACCCGACGCCGACCTCGGTCTGGTCGCCTACGAGATGGCCCGCCTGGTCCGCCGGGTCGGCGAACACCTGCACGCCGCCCCGCGCGGCTACTAGCCCAGCCCGAAACCCCAGGAGAAGAAGGGGAGTCCGCCGATGGCCTACCCGCCCCGGGAGTACCTGCCCGGCACCCCGTTCGGCTACCCGCCGCCGCCCGACCGCCCCGTCCAGTGGTACGACGAGGACGCCGGGCCGATGGTCCGCCCCTACGCCCTCACCAAGGGCCGCACCCGCCCCGGCCAGCCCTTCGACCTGATCGCGCTGGTCGTCACCGACGTCCCCGACCCGACCGTGCTGCCGGTCGGCCCCGAGCAGATCGCCATCCTGGAGATCTGCCGGGGCAACGCCCTGTCCGTCGCCGAGATCGCCGCCGACCTCGACCTGCCGCTCGGCGTGGTCCGGGTCCTGCTCGGCGACCTGCTCGACGGCGAGCACATCCGGGTCAGCCGCCCCGTCCCACCCGCCCTCCTCCCGCACGAACACATCCTCCAGGAGGTCATCCATGGGCTTCGCGCCCTCTGACAGCACCGACCTCGCCCTGAAGATCCTGGTCGCCGGGGGCTTCGGAGTCGGCAAGACCACCCTGGTCGGGGCCGTCAGCGAGATCAAACCCCTGCGCACCGAGGAGCAACTGACCGCCGCCGGGGCCCACGTCGACGACCTCGGCGGCGTCGAGCGCAAGACCACCACCACCGTCGCCATGGACTTCGGCCGGATCACCATCCGCGAGGGCCTGTCCGTCTACCTGTTCGGCACCCCCGGCCAGGACCGCTTCTGGTTCCTCTGGGACGAACTCGCCCAGGGCGCCCTCGGTGCCGTCGTCCTCGCCGACACCCGCCGCCTCACCGACTGCTTCCCCGCCGTCGACTTCTTCGAGCACCGCGGCATCCCGTTCGTGGTCGCCGTCAACCGCTTCGAGGGCAGCCGGTCCTTCCGACCGGCGGACGTGTCCAAGGCGCTGGACCTCGACGGGGCGACCCCCGTGGTGCTCTGCGACGCCCGCGAACGCGCCTCCGGCAAGGACGTCCTGATCAGCCTGGTCGAGCACGCCGGGAAGGTGCACGCGGCCCGGGTGCTGGCCCAGGCCCGCAGCTGAGCCCGCGGTTCCCCGTCCCGGTCGCCGCGCGGACACCGGGACGGGGCGGGGCGGCCGGTCAGTGCTCCTGGCCGACCCGGTCGACGACGCGCTCCTCCAGCGCCGCCGTGGTGTAGACCGCGTTCCGGTCCGCCGCGAGCTGCGCCGCGGTGGGCTCGCCCACCGGCGGGGTGCCGTCCGGGCCCACCGGCGGGAGGTACGCGAGCAGCACCTCGCGCACCCCCAGGTAGGCGCCCGTCCGCGCGTCGAAGATCAGGGCCACCCGTTGGGTGCCGTTCGTCCCGACCACGGCCACGCCCCCGCGGCCCTCCGCGTCCACCTGGTCGGTCACCACCGAGGTGCCCGGGAGCATCGCCGCCGCCCGCATCAGGGCCCCGGCCACCGCCGGGGGAGCGGAGACGTTCTGGAAGACCGTCTGGACGTCCGCGAAGGCCAGCTGGTTGCGCTGGGTCTCCGTCATCGCCGAGGGCGGGGACACCTGCCGGGAGCGGTCGGCCGTCAGCAGCAGCTGCTTCAGCGCGACCGGGTCGGTGGGCAGCGAGGAGAGGTACCGGTAGGTGATCCGCTCCGGGAAGCCCGGCTCCACGCGGACGCCGTCCTGCACGAACAGCCGCTCGGGGGTCGACTCGATCGCGTTCGGGTCCCGCCCGGGGCGGGTCATCTGCGGATCGATCACCCCGCCCTCGGCCCTCCCGTCGACGGACCACCAGATCCTCCGCTCGTGCCGCGGCCACTGGCCGCCGTCCTGGACCTCCCTGGTGTAGGTGAACTGCCCGTCCCGCGCCCCCGGATCGGGCCGGGCGGCCACGGCCGCGGCCGCCCGGTCGAGCAGCCCGGCGGCATCGGTCGGCTCCGGCCCGGGCACGGCCGGGGCGGACGCCGACGGCGAGGGCGGTGCGGTGGCGGCGGACGGCGAGGCGCTGCCGCCCCCGGCCGGACCGGCGGGCGCGGGCTGCGCGCCGGGGTGCCCGGGCAGCAGCAGCGCGGTGGCGGCCACCGCGGTGACCGCCAGCGGCGACGCCACCAGCCACACCAGCTTCCGCCGCGGGGCCCGCCCCGCGCGCCCGGTGGGCTCGGCGTGCTCGGCTCGGCCGATCTCGTTCATCAGGTGCTCCTTCAGCAACCGGTGGCGGTCGGCGGCGAGCATCTCGGGCCTGTCGTTCATCGGACGTCCCCCTGCAGCGACCGGGCCGCGACGGCGCGGCCCTCCCCTACCTGTCCGGAGCCGCCCGCCGGTTCCGGGCCCCCCGCCAGTTCCTCCTCGGCGAGCGCCCGCAGCCGCCCCCGGGCCCGGGAGAGCCGGGAGCGCACCGTGCCGACCGGCACGCCCAGCGCCTCCGCCGCCGAGGCGTAGTCCAGCCCGACCCACACGCACAGCCGGAACACCTCCCGCTCGCCGCGCCGCAGCCGCCCCAGCGCCCGCCGGACGGCGGCCAGCCGGGCGCCGTCGTCGAGCCGGGTGACCAGTTCCTCGGTGAAGTCGGGCACCGCCTCCCGCTCGGGCAGCCGGGCCAGCGCCGCCCGGTGCCGACGCCCCGCCCGGGCGGTGTTGCGCAGCACGTTGGTGGCGATGCCGAACAGCCAGGGCCGCACCGACCCGCCCTCCTCGTGCAGCGTGCCGCGCAGCCGCCACGCCTCCAGGAAGGTCAGCGAGACGACGTCCTCGGCCGCCGCCCAGTCGCCGAGCGTCCGCAGCGCGTACCCGTACACGGCGTCGGCGTGCTCGTCGAAGAGCTCCCCGCACGCCCCTTGGTCCCCGGCGCGCAACCGCGCCCGCATCGAGAGTTCCACCTCCCCTCCTGTCCGCAGCCGCCCCGGAGTTCCCGCTCCGGCGGGGAAATCCGGGTGCCCGGCCCGCGCGACAGCCCCTACCATGGCGGACGTGTTCCCCACCCGTGACTAGGACCCCGCACCGCGACCGCCCGCCGCACCCGGCGCCGCGGTCGCTCCGGCGTCCCCGTCCACCGGCGCACCGCGTGCGCCGTCCCGTTGAGGAACCCCTTTCGCCATGTCCACGTCCTACCTGGCCGTGCTGCGCACCCCCGGCGCCGCCCGGCTGATCCCCGCCGCCCTGCTCGGCCGCCTCTCCTACGGCACCCTCCCGCTCTCCCTGCTGCTCGCCGCCGCCGACACCACCGGCTCGTACGCCCGGGCGGGCTGGCTGACGGCCGCGTTCTCCACGGTCAGCGTCCTGCTCTTCCCGTTCCGCGCCGGGCTGGTCGACCGGTACGGCCCGCGCCGGACCCTGCCCCCCATGGCGGTCGGCTACGCGGCCGCCCTGCTCGCCCTGACCGCCGCCACCTGGCACCCCGGCACGCCGTACGGGCCGCTGCTGCTGCTCGCCACCGCCGCGGGCGTCCTCGCCCCGCCGCTCGGACCGGTCACCCGGGCCCAGTGGAGCCTCCTCGCCACCGACCCCGAACTGCGCCGCCGGGCCTACAGCCTGGACACCGTCGCCGAGGAACTCCTCTACGTCACCGGCCCGCTGCTGGCCGGCCTGCTCGCCGGCACGGCCCGCCCCGCCCTCGGCATCCTGCTCAGCGCGGCCCTCGCCCTCACCGGCACCCTCGCCCTGGCCGCCGTCGCCACCCCCGTCCCCGCCACCGCCACCGGCAGCGCCCCGCCGCCCCGCTCCGGCACCCGCCGCCTGCTCGACCGGGCCCGCCAGCCCCTCTCCGCCGCCGCGGGCGCGGGCGCAGGGCTCGCCGCGTTCTCCCTGCTCGCGGCCGTCTTCGCCGCCCGGCACGGTCGGCCCGCGGACGTCGCCTGGGTCGAGGCGGCCCTCGCCGCGGGCAGCGCGACCGGCGGACTCGTCCTCGGCGCCACCGACTGGCGCGCCCCCGCCGCCACCCGCCTCACCGTCCTGACCGCCGCGCTCGCCGCCGCCCTCGCCCTCGCCGCCCTCGCCCCCAGCCTCCCGGCCCTGGCCGCCGTCGCCGCCCTCACCGGCCTCACCGTCGCCCCCACCCTCACCACCGCCTACCTCCTCACCGACGAACTCGCCACCCCCACCGAACGCACCCGCGCCGGAGCCTGGGTCAACACCTCCTTCAACGCGGGCAGTTCCACCGCCACCGCCCTCACCGGCACCCTCCTCACCCACCTCCCCCTCCCCGCCTGCCTCCTCCTCGCCGCCACCCCGCCCCTCGCCGCCCTCGCCCTCCGCCGACGGTAGGGAGGCCCCGTCAGAGAGCGCCGTCAGGGGCTCGGGGAACGGCGAGTCCGTGCTGCTTCGGGCCCCTGGTTGTTCCCCGCTCGCCGATGAGTTCCGGCCGCGGGAGTCGTCCAACCCGGTATGGCACGAATCAACGTCAACGGAACCACCCTGGGCATCGAGTCGTTCGGCGACGACCGCGCCCCGCTGCTCCTGCTCGCGGGCGGGACGACGATGCTCTCCTGGCCCGACGAGCTGTGCGGGCGCCTCGCCGCGGGAGGCCGTCGCGTGGTGCGCTACGACCTGCGCGACAGCGGCGAGTCGGAGACGGTCGACCCGGAGGCGCCCGCGTACACCCTGCGGACCCTCGCCGCGGACGCGGCGGCCCTCGTCGACGCGCTCGGCGGGGGCCCGGCGCACCTCGCGGGGATCGGCGTCGGCGGGATGGTCGCGCAGGTCGCGGTGCTCGACCACCCGGGCGCCTTCTCGGCGCTCACCCTGGTCGGCACCCGTCCGGTCGCCCCCGGCCCGGCCGACGCGGACCTGCCCGAGCACGACGGGCCGACGACGGGACGGCTGTTCGCGCGTCCGATGCCGGACTGGTCCGACCGCGCGGCGGTCGCCGAGTTCGCCGCCGCCGGGGCGGAGGTCCTCGGCAACGACCCGGCCGCCGCCCGCGCCACCGCCGCCCGGATCTGGGACCGCACGCCCGGCACCGCGCCCGCGGTCCAGCTGGCCAACCAGATCGGCCTGGTGTTCTCTCGGCTCGACTGCACGCCCCGCTGGCGCGAGCGCCTGCCGGAGATCGGCGTCCCCGCGCTGGTCGTGCACGGCGCCCGCGACCCGTTCTTCCCCCTCGGCAACGGCGAGGCGCTCGCCCGGGAGATCCCGGGGGCGCGGCTGCTCGTCCTGCCGGAGGCGGCGACGGCGCTGCCCGCGGCGGCGGCCGGGGAGGTCGCCGGAGCGATGCTCAGGCTGCCCTGACGGGGCCTGCGGCAGGGGTGCTGCGCAGCAGCTTCTCCGCGACGGCCAGGTTGACGATCCAGGAGGCCCAGGCGCCGGAGGTGTAGACGACGGAGGCGGGCAGGCCGGTGGGGGAGAGGAGGACGAGCCAGAGGCGGAAGGTCACGGCGGTGAAGATCAGGGCGTAGGAGCGGAGCATCCACCTGCGGTGGGCGGCGACGCGGCCGTGGCGGGCGTGGTGGACGCCGAGGGCGGTGGTGGTGAGGGTGAGGACGTCGAGCAGGGCGAAGCCGAGCGGGGAGAACGGCGGGTGGAGCCCGTGCGGGGCGATGAGCAGGCCGCCGACGCCCAGTGCGGCGGTGGCCAGCGCGTAGGTGCGGCCGGTCCAGCGGTGCAGGGCGGGGCGGCGGGCGCGCAGGCCGGGCAGGAACTGGAGCGGGCCGAGGGCGAGGGCGAGGACGCCGCCGCCGACGTGCAGCAGCAGCGGGGCGAGGTGGGCGAGGTAGACGGTGCGCTGTTCGGCGAGGAAGGTGTCGGGGTCGAGGGTGAAGTAGCGGGCCGAGAAGGCGGCGACGAGCAGCGCGAGGGCGGGGACGGCGATCCGTCCGGCCCGTCGCAGGGCGCCGGACGTCGGTGCGGCGGCGGGGAGTTCGGTCGCGGCAGGGCGGTGCGGTGTCATGGCCCGGACGCTACGGAGCGGCGCTGACCTGCGGCGTCCCCCTGCCGGGGTGATCGCCCGTACCCCAGCTGGGGTACGACCCGGACGGGCCCCGGAGGTCCGTGGCCGCCGGGGCGGGGGGACGGTGCGGTCGGGTAGGTTCTCCCCGGACGCCGGGGCCGGACCGCCCCGCCCCCACCAGCACCGAGGACACCGCCCGATGCCGCCCGATGTCGTCAGCAGACTCCGACTCCCCGCCCTCACCCGGGCGTTGGGCCGTGTCCCGGCCCCGCTCGCGGACGCCGCGCCCGCCGCGGTGCTGTGCGCCGCGATGCTGGTCGAGCGCCTCGGGGCCGCGGCCCGGATCGGCGGCCGGATGCCGCTCGCACTGGCCCTGACGGTGCTGCTCGCCGCCGCGGTCGCAGCCCGCCGCCGGGCCCCGCTGGCGGCGTACCTGCTGGCGACGCTGGCGCTGACGGCCGAGGCGCAGGCCGTCGCACCGAGCCCGATCTCGCCGTACGCCAACCTGCTGGGGGCGTACGCGGCGGGCCGGTACGGGGGGCGCGGGCGGGCCTGGTGGGGGCCGCCGCTGGTGGTGGTCGGGGTGGTGGGCTACTTCGCCGGGCAGGACGTCGAGGCGGTGATGCCGGCGGGCGTGCTGGCGGTGTGGCTGGCGGTGTGGGCGTTCGGCTGGGCGGGCGCGTTCCGGCTGGCCGAGCAGGCCGCCGAACGGCGGCGCGCCCGGGCGGAGTTGCTCGCGGAGGAGCGCAACCGGATCGCCCGCGAGGTGCACGACCTGGTCGGCCATTCGCTGAACCTGATGCTGGTGCAGGCCGGTGCGGCCCGCCGGTTGATCGACCGCACCCCGGAGCGCAGCCGCGAACTGCTGGTGGAGATCGAGCGCACCGGCACCGACGCGCTCGGCGAACTGGACCGGGTGCTCGGCCTGTTGCGCGGCACCGCGTCCCAACTTCCGTCCGACGCGCCGGACTCCGAGCCCGGTGTCGCCGAACTCCCGCGCCTGACCGAGCGGATGGCGCAGGCCGGGCTGGCCGTCGCACTGCACCGCGACACCCCGCCGCTGCCCCCGGAGCAGGACCGCTGCGCGTACCGGGTCGTCCAGGAGGCGCTGACCAACGCGCTGCGGCACTCCGGCGCCGCGCAGGCCGGCGTCCGGATCGTCGGGCGGGCCGACGGCACCCTGATCGAGGTCACCGACGACGGCTCCGGCCCGCCGCCCGGCCACCGCCCCGGCCGCGGCCTGACCGGCATCGCCGAACGCGCCGCCCGCCTGAACGGCACCGCCCAGCACGGGCCCGGGCCGAACGGCGGCTTCCTGGTCCGGGTCCTGCTCCCCGCCGGGGACGGCCGGTGAGCGCCCCCGACACCGCCGTCGGCCCCGGCCCCGCCCCCGTCCGGGTGCTGATCGCCGACGACGACCCGCTGCTGCGCGCCGGGCTCGCCGTGGTGCTGGGGACCGCGGACCGGATCGAGGTGGTCGGCCAGGCCGAGGACGGGCTGCGGGCCGTCGAGCTGGCCCGGGCGCTGCGGCCCGACGTGGTGCTGATGGACGTCCGGATGCCCGGCTGCGACGGCGTCGAGGCCACCCGCCGACTGGCCGGGTCGCCCAGCCGGGTGCTGGTGCTGACCACCTTCCACCACGACGCGTACGTGTGGGGCGCGCTGCGCGCCGGGGCGGCCGGGTTCCTGCTCAAGCGGGCCTCGCCGGAGCGGCTGATCGACGCCGTGCACGCCGTCGCGGCCGGGGAGGCCGTCCTCGACCCGGCCGTCACCCGCGACCTGCTCGGCCACCTGCTGGCCGCCCCCGCCCCGGAGCCCGCCCCGGTCGACCCCGGTCCGCTGGCGGCGCTCACCGTCCGCGAGCGCGAGGTGCTGCGACTGGCCGCCGAGGGCCACCCCAACGAGGAGATCGCCGCGCTGCTGCACCTCGCCGAGTCCACCGTGAAGACGCACGTCAAGCGGATCCTCGGCAAGCTCGGCGCACGCGACCGCTCGCAGGCGGTGGCCGCCGCCTACCGGCACGGGTTGATGGGGCCCCGGCCCGGCCGTCCGACCGGGCCGGGCACTTCGTGACACTCCGTCACTGACGGGGTGTCAGGACGAGCGGCGGTACGGTCGTACATTGAGCGGATGATCGTGGAGAACGGGCCGGGGCCCGCGCGGCCGCTGCGCTACGGGTGGGGCCCGTCCGGGCGACGGCTCGCCGAGCAGGGCCGGTGGGAGGAGCTGCTCCAGCGCTTCCGGCTGGCCAGGGCCCTCGGCGACCCGCTGTCCGGCCCGCTCGGCCACCTCGTCGCGTACGGCGCGCCCGCGCCCCTCGCCGCCCGGCTCTTCGACCCCGGGGGCGGCCCGGGCGCCCCCGCCACCACCGCCGACCACGACGCCGGACCGCTCTGGGAGGTCCTGGCCACCCGCCACCCCCGCCCCGTCCTCGACGCCCTCCCGCTGCCCCCCGAGATCCGCCGCCTCGCCGCCCACACCCGCGCCCTGCTCGGCGAGGAGCCCGGCGACGGCCCCGCTGGGAGCGCGACCGACGAGGGCGGCGTGCCGTACCGGCTGCGGCCCTGGGAGGACGGCGGCTGGGAGCGCGACACCCGGGTCCGCGAGTACCTGCCCGGCGGCGGCGCCCGCCGCGCCCTGCACCTGGCCCCGCCCACCCGCGAAGGGCTCGCCGTCCTCGAACTCCCCAACCCGGGAAGCCGGTTGACCGGGGTCGCGGCCACCGGCGCGCTGGCCGCCCTCTCCGACTGGACCACCGCCGTGTGCGTCCGCGGCCGCGCCGCCGACGCCGTCGCCCAACTCGCCGCGGGCCCCGACGTCACCGGCGGCCACCTGCCGTTCGCCGCGCTCTACCCCGCCCTGGTCCACCTCGCCTCCGCCCGCCCCGACCGCGGAGCCGCCCAAGGACGCCTCGCCGTCTGGCAGGTGCTCGCCGCGATGGACGGCACCCCCGCCCCCGACCGCACCGCCGCCGACGCCCTGGTCGCCCGCCTGCGCTGCCTCACCTGGACCGAACCCGCCGACGACCTCCGCCACCTCCACCTCGCCCTCGAGGACCCGGCCACCGGCCTCGCCTGGGCCCTCTCCGGCACCACCCCCGACCCGGCCTGAGCGGGCGCGCATTCAGGGGCCCGGGGAACGGCGAGCACGGGGCTGCTCCCGGTGCACTGCCGTTGCGCGCCGTGGCTTCGGGTTCCGTTACCGCGGCCCGGAGCAGCACGGACCTCCGATGGGCTCCGGCCGTCAGCAGCCCGGACCCGCCGTTCCCCGGGCCCCTGAACACGACTGCCGGGAACCGGCGAACCCCCGCTCGCGTGGAGGTGGTTGATCACGCGAGCGGAGGCCGGATGGGAACGACGGTGCTGGGGTGGAAGGGCTGGCGGGTGCCGGCGAACGGGTGCGCCTGGGTGCCGCTGACGGTGGCGTTCGGGGTGTGGGCGGCGCTCCGCGGCAGCGGCCGGGCCGACGGGGCCTGGCACTGGTGCCTGACGCAGGACGCCGAGGGGCTGCCCGGCCGGTTCTGGCCGAAGGCGGCGGTGATGGGCGTCTGCGTGCTGGCGCTGCTGCTGCTCGCCGCCCCGCTGGCCCGGCTGCGGGGCAGCGCCTGGTGGCTGTGGCCGGTGCTGCTGCTGGCCGGGTACGCCCTGGCCGCGCTGTACGCGTACGGGATGGGCGCCCCGGCCGACGTCCCGGCGGGGGTGGAGCCGGACTGCGACCCGATGCCGCGCTGGCCGTTCGGCCCGTCGTACTTCGAGTGGCTCAGGAGCCGGTGACGGGCTGCTCCGCGGCCGGCGCGCCGGACTGCGCGGGCAGGTCGACGGCCGCCGCGGTGGCGCCCTCGTCGTAGGGGAGCGCGCCGGACAGCACGGACGCCAGCCGGTCGCGGTCGAGCTCGCCGGTCCAGTGTCCGATCAGGACGGTGGCGACCGCGTTGCCCGCGAAGTTGGTGAGCGCCCGGGCCTCCGACATGAAGCGGTCGATGCCGACGATCAGGCCGACACCGTCGACGAGTTCCGGCTTGTGCGACTGCAGGCCGCCCGCCAGGGTGGCCAGGCCCGCGCCGGTGACGCCCGCCGCGCCCTTGGAGGCGAGCACCATGAACAGCAGCAGGGAGAGCTGCTCGCCCAGCGACATCGGCTTGTCCATCGCCTCGGAGACGAAGATGGACGCCATGGTGAGGTAGATCGCGGTGCCGTCCAGGTTGAAGCTGTAGCCGGTCGGCACGGTGATGCCGACCACCGGGCGGCTCACCCCGAGGTGCTCCATCTTGGCGATCAGCCGGGGCAGCGCGCTCTCCGAGGAGGAGGTGGAGAGGATCAGCAGGAACTCCCGCCCGAGGTAGCGCAGCAGGGCGAACACGTTCACCCCGGCGGCCAGCCGCAGCAGCAGGCCCAGCACCACGACCACGAACAGCACGCAGGTGACGTAGAAGCCGACCATGATCACGGCGAGGCTCTTCAGCGCCGCCGTGCCGGTGGCCCCGACCACCGCCGCCATCGCGCCGAACGCGCCGACCGGCGCCACCCACATGATCATCGACATCACCTTGAACACCAGCTTCTGCAGGTGCTCCACCCCGCGCAGCACCGGCGCCCCGGCGGCGCCCATCGCCTGCAGCGCGAACCCGACCAGCAGCGCCACCAGCAGGGTCTGCAGCACCTGGCCGGAGGTCAGCGCCGACACCAGGGTGGTCGGGACGATCCCGAGCAGGAACTCGGTGGTCGACTCCGCGCCCGCCGCGGCCTGCGCGTGGCCGGACTTGGCGAGGGCCGCGGTCAGGTGCAGCCCGCTGCCGGGCTCCAGCAGGTTGCCGACCAGCAGGCCGATGCCGAGCGCGACCGTCGAGGTCAGCAGGAAGTAGCCCAGGGCCAGGCCGCCGACCCGGCCGACCTTCGCGGCCCTGGTGACCGAGCCGACGCCCAGCACGATCGTGCAGAAGATCACCGGGGAGATCATCATCTTGATCAGGTTGACGAACCCGGTGCCCACCGGCTTCAGCTCCACCGCGAACCCCGGGGCCGCCAGGCCCACCACCACGCCCGCGACCACCGCGGCGATCACCGCCAGGTACAGGTAGTGGGTCCGGTCGGACCTCCCGGTCCCGGACTTCCTCGCGCCGGGCGGCGCTCCGTGCTGGGTCGGCTCCATGCTCGCGGCTCCTTCGCCGTAGGCTCGTGGGGGTCGGGCCCGATGGGTGGCGGGCCGCGGCCCGACTATCCGGCCCGGTCGCGGCCGGGGCACGCTTGCGGTCATAGCGTTCACGCCGCCGCCCCGGCCCCTCCGCGCCCGGCCCCGGACGTGCACACTGGTCGGCATGGACCCGACCGGCGCGCCGCCCCCGCACCGCCGTCGGCGCAGCCTGGCCGGGCGGCTGTTCGCCGTCCAGGTGGTGATCGTCGCCGCCGTGGTCGCGGGCGGCGCCGTGCTGGCGTACCTGTTCACCGCCCACCGCGCCGAGGACGCCGCCCTGCGGCAGGCCACCGCCGTCGCCCTCGCCGTCGCCGACACCCCCACCGTCCGGGAGGCCGCCGCCCGGCCCGACCCCAGCACCGTCCTGCAGCCGTACGCCGAGCAGGTCCGCA
This sequence comes from Kitasatospora phosalacinea, assembly GCF_030268885.1. Taxonomy (GTDB): domain Bacteria; phylum Actinomycetota; class Actinomycetes; order Streptomycetales; family Streptomycetaceae; genus Kitasatospora; species Kitasatospora phosalacinea_C. The sequence continues at coordinate 342,133 of NZ_BSSA01000001.1, forward strand.
CCGACACCGGCGTCGACTTCGTCACCGTGATGGCCCCCGACGGCACCCGCTGGACCCACCCCGACCCGGCCAGGATCGGCCGGCCCTTCCTCGGCCACACCGACCGGGCCCGCGCCGGGCAGACCCAGCACGAGACGTACACCGGAACCCTCGGCCCGTCCGTCCGGGTGGTCACCCCCGTCCTGGACGACCGGCACCGCGTGGTCGCCCTGGTCAGCGCGGGCATCACCGTCGACAACATCACCGCCCGGCTGCGCACCCCGCTGCTCGCCCTCACCGGCGTCGCCGCCGCCGCGCTCGCCCTCGGCGCCACCGCCAGCTACCTGCTGGCCGCCCGGCTGCGGCGGCACACCCACGGGATGGACGCCGAACAGCTCGCCCACCTGTACGACTACCACCAGGCGACGCTGCACTCCGTCCGCGAGGGGCTGGTGCTGCTCGACCGCGAGCACCGCGTCCTGCTGTGCAACGACGCCGCCCGTGAGCTGCTCCGACTCCCTTCGGAAGCCAACGGGCTGACGGTACGTCAGCTCGGTCTGCCGGGATCGCTCACCCGGGCGCTGGAGAGCGACGAGCCCGTCCGGGACGAGGTGCACCTGACCGCCGAGCGCGTCGTGCTGCTCAACACCTCCCCGGTCGGGCCCGGCCTCGGCAGTGTGGTCACCCTCCGCGACCACACCGAACTGCAGGGGCTCACCGGCGAGTTGGACAACGTCCGGGGCATCGCCGCAGCCCTCGACGCGCAGGCCCACGAGGCCGCCAACCGGTTGCACGCCGTCGTCTCGCTGATCGAACTCGGCCGCCACCGCGAGGCCGTGGAGTTCGCCACCGCCGAACTCGCCCTCGCCCAGCGGCTCACCGACCAGGTCGTCGGCGCCGTCGCCGAACCCGTGCTCGCCGCCCTGCTGCTGGGCAAGGCCGCCCAGGCCGCCGAACGCGGCGTCGACCTCGCGCTCACCGAGGACAGCCGGATCGACGACGGCGTGCTCCCCGACCGCCTCACCCCGCGCGACCTGGTCACCCTGCTCGGCAACCTGCTCGACAACGCCATGGACGCCGCGATCGAGAACGCCGCCCATGCCGCCCCCGCGGTCGCGGTCACCGCCCGCACCGAGGACGGCCACCTGCTGCTGCGGGTCGCCGACACCGGCCCGGGCCTCGACCCCGCCGCCGCCGAGGACGTCTTCCGCCGCGGCTGGACCACCAAGCAGCACGGCCGCGGCCTCGGCCTCGCCCTGGTCGCCCAGACCGCCCGCCGCAACGGCGGCGAGGTCCGGATCGACCGGGCGGACGGGCCCGGCGCCGTGCTCACCGTCCGCCTCCCGCTCCAGCGCACCGAGCGCCGGCCCGCCGAGCTCCGGCCCGTCGAGCTCCGGCCCGCCGGGCCCCCGCGCGCCGAGCTCCCGCACGCCGAGTTCCCGCGCACCGAAACGGACACCGCCCCGTGACCGACCGGCCCATCCGCGTCCTGGTCGTCGAGGACGACCCCGTCGCCGCCGACGCCCACGCCCGCTACGTCGCCCGCACCCCCGGCTTCGCCGTCGCCGCCGTCGCGCACTCCCGCGCCGCCGCGCTGCGCGCCCTGGACGCCCACGCCCCGGTCGACCTGCTGCTGCTCGACCTCTACCTCCCCGACGGCCACGGCCTGCAGCTGTGCGCCGCGCTGCGCGCCGCCGGGCACGGCGCCGACGTCATCGCCGTCACCTCCGCCCGCGACCTCGCCGTGGTCCGCCGGGCGGTCAGCGCGGGCGTCGTCCAGTACCTGCTGAAACCCTTCGGCGCCGCCGCCCTCGGCGACCGCCTGCGCCAGTACGCCCGCTACCGGGCCAACCTCGACCGCCCCGGCCAGGCGCTCGGCCAGGACGAGGTCGACCGGGCCCTGGCCCTGCTCCGCGGCGCCGACCGCAGCAGCCTCCCCAAGGGCCTGGCCGCCGACACCCTCGACACCCTCGCCACCGCCCTGCGCACCGCCCCCGACGGGCTCTCCGCGGCGGCCGCCGCCGAGGCCACCGGCGTCTCCCGGATCACCGCCCGCCGCTACCTCGAACACCTGGTCACCACCGGCCGCGCCACCCGCGAACCCCGCTACGGCCAGGTCGGCCGCCCCGAACTCGGCTACCGCTGGAAGGACGCCTGAGGCCCGCCCCGCTCAGGGACGCTCGGCCAGCACCAGGTAGCGGGTCGGCTCGTCGGTGTACGACAGCGGGGTCCAGCCGTTGGCGGCGAGCAGCGGGAACAGGTGCTCGCGGGCGCGCAGGTCGTCCGGGGTGATCGGACGGCCCTTGCGGGCGGCGAGGGCGGCGCGGCCGAGCGGGTGGTAGAGGGCGAGGCGGCCGCCGGGGCGGGTGACCCGGGCCAGTTCGCGCAGGCCCGCGGCCGGGCCGGGCAGGTGGGAGACCAGGCCCGCGCCGAAGACCAGGTCGGCGACCGCGTCGGGCAGCGGCAGCCGGGTGCAGTCGGCCTGCACCAGGGCGGCGTCGGCGCGGTGCGCGGCGGCCTGCGCCAGCATCTCGGGCGTCAGGTCGACGCCGAGGACGGTGCCCCGGGGCCCGACGGCGGCGCGCAGCAGCGGGAGGGCGCGGCCGGTGCCGCAGCCCGCGTCGATCACGAACCGGCCGGGGGCCAGGCCGGTGTCGGCGATCGCGGCGGCGTAACGCGGGCTGTCGTCCGGGTACTTGCTGTCCCAGGTGGCGGCGCGCTCGGCGAAGAAGGCCCGGGTCTCGGCCAGTTCGCGGGAGTGGGCAGTGGTGTCGTCCATGGACGGGAGGCTACTCGGGGGCGGGCCGTGACCCGTTGCGGTCCGGCTCGTTGGAGGGCTGGGGGTGTCCACCGGGGGCCGGGCGGGGAGCGGGCGGGGGAATCCGCTCACCCGGACGGGTGATCGAAGGGCCTGGTGGCGGCAGCCGTCGAACCCCCGAAGATAAGGTTAGGCTCACCTAACTTTTCAAGGGAGCTCCTGCTGTGACCCTCACCGTCGGCACCCCCGCCGCACCGACCGGCGACGCGATCCTGCGCCGCCAGCGCATCCGCGAATCGGCCGCCCGCACCTACGCCCGGTCCTTCCCGATCGTCCCGGTGCGCGCGAACGGCATGACCGTGGAGGGCGCCGACGGCCGCCGCTACCTCGACTGCCTCTCCGGCGCGGGCACCCTCGCCCTCGGCCACAACCACCCCGTGGTGCTCGACGCGATCCGCCGCACCCTGGACAGCGGCGCCCCGCTGCACCTGCTCGACCTCGCCACCGCCGAGAAGGACGACTTCACCACCGCCCTGCTGGAGAGCCTCCCGGAGAAGTTCGCCGCCAGGTCCCGGGTCCACTTCTGCGGACCGGCCGGGACGGACGCCGTCGAGGCCGCCCTCAAGCTCATGCAGACCGCCACCGGCCGCCGCGGCGCCCTCGCCTTCACCGGCGCGTACCACGGCATGACCGCGGGGGCCCTCGCCGTCACCGGCAACACCGCCGTCAAGGCCCCGCTGCCCAGCGGCGGCGAGGTCACCCGGCTGCCCTACCCGTACGCCTACCGCTGCCCGTTCGGCGTCGGTGGCGAGCGCGGTGCCGAACTCGCCGCCGCCTACACCGAACGCCTCCTCGACGACCCGTCCGGCGGGGTGCTGCCGCCCGCCGCGATGATCCTGGAGCCGGTGCAGGGCGAGGGCGGCGTCGTCCCCGCCCCCGACGCCTGGCTGCGCGAGATGCGCCGGATCACCGCCGAGCGCGGCATCCCGCTGATCCTCGACGAGGTGCAGACCGGCGTCGGCCGCACCGGACGGATGTGGGCCGTCGAGCACAGCGGGGTCGAACCCGACGCGATGGTGCTCTCCAAGGCCATCGGCGGCAGCCTCCCGCTCGCCGTCGTGGTCTACCGCGACGAGTACGACGGCTGGCAGCCCGGCGCCCACACCGGCACCTTCCGCGGCAACACCCTCGCCATGGCCGCCGGCGCCGCCACCCTCCGCCACGTCGCCGCCAACGGCCTGGCCGCCCGTGCCGAAACCGTCGGCGCCCGGATCACCGCCCGCCTCGACGGCGCCCGCGACCGCCTCCCGGTGATCGGCGACGTCCGCGGCCGCGGCCTGATGCTCGGCGTCGAACTCGTCGACCCCGCGGGCGAACCCGACAGCTGCGGCGCCCGCCCCGCCGACCCGCGCCTCGCCGTCCGGGTCCGCGAAGCCTGCCTCGCCCGCGGCCTGATCGTCGAACTCGGCGGCCGCCACGACGCCGTCCTGCGCCTGCTGCCGCCGCTCACCATCACCGACGAGCAGACCGAAGCCGTCCTCGAACGCCTCTGCGAGGCCATCGAGTTCGCGATGCGGCAGCCGGAGGGCGGCAAGTAGGAGCTACAGAAAGGGAAGTGACGGACGGTCGGATACGGGTGAGGGCGGGGCGATGGACGGACAGGGCATGGGCAACGGGGTGGCCGGACTCTCCGGCGGGGTCGCCGGCACGGAGGCCCTGCGGCCGCTGATCGACGAGGTGCTGGCCGGGCTCGGTGCCGGGGCGCGGCGCCGCGGCGGGCCGATCGTGCCGGGCGAACCGGCCGAGGTCGCCGCCGCGGTGCGGGTGGCCCTCGCCGAGGCCCAAGGCCCCGCCGCGCTGGGCCGGTTGGCGGAACTGCTGGCGTACGGGGCGGCCGACCCGGCCGACCCGCACTGCGCCGCCCACCTCCACTGCCCGCCGCTGGCCGTCGCGGTCGCCGCCGACCTCGCCGTCAGCGCGCTCAACCCCTCCCAGGACTCCTGGGACCAGGCACCCGCCGCCACCGCCCTGGAGAGCGAACTGCTCGCCGAACTGGCCGAGTCGGTCGGCTTCCGCCCGGACCGGGCGGCCGGGGTGCTGACCACCGGCGGCACCGAGTCCAACCTGATGGGGCTGATGCTCGCCCGCGACCAACGCCTCGGTCCCGACGTCGAGTTGAACGGCCTGCCGAGCGGCGTCCGCCCCCGCATCCTGGCCTCCGAGGCCGCCCACTTCTCCGTCCAGCGCGCCGCCGCCCTGCTCGGCCTCGGCGAACGCGCCGTCCGCACCGTGCCCGTCGACCGCCAACTCCGGATGGACACCGCCGCGTTGGCCGAAGCCTTCGCCGAAGCGGGCTGGGAGGGCGCCACCACCATCGCCGTCGTCGCCACCGCCGGAACCACCGACACCGGCGCGATCGACCCGCTGCCCGCCGTCGCCGACCTCGCCGCCCGCCACGGCGCCTGGCTGCACGTCGACGCCGCCTACGGGGGCGGCGCCCTCTTCTCGAAGCGGCTCGCCCCGCTCCTCGACGGCCTCGACCGCGCCGACTCCGTCTCCCTCGACTGGCACAAACTCGGCTGGCAGCCCGCCGCCGCCGGAGTCTTCCTGGCCCGCGAAGCCCGCACCTACGCCTCGCTCGCCCGCCGCGCGGTCTACCTCAACCCCGCCGACGACGAAGAAGCCGGCTACCCCAGCCTGCTCGGCCAGTCCCTGCGCACCACCCGCCGACCCGACGCCTTCAAACTCGCCACCACCCTGCGGGTCCTCGGCCGCGACGGCCTCGGCGCGCTGGTCGACCGCTGCCACGAGAACGCCCTGCGGGCGGCCGAACTCATCCGCGCCGCACCCGAGTTGGAACTCCACTGCGACCCGGTCCTGACCACCGTGGTCTTCCGCTACGCCGTGCCGGACCCGGCCGGGAGCGACCGGGTCAACGCCGAACTCCGCCGCCACCTGCTGCGCACCGGCCGGGCCGTCATCGGCCGCACCGAACTCCCCGGCCGGGGGCCGGGCCGCGTCCGCCTCAAGCTCACGCTGCTCAACCCGCACACCACGGAGGCCGAACTGGCGTCCCTGCTCGACGCCGTGGTCGAGAGCGGGAGAACGGGGGCGCGAGGAACTGCGCGCCCAGCCACGTGAACGTCAGCGAGGTCGCGATGTGGGGTGACAGCTTGCACTGTGCGGCGATCTTGCTGACGTGCGACTCCCGCTGCGCGCAGTTCCCCGCGCCCCTGGCGGTGCGCTCCCCGGCGGTGCGCTCCCCGATGGTGCGCCCTTCGTTCCCTACACGCCTTCGAGCAGGATGCCCCGGAGGGTGTCCCACTGGTCGGGGTCGGCGGCGACCAGGAGGCCGTTGGTGCCGGCGAGGGGTTCGGGGTGGTAGGGGGTGCCGTCGAAGCGGGCGCTGCGGCCCCCCGCTTCGGTGACGAGGAGGGAGCCGGGGGCGTGGTCCCAGGGGAGGGTGCGCCAGTAGAGGAGGAAGTCGTGGGCGCCGGTGGCGACCAGGGGGTACTCGATGCCCGCGGCGCCGCGGCCGGGGTCGAGCGGGCCGAGGGCGAGGGTGTTGGCGAGGAGCCGGTGGCCGGTGGGCGGGGCGAAGTAGCGGGTCTTGACGATGCCGGTCCACTTCTCGGGGGCGGTGGTGACCTTCGGCAGGGTGAGCCGTTCGCCGTTGCGCCAGGCGCCCGCGCCGAGTTCGGCGCTGTAGGCGGTGCGGGTGCAGGGCTGCCAGATCCAGGAGGCGACGGTCTCGCCGCAGCGGACCAGGGAGGCCATCACCGCGTACGAGGGGTGCCCGGCGACGAAGTTGCGGGTGCCGTCGACGGGGTCGACCAGCCAGGCGGCGGGTTCGTCGCGCAGGGCGAGGGCGAGGTCGGGGTCGGCGGCGACGGCCTCCTCGCCGACGACGGGCACGGGGAGCAGTTCGCGCAGGCGGCGGGCGATGATCCGTTCGGCCTCGCGGTCGGCGACGGTGACGATCTCGCCGGGGGCCTTCTCCATCACCTCGCCCTCGGCCAGCGACCGGAACCGCGGCTCCACCGCTTCGGCCGAGGCTTCGACCAGGATCTCGGCGACCTTCTCCATCAACACGCCCGTGCTCCCTTCACCGCCTCCCACTCTCCCATGCCGGGGCGGTACGGACGGTGCGCAGGTGACGGGTGGGGCGGACGGCGGGGTCGGGGGCGGGTCACCGGCCGGTGAGGTCCTCGTACTCGGCGCGCACCCGGCGGTCCATCGCGAGGGCGAACTGGGCGTCGTTGACGGCCCGGGCGAGCGGGCGGACGCGCTGGATCCGCTCGGTGAGCCGGGCGGCCTCGGCGGGGGTGAGGTCCTGGACGCGGGTGAGCCCGTCGAGCAGGTGGTCGCGGACCAGGGCGACGAAGAGGTCGGCCATGGCGTCGGCGTACTCGGCGGCGCGGCGGCTGACGTCCAGGACGGCGGCCAGCGGGACGCCCTCGCCGACCAGGGCGACGGTGGCGTCCATCAGGCGGCGGCTGACGTGGGTGATGCCGTCGGGGTGGACGGTGACGTAGCCCTGGGCGACGGACTCGGCGGTGTTGGCGGGGGTGAGCTGGTCGCCGAACGCGGCGCGCAGCTCGTCCCAGTCGAGGTGGACCGGGGTCTCGTCCGACCAGGGGGCGACCAGGGCGGCCTGCAGGCCGATGAGTTCGGCGACGTCGCGGCCGTCCTGGCCGGCGTCGATGAGTTCGGCGATGCCGCCCAGGGCGTGGCCGCGCTCCAGGAGTTCGGCGATCAGCCGGAGCCGGGCCAGGTGCTCGTCCCCGTACCAGGCGATCCGGCCCTCCTTGCGGGGCGGCTGGAGCAGGCGGCGTTCGCGGTAGAAGCGGACGGTGCGCACGCTGATGCCGGCCGCCTCGGCGAGTTCGGCGACCCGGTAGGCGCGGGGGTGCTCGTCTTCCTGCTGGGTCTTCGCCACGCCGGTCAGCATAGGGCTCCCGGGCGTCGCGCAAACAGCGGCGCCCCGCGCTATTCCACTGAGTGTCAACAAGGGCTACTCTGCCAAACGCGCCAGTGATTACTGGCAGCGTTCGCCGCGCGACCAGCCACCCGCCAGCGCCCCCCACCCTCGCCAGGAGGCCCGCCCATGGCACCCCGCACCAAGAAGCCCCCCGCGCCCGCCACCGCCACCGACCCGCAGCCGGACGCGCCCGTCCCGCACGTGCGGGTCGCCGTCGTCGGCTCCGGCTTCGGCGGCCTCGGCGCCGGCGTCCGGCTGCGCCGGGCCGGGATCACCGACTTCGTGATCCTGGAACGCGCGGACTCCGTCGGCGGGACGTGGCGCGACAACTCGTACCCGGGCTGCGCCTGCGACGTGCCCTCGCACCTGTACTCGTTCTCGTTCGCGCCGAACCCCGAGTGGCCCCGGGTGTTCTCCGGCCAGCCCGACATCCGCGCCTACCTGGAGCGGGTCGCCGACACCTTCGGGCTGCGCCCGCACCTGCGCTTCGGCGCCGAGGTCACCGAGCTGCGCTGGGAGGAGGAGCACACCCGCTGGCGGGTCACCTCGCGGGCCGGGAGCTGGACCGCGGACGCGGTGGTCTCCGCCGCCGGGCCGCTCGCCGACCCGCAGATCCCCGACCTGCCCGGCCTGGACTCCTTCCCCGGCAAGGTGTTCCACTCCTCCCGCTGGGACCACGACTACGACCTGGCGGGCAAGCGCGTCGCCGTGGTCGGCACCGGCGCCTCCGCCGCCCAGATCATCCCGGCCATCCAGCCGACCGTCGGCAGGCTGACCGTCTTCCAGCGCACCCCCGCCTGGGTCCTGCCGCGGGCCGACCGCGAGGTCACCGGCGTCGAGCGGTGGCTGCACGCCAAGCTCCCGCCGACCGGGCTGCTGCGCCGGGCCGGGCTGTTCGCGATGCGCGAGCTGCAGGTCGACGCCTTCGTCCGCCGCCCGCAGCTGCTCAAGCTCGTCCAGCAGGTCGCGCTGCGGCACCTGCACAAGGCCGTCGCCGACCCGGCGCTGCGCGCCAGGCTGACCCCCGACTACCGGATCGGCTGCAAGCGCATCCTGCTCAGCAACACGTACTACCCGGCGCTCGCCGCCCCCAACACCGAGGTGGTCGCGGGCGGCCTGCGCGAACTGCGCGGCTCCACCCTGGTCGGCGCGGACGGCAGCGAGCACGAGGTCGACGCGATCGTGTTCGGCACCGGCTTCCACGTCACCGACCTGCCGATCGCCGAGCGGGTCTTCGGCATCGGCGGCACCTCGCTCGCCGAGACCTGGAAGGACGGCATGGAGGCGCTGCGCGGCTCCACCGTGCGCGGCTTCCCCAACCTGTTCTTCCTGATCGGCCCGAACACCGGCCTCGGCAACAACTCGATGATCCTGATGATCGAGTCGCAGCTGAACTACCTGGTCGACGCCCTCACCACCCTCGACGCGGTCGGCGCCGCCGCCATGCAGCCCACCGAACGCGCCCAGCGCCAGTGGAACCTGGAGCTCCAGCACCGGATGAGCCGCACCGTGTGGACCACCGGCGGCTGCCGCAGCTGGTACCTCGACCAGGACGGCAAGAACACCGTGCTGTGGCCCGCCTCCACCAGCGCCTTCCGCCGCGCCACCCGGCACGTCGACCTCGCCGAGTACGAGCTGGTCAAGCGCACCGCACCCGCGCCGGTCGGCGCCGAGGCGGTGACCGCGTGAGCCGCCGCATCCCCGCCGACTGCGTGCTGCCCGACCCGGCGGCCGTGCACACCGTCCGCTCCGCCGACGGCGCCGCACTGAACGTCGAGGAGTACGGCCCCGCGGACGCCCCGCTGGTCGTGCTCGCCCACGGCTGGACGTGCTCCACCGCGTTCTGGGCGCCGGTGGTCAACCGGCTGGTCGCCGACTTCCGGGTCGTCGCCTACGACCAGCGCGGCCACGGCCGCAGCCCCGCCCCCGCCACCGCCGACGGCTACTCCACCGAGAAGCTCGCCGACGACCTGGAGGCGGTGCTCGCCGCGACCGTCCCCGCCGGGCGGCGCGCCGTGGTCGTCGGGCACAGCATGGGAGGCATGACGATCATGGCGGCCGGCGGACGGCCCGGCGTCGCCGACCGCACCGCCGCCAACCTGCTGGTCAACACCGGCCCGGGCGCGCTGGTCGACGAACTGGCCGTGCTGCCGCCCGCCGTCCGGCCCGGGGGCCTGCGCCGCTTCCTGCACCGGCAGATCCTGCGCTCCCGGCTGCCGCTGGGCCCCGTCACGGCGCTCAGCCGGGCCGCCCTCAAGTACGCCACCATGGGCCCGGCCACGCCCCCCGACCGGGTCGAGGCCTGCGCGCAGGTGGTGCACGCCTGCCCGGCGAAGGTCCGCTTCCACTGGGCGGGCGTGCTCGACACCCTCGACGTGCGAGGCGGGCTGGCCCGGATCGCCGCCCCCACCGCCGTCGTCGCGGGAAGCCGCGACAGGCTCACCCCGCCCGTCCACGCCCGCCGGATCGCCGCCGCCCTCGCCGACCCGCGCGGCCTGCTCGAACTGCCCGGCACCGGCCACATGAGCCCCGTCGAACGCCCCGCCGAGGTCGCCGCCGAGATCCGCCGGATCGCCGCCCCGGCCGCCACGCCCCTTGAGGAGACCGCATGACCCCGCCGCTGTCCTCGCAGGTCGTCGTCATCACCGGGGCCGCCCGCGGCCTGGGCGCCCTGATGGCCCAGAAGCTCTCCGAACGCGGCGCCAAGGTCGCCCTGGTCGGCCTGGAGCCCGCCGAGCTCAAGGCGGTGGCTGCCCGGTGCGGCGAGCACGCCTCCGCCTGGGAGGCCGACGTCACCGACCTGGACGCGCTCACCGAGGCCGCGAACCGGATCAAGGACCGGTACGGGCGGATCGACGCCGTCGTCGCCAACGCGGGCATCGCGCTCGGCGGCCCGCTGCAGGACAGCGACCACCGGGCCTGGACCCGGGTGGTCGAGGTCAACCTGCTCGGCTCCGTCGCCACCGCCCGGGCCTTCCTGCCCGCGCTCGCCGAGAGCCGCGGCTACCTGCTGCAGATCGCCTCGCTGGCCGCGCTGACCCCCGCCCCGCTGATGTCCGCGTACTGCGCCTCCAAGGCGGGCGTCGAGTCCTTCGCCCACGCGCTGCGCGCCGAGGTCGCCCACCAGGGCGTCAAGGTCGGCGTCGGGTACCTGAGTTGGACCGACACCGACATGGTGCGCGGCGCCGACCAGGACGCCGTGCTGCGGCAGATGCGGGCCAAGCTGCCCTGGCCCGCGAACAAGACCTACCCGATCGGCCCCGCCGTCGACCGCCTGGTGGCGGGCCTGGCCCGCCGCTCCGCGCACGTCTACGCCCAGCCCTGGCTGCGCGGCATGCAGTCGGTCCGCGGCTTCCTGCCCGGTCTGATCGCCGCGGTCGGCTCCCGCGACGTGGCCCGGCTCGCCCCCGAGCTGAAGGCCACCGCCGCCAGCCGCCTGAACCCGGTCGGCGCGGGCGGCCTGGCCGACCGGCGGGCCCGGGAGGACAGGGCGGACCGGGTGGAGTGACCGGCCGTCCGCCGCACCGGCCCCGGACGCGCGTCGGGCCCGGCCCCGTGGGGAGGGGCGGGCCCGGGCGTGCGGAAGCGGTGCCGGGCCGTCAGTGCCGCGAGGGGCGGGAGCGGGCCGGCGGTGCGACTTCTATGGAGCGCAGGTGGAACTGGACGGACATCGGTTCTCCTGGAAGGGATGGGGCACCGCGTGGGACGGCGGTGCTGCCCGAAACCGTAGGGTGATCCGAAGAACGCCGGTGCGGGGCGCGCCGCCGACGCCCCGCGGGTCGCCCGAAGGGCCGAGGCGTCCGTGGTCCGGTCGGTCGATGCGGCACCCGACTACCGCCCGGTACGGTCGGGTCCATGACCACCGCTCTCATCACCGGCGCCACCGCCGGCATCGGCGCCGCCTACGCGAACCGCCTCGCCCGCGACGGCCGCGACCTGGTGCTGGTCGCCCGGGACACCGAACGCCTCGCCGCCGCCGCGGCCGAACTCTCCGGCCGCTACGGCGTCCGGGTCGAGACGCTCACCGCCGACCTCGCCACCGAGACCGGCATCGAGACCGTCGAGGACCGGCTGCGCGACCCCGCCCGCCCCGTCGACCTGCTCGTCAACAACGCGGGCTTCGGCCACCGCGGCACCTACCTGGACGTCCCGGTGCAGGACGAGCTCGACATGCTCAAGGTGCACGTCGAAGCCGTGCTGCGGCTCACCACCGCGGCCGTCCCCGGCATGCGGGAGCGCGGCTTCGGCGCGATCGTCAACGTCGCCTCCGTCGCCGCGTTCCTGCCCCGCGGCACCTACGGCGCGACCAAGGCCTGGGTGGTCAACTTCACCCTCGGCATCGCCCGCGACCTGGCCGGCAGCGGTGTCCGCCTGCAGGTCCTGTGCCCCGGCTTCACCCGCACCGAGTTCCACCAGCGGGCCGGCATGGGCACCTCCTCCATCCCCTCCTGGGGCTGGCTCACCGCCGACCGCGTCGTCGACGACTCCCTGCGCGACCTCGCCCGCAACCGCCCGCTCTGCGTCCCCAGCAAGCGCTACAAGGCCGCCGTCGCCGCGGCGAGGCTCCTGCCGCCCGGCGGCCTCGGCAAGGTCTCCAACACGGCGGGGCGCGACTACCGCAAGCCCTGAGCGGGCAGCGCACCGACAGGGGCGCGGCCCGCGCAGTTCCCCGCGCCCCCGGTTCCGCGGAATGCCCAGAAGCTTAGGTTTGCTAATGGTGAGCAAGACTCGTTAAGCTCGGCGCGTCATCGTGTCCACCGACCCCCGGGAGGTCCCCGTGCAGTTGAGCCGGATCGACTGGACCCCGCCCGAGGGGGAGGGGAAGCAGCCCGCGCAGGTGCGACGGATCCTGCGGCTGTTCCGGCCGTACGCGGGGCGGCTGACGGTGGTGGGGCTGCTGGTCGCGGCGTCCGCCGTCGTGTCGGTGGTGACGCCGTTCCTGCTGCGGGCGGTGCTGGACACCGCGATACCGCAGGGGCGGACGGGGCTGCTGAGCCTGCTCGCGCTGGGGATGATCGCCGCCGCGGTGGTCACCAGCGTGCTGAACGTGCTGCAGACGCTGATCTCCACCACCGTCGGCCAGCGCGTCATGCACGACCTGCGGACCTCCGTCTACCGGCACCTGCAGCGGATGTCGCTGGCGTTCTTCACCCGCACCCGCACCGGCGAGGTGCAGTCCAGGATCGCCAACGACATCGGCGGCATGCAGGCCACCGTCACCGGCACCGCGACCTCCCTGGTGTCGAACCTGACCGCGGTGGTCGCCAGCGTGGTCGCGATGGTCGCGCTCGACTGGCGGCTGACGATCGTCTCGCTGCTGCTGCTCCCGGTGTTCGTGTGGATCAGCCGCCGGGTCGGCCGGGAGCGGAAGAAGATCACCGGCGAGCGGCAGCGCCAACTGGCCGAGCTGTCCTCGGCCGTCCAGGAGTCGCTGTCGGTCAGCGGCATCCTGCTGGGCCGGACCATGGGCCGCTCCGGTTCGCTGACCCGCGAGTTCGCCGACCGCTCGGACCGGCTCGCCGAGCTGGAGGTGCGCTCCAGCATGGCCGGGCGGTGGCGGATGTCCACGATCGGGATCGTGATGGCCGCGATGCCCGCGCTGATCTACTGGGCGGCGGGCCTGACCTCCGCCGCCGGGGCGCCGATCGTCTCGCTGGGCACCCTGGTCGCGTTCGTCTCGCTCCAGCAGGGCCTGTTCCGGCCGACCGTCGGCCTGCTCTCCACCGGCGTGGACGTGCAGACCTCGCTCGCCCTGTTCCAGCGGATCTTCGAGTACCTCGACCTGCCGGTGGAGATCGACGAGCCCGAGCACCCCGTCCACCTGGAGCACGTCCGCGGCGACGTCCGCTTCGAGGGCGTCGAGTTCCGCTACCGCCCCGACCAGGACCGCCCCACCCTGTCCGGCATCGACCTGACCGTCCCGGCGGGCGGCTCGCTCGCCCTGGTCGGCGAGACCGGCTCCGGCAAGTCCACGCTGTCCTACCTGGTGCCGCGGCTGTACGACGCCACCGGCGGCCGGGTGCTGATCGACGGGGTGGACGTGCGCGAGCTGTCCTTCGAGACGCTGGCCCGGGCGGTCGGCGTGGTCTCCCAGGAGACCTACCTGTTCCACGCCTCGGTCGCCGACAACCTGCGCTTCGCCAAGCCCGACGCCACCGACGCCGAACTGGTCGAGGCCGCCAGGGCCGCCCAGATCCACGACATGGTGGCCGCCCTGCCCGAGGGCTACGACACCGTGGTCGGCGAGCGCGGCTACCGCTTCTCCGGCGGCGAGAAGCAGCGCCTGGCGATCGCCCGCACCGTCCTGCGCAACCCGCCGATCCTGGTCCTGGACGAGGCCACCAGCGCCCTCGACAACCAGACCGAGCACGCCGTCCAGCAGGCCCTGGACGCGCTCGCCGCGGGCCGCACCACCCTCACCATCGCGCACCGGCTCTCCACCGTCCGGGAGGCCGACCAGATCGCCGTCCTGGACCGCGGCGAGATCGCCGAACTCGGCACCCACGACGAGCTGGTGGCCCGCGGCGGCCGCTACGCCGCGCTGCTGGGCCGCGAGGCGCCGGTGCCCGCGGCCTGAACGGCGGGAGGACGGGGCGCGGCCGGGCGGGACCGGGGCGGGGCTCACTGCCAGGGCCGGAGCTTCTCCGGGTTGCGCACCGCCCAGACGTGGGTGATCCGGCCCCCGGCGCTGTGGAAGGCGAACACGCCCTCGGTGACCCCGTCCAGCTGCGCGACCAGCCCCGGCAGGCCGTTGACCGGGCGCTCCAGCAGCACCGTGCCGGCCGGCACGCCGGTGAAGGCGACCATCGCGCGGGCGATCCGCTCCCCGCCCGCCAGCGGCTCCAGCAGCGCGCCGACCAGGCCGCCGCCGTCCGCGACCACGGTCGCGTCCGGGTCCAGCAGGGCGACCAGCGAGCGGACGTCCTTCGCCTCCCAGGCCCGCTTGAACTCCCGCACCAGCGCGTCCTGCCCCCGGGCCGGGGCGACCGCCGGCCGCGCCCCGCGCACCCGGCGGCGGCCCGAGGCGGCCAGCTGGCGGCAGGCCGCCGCCGAACGGCCCACCACCTCCGCCACCTCGGGGAACGGGTAGCCGAACACGTCGTGCAGCACGAAGGCCACCCGCTCGGCCGGGGTCATCGACTCCAGCACCACCAGGAACGCCATGTGCACCGACTCGTCCAGGGTGATCCGGTCCGCCGGGTCCCCGTCCGGGCCCCGCCCCGCGCCGTCCCCCGGCACCGGCTCGGGCAGCCACTCGCCCACGTACCGCTCCCGCCGCACCCGGGCCGAGCCCAGCAGGTCCAGGCAGATCCGCCCGACCACCGTGGTCAGCCAGCCGCCCGGCGCCGCCACCTCGGCCCGCCGCTGCGGCGCCATCGCGTACCAGCGGGCGTACGCCTCCTGCACCACGTCCTCGGCGTCGGCCAGCGACCCCAGCAGCCGGTAGGCCACGTTGGTCAACTGCCGCCGCTCGGCCGCCACCGCGCGCAGCACCTCGTCCCGCCGTCCGTCCACGCCGTCCTCCACCACGCGCCTCCTCGCCGCCGTTCCGTCGCATCCGTCGCATCACAAGACCGGACAGCGCCCCGGAACGTGACATCCGCCCCGCGCCTCACACTTCGGCGGGCCGTTTCGTCGTACCGGCAGCAGCCGGGGAACCGGCACCAGACGGACGGAGAAGACGATGGACACCTTCCAGCCGGTCGCGGACCGGGTCGAGATCCAGGCCCTGCAGGCCGAGTTCACCGACGCGGTGATGATGCGCGACCGCCCCCGGCTCGCCGCCCTGTTCACCCCCGACGGGGTGCTGCGGATGCCCGACGTCCCGGTCGAACTGACCGGCCCCGAGCAGATCCGGGCCGGCGGCGAGGAACTCCAGGAGCAGTGGGAGTTCTTCGTGCAGAACACCCACCCCGGCACCGTCCGGATCGACGGCGACACCGCCACCGGACGGGCCCACATGTACGAGCTGGTCCGGCTGCGCGACGGCCGGCAGGGCGTCAACCACGCCATCTACCACGACCGTTACCGGCGCACCCCGGACGGCTGGCGGTTCGCCGAACGGGTCTACGAGATCCGCTACCTGGACACCACCCCGCTCGGCGGCACCGCCCCCGGCACCGCCCGCCCCGACCCCACCGCCCCCGCCACCGAGGACCGGCTCCAGCGGGCCGCCGCCGCCCTCGCCGCGCACGGCTTCACCGTCGAGGTCCTGGACGACGCGAAGGCGGCCCGCGAGCGCGTCCGCGCCCTGCTCCCCGACGGCGCGAGCGTGCTCACCACCGCCAGCGAGACGCTCCGGCTCTCCGGCATCGAGGAGGACGTCGACGCCCGCCCCGGCGCGGTCAGGCCCCGGCTGCTGGCCATGGACCGGGAGCGCGAGGCCGACGAACTGCGCCGCCTGCTCGCCGCCCCCGACGTCGTCCTCGGCAGCGTCAACGCCCTCGTCGAGACCGGCGCCCTCGTCCTCGCCTCCGGCTCCGGCAGCCAACTGCCCGCCCACGGCGGCGGCGCGGGCCACGCCGTCTGGGTGGTCGGCGCCCAGAAGCTCGTCCCCGACCTGCCCGCCGCGCTGCGGCGCGTCCAGGAGCACGCCCTCCCGCTGGAGAGCGCCCGCACCGAGGCCGCGTACGGGCAGCCCAGTGCCGTCAACCAGCTCCTGGTGCTGCACGCCCCGCCCCGCTTCGCCCGCGGCACCGTCCTGCTGCTGCGGGAGGCCGTCGGCTACTGAGCGGCAGCGGGACGGGGCGGCGGGCGGCGCTCAGCCGCGGAAGGCGGCCGGGCGCTCCGGGGAGGCCTTCGCCAGGGCCTCGGTGACGGCCTCGACGCCGGCCCGCAGGCCGTAGACGGGGGTGTCGGGCTGCTGGCGCCAGGAGTCGTCGATGCCGCCCGCGTCGACGGTGTCGAAGCCGAGGGCGTCGATCAGCTCGCGCACCAGCTGCTTGGCGGCCGGGTCGTCGCCCGCCACCGGGAGGGCGATCCGCCCGGGGTCGCCCGCGGGGCGCGGGGCGTCCAGGAGGTCCTGGGCGTAGGTGCCGTTGAAGGCCTTGACCACGGGGTGGCCGAGCTGCTGCTCGACCCAGCGGCTCTCGGTCAGGCCGCCGTCCTCGATGGCGTCGATCCGGCCGTCCCGCTGCTGCGGGTAGTAGTTGTTGGTGTCGACCAGGACGAAGCCCTCGGCCGCGCCCGCGAGCAGGTCCTCCGGCAGGTCGGGGACGTTCTTCAGCGGGACGGTCACCACGACCAGCTCCGCGCCGTTCGCCGCCTCGGCGGCCGGGACGGGGGTCGCGCCGGTCTCCGCGGCCAGCTCGGCCAGCGTCTCGGGACCGCGCGAGTTGGCCACCGCGACCTGGTGGCCGAGGGCGGTGAGGCGGCGGGTCAGGTTGCCGCCGATGTTGCCCGCTCCGATGATGCCGATCTTCATGGGTGCGCTCCGTAGCCTGTCGGGTCGGTGTCGCGGGCGCCGGGAGGGGCGCCCACGGGGATTCCGAACCGGCGGGCCCGCGCGGTTGTTCCCGGCGGCGGGGAGCGGGACCCGAACGGCTGACGGGGCGTCAGGCGGCCTTGGGGGCCTCGTTGTACTGCTCGGCCGGCTCCTGGCCGGAGAGCGCCTGGATGGCGGCCATCACCTCGTCGGTGACCTGGCGGCGGGCCTTGGCCGAGCGGGCCTGGCCGTGCAGCTCGTCGAAGCGCAGCGGCTCGCCGAACTTCACGCTGATCCGGTGCAGCCGGGGGATCCGCTTGCCGACCGGCAGGATGTGCTGCGGGCCCTCCAGCGCCACCGGCACCACCGGGACGCCCGCGGTCAGCGCCAGCCAGGCCACGCCGGTCTTGCCGCGGTACAGGCGGCCGTCCAGCGAGCGGGTGCCCTCGGGGTAGATGCCGAAGGCCCGGCCGGAGTTCAGGATCTCCAGGCCCTCGTCCAGCGAGGCGGTGGCGGCCCGGACGCTGCCGCGCTCCACCGGGACGGCGTTGATCACGTGGGTGAAGAAGAACCGGGAGACCGCGCCCTTGAAGCCGGTGCCGGTGAAGTACTCGGCCTTGGCCAGGAAGAACACCTGGCGCGGCGCGGCCAGCGGGATCACCACGCTGTCGACGAACGACAGGTGGTTGCTCGCCAGGATCACCCCGCCCTTGCGCGGCACGTTCTCCAGGCCCTCGATCGTCGGCCGGTACAGGGCCTTCGCGAGCGGCTTGAGCACGAGCTTGGTGACGAGGTCGATCACGGTGTGGCCCTCCCTGGCCGAACGAACGGTTCCGGCCGGAGGACGTCCCCGGCCGGGGTCCCGCCCCCGAGGGGCGAGGCGCGCGGCTCGGACTGGGCCGGACCACTGGGCAACGGATCGCAGACTACGACATGCACCCCGCGGTCCGTCCACATCCACCGCCGTCGCGGGGCTGCGATCCTTGTCACGCCCGGCTGGCGGACGGATCGCCTCTCGCATGCTGAGACGGCGGCGGGTCAGGCCCGGACCGGGAAGACCCGGCTGACCACCCGCTCGGCGGCCCGCCCGTCGTCCCAGGGGCAGAACCGCTCCCGGAAGCGCTGCCGGGCCTCCGGCTCCGGGTCGCCCGCCAGCAGGGCCCCGACCAGCGCCTCCTGCTCGGTGGCGACCGCGCCGGGCGGCTCCTTCATCAGGTCGAAGTAGACGCCGCGGACCTCCCGGTACTCCTCCCAGTCGGGGGCGTACACGGCGATCGGGCGGTCCAGCACCGCGTAGTCGAACATCATCGAGGAGTAGTCGGTGACCAGGACGTCCGCGGCCAGGTAGAGGTCCTCGACGACGGGGTGGTCGGAGACGTCCAGCAGGGTCGCCGCGCCGGGGGCGGCGGTCAGGTCGCCCGCGCCGCCGTCGTGGAAGTAGTGGGTGCGCACCATGACCGTCCAGCCGGGGCCCAGCCGCTCGGCCAGCGCGGGCAGGTCCAGCAGCGGCAGGTAGCCGCCGCGCGACTCGCGGTGGGTCGGCGCGTACAGCACGGTGCGCTGCCCGTCGGCGATGCCCAGGGCGCGGCGGGCGTCCACGCACTCCTCCAGGGTGGCCAGGGCGAGGCGGTCGTTGCGCGGGTAGCCGGTGTCGAGGATCTGGTAGGTGCCGGGGAAGGCGCGGGCGAAGTGCTCGCTGGTGTGCGGGTTGGGCGAGACCAGGTAGTCCCAGCGCCCGACCACCTCGCGCAGCCGCTCGAAGTCCATCCCGTCCGCGGCCAGCGGCCGGTCCACCAGGTCCATGCCCATCGCCTTCAGCGGCGTGCCGTGCTGGGTCTGCACGTGCACGGTGCCGGTCCGCTTGGTCATGGCGTGCGGGAAGTTGACGTTGTTGACGAAGTACTTGGCGGTGGCCATCGCCTTCAGGTAGGCGGGCGTGTTGACGACCACGTACGGCACCCCGGGGGGCAGCGTGGCGGCCCGCTCGGCGTTCTCCACCACCCACACCCCGCGCACCTGCGGGGCCAGCTCCCTGGCCTTGGCGTAGATCGCCGCCGGGTTGCAGGCGTACCCGCGGTGCCAGTACGCCGCGTAGACCGCCAGGTTCTCGTCGATCGGCAGCCGCTTGAAGGCGTTGTACGCGGTGAACCGGGCCCCGCTGCGGACGGCCTTCTTCACGCCGGGCGCGACCGCCTTCGTGCTGCGCCTGACCGCGCCGGGCAGCCGGCCGCCGCGGCGCAGCTCGGCGTAGGCCCGCCGGGAGCCGCGGGCGGCCAGCCGGTACTGGACGCCGCGCACGCCGGACGGGTAGCGGTAGCCGTCCGGGCGGTGCTTCGCGAAGTGGTCGGCGATCCGGGCGAAGAACTCCGGGCGCAGCTCGACCGGGACGAGCCCGGGGGTGTCGTAGAGGGTGAGCGCCTGCTTGACGGTGCGGTCGAAGACCAGGGTGCGCAGCCGGTCCGCGCGCTCGTTGCGGTCCAGGAAGGCGAAGATCGCGTCGTACTGGGCGAAGACGTCGGCGTGCTTGGCGGAGGCGGTGGCGGTGATCGCGCCGGGGCGGCCGCGCCGGTAGTTGTAGCAGGGGCGGTCGAGGTAGAGCAGCCGGTCGGCGGCGAGCAGCAGCGGGTAGGTGACCGAGATGTCCTCGTAGTGGCCGCGGCCGAAGTGCACGTCCAGGCCGAGCAGGTACGCGCGGCGCACCACCTTGTTCCACACCGCGAGGACGGAGTTGAACAGCGCCGGGTGCTCGGCGGCGGTGCAGCCGGAGACCAGCGGGGAGCCGGCCAGCACCTTGCGCCACGGGTTCGGCTCGGTGCCGCCGTCGGGGTAGACGTGCGTGAAGTCGGTGATCAGCACGTCGGCGGGCACCTCGCGGGCCGTCTCGGCGCGCAGCTCGGCCAGCACGGCGTCGACGGTGCCCTCGGGCAGCCAGTCGTCGCTGTCGACGAACCAGACGTAGCTGCCGGTGGCCTCGGCCAGCCCGGCCGTGCGGGCGCCGCCGAGGCCCCGGTTCTCGGTCAGGTGCAGCACCCGCATCCGCGGGTCGGTGGCGGCGTGCGCGTCGAGCAGGGCCCCGCAGCCGTCGGGGGAGCGGTCGTCCACCGCGATCAGCTCGACCTCGCCGGGAGCGGCCCCGCCGGCCCGGAGCGAGCCGAGGCACTGCGGCAGGAAGCGTTCCACGCCGTGAACGGGGAGGACGATGCTGAGCAGGGGTGGCACGTGCGTTCACTCCGCGAAGGGATGGGGTGGCTGACGCCTGGGCGCCCGGTGGGGACACTCTACCGAGCGGGCCTGGGGGGACCCTGGGAGCGGAGAGGGGGAGGGGCGGCGTCCGGCCGGGCCGCGGCACCCCGGGCGCAGGTGGTCGGGGTGGACCGGGGTGTCGCGGACGGCGGGGAAACGCGACCGCCGGTGCCGCGCCGTACCAGCGGCGGCACCGGCAGTCCGGTTGGCGGTCCGACCGACCCTCAACGATCGACCGCCGGTCCGTCCACCACATCGGAGTCGGGCCGCCGCAGCGTCGAGACGGCCTGACAGTGACTCACCGTGGTGTCGGAAGTATAACGGGATGGTCGGGTGATTTGTTCATACTTGAAATCACCCGACCGGGGATGGGTGGGTGTTCCCCGCTATCCCGTGTCGATACAGATATTGCTTGGAGGTTTCGGCCACGTCAATCCCTCGCGCGTGTTCAATTTCTGAACTCAAGGTGTCATGTCGGCGGGGGTGGCGTGCGCAGGGCGCGGCCCGGCCCGCGGCCCGCTCCTTCGTTGACACCGCGTCTCACTGGCGGGGGTGCGCCGAGGGCGGCCGCCGCGCTCCGGACGGACGGCCGCGCGCCCGGCGCGCCCGCCGCCCCCGGTGCGCTCCGGCAACGCCCCGGACCGCCGCAGAACCTGACGGCCGGTCAGTGCTTGGATGGTGCACCATCAACCGATGCGTAGTCGTGACCGAGACCACCGAGCCCTGGTGAGGCGTCAGTTCCGTTCGCACGATACGGTGGCAGAACACCAGGACGGTTGTGTGAAGGCCGTCATAGCCGGATAGTCTTCGCCTCACGGCCCTGGCGCCTCGTAGGGGTGGGAAACAGATGGAACAGATGCAAGTGCGACCGCGGCCCCGGGTGCCCGCGATCCAGTGCGGTGTCGGTACGACCGGCCGCCGGATCGACCGACACCTGGCCGTCCTCGGCGCGCCCGCGCTCCCGACGGTGGACACGGCAGAAGCGCTCGGCCTGATAAGGGAACTCACTCCCCGCGGCCCCGGCGCCGCCACCCCGGCCGCCGCGCCGCGCCGCAGCGCCCGGGTCTCCCTGATGGCCCCGCTGCGCCGCCTCAAGCGGAGCCTCTTCGGCAGCCGGGGCTGACCCCGGGGCCGGGGCGCAGCCGCTCCGGCGGCCCGGCGCACCGGCTCGGGCGGCCTCCGCCGCCCACTGCCACGACCCGACGGACGGGGAGTCCGTCGGGCTTTCGGCGTCCCCCGGCGGGGTCGTGGGCCCGTTCCCGGGCTCGCCCCGCGGTCCGTCCCCCGGTCCGTCCCCCGGCTCGCTCCAGCCCCTCCTCAGGCCCCTTCCGGCCCCTCCTCCGGCGGCCCCTCCTCCGGCCCCTTCCGGCCCCGGCGGACGGTGGCGGCACGCTGGCGCGCCCTGGCGGGCACCCTGGCGGTCGGGTGGCGTTCGGCCGTGGCCCCTACGAGGTGCGGCCCAAGATCGGCCAGGATGGCCCCATGTCCGACACCTTCCACACCCAGACGTTCGACGTCGCCACCGGCCGCGACGAGGTCGCCCTCGACGTCACCGACCGCTGCCACGCCTTCCTGCGCGAGGTCGCGGACGGCCGCGACGGACTGCTCAACGTCTTCGTCCCGCACGCCACCGCGGGCATCGCCGTGATCGAGACCGGCGCGGGCAGCGACGACGACCTGCTCGCCGCCCTGCGCGACCTGCTGCCCGCCGACGACCGCTGGAGCCACCGCCACGGCAGCCGCGGCCACGGCCGCGACCACGTCCTGCCCGGCCTGGTCGCCCCGCACGCCACCCTGCCCGTGGTCGGCGGCCGGATCGCCCTCGGCACCTGGCAGTCCGTCGTCCTGATCGACACCAACCGCGACAACCCGCAGCGCAAGCTCCGCCTCTCCTTCCTCGGCTGACCGCCCGGCGGGCGCCCGCGGGGCACGGCGGTGCGGCGGTGCGGCGGGCACCGTCGTGGGCGGAGGCGGCACCGGCCGCCGGGTGAGCGGCGTACCCTGTCCGGCATGGGAGAGCACGCGGAGAACGGGGCCGGGGCCGAGACCGTTGCCGAGCAGGTCTGCGAGGTGTCCGCCGACCCCGAGCAGGCGCTGCGCGGGTTGCAGCCCGGCGGGGCGGGGGAGCGGGCCGCGTGCGTGCTGTGCGGCGAGCCGACCGAGTACCCGGCCGACGCCCCCGGCAGTCCGCTGTGCCCCGTCTGCACCTGGCAGCAGGCCCAGCGCGCCGCCTGCTCCGGCTGACCGCCCGGTGACCGTCACCAGGCCGGACGCCGAGCCGGACGCCGGGGCCGTCGAGGGCCGGTTGGAGCGACCGCACGCCAGCCTCGCGTACAGCACCACCGGGCGCGGGCCGCTCGTGGTGCACGCGCACGGGGCGCTGTCCAGCCGGGCGCACGAGCGGCGGGCCGGGCTGTTCGACTGGGCGCCCGTCACGGCCACGCACCGGCTGGCCCGGTACGACGCGCGCGGGCACGGCGAGTCCACCGGACGGGCGGTGCCGGACGACTACCGCCACGCCTCGCTCGCGGCCGACCTGCTCGCGCTCTGCGACCACCTCTCGCCCGGCGCGCCGGTCAGCGGGTTCGGCGCCTCGATGGGCAGCGCCACCGTGCTGTGGGCCGCGCTGGCCCGGCCCGAGCGGTTCGAGCGGCTGGTGCTGGCGATCCCGGCGGTCGCCTGGGCGGCCCGGGAGCCCCGCCGCAGCAGCCTGCTCGCCGCCGCGTCCCTGGTCGAACGCCGCGGCCGGGGCGCGCTGCACGCCGCGGCGCGCCTGACCGGGCCGCCCGCCGTCCTGGCCGGGGCCCCGCAGTACACCACCGAGTTCGACCTCGCCGAGCCGCTCCTGCCGGCCGCGCTGCGGGCCGCCGCCGCCTCCGACCTGCCCGCCCCCGAGAGCCTGCGCGGCCTCACCCACCCCGTCCTGCTGCTCGCCTGGGACACCGACCCCCTGCACCCCCTCGCCACCGCCCGCACCCTGGCCGCCCACCTCCCCGACGCCCGCCTGCACGTCTCGCACACCCTTGCCGAGGTGCGGAGTTGGGGCCGCCTGGCGGCCGCGTTCCTGGCGGAGGGGGAGCAGCAGCGCGGTGGCGACGACCGAGGTGCCGGGGCCTGAGCCGGACCGGGAGGGCGCCGGCGAGGACGGCCTCGAGCCCTGCAACGGCTGGACCGGCTGAGCGGACCCCGGAGGCGGGGTGGCGGTCAGGCGTTCTCGCGGGTGGTGTGGTGGACGGTGGAGCCGGTGCGGTGCTTGCGGACCAGGAGCTGGGCGGGGATGCGGGTGCGGAGGTCGGCGACGTGGCTGACGATGCCGACGGCGCGGTCGCGTTCGCGGAGGGAGTCGAGGACGTCCATGACCTCCTCGAGGGCGTTCTCGTCGAGGGTGCCGAAGCCCTCGTCGATGAAGAGGGTGTCCAGGGGCATGCCGCCGGTCTCGTCGGTGACCACGTCGGCGAGGCCGAGGGCCAGGGCGAGGGAGGCGAAGAAGGACTCGCCGCCGGAGAGGGTGGCGGTGTCGCGTTCGCGGCCGGTCCAGGCGTCGACGACGTGCAGGGAGAGGCCGGAGCGCTTGGTGCCGGAGACCAGGCCGTCGCTGTGGACCAGGGTGTAGCGGCCGCCGGACATCTTCAGCAGGCGCCGGCTGGCGGCCGCTGCGACCTGCTCCAGGCGGGCGGCGAGGACGTAGGACTCCAGGCGCATCCGCAGCGCGTTCTCCGCGGGGGCGCCCGCGAGCAGGGCGGCCAGGCGGCTGATCCGGGCGTGGGCGTCCAGGACGGGGGCGAGTTCGGCGGCCAGCGCGGCCAGGTCGCGGCCGATCCGGGCCAGGTCGGCGACCCGGGCGCGGGCCTGGTCGTGGGCCGAGCGGGCACGGGCGAGGCGTTCGTCGGCGCGGGCGGCCGCGGCGCGGGCCGGGCCGGTCTCCGCGGGCGGGAGTTCGGCGGCGGCCAGCAGGGCGGGGTCGGCGAGTTGGGCGGCGGCCAGTTCGAGGTCGGCGTCGAGCTGCTTGAACTTCCTTCGCAGCGCGTCGAGTTCGTACGGCGGCAGGGCTGCCGAGGCCAGCGCGGCCAGGTCGGGGAAGCCGGCGTCGCGGGCGGCGCGCAGCAGGGCCTCGGCGGTCTCCCGGTGGTGGGCGGTGGCCGCGGCGGTGGTGCGGGTCGCGTTCAGGGCGGCGGTGGTGGCGGTGGCGAGCGCGGTGACGGCGGCGGCGCGGGCGGCGACGGACGGGGCGTCGCCGCGGGCGGCGGAGAGCCGGGCGTCGAGAGTGGTGAGTTCGGCGGCCAGGGCGCCGAGTTGGCCGGTCAGGCGGGCGCTCTGCTCGCCCGCCTGGCGGAGCTGCTCGCGGTGGGCCGCGCCGTCCCGTTCCAGCCGCTCGAGTTGCTGGCCCAGCGGCAGCCAGCGTTCCGCCGCGTGCCGGAGCTGCTGCTGACGCTCCGCCAACTCGGAGAGAGAGGCGGTGAGTTCGGCGGCGGTGCGGCCTCCGGCGGCGGCCTCGGCGGCTGCGGCGGCCGCGGTGACGGTGCTCACCTGCTGGGCGGCGGCGGCGAGTTCGGCCTCGGCGGCGTGCTGGGCGGCGCGGGCGCGGCGTTCGTCCTCGGCGGTGACCTGCCCGGCCGCGGGCTCGGCGGGGGCCGGGTGCGCGGGGGAGCCGCACACCCGGCACGGGGCGCCGGGGGTCAGGGCGGCGGCCAACTCGGCGGCCATGCCCGCGAGTCGGCGCTCCTGGAGGTCCAGGGTGTGCTGCCGGGCGTCCTGTGCGGCGTCGGTGCGGGCGCGGACGACGTCCTCGGCGGCGGCGAGCTCGCCCAGCAGTCGCAGGTGCCGTTCGGCGGAGTGCAGCTGCTGCGTCAACTCCTCTTGCCGGGCGTCGAGTTGCTCCAGTTCGGCGCGGGCCTCCCGGGCGCCCTCGCGCTCCTGCTGGAGCCGCTTCAGCCTCTCCTCGAAGTCCTCCAGCCAGCGGCGGGAGTCCTCGGCCAGGGCCTCCGCCTCCTCGTGCCTGCGCTGCAGCCGGGCACGGTCGGCGAGCAGCGCGCCGTGGCGGGCCTCGTCGGCCGCGGCGGCCTCCAGGCGGCCGGTCTCGGCGCGCAACAGCCCCTCGGCGGCCTGCAGTTCCTCGACGCTGCCGAGCGGGGCGCCCCACCCGGCGGCGGCCGCGCGGGCGGCCAGGTCGGTGCGGCGGGCCTCCTCCTCGGCGGTGGCGGCGGCCAGCGCGGCCTGCGCGGCGCGGTGCGGGGCGCGCAGCGGGGCGGGGGCCTCGGCCGCCAGCGCGGCCTCCAACCGGGCCCGTTCCGGGGCGCAGCGGGCGGCCAGGTCGGTGAGCCGCAGCCGTTCCTGCTGGGCCTGCTGGTGGCGGTGCTGCCGTTCGGCGAGGGCGCTCTGCCGCTCCGACTGCTCGCGGGCGGCGGTCCGTTCGGCCTCGGCGGCGGCCAGGTGCAGAGCCGCGGCGTCGGCCCGTTCGACGGCGGCGGCGCGCAGCATCGCGGCCCAGCCGAGGGCCTCGGTGACCGGGGCGTCCTCGCCGGGGTGGTGGGCGGCCGCGTCGGCGGCCAGCGGCCCGGCGGCCTCCTCGGCGCGGGCCAGCAGGGCGTGCACCCGCTGCCGTCCGCCGAGCACCTCGCGCTCGTGGCGCAGCCGCAGCTCGGCCGTCCAGCGTTCCAGCTGCTCGAAGCGGCTGGTGTCGAAGAGCCGGCCGAGGAGTTCGGCGCGCTGCTTGGAGTCGGCCCGCAGGAAGCGGGCGAAGTCGCCCTGCGGGAGCAGCACCACCTGGCAGAACTGCTCGCGGTTCATGCCCAGCAGCCTGGTCAGCTCCTCGCCCGCCTCCTGGTGCGAGCGGCTGACCGCGACCCAGCCGGGCGCGCCCTCCCCGGCGTCGGCGGCCCACTCGCGCAGCAGGGTCTGCGCCTTCTCCGGGGTCAGGCCGGTGCCGCGCTTCTTGGGGCGCCACTGCTCGGGGCTGCGGGTGACCTCCAGCCGCCGCCCGCCGAGCGTCACCTCCAGCACCACCTCGGTGCGCACGCCGGGGGCGGCGTGGTCGCTGCGCACCCCGTTGCTGCGGCGGGTGCCGGGCAGTTCGCCGTACAGGGCGTAGCAGACCGCGTCCAGGACGCTGCTCTTGCCCGCGCCGGTGGCGCCGCGCAGCAGGAACAGGCCGGCCGCGGAGAGCCGGTCGAAGTCGACCCGCTCGGTGCCCGCGAACGGGCCGAAGGCGGTGACGGTGAGCCGGTGCAGCCTCATCGGGCGTCCTCCAGGGGGCGGGGGCGGGGCCTCACCGGGCGTTCTCCTCGGCCCGGGCGGCGGCGGTGCGGCGCACCGCCTCCAGGCCCTCCAGCAGCCAGGCCCGCTCGCCGCCGTCGAGCGCGCGGCCGGGGCGGACGTGCGCGACGAAGCCCTCCACCACCTCCCGGTCGGTGCGCCCGCTGACCCGCTGGGCGTACGAGGCCCGGTCGGTGCGCTCGCCGCCCTCCGGGTCGAAGAGCAGCTGCAGGGTGTGCGGGAAGCGGGCGCGCAGCCGCTCCATCGCGTCGGCCGGGCGGACCGGGTCGGTCAGGGTGGCCTGCACCCAGCGGTCGACGGCGTACTCGTGCTCCTCGTCGTCCAGCAGCTCCGCCAGGCGGCCCCGCAGCCGGGCCAGTTCGCGCGGCACCGGGCAGTACACCCGCCGGGCCTCGACGGCGCCCGCCGCGTCCAGGTCGACCAGCCACATCGACTTGCGGTGCGCCGTCTCCGAGAAGGAGTACGCCAGCGGGGAGCCGGAGTAGCGCAGGTGCGGGGCCAGGGTCTGGCAGCCGTGCAGGTGGCCGAGCGCCACGTAGTGCACGCCGTCGAAGACCGCGGCGGGGACGGACTGCACGCCGCCGACCGCGATGTCCCGCTCGCTGTCG
The DNA here is from genome assembly GCF_030268885.1 of Kitasatospora phosalacinea. Classification (GTDB taxonomy): domain Bacteria; phylum Actinomycetota; class Actinomycetes; order Streptomycetales; family Streptomycetaceae; genus Kitasatospora; species Kitasatospora phosalacinea_C. The sequence continues at coordinate 369,399 of NZ_BSSA01000001.1, forward strand.
CTGGGGGCGCCGCCGGTGACGAAGGCGTGCGCCAGCACCACGGCCCGGGTGCCCGCGGGGCGGGCGGCCAGGTCGGCGCGGACGCCGTCCATCGCCGCGGCCAGCACCTGCTCGTGGCCGCCCCCGGCCAGGCCCAGGCGCTCGCGGACCAGGGCGGGCTCCAGGTACGGCAGCCCGTACACGGCGACCGGGCCGTGCTCGTCGGCGAGCAGGACGGGCTCGGCCAGGGCGCCCGGGTCGGTGCGCAGGTGGATGCCGGAGCGGTCGAGCAGCCGGGAGGCGGTGCCCAGGCGGCGGGCCGAGTCGTGGTTGCCGGAGATGAAGACCGCGGGCACGCCCAGTTCGGACAGCCGCCACAGCGCCTCGTCGAACAGCGCGACCGCCTCCAGGCCGGGCAGCGCCCGGTCGTAGACGTCCCCCGCGACCAGCACCGCGTCGACCCGCTCGGCGGCGACGGTCGCCACCAGGTGGTCCAGGAAGACCTGCTGCGCGGCGTGCAGGCTCTCCCGGTGGAAGGACCGGCCCAGGTGCCAGTCCGAGGTGTGCAGCAGCCTCACTCGCCCGCTCCCCGCCGCATCGCCCTGCCGCCCCTCGTCCGTCCGGTGCTCAGGTACGAGTATCACAGGTCCCGGACACCGCTCCGGGACCGCCTTAGCAGACGCGGTGACCCGGGTGGCGGTCGGGGCTGTTCATCGGTCGGGTGTTCGGGGAAGATCATCAGGTGGTGCGGCGGGCCGGCCGGAGAGCGGAGGGAGTGGCGATGGGCATCGAGTACAGCCCGGAGATCTCCGACCTGCTCGGACGGGTGCGCCGCCGCCCCAACGCGGGCTGGCCGTGGCGGCCGGGGGAGCAGGTGCCGGCCGGGCTGACGGTCAAGCAGTCCTGGGGGTGGCTGTTCGCGCCGGACGGGCGGGTGCTGACGCTGGTCAACCCGCGGGACGGCGTGGTCAGCCTGCCGGGCGGGTCGCTGGAGCCGGAGGACGGCGGCGACCCGGGCAGCGCGCTGGCCCGGGAGGCGGGCGAGGAGGCCCAGGCGGTCATCGAGGGGCCGGTGTACCTCGGCTACCTGTACGACCGGGTCGGCTCGGCCAACGGCGGCCACGAGTGCGCCCGGGTGCGGATGGCCGCGGCGCTGCGCGCGGTGGGCCCGTCGGCGCCGGACCCGGCCTCGGGGCGGCACTACCGGCGGCTGCTGGTGGCGCCGGGGCTGGCGGTGGAGCTGCTCGGCTGGGGGATGCCGGGGCTGCGGCAGGCGCGGGCGGCGGTCGCGGCGGCGGCCGCGCGCTGGGGCGTGCCGGTGCGGGCGGACGAGACGATCGAGGAAGTGCCGTTCGCGGGCTGCCGGTTCCGCTGAGGAGGCGGACGCTCCCGTTCCGTCGGAACGGCGCTCCGGAGGGTCGTCGGGGGGATTTCTGCAGCCCAGGTCAGGGGTGGGTCTGCGCGCGTAGCGGACGTTGGGGCCCCGTTCGGTGAGTGTTCGTCAATTTCTTTGGCATGACCGCTTCCGCGGGGGGCTACCGACTGGTATCCAAGTGTGGCCTGCGTCACTCCTGGAGGATCAGATGTCTCGCGTCCGTGCCGTCACCGTCGCGCTCACCGCGGCGGCCCTCTCCGTCACCACCCTCGTCGCCGCCACCCAGGCGAGCGCCGCCGGGGTCAACTACGTCGCCCTCGGCGACTCGTACTCGGCCGGCGTCGGCTCCGGCAGCTACACCAGCGACAGCGGCAGTTGCAGCCGCAGCACCAAGGCGTACCCGTACCTGTGGAAGACCGCGCACGCGCCGACCTCGTTCTCCTTCGTGGCCTGTTCGGGCGCGCGGACCGACGACGTGGTGGCCAACCAGCTGAGCGCGCTGAGCAGTTCGACCACGCTGGTGTCGATCACCATCGGCGGCAACGACGCGGGCTTCGCCTCCACCATGCAGACCTGCGTGCTGGACAGCGAGAGCGCCTGCCTGAGCGCCGTCAGCGCGGCCCAGAGCTACGCCACCAACACGCTGCCGGGCAAGCTCACCAGCCTCTACGGGCAGATCAAGGCGAAGGCGCCCAACGCGCACGTGGTGGTGCTCGGCTACCCGCACCTCTACCAGGTGCCCGGCACCTGCATCTTCGGCATCTCGAACACCAAGCGGACCGCGATCAACGGCGCGGCAGACACCCTGGACACGGTGATCGCCAAGCAGGCGGCGAACGCCGGGTTCACCTTCAAGGACGTCCGGACGGCCTTCTCCGGGCACGAGATCTGCGGTTCCTCCACCCAGTGGCTGAACAGCACCACGCTGCCGATCAGCGACAGCTACCACCCGAACTCGACCGGCCAGGCCAACGGTTACCTGCCGCTGTTCAGCGCCGCGGCCTGATCCGTGCGGTAGACCGCGAGGCGTCCGTGGGGGACGAACACCGGTGGCCGGGCCCGTCGTTCGGGCCCGGCCACCGGTGTCGCGGGGCTCAGTGCAGGTAGTCGGTGAGCGCCGCGGGCCGCAGGCCCGCCCGGGCGGCCGCGTCCAGGGTGCGCTGCAGGTCGCCGGTCAGGGTGTCGGTGAAGTGCAGGATGACGATGTCGCCGGCCTGCAGCGCGCCGCCGGGGTGGGAGGTGTTCGAGGCGCCCCAGCCGAAGTCGGCGTTCGCGGTGACCAGGTGCGTCATGCCGCAGTTGGCGGCGGCCTGCCGGGTGTCGGCGTTCCAGGCGAAGTACGGCGGGCGGAACAGTGTCGGGACGGTGCCGTAGTGGGCGGTGACCGCGTCCCGGGCGTCGCAGATCTCGGCCTGCTGCTCGGCGAGCGACAGGGTGGTCAGGTCGCGGTGCGAGACGCTGTGGTCCTCGATCGCGGAACCGGGCACGGCGGTGGCCCGGGCGAAGAAGTCGGGCTCGAAGCCCTCCGGCATCGGCAGCGGGAACGCGGTGACCGGGACCTTCCGGTCGGCGATCAGCTGCGCGGCCGCCGGGTCGCGCGTCCAGCCGTCGTCGACGGTGACGAAGACGACCGGATCGGCGGTCGGCACGCTGGTGGCCGCCGGCGCGGGCGCCGGGCTGTCGCCGCTCACCTCGACGTCGTCCACCGCGATCGGACCCTGGCCGTACCAGCCGTGCACGTACAGCTGCACCGAGGTGGTGGCCGCCCCGGTGGTGAAGGAGGTGGTCAGCTGCTGCCAGCCGTCGCCGGTGGCGGCCGTCCAGGCGGGGGAGACGTCGTGGCCGGTGCCGGTGGCGCCGAGGAAGGCGTACGAGCCGCGCACCCAGGCGCGGTAGGTGTAGGTGGTGTTCGGACGCACCGCGAGGGTCTGGGTGCACTGTCCGGTGGAGTCGGCCGAGGCGGGGGTGACCACCAGGGCGGAGCCGCCGGTGCGGGCCGCGGCGGTGACCGCGCCCTCGCCCGCCGCGCAGTGCCAGCCGGGGATCGAGCCCCAGTCGGCCAGCGGCAGGGCGGGGATCTCGAAGCCGGGGTTGGTCGCCAGGTTCGGCGCGGGGGCCGCGGCGTCCGCGTGCGCGGCCGGGGCGGTGCCGAGGCCGGCCAGCGCGGCGGTGGCGGCGAGGGCCGCGAGGCGGCGGCGGGCGGAACCGATCACGGGTCAACTCCAGTGTGGGGGACGGGCGGAGGAGTGACTCCCGGAGGGGGCGGGGGTCGGTGGGGGCCCTGCCGCACCAGGCCGCAGCACACAATGGACTGGACCAATCGCGGCGGTCAAGCGGAACGGCCCAACCGGCGGGCGAGATCGGTCAACCGGCGTAGAGCTCCTCGATGTCCTGCGCGTAGCGCTCCGCCACCGCCGAGCGGCGGATCTTCAACGAGGGCGTCAGCAGTCCGTCCTCCACCGAGAACTCGCGCGGCAGCAGGCGGAACGCCCGGATCGACTCGGCCCGCGACACCGTGGTGTTCGCCGCCCCCACCGCCCGCTGCACCTCCTGGTGCAGCTCCGGGTCCGACAGCGCCTGCCACACGTCCAGCGGCGGCCGCCCGCGGGCCCGCAGCCAGTGCGCCAGCGCCACCGGGTCCAGCGTGATCAGTGCCGCCAGGTACGGCCGGTCGTCGCCCACCACCAGGCACTGGGCGACCAGCGGGTGCCTGCGCACCCGCTCCTCCAGCACCGCCGGGGCCAGGTTCTTGCCGCTGGAGGTGACGATCACCTCCTTCTTGCGGCCGGTCAGCACCAGGTAGCCGTCCTCGTCCAGCTCGCCCAGGTCGCCGGTGGCCAGCCAGCCCCGGCACAGCGCCTCGTCCGAGCAGCGCGGGTGGTTGAGGTACCCGGAGAACACCCCCGGCCCCTTCACCCACACCTCGCCGTCCTCGGCGATCGCCACCGTCGAGCCCGGCAGCGGCCGGCCCACCGTGCCGAACTTCGCCCGCCGCAGCGGGTTCGCGGTCACCGGCGCGGACGACTCGGTCAGCCCGTAGCCCTCGTACACCGTCACGCCCGCGCCCGCGAAGAACAGTCCCAGCTCCCGCGCCAGCACCGACCCGCCCGACATCACCGTCCGCACCCGGCCGCCCAGCACCGCCCGGACCCGCTGGTACACCATCCGCTCGTACGCCGCGTGCCGCAGCCGCAGCGCGGGCGAGGGGCCCGGGCCGCGGCGGTGGGCCCGGCGCTCGCGGGCCGCCGCCCACTCCACCGCGACCTGCTCGGCCTGCTCGAACAGCTCCAGCCGCCCCGCCGCCTCCGCGGCCTCCCGGGCCCGGCGGTGGATCCGCTCGAAGACGTACGGCACCGCGTGCAGGAAGGTCGGTTCGAACGAGGCCAGCGCGGGCAGCAGGCTCTCCGCCGACACCTTCGGGTGGTGGCCGACCCGGATGCCGCCGCGCACCGCCGCGACCTGGGTGATCCGTCCGAACACGTGCGCCAGCGGCAGGAACAGCAGCGTCGCGGGCTGCCCGCCGCCGGTGTCGCGGAACGCCTCGTCCCAGCCCGCCAGCATGGCGTCCGCCACCGCGGCGAGGTTCCCGTGCGTCAGCAGGCAGCCCTTGGGGCGGCCGGTGGTGCCCGAGGTGTAGACGATGCTCGCCAGCGAGTCCGGCGACACCCCCAGCCGCTGACGGTGCACCAGCGCGTCCGGCACGCCCGCGCCGTCCGCGGCCAACTGCGCCACGCAGCCCCGGTCCAGCTGCCAGATGCCGGTGAGCTCCGGCAGCGCGTCGCACACCGCGCCCACCGTCATCGCCTGGTCCTCGTCCTCGACCACGCAGGCCACCGCCGAGGTCTCCGCCAGGATCCAGCGCACCTGGTCCGGCGCGGCGGTCGGGTACACCGGCACCGGGACGGCGCCGACCGCCCAGAGCGCGTAGTCGAACAGCGTCCACTCCCAGCGGGTCGCCGACATCACCGCGACCCGGTCGCCGTAGCGCACCCCGCGGGTCAGCAGGCCCTTCGCCAGGGCGAGCACCTCGTCCCGGAACCGGAGCGCCGTCACCGGCTCCCAGCCGCCGTCGCCCGTCCGCCGGGACAACTGCACCAGCTGCGGCTCCCGCTCCGCCCGGTCGAACACCGAGTCGGCCAGCCCGCCGGTCGGCGCACCGACCAGCGCGGGGCTGCTGAACTCTCGCACGGTCCCCCCGATCCCGCCGTTCCCCGTCTCCGGCCCGCACGGCCGGAGCGGTACCGGCGAAGCTACCCGATCGGCGCGGCGCTGCCCAGAGTCACCGAGCGGCGACGCCCCGCACCGGCCGCAGTGCCGCAGGTCGGGGCCATGACAGAACCCGGCCCGGAAATTAAAGGACGATCCGGACAACAGCCGATCACGATGCACTTTCACCCTACGAACGGGTGGTCAGGAAGTAGTAGGCTCGCGGATCTCGACCCCCGCCGTGCCCGCCCCTGCCCCTACCCTCCCCTGCCCACGCGCACCCACCCGCGCCCGCCCACCCGCGTCCCGGGGCCCCTCCCCCGAGGACCACTAAGGACCCGTATGCGCCTGCGCCGCAGCTCGATCCGCGCGAGGATCGTCGCGCTGCTCCTGGTGCCCATCGCGGCGCTCAGCGGTCTGTGGGTCTACGCCACCCTCGTCACCACCGGCGACGTGTGGGGACAGCTCGACCTCAGCTCCACGTACACTGCCTTCGGCAACCCGGCCGACCAGTACGCCTACGACCTCCAGCAGGAGCGCACCGCCGCCGTCCTGCGGCTGGCCGCCCCCGCCGACGCCGACTACGCCGCCGCCTACGCCAAGGCCCGCACCACCACCGACCGCGACCTGCAACTGCTGCGCTACCAGGGCGCCAGCCACGACGCCGACAAGCTCGACGCCGACCAGCGCGCCCGCTACCAGGACCTGCTCTCCGTCGCCGACCAGCTCGGCGCCATCCGCAGCCAGATCGGCCAGCAGAAGCAGAGCTGGGACGGCGCGCTCCGGGACTACAGCGACCTGATCACCCCGGTGTTCGCGTTCCGCTCCTCCTTCATCGCCAAGCAGTCCGGCTCGCTGCCCCGCCAGGGCACCATCCTGGTCGAGCTCTCCCGGGCCGGCGAGTACCTCTCCCAGGAGACCGCCGCGATGCGCGCCCTGCGCGCCGGCACCGAGGCCGGCGCCCGGGACCCCCGCAAGCAGCAGGTCGCACTGGACGCCATGAACGCCCAGCAGGCCCTGTTCCGGATCTACGTCGCCGAACTCGACGGCGAGGACCGGGAGACCTACAACGCGCTGCGGATGGGCCAGGACTGGAGCTGGCTCACCGCCGCCGAGAACGGCTTCGACAAGGCCGCCGACCGGGCCCTGGAGGTGCGCGGCGGACCGGTCGACTCCTGGGGCGAGACCGCCGACAAGGTCCTCGCCGACATCGACGCCGTCAACTCCCGGCTCGCCGACAACCTCGGCAAGCAGGCCCGCGACAACGCGGTCGACGCGCTGGTCCGCGGCGGCACCGCCGGTCTGATCGGCCTCGCCGCCGTCATCCTGTCGATCGTCATCTCCTACCGCACCGGCCGCCGCCTGGTGCGCGAACTCGTCGGCCTGCGCAACGCCGCCGCCGACCTGTCCGCCACCCGGCTGCCCTCCGTGATGCTCCGGCTGCGCCGCGGCGAGGCCGTCGACGTGGTCGCCGAAGTGCCCCAACTCGACTTCGGCGCCGGGGAGATCGGCCAGGTCGGCCGGGCCTTCAACGAGGTCCAGCGGGTCGCCGTCGAGGCCGCCGTCGAACAGGCCGAACTGCGCCGCGGCGTCTCCGCCGTCTTCGTCAACCTCGCCCGCCGCAGCCAGGTCCTGCTGCACCGCCAGCTCACCCTGCTCGACACCATGGAGCGCCGCACCGAGAACCCCCGCGAGCTGGAGGACCTCTTCCGGCTCGACCACCTCACCACCCGCATGCGCCGCCACGCCGAGGGCCTGATCATCCTCTCCGGCGGCTCGCCCGGCCGCGCCTGGCGCAAGCCGGTCCGGATGGTCGACGTGGTGCGCGCCGCCGTCGGCGAGGTCGAGGACTACGCCCGGGTGCAGGTGCGGCCCTTCCCCGGCACCGGCCTGCTCGGCTCCGCCGTCGCCGACGTCACCCACCTGATCGCCGAACTCGTCGAGAACGCCACGGTGTTCTCCCCGCCGCAGACCCAGGTCACCGTCCAGGGCGAGGTGGTCGCGCACGGCTTCTGCCTGGAGATCGACGACCGCGGCCTGGGCCTGAGCGAGCAGCACCTGGAGGAGATCAACCAACGCCTCGCCGTCGAGCAGGAGTTCGACCTCGCCGACACCGACCGGCTCGGCCTGTTCGTGGTCTCCCGGCTCGCCCGCCGCCACGGCATCCGGGTGCACCTGCGGCCCAGCCCCTACGGCGGCACCTCCGCCGTCGTGCTGATCCCGCGCGAACTGCTCGCCGAGACCGTCGAGACCGCCCCCGACGCCCCCCGGCAGAGCGGCGAGGACACCGGCAGCCACCGGCAGCCCGCCGCGCCCGCCAGCAGCATCGCCCGCGGCGGCCTCACCCGCCCCGGCGCCGGACCGGGCCGCCGCCAGGGCGCCCACGCCGCACCGGCCGTGGCCGCACCGGCCGCCGCCGCGCTCGGCGGGCCCCGCCCCGCCACGGCCGAGCCCGCCGCCACCCCCGGCGGCCTGCCCCGCCGCCGCCCCGGCGCCGCCCAGCAGCCCGCCACGGGCACCGGGGGCACCGGACGGCACCGCCGCCCCGAGGAGGACGCCGCCCCGGCGCTGCCGGCCGCCGCAGAGCCCGCCGCTGCCGGGACGCCCGCCGCTGCCGGGACGCCCGCCGCAGGGCCCGCGCTGACCCCGGTGGCCGGAGGGCTGCTGCCCAAGCGCGTCCGGCAGGCCAGCCTGGCGCCCCAACTGCGGCCCGGCGCCGAGCCGGAGCCCGCCGAACCGGCCCGCGAACGCAGCCCCGAGGAGGCCCGTTCCGCGTTCGCCTCCTTCCAGCGCGGCTTCGCCCGCGGCCGCGGCGACCGGCTGCAGCCCGCCTCGCTCACCGTGGTGCGCTCCGAGCCCGACCCGTCCGGCACCGACGAGGCCGCCGAACGGCCCACGCCCGTACGGCCGTTGCTGCCCGGGCAGTCGCCCCGACTGCGGGTCGCACTGCCCTCCGCACCGGTGCCGCACGCGCTGCCCCCCGCCCGCTCCGTCCCGCCGGCGCACCAGACGCCGACCGCACCGCCCGCACCAGCAGAAGGAACCGAATCATGACCGCAACAACACCGCCGTCCGGGGACCTCGACTGGCTCCTCAACGACCTGGTCGGCCGGGTGGCGACCCTTCGGCATGCGGTGATCCTGTCCAGCGACGGCCTCGCCACCGGCGTCTCCAGCGGCCTCGGCCGCGAGGACGCCGAGCACCTGGCCGCGGTCGCCGCGGGCTTCCACAGCCTCGCCAAGGGCGCCGGACGGCACTTCCAGGTCGGCGGCGTCCGGCAGACCATGGTCGAGCTGGACGAGGCCTTCCTGTTCATCACCGCGGCCGGTGACGGCAGCTGCCTGGCCGTGCTCAGCGACGCCGAATCCGATGTGGGCCAAATAGCCTACGAAATGGCACTGTTGGTCAAGCGCGTCGGCGAGCACCTGGCCGCCGAACCGAGGACCGATACCACCCTGCCCGGGAGATGACCCATCCGATGAGCGAGCCCGATCCGACCGAGCCGACCGAGGCCCCCGCCCCGGCCGACCTCAGCGGTGCGTCCGCGGACGGCGAGCCGGCCGACGAGCCGCCGGCCGACCTGTTCGCGCCCCGCACCCCGGTGGACGACCGCTGGTTCGACGACGACGCCGGGCCGGTGGTCCGGCTGTTCTCGATGACCAGGGGACGCGCCCGCCCGGTCGACGACGGCCTCTTCGACCTCATCTCCCTCGTCACCGCCGCGGTGCCGGCCCTGGCCGGCCCCGGCGGCGGCCCCGACCTCGCGCTCGACCCGGAACACCACGCGATCCTCGAACTCTGCCGCGAAGAGCCGCTCAGCGTCGCCGAGCTGGGGTCCTACACCGACCTTCCGGTGAGCGTGGTGCGGGTCCTGCTCGGCGACCTCCACGACGCCGAACTGATCAGCGTCACCCGACCCGTCCAGCTCGCCCACCAACCGGACGAGCGCCTGCTGCGAGACGTGATCAATGGCCTCCGTGCACTCTGACGCACCGTCAACCTCCCCTCTCCGCAAGGCCCCCTGGGGCTCCAGTGCGGTCAAGATCCTGATCGCCGGAGGCTTCGGCGCGGGCAAGACCACCCTGGTCGGCGCGGTCAGCGAGATCCGCCCGCTGCGCACCGAGGAGTCGCTCAGCGAGATCGGCCGGCCGGTCGACGACACCGCCGGGGTGGAGGCCAAGCGCACCACCACCGTCGCCATGGACTTCGGCCGGATCGACCTCAGGCCCGGCCTCGCGCTCTACCTGTTCGGCACCCCCGGCCAGGACCGGTTCTGGTTCGTCTGGGACGAGCTCGCCCGCGGCACCCTCGGCGCCGTCGTGCTCGCCGACACCCGCCGCCTCGCCGACTCCTTCCCCTCGGTCGACTACTTCGAGCAGCGCGGCATCCCGTTCGTGGTCGCCGTCAACTGCTTCGAGGGCACCGAGGTGTACGCCCCCGACGACGTCCGCGCCGCGCTGGACCTGCCGGCCGCGGTGCCGGTGCTGCTGTGCGACGCCCGGCGGCGCGAGGACGGCAAGGAGCTGCTGATCCGGCTGGTCGAGCACGCGGCCGTCCGGGCGGGCGTGCGGCTCTGACGCCCCGGCAGTTCCGCTCCGGACGGTTCCGCCGCCGGTCCTGCCGTCGCTCTGCCCTCGCTCTGCCCTCGTTCTGTCGGTAGTTCTGCCTCCGATATTTTTTCCGTTTCCGCAGGTCGGGGCGGTGGCGTCCGGATCGTGGACGTTTTCTGTCTCGGCCTGCGGATGTGACCCTCCAGTGGGTTGCCTTCCGGGCACCGGGCGTGGAAGTCTCGTACCCGTGCCCGCCGCCGTTCCGCCGCGGGCCGGAGAAACCCAGGGGGAGGAGCCGCACCATGACCGCCACGGTCCGCATCGCCGCCCTCCCCGTGCTCACCGTCCGCCGGTACATCGACCACGGCCGGATCTACAGCGCCTGCTGTCGCTGACGCACCGCCACCCCTCCCCGTACCCGCGTACCCGCCGGGAGGGCGGCGGCTCCGTGCGTCCCCGTCGACCCGCGCTCCGGAGAGCAACCGTGCAGACCCGCACCCTCCTCGAACCCTTCTGGCCCTCGCGCCGGAACCACCACTTCGACCAGACCTGTCGGCGCGCGACCCGCGCCTCCCGGCCCCGGATCTGACCCACCGTCAACCCCCGTGCGCCGGAAGCGCAGACGACGACCACCCACCGACCGTCACGCGCGAAAGAGCCCTCACATGTCGTACGCCACCGCCACCGCCACCGCGACCCCGCACCTGCGCGCGGTCCGCTCCCTGCCCAACCTCGCCCCCGCGACCGCCGCCACCGCCGAGCACCGGCGGGCCGCCGCGCCCCGACCGGTCGTTCCGGCCGCCGCGCCCGTCGCGTCCGTCGCCCCGGCCCCGGAGAGCCTGCTCGCCGGGCTCCAGGACGGCGCCGCCGTGGTCGCCGCCCTCCCGCACTCCGTCCTCCCGCAGGGGCTGCTCGCCCAGCTCGGGGCGGCCAACTCCCCGCTGGTCGGCTACCTGGTGCTGGTGCCCGCCGAGGCCCCGGCCCCCGCCGTGCCCGTCGCGCCCGTCGCCGAGGCCCCGGCCGCCCGGCCGTTCACCCGCCCCGCGGACAGCGGCATCTCCGTCGACCTGGACCGCCGCAACGCGTACGTCGACGGCTCGCTGCTCGACCTCACCTACCTCGAGTTCGAACTCCTCGCCCACCTCACCGAGCACCCGCACCGCGTGCACACCCGCGACCAGCTCGTCCACACCGTCTGGGGCTACGGCCACGTCGGTGACGGCCGCACCGTCGACGTCCACGTCGCCCGCCTGCGCCGCAAGCTCGGCGCGGCCTACCGCGACACGATCGTCACCGTCCGCCGCGTCGGCTACAAGTACGCGCCCGCGGCGTGAGGCCAGGGGCGCGGGTAACTGCGCGCAGCGGAGGATGAACACCGGCAAGGTCGCGACGAGGGTGGTCAGTTGACGCCCCGTCGCGACCTTGCCGTGCGTGGGGGCCGCTCGCGCGGTTCCCCGCGCCCCCGTCGGTGCGCTCCGCGGCTCGTCAGCGCTGGTCCGGGGGCAGCAGCAGGACCGCCAGGGCCCGTGCGCAGGACCGCGCGTGGGCGAGGGCGCGGGGCAGGGCCCCGTCGGTGAGGTGGGCCGGGGTGGAGCGGACGGCGAGGGCGAAGCGGGCGGTGGGGGTCCGGTCGAGGACGGGGACGGCCAGGGTGCGGACGCCGGGGGCGGACTCGCCGTCGTTGAGGGCGTAGCCGCGTTCGCGGGTGAGGGCGAGTTCGGCGTCCAGGGCGGCCGGATCGGTGAGGGTGCGCGGGGTGTGGGCGGGCAGCGGCCCCTGCAGCGGCGGGTCGGTGGGGGAGGGCCAGGTCAGCAGGACCTTGCCGAGGGCCGTGGAGTGCAGCGGGCGGCGCAGGCCGAGGCCGGTGGAGGGCAGGACGGAGCCGCCGACCAGGATGACGGCGTGCGGGCCGGAGCGGATGGCCAGGTCGGCGGTGGCGCCGGTGCGCTGGGCGAGCTGGGCGAGTTCGGGGGCGGCGAGGTGCAGTCCGCGCTGGTGGAAGGTGAGTTGGCCGAGTTCGGCGACGGCCGGGCCGAGCCGGTAGCGGGCGGTGCGCTCGTCCTGGTCGAGGAAGCCGGTGGCGACCAGGGTGCGGGCCAGGCGGTGCGCGGTGGAGACGGACAGGCCCATCCGGCGGGCGAGTTCGGAGGCGCTGAGGTCGGGCCCGTTGTCGTGGAAGCAGTGCAGCAGGCCGAGCGCCCGGTGGACCGCCTGGGCGCCGCCGGGCGGGGCGGGGAGGGTTCCGGGGGCGGGCATCGCGCTTCTCCGGTTCAGCTCGTCGAGGGTCGGCGTCGGTGGTCGACTTCGGTGGTCAACTTCGGTGCTGTTTCCAGGATATGGGAGTGATCGCTGCGGCAGTGTGTCGGCAGTGTTGCGGCTGTCCGACCTGCCGTGAACAGGTGATCCCATCATCTGGCAAGGCTTGCTTCGGCCCCCGGTCAGGTGGAACGCTCGGTCCGTCAGCCGGTTCGAGCAGGAGGGAGTCCACCGTGAAGACGCACCGGTGCCACTCCTCCTGTTGTCGCTGACCCCTTCGCGAACCTCCTTCTCCCGCGCGGCCGTTCCCACCATGTGGCACGGTGCCCGCGCGCCTCCTGCCGATTCCCGGAGCCCCGCCATGAGCACGCCCCCCGTCGCGCCCCCGTACCCCGACACCCTGTGGTTCACCCGCTGCCCCGTGCCGACCGCGACCGGCATCGCCGCCGACCGCGGCTGGCTGGCCGAGGAGTTCGCGGCCGAGGGCATCGCGGTGCGCTCGCTGCAGGACGTCCCGCCGGAGGTCGCCGCCGACCACCACTACACGCACGCGCTGACCGGCCTGTTCCGGGAGGGCGGCAACGTCCCGGCGCTGTGGGCCCGTTCGCGCGGCGAGCGGACCAGGCTGATCGGCCTGACCTGGATCGAGGAGCGCCAGACGGTGCTCGTCCGGGAGGGCAGCGGCATCACCGCCGCCGAGCAGCTGCGCGGTCTGCGGCTCGCGGTGCCCCGGCACCCGATCGCGATCGACTTCTGGCGGGCGATGGCCCTGGCCGGGCACCACGGCGCACTGGCCTCCGCCGGGCTGACCCCGGACGACGTCCGGTGGGTGGACATCGAGGCCGCCCCCGGCGGCGGCCAGTGGGAGGCCGAACTGGCCGCGCTGGCCGAGGGCCGGGTGGACGCCGTGTACGTGAAGGGGGCGCTCGCCGTGGAGGCCGCGCGCCGCCACGGGGCCGTACCCGCCGTGGAGTTGGACGCCCTGGCGGACCGCCGCCACCGGGTGAACAACGGGACGCCCCGCCCGATCACCGTGCACCAGCAACTCCTCGACGATCAGCCCGAGTTGGTGGCGCGCTTCCTGGCGGTGCTGCTGCGCGCCGCCGACTGGGCGGCCGACCGGCCCGAGGACGTGGCCCGGATCCTCGGCGCCGAGACCGGAGCCGGCCCGGAGGGCGTCGCCGGTGCGTACGCGGCGGGCAGCCACCGCACCCTGCACCCGGACCTCTCGGCCGACCGCCTCGAACTCCTCGCCCGGCAGGAGCAGTTCCTGCACGCCCACGGCTTCCTCGCCGACCGGGTCGACGTCCACGCCTGGGCCGACCCCGCCCCGCTGGCCGCCGCCCGCGCCCTGCTCGCCGCCCGCTCCTGACGACCCCCACTGTTGGAGAACCCCATGCGCACCACCGTCCGCCGCCCGCTGCTCGCCGCCACCGCACTGACCGCCGTCGCCGCGCTCGCCCTGACCGCCTGCTCCTCCGCTAAGGAGACCGCGGCCTCCGCCGACGGCAAGGGCGGCGCCGAGGTGGTGCTGCGGGTGCCCGACCCCGGCAACTCCGGCTTCCTCGCCAGGGGCAAGAAGGACGGCTCGCTGGACAAGGCGCTGGCCGCCGTGCACGCCAAGGTGGTGTGGACGGGCAGCGCCGGCCCGTTCGCCCCCGCCGCGCAGGCCCTCAACGCCGACCAGCTGGACGTCGCCCAGGGCTCGATCACCTCGGCCGTCGCCGCGCTCGCCCAGAAGCCCGGCTTCAAGCTGTTCGCGCAGACCGAGCCGGACGAGGCGGGCGAGGGCATCCTGGTGAAGAACGACTCGCCGATCAAGGAGATCAAGGACCTGGTCGGCAGGAAGGTCGCCGTCTCGCAGGGCGGCACCTCCGAGTACCTGCTGCTGAAGGCGCTGGAGAAGAACGGCATCCCGGCCGACCAGGTCCAGCGGGTCTACCTGCGGGCCGACCAGACCTCCGGCGTCTTCAACTCCGGGCAGGTCGACGCCTGGGCGACCTGGGGCACCTTCTCGATCCCCGCCATCGCCAACGCGAACTCCCACTTCCTGGCCAACGGCAAGGCCGTCGGCAGCGACAACTACGCGGTATGGGCGGTGCGTTCGACCTTCGCCGAGAAGCACCCCGAGGTGGTGAAGGCGTTCTACGGCTACCTGCACGAGAACGGCGCCAAGGAGAAGGCCGACCCGGCCGCCTACCTCAACGTGTTCACCGACGCCGGGCCGACCGCCGTCACCCCCGCGGAGAAGGAGATCGCCGTCGAGTTCGGCAAGCAGCGCGCCGTCGACTCCCCGATCACCGACGCCGACGCCGCCCGGTTCGCCGTGGTCGCCAAGTTCTACGCCGACCAGGGCGTCACCAAGACCCTGGTCGACGTCAAGCCCTACCTGATCGACGTCAACTCCCTTCCCGGGAGCGGACAGTGACCACCACCACCGAGGCGGCCCGGGCGGCCGGACTGGTCGCCCCCCGGGCCCGCGCCACCACCGCCCGGCCGCGCGGCCTCTCGCTCGCCCTGCGCGCCCTGGGCCCGATCGCCCTGCTCGCCGCCTGGCAGGTCTCCTCCGCGACCGGCGCGCTCACCCCCGACGTGCTCGCCTCGCCCGGCCAGGTCCTGCAGGCGGTGAAGGAGCTGTGGGGCAACGGGCAGCTCGCCGACGCGCTCTCCACCTCGCTGACCCGGGCCGCCCTCGGCCTGCTGTTCGGCGCCGGCACCGGCCTGGTGCTCGGCGTGGTCACCGGCTTCTTCCGGCTCGGCGAGGAACTGCTCGACTCCGCGGTCCAGGTCCTGCGCACCGTCCCGTTCCTGGCGCTGGTACCGCTGTTCATGGTCTGGTTCGGCATCACCGAGACGGCGAAGATCGCGCTGATCGGCGTGGCCACCTCCTTCCCGATGTACGTCTCCGCCTCCGGGGGCGTCCGCAACACCGACCGCAAGCTCGTCGAGGCGATGCGCAGCTTCGGCCTCTCCCGCTGGGCGGTGGTCCGCGAGGTCGTGCTGCCCGGCGCGCTGCCCGCCCTGCTCTCCGGGCTGCGGCTGTCGATGACGCTCAGCGTGATCGCGCTGATCGCCGCCGAGGAGATCAACTCCACCGAGGGGATCGGCTACCTGATGGCCCAGGCGCAGAACTTCTCCCGCACCGACGTGCTCGCCGTCTGCATCCTGATCTACGGCCTGCTCGGCCTGGCCGCCGACGGCGCGGTCCGCGTCCTGGAACGCGTCCTGATGCCCTGGCGGCCCGTCACCGGACGGCAGGTGGCCGGACGATGAGCACCCCCGCCACCACCGCCCCCGCCACCACCGCCCCCGCGGTCCACCTGCGCGGCCTGCGCCGGGTGTTCGGCACCCGCGCCGTCCTGGACGGCATCGACCTGGACATCGCCCGCGGCGAGTTCCTCGCCCTGCTCGGCGCCTCCGGCACCGGCAAGACCACCCTGCTGCGGATCCTCGGCGCCCTCGACCGCGCCGACCAGGGCACCGTCCTCGTCCCGCCCTCGCGGACCGTGGTCTTCCAGGAACCCCGGCTGATCCCGTCCAAGCGCGTCCTCGGCAACGTCACCGTCGGCCTGCCGCGCGGTGCCGCCACCCGGGAGACCGGCCGCCGGGCGCTGGCCGAGGTCGGCCTCGCCGACCACGCCGACGCCTGGCCCGGCACCCTCTCCGGCGGCGAGGCCCAGCGCGCCGCCCTGGCCCGCGCCCTCGTCCGGGAGCCCGAACTCCTGCTGCTGGACGAGCCGTTCGCCGCCCTGGACGCCCTCACCCGGCTGCGCATGCAGGACCTGGTCGGCGAACTGTGCCGCAAGCACCGGCCCGCCGTCCTGCTGGTCACCCACGACGTGGACGAGGCGATCCGGCTCGCCGACCGGGTCGCCGTGCTGCGCGACGGCGCGCTGGTCCGCGACGAGACCGTCACCGTCGAACGTCCCCGGGACGCCGCCGACCCCGAGTTCGCCGCACTGCGCCGCCGCCTGCTCGCCGACCTCGGCGTGCACCGGGACTCCGCACCACAGCACGTCAACTAGCCACCCCTGAAAGGAAAGCGACCGCCATGACCGTCACCGTCGGTGTGCACCGCTCCAACCCCTCCCTCTACCACCTGGCCCGACTCGACTACCTGCAGCAGGAGTTGGCCCCGCTCGGCGAGAGCGCCGAGTTCCACCACTACACGGACGGCACCAAGACCGGCCCCTACCTGGCCGACGGCACCATCGACTTCGGCGGCACCGGCTCCACCCCGCCGATCACCGCCCAGGCCGCGGGCCACGACATCGTCTACACCGCCGTCTCCGCGCCCCGCCCCGACCACGGCGCGCTGCTGGTCGCCGCCGACGGGCCGGTGCACTCGATCGCCGACCTCAAGGGCACCACCGTGGTGCTCGGCATCGGCTCCTGGCAGACCCACCTGCTCGCCAAGGCCCTGGACCGGCACGGCCTCTCCTACCGCGACGACATCACCGCCGAACGCCCCGCCGGGGACGAGGCCGAGCGGCTGCGCAGCGGCGCCATCGCCGGCTGGATCGCCCAGGGCGCCGAACTCGCCGCCGCCCGCCGCACCGGCGAGTTCCGCGAACTGGTCCGCACCGGCGACGTCATCACCGACCGCTCGGTGTTCTTCACCCGCCGCGAACTCGCCGTCCAGCGGCCCGAGGTGGTCGCCGCCATCGTCACCGCCCTGCAGCGCGCCGACCACTGGGCCGCCGCCCACCCGGCCGAGGCCGCCGCCATCGCCGCCGAGGACCAGGGCGGCGAGGCCGCCGACTGGCACACCGCGCTGGCCGCCCTGCCCTGGCAACTGGAGCCCGCCACCGCCGAGTTCGTCGCCGAGCAGCAGGAAGCCGCCGACATCTTCCACCGGGTCGGCTTCATCGACCGCGCCGTCACCGTCGCCGACATCCACCTGCCCGAGCTGGAGCAGCCGGTCGCCGCCGCCATCTCCCGCGCCAGCAAGGAAGCCTGAGCACCATGGCCACCGAAGTCCTCTGGTACCTGATCCCCCGCGAGGGCCACTACCCCTGGGAGCCCGAGGGCCGCCGCCCGGTCGACCTCGGCTACCTCCAGCACCTCGCCGCCACCGTGGAGCGGCTCGGCTACACCGGCGCGCTGCTCGCCACCGACCAGTACGACGTGTGGACGCTCGGCTCCGCACTGGCCGCCGCCACCGGCCCCGGCTTCCAGCCCCTGCTGGCCGTCCACCCCGGCCTGGTCTCGCCCACCCTGCTGGCCAAGATGGCGCTCTCCTTCGAGCACCTGCACGGCCCCGGCCGACTCCGCTTCAACGTGGTCAACGGCTCCACCAACCAGCTGCGCGAGTACGGCCTGCACGTCGAGCACGACGACCGCTACCGGCTGTCCGCCGAGTACTGGAGCCTGGTCAAGCGCCTCACCAGCGGCGAGGTCTTCGACCACGAGGGCGAGTTCTACCAGCTGAAGAACGCCGGGGCCTCGCTGCGCGACCTGCCGCCGCTGCGCGAGGGCCACATCCCGCTCTGGTTCGGCGGCTCCTCCCCGGCGGGCATCGAGGTCGCCGCCGAGCACGTCGACGTCTACCTCACCTGGGGCGAACCCCCGCACCTGCTCAAGGAGAAGCTGGAGCGCGTCCGCGAACGCGCCGCCGCCCACGGCCGCACCCTGCGGCTCGGGCTGCGCCTGCACCTGATCGTCCGCGACACCGAGGAGCAGGCCTGGGCCGCCGCCGACCGCCTCCTCGACGTCACCAGCGAGGCCACCTACGCCCGCCAGCTCGGCGGCCGGGCCGAGGAGGACGGCATCGGCTGGCAGCGCCAGTTCCGCCAGCACGGCGGCCGCGTACCGGCCCGCGCACGGGAGTTGGAGACCCACCCCAACCTGTGGCCCGGGATGAGCCTGTTCCGTCCCGGCCCCGGCACCGCGGTGGTCGGCTCCACCGACCAGGTCGTCGAACGGCTGCGCGAGTTCCAGGAGTTGGGCGTGGACACCTTCATCCTCTCCGGCAACCCGCTGCTGGAGGAGGCGTACCGGGTCGCCGAGACCGTCCTGCCGAAGCTGCACCCCTGACGCCCCGGGACCGGGCGGGCGGCCGAACCCTCCCCGGCCGCCCGCCCGTTCCCGGCTGCTACCGCGTCACTTGCTGAGCCGGTCGATCTCCGCCAGCTCCTCCGCGGACAGCGGACCGGCCGCCAGCGCGTCCAGGTTCTGGTCCAGCTGCTGCACGCTCGACGCGCCGATGATCACCGACACCACCCGCTCGTCCCGCAGCACCCAGGACAGCGCCAGCTGCGCCAGGCTCTGCCCGCGGCCCTCCGCGACCTTCGCCAGCGCCCGCAGCTGCTCCAGCTTCGCCTCCGTCAGCGCCTCCTCCTTCAGGAAGTGGCCCACCGACATCCGCGAACCCGCCGGGACACCGCCCGACAGGTAGCGGTCGGTCAACAGGCCCTGCGCCAGCGGCGAGTAGGCGATCAGCGCGGTCTGCGTCTCGCCCACCGCGTCCAGCAGCCCCTGCTCCGGCTCCCGGTTCAGGATCGAGTAGCTCGCCTGGTTCAGCAGGCACGGCGTGCCCAGCTCGCGCAGGATCGCCACCGCCTCCCGGTGCTGCTCCGCCGGGTAGTTGGAGATCGCCGCGTACAGCGCGCGGCCCGAGCGCACCGCCGTGTCCAGCGCGCCCATCGTCTCCTCCAGCGGGGTGGTCGGGTCCCACCGGTGCGAGTAGAAGACGTCGACGTAGTCCAGGCCCATCCGGCTCAGCGACTGGTCCAGGCTGGCCAGCAGGTACTTGCGGCTGCCGCCGTCCCCGTACGGGCCCGGCCACATGTCCCAGCCCGCCTTCGAGGCGATGAACAGCTCGTCCCGGAACGGGCGGAAGTCCTGGGCGAACAGGTAGCCGAAGTTGCGCTCCGCGCTGCCGTACGGCGGGCCGTAGTTGTTCGCCAGGTCGAAGTGCGTCACCCCCCGGTCGAAGGCCCGGCGCAGCACCGCGCGCTGCACCTCCAGCGGCTGGGTGTCACCGAAGTTGTGCCACAGGCCGAGCGAGACGGCGGGCAGCTGCACGCCGCTGCGTCCGGCGCGGCGGAAGGACATCGAGGCGTAGCGGTCTTCTGCGGGGAGGAAGCTCATGACCAGCATCCTGCCAGGTGGGGCCCGCCGACGGGACCAACGGCCCTGCCCGCGGACCCCGCCCCGACGTACCCTGGCCGGACGGGCGCAGCAGCGCGACACCAGCCGTGACAGCAGGTGACGGAGCGGGGCGGCGACCGTAGCGGACAGCACGAGAGGACACCGCCGTGGCACTGCCGGACATCACCAGCCGGACCGACCTGGAGCGGGCCCTCCGGCTCTTCTACCGCGCCGCCTTCGCCGACCCGCTGATCGGCCCGCACTTCACCGAGGTCGCCCGCCTCGACCTGGAGGCCCACCTCCCCCGGATCACCGACTTCTGGGAGAGCGCCCTGCTGCGCACCGCCTCCTACCGCGGCAACGCGCTCGCCCCGCACGCCGCGCTGCACGCCGCCGCCCCGCTCACCGCCGCCCACTTCGGGCGCTGGGTCCAGCTCTGGCGCGCCACCCTCGACGGCCGCCACGCCGGGCCCGTCACCGAACGCGCCAAGGCCCAGTCCCAGCGCATCGCCGTCGCCATGCTGCGCCGCCTCGGCGACGGCGGCACCGGCGGCGGCACCGGCGGCTTCGTCCCGCTCAGCGCCGTCCGCCTGGCCTCCGGCAGCGCCGTCGGCTGACCGTCGGCGCCGGGACCGCGGCCGGGGGCGGCCTCACTCGTCCAGGTAGTCGTACTCCGGCGGGGCCGGTACGCACAGCAGCTCGCCGCGGCGCAGCCGCCACTCCGTCGCGCCGTCCACCTCGTGGCTGACCCGGAACAGGCCGCGCACCCGGTCGTCCTGGTCGACCGCCGGGAGGGCCGCGACCCGCTCCAGCACCTCCCGGACCCGGTCCTCGTACCCGGCGCGCCCGTCGGCGGCGAAGAACGCCACCCTGCCCCACATCGGCTGTTCGGTCGGGAAGGTCCACCCGCCCCGGTAGTCGCGTTCCCCGGCCCGTTCCGCCGCGGCGATCCCCCGGAGCAGCCGCAGCTGCTCGTCCTCGCAGCAGTCCACCCAGCCGCAGATCGACACGTAGGTTCCCACAGGGCCAGGCTGGCAGTGCCGCGCCCGGTGCGTCCAACGGTTTGCGGTCCGCTTGGAATCCACTTGGAACGCAGGTGGGCGGCGGTTGCGCGCGGGCATCGCATAGGCTCGACCCCACGATGGTGCGGATCACTGTGCTCGGGACGCTGACGGCGCACGTGGCGGGGGCCGCCACCCGGTTGGGAGGCCCGCGCCAGCGCGGCGTGCTCGCCCAGCTCCTGGTCGCCCGCGGGGCGGCCGTCCCCGCCGACCGGCTCATCGAGGACCTGTGGGACGGCCGCCCGCCCGCCAAGGCCGCGACCTCCCTCCAGGCGTACGTCTCCAACCTGCGCCGCCTGCTGGAGCCCGGACGCGGCCCCCGGCAGGAGGCCCGCCTGCTGGTCAGCGAGGCGGGCGGTTACGCGCTGCGCGGCGTCCGCACCGACGCGCAGGAGTTCGAGGACCTCCTCGCCGACCCGCACCCGGAGGGCTCGGAGCGGCTGCGGCAGGCGCTCGGCCTCTGGCAGGGCCCGGCGTACGGCGAGTTCGCCGACCGTCCCTGGGCCGCCCCCGAGGTCGCCCGGCTGGAGGAACTCCGCACCGCCGCACGGGAGTCCGCCGTCGAGGCCGACCTCGCCGCCGGAGACGCCCGCACCGCCGCCCGGGACGCCGCCGCCCTGGTCGAGGACCACCCCCTGCGCGAGGAGGCCTGGCGGCTGCTCGTCCTCGCCCTCTGGCACGGTGGCCGCCAGGCCGAGGCGCTGGCCGCCGTCCGCCGCGCCCGCGGCTACTTCGCCGCCGAACTCGGCCTCGACCCCGGCCCGCTGCTCACCGCCGTCGAATCCGCGATCCTGCAGCAGCGCACCGAGGAGCTGGCCCCCCGCCGCACCCCGCCCCGGCCGACGGGCGCCACCGGCGGGGGAGCGGCGGACACCACCGGCGGGCCGCCCGGGCGCCGGGGCCGGAACGCGCCCCGGGACGCCGGAGACCCGGCGGGCCCCGCCGCCGGTGCCGCTCCGCCGCCCGGGAGGTCCGCGCCCCGGGACGGCGAGGTCGCCGGGGCGGTGTCGCCGCCCGTCGGGGCCGGTGCTGTCGCGGCCGGGGCCCGGGTGCCCGGCGGGGCGGCCGACCCCGCGTCCCCGGACGCCGCCCCCTCCGCCCCCGCCGGGTCCGTACTCCCGCTGGTCGGCCGCCCCGGCGCCGGGCGGGTGCAGGTGTTCGTGGGGCGGCAGGACGAGCTGGCGGCGCTGTCGGGAGCGGCCGGCCGGGCGCGGGGCGGGGCCGGGTTCGCGTTGGTGAGCGGGGAGGCGGGGGCCGGGAAGTCGACCCTGCTGGGGCGGTTGCGGGAGCAGCTGGGCGCCGGGGGCTGGCGGGTGGTGACCGGGCGGTGCCCGGAGAGCGCGGGGGCCCCGGCGGCCTGGGCGTGGACGGAGGCGCTGCGCGACCTCGCCCGGTACGAGCCCGCCGTCGCGGCCGATCCGCTGCTGGCCCCGCTGCTCGCCGACCCGGAACTGACCGACCGTCAGGAGGCCGGGTGGGGCCGGTTCCGGATGCACCGCGCGGTGGTCGCCCGGCTGCACGCCGCCGCCCGGACGGCACCGCTCGCCGTCCTGCTGGACGACCTGCACGCCGCCGACCCGGAAACCCGGGAGCTGCTGGGCGAGTTGGCCGCCGACCAGTCCGTGCCGGAGGCGTCCGGCGGACTGCTGGTGGTGGCCGCGCTGCGCCCGGGCGAGGGCGAACTCGCCGACGTGCTGGCCAAGTTGGCCCGGAGGTCGCCGCTCAGGATGCCGCTCGGCGGGCTCGCCGAACCCGAGGCCGGGCAGCTGATCGAGGCGGTGTGCGCCGCCCCGGTGCGGCCGGAGACCGTCCGGGCGCTGGCCGAGCGGACCGGCGGCAACCCGTTCTACCTCGCCGAGAGCGCCCAA
Source organism: Kitasatospora phosalacinea (assembly GCF_030268885.1). Classification (GTDB taxonomy): domain Bacteria; phylum Actinomycetota; class Actinomycetes; order Streptomycetales; family Streptomycetaceae; genus Kitasatospora; species Kitasatospora phosalacinea_C. The sequence continues at coordinate 391,786 of NZ_BSSA01000001.1, forward strand.
CTCCTCGCGCTGGGCGACGAGTCGACGGCCCTGCGGCAGGTCCCGCAGGGCGTCCGGGAGGTGCTGCGCCGCCGCTTCGAGCGGCTGCCCGCGCCCGCCGTCGACCTGCTGCGGCTGGCTGCCGTCGCGGGCCGGGAGAGCGAGGTCGACCTGCTGCTGCGGGCCGGGGAGCAGGACGAGGACACCGCCACCGAGGCGGTCGAGGCGGCCGTCGCGGGCGGCCTGCTGCTCGAACCCCGGCCCGGCACCGTCCGGTTCGCCCACGTGCTGGTCCGCGACACCCTGTACGCGGACCTCGGCGGACTGCGCCGAGCCCGGCTGCACGGCCGGATCGGGCACGCCCTGCGCGACCTGCGCCCCGGCGAACTCACCGCGCTGGCCCACCACTTCACCCAGGCCGCGACCACCGCCACGGCCGCCCTCGCGGTCGACCACTGCGTCCGCGCCGCCGAGGACGCCGAACGGCGCTACGCCCACGCCAGCGCCGTCAACCTGCTCCGGCAGGCCGTCGACAACCTGGAGCGCGCCGCCGAACAGCCAGGCGAGGACCGGCCCGCCCGCCGGATCGAGCTGCTCGGCGCCCTGCTGCGCGCCCAGGTCCGGGCCGGGCAGGTCACCGCCGCCACCCGCACCAAGGCCCGCGCGCTCCGACTCGCCCGGGAGAGCGGCCGGGAGGAACTCCTGGTCGCCGCCTGGACGGCCTGGACCGAACCCACCCCGTGGGTCACCCACCCGTACGGCGCCCTCGACCAGGAGGCCGTCGACCAGCTGACCCGGCTGCTGCGCCGCACCGACCTGCCGCCCGCCACCCGCTGCCGACTGCTCGACGCGCTGACCCAGGAACTCGACTGCGCGGGCTCGACCGAGGCGATCGCCGCCGGGCGGGAGGCCGTCGCGATCGCCCGTGCCGAGGGCGACCCGCGGCTGCTGTGCCTGGCCCTCGCCGCCGAGGCCCGGGCCTGCGACCACGAGCTGGCGCCCGTCGACCGGGCCGAGCTGGCCGCCGAACTCGCCGCCCTCGCCGCCGAGCACGACCTGCCCGCCTACCGCTGGCACGCCGAGCACCTGGCCGCCACCGCCGCCGCCGTGCGCGCCGACCTGCCCGCGCTGCGCCGCCACATGGCGGCCGGGGAGGAGATCGCCCGCCGCTACGGGCTGGCCGAGTTCGTCGACGTGGTGCTGTTCCAGCGCGGCATGCTGGAGCTCGCCGCCGACCGCGTCGAGGAGGCCGTCGCCCTCTACGAGCAGGCCCTGACCGGCCTGCGCGAACGCGGCTCGCTGCACGCGGACGGCCTGGGCGCGCTGATCCGGATCGTGGTCGCGCACCGGCAGGGCCGCCTCGGCGAGATGCTGCCGCTGATCCGGGAGCACCACGCCCAGTACGGGCCGCTGATCGCCGACGTCACCGCGCTCGCCCTGCACGCCGCCGGGCACGACCCGGCGGAGGTCCGGCGGGCCCGCGGCGAGTACCAGGGCATCCAGGCCGACTACTTCCGCTCGCTGTTCCTGCAACTGCGCGCCGACCTGGTCATCGCCCTGGACGAGACCGAGGAGGCCGCCCGGCTCCTGGAGCAGATGCGCCCGTTGGCGCACCTGGTGGCCGGTGCGGCCTCCACCTCGGTGGCGATCCGCCCGGTGGCCCTCACCCTCGGCGAACTCGCCCGTCACCTCGGCCGCACCGACGAGGCCGCCGGACACTTCCGGCAGGCCGCCGAGGTCGCCCGCCGCTGGGAGGCCCCCGGCTGGGAGGCCGAGGCCCGCGCCGCCCTGGCCGCCCTCGGAGCCGGACACCCGCCGTCCTGACCCCGCTCCCGCCTTCCGCCCCCGTCGTCCTGACCCCGCCCCGTCGTCCTGACCCCGCCCCGCCGTCCTGGCCCCGCCCCGTCGTCCTGGCCCCGCCCGCCGTCCTGGCCCCGCCTCGTGGTCCTGGCCCCGCCCGCCGTTCCGTCTCCCGCCGTTCCGGTCCCTGCCGCGCCGCCCGGGCCCGGGCTCGGAGCGGGCCGCCAAGTGGGCTCCAAGAGCCGTCTCCCACACTGGGGTTCGACATCGGATCGACCGCTGCACGGAAGGCTTCTGCAATGTCCACACTCCTCGGCCGCCTCGGCGGGGCCGCGGCGGCCCGGCCCTGGCGCACCGTCGCGGCCTGGGTGCTGCTGATCGTCGCCGTCCTCGGCCTGGCGCAGGCGTTCGGCGGCGAGCCGCGCGACAACTACCGCATCCCCGGCACCCCGTCCACCGCGGGCATGGACCTGCTGAACGCGCGCTTCCCGGAGACCTCCGGCACCAGCGCCCGGGTGGTGGTCCACGACCGCGGGGGCCGGGCACTGCCCGCCGAGGCGCTGGCCGCGCTGCGCGGGAGCCTGGCGAAGGTGCCGCACGCGCTGTCGGTGAGCGAGCCGATACCCTCCCGGACCGGGGACACCGCGCTGCTGACGGTCGGGTACGACGTCAAGGTGACCGCGATCAAGCGGGTCGAGGGGATGGACGCGCTGCAGGCCGCCACCCGGGCCGCCACCGACGCCGGGTACCAGGTCGAGTTCGGCGGCGAGCTGCCGGAGCACTTCAGCGCCCCGAACGGGACGGCCGAGGCGATCGGCATGGGCGCCGCGCTGGTGATCCTGGTGGTCTCGCTGGGCTCGGTCGTCGCGGCCGGCCTGCCGCTGCTGGTCGCGCTGGCCGGGCTCGGCGCCGGGACGGGGCTGATCACCCTGATGTCGGCCGTCACCGACATCAGCGGGATCGCGCCGACGGTGGCCTCGATGGTCGGCCTGGGCGTGGGCATCGACTACGCGCTGCTGCTGGTCTCCCGGCACGTGGAGGGGCTGCGCCGGGGCCTGGACGCCCGGGCCGCCGCGGCCGAGGCGAACGCCACCGCGGGCGCCTCGGTGGTGGTCGCCGGGGCGACGGTGCTGGTGTCGCTGCTCGGCCTGAAGCTGGCGGGCCTGTCCACCTACGCCTCGTTCGGCTACGCGACCTTCGCCACCGTCGGCGCCGTGATGGCGGCCGCCCTGACCCTGGTGCCCGCACTGGCTGCGCTCTCCGGCCCGCGCCTGCTGCGCCGCGCCGAACGCCGTGCGGCCGCCGCACCCGCAGCCCCCGAGCGCGCACGGGTGCCCGCCGCGACCCGCACCGAGCGCTGGGCCCGGCTGGTGGGCCGCCGCCCGGTCGCCGCCGCGGTGCTCTCGCTGGTGGTGCTGCTGGGCCTGGCGGCCCCGGTGCTGGGCATGCGGACCTGGCCGCAGGACGCGGGCAGCCAGGCGTCCGGCAACACCACCCGCAAGGCGTACGACCTGGTCGCCGAGGCGTACGGCCCCGGCGCGAACGGGCCGCTGCTGCTGGCGGTCGACCTGGACCGGCTACCGAAGTCCGAACTCCCGTCGCTGGTGCAGAAGTTGGCGGCCGATCCGGGGATCGCCGCGGTGCAGCCGGCCCGGGTCAACGCGGCGGGCGACGCCGCCGTGATCAGCGTCCAGCCCCGCACCGGCCCGCAGGACGCGGCCACCGCGAAGCTGCTGAAGCGGCTGCGCGCGGCCGAACTCCCGGCCGGGGTGCAGGTCACCGGCCAGGTCGCGGCCTTCTCCGACATCTCCGACCGGCTCTCGCAGCGGCTGTGGGTGGTCGTCCCGTTCGTGGTGGTGCTCTCGCTGATCCTGCTGACGGTGCTGTTCCGGGCACCGGTGATCGCGGTGAAGGCCGCGCTGATGAACCTGCTGTCGGTGGCGGCCGCGTACGGGGTGATGACGGCGGTCTTCCAGCACGACGCGGGCGCGCGGCTGATGGGGCTGCCGCACGCGGTGCCGGTCTCCAGCTGGGTGCCGATCCTGATGTTCACCGTCCTGTTCGGCCTGTCGATGGACTACGAGGTGTTCCTGCTCTCCCGGGTCCGCGAGGACTGGCTGGCCACCGGCGACCCGCGCGGCAGCGTGGTGCGCGGCCTGTCCTCCACCGGGCGGGTGATCAGCAGCGCGGCGGCGATCATGGTGGCGGTGTTCACCGGCTTCGCGATCGACCCCGACATCACGGTCAAGATGATCGGCGTGGGCATGGCCGCGGCCGTCCTGGTCGACGCCACCGTGGTCCGGATGGTCCTGGTGCCCGCCACCATGACCCTGCTCGGCCGCCACAACTGGTGGCTGCCCCGCTGGCTGGACCGCCTGCTCCCGCAGCTGCGGATCGAGCACGGCGCCGCCCCCGCCGCCCCCGCCCGGCAGCCGGTCGAGGTCTGACCCCGCCCGCGCCGCTCCCGCTCCCCGGGCCCCGCCGTGCGTACGGTGGGGCCCGTGAGCGTACGGGTGGAGCGGGTGTACGAGGCGCCGGACGGCGGGGTGCGGGTGCTGGTGGACCGGTTGTGGCCGCGCGGGCTGCGCAAGGAGGACGCGCAACTGGACCGCTGGGCGAAGGCGGTGGCGCCGTCCACCGAGCTGCGCCGCTGGTTCCACGGGCCGCAGGGGGAGTACCGGGAGTTCGCCCGGCGCTACCGGGCGGAGCTGGAAGCGCCGGACGCGCAGCGGGAGTTGGACGGTCTGTGCGCGGCGGCCGGGAGCGGGGAGCTGGTGCTGCTGACGGCGGTGAAGGAGCCGGCGCGCAGCCACGCGGAGGTGCTGCTGGAAGTGGTGCGGGAACGCTGCGAGCAGAGATGATGATCATGACGGCGTGTTAAATCGGACATATGGCTGGAATTCGGCTCTAATACGGTCATGAGCCTCCTGCGTGAGAACGCCGTTCTCGCCCTCTTCTTCTGCCTGGGCCTGGGCTACCTGGTCGGAAAACTCCGCGTCGGACCGATCCAACTCGGCGGCATCTGCGGCGTCCTGATCGTCTCGATGCTGGTCGGCGCCCAGAACGTCTCGGTCAACGCCGACGTCAAGAACGTCGCGTTCGCCCTGTTCATCTTCTCCCTCGGCTACATCGCCGGCCCGCAGTTCTTCGCCAACATGAACGCCAAGGGCCTGCGCTTCGGCGTGCTGTCCGTCATGGAGGCGGTCGTCGTCGTCCTGATGGCGCTCGGCATCGCCGAGGCCTTCGACCTGGACGTCGGCACCGCCGCGGGCATCCTGGCCGGGGCCGCCACCGAGTCCGCCGCCGTCGGCACCGCGCAGGACGCGATTGCCAAGCTCCCCGGCATCACCGCCGACCAGACCACCCAGCTGCAGGCGCACGTCGCCACCGCCTACTCGGTCTGCTACCTGTTCGGCCTGATCAGCATCGTCCTGCTGACCAGCCAGCTGTTCCCGATGCTGATGCGGATCAGCCTGCCCGAGGCCTCCCGCAAGGTCTGGGAGAAGATGCGCGGCGAGGGCGGCGAACTGGAGCCCGGCGAGGCCCCCTCGCTGCCCGCCCTGGTCGGCCGCACCTACCTGGTCTCGCAGGGCGAGGGCACCCGGATCAGCCGGATCCAGGAACGCTCCGGCCAGCTCGTCACCGTCGAGGCCGTCCAGCGCGACGGCAAGAAGCTCGGCGTCGACGACGACCCGGTGCTGCGCCGCGGCGACCAGGTGCTGGTGGTCGGCCGCCGCGCCGCGGTGATCGACGCCGGGCACGAACTCGGCCCCGAGACCAGCGGCGTCCCCGGCCTGGACAGCCCGATGGCGGTCCGGCAGGTCGTGGTCACCAACAAGGAGGTCGCCGGACGCACCCTCAACTCCGTGCGCGACCGGGACCGCGACGTCACCGGCGGCGTGTTCCTCACCGACATCCAGCGCGTCGACCACCACCTGCCCGCCGTCGGCGAGACCGAGGTGCACCGCGGCGACACCCTCACCGTGGTCGGCGCCCGCTCCCGGGTCGAGCGGTTCGCGGGCAAGGTCGGCGCCACCGTCCGCTCCGACACCGCCGACTACATCTACATCTCGCTCGGCATCTGCCTCGGCGTCCTGCTCGGCAAGGTCAACGTCCACCTCGGCGAGGTCAACCTGACCCTCGGCACCGGCGGCGGCTGCCTGATCTCCGGCCTGGTCTTCGGCTGGCTCCGCTCGCTGCGCCCCACCTTCGGCGCCTACCCGCCCGCCGCCGCGCAGACCATGAAGGACCTCGGCCTGGCCATGTTCATCGCCGTCACCGGCATGGCCGCGGGCCCCGACGCCGGGCCGCTGCTCAAGCAGTACCCCGTCCTGCTGCCGGTCTCCGGCATCCTGATGGTGGTCGTCCCCGCCTTCCTCGGCCTGTTCGTCGGACGCCGCCTCCTCAAGATCGAACCGCCGATCCTGGTCGGCGCGATCGCCGGACAGCAGTGCTCCACCCCCGCGATCACCGCCGTCGGCAACGTCGCCCGCAGCAGCGTCCCGATGCTCGGTTACACCATCACCTACACCATCTCCAACTTCCTGCTGCCGCTGACCGGACCGCTGCTGGTCGGTCTGGTCGGCCTGAACGGAGGGTGACGCCGGATGGACTGGATCACCGACCACGTCTTCAAGCCCTACCCCGAGCTGCTGATCTTCCTGACCATCGCGATCGGCTTCCTCGTCGGCCGCCTGCACTGGAGGGCCATCGGCCTGGGCGCCGTCACCGGCTGCCTGATCGCCGGGCTGTTCACCGGCTGGCTCACCGACGTCGAGGTCAACGGCACCGTCAAGTCGGTGTTCTTCATCATGTTCCTGTTCGCCCTCGGCTACAAGGTCGGCCCGCAGTTCTTCCGCGGCCTCAAGAAGGACGGCCTGCCGCAGGTCGCGGTCACCCTCGCGGTCTGCGTCAGCGGCCTGGCGATCTGCTGGGGCTTCGCCGAGATGCTCGGCTACGGGCCCGGGCTGGGCGCCGGACTGCTCGGCGGCGCGCTCACCCAGTCCGCCGTCATCGGCGTCGCCCAGGACGCCATCGCCGGGCTCCCCGGCCTCAGCCAGGAGCAGGTCACCGCCCAGCAGAACCTCGTCCCGATCGGGTACGCCGTCACCTACCCGCTCGGCACCATCCTGTGCGCGATCCTGCTGGCCAACATCGCCCCCCGCTTCCTGCACAGCGACCTCGCCGCCGACTCCCGCGAACTGGCCGCCGAACTCGACGACCCCGCCGACGACCCCGATCTCGCCGAGGGCTACTACGAGGTCGTGCTGCGCGCCCACACCGCCGTCAACGGCCCGATCGGCTCCACCATCGAGCAGTTCGAACAGCGCCAGCAGGACGCCGGACGCCGGATCTACCTCACCCGGGTCCGCCGCGGCGGCAGGATCATCGACCACGACCAGCAGACCGTCATCGAACGCGGCGACGTGCTCGCCGTCAGCGCGCTGCGCCACGACCTGGTCGAGTTCGACCCGGTGGCCGGCATCGGCCCGGAGAGCGACGACGTCGAACTGCTCGGCTACCGGACCGAGCACCTGCACGTCGTCGCCTCCGAGAAGGCCCAGCTCGGCAAGACCATCGCGGACCTGCGCCGCGAACCGTTCATGGTCGGGGTGTTCGTCGACAAGGTCTACCGCTCCGGCGCCGAGTTCCCCTACCGGCTCACCACCCGGCTCGAACGCGGCGACACCCTGCTGCTCTCCGGCCCCGAGCGGCTGGTCGGCCCGGCCGCCCGGGCGATCGGCAAGCCCGTGCCCACCAGCTTCGCCACCGACATGACCTGGGTCGGCCTGGGCATCTTCCTCGGCGGCTGCATCGGCATCCCCGCGCTCACCCTCGGCGGCGTGCCGATCAGCCTCTCCACCTCCGGCGGCGCGCTGATCATGGGCCTGGTGTTCGGCTGGATCCGCGGCAAGTACCCGACCTACGGCAACGTGCCGCCCGGCGCCCAGTGGTTCATGGACACCCTCGGCCTGTGCGCCTTCGTCGCCATCGTCGGCATCAACGCCGGACCCAGCTTCACCAGCGGCCTCTCCCAGGCCGGTTGGGGCCTGCTGGTGTGGGGCGCCGTCGCCACCGTGGCCCCGCTGGTCGTCGGCCTGCTGGTCGGCCACTTCGTGTTCCGGATGCGCCCGCCGATCCTGATGGGCGTCGTCGCCGGGGCCCAGACCACCACCGCCGCGATCGGCGCGATCAACGAAGCCTCCCGCAGCCAGATCCCCACCCTCGGCTACACCATCCCGTACGCCGCGGGGAACGTCCTGCTGACCATCTGGGGCGCGATCATCGTCGCCCTGCTCGGCTGAACCGTCCGCCCTCCCCCCGAAAGAAGCGCACCATGAGCAAGCCGTCGATCAGCCGCGAGGAGATCCAGCGCCTCTCCCGGCTCAGCCCGTTCGAGCTCAAGGGCGAGTTCATCAGGCTCGCCGAGCACTACCAGGCCGACCGGCCCGGGCAGAAGGACAAGACCACCGTCCACATGCTCAACGCGGGCCGCGGCAACCCCAACTGGGTCTGCACCGGCCCCCGCGAGGCCATGCTCGCCCTCGGCCACTTCGCCCTCGCCGAGTCCCGCCGGGTCTGGACCGCCGACAACCTCGGCGGCATGCCCGAACAGCACGGCATCGCCGCCCGCTACGACCAGTTCGCCCGCTCCCACCCCGAACTGCCCGGCATCGACCTGCTCACCGCCTGCACCAGCCTCGCCGTCGACCGCTTCGACCTCGACCGCGACGCCTTCCTGCACGAACTCGCGGACGCCGCCATCGGCGACAACTACCCCGTCCCCGACCGGATGCTGACCTGCGCCGAGCAGATCGTCACCGGCTACCTGCAGGACGAACTCATGGACCGGCGGCCCCCCCGAGGGGCAGCTCGACCTGTTCGCCACCGAGGGCGGCACCGCCGCCATGTGCTACATCTTCGACTCCCTGCTGAAGAACGGCATCCTGCACAAGGGCGACAAGATCGCCCTGATGGTGCCGGTCTTCACCCCCTACATCGAGATCCCCGAACTCGACACCTACGAGTTCGACGTCGTCCAGGTCCAGGCCTCCTCCTTCGCCGAGGCGGGCGTGCGCGAATGGCGCTACCCCACCGAGGAGGTCGCCAAGCTCGCCGACCCCGCCGTCAAGCTCGTCTGCCTGGTCAACCCCAGCAACCCGCCCTCCCTCGCGCTCTCCCAGCGGGTCGCCGACCAGATCAAGTCCATCGTCGCCACCGACAACCCCGGCCTGATCATCGTCACCGACGACGTCTACGGCACCTTCGTCAACCACTTCCGCAGCATCGCCGCCGACCTGCCCCGCAACACCCTGCTCGTCTACTCCTACTCCAAGCACTACGGCTGCACCGGCCACCGCCTCGGCGTCATCGGCCTGCACCGCGACAACGTCATCGACGACGCCCTCGCCGCCCTCCCGCAGGCCGACAAGGACCGCCTCGCCAAGCGCTACGGCAGCCTCAGCCTCGACCCCGGCAGCATCCGCTTCATCGACCGCCTGGTCGCCGACTCCCGGCAGGTCGCCCTCAACCACACCGCCGGGCTCTCCCTGCCGCAGCAGGCCCAGCTCACCCTCTTCTCGCTCTTCGCGATGCTCCCCGAGGGCAAGGCGTACAAGGCCAAGGTGCAGGCCGTCGTCAAGCAGCGCCTCGACCTGCTGCTCGAAGGCTCCGGGATGAAGATCTCCGACGACCCGCAGCGGGCCGGCTACTACGTCGAACTCGACCTGCTCGCCGAGGCCGAACGCACCTCCGGGCCCGGGTTCGCGGCCTTCCTGCAGCAGAACTACGAACCCACCGAACCGCTCTTCCGCCTCGCCGAGCAGACCGGTGTCGTCCTGCTCAACGGCGGCGGCTTCGACGGCCCTCAGTGGTCCGTCCGGGTCTCGCTCGCCAACCTCGACGACCTCGACTACCTCAAGATCGGCCACCACCTGAAGACCATCTTCGACGACTACCGCGCCGAATGGCAGGCCGCCGGGAGCAGGTGACCCGCCCGCAGCACCGGTGCCCGCCCGGGGAGCGCCCCGGGCGGGCACCCGTGCGTCGCGGGGCTCAGCGCAGCAGGAGGACGGGGCGGGGCAGCAGCCAGCGGGCGAAGGCCAGGTGGAGCGCGGCCAGGGGCAGCGGGAAGGGGCCGAAGAGCAGCAGCAGGGGGAGCAGCGGCAGGACCAGGGCGGTGCCCGCGTACCAGCGCAGGCGGGGGGAGGAGCGCAGCGGGACCACCGGCGCGAGGAGGACCGGGAAGACGGCGCAGAACGCCAGGAACGGGAGGCAGCGCTGGACGGAGTCGGCCAGGGCGTGCCCGGTCAGGGCGGTGAACAGGACCGCGACGGCGGACCAGAACAGGACGGCGCCGAGCAGGTAGCGGGCGGCCAGCCGGACGTACCAGCGGCCGCCGCCCTCCGCCCTCGCCACGGTCGGTCGCCGAAGCGCCCCGCGGGCGGACACCGTACTCATCGCACACCCCCAGTCGGGCACCGGGCGGCCGCGGGGAGCCCCGGCCCGCCGGTTGTTCCCGGTGCCGTACCCGGCACGCTACTCCCCTCCGCCGCCGGGGCGCGCGGAGGGGCGGACCACGCCGTGGTCGAAGGCGAAGACCACCGCGTGGATGCGGTCGCGGACGCCCAACTTGTCCAGCACGCGCCGGACATGGGTCTTCACGGTGGCCTCGCCCAGGTGCAGGGCGGCGGCGATCTCCTGGTTCGAGCGGCCCCGCCCCAGGAGCCGGAGGACCTCGTGCTCGCGCGGGGTCAGCCGGTCCAGGGCGGCCTGCACGGCCGGGGAGGCGGGCGGGGGAGCGGAGCGGGCGAACTCGGCGAGCAGGCGGCGGGTCACCGAGGGCGAGAGCAGGGCCTCGCCGGACGCCACCGTCCTTATGCCGTCCAGTAGTCGCTCCGGCGGGGTGCGCTTCAGCAGGAACCCCGCCGCGCCCGCGCGGACCGCCGCGAAGACGTACGCGTCCACCTCGAAGGTGGTGAGCACCAGGACGCGCGAACCCGGGCAGCGGACGGCCAGTTCGGCGGTGGCCGCCACCCCGTCCAGGACCGGCATCCGGACGTCCATCAGGACCACGTCCGGCCTCGACAGGGCGGCCAGGCGCACCGCCTGCGCACCGTCGGCGGCCTCGCCGACCACCCGCAGGTCCGGCTGGGTGCCGAGCAGCATCCGCAGGCCGACCCGCATCAGGTCCTCGTCGTCCGCGAGGAGAACGGTCACGGCCAAGGGAGTTCGACCTCCACCCGCCAGCCCTCCGGCCCCGGACCGGCGGTCAGGCGGCCGCCCAGCGCCGCCGCCCGGCGGCGGGCCGAGGCCAGGCCGCGGCCGGAGGAGGGGAGCGAACGGACCTGCGCGGGGCGGCCGTTGTCGGTGACGGCGAGGCGCAGGGCGTGCCGGGTGCGGTGGAGCCGGACGGTGGCGGCGGTGGCCGTGGAGTGCTTCAGGGCGTTGGTCAGCGCCTCCCGGACCGCCTGGTGCAGCACCTCGGTGTGCGCGGCGGTCAGCTCCACCGCCGGGGACGGGAGTTCGAGGGCCACCGCGAGGTGCGGCGGCAGATCGGCGAGCAGCGCCCGCAGGGCGGGCTCCAGCGGCGTGGGCGGCGGGAGCGGCTCCAGCAGCCCCAGCACCCGGTCCAGGTCGCCCATCGCGCCGCGACCCACCCGCTCGATCCGCTCCAGCGTCTCGCGCAGCAGCGGCGGACCGTCCACCGCGCCCAGCCGCGCCGCCCCCGCGTGGGTCACCATCACCGTCACCGCGTGCCCCACCGCATCGTGCAACTCCCGTGCCATCCGCGCCCGTTCCTCCTCCAGCAGCCGCCGGGCCCGCTCCTCGGCCGCCACCCGGCGGGCCCGGTCACGCCGCCGCGCCGCCACGCCCACCGCCGCCGCGGCGGCGTGCAGCGCGCAGCAGAGCAGGGCACCGGGACGGCCGCAGAGGGCGACCAGGACGGCGAGCACCGGCGGGGCGGCCAGCACGGCGGCGACAGCCGGAGGCCGGGTGCGCAGCAGCACCACCAGCGGCAGCGCCGACGCCAGCGACAGGTTCGTCACCGGATCGCCCGCCGCCACCACCGCGACCGTCGCCCCCGCGCCCGCCCACAGCGCCGCCACCGGCACCAGCCGCCGCAGCAGCAGCGCCCCGAACCACACCGCCACCGCGGCCCGCGACACCGCCGAGCCCGCCAGCAGCGAGGCCGTGTAGCCCGAACCGCCCACCGCGATCCCGGCCGACGCCCACGCCACCACCCCGTCCAGGGCGACCCACCAGCCCCGCGCCACCCGCCCGTCCGCCCGCCACCAGCTCACCCCGCCCGCGCCAAGCCACCAGCTCACCCCGCCCACGCTAGGCCGCCGGGCCACCGGGCCGCGTCAGCCCGGGAGTTGACGCCGCCTCCACCCCCGGGAGGAGCGGGACGAGCGGGCGGAGGGACGACCGGCGGGGGTGCGGCGGGCCACGGTGGCGGCATGAAGAAGAAGACACTGCCGGCGGTGCTGCTGGTGCCGGTCGGACTGATCGGCGGGACGGTCGGGGCCGGAGTCGGCCTGCTGGCGGCGGGGGCGCTCGCGCCCGTGCCGTGGGTGATGCTCGGCGGGGCGCTGCTGGGCCTCGCCACCGGCGGCGGACCGCCGCTGTGGGGCGCGGCCCGGCTCGGCGGTTGGCCGGCCTGGACCCCGGCCGTGCTGGGCGCGCTGCTGGCCGCCGGGCTCGGCGCGGCCGTCCTGCCGCCCGGCGAGCGGGCCGTGCCCGGGACGGCCGCCGCGTACTGGGACCTGCCCACCGGCTCCCGCCTCGCCTACCGCCTCACCCCCGCGCGCGGACCCGCCCGCGACACCCCCGTCATCCGGCTGCACGGCGGCCCGGGCACCCCCGGCGAGGCCGAGGACGGACTCGACGCGGAACTCGCCGCCGCCGGCTACCCCGTCTACGCCTACGACCAGTTGGGGTCCGGCGACTCCCCGCGCCCGGCCGGCCTGGACGGCTACACCGTGCAACGGCAGGTCGACGACCTGGAGGCGGTCCGGCAGCGGATCGGCGCCGAGCGGGTCGTCCTGATCGGCGCCTCCTGGGGCGGCACCCTCGCCGCCGAGTACCTCGCGGCGCACCCCGGGCACGTCGCCCGGGTGGTCCTCGTCTCGCCCGGCGCCCTCTGGGCCCCCGCCTACATCGACGAACAGGCCGGACAGCTCTGGGACCGCCTCACCGACGCACAGCGCCGCCGGATCGGGCGGATCGGCGCCACCCCCCGCGCCACCCTCTGGTCGCTGCTCGCCGCCGTCGACCCCGCCCAGGCCCGCGCCCTGCTCCCCGACGCCGAGGCCGACGCGCTCTTCCGGCAGCTGCTCGCCGTCTCCGGCTCCGCCGCGACCTGCACCCCCGGCACCGGCGACCTGCCGCTCAGGACGCCCGGCTACTACGCGAACCAGTTGATCGCCGACGACCTGCGCCGCCGCCCCGACCCCCGGCCGGTCCTGCGCACCGTGCACGTCCCGGCGCTGGTGCTGCGCGGCGAGTGCGACTACAAGCACTGGCCGGTCACCCGCGAGTACCGCGACACCCTGCCGGACGCCCGGCTGCTGTACGTCCCCGGCGCGGGCCACGCGATCGCCGTCGACCGCCCGCGCGAGTACCGGGCGGCGGTGCTGGCCTTCCTCACCGACGCGCCGCTGCCGCGGGCGCCGTACGAAGGGGCGGAGGACCCGGCCGGGACGGGCGCGGGACGGTCCTGACTGTCCGGGCGGGGCCGGGCGGCGCATGCTGGAAGGGAGCGACCGGGGTGCGCCCGGTCCGAGGAGCGCGCCATGGAGATCAGGGCAGCCAACGGAGTGGTGGCGGGGATCGACGGCTCGGCGCCCGCGGCCGAGGCCGCGGAGTGGGCCGCGCGGGAGGCCGAGTCGCGGGGGACGGGCCTGCACCTCGTGCACGCCGTCAACACCGGGACGGTGACGCTCTCGCCGCGCACCGGCGCCACCGTCACCGACCTGATCCTGCGGGAGGCCGCGGAACTCCTGGACGCCGTGCAGAGCACGCTGGAGGCCGCCCACCCCGGGCTGCGGATCACCGGGGACGTGGTGCCGCGCGACGCCGCGGAGGCGGTGCTCACCGCCTCCGAGCACGCCTCGCTCGCCGTCCTCGGGACGCGCGGCCACGGCGGCTTCGCCTCCCTGCTGCTGGGCTCGGTCAGCCTGAAGGTCGCCGCGCACGCCGCCTGCCCGGTCGCGGTGGTCCGCGGCACCGAGCACCCCCGCGGGCCGGTGCTGGTCGCCGTCCACGACGAACGCGACGCCGCCGCCCTGCGCTTCGGCTGCGAGACCGCCGCCCGCCGGGGCCTGGCGGTGCGCGCCGTGCACACCTGGTCGCCGGTGGTGGCCGACGTGGGGCGGATGGCGCCGATGGTCGACGAGCTCGGCGAGGAGGCCCAGCTGCACGAGCAACTGCTGCGCCGCACCTGCGACCCGGTGCGCGAGGAGTACCCGGCGGTGGAGGTGGAGAGCCACCAGCTGACCGGCGGCAGCGCCGCCACCGTGGTCGAAGCCTCCCGCACCGCCGCCCTGGTGGTGCTCTCCCGGCACGAGCCCGCGCCGCGCTTCGGCCTGCGGCTGGCGACGCCCGTGCACGCCGTCCTGCACCACGCGCACTGCCCGGTGGCGGTCGTTCCGGTGTGAACCGCTGTGCTGCGCAGCCGGTCGACGGGCGTCAGCCGGAGGTGAGGAACGGGCCGACCAGGCGGCGGAAGGCGGTCTCGGCGAGCACGGCGGCGTCGGCCGGGGGCGTGTCGGCAGCGGCCCAGGTCTCCACGGCCACCCGCATCGCGGTGTTCGCGGCGGCCGCCAGCAGGCGGGCGTCCAGGCCCTCGGGCTCCAGCCCGGCGAGGCGGGCCAGCACCGGGCGCAGCGCGGCCTCGGCGTCGTGGTGGACGCGGTGCCAGACGTCGCGCAGCGCCGGGTCGTCCGGCATGGCGCGCAGCAGGCCGCGGGTCCAGGCCAGGGACTCGGCGGGGTGGCCCGGGGCGGGGGCGAGGGAGGCGCGGGCGGAGCCGAGCAGGGCGGCGAGCAGCGGGGTGCCGGGGTCGGCGGCGGCCAGGAGGGCCACCCACCGGCGGGAGCCCTCGGCGAGCAGCGGGGCGACCGCGTCCTCCTTGGTGCGGAAGTACCGGTAGAAGGTGCGCAGCGAGACGCCCGAGGTGCGGGCGACGTCCTCGGCGGTGGTGCCCTCGGCGCCGTGCTCGGCGAACAGGCGGGCCGCGGCGAGGGCGATCTCCTGCTGGGTGGCGGCCTTGCGGCGCTCGGTGAGGGAGGGCGCGGGCATCTGTGGTCCCCCGGTGCGTGCGGGCGGCTGTCGTCCCCAGCCTAGCGGGGAACGTCACAGAGTGCGGCTATGGCACGTCGTGCCATTCAGGCGTAACGTGCAGGAGCCGGGCCGATCCGCCCGGCCCGCACCACCAGCACCGCAGGGAGACCCCCGTCATGAAGCGTTTCGAAGACCGCCGCGTCCTGGTCACCGGCGCCGGATCCGGCATCGGCCGGGCCACCGTCCACCGCATCCTGGCCGAGGGCGGCACCGTCGTCGCCGCCGACGTCGTCGCCGCGGGACTCGACGCCACCCGCGCGCAGGCCGAGGCCGACGGCACCGCGGACCGCCTGAGCACCGTCGTCGTCGACATCTCCGACGAGGAGTCCGTCCGGGCCGGCATCGGCGGCGCGATCGCCGGGCTCGGCGGTCTGGACGTGCTGGTCAACGCCGCGGGCATCCTGCGCTCCGCGCACACCGAGCGGACCACCCTGGAGTTCTGGAACCGCATGCTGGCGGTCAACCTCACCGGCACCTTCCTGGTCACCCGCGAGGCGCTGCCCGCGCTGCTCGCCACCGGCCGCGGCGTGGTGGTCAACTTCTCCTCCACCTCCGCCTCCTTCGCCCACCCCTACATGGCCGCGTACGCCGCGACCAAGGGCGGCATCCAGTCCTTCACCCACGCCATCGCCGCCGAGTACGCCGGGCGGGGCCTGCGCGCCGTCAGCGTCGCGCCCGGCTCGATCGCCTCCGGGATGACCGCCGACCCCGGCCTGCCCGAGGACGCCGACACGTCCTGGTTCGCCAAGCTCCGGCCCGCCCTCGGCCAGGGCTTCGCCGGCCCCGAGACGGTGGCCGGCGTGATCGCCATGCTGGCCTCCGACGACGGGGCGTTCGTCACCGGCACCGAGATCCGGATCGACGGCGGCACCCACGCCTGACGCCCCGGCCGACCGGCCGACCGGGCGGCCGCGGGCCGGGGCGGCGGGCGGAACCGCGGGGGCGGGTCCGGGCGTCGCTCCCGCGGCGGGCATACTGCTTGCCGCACGTGCGCCAGGCACGTCGTACGCACCGCCACGGCCGTGCCGAGCCCGTCCTTCCTCCCTCCGGCTCGCGGACGCGCGCCGCGGGCGGAGGACCGCAACGGAAGGCACGGGGACCACGGGGCATGGGGCTGACCAGCACGACACTGCTGCTGTTCACGATCGAGGTCGCGGTGGCGGCACTGGGAGCCACCGTCTGGTGGTGGCCCGCCCTCGCCCGGCGGCACTGGCGGGCGGTGCTGGGACGGATCGGCATGCTGCTCGGCAGCCAGCTCGCGCTGCTGGCCGTGATCGGCCTGCTGGCGAACAACTACTTCTCGTTCTACAGCAGTTGGAACGACCTGCTGGGCACCGGCCCGGACGCCCCGGTCGCCGTCCGGGCCGCCGCCGCGCCCGCGCCCGCCCCCGGCCCGTCGACCTCCGCCGCCGCCACCCCCGGCACCGAGCCCGACCCGCCGAACCTCCCCGTCCTGCCCGCCCGGGAGACCGGCCGCGAACCCGTCAACACCGCGGGGCCGCGCGACCCGCAGCGGGTCGGCGAGATCCGCGCCGTCACGATCCCCGGCGCCCGCACCGGCCTGAGCACCGACGGCTACGTCTACCTGCCCCCGCAGTACTTCCAGCTCGGCAACGAGCAGCGCAGGTTCCCCGCGATCATCGCCATGACCGGCTTCCCCGGCGACGCCAAGGCCCTGATCACCCGCTTCAACTACCCCGGCGTCGCCCTCGACGAGATCCGGGCCGGACGGATGCGGCCCACCGTCCTCGTGCTGATGCGGCCCTCGCCCGCGATGCCCGCCGACCCCGAGTGCGAGGACGTGCCCGGCGGGACGCAGGCCGGCACCTACTTCGCCAAGGACGTCCCGCGCGCGATCGCCGCCACCTACCGGGTCGCCACCGGCCCCGGCGGCTGGGGCGTCATGGGCAACTCCACCGGCGGCTACTGCGCCGCCAAGCTCGCCATGCGGCACCCCGAGGTCTTCGCGGGCGGCGTCTCCATCTCCGGCTACCTCAAGGCCGCCGAGGACGTCACCACCGGCGACCTGTTCAAGGGCAGCCAGCAGCGCCGCGACGAGGCCGACCTGCTGTGGCGCCTGCGCAACCTGCCCGCGCCCGCCACCGGCGTCATGCTCAGCGGCGCCGAGAAGGGCGACGGCGACTTCCGCGCCGAGGCCGACGCCTTCACCGCCGCCGCGAAACCGCCGCTGACCGTCGCCGTGGCCTCCGTCCCGGAGGGCGGCCACAACTACACGACCTGGATCAAACTGCTCCCGGCCGGGTTCCAGTTCCTGTCGCAGCGCCTGACCGCGTAGCCCGGCGACGGCGCCCGCGGTCTCAGCCCAGCTCCAGAGCACCCACCGTCTGGCCCCCGCTGGTCTCTCCGGTCGGGCGGAAACCGAGGGCCAGGTAGAAACCCGCCGGGCCGTCCGCGCCGGGATGCCAGGTGGTGGTCAGGCGCGTGCCCCCTCGGCGCCGGATCTCGTCGGCCACGGACCGCACCGCGAAGCGCCCGTAGCCCCGGCCCTGCTTCCCGTCGGCGATGTTGAGACGCCAGAGTCCGGAGCGGAAGTCGGTGCCCTCGCCGGTCCAGTCGATGTCGAAGAACGCCATGAGGAAGCCGACGGCTTCGGCGCCGTCGCAGACGAGCCGGGGCCACGCGACGCCGGGGTGGACGTACGCCTCGGCGAGCGACTTCACCACGGGCGCCACCAGGTGCTCCTGGTCGGGGGCGACGCGCAGCTCGACGGCGCGTTCGAAGTTGTCGGGGGTGATCTCTTGCAGGTGCAGCGAAGTCGGCATGTCCGCACTCTAGTGACCTGCCGGGACCCGGCCGCGGGCTCGACGACCTCGCGGGCGGCGCCGGGGGGCGCCCGCGAGGTTCGCGTCCGGCTACCGGGCGGGGGTGAGGGTGCCGGTGTGCAGTTCGCCGACCCGGCCGGTCTCGCCCTCCCACGTCCAGAACACCTTGACCGTCAGGGCGTCGAGGTCCATCACGTGGCTGACGGTGATGCCGCTGCGCTCCGTCCAGGAGACGAACCAGACGTTCGGGGCGACCGCCGCCACGTGCAGCGGGACGTCCTCGTACTGTCCGGCCGACTCGCCCAGGCCCTCCCAGCGCAGCCGGGTGCCGTCCGCGGAGTAGGAGTTGCGGAAGGAAGCGCCGTTGTCGACCTCGAAGAGGTAGGTGCGGCCGGCGAAGCCCGGCAGGGGGGCGTTCATGGGGGTCATCGGTCCTTCGGGCGGATCGGTTCGGCGGAGCGGGTACGACCGGGTCGGCCGCACCCGCCCCAAACCTATCGGACCGCGGCCCCCGCCGGGGCCCCGATCCGGGGCGGGTCAGCAGCCGAAGTTGACCCGGTAGAACGTCGCGTAGTGGTCGGAGGTGTAGTAGTCCTCGTGGTAGACCTTGCCGGTGACGATCCGCCGGGCGCCGCGGGTCGAACTGCCCGGGGTGATCACCGTGTACTCGTGGTAGTAGCCGGACGCCTGCGCGGGCAGGACGCCCTCCCGGTTCTGGAACACCACGCCGTCCTGCGAGTACGGGAACGGCCCGCCCGCGTCGATCAGCCGGATGGTGTCGCGGCCCTGGCTGGGCAGCGCCGTGTAGCAGATGTTCCCGCTGACCGCGGCCTGCGCCTCGCCGGCGGCCACGACGGACGGGGCGAGGGCCAGCAGGCCGAGGGCGGCGACCGAGACGGCACGGATCTTCAACGCGCGTAGAGTCATTCGCATGCCAGCAGTCTGACGCCCCGTCCGCTCCGGCGGAACCCTTGACGCGAACACTTCACCAGTGGGCCACCGGCGGGCCACCGGCGTGCCACCGCGCCGCTCCGTCCAGGACGCGGTCGAGCGGCGGACGGCCACGGCGGGGGTGCTGAACGCCGGGCCGGGATCCGGGCGCGGCGTGGTGTGAGAGTGCTCTCAGCCAGGGCGGGAGCCTTGGAGACAAAGCGACAATCTGCCTAGCCTGCGGATGCGCCCCGGACGGGGCGCATCCGCCGTCGGGACGCCGAATCCTGCCCGGTCGACGGCGTTCCCACAGCACACCACGGGCGGGAGCGGGGGACCCACGGCAGTACGCCGTGCCCGGCCACCGCCCCTGCCCGGCGGTGGGGACCGGGCGCGGCTCGGGGTGAAGCCGCGCGCGTGCGTGCGGCCGGGCGCGTGCGGTGACCTCCGCGGCGGACCGAACCCGACAGCTCACCTCGCAGGCGTCGCGGAGGACCCACCCCATGCGACCCACGCCCCTCACCCGTACCGCCCCCGCCCGGCTCGGCGTCCTGGCCGGTGCCGCCGCCCTGGTCGGCGTCCCGCTCGCCGCCGGGCCCGCCGCGGCCTACACCACCGGCACCGTCAGCGTCGTCCAGGACCGGCTCGCCCCGACCGGGATGACCGCCGGCACTGCGAGCACCGCCTCGCTCACCCTGCACGCGAGCCGCTGCTTCACCGCGAAGACCGTCGGCGTCGGCGTCCGCGACGCGGCCGGGACCAACCTGGACTTCCCCGGCAGCGCGAGCAACGTCCGGATCTGCCCCGGCGGCGCCACCGTCACCACCGGCGCCCGCACCCTGCCGGCCGGGAGCTACACCCAGTTCGGGTTCTGGCAGGACACCGCGGGCGGCTGGCACAACCTGCCCGCGCGGACGCTCACCGTGGCCGACGCCGCGCCGAGCACCCCGGCCGCCCCCGCCGTGCCCGCCCCCGCCCAGGGCAAGGCGCTGACCTGGGCGGAGGAGTTCTCCGGGCCGATCGCCTGGGGCAGCAAGTGGACCGGCGACCGCAGCAGCGCGTACCGCTACGGCAACCACAACCCCGACGACAACAAGCTGGACTGGCTGGCCCCGTCCGCCGTCACCGTCTCCGGCGGCGTCGCCACCTTCACCGCCACCCCGTCCGCGCACACCCTGGAGAACGGCAAGCAGGCCTGGGACACCGGGCTGCTCACCACCGAGTACAGCCAGGACGGCTTCCAGGTCCGCACCGGCGACTACATCGAGGCCCGGGTGGAACTGCCCTCCGGCACCGGCGCCTGGCCCGCGCTGTGGACCTGGAAGGACGGCAACAACGAGATCGACAGCTTCGAGTACCACCCCGACAACCCGAACCTGCTGGAGCTCTCCAACCGGATCCGCTCCGGCCTGAACTACCACACCGACGCGAACGCGATCGCCCCCGACCGCTGGGTCACCGTCGGCACGTACTACGGCGCCGACTCGGTCGACTGGTACGTCAACGGCACGAAGGTGTTCTCCGACGGGACGGGCGTCGGCGCGAACTGGTCGGCCTACCCCATCCTCAACCTGTCGCTCAGCGCCGGGCAGTACCACCCGGCGGCGAGCGGCAGCGCGCCGATCGCGTTCAGCGCCGACTACCTGCGGGTCTACCGGTGACGGGGCGCTGAGCGCGGTCAGGAGACGGTGAGCACGAACGGCGTCCGGTCGTTCGCCGGGTCGTGGTCGTCCGCGCTCACCACCCGCACCTGCCCCAGGGTCCTCAGGCCGTGCGGCAGGTGCGCGTCGGCCCGCACCGGGACCAGGGCCGTGGCCGAGCGCAGCGGCGGCAGGCCGGCCGGGAAGGTGCAGCTGACGGTCCGGCCGGCCGCGGTGCAGGAGGACGGGAAGTAGGGGCCCTCCGGGCTGAAGCCCGGGGGGAGGTCGATCACCACGGTGAAGGGCGAAGCGGCCGCCTGCGGGCCGCGGTTGGCCACGAAGGCGTGCACCGTGGTCGTCCCGCCCGGGGCCACCGGGTCCGGGTCGAGGCGCACCACCTCGAGGTCCGAGTCCGACGGCGCGGCGGCCGCGCCCAGGGCGCCCAGCGCGAGCGCGGGGGCGGCGAGCAGGGAGAGGAGACGGTGCACGGGTGTCCTCCTGCGGAGCGTGGGGTTGCGGGTACTCAGCGTAGTCGCAGCCCCCGGTGACCGGGCCGGAGCACGCCGCGCCGCCCGGTCCCGCGGTGTCGGACCCGACCGCTCCGACCACGGCGGGCCCGTCCGCCCCGCCCGGGGCCCGGCGCCGGGCCGCGGCCGGGGGAGGGGGCGTCGGGAGGTGCCGGTAGCGTGGGCGGATGGGGTCTGCACGGGGCGGGGCGGGGCGGAAGTCGTGGACGGCTGAACTGCCGGAGGCGGCACGGGAGTTCCTGGCCGGGGGCGGGGTCGCCTGGGAGCCGGTGAACGAGGGGGCGGTGCGGACCTTCGCGCGCTACGTGCGGGAGTTCGCGGGGGAGCAGGAGGAGGTCGTGCTCGCCGGGCTGCGGGTCGTGACCGGCCTGGGGGAGCACTTCCGGGGGCCGGAGTACGAGGCGCTGGCCGCCGCGTACCGGGAGGCGGCCGAGGGGCGGCTCGCCGAGGTCGTGCGCAGCGCCCGGGCGTGCGCGGACCGGCTGGACGTCGCGGCCGAGGTGATCGCGGTCGCGCAGAGCGAGGCGGTCGAGGAGCTGACGGCGCTGGCCGCCGACCGCACCCGGTCGGCGCCCGCGCGCCTGGCCGCCGCGCGCCGGTGCATCGCGCGCCTGGAAGGGCACTTGGGGCAGTACGTGGAGGAGCAGGTCAACGAGGGGGCGATCGGGCAGCTGCTGGTGGTCGTCGAGCGGGCCTCCCGGACGCCGGAGGAGCCGGGGGAGGGGGAGCTGCGCGCCGCGTACGGCGGGCGGAGGGGCGGCGGCAGGAACGAGCTGGTGCCGGACGAAGTGCTGCGCGGCGCACGGGAGTTGCAGCGGATCCAGGAGCGGCTGCCGTTGCTGGCGGAAGCCTTCCTGGCCCGGCTCGCGACCGTCGACTTCGAGGCCCCGGCCGGGCCGGACGACGGGCTGCTCCACGAGTTCCTGATCGACCGGGGGACGGCGGTGGCGGTGTTCGGCGCCGAGCGGATGGTCACCCTGGACGTGCGGGGGCCGGACGGGGTCGGCCACCGGCCGACCCGGGTCTTCCTGCGGGAGGTGGGGCTGCCCGAGGACACGGTGTTCCTCGAACTGACCGAGGAGTTCTGCGGCGGCGAGGCGGAGACCGGGGACGCGTTCCGGGGACCGCACGCGCGGCCGTCCGACGCGGCGCACTGGGTGCACCTCGGCGGGTTCGACGAGGACACCTTCCACCTCGACACCGCCACCGGCGGGGTGTACTGCGTCCCGGAGGAGGCCGCCCCGCACCTGGTCGCGAGCAGCCTGGACCGCTTCGTGCTGGCCCTGGCCGCGCTGGAGGCGGAGCGCCCGTTCTACGACCCCGACCGGCAGCGCTTCGAGCACCTCGACCCGGACGGCGTGCAGGAGCGCTTCCTCGCCCTGCTGCGCCGCACCGACCCCGGTGTGCCGACGGGCCCCGGCTCGCACTGGGCGCGCGTCCTGGAGCACGTGCGCGCGGCGCTGGACTGCTACTGACGGCGGTCGGCCGTCGTCGAACGTCAGAGCACCTCGCCGAGGCGGGCGGCGATGGCCTGCATGAGGGGGACGAGTCCGGCGGTGCCGGACTGGGCTTCGAGGGCCTGGATGCGGGCCTCCGGGCCGGAGACGGAGAGCGCGGTGGGGGTGGGGGCGCCGGGGACGGCGACGGCGATGCAGCGGACGCCGATCTCCTGCTCCTGGTCGTCGACGACGTAGCCGAGCTCGCGGGCGGTGGCGAGCTGGCCGAGCAGTGCGCCGGGGTCGGTGACGGTGTGCGGGGTGTGGGCCTGGAGCGGGCCGGGGCCGAGCAGGGCGCGGGCCTCGTCCTCGGGGAGCTGGGCGAGCAGGGCCTTGCCGACGCCGGTGCAGTGCGGCTGGACGCGGCGGCCGACCTCGGTGAACATCCGCATCGAGCGGCGGGACTGCACCTGTCCGACGTAGACCACCTCGCCGCCCTCCAGGACGGCCAGGT
Organism: Kitasatospora phosalacinea; assembly: GCF_030268885.1. GTDB lineage: Bacteria > Actinomycetota > Actinomycetes > Streptomycetales > Streptomycetaceae > Kitasatospora > Kitasatospora phosalacinea_C. The sequence goes on from NZ_BSSA01000001.1 coordinate 414,742, forward strand.
TGGCGGTCTCGCCGGTGGCCTCCATGAGTTCGGCCAGGTAGGGGCGGGCCCAGGAGCCGAGCAGGCGCCCGGCGGTCTCGCCGAGGCGGATCAGGCGCGGGCCGAGGGTGTAGCGGCGGGCGGTGTCCTGGCGGACGTAGCCCTGGGCGACCAGGGTGCGGACCAGGCGGTGGATGGTCGGCATCGGCAGGCCGGAGGTGGCGGAGAGCTCGCTGAGGGTGGCGACGCCGCCGGAGTCGGCGAGCGCCTCGAGGAGCTGGAAGGCGCGCTCGACGGACTGCACCGATCCGGTGGTGCGTTCGGTGGAGGTGCTGGCCACGAGCGTTCCCTTCAATGTCCGGGGAGGAGTAGAGTCCACGCGATCATCAACAAACCGTTGAAATTCTGTATCGCGGAAACTAGTCTCCACTGTACAGAACGGAACAGCCCAAGGAGAGTCCTGCCATGGCCGCCGCAGATCAGGGTCCGTCCCCCGCCGTCCCCGGTGTCTCGGTCGTCGGTCCGCCGGTGCCGCGCGCCGAGGAGGTGCTGACCCCGCAGGCGCTGGCGTTCGTCGCGGACCTGCACCGCACGTTCGAGGGCCGCCGGCAGGAGCTGCTGGCCGCCCGCCGCGAGCGCCGCGCCGAGATCGCCCGCACCGGGACGCTGGACTTCCTGCCGCACACCGCCGACATCCGCGCCGGCGACTGGAAGGTCGCCCCCGCGCCGCGCGCCCTCACCGACCGCCGCGTGGAGATCACCGGCCCCACCGACCGCAAGATGGTCGTCAACGCGCTCAACTCCGGCGCCCGGGTCTGGCTCGCCGACTTCGAGGACGCCACCGCCCCGACCTGGGAGAACGTCGTCTCCGGGCAGGTCAACCTGATCGACGCCTTCGAGGGCCGGATCGACTTCACCAGCCCGCAGGGCAAGGCGTACGCCCTCAAGCCCGCCGCCGAACTCGCCACCGTCGTGGTCCGCCCCCGCGGCTGGCACCTGGACGAGCGGCACCTCACCGTCGACGGCACCCCGGTGGCCGGCGCCCTCGTCGACTTCGGCCTCTACTTCTTCCACAACGCCGCCCGGCTGATCGCCAAGGGTGAGCAGGACCCGAACTCCGGCCCGTACTTCTACCTCCCCAAGACCGAGAGCCACCTGGAGGCCCGGCTCTGGAACGAGGTCTTCACCCGCGCCCAGGCCGCCCTCGGCATCCCGCACGGCACGATCCGCGCCACCGTGCTGATCGAGACCATCACCGCCGCCTTCGAGATGGACGAGATCCTCTACGAACTGCGCGACCACGCCGCCGGGTTGAACGCGGGCCGGTGGGACTACCTGTTCTCGATCGTGAAGAACTTCCGGGACGGCGGCGAGCGCTACGTCCTGCCCGACCGCAACACCGTCACCATGGCCTCCCCGTTCATGGCCGCCTACACCCGCCTGCTCGTGCAGACCTGCCACCGGCGCGGCGCGCACGCCATCGGCGGCATGGCCGCGTTCATCCCCTCCCGCAAGGACCCCGAGGTCAACGCCGCCGCCCTGGTCAAGGTCCGGGCCGACAAGGAGCGCGAGGCCGCCGGCGGCTTCGACGGCTCCTGGGTCGCCCACCCCGACCTGGTGCCGGTCGCCCGGGAGTGCTTCGACGCGGTGCTCGGCGAGCGCCCCCACCAGAAGGACAACCCCGGCTCGCCCGAGCGGGTCACCCCCGCCGAACTGCTCGACGTCGCCGGGGCGGGCGGCAGCTGCACGCACACCGGGCTGCACAACGCCGTCCAGGTCGGCGTCCGCTACATCGAGGCCTGGCTGCGCGGGCTCGGCGCCGTCGGCATCTTCCACATGATGGAGGACGCCGCCACCGCCGAGATCTCCCGCTCCCAGATCTGGCAGTGGATCCACAACGGCGTCGTCCTCGCCGACACCGGCGAGAAGACCACCGCCGAACTGGTCCGCCGCCTGGTCGCCGAGGAACTCGCTTCGCTGCGCGCCGAGTCGGGCGAGCAGGCGTACGCCGCCGGGCGCTGGGCGGAGGCCGCCGCGCTGTTCGAGCAGGTCGCCCTCGCCGAGGACTTCCCCGACTTCCTCACCCTCCCGGCGCTCGCCCTGATCGACTGAGCGGACCGGTCGACCGGGCGAACGCCCCACGCGCTCCGCCCCGTACCGCAGGCACCCTCACACCGGCCGCGGTACGGGGCGGTCCCACGAAAGGAGCACCATGGCACGCATCTTCTTCAACGGCCAGGCGATGACCGGCGGCCCGTTCCACGCCAAGGTCCACGGCCACCTGGTCGGCCCGGCCCGCACCGCTCCCGGCTACCGCTTCTTCTCCATCCGCGACGAGTGCCCCGCCCTGCTCGCCGACCCGAGCGTCGACACCGCCGTCGAGGGCGAGCTGTACGACCTCCCGCTGGAGCACCTCCGGGACGCCGTCCTGCCCGGCGAACCGCCCGAACTGGAGCTCGGCGTCATCGAGTTGGCCGACGGCACCCCCTCGCTGTCGATGGTGCTGGCCCGCGGCCAGCTGGAACGCGGCGTCCACCGCGAGATCACCGAACACGGCGGCTGGCGCGCCTACCTGGCGACCCTCGGCCGCGAGGCCTGAACGGGCCGCCGGGCGGCGGAAAAAAACAGGTGCGGGCAGGGGGCCCGTCCGGGCTAGGGTGAGCCTCGTCCGGGCCCGCCGACCGCGAGCCCCGGACGCGCAACTCCACACAGACTGCCACCTCCCGGTGCGCAGGCGCCGGTTACTTCCTCCAACGAAACCACCGGCACCGCTTCGGATCTCGGGAGGCCACCGCGCCGGGGCGTCCGGTGCGCAGGCGGGGGATACTTCCGGATTCGGCGGTTCCAGGTTCGAATCCTGGTCGCCCGTGCCCGCACGGGCGGTAGCTCAACCGGACAGAGCACCGAACTTGTCACCTCCGCCGAGGCGGGCCGCCCAGGCCCGCACGATCTCGGACGCCCCGGTCCGGCATGCCTCCCCGCAGGACGCAGGAGGACCTCCCCATGGCCCGCTTCAACTTCCGCCGCTCCGCCGCCAAGGCCACCCCGGCCGCCGACGGCCCGACCTCGCCCGTGACCACCACCGGGCGGACCGCCCCCAACCACCACGGCGGAACGGGCCACCTGCGCGACGAGAAGTCCGAACTCTTCCTGCTCGCCGTCGCCAACCTGGTCGGCCAGGACACCTTCTACGAACGCGGCGGTGCCCGCGACGACCGCTACACCGCACTCGTCCGCCACCTCGCCGTCCGCGACCCCGAGTGGACCCTCGGCCTGCTGCGCTGGCTGCGCCACGGCGCCGCGATGCGCACCGCCTCGCTGGTCGGCGCCGCCGAGTTCACCCGCGCCCGGCTCGACGCCGGGCTGCCCGGCCACTCCCGCCAGGTCGTCGACGCGGTGCTGCAGCGCCCCGACGAGCCCGGCGAACTGCTCGCCTACTGGACCTCCCGCTACGGCCGCGCCCTGCCCAAGCCGCTCAAGCGCGGCGTCGCCGACGCCGTCGCCCGGCTCTACGACGCCCGTGCCCTGCTCAAGTACGACACCGCGAGCAAGGGCTACCGCTTCGGCGACGTCCTGGAGCTGACCCACCCCGCCCCGCACCGCGACAAGCCGTGGCAGGGCGAGCTGTTCCGCTACGCGCTGGACCGCCGCCACCGCCCCGACGAGGCGCTCCCGCCCGCCGGGAACGCCGTGCTGGCCGCCCACCGCGAACTGACGGCGCTGCCCGTCGCCGAGCGCCGCGCCCTGGTCACCGGCCCCGACGGGGCCGAACGCCTGGCCGCCGCCGGAATGACCTGGGAGGCCCTGGCCGGCTGGCTGCAGGGCCCGCTGGACGCCGCCGTCTGGGAGGCCGTCATCCCCTCCATGGGCCCGATGGCGCTGGTGCGCAACCTGCGCAACTTCGACCGGGCCGAGGTCTCGGACGAGGTGGCCGCGGCCGTCGCCCGCCGGATCTCCGACCGGGGCGAGGTCAGGCGCTCGCGCCAGTTCCCGTTCCGCTACCTCGCCGCGCACCGCAACGTCCCCTCGCTGCGCTGGGGCCACGCCCTGGAACAGGCCCTGCGGCACTCGCTGGAGAACGTGCCGGAACTGCCCGGACGCACCCTCGTCCTGGTCGACCGCTCCGGCTCGATGTTCGACCGGCCCGGGGCGCAGACCGAACTCAACCGGGCCGACACCGCAGCCGTCTTCGGCACCGCCGTCGCGCTGCGCTCCGCCGGCGCCGACCTGGTCGAATTCGGCACCACCAGCCGGAAGATCGACCTCCGGCGGGGGGACTCCCTGCTCAAGACGGTCGACCGCTTCGGCAACCTCGGCGGCACCAGCACCGCCGAAGCCGTCCGCGCCCACTACCGGGGCCACGACCGGGTGATCGTCGTCACCGACGAACAGACCTACGGCGGCCTCCGGCACGACCCGCTGGAGACCGTCCCCGCCCACGTCCCCTGCTACACCTGGAACCTGGCGGGCTACCGCACCGGCCACGCCCCCTCCGGCACCGGCAACCGCCACACCTTCGGCGGCCTCACCGACGCCGCCTTCCGCCTCGTCCCGCTCCTGGAGGCCGGGCGGGACGCCGCCTGGCCGTGGGAGCAGCAGGACTGAGCGGACGGCGGGGCCGGCGGACGACGGGGTCGGCCCCGGACCCCTCGCCGGGGGTCCGGGGCCGTGGGCCGGGGGTCCGCCGTCGTCCCTGGCGGCGGACCCCCGGGGTTCGGGGGCGGGGTCAGCCGCGGGAGGCGAGGTCGCGGGCGGCGCGGGCGGCGGCGAGGGCGATGCGGTCCTCGTCGACGGTGGTGAGGCGGCCGTTCTCGACGACCGCGTTGCCGTTGACGAACAGGGCGGCCAGCGGGGGGAGGGCGCCCAGGACGAGGGCGGCGACCGGGTCGGCGATCGAGGAGTGCAGGACGCCGTCGACCTTCCAGAGCGCGAGGTCGGCGAGCTTGCCCGGCTCGATCGAGCCGATCTCGTCCTGGCGGCCCAGGACGCGGGCGCCGCCCATGGTGCCCAGCCGCAGCGCCTGGCGCACCGTCAGGGCGTCGGGGCGGCCGTGCAGGCGGTTGATCAGCAGCGCGTTGCGCAGTTCGGTGCCCAGCTCGCCGGACTCGTTGGAGGCGGTGCCGTCCACGCCGAGGCCGACCGGCACGCCCGCCCTCAGCATGTCGGGGACGCGGGCGATCCCGGCCGCGAGGCGGGCGTTGGAGGACGGGCAGTGCGCGACGCCGGTGCCGGTCTCGGCGAACTTGGCGATGTCGGAGTCGTTCATGTGGACGCAGTGCGCCATCCAGACGTCCTCGCCGAGCCAGCCCGTCGACTCGAAGTAGTCGGTGGGGCCCATCCCGAACAGCTGCTTGCAGAACTCCTCCTCCTCGGCGGTCTCCGAGCCGTGGGTGTGCAGCCGCACGCCCTTGCGGCGGGCCAACTCGGCAGACTGCCGCATCAGTTCGGTGGAGACCGAGAACGGGGAGCAGGGCGCGACGGCGACCTGCAGCATCGAGCCGAACGAGGGGTCGTGCCACTTGTCGACGGCGCTCTCGGACGCGGCGAGGATCTCGTCGGTGTCCTCGACCGCGTGGTCCGGCGGCAGACCGCCGTCCTTCTTGCCGCGGTCCATCGAGCCGCGCAGCGCGGTGAACCGCAGGCCCAGCTCCTGCACGCCCGCCACCGAGGCGCCGAGCACGTCGCCGCCGCCGCGCGGGAAGACGTAGTGGTGGTCGGAGGCGGTGGTGCAGCCCGACTTGAGCAGCGCCGCGGCGGAGCCCTGGGTGGCGGCGTGCACCAGGTCCTCGTCGATGCGTGCCCAGGTCGGGTAGAGCGCCACCAGCCAGTCGAACAGGATGTCGTCCTGGGCCAGTCCGCGGGTGATCCACTGGTAGAAGTGGTGGTGGGTGTTGACCAGGCCGGGGGTGAGCAGGTGCCCCTCGCCGTTGATCCGCCGCGCCACGTTGTCCAGCCAGGCGGGCGCGGGCCCGTCGCCGACCGACTCGACGGTGTTGCCGAGCAGCACCACGTGGCCGCGGGCGTACTCGGTGTCGTGGGCGTCGACGGTGGCGATCGCGACGTTCTCGATCACGATCCGCCGGTCGGCGGCTGGGGGCTGGACTGCCATGGGGGAACTCCTTGGAGGGAACGGCCGGCGGAGCCGACGTGGTGGAACAGCAGGTTGAGCAGCACCGCGGCCAGGCAGCCGGCCGAGATGCCGGAGTGCATCAGGGTGCGGACGGCCTCCGGGAACCCGTCGTAGAAGGACGGTACGGCGATCGGGACGATCCCCACCCCGAGCGACACCGACACCAGGATGGTGTGCGAGGTGGACTCCATCCCGGCCTCCGCGAGGGTGCGGATGCCGGACGCCGCGACCGTGCCGAACAGCACGATCCCCGCGCCGCCCAGCACCGGCTGCGGCACCAGCGACACCAGCGAGCCGAGCACCGGGAACAGGCCCAGCAGCACCAGGATGCCGCCGCCCGCCGCGACCACGTACCGGCTGCGCACCTTGGTGAGCGCCACCAGTCCGATGTTCTGGGCGAACGCGCTGCACGCGAAGCCGTTGAACACCGGGCTGACCGCGGTGGCCAGGCCGTCGGCGCGCAGGCCCGCGGCCAGGGTCGGCTCGTCGGCCTCGCGGTCGACGATCCGGCCCAGCGCCAGCATGTCGGCGGTGGACTCGGTCATCGAGACCACCATGACGATGCACATCGACGCGATCGCCGCGGCGTCGAACTGCGGCCCGCCGAAGTGGAACGGCGAGGGCAGCGCGAACACCCGGGCGTCGCCGACCGCGGAGAAGTCGGCCAGGCCGAGCGGGAAGGCCGCGACGGTGCCGACGGCCAGGCCGATCAGCAGCGACATCTGCTGCCAGAAGCCGCGCAGCAGCCGGTTGCCCAGCACCACGGCGGCCAGCGTGAACGCGGCCAGGCCCACCGCCTTCGCGGAGCCGTAGCCGGGCGCGCCCGGCGAGCCGCCGCGCGCCCAGTTGACCGCGACCGGCAGCAGGGACACCCCGATGAGGGTGATCACGGTGCCCTGCACGACCGGCGGGAAGAACCTGACCAGCCGGCAGAAGTACGGCGCCGCGAGGAGGCACAGGACCCCCGCGACGATCACCGCCCCGAAGACCACCGGGAGGGCGTCCTTCGGGCCGTGCTCCTTGGCTATCGCCAGCATCGGGGCGACACCGGCGAACGAGACGCCGTTGACGAACGGGAGCCGGGCCCCGATCCGCCAGACGCCGAGGGTCTGCAGCAGGGTGGCCAGGCCCGCGGTGAACAGGCTGGCCGAGATGAGCAGGGCGAGTTCGCCGGGGCTCAGCCCGACGCCCGCGCCCACGATCAGGGGTGGGGCGACCACGCCGGCGTACATCGCGGCGACGTGCTGCAGCCCGGTGCCGAACAGCTTCGGCGGGGAGAGCACCTCGTCGACCGGGTGGGTGGTGGGAGTGGAACCGTCGTCAGTGGTGGGGGTGGTGCGGAGTGCCATGGAAGAGCCCCTTTGCTGTCCCTGGCTCTCGGCGCGACCCGGGCGCTGGAGAGGGTGGTGGTTCCGGCCGGAGGGCGGGACGACGGTGCAAGGGTCCCTCCGGCCTGCTCTCCGGCTCCCGGGACCGCCGCCGTGAGGGCGGGCGCGGTCTCCGAACGGTGTGGGGGAGGGAGAGTGAAGCGCGGTGCTGCGGGTGGAGACTGGCGGCGCGTCAGACCACCGGGATGACCGGGGTGACGCCCTCGCGGTGCACGGTGCCCTCGATCAGGCCGTACATCCGGTCGGCGGCGTAGTAGACCTCGTTCTCGTTCTTCAGTCCGAACGGCTCCAGGTCGACCAGGAAGTGGTGCTTGTTGGGCAGCTCCAGGCGGACCTCGTCCACCTCGGCGCGGTTGTTCAGCACCCGGGTGCCCATCGCGTGCAGGGTCTGCTGCAGCGAGTAGGAGTAGGTCTCGGCGAAGGCCTCCAGCAGGTGGCGGCGCACCTGCTGGTACGAGCGGTTCCAGTTCGGCTCCGGCTCGCCGTCGCGGCCGTGGAAGCCGAACGCCCAGCGGGCCGTCACCTGGGTGGCCAGGATGCGGTCGTACGCCTCCTGCAGGGTGGTGTACTTGTCCTTGATGTAGCCCCAGAACTCGGAGTTGGTGGTGTTCATCACCACCAGGTCCTTGAGCCCGGAGATCACCCGGAACCGGTCGCCGTCGTACACCACCTCGGTGGTGCGCACCTCCTGGCCCTTGCGGACGAAGGAGTGGCCGACCTCCTCGGAGCCGATGAACCGGGAGGACGAGTCGGGGGTCCTGATCCGCTCCCAGCCGTACTCCTCGATCCGGATCCGGGCCCCGTGCACCACGCCGCGCTCGGTGTCGTCGACGAAGTGCCGGGCCAGCAGGACGCCGAAGCCCTCGGCGGACTCGATGCCGTGCTCCTTGGCGAAGGCGTACACGGTGTTCTTGGTGGTGTCGGTGGGCAGGCAGTTGGCGTTCGAGCCGGTGAGGTGCACGTCCTCGAACTCGCCGCGCAGCGAGACCGAGACGTTCAGGTCCTTGATCTCGTGGCGGGTGGAATCGCGGTAGACCCGGACGATGCGGTTCTCCGCCTTGCCGTACTGGTTCTGACCGAGCACGTGGGCCATGGGGTGGCTCCTAGGGTTCCGTACGGCCTACCTAGCTTCCGCGGTAGACCGAGTAGCCGAACGGGTTGAGCAGCAGCGGCACGTGGTAGTGGTGCTGCGCGGGCGCGACCGTGAAGACGATCGAGACCTCGGGGAAGAACGGCTGCCCGGCCGACCCCGCGTGGTACTGCGCGGTGTCGAACAGCAGCCGGACGACCGAGCCCGCCTCCACGGCCGGCAGGTCCTTGACCCGGCCGTCGGAGTCCGTGGCGGAGGTGCCGAGCACCTGCCAGCCACCCTCGGTGTGCAGTGCCAGCTCGACCGGAACGCCCTCGGCCGGGCGGCCGAGGCTGGTGTCGAGCACATGCGTGGAGATGCCGGTCATGGGGTGAAGGCCTCACTGAATGGCAGGAAGTGACTGTCCGTCAACTCACTGCGGTGCGTCAAGCAGTTGACTGATGCGAATGTCGTTGATCTTCCGCAGCTCGCCCCGGACGATCTCCGCCTCGGTGGCGGCGTCGTTCGGGTAGCGCTCGCGCAGCGCGGCGAGCATGCCGTCCGCGGTGCGGCCGGTCGCGCAGATCAGGAAGACGTGGCCGAACTTGGCCTCGTAGGCGGCGTTGGCGGTGCGCAGTTCGTCCAGCACGGACGGGTCGACGCCCCGGACGCCGGCCTGCTCGCGCTCGGAGACGGCGTCCCCCGGCTTCGGGGTGCCGATCCTGGCGTGGCCGGCCATCGCGTCGCGCAGGTCGTCCGCGGTGAGCCCCGCCATCGCCTCGGCGTTGGCGGCGAGCAGGTCCTCGCGGTCCCGCCAGGGACGGGACGCCGCGACGGCGGCGGCCCAGGCGGGGCTGGAGCAGACCTCCAGCAGGATCTCCCTCAGCTCGGACGCGCCGGTGGCGGCCAGGGCGGAGAGGGCAGGGGGTGGCTGGGTCACGGGTGGACCTCCTGAGGGTTGGTGCCACCCGCACAAGCTAGATCGGCCGCAACAGGCCGTCAACACTTTGTTGAACTGTTTGTGCTGACGTGGCACGGCGCCGGGCCCGGGGCCCGGCGCCGTGTGCGATCCACCAAGAGCGGCCCCGCCGGAACGCGGGGAGCGGCCCGGCGGGTCAGCCCTTCTCCTGCCGGTTCAGGTAGTTGTACACCGTGAACCGGCTGACGCCGAGCGCCGACGCGACCGTCTCCACCCCGTGGCGGACGGTGAACGCACCGCGCTCCTCCAGCAGGGCGACCACCCGCTGCTTCTCCGCGCGGTCCAGCTCGGTCAGCGGCCGCCCGTCGAACTGCCGGGTCATCTCCGCCAGCAGCCGGTCCAGCGCACTGCTCAGGTGCGGCAGCCGCACCGCGACGGCCGGCGCGCCGTCCCACTCCAGCACCACGTCCTCCGCGCGCGCCTCGGACGGGTCGAGCGCGGTCGCGCCGACCGCGGCCAGCAGCGGCTCCAGGGCGGCGGCGAGCGGGTGGTTCAAGGTCTCGCTCACTGCGTATCCCCTCCTTCGGGTCCTTCCGGGCCGGGCCCCGCGGAGGGCTCGGGCTGCTCGTCCAGCACGCTGACCTGGACCGAGATCCGGCTCGCGCCCGCCGCCAGGGTCTCCCGCAGCAGGCGGGTGACGGCGGCCAGCGCCTGCTCGGCGTCGCCCTCGGCGCTGGTGCCGAACGGCCCCACCGAGACGGCGAGCCCCGCCTCGTCCACCGCGCGGCGCGCGGCCTTGGCGTGCTCGGGGAACCCGTCCAGTTCGAACGGCTCTGTCGTGAACTCCACCATCAATCGCACCCGCTCACCTTATCGACCCGGTCGGCCTGGGCGATCGGACAGCAGTGCGGGAGCGGGCGGCCCGGCGTTCGGCTGCTTCAACAAATTGTTGCGAGTTTCTTGACAGCTCGGGTGGCGGCGGAGAAGCTTCCATCAAGCAGAATCCAGCTTCCGGATCGTGGAAGTTGACCGGCGCGAGAGCGAGAGAGGTGAACGACGTGACCGCTGCCGCCCAGCACCGCTTCACGGTCAACCTGTCCATCCTGTTCGGCGAACTGCCCCTGCTGGAGCGGCCCGCCGCCGCCGCGGCAGCCGGCTTCACCGCCGCCGAACTCTGGTGGCCCTTCGGCGAGGAGCCCGCCCCCGGGAACGACGAACTCGACGCGCTGGTCGCGGCGTTCGAGACCGCCGGGGTCGAACTCACCGGCCTCAACTTCCTCGACGACCTCGCCCGCGGCGCCCGCGGCACGCTGTCCGTGCCCGCCGAGAGCGAGCGCTTCCGGGAGAACATCCCGGTCGCCGTCGCCCTCGCCGAACGCCTCGGCACCGGCGCGCTCAACGCCCTCTACGGCAACCGCGTCCCCGACGCCGACCCCGCCGCACAGGACGCCCTCGCCCTGGAGAACCTCGCGCTGGCCGCCCGGGCCGCGCACTCCGTCGGCGCCGTCCTGCTGGTCGAGACCCTCAACGCGGCCGAGTCCCCCGACTACCCGCTGGTCACCGCCGCCGCCACGGTCGACGTCGTCGACAAGGTCAACGCCGCCACCGGCCTCGGCAACGCCAGGTTCCTCTGCGACCTCTACCACCTCGCCCGCAACGGCGAGGACCCGGCCGCCGTCATCGACGCGTACGCCGACCGGATCGGCCACGTGCAGATCGCCGACACCCCCGGCCGCAACGAACCCGGCACCGGCGAACTCGACTTCGAGGACCTGTTCGCCCGCCTCACCGCCGCCGGGTACCGGGGCCGCATCGGCCTCGAGTACCGCCCGGCGGGCGGCGTCAGCGCCGAGAGCTTCGACTGGCTCCCGCGCGAGCTGCGCGGCGCACGCTGAACCCCCGCCGACCGAGACCCACCGAGACCCTCACAGCTAAGGACCCGCACGCGATGAGCCGCAAGATCGCCTTCATCGGCCTCGGCATCATGGGCAAGCCCATGGCCGTCAACCTGGTCAAGGCCGGCCACCACGTCACCGGCTACAACCTCACCCAGGAGCCCATCGACGCCCTGGTCGCCGCGGGCGGCCACGGCGCCGGATCGATCGCCGAGGCCGTCGCCGACGCCGAGGTCGTCATCACCATGGTCCCCGCCGACCCGCAGGTCGAGCAGGCGATCCTCGGCGAGGACGGCGTCCTGGCGCACGCCAGGCCCGGCACCCTGGTCATCGACATGTCCAGCATCACCCCGCAGACCTCCGTCAAGGTCGACGCCGCCGCGAGGGCGGCGGGCCTGCGCAGCCTGGACGCCCCCGTCTCCGGCGGCGAGGCCGGCGCGGTCGAGGCCGTGCTCTCCATCATGGTCGGCGGCGCCGAGGCCGACTTCGCCGAGGCCAAGCCGCTGTTCGACGCGCTCGGCACCACCGTCGTGCACGTCGGCCCGGCCGGTGCGGGCCAGACCGTCAAGGCCGCGAACCAGCTGATCGTCGCCGTCAACATCCAGGTCCTCGCCGAGGCCGTGGTCTTCCTGGAGAACGCGGGCGTCGACCTCGCCGCCGCGCTCGACGTGCTCGGCGGCGGACTGGCCGGATCCACCGTGCTGAACCGCAAGAAGGGCAACATGCTCGCCCGCGAGTTCGCCCCCGGCTTCCGGATCGACCTCCACCACAAGGACATGGGCATCGTCACCGACGCGGCCCGCGCCGTCGGCGCCGCGCTCCCGCTCGGCGCGGTCGCCGCCCAGCTGGTCGCCTCCGCCCGCGCCAACGGCGACGGCTCGCTCGACCACTCCGCGCTGCTGCGCGGCGTCGAGCGGCTCTCCGGCCGCGAGGTCAAGTAACCGACTCCCCCTGGCGGCGTGTACCTGTCCGGTCGTGCCCGCGCCCCCAGGGGGTCCAGACCCCCTCCCCGCCGAGGGGAGCCTCCCGCACGTCGGAAGCGGGACGGGAGGCCGGCGGGGAGGGAGCCACGTCGAGCCCCGTCAGGGGCTCGGGGAACTCTTCGGCAGACGAGCATGCACAACAGGGGCTCGGGGAACGGCGAGTCCGTGCTGCGCAGTGGCCCCGTCAGGGGCCCGGGGAACGGCGGGCACGAGTCTGCTGACGGTTCACTGCCGGAGCGCGCATCGGCTTCGGGTTCTGTTCAGGCGGCCCGAAGCAGCACGGACTTTCCGATGGGCTCCGGCCGCCAGCAGCTCGGACCCGCCGTTCCCCGGGCCCCTGGATTGCACGACCCGTGTGCCCGACGGTTCCCCGGGCCCCTGGATTGCACGACCCGTGTGCCCGACGGTTCCCCGGGCCCCTGATGGTGCTCTCCCGAGCTCCCTGAACAGTTCCTCCTCCTGAAAGGCCCGGTGTCGTGCGAGGTCATGTGGTCGTTGCCCCCGACAAGTTCAAGGGCTCGTTGGAGGGCGCCGAGGTCGCCGCGCGACTCGCGGCGGGGCTCCGGCGGGTGGCGCCCGGGGTGGAGGTGCGGGAGCTGCCGGTGGCCGACGGCGGGGAGGGGACGCTCGCGGCGGCGCTCGCGGCCGGGTTCTCGCGGGTGGAGGTGAAGGTCGCGGGGCCGACCGGCCTGCCGGTGGTCGCGGGGCTGGCGGTGCGGGGGGAGACCGCCGTCGTCGAGCTGGCCCAGGCCTCGGGCCTGGCCCGGCTGCCGGGGGGCCGGACGGCGCCGCTCGGGGCGGGCTCGTACGGGGTGGGCCAGCTGATCGCGAAGGCGGTCTCGCTCGGGGCGTCCCGGGTGGTGCTGGGCCTGGGGGGCAGTGCCTGCACCGACGGCGGTGCGGGCATGGTGCAGGCGCTGGGCGTGGAGCTGTACGACGCGGACGGCTCGCCGCTGCCGCCGGGCGGGGCCGCGCTGCGGCGCCTGGCGCGGGTGGAGCCCGGTCCGCTCGCGGAGCGGCTGCGCGGGGTGGAGGTGGTGGTCGCGTGCGACGTGGACAACCCGCTGCTGGGCCCGCGCGGCGCCGCTGCCGTGTACGGCCCGCAGAAGGGCGCGGACGCCGCGGACCTGCTGGTGCTGGAGGAGGGGCTGGCCCGCTGGGCGGACGCGGTCGCCGGGCTGACGGGCCGCGAGGTCCGGGACGCGGCGGGTGCGGGCGCGGCCGGCGGGGTGGGCTTCGCCGCGCTGGCGCTGCTGGGCGCGCGGATGCGTCCGGGCATCGAGCTGTTGCTGGAGCTGCTGGGCTTCGACCGGGCGGTGCGCGGTGCGCGCCTGGTGGTGACCGGCGAGGGCTGCCTGGACGCGCAGACCCTGCACGGCAAGGCCCCGGCGGGGGTGGCCGCGGCGGCGGCGCGGGCCGGGGTGCCGGTGGCGGCGGTGGCCGGGCGGCTGGAGCTGTCGGAGCGGGAGTGGCGGTCGGCGGGCTTCGTCCGGGCGCTGGCGCTGGCCGACCTGGTGGCCGATCCGGCGGAGTCGATGGCCCGGGCGGGCGAACTCGCGGAGCTCGCGGGGGAGCGCCTGGCGGCCGAGCTGCTGTCCTGACGGACCGTAGGGTCCTCGTACGTTCCTACATTGACGTTTTGTTGAAGGCGGGCCTACGCTCCCAGCACTCCTTCGACCCACCCTCGCTCCCCACGACGCTCGGAGGTCCCCTCATGCCCATCGGCGACAGCACGGTGATCCGCTCCCGGCGGGTGGTCCTGCCGGACGGCGAGCGCCCCGCCGACGTGCTGGTGCGGGCCGGGAAGATCGAGCAGGTCGCCGCCCACGGCGCGCTGCCCGTCGGCGACCGGCAGCTCACAGACCTCGGCGAGGTCGCGCTGCTGCCCGGCCTGGTCGACACCCACGTGCACGTCAACGAGCCCGGCCGCACCGACTGGGAGGGCTTCGCCTCCGCGACGAAGGCCGCCGCGGCGGGCGGCGTCACCACGATCGTCGACATGCCGCTCAACTCGGTCCCGCCGACCACCACCGTCGCGGGCCTCGACGCCAAGCGGAGGACCGCCGACGGCCAGACCTGGGTCGACCTGGGCTTCTGGGGCGGGGCGGTGCCCGGCAACACCGGCGACCTGGAACCGCTGCACCGGGCGGGCGTGTTCGGCTTCAAGTCCTTCCTGGCCCCGTCCGGGGTGGACGAGTTCCCGCACCTGGCCACCCCAGCCGACCTGGAGTCGGCGCTCGCCGAGCAGGCCCGGATCGGCGCGCTGGCGATCATCCACGCCGAGGACCCGGCCGTGCTGGAGGCCGCCCCCCAGGTGCCCGGCACCCACTACCGGGACTTCCTGGCCTCCCGCCCGGACGACGCCGAGACCGCCGCGGTCGCCGCCCTGCTGGCCGCCGCCCGCCGCACCGGCGCCCGGGTGCACGTCCTGCACGTCTCCTCCGCCGCCGTGCTGCCGCTGCTGCGGCAGGCCCGGGCGGACGGCGTCGCCGTCACCGCCGAGACCTGCCCGCACTACCTGACCCTGGCGGCCGAGGAGGTCCCGGACGGGGACACCGCGTTCAAGTGCTGCCCGCCGATCCGCGACGAGTCCAACCGCGACCTGCTCTGGCAGGCCCTCGCGGACGGCGAGTTCGCCGCCGTGGTCTCCGACCACTCGCCCTCCACCCCCGACCTCAAACTCCTCGCCCGGCACGGCGGCAGCGGCGACTTCGCCGCCGCCTGGGGCGGCATCGCCTCCCTCCAGTTGGGCCTGCCCGCGGTGTGGACCGAGGCCCGCCGCCGCGGCCACACCCTGGCGGACGTGGTCCGCTGGATGTCCGCGGGCCCCGCCGCCCTGGTCGGCCTGACCGGCACCAAGGGCGCCGTCGCGCCCGGGTACGACGCCGACCTGGTGGCCTTCGACCCGGACGGCGAGCTGACCGTCCGCGCCGAACGCCTCCACCACAAGAACCCGGTCACCCCGTACGCGGGCCGCACCCTCACCGGGCTGGTCCGGCGCACCTGGCTGCGCGGGCGGCCCGTCGACCCCGACGGTGCCCCGCACGGCCGGCAGATCGTCCGACCCTGACACCCAACGCTGAAAGAAGGAGCACCAGTTGAGCACTGACCTGACCTCGAGCGCGCCGTTCACCGAGCTGGTCGACCTGGCCTCCCGGCTGCTGGGCGCGGGCGTGGTCGCCACCAACGAGGACACCTTCGCGGACGCCGAGAACCTGCTGGTCGCCAAGCCCGCCGAGTTCCGCCCGCACACCTTCGGCCACAAGGGCCAGATCATGGACGGCTGGGAGTCCCGCCGCCGCCGCGGCGCGAGCGCCGAGCAGCCGCACCCCACCGAGGACGACCACGACTGGGCGATCGTCCGGCTCGGCGTCGCGGGCCGGATCCGCGGCGTGGTCGTCGACACCGCGCACTTCACCGGCAACTACCCCGAGACCGCGTCCGTGCAGGCCGCGTCCGTCCCCGGCCACCCCTCGCCCGAGGAGCTCGCCGACGCCGAGTGGACCGACCTCGTCCCGCGCACCCCGCTCAAGGGCGACACCGCCCACCACTTCCCGGTCGACGACCCGACCCGCTGGACGCACGTCCGCCTGAACATCTGGCCGGACGGCGGCGTCGCCCGGCTGCGGGTGCACGGCGAGGTGCTGCCCGACCCGCGCGAGCTGGCCGGCCTCACCTTCGACCTCGCCGCCCAGGAGCACGGCGGCGTCGCCGAGGCCGCCTCCGACCGCTACTTCTCCTCCCCGCACAACCTGAACGCTCCCGGTCGCGCCACCGTCATGGGCGACGGCTGGGAGACCCGGCGTCGGCGCGACAAGGCCAACGACTGGGTGCGAGTGGCCCTGGCCGGGGGCGGCGAGGTCCTGGCGGCGGAGGTGGACACCTCCTGCTTCGTCGCCAACGCCCCCGGCTGGGCCGAACTCGTCGGCACCGACGCCGGGAGCGGGACCGAGACCGTCCTGCTGCCGCGCACCCGCCTGCAGCCCGACACCCGCCACCGCTACCGCCTCCCCGCGGGCACCCCGGTCACCCACGTCCGGATCAACGTCTACCCCGACGGCGGCCTCGCCCGCCTGCGCCTCACCGGCCGCCTCACCCCGGCCGGCCAGGACGCCCTCGCGCTGCGCTGGTTCAACGCCCTCCCCCTGCGCGAGGCCCGCGAGGCCCTCGCCGCGGCCGGCCTCCCGACCGACCCCGCCGAGGCCCGCCCGCTCACCGACGCGGCCGCCATCCGGCCGCTGTACGCGAGCTGACGGCGCGTCCCCTCCTCCCGTTCTCCGCACGCCCGAGAAGGATCACCCATGCCCAGAACCCTCACCACCGAGTCCGGCGCGCCCGTCGCCGACAACCAGAACAGCGCGTCGGCCGGCGAGTACGGCCCGCTGCTGGTGCAGGACCAGCACCTGCTGGAGAAGCTGGCCCGGTTCAACCGGGAGCGCATCCCGGAGCGGGTGGTGCACGCCCGCGGGTCGGGCGCGTACGGGTACTTCGAGGTGACCGACGAGGTCGCGCAGTACACCAAGGCGGCGTTCCTCTCCCGGGTCGGCCAGCGCACCGAGGTGTTCCTGCGCTTCTCGACCGTCGCGGGCGCGCTGGGCTCCACCGACGCGGTGCGCGACCCGCGCGGCTTCGCGGTGAAGTTCTACACCGAGCAGGGCAACTACGACCTGGTCGGCAACAACACCCCGGTGTTCTTCATCAAGGACCCGATCAAGTTCCCGGACTTCATCCACTCGCAGAAGCGCGACCCGTACACCGGCACCCAGGAGCCCGACAACGTCTGGGACTTCTGGGCGCACTCGCCGGCCTCCACGCACCAGATCACCTGGCTGTTCGGCGACCGCGGCATCCCGGCCTCGTACCGGCACATGAACGGCTACGGCTCGCACACCTACCAGTGGGTCAACGCCGAGGGCCGGGCGCACTGGGTGAAGTACCACTTCAAGACCAACCAGGGCGTCCGCTCGCTGGACGCCGCCCAGGCCGCCGAGACCGCGGGCGGCGACGCCGACAGCCACCAGCGGGACCTGCACCAGGCGATCGAGCGCGGGGTGTACCCGTCCTGGACGCTGTACGTGCAGCTGATGCCGGTCGAGGACGCCGCGGACTACCGGT
The DNA here is from genome assembly GCF_030268885.1 of Kitasatospora phosalacinea. Taxonomy (GTDB): domain Bacteria; phylum Actinomycetota; class Actinomycetes; order Streptomycetales; family Streptomycetaceae; genus Kitasatospora; species Kitasatospora phosalacinea_C. Next base: position 432,220 of record NZ_BSSA01000001.1, read on the forward strand.
TCAACCCGTTCGACCTGACCAAGGTGTGGCCGCACGCCGACTACCCGCTGGTCAAGGTCGGCCGGCTGGTGCTCAACCGCAACCCGGAGAACGTGTTCGCCGAGGTCGAGCAGGCCGCCTTCTCGCCGAACAACTTCGTGCCCGGCATCGGCCCCTCGCCCGACAAGATGCTGCAGGGCCGCCTGTTCGCGTACGCCGACGCCCAGCGCTACCGGCTCGGTGTCAACCACACCCAGCTCCCGGTGAACGCCCCGCGGGCGGCGCAGGCCGCCAACTACGGACAGGACGGCCTCGGCGCGCTCAACCCCAACGGCCGCAACAAGAACTACGAGCCCAACTCGTACGGCGGCCCGGCCCAGACCGACGAGCCGCTGCACGCCCCGCAGCCGGTCTCCGGCCACACCGGCACCTACCCGACGCCCGCGCACAGCAAGGACGACGACTTCTTCCAGGCCGGCGAGCTCTACCGGCTGATGACGGACGCCGAGAAGTCCCGCCTGATCGCCAACCTGGCCGGCTCGCTGGCCCAGGTCGGCCGGGACGACGTGGTGGAGAAGAACCTCGCGCACTTCCACGCCGCCGACCCGGAGTACGGCGCCCGGCTGGCCGCCGCGGTCGCCGAGCTCCGCGCGGCGCACGAGGACTGACGCACCGCCGGACGCCGACCGTCCCCGGCGCGCGTGGTGCGCCGGGGACGGTTCCCGCACCGCCGGGGCATATGCCTGTCAAGGGCGCCCCGGCCCGCGGGGGCGAATATCCGGTGAGGGGACGGTGCGGGAGCCGTGCGGCGCCTACCCTGGAGGGGAGGCGGGACGGCGCGGGAGGGGGCCAGACCATGTCCGCGGTGAGCAGGGGCCGGAGCGACGGGTTGCTGGGAACGGGCGGCGGCTCCGGGCCGTTCGGGGCGCTGCGGCGGGCGCTGCGGCTGCTGGAGGCGGTGGACCGCAGGCCGGAGGGCGCCTCCCAGGCCGAGCTGGCCCGGGAGCTGTCCCTGCCGGAGGCCCAGGTGCAGTTGCTGGCCGAGGAGTTGGAGACCGAGGGCTACCTCGTCCGGCTGGACGGCGGCTGGGCGCTCGGCGGGGCGTTCACCCTGCTGGGCACGCAGCACCGGGAGCCGATGGTGCGGGCCCGGCTGCAGCACCGGTTGGAGGAGCTGCGCGACGAGCTCGGCGCGGCCGTCTACTTCGGCCGCTACCACGACGGGGAGCTGTCGGTGGAGGCGGTCTGCGCGGACGAGGACGCCCCCGCCGTGCACGAGTGGGCCGACTTCCGGGCCACCGCGCACGCCTCCGCGATCGGCAAGTGCCTGCTCGCCCAACTCGACCACGAGGCCCGCCTCGACCACCTCGCCCGCCACCCGGCCGCCCGGCTGACCGCGCGCACCGTCACCGAGACCGACCGCCTGCTGCACCGGCTCGACCGGCAGCCCGCCACCGTCCCCGTCCTGGACCTGCAGGAGTACTCGATGGACACGGTCTGCGCGGCCGTCCCGGTCGTCGCCGGGAGCACCCTCGGCTGCCTGGCCACCTCACTGCCGCTGGCCCAGGCGCACCGGCTGCGCGAGGCCGCCGAGCTGCTGTCGGTGCGGGCGGCGCCGCTGATGCTGGCGATGGCGGTCTGACGGCGGGTCCGGCCCCGGTTCTGACGGACGGTCAATCCGCTTGTCGAACGGTGTGTTCGAAGGAAGGATGCGGGGGATGAGCGACCATCCCCGACGGCCCGTCGTCCGCCCCTACCGGCCCACCGACCGGGACGCCCTGTTCGACATCTGCGTCCGCACGGCCGAGAACGGCGGCGACTCCCGGCAGACCTACCCCGACCACGAACTGCTGCCGAACATCTTCGCCGCCCCGTACGCCGTGCTGGAACCGGACCTGGCGTTCGTGCTGGACGACGGCGGGCGGGCGGTCGGCTACGTGCTGGCGACCGCCGACACCCCGACGTTCGTGAAGCGCTTCCGGGAGGAGTGGATCCCCACCGTCGCCGACCGCTACCCGCCGCTGACCGGCGAACCGGCCACCCCCAGCGAGGTGATGGTCCACCTGCTGCACACCCCCGAGCGGATGGTGCTGCCCGAACTCGCCGACTACCCCGCCCACCTGCACATCGACCTGCTCCCCAGCCACCAGCGGGCGGGCCACGGACGGGAGTTGATGCACACCCTGTTCGACGCCCTGGCCGCCAAGGGCGTCGAACGGGTCCACCTCGGCATGGTCACCGCCAACACCGCCGCCCGCGCCTTCTACGACCGCCTCGGCTTCCACGTCGTCCCCGTCCCCGACCCCGGACCGCTCACCTACCTGGGCCGCCGCACCACCCGCTGACGCCGCTCCGCTACGATCGCGGCCCACCGCAACCGGAAGGACCGCAGAACCGATGGGCCTCTTCACACGTCGCAAGACCGGCCGGGCCGACCAGCTCCTGCACCGGGCCGACCGGGCCGCGCAGGAGGAGCGGCACACCGAGGCCGAGCAACTCGCCCGGCAGGCAGCCGAGGCGTACGCCGGGGCGGCCGGTCCCGGCGCCTTCCCCACCGCGAACGCCCTGGCACTGGTCGGCGCCGCCCTGCGCGCACAGGGCCGGGCAGAGGAGGCCGAGCGCGAACTGCGCGCCGCTCTGGGCGCCCCCGGCCTGCAGACCGACGGCGAGGTGCTGCTGCGCGCCGAACTCGCCAAACTGCTGCGCGCCGGGGGGCGTTACCAGCAGGCGGTCGAGGAGATCGAGCGGGCCCTGGCGGTCGACGCCTCGCTCACCCCGTCGCTGCTCGCCCGCAAGGCGAACGCCACCGTCCTGGCCGACCTGGGACGGCACCGGGAGGCCGCCGAGCAGTACGCCGCCCTCGGCACCGCCGCCCGCCGCGAGGGCTGGGAGTTCGCGCTGGTGGTCGAGAGCAACCGGCTGGCCCAACTCACCTACCTCGGCGAGCACGAGGCGGTCGAACACGGGGCGGCCCGGCTCAAGGCGGAGTCCGTCGGAGCGTCCGAACCCGGCGCCACCCTGACCCGGACCTCGGCCAACAACAACCTGGCGGTCAGCCTCTCGCTGCGGGGACGGCACGCCGACGCCGAGGACCTGCTGCGCAGGGCGCTGGCGGCCGGCGTCACCGGCGGCTCGTTCGAACTGGTCCTGCGGGTCAACCTCTCCCGCGCACTGCTCGGCCAGGGCCGCACCGAGGAGGCCCGCACCGAACTGGACGCCGCCCGCGCCGCGGCCGAGGCCGCGCCCGCCCTGCCCGACGCGGACCGCTCCGCGCTCCACCTGGCCGCCGCCCGGCAGCACCTCGCCGAGGGCGACCCCGCCGCCGCCGAGCAGGCCGCCCGGGCGGGCCTCGCCCTGTGCCCGCCCAGCGACCGTCCCACCCACCGGGCCCTGGAGCTGCGCACCGCGCTCGGCACCGCCGAGGCCCGGCAGGGCCGGGGCGAGCAGACGCTCACCGCCGCGATCGCCGACTGGGAGGCGCACTTCGGGGCCGCCCACCACGGCGCGACCGCCGCCCGCGCGGCGCTGGAGACCGCGGCCCGATGAGGCGGCGCCGGGAGACGAGAAGAGGCCCGCCGGCCGGATCGGGGGCGATCGGCCGGCGGGCCCGCACCGTTCGACGTGTCCCCTCAACCACCGGCGGACCCCCCTGGGTGGCTTCACGTCGACCGCGAGGCGCCCCGAGCGGCCAGGGCCTCCTTCGCGTCGATCACGTTAGCCAACCGCGGCGGACGCGCCTTGGCGCTGCGTGCACAGTGCCTTGGCGCTGCGTCCACGCCGCGCCGGGTCGGCCCCCGGCCGCGGCTAGCGGCTCCCCTCCGGCGCCTGGTCCAGCGCCTGCCTGCGGTGGTCGCGGGGCGAGAGCCCGTACGCGGCGCGGAAGGCCCGGCTGAAGTCGTCGGGGCGCGGGATGCCGCAGCGGGCGGCCAGGACGTGGATGGGGGTGCCGCGCAGCGCCGGGTCGGCGAGGTCGCGGTGGGCCTGCTCCAGGCGCCTGCGGCGGGTCCAGGCGGCGACGGTCTCGCCGCCGCTCTCCTCGGTGAAGACCCGGTGCAGGTAGCTGACCGAGATGTGGTGCGCGGCGGCGATCACGCCGGGCGTCAGCCCGGGGTCGTGCAGGTTGCGCCGCACGAAGGCCCGGACGTTCTCCACCAGGGCGCGCCGCCGGGTCTCCGGCGACAGGGCGTCCGCGCGCTCCAGCTCCTCGGTGAGCCAGGCGGACACCAGGTCGACCACCACCGACCCGATCCGGTCCGTGGCCGCGGGACCGATCCCGGCGGCCTGCCGGTCCAGGCTGCGCAGGAAGTCGGATATCAGCAGGGCGGTGCCGGACGCGGGCCGGTGGGCGCGGCCGAGCATCGGGCGCAGGCGCTGCAACGGCAACGGCAGCAGCGCGGCGGGGAAGTCCAGGCCCAGGGCGCTGAACCGGGGCTCGTCCTGCCCGGGGTCCCGCACTCCGAGCGCCCGGGTGTCGTACGGGTGGGAGCTGCTGACCAGGCTGAGGTCGCCGGGGCGGAACTCCGCCGTGCTCTCGCCGGGCCGGGCGAACTGCTGCACGCCTTCGAGCGTCAGGGTCAGGTGCATGATGCCGAGATCGGACCTCCGGACCCGGCCGTCGTCGCGGGTGAACCGCGCGGACGGGAAGGAGGTGCCGAGGAAGGTCACCGCACCGAGTTGCAGGTGACGCAGTTCGGCGTGGAACCGGTCGGCGTACGGACTGCTGGTCCGGGCGTCGCGGGTCTGCGCGATCAGGTCCCGCCACATCTCGAAGAACTCTCCCCGGTCCGTGCCGACGGCAGGGACCTCCGGGTCCAGGGTCGTGGTCATGCTCGGTCCACCTTCAGGTCATCAGTGCCGCACGGCCCCCCGGCGGCGCGCCCAGCATTTCAGCTGCCCGTTCCCGCCGAAATGCCGGACGGCCGGGCGGTTCCGCCACCACGAGCCGCGAACGCACCGACAAGCCGAGAACACGTCAGGAGAGCACGTGACCACCATCGTCGACCGGAACCACCGCGCCCCCGACCGCGAACCGCCGGACCGCGAGCCGCTGCACCGCGAGCCGCCGGACCGCGAGCCGCTGCACCGCGAGCCGCTGGCCTACTTCGCGGCCGCGCTGCGCGGCGTCGCCCAGGTCGGCCTGCAACCCGGGCTGCCCACCGGGGCGTTGGTCCTCGCCGCGCTCTGGGCGGCGGGCTGGGAGGTCGGCCTGCCCGCCACCCTCGGCACGCTGGTCTCCACCGCCGCCGCGTACGCGTTCGGTGTCGACCGCGGCTCCGTCGCGCTCGGCCTGCAGGGCTACTCGGGCTGCCTCACCGGCATCGCCCTGGTCGGCTCGCTCGGCAACCGCCCCGCCACGTACCTCCTCGCCGCCGTCGGCTGCGTGCTGTGCACCGTCCTGACCGCCGCGCTCACCGCCCTCCTCGCCCCCTGCGGGCTGACCGCGCTGACGGCGCCGTTCTGCCTCGTCACCGGGGTGCTGCTGGCCGCCGTCCCCGCCCCCGCCCCGGCCCCCGGCCGGATGCCGTCCGGCGCCGCAACCGGGCTCACGGCCGCCGACCTGTGGCACGCCTTCTTCGCCAACGTCGCGCAGGTCTTCCTGGTGGACAGCTGGTACGTCGGCCTGATCGTGCTGGTCGGCCTGGCCTGCGCGGACGCCAGGGTGGTGCTGGCCGCGGCGCTCGGCTCGGCCGTCGGGACGGCCACGGCCTGGGCGCTCGGCGCGCCCGCCGGGCAGGTCGCCGCCGGGCTGCACGGCTACGACGCCGTGCTCGTCGGCATCGCCCTCGGCGCGGTCCTCCTGCCCGCCACCCCCTGGAACGCGGGCTACGCGCTGTTCGGCGCCGCCGTGTCCACCGTCCTGGCCGCCGCGCTCACCGCGCTCCTCGCCCCCCTCGGCGGCCGCCCCCTCACCTGGCCGTTCGTCCTCACCACCTGGGCGCTGCTGGCCGCCGTCCCCCGCCTGCCCCGGCTGCGGGCCGCCCCCGGCTGACGCACCGCCACGCCACGGCGCCGCCGCGGGCAACCGCCGGGCACCCGCGGCGGACAGCCGGACGTGGACGATGCGATCGGGCGGGGAGGCCCTGGACAGCGGGCGGCGGGACGGCGCAGGATGCGCGCAGGGCCCCGGACACGCGAAAGGCAGGGAGCCCGTGCTCTCCTGCCGTTATCAAACTTATACCGCAAGGGGGGCCTTGCCGCAAGGCCCCCCCGATGCCGCACAATCGCTGGTCTGAACCGGGGAACCCGCGCAAACAGCACAAACGGGGCAGACCGCGAGCAGCACGCGGACGGAGCGCGGCCGACCCGGCAGCGGATCGGAGTCACCACCCATGAACCAGCCGACGACCAGCGCCTTCGACCTGCCCGAGCGGCTCGCCGCCAAGGCGGACCCGGCCCTGATCGCCGCCGACGACCGGCACTTCGCCGCGGTCGCCGACACCCTCCGACGGGACACCGCGGAGCTGACCGCGCGCCTGGAGGAGGCCCGCCGCAGCCCCGGCGGGGCCGGGCGGGCGGCGATGGACCGGGACAACGAGGTGCACCAACTCGCCGCCCGGCTGCGCACCCTGAGCCGCTTCGGCCACGACCTGTGCCTGGGCCGGATCGTCCTCGCCGACGACCCCGAGCCCGTCTACATCGGACGCCTCGGCCTCGCCGACGCCGACGGCCGCCGCCTGCTGGTCGACTGGCGCTCGCCCGCCGCCGAGCCCTTCTTCGCCGCCACCCACGCCAACCCGATGGGCCTCACCAGCCGCCGCCGCTACCGCTGGCAGCGCGGCAAGGTCGGCGACTACTGGGACGAGGTGTTCACCGCCGACGGCCTCGACGGCCACGCCGCCCTGGACGACCAGTCCGCGTTCATCGCCAGCCTCGGCAGCTCCCGCTCCGAGCGGATGCGCGACGTGCTGGCCACCATCCAGGCCGACCAGGACGCCATCATCCGGGCCGGCTCGCGCGGCGCCCTGGTCGTCGACGGCGGCCCCGGCACCGGCAAGACCGTCGTCGCCCTGCACCGCACCGCCCACCTGCTCTACTCCGACCCGCGGCTGGGCCACCGCAAGGGCCGGGTGCTGTTCGTCGGCCCGCACCAGCCGTACCTGGCGTACGTCTCCGACGTGCTGCCCAGCCTCGGCGAGGAGGGCGTGCAGACCTGCACCCTGCGCGACCTGCTGCCCGAGGGCGCCGCCGTCGCCCCCGAGCCCGACCCCGAGGTGGCCCGGCTGAAGGCCGCCGCCGGGATGGTGCACGCGATCGAGAAGGCCGTCGCCGTCTACGAGGAGCCGCCCGCCGAGGGCCGCAAGCTCTCCACCGAGTGGTACGAGCTATGGGTCGACCCCGAGGACTGGGCCGAGGCGTTCGCCGCCCCCGGCCCCGGCGTCCCGCACAACGAGGCCCGCGAGCAGATCCTCGACGAGCTCATCACCATCCTGCTCGACAAGAACGCCGACTCCTTCGACGACGAGGAGGACGGCATCTCGCCCGAGGTGCTGCGCCGCGAACTGCGCCGCGACCCCGAACTGCTCGGCGCGCTGCGCCGCGCCTGGCCGATCCTGGAGCCCACCGACCTGGTCGGCGACCTGTGGACCGTCCCCGCCTACCTGCGGCTGTGCGCGCCCTGGCTCGACCGCGAGGAGATCCGCACCCTGCAGCGCACCGACCCCGCCGCCTGGACGCTCGCCGACCTGCCGCTGCTGGACGCCGCCCGCCGCCGCCTCGGCGACACCGACGCCGACCGCCGCCAGCGCGCCCACCGGGCCCGGCTGGCCGCCGAACGCGAGCTGATGGACGGCGTCGTCGACCACCTCCTCGACGCCGACTACGACAGCGAGGGCGCGGTCGCCATGCTGCGCGGCGCCGACCTGCGCGACGCACTGGTCGACCACACCGAGAGCGAGCCCGTCGACCCCGACCTGCTGGCCGGGCCGTTCGCCCACATCGTGGTCGACGAGGCGCAGGAACTCACCGACGCCGAGTGGCAGATGCTGATCGCCCGCTGCCCGTCCCGCTCCTTCACCATCGTCGGCGACCGCGCCCAGGCCCGGCACGGCTTCACCGAGTCGTGGACCGAACGCCTGGAACGCGCCGGGCTCGACCGGGTCACCCTCACCTCGCTGACCGTCAACTACCGCACCCCCGAAGAGGTGATGGCCGAGGCCGAGCCGGTCATCCGGGCCGCCCTGCCCGACGCCAACGTCCCCACCTCGATCCGCCGCAGCGGCCTGCCCGTCCACCACGGCGCCCGCACCGAACGCGACGCGCTGCTGGACGCCTGGCTGGCCGACCACCCCGAGGGCACCGCCTGCGTGATCGGCGACCCGACCTTCCTCGGCGGCGGCCGGGTCCGTTCGCTCAGCCCCGAACTGGTCAAGGGCCTGGAGTTCGACCTGGTGGTGATCGTCGACCCGGAGGCGTTCGGCGAGGGCATCGAGGGCGCCGTCGACCGGTACGTGGCGATGACCCGCGCCACCGGTCAGCTGGCGATCCTGCGCTGACCCTCCGGCTGGGGGCCCCGCGGGGCGCAACCCGCGGGGCCTCCGGGCGTCCCTGCACGTGAACGGAGGCCAACTCGCCGTCCGCGGGCGGCGCTTCGCGCATACTCGACCCCATGAGCGAGCAACCGACGGCCGATCGCGCCGCCCCCGCCGACGCCCCCGCCGCCGTCCTCGACCCGCTGCGGCCCGCGGGCGCCGCGCCCGCACCCTGCCCTCCGGAGAGCTGAGCTGCCGTGCAACAGCCCTACCTGGACCAGGAGTTGGCCGCCGCACTGGCCGCCCGCGGCGGGGTGCCCGCCCCGCTGACGGCCGACGGGCTGGCCCGGTGGCAGCAGCAGGACGCCGCCCGGCGGCCGCGGCCGACCCTGCGGCAACTCGCCGACGGCGGACGCTTCGAGACCGCCGAGCACGACGCCGACGGCACCCCGGTGGTCGCCGCCCGCCCGGCCGGGGCGGACGGGCCGCTGCCCGCGCTGCTCCACCTGCACGGCGGCGGACTGATCGGCGGCAACGCGTACGCCGTCCTGCCGCGCGTGCTGCGGGAGTTGGCGCAGCCGCTCGGCCTGGCCGTGCTCTCCGTCGACTACCCGCTCGCCCCCGCCGCCCGCTACCCCGTCCCGCTGCACGCCTGCCGCACCGCCCTGCTCTGGGCCGTCCGGCACGCCGAGCGGCTGCGGATCGACCCGGGGCGGATCGTGCTGACCGGGAAGAGCGCGGGCGGCGGGCTGGCCGCCGCCCTCGCCCTGCTGCTGCGCGACGGGGGCGGTCCGGCGCCGCTGGGCCAACTGCTGCTCAGCCCGATGCTGGACGACCGCGGCGGCACCGCCTCCGCCCGACAGGCCGCCGGGCACGACACCTGGGACGCCGTCTCCAACGCCACCGCCTGGCAGGCCGCCCTCGGCCCGCTGCACCGCACCCCCGACCTCCCCCCGTACGCCGCCCCCGCCCGGGCCCGCGACCTCGCCGGCCTCCCGCCCGCCTACCTGGAGGTCGGCTCCGCCGAAACCTTCCGCGACGAGGTCACCGCCTACGCGAACGCCCTGTGGCGCGATGGCGGCCACGCCGAACTGCACGTCTGGCCCGGCGCCTGCCACGGCTTCGACACCCTCGCCCCCACCGCCGCCGTCAGCCGCACCGCGGTCGCGGCCCGGGCCGACTGGCTGCGGCGGCTGCTCGGGCCCGGCCCGGAACCGTCGGGCCCGGAACCGTCGGGCCGGGAACCGTCGGGCCCGGAGCCGCTGGGCCGAACGACGTATTGACGGACGCCGGGGGCGCGCTGGGACCGTGGCGGGATGACCCCTTGCCCGCACTGCTCGCAGCGCATCGACCCCACCGGGCCCGCGGTGTCGACGAGTTTCCGCGACGGCCCGCACCACTGGATCCCCGTGGTGGAGAACATCCACGGCTGGAGCCCGGACTTCCTCTGGCACCCGCACTGCTACGTGCAGCAGTACGGTCTCACGGAGCTGGAGCGGCTGATCGGCGACCACCAGCGGGCGCGACTGAGCCGCGCGCCGAAGCAGATCGAACCCCCCCGCCCGGGACGGTTAGGACGGGCCGTTCGGCGCGGTCCGGGGCGTCCGGGAGCGGAAGCTGTGGCCCAGTTCCGGTCCGAGTCCGTAGTAGTGGCGGAAGTTGTAGATCAGCGGGCTCCAGGCGGCCGGGTCGACGTGCTGGGAGCCGGGGACGACGATCCGGGGGTCGGCGTGGACCTCCAGCACGTGGGCCTCGACGAGGAGGAACGCCCCGGTCGCGTCGGTGCGGACCCGGGCGGCGCGGGCCTCCAACTGGAGGGGGCACTCGGCGACGCGGGGCGGCCGGACCGACCCGGAGGGTTCGGGCCGTAGGCCGGCGGCGGTGAACTTGTCCGGCTCGAAGCGGAAGGCGCCGCGCTTGTCCGCGGGCACCGGGGTGCGCCCGGTCAGCGGCGCCAGTCGTTCCACCGCCGGCCACTGGGCGGGCGCGGGCAGGTTGACCACGAGTTCGGGTCGGCTGCGGAGGTTGTGCGCGGTCTGCCCCTCGACACCGACGCCGAGGACGATCACGTGGCCCAGGGCCCAGGCCGACGACATCGGCGCCAGGTTGAAGGTGCCGTCCTCGTTCTCCGTCGAGAGCAGCACGACCGGCGTTCCGAAGTACAGGATGCTCGGCGTGATGGTCAGGTGGTCGGCCGACGTGGCGCGGGGCACGCTGCTGGGCGTCGCGGTGTTCATGGGCTCGACCGTAGGGCGGGGACACTTCGACGTTCGCCGAAGTGTCGCGGGGGGATGATGGGCAGCGATGAAGAACCGTGACGCGCACACCGAGGGCCCGGACCTGGCTGCCCTGGCCGCGCTGCTGGCCGACGGCACCCGTGCAGCCTTCTGCCTGGCGCTGCTGGACGGCCGCGCGTGGACCGCGACCGAGCTGGCGCGCCACGCCGGGGTGGCCGCCTCGACCGCGACCGAGCACCTGAACCGCCTCGTCGCAGGAGGCCTGCTCGCCGAGGAGCGCCAGGGCCGCCACCGCTACGTCCGCCTCGCCGACCCCGCAACGGCCGAACTGATCGAGAACCTCGCCTCGCTGGCTCCGCGACGCCCCGCTCCGCCCGGCTCCCTGCCCGCGGTCAACCGCAGCCGGGCCCTGGCCCGGGCCCGCACCTGCTACGACCACCTCGCCGGGGCCCTCGGGGTCGCGATCACCGAGTCGATGACCCGGCGGGGGCTGCTGGACTGGGAGCACGGGCTGACGCTCACGGCGGACGGGACCGCCTGGCTGGCCGAACTCGGCGTCGCGCTGCCGCCGACCACCCGGCGTCCGGCCGTCCGCTCCTGCCTGGACTGGACCGAACGCCGCCCGCACCTGGCCGGAGCCGTCGGCGCCGCGCTGTGCGCGCACGCCTTCGACTCCGGATGGATCACTCGGATCGGCACCGGCCGCGCCGTTGCTCCCACTGCCGCCGGTCGGCAGGCGCTCCGCGAGCGCCTCGGCCTGTCCGACGAGTTCTGCACCCCCGGCAGCTGAGAACCGCTGCCGGGCCGGACGCCGGAGCGTCTGCGCGGGGCCGGGGTTCTCGGGGATCAGCCGCAGTGGGTCCAGCCGGAGTACCAGCGGACGCCCCCCGCCTCGCCGCCCCACGAGATGCAGGTGCCCTTGGCGCTCAGGGTCACCGGGCCGGCGTAGTACAGGTAGTAGCCCGCGTCCGGAGCGTCCTTCAGGTCGCTCTGCCGCTCGATGTTCACCCTCAGGTCGTACCGGGTGGTCCCGTTCGGGCTGCGCTTCCAGGTGACGGCGCAGTTGCTGGAGCCGTTGTAGAACAGGTAGACGTCGGCGACCGTGCCGATGGGGTGCTGGTCGATCAGGTAGTACCCGCTGCCGACGCTGTTGCAGGCTCCGCTGGGCGTCGACGCCGCCTGCGCCGGAGCAGCCGCGAACAGCATTCCCGTCGTCATGCCCAGCACACTGAGGGCGAGCGCCGCTATCCGCTTCGACTTGCGCATGTCTCTCCGTTCGAACATCCGTACCGGCAGGTGCCGCACGCACGATAGCAGCGCCCAAGATCACCCGGCTACGCTCACCCGGCCTGACCTGCCGAACCTCCCGTTCTCCACCACCCTTCCGCCACAGTCACTTGATGCCCAGTCACCCCAACCTGACGACCGGTCACCGACGTGCAGCTCCTCGATGAGGTCGCGGTACGAGCGAGCAGCCGTCGGTGTCCAGCTCGCCGGCCAGGGCGGCCGCCGTCCGGACGACGGTGTCGAACACGGCGGCCTGCCGCTGTTCGCTGCGGCCCGGGCCGAGCGGCGCTCGTCCAACGACGCACCCGGACCAGCGGGCAGAAGATCCGAACGAGCGGGCCTAGCCGGGCAGGCGGGTGTCGGTCCAGCCGGTGTCCGTCCAGCCGGAGGGGGTGCGGGTGTGGCGGCGGCGCAGGTGGTGGCGGTCGGGGCCGGCCTGCCAGAACTCGGCCTCGGCGGCGTGCAGCGCGTAGCAGTGCAGGCCGGGCGAGGGCGTGGTGCAGCCGGGGGAGGGGCGGACCGGGCCGCGCAGGCGGACCTGGCGGCCGTGCAGCGGCCAGTAGACGGTCAGCGCGGCGTCCGGGCGGGCGGCGAACTGGCGGGCCTTGGGCGACTCCGGCTCGGTCCAGAAGTGCCAGGCCGCGGCCGGGAGTTCGACGTCCCGCAGGACGAGCACCCGGGCGTCCGGCCGTCCCTCGGCGTCCACCGTGGACAGCGCCAGCACCTGCGCGTCCGGCACCCCCGCGGCGAGGGCCTCCAGCAGCCAGGCGGTGAACAGCTCGCCCGGCCCGGTGGGGCCGTGGTCCGGAGCCGGGTAGCCGGGCGCGGCCAGCACCGGGTGCGCGACCAGCGCGCGGACGAGGGGGGAGGGGGCGTCGGTCACGGGGCCTCCTGGACGGGGACGGCCACCACGGTGGTGCCGTCGGGCCCGAGGGCCGAGCCGGGCGGCAGCAGCACCTGCAGCCGGCTGCGGGCGGGGGCGTCGGTGCGGGTGCACGGGGTGTCGATCCGCAGCTGCTGCTCGTCGAGGGGGTGGTGGGCGGACAGCAGCCGGACGTGCGCCACCAGGCTCGCGCGGTCGGCGAACCAGCCGGCCGAGTGCCACTGCCAGCCTGCGTACGCGTCGACGCGGCGGCCGCGTTCCTCGTCCTGCCTGCGCTTGCGCTTCCGTCGTCCCGGCACGGCACCCACCCTGGCGGTTCGCGGGGGCGGCGGCAAGCGGGTTCGGCGTCCGGGCAGCGGTCCCCGCCGGGCACGGCGCACCGCGTCGTCGCCCTCGTCGTCCGGTGGTGACCGCCGACCGGACCGGCTTATTAGACTCGATGTTGATAAGGATGGTCGAAACCCTTGTCGGGCCCGCTACCCGCGAGTAGTTTGCCGGTGTGCCCGGTGGGTCGCTGCTGGGCCGCTCCCCGTCCGCCGCGCGTCAGGAGGCACCCCCATGCCCCGCCCCACCCCGCCCGTCACCGTGCACGACAGCCTGGTGCTCGAACCGCGCGACGTGCACTTCGACTGGTCCGAGCTGCCCCTGCACTGGATCCCCGACGAGCCGATGGCCACCCACACCATCAACGTGCTGCACCTGCTGCTGCCCGAGGGCGAGCGGTGGTTCGTCAAGGTGTTCAAGGACGCCCTGCCGCTGATCCGCGACGAACAGCTCCGCGAGGAGGTGCTCGGGTTCATCGGACAGGAGGCGATCCACGCCGAGGCCCACCAGGAGGTCCTCGACCACCTGCTCGGCCAGGGCCTCGACCCGCGCCCCTACGTCCGGCAGATCAGCTGGCTCTTCCACCGCGTCCTCGGCGACAAGCCCGGCCTGACCGCCCGCCAGCGCCGCGAGAACACCATCGAACGGGTCGCCTTCGTCGCCGCGATCGAGCACTTCACCGCCTTCCTCGGCAACTGGGCCCTCAACTCGCCCGGCCTCGACCGCGCCAAGGCCGACCCCACCATGCTCGACCTGCTGCGCTGGCACGGCGCCGAGGAGGTCGAGCACCGCAGCGTCGCCTACGACCTGATGCGCCACCTCGACCCCGGCTACCTGCGCCGGGTCCGCGGCATGCTCGTCTCCGGCCCGCTCCTGATCCACCTGTGGATCCGCGGCACCCGCTTCATGCTCGCCGCCGACCCCACCCTGGACGGACGCCTCGCCCCCACCTGGCGCGAGGCCCGCCGCGCCGCGCGCCGCGGACTGCTCCCCGAGCCCGGACGCTTCCTGCGCTCCGCCGCCCGCTACTTCGGCCCCGGCTACCACCCCACCCGCGAGGGCAGCTCCTCCCAGGCCCTCGCCTACCTCGCGAAGTCGCCCGCCGCGAGGGCCGCCGCCACGCACTGACCGGACCGCGAAACCGGGAGGCGCGGCAGGCTGCGAAGCCAGGGGCGCGGGGAACTGCGCGAGCGGGAAAGGGACTTCGGAAAGATCCGGACTCCCCGAGCGCCCGAATCCTGCTCGCGGCTCCCGCGGAGCGTGTCACCCCGCGGCTCCGCCCACCTGCCACCCGCTCTCCGTCCACGGATCCCGCCCGCGTCCCGTTCCCCTCCGCGCGGTTCCCCGCGCCCCCGCCCTCGTCTCCGGAGCCGTCACCCCATGGACCTCGAAACCCCGCCCCCCGACCTCTACGGACGCCCGCGCGCCGACCGCTTCTTCGCCCGGCTGACCGCCTTCGGCGACTGGTACAGCCCCGCACTGGGCCGCCCCGGCCTGCGGCGCAGCCCGCGCCGGGGCGAGGCGCGGGGGGTGCCGCCGCTGCACCTGGTGGTGCTGTCGCACCGGGTGGTCGCCGAGGACGTGGCGGAACTGCGGCTCGGCGACCCGTCCGGGGGGACGCTGCCGCCCTGGCAGCCCGGGGCGCGGATCGTGCTGACCCTGCCCTCGGGGCGCGAGCGCCACTACTCGCTGTGCGGGGACCCGGCGGACCGGCACGTCTACCGGATCGCGGTGCGCCGGATCGCGGACGGCGGCGGCGGCTCCGTCGAGGTGCACGACGCGCTGCACGTCGGGGTGCGCCTGCGGGTGCGCCGCCCGCGCAACGGCTTCGCGTTCTGCGGCGAGGAGAAGGTGCTGTTCCTGGCCGGCGGGATCGGCGTCACGCCGCTGCTGCCGATGGCCCGGGCCGCCCAACAGGCGGGCTTGGACTGGCAGTTGGTGCACACCGGCCGCACCGCCGCCGCCCTCCCGTACACCGCCGAGCTGACCGCGCTCGACCCGGCCCGGGTGACCGTCCGCACCGACGACGTGCACGGCGTCCCCGACGCGGCCGAGCTGCTCGCGCACGCGCCCCGCGGCGCCGCCGTCTACGTGTGCGGGCCCGCGCCGATGCTGCTGGCCGTCCAGCGTGCGCTGCCCGCCTCGCCCGCCGCCTCCCTGCACTTCGAACGCTTCGGGGCCGCGCCGATCCAGGGCGGCCGCCCGTTCGCGATCCGGATCGGCGACCGGACGCTGGCCGTCCCGGCCGACCGCTCCGCCCTCGACGTCGCCCGCGAGGCCCGCCCCGACCTGCCGTACTCGTGCCGGCAGGGCTTCTGCGGCACCTGCGTGCTCAGGGTCTCCGCCGGGACGCCCGAGCACCGCGACCGCCGCCTGACCGACGAGCAGCGGGCCGCCGGCCTGCTGCTGCCGTGCGTGTCCCGGGCCGCCGAGGGCGAGACCCTCGTCCTGGAGGTGTGAAGTGCCCCGGTTCCCCTACGACGAGCGCGACCTGGCCAAGTTCCGGGAGGTCCAGCAGCTCGCCTACCACTGCGCCGAACAGGTCGCCGCCTGGATCGAACCCGGCGTCACCGAACGCCAGGCCACCGCCGAACTGCGCCGCTGCCTGGTGCGGGCCGGGGTGCAGGACTTCTTCCACGTCCCGTTCGCCTGGTTCGGCGACCGCACCGCGTTCCGGCACTTCCACACCCCGCTGCAGTTCTTCGCGGGCTCCCGCGTCCTCGCCGAGGGCATGCCGTACGTGCTGGACTGCGCGCCCGTGGTGGACGGCTACACCGCCGACATCGGCTACGGCGGCAAGGTCGGCGACAACCCCGTCTGGGACCTGCTCGCCAAGGACCTGCGGACCTACCGCGACCTGATCCTGCGCGAGGTGCGCGCCCGCAAGCCGCTCGCCGAGGTGTACGCCGCCGTCGACGCCCAACTCGCCGTCCACGGCTACGACAACCGCCACCAGGTCTACCCCGGCCGGGTCATCGGCCACCAGGTGACCAGGAACACCGCCCGCGGCCCGGCGGGCGTCAACCTGTTCGGCTTCGGAGTGCGTACGCTGCAGACCCTCGGACGCGAACTGGTCAAGGAGCGCCTGGAGGGCCGCTCCCCGCTCTGGGCGGGCGGCCGCGCCTCCCGGCACGCCCCCACGCCCGGCCTGTGGGCGGTCGAACCGCACATCGGCTTCCGCGACGTGGGCATCAAGTTCGAGGAACTCCTCGTCGTCACCGACGAGGACGCGTACTGGCTCGACGACGACCTGCCGCACGTGCGGCGCTGGGACCTCCAGGAGGCAACCGCATGACCGGCCGCAGCAACGGAACCCACGGCACCGACGCGCCCCGCCGCCGCACCGTCGACTCCGGCGGACTCGCCCTCGCCGTCTACGAGCAGGGCGACCCCGCCCGCCCCACGGTGCTCCTGGTGCACGGCTACCCCGACGACCACTCGGTCTGGGACGACGTCGCCGCCGACCTGGCCGCCGACCACCACGTGGTGCGCTACGACACCCGCGGCTCCGGCGCCTCCGGGGTGCCCGCCACCCGCGAGGACTACCGGCTCGAACTGCTCGGCCAGGACCTGTACGCCGTCGCCGACGCCGTCAGCCCCGACCGCCCCGTACACGTGGTCGCCCACGACTGGGGCAGCGTCCAGGCGTGGGAGGCCGTCACCGCCCCCGGCTCCTACCGGCGGATCGCCTCCTACACCACCATGTCCGGCCCCTGCCTCGACCACATGGGCCACTGGATCCGGCACCGGCTGCGCCGCCCCACCCCCCGCCACCTCGCCCAACTGCTGCGCCAGGGCGCCCACTCCTGGTACATCGCCCTGTTCCAGCTGCCCGTGCTCGCCCCCGCCGCCTGGAAGCTCGGCCTGGCCCGGCTGTGGCCCCGCGTGCTGCGCGACCTGGAGGCCGTCCGCCCCCGGCCCGGCCACCCGCAGGCCACCCTCGCCCGGGACGCCGTGCACGGCATCGAGCTGTACCGGGCCAACATGCGCCCCCGGGTCCGGGCCCCGCGCGAACGGCACACCGAGGTGCCGGTGCAGCTGATCACCCTGCAACGCGACCACTACGTCGCCGACTTCCTCTCCGAGGGCCTGGAGCGCTGGGCCCCCCGCCTCACCCGGCGCACCCTCGACGCCACCCACTGGTCCGCGCTGCTGGAGAAGGGCACCACGGTGGCCGCGATGGTCCGCGAGTTCACCGCCCGCGACCACGGCGCCGTCCGCCGGGAACCCTCCGCGGCGGGCGAGTTGGCCGTCGTCACCGGCGGCGGCAGCGGCATCGGCCGGGCCACCGCCCTCGCCTTCGCCGACCGGGGCACCCGCGTCGTGGTCTGCGACCGCGACCTGCCCGCCGCCCAGCGCACCGCCGAACTCTGCGAACTCTCCGGCGTCAAGGCCGCCGCCTACCGCGTCGACGTCAGCGACGGCGCCGCCGTCGACGCCTTCGCGCAGCAGGTCGCCGCCGACCACGGCGTCCCCGACGTGGTCGTCAACAACGCGGGCATCGGCCACTCCGGCACCTTCCTGCAGACCACCGAGGAGGAGTGGCGCCGCGTCCTCGACGTCAACCTGTGGGGCGTCATCCACGGCTGTCGCGCCTTCGGGCAGCTCATGGTCGAACGCGGCACCGGCGGCCACATCGTCAACCTCGCCTCCGCCGCCGCCTACCTGCCCGCCAAGCAGCTCGCCGCGTACGCCACCTCCAAGTCCGCGGTCTTCATGCTCTCCGACTGCCTGCGCGCCGAACTCGCCCCGCACCGCATCGGCGTCTCCACCATCTGCCCCGGCATCGTCCACACCAACATCACCCGCACCACCACCTTCTCCGGCCTCGACGAGGCCGCCCTCGCCGCCAAGCAGGCCAAGGTCTCCAAGCTGTACGCCCGCCGCGGCTTCCCCCCGGAGAAGGTCGCCGCCGAGATCCTCCGCGCCGTCCGCACCCGCAAGCCCGTCGTCCCCGTCACCTTCGAGGCCAAGGCCGCCCGCCTGCTCGGCCGCCTCAGCCCGGCGCTCCTGCGCAAGGCGGCCCGGATCAACGCGGGCTGAGAGACACCCGGCGGAGCCGCGCGCGGGGTGACACGCTCCGCGCGGGCCGCAGCCAGGATTCGGGTTCCGCCGCAGCCCGGATCCCCCGAAGTCCCGTCCCCCTCCGCGCAGTTCCCCGCGCCCCTGCTTGCGCGGCCTGTCACGCGCGCGGGAAAAGTGGCTGCAGGCCGCGGCCCGACCAGGGCAGACTGCGCGTCATGGACCAGACGCCCGAAGCCCGCGCAGCCCTGCTGCACGTCGCGGCCCGCAGCAGCGGCGACCCGCTGCCCGCCGGGCTCGACGTCACGCTCAACTTCCACCCCGACCGCACCGGCCCCGACGGGGTGCCGGTGCTGGTCGCGATGGTCCGCGACGGCGTCTACCGTTCCCAGTTCAGCACCGGGACGAGCAACGGCGGCCTCACCGCCCACCCGGGGGGCGACCGCTGGAAGTGGGAGAGCCGGATCTTCGGCGGCGCCTACGACGAGGCCCCCGCCGAGGGCCGTCCCGTCTACGGCGCGCTCAACCGCCACCGCAGCCCCTACGGCGGCGCGCCCCGCTTCGGGTCCGCGCACTTCCGCCTCACCCCCGGCACCCTGCACCGGGCCACCTTCTGCTACCCCGACAGCTTCCTCGAACCCGAGGACTTCGGCACCGTCGACGCCATGCCGCTGCTCGCGCTCGCCGAGGCCGACGAGCAGGACGCCCTGGACGACTACGTCGAGGCCCACGTGCACGACCCCGTCCGGTTCGACCTGCACGTCGCCGCGCTGGTCCTCGACCCCAGCCACCGCGGCACCGAGGTCGAGGAAGCCGCCCGCGCCCTGCCCTGCCCCGTCGAGTGGCACCCGGGCTACCGCCTCCCGGCCGCCGAACTGCCCCGGTACGCCGACTACCGGGGCCCGCACATCACCGCCCTCGCCGCCGCGGTCGCCCGCGACGGCGTGCTCGACCCGGCCGCGATCGGCGCCGCCGCCCGCACCGGGGAGCACGATCCGCAGGAGCTGAAGAAGGTGTGGCACTGCCTGGCCCGGTTCGGCCGCCCCGCCGACTCGTGGACTGGCCGCTCGTGGACCTGACGACGATGGCCGGACCGCTGGCCTCCTTCGCCCTGGTGGTGGGCCTGCTCACGCTCACCCCGGGGCTCGACACCGCACTGATCCTGCGCACCGCCGCCCTGGGGCGGCGGCGCCGGGCGTGGGGCGTGGTGCTCGGCATCCAGACCGGCACGCTGATCTGGGGCACCGCCTCCGCGGCCGGGATCACCGTGCTGCTCACCGCCTCCCGCCTCGGGTACGAGACGCTGCGCTGGGCGGGCGTCTGCTACCTGCTGTGGACGGGCGTGCGGATGCTGCGCAACCGCCACCAGCAGCCGGACGGGTCGCCCGCGGGGGACGGCACCGGCGGCTGGTGGGCCGGTTGGCGGCGCGGGGTGCTGACCAACCTGCTCAACCCCAAGGTCGGCGTCTTCTACGTGGCCGTCCTGCCGCCGTTCATCCCGGCGGGCGCCCCGCACCTCGCCGCGGGGGTGCTGCTCACCTCGGTGCACGTGGTCGAGGGCCTGCTGTGGTCCGCCGTCCTGATCGCCTTCGCCCGCACCCTGCGCGCCCGGCTGCGCCGCCCCTCCGTCCGGCGCCTGCTCGACCGGGCCACCGGCGTCGCGGTGCTCGGCTTCGGCGCGAAGCTGGCCCTCACCGACTGACCGCAGGCCGTCCGCCGCCCACCGTCCACCGCCGAAACGGACTGACGTACCGTCAATTCCAGTTGCCCACGAACGGATTGGACCCTTCCGCCCCAGCGGTCGCATACTGGCGACTGGTCTAAACCACTGATCGATCAGTGGGGCCGCAACGGAGGGGAACCCATGCGACGCTCACCCTGGAGGACGGCCGTGGTCGCCGCCGCACCACTGCTCGCCCTGGTCGGCGCGACCCAGGCCTCGGCCGCCGACGCCACCACCAAGACCCCCTACTCCTTCTGGGACGTCACCCACACCTGCGAGAGCCAGGTCAGCTTCTACGACGACACCGACGGCGTCCACGTCCGCTACCAGCTGGTCGACCACGGCACGGACGCCCAGGGCTGCGAGGGCTGGGCGATCACCTCCGACGGCTACCGGGGCATCGGCCACATCTACGGCGGCTCGTTCTCCACCTACGACGGCGGCACGGTCTACATCACCCCGTACGTCCACCGCGTCAGCGACTACACCCACCCGGGCCTGCCGGGCCGGACCCTCTGACCCACCGGCGCCCCACCGGAGGCACCGCGGACGGCGCAGCCCCGCCCGGGGGCCCGGTGCGGCCCGCGCCGCGGACCGCACCGGCCCCGCCGCCCCTCGCCCCGGCCCCTCGGGCCGGTCGCTTCAGCCGCGCAACTTCTCGATCCCGGCCCGCAGTTCGTCCGCCGACATGCACGGCGTCACCGTGACCTTGGCCCCGAGCCGCATCCACAGCGGCTCCATCGTGGTGACCAGCGAGGACTCCTGGTCCACGTCCACCACCAGGGTGAACCCGCGGTGGCCGTTCAGCGGGTAGAAGTACGCCGCTTCGGGCCGCAACTGCTCCATCATCCGGCCCATCATCTCGGGCATCTGCCCGCTGGTGATCAGCTCGTTGGACCTGTCGGTGTCGATCTCCGCGACGATCAAGGTTCGCATCGCACGCCTCCCGGACCTGTTCAGGGCTTCCGCGAACCGTTCCATTCTCCTGCGCCCACCCACCCCGGTCACGCGGGAACGTCCGCTGCGAGAATCGGCCGGTGCCCGACGCCATCGTGTTCTTCCTCGCCCCCGACGACGACGCGGCCGCCGCCGCCCACCGGGGCGGCCCGCAGCACCGCTTCGCGTCCGTGCGGGGGCGCTGGTTCGACCCGGACGACGCGGTCGCCGACTGGTCCGCCCACTTCGCCGACGACCCGGCCGCCCCGCCGGGCACCCGCGTCGTCGTCCCGCTCACCAACGACGGCAGCGAGACCTTCGCCCTCCCGCCCCGCCTCACCCGCGCGCTGTCCCGCGCCACCCCCGAGGACCTCCACCACCTCGCCGCCCGCTGGACCGCCCGCCTCCGCGCCGAGGACGGCGAGGACATGACCGACGACGACCTCCCCGCCCTCCTCCGCGCCCTCACCCGCCTCGCCACGACCGCCGTCACCACCGGCGGCCACCTCTACTGCTGGTACGCCGACCTCTGACCGCCCGGCCCCTCGGCACCCGTCGTGCCGACCGCGGCGGGCTGGCCGGTCGCGCCGGGCGCGGGCCTCCGGGTGTCGGCGGCGGCCGGTCGGCAGGTCGACAAGTCGGTAGGGCGAGAGGTCGACGGAGCGATCTTCCGTGCGCCCTGCGCGTGCCCGCCGTGCGCCCCGGCGGGGGGCCGGTCCGGGCCGGTCGGCCGGGGGTGTCCGGTGCCGAGGGGGCGGGCGGGGCGTCGGCGGGAAACTGACGGACCGTCAGGAGGGGGCGCACGAGGCGCACGCGGTTCTGATCACTGTGCTTCGTGACGGGTCGTCAATTTTCCTTTCCGGCAACCCGGATGGCCGCATTCCGCTTAATATTCGGCCAAAAGAGGTGCATTCCGAGCCGTCCGGACGGTCTTCCGACGGCCGCTCGGCGCGCCTCCCGGACCGACGACGAGAGCAGGGAATGACCGAGACAGACCAACAGACCAGGGCGCCCGTACCGGGCGCGGCCCGCCGCCGGGTCGAACGGGCCGCCGCCGTGGTGGCGGCCTTCGCGGCGGCCACCGCCGTCGCCGCCCCGTCGGCCTCCCCGGCCGGCGCGGACGGCTCGGTGACGGTGCGGGTGGTCCGGGCCGTCGACGAGAGCGGGACGTGGACCCCGGCGCTGGAACCGGGGATGGGCGGGGTGACCGTCACGCTGACCGGGGAGGACGGGGCGGTGCGCACGGGGGTCACGGCCGCCGACGGCACCGTGACGCTGACCCCGGCGAAGGCGACCGCCAGCGGTAGGTACCGGGTGGAGGTGGTCAACCCGAAGCCCGGCGTGCTGTACCCGGCGTTCGCCGCCCGCGAGGGCCTGGCCGGGGCGCCGAACAGGCTGAGCAGCAACGAGGAGTTCGTCGACCTCTCGGCGGGCCAGCAGGCCACCCTCACCACCGGCCTGTGGAACCCCGCCGACTACTGCCAGCGCAACGCGCCGCTCGCCACCGCCTGCCAGCCCCCGATCGGCGCCCCGGCGGGTCAGCGCACCCTGCTGACCTTCCCGTACGAGTCGCGCGGGGTGAACAAGGACGTCACCGACCTCGGCACCAGCGGCGCGACCGGCAACGTCTTCGGCATCGCCTGGAACCGGGACGACCGGCGGCTGTTCAGCTCCGCCCAGGCCAAGCGCGCCACCGCGTACGGGCCCGGCGGGCCGGGGGCGATCTACGTCACCGACCCGGTGAAGAGGACCACCGCGCTGTTCGCGACCGTCCCGAACGCCGGGACGACCGCGCACACCGGCGGCGACGACGCGGCGTTCCTGCCCGCGGTCGGCAAGGAGAGCCTCGGCGGGTTGAAGCTCACCGAGGACGGCCGCGACCTGTACGTGGTCAACCTGCACGACCGCAAGCTGTACCGCTACGACGCCACCGCCCCGACCGCGTCCGCCCCGAAGGCCGTCTACGCCGTCCCCTCCGGCGGCTGCCCGTCGCCGGACGACTGGCGCCCGTACGGCCTCGGCATGCAGGACGGGGTCGGCTACGTCGGCGGCGTCTGCTCCGGCCAGTCGACCGGGAGGATCACCGACCTGCGGGCCGTGGTGCTGCCCTTCGACCCGGCCACCGGCGTCTTCGGGGCGGCCGTGCTCGACCAGCCGCTCGACCACCGCGGCACCCCGGCGCAGACCTGCGCGGGCTACTACTGGTACCCGTGGCAGGACGACCAGCCGCTGCAGAACGGCCAGGTCTGCGGCCTCAACCCGGAGCCCGAGCTCGGCGAGGTCGGCTTCGAGACCGACGGCTCGATGCTGCTGGCCTTCCGCGACCGGTACGCCGACCAGGCCGCCGCCGCCCCGCCCGAGGGGCAGCCGCTGCCCGACGGCTTCGTCTACGTGCTCGCCTCGGCCGACCTCAACAAGGCCTGCCGGTCGGGCGACACCTACGTGCTGGACGTCAACCTCGGCTGCGGCCGGACCACCCGGAACCAGGGCTTCTTCGACCTGAGCCGGCCCTACCCCGGCGGCCACCCGTACCCGGCGTTCGCGGGCATGGCGCTGTCCAGGGTCGAGAACTCGATCGCCGCCTCCGGCTACGACGTCTCCAACAACATCGTCACCGCCGGAACGATGTTCACCCTGCGCACCGGCGCACCCGACCCGGGCTTCGGCAACGAACTCTCCGACGGCCGCTCGCGCTTCGGCAAGGGCGCCGCGATGGCCGACCTCGAAGTGCTCTGCGACCGCGCCCCGCTGCAGATCGGCAACCGGGTCTGGTACGACCCGGAGCGCTCCGGCCTGCAACTGCCGCAGCAGAAACCCGTCCCCGGCGCGACCGTCCACCTGTACGACGCGGACGGCAGGCTGGTCGGCACCACGAGGACCACCGCCCGGGGCGAGTACTACTTCGACGACACCAACGTCACCGGCGGGCTGAAGCCGAGGACCTCCTACACCATCCGGCTCGACAACCCCGCCGACTACGCCGAGGGCGGCCCGCTGCACCACTGGGTCCCGACCGGGGACAACGTCGGCGACAACCGCCTGACCGACTCCGACGGCACCGTCCCGAAGGGCGGCACGTACGTCGAACGGGCGCTCACCACCGGCGGACCGGGCCAGGACGACCACAGCTTCGACTTCGGCTTCCAACGGCAGCGGGGCGCGCTGCGCCTGGTCAAGCACGACCAGGACGGCAAGCCGCTGCCCGGCGCGGTCTTCCGGCTGTGGCGCGAGACCAACGGCACCGACGGCCTGCAGCGCGACGGCGCGAAGCCGGACACCGCCGTCGGCGACCCGTGCACCACCGGCGAGGACGGCACCTGCACCGCCCAGGCCGACCTCGGCACCTACTACTGGCAGGAGGTCACCCCGCCCAAGGGCTACCGGGCACCCGAGCAGCCGGTCCTCGGACCGGTCGTGCTGGACGACGCGCACCTCGACGCGGGCATCACCACCACCGCCGTCAACACCCTCGTCCCGCCGCCCAGCCCCAGTCCGACACCCACCCCGACGCCCACCCCGGCCGCACCCGCGCCGCCGCAGGCCCGCCCGGCGCCCTCGGGCAACCTCGCCAGCACCGGCCTGGACGGGGCCGTCCCGTACGCGCTCGCGGGCGGAGCGCTGCTGCTGGTGCTCGGCACCGGCCTGCTGGTCGCGGTGCGCAGGCGCCGCACCGGCTGACCCCCACCGTCCGACGGGGCCCCGGGCACACCGCCCGGGGCCCCACCCGTGAACCCCCGAAGCCGCAGAGGAAACCGTGGCCACGCAGAAGAAGAACCGCCGACGGTACGCGGTGGCGGCCGTCCTGGCCGCCGTCCTGACCACCGCGGGCGGGGTGACGGCCTGGCAGGTCGCCGCCCGCCAGGACGACGCCCGTCCGCTCACCACCGAGGAGGCGTCCCGGCTCGCGCTCTCCCGGTTCACCCTCTACGGGGCGAGCCCCGCCGCCGTCGACCTGACCGTCCGGGAGGGCGGCGGCACCGTCGTCGAGGTGCACGGCGTCGTCGACTACCGCACCCGGCACGCCGCGGGCAGCTACCGGGTCACCGGCAGCCGGGGCGTCCTCGACGAGGGGCTCGTCGCCTGGGACACCGGCGGCCTCGGCCTCGCCAAGAGCCCCGCCGGGGCGGACGGACCGCCCTGGGAACAGGCCGAACACGTCCCCCGCACCGGCTGGACCTCCCGCCCCTACGGCACCGACCCGCTCGACGCCGGACTCGACCTCGCCGTCCAACTCGGCGCCGACCGCCCCGACAACCCGCTGCTCCTCGCCCAGGCCGGCCCCCGCCTGCTCGGCCACGACCGCATCGACGGCCGCGACCACGACCGCGTCTCCGGCCCCCGCCCGCGCGAAGCCGCCGCGAGCGGCGACACCTCGCCGCTCACCTACTGGATCGACGCCGAGGGCGGCCTGCGCCGCGTCACCATGCGGATGCCCGGCCTCGGGACCCCCGCCACCCTGGACTTCCACGGCCCGCAGCCCGGGGCGAAGCTGCCGGAGGCGCCGTGGGTGACGGCGGGGTGAGGCGGCGCAGCGGGGCGGGGGCGGCTGCGGCGGGTGGGGAGTGCGCCTGCGGCGGGCTGGCGGGGGTGTGGCGGGGTGCCCGCAGCCCGGGGCGAAGCTGCCGGAGGCCGCCGTGGGTGACCGCGGGGTGAGGCGGCGCAGCGGGGCCGGGCGGGGCGGCGTGGTCTCAGACTCCGGTGGGCAGGGGGTAGGAGTCCGGGTCGACCCGGCCCGGGAGGTCGACGGCGGGTGCGGCCGGGGCCTGCGGGTCGGGGAGCGAGGGTTGGGCGGGCGGGGCCGGGACGGCGTTGAAGGCCGTTCCCGGCGGGGCCTGCACGCCCGCCACCCGGCCCGCCGGGACGGGGCCCGCGCCCGGTGCGTCGCAGGCGGCCAGCTGCTCCAGCCGGTCCGGGCTCTGCGTCGAGGGACCGTTGCCGCTGAAGCAGTTGCTCGGGTCGGCCGCCGAACTGACCAGGTCCACCCCGTTGCCGGTGACCGCGTTCCGGGTGACCCGGTTCCCGGACGCCGGGTGCCCCGGCGGGTCCGTCACCAGCACGCCCGCCGCCCGGTTGCCCCGCACCAGGTTCCGCTCCACCCGGTTGCCCGTCCCGCCGCCGATGCCGATCCCGATGCCGAAGCCGCCGTCGGCCTGCTCCGGCGAGTCCGCCGCGTTGTTGTCCGCCACCACGTTGCCCGCGATCACCGCGGCGTGCTGCGGCGCCAGCGACTCCAGGTCGTTGGAGTTGACCGTCACCCCGACCCGGTTGCCCACCACCCGGTTGCCGACCACCGTCAGGTTCTCCGAGGCGTTGGTGATCTCGATGCCGACCGCGTTGCGCTCCACCGTGTTGCCCCGCACCAGGGTGTCGCACGGCTTGCACTGCCCGACGTAGATCCCCGAGTCGGCCTGCCCCGACGCGTACGACTCCTCGATGACCCCGCCGCGCGCGTCGAACGCGTAGATCCCGTACAGCGCGTTCCCGTACGCCGTCACCCGGGTCGCCCGGAAGCCCTGCACCGGTGGGAAGCGCGTGGTGTCCAGCGGGTCGTACGCGGAGCCGCCCGCGCCGTGGCGCTGCAGCTTCTCGTCGGTGACGCCGGTGAACAGCACGCCGTTGGCCAGGTAGCCGTGCACGGTCAGGTTCTCCACCACGCTGCCCGGGCCCGTCGCCGTGATGCCGTTGACCAGCTTCAGGCCGCCGTCGAACACCACCGCGTTGCGGTCCGTGCCGCGCAGCACCACCCGCGGCTTCGTGATCCGCACGCTCTCCCGGTACGTCCCCGGGCCGACCAGCACCAGGTCGCCCGGGTTCGCGACGTCCACCGCCCGCTGCACGGTCGGGACGTCCTGCGGCACCCGGACCACCGTCCCCGGCGGATGGCGGTCGGCGGACGGGCCGCCACCCCCGCCCGAGGAGCAGCCGACCGCCGCCGGGAGCAGCAGCAGCGCCGCACCGAGCGCCAACCGGCCCGCCCGGGCCTGACGGATCATCAAGGGAGCAAGTGAGAGGCGGAGTTGCATGAAACGTGTTCTATCGTCTGCAATGGCGGCCATGCACATCGAACCGGGGAACCCGCAGGACGCCACCGCACCGGCCCGGGCCCGGATCGACCGCCGCACCCTGTTCGCCGCGGGCGCCGCCCTCGCGGCGGGGGCCGCCGGAGCCGGTGCCGCCACCGCCCTCGCCCGCGAGGAGCGGCACCCGGCCGCCGCCCCGCCACCGCCCGGGCCCGCCCCCTTCCACGGTGCCCGGCAGTCCGGCGTCACCCGCCCCCAGCTCCCCGCCACCCGGCTGCTCGCCCTCGACCTGCCCGCCGGCACCGACCGCACCGCACTGCGCGCCCTGCTCGCCGCCGCCGGTGACGTCCTGGCCCGCGCCGCCGACGGCACCCTCGACGACCCGCGCCTGGACGGCGCCCCGCCGCGCACCACCTCGCTCGCCGCGATCGGCCCCGCCCTCGCCGCCCGCCTCCGGCTGCCCGTCCCCGACGGCTTCGCCGAACTCCCCGCCCTCCCCGGCGACCGCCTCGACCCCGCCCGCAGCGGCGGCGACCTGCTGCTCCAGGTCAGCACCGAACAGCCCTGGACCACCGGCGTCCTGACCGAGCACCTGCTCGCCGCCGCCACCGCCGCGGGCGCCACCCCCCGCTGGCGCCAGGACGGCTTCCTGCCGCCCGCCCCCGACGGCCGGACCCCGCGCAACCTGTTCGGCTTCAAGGACGGCACCGCCAACCCCGACCCCGCCGACCCCGCCCTCTGGCAGCGGGACGGCACCGTCCTGGTCTACCGTCGCATCCGGATGGACACCGCCGCCTTCGCGGCCCTCCCCGCCGACCGCCGCGAACTCGCCGTGGGCCGCCGCGCCGACACCGGCGCCCCGCTCACCGGCAGCGCCGAGCACGACGACCCCGACATCTACGCCAAGCACCCCGACGGCTCCTACGTCATCCCCGCCAGCGCCCACGTCCGCCTCAGCAGCCCCCGCCTCGACGGCGGCGCCCGGATGCTCCGCCGCGGCTGGTCCTACGACGACGCCCCGGCCGACCGCGGCCTCCTGTTCTGCGCCTTCATGCCCGACCCGGCCCTCTTCGTCCGCGTCCAGACCCGCCTCGCCGAACGCGACGCGCTGACGCCGTTCCTGACGCACACGGCCTCCGCCGTCGCCTGGGTCCTGCCGGGCGCGCGGGAGGGCGGGACGCTGGGGGAGGGGCTGTAGCGGGAGGCACGGTAACGGGAGGGAAACCACGGGGCGTCGGGGCCGGAGGCGGTGCCATACTCGGGCCTCCTCCCGGCGTACGGGTCGGGGGTGTGGAAGGGGGAGAACAGAGATGGCGCGCAAACCGATCGGCCGCAGAACGGCTCCCACCGCCGTGGCCGTCCTCCTGCTGGGCCTCGCGGCCTGCACCCAGGGCTCCGGCGCCCCGGACGACCACGCGACGGCCGTGGCCCCCACCGGGGCGCCCACCGGGTCGGCGAGCCCCACCGGGGCGCCCACCGGGTCGGCGGCCCCCGTGGCGGGGTTCCCGGCCGAGGCGCGCAGCCAGGCGCTGGAGAGGGCGGCGGCCGAGGGCTGGTCACCGGTGGAGGGCTCCATCGCCTCGATCGGTGGACACGGCGGTCAGGTGCCGCAACTGCTCTGGCAGACGGCGTCCGGGGACGTCTGCCTGGTGGAGGCGGTCACCCGCCTCACCCCGGCGTCCACGTGCGAGGGGCCGGAGAAGCTGGCCGTGACCGGCCCGGGCCTGCGGCACGTCTTCTGGTCCACGCTGAACGCCGACGACACCATGACCGCCCTGCTGATGGCCAGCTCCGAGGAGGCGGTCTCGGTCAGCTGCGCGGGCCGGGACCACCCGCTGGCGGAGGTCGCCCGGTACACGGTCGGGGGCGTGGAGCGGCGCTTCTACACCGTCGACCTTCCCGAGGACCGGGGCGGCACCTACCGGGCCGTCGTCACGCGGAACGGACAGCGGGTGACGGAGGACGTGCCGATCCTCTTCAGCCCCGCGAAGAAGACGGAGTGCTGACCCCGGGGGGCGCCCGCCGGGCCCGGGTTGTCGGTCGGGGGTGCGAGCCTGGCCCCATGGACGAACGCGACAGCGAGCAGTTGCTGCGGGGCCGGGTCTACGGCGCGGACCACGACGACCCCGGCCCCCGGCCGGGCCGGGCGTACCGGGAGCTGGTCGGCGGCCCGCTGGACGGGCTGCTGCTGGACGTCACCGGCTGGGCGGCCGACGCGCTCGCCGACGGCGCCGCCCTGCCCACCCACCTGGGCCGCTACGGCGGGGCGGGCACCTCGCGCTACGAGCCGCGCCCGACCGACCCGCGGCGCTGGGACTGGGCCGGCGACAGTCGGTAGGGCCGCTCAGGCCGCGTGCGGGGAGCCGGGGTCGGCCGGGGCGAGGTCGTGGTGGATCGGGCCGCCGGTGGCGGAGAGCGGGAGGCAGGAGCCGCCGCGGGCCTCGGCGACGAGCTGGGCGGCGATGGAGACGGCGGTCTCCTCCGGGGTGCGGGCGCCGAGGTCGAGGCCGATGGGAGAGCGCAGGCGGGCCAACTCGGCTTCGGTGACGCCGACTTCGCGCAGCCGGGCGGCGCGGTCGCGGTGGGTGCGGCGGGAGCCCATCGCACCGACGTAGCCGACCGGCAGGCGCAGGGCGCGCTCCAGCAGCGGGACGTCGAACTTGGCGTCGTGGGTGAGGACGCACAGCACGCTGCGGCCGTCGAGCCGCTCCAGCTGGGTGTCGAGGTAGCGGTGCGGCCAGTCGACGACGAGCTCGTCCGCCTCGGGGAAGCGGCGCGCGGTGGCGAAGACCGGCCGGGCGTCGCAGACGGTGACGTGGTAGCCGAGGAACTTGCCGATCCGCACCACCGCCGAGGCGAAGTCGATCGCCCCGAAGACCAGCATCCGCGGCGGCGGCACGTACGCCTCGACGAAGACGGTGACGGTGTGCTCGGCGGACGGGTCGCAGGGCCGCCCGTCCAGGCCGAGGACGAGCCGGCCGGTGCGCCCGGCGGAGAGCATCGCGCGGGCCTCGGCGACGGCGGCGCGCTCCAGCCGGAAGGAGGCGAACGAGCCGTGGTGGGCGTCGGCGGTGACGGCGATCGTGCCGCCGAGCAGGGCGGGCGGGCCGTCGACGATCCGGGCCACCGCGACGGGCGTGCCGGAGGCGGTGCAGGCGACGGCGGCGTCCAGGCCGGGGTCCGCGCCGGGGGTGACCGGCTGGACGAAGACGTCGAGCAGGCCGCCGCAGGTCAGGCCGACGGCGAAGGCGTCCTCGTCGCTGTAGCCGAAGCGTTCCAGCACGGGGGCGCCGCTCTCCAGCGCGGCGCGGCACAGCTCGTACACGGCGCCCTCGACGCAGCCGCCGGAGACCGAGCCGACCGCCTCGCCGTCCGCGTCGACGGCCAGCGCCGCGCCGGGTTCGCGCGGGGCGGAGCCGGAGACGCCGACCACGGTGGCCACCGCGTAGCGGCGTCCGGCGGCGTGCCAGGTGTGCAACTGGTCGGCGATGTCGTGCACGGGGCTGCTCCTTGTGACGGGCGGTGCCGCCCCGCCGGAGGGTCCGGCGGGGCGGCGGGGGTGGGCGCGGGCGTCAGTGCACGCCCAGCCAGGACTTGATCGGGACGAGCGCGAAGTACACGACGAACACGCCGGTCAGGATCCACATCAGCGGGCCGGGCTCGCGCCACTTGCCGGTGCCCGCCTTGATGACGGTGTACGAGACGACGCCGGCCGCGACGCCCGCGGTGATGCTGTAGGTGAACGGCATCAGCACGCAGGTGAGGAACGCGGGGATGGCGATCTCGCGGTCCGACCAGTCGATGTGCCGGGCCTGGCTCATCATCATCGAGCCGATCACCACCAGCGCGGCGGAGGCGACCTGCACCGGCACCACCGCGGCGACCGGCGAGAAGAACAGCATCAGGGCGAACACGCCGCCGGTGACGGTGGAGGCCAGGCCGGTGCGGGCGCCGTCGCCGACGCCGGTGGCCGACTCGACGAACACGGTCTGCCCGGACGCGCCGGACAGGCCGCCGATCGCGCCGCCCGCGCCGTCGACGAACAGTGCCTTGGACAGGCCGGGCATCCGGCCCTTGGAGTCGGCCAGCCCGGCCTCGGTGCCGACGCCGATGATGGTGGCCATCGCGTCGAAGAACCCGGCCAGCACCAGGGTGAACACGGCGACCGAGGCGCTGATCGCGCCCAGCCCGTGCGAGCCGAACGCGCCGAACAGGTCGACGTGCCCGAACAGCCCGAAGTCGGGTGCGGAGACCGGCGAGCCGGGCCAGGTCGGCGCCGAGCCGCCCCAGTCCTTCGCGGTCAGCCCGGCCGCCTCGTTGACGACCAGCGCGACCGCGGTGCCCGCCGCGATGCCGATCAGGATGGCGCCCCGGACGTTCCGGGCCAGCAGCACGAAGATGGTGAGCAGGGTGAGCGCGAAGACCAGCACCGGCCAGCCCTGGAGCTCGCCGAACGGGCCGAGCGAGAGCGGGGTGGGGCCGCCGGTGTGCACGAACCCGGCCTTGTAGAAGCCGATGATCGCGACGAACAGGCCGATGCCGATGGTGATGGCGTGCTTGAGCGGCAGCGGGATGCCGTTCATGATCTTCTCGCGCAGGCCGGAGACGACCAGCAGCACGATCAGCAGGCCGTAGATCACGCACAGGCCCATCGCCTGCGCCCAGGTGGTGTGCGGCACCACCAGCGCGGATATCGCGCCGGAGACGGACAGGCCGGCCGCGACCGCCAGCGGCACGTTGCCGACCACGCCCATCAGGATCGTGGTGACGGCGGCGGCCAGCGCGGTGGCGGTGGTCAGCTGGGCGTGGCCCAGCTTGGCGCCGGTGACGTCCGCGCCGCTCAGGATGATCGGGTTGAGCAGGACGATGTAGGCCATCGCCATGAAGGTGGTGAGGCCGCCGCGGATCTCGTTGCCCAGGGTGGAGCCGCGCGCCGAGATCTTGAAGTAGGCGTCGAGGGCGCCTCTGGCGGGTGTGTCGGGCGCGGTGGGGGCCGCTTCTTCGGTGGGGCCGGGCTCCGTGGAGGTCCGGGACATGTCCACTCCCAAGGTTCATAGGGGGTTGGGGTGGGCGAGCCGACCTGAATGCCCGTCAGGTGGGGTACGCAGGGGGACTGGTTCGACTCACGGGTGGGGGGTGCTGCGGGGCCCGGCGAGACTCCGGCAGCGCCCCGGGGATCAGCAGGGAAGACGGGTGCTGTCCCCGGGGACGTTCTCGGACGGCCCGTCAGAGCGTGTCGGTCAGGTGCTCCGGCCGCACCGGGATGCGGGTGAGCGCCTTGCCGGTGGCCTGGCGGATGGCCGCGACGATCGACGGGGTGGCGGAGACGGTGGGGGCCTCGCCGACGCCGCGCAGCCCGTACGGGGCGTGCGGGTCGGGGAGCTCCAGGATCTGCACCGGGATCGGCGGGGTGTCCAGGATGGTCGGGATCAGGTAGTCGGTGAAGGAGGCGTTGCGCACCTTGCCGTCCTTCACCACGATCTCCTCCATCACCGCGAGCCCCAGCGCCTGGGTGCAGCCGCCCTGGATCTGGCCGACCACCGAGAGCGGGTTGAGCGCCTTGCCGACGTCCTGCACGGCCGTCAGCTCGACCACCTTGACCAGGCCCAGCTCCACGTCCACGTCGACCACGGCGCGGTTGGCGCAGAAGGTGTACTGGACGTGGCCGAAGCCCTGCCCGGTCTCCTTGTCGAACGGGACGGTGGGGCGGTGGTGGTGCTCGCGGGTCTGCTCGATGGCGTCGTCCCCGAGCAGGTCGACGATCGGGATCAGCACCCCGGCGGAGGCCGAGACCACCTTGCCGCCGACCAGCGACAGGTCGGTCTGCGTCCAGCCGTAGCGGTGCCGCCCGCGCTCCAGCAGCTCGTGCCGCACGGCCTCGGCGGCGAGCTTCACCGCGCCGCCGGTCATGTACGTCTGCCGGGAGGCGGAGGTCGAGCCCGCCGAGCCGACCTCGGTGTTGGCCGGGTGGATGGTGACCTGCTCGACGCCCAGCTCGGTGCGGGCGATCTGGGCGTGCACGGTGACGCCGCCCTGGCCGACCTCGGCCATCGCGGTGTGCACCATGGCGACCGGCTCGCCGCCGATCACCTCCAGCCGGACCCGGGCGGTGGAGTAGTCGTCGAAGCCCTCGGAGAAGCCGACGTTCTTGATGCCCACCGAGTAGCCGACGCCGCGCACGATGCCCTCGCCGTGCGAGGTGTTGGACAGCGCGCCCGGCAGGGTGCGCACGTCCAGGTGCTCCAGGTCGAGCGGCGGCGGCAGCGGCATGTCCTTGACCCGCTGGAGCAGTTCGGCGACCGGCGCGGGCGCGTCGATCTCCTGCCCGGTCGGCATCCGGTCGCCCTGGGTGACGGCGTTCAGCTGCCGCAGCTCGACCGGGTCCATGCCGAGCGCCTCGGCCAGCTTGTCCATCTGCGACTCGTAGCCGAACGCGGCCTGCACCGCGCCGAAGCCGCGCATCGCCCCGCAGGACGGGTTGTTGGAGTACAGCGCGATCGCGTGCATCCGCACGTTCGGGATGACGTACGGGCCGTGGCCCAGCGAGGCGGCGTTGCCGACCACCGCGGGGGAGGCGGAGGCGTAGGCGCCGCCGTCCAGCACGATCCGGCAGTCGGCGAAGACCAGCTTGCCGTCGCGGGTGGCGCCGTGCTCGTAGCGCATCCGCGCCGGGTGGCGGTGCACGTGCCCGAAGAAGGACTCGTCCCGGGCGTAGACGATCTTGACGGGCTTGCCGGTGTGCAGCGCCAGCAGGCAGGCGTGGATCTGCATCGACAGGTCCTCGCGGCCGCCGAACGCCCCGCCCACCCCGGCCAGCGTGAGCCGGACCTTCTCCAGCGGCAGGTCCAGCACGGGCGCCATCTGCTGGCGGTCCACGTGCAGCCACTGGGTGGCGATGTACAGGTCGACGCCGCCGTCCTCGGCGGGCACCGCCAGCCCGGACTCCGGGCCGAGGAACGCCTGGTCCTGCATGCCGACCTCGTACTCGCCGGAGACGACCACGTCCGCCAGCGCCCGCACCTCGTCGGTCACGCCCAGGCCGGAGACCAGCTTCTGCTCGTGGCAGACGTTGCCGTACGCGTGCGACTTGTACTCGTGCGGCTCGTGCACGTAGCCGTGGGTCTCCGGGTCGAGGCACTGCTCCTCGGTGACGATCGGGGTCAGCACCTCGTACTCGACCTTGATCTTCTTCACCGCGCGGCGGGCCGTCTCCGGGTGGTCGGCGGCCACCAGGGCGATCGCCTCGCCGTGGTAGCGGACCTTGTCGATCGCCAGGGCCGGCTGGTCGGCGATCTCCAGGCCGTAGTACTTCTCGCCCGGGATGTCCTCGTGGGTGAGCACCGCGTACACCCCGGGCACCTTCAGCGCCTCGGAGACGTCCACCGACAGGATGTTCGCCCGGGGGTGCGGGGAGCGCAGCGCGGTGCCCCACAGCATGTCCTCGTGCCACAGGTCGGAGGAGTAGGCGAACTCGCCCTTCACCTTCAGCGTGCCGTCGGGGCGCAGCGGGGAGCCGCCGATGCCGTCCTTGGCCGCCTGGTTGATCTTCTGCAGGTTCTTCTGGCCCGCGATGGTACGAGTGCTCATTCCGCGTGCTCCTTGCCCGCACACGTGCGGGCCGAGGCCAGCCGCACCGCGTCCATGATCTTCTCGTAGCCGGTGCAGCGGCACAGGTTGCCCGACAGCGCCTCGCGGATGTCGGTGTCCGAGGGCTGCGGGTCCGCGGCCAGCAGGGCGTCGGTCTGCACCAGCAGCCCGGGGGTGCAGAAGCCGCACTGCACGGCGCCCGCGTCCACGAACGCCTGCTGGACCAGGCCCAGTTCGCCGTCCGGGCCGGCCAGGCCCTCCACGGTGCGCACCTCGCGGCCCTGCACCTGGCCCGCCGCCACCAGGCAGGAGCACACCGGCACCCCGTCCAGGTAGACCGTGCACGAGCCGCACTCGCCCTGCTCGCAGGCGTTCTTGGACCCGGGGAGGCCGACCCGCTCGCGCAGGACGTACAGCAGGGACTCGCCCTCCCACACGTCGTCGGCCTCCACCGGCTTGCCGTTCGCGCTGAACGTGACCCTCATGCCGCGCTCCTGATCTGCTTGCGATAGTCGTTCCAACACCACGTCAGGGTGCGCCGGGCCATCACGGCCAGCGCGTGCCGCCGGTAGTCGGCGGTGCCCCGGACGTCGTCGATCGGGGAGGCCGCGGCCTTCACCAGCTCGCCGAAGCGCTGCACCACCTCCGGGCCCAGCAGCTCGCCGGACTCCCACAGGCCGCGCTCGGCCAGCACCCCCCGCAGGTACTCCTCGGCCTCCACCGCCCGGCGCGGCGTCGGCGCGGCCGAGCCGATGCCGGTGCCGACCGTGCCGTCCTCGGGGTGCAGCGCGAAGCCGAACGCGCAGACCGCGATCACCATCGCGTTGCGGGTGCCGATCTTCGAGAACTGCTGCGGGCCGTCCGCGACCGGGATCCGCACCGCGCGGATCAGCTCGTCCGGCTCCAGGCTGTTGCGCTTCACCCCGACGTAGAACTCGTCGATCGGGATCAGCCGCGACCCGCGCACCGAGTGCGCCTCCACGCACACCTCCCGGCCCGCGGCCAGCAGCGCCGGGTGCGAGTCGCCGGCCGGCGAGGCCGCGCCCAGGTTGCCGCCGACGCTGCCGCGGTTGCGGATCTGCGGCGAGCCGACGGTGTGCGCGGCCAGCGCCAGGCCCGGCAGCGGCCCCGACAGCTCCTCGATGATCCGGGCGTACGGCACCGCCGCACCCAGCCGGACGGTCGCGCCGTCGCTGCTCCACTCGGTGAGCTCGGTGATGCGGTTCAGGTCGAGGATCGCGGATGGCCGGTGCACGTCGAAGTTCAACTCGACCATGACGTCCGTGCCGCCGGAGATCGGCAGCGCGGTGGGGTGCTCGGCCTTCGCCGCGAGTGCCTCGTCCCAGGTGGCGGGCCGAAGGAACTCCATGCGGGTAACTCCTCAAGTCGTCGCCGACGGACGCGGGCACCTGCGCCCTTGCCGGTGTCCGGGGCCCGGGGGCCTCGGCCACCGCGGTGCAGCCCGGCGGCGTGTTGGCAAGTGAACCGCTGTGACGGGGGCCACTGGCAGTCACCGATGGCATGAGGCCCGGCAGTGCCCCGCACCACCGTCCTGTACGTTCCTCTAAGGTGGACGATCCTCCAGCCCAGCTCGTGCACACTGGGCCGTTCCACCCCGCGGTCCCACCCTCACAGACCAAGCAAGAAGGGCTGCCCATGCGCGTCCGTGACCTGCTCGCCCCCGGAGCCCCCCGACTGCGCCTGCTCGCCGGCGAGGACGAGCTCGACCGGCAGGTCACCGGAGTGATGACCACCGACCTGCAGGACCCCGGCCGCTACCTGCACGGCGGCGAACTCGTCCTCACCGGCATGCTCTGGCGCACCGCGCCCGCCGACTCCGAGCGCTTCGTGCGCACCATCGCCACCGCCGGGGCCGCCGCCCTCGGCGCCGGGGAGGTCGAGGTCGGCCCCGTCCCCGCCGACCTGGTCGAAGCCTGCCGCCGCCACCGCCTGCCGCTGCTCGCCGTCCCCGACGACGTCGCCTTCGGCACGGTCACCGAGTACGTCGGCCGCCAGGTCTCCGCCGACCGCGCCGCCGACCTCGCCGCCCTCGTCGACCGGCACCGCCTGCTGGTCTCCGCCGCGGGCGCGGGCGGCCTCGACGCCGTCCTCGACCTGCTCGGCGGCGACCTCGACCTGGACTGCTGGGTGCTCACCCCCACCGGCCGGGTCGTCGCCGGGCCCGCCGACCGGCTGCCCGCCGCCGACCGCGACCAGCTCTCCCGCGCCCACCTGGCCGCCCAGCGCCAGCGCCGCCGCCCCCCGCACCGCGTCCGCCTCGCCGGGGGCACCTACTCGCTGCTGCCCGCCGCCGCCGAGACGGACGCCGAGACCCCGCTCGCCGACTGGATCCTCGCCGTCGCCGGGGACGTCACCGAATGGACCCCCAAGCGCCAGCAGCTCGCCGAGAACCTGGCCCGCCTGGTCGCCGCCGAACGCACCCGCCGCGACGAGGGCCGCCGCCTGCGCCGCCGGATCGCCGACGAGGTCCTCACCCTGCTCCAGCGCGACGCCGACCCCGCCGAGATCGGCCGCGCCCTGCAGGCGTCCACCACCATGGCCGCCCGCTACGAGGGCTCCACCGAGACCTCCGGCGCGAGCCCGCAGTGGCTGGTGCTGTCCGCCGACGCCACCGGACTGCCCGACGGCGCGCTGCGCCCCGTCCTGGAGGAGGCCCTCGCCGCGGCCACCGACCGCGCCCTGGTCGCCGCCCTCGGCCCGACCGGCGCGGTCGTCGTCCTGCCCGCCCTCGACACCCCCGTCCCCGCCGACGCCGTCCGGGCGCTGCTCGCCCCGCTGGAGGCGGGCCTCGGCTCCGAGGGCCGGATCACCGTCGGCGTCTGCGCCCCCGCCGCCGAGTCCGGCGGCCTGCGCGGCGCCCTGGAGGAGGCCCGGCACGCCCGGCGGATCGCCGCCGCCCGGGTCGGCCGGGTCTGCGTGGCGGGCCCCGAGGAGCTCGCCTCGCACGTCCTGCTGCTGGCCGCCGTCCCCGACGAGGTCCGCCGCGCCTTCCGCAGCCGCCTGCTCGACCGGGTCATCGCCTACGACCTGGAGCACCAGGCGGACCTGGTCCGCACCCTGGAGGCGTTCCTCCGCTCCGACGGCTCCTGGACGCGCTGCGCCGCCCAGCTGCACGTCCACGTCAACACGCTGCGCTACCGCATCGGCCGGATCGAGGAGCTCACCGGCCGCGACCTCTCCCGCCTGGAGGACCGGGTCGACTTCTACCTGGCCCTCGAACTCGCCTGACGGCCCTTCGCGCGGACGCCGCGTCAGTGCTGGACGGGGATCACGCCCGTCAGCCAGGTGAACACGCCCGGCACCATGGGCTTCCACACGTCGCTGCTGTGCGCGCCGCTGGTCTCCTGCACGGTGACGGTGGTGGGGGCCTTCGCGGCGGCCTTCAGGGCCTCGCCCGCCTCCAGGCCGTCGCCCTTGTTGCCGCTGACGTAGAGGGCGGTCTTCGGCGGGGTCTTCGCGGACTTCAGGATGTTCAGCGGGTTGGAGACCTCCCGCAGGTGCGGGTCCTTCGCGGTCAGCGACTTCTCCTCGACGCCCGGGTCGTTGTACCCGGAGAGGCTGACCCCGGCCCGGTAGCGGTTCGGGTGCTCCAGGGCGAGCTTGGCCGCGCAGTGGGCGCCCGCGGAGTACCCGGCCACCGCCCAGCGGTCGGGGGACGGGTCGGCCCGGAAGTTGTCGAGCACCATCTGCGGGACGTCGCGCGACAGCCAGGCGTCCGCGTTGACCTTGCCGGGGACGTCGGCGCAGCCGGTGTCGGTGTTGTCGCCCAGCAGGTTGGTGCGCGGCGAGACCAGGATGAACGGGGCGACCTGCCCGCTCTGCATCATCGGCTTCAGCTGCTCGGACACCCGCAGGGTGCCGAACCAGGTCTTCGAGGAGCCCGGCCAGCCCGGCAGCAGCTCCACCACGGGGAAGGTCTTGTCCTTGTACGCGGGGTCGTCGTACTGCGGCGGCAGCCAGACCAGCACCTCGCCGTCCACGCCGGAGACCGCGCCCTTCAGGTCGGTGGTCTGCACGTCGTTGGGGACCTTCGGGTCGCCGACCGGCTTGAACTGCTGGAGCACCTTGGCGTGCTGCGCGTCGTTGCCGGGGGCGCCCGTCGCGTCCGGCCCGCCGTTGGCCTGCGCCTGCAGGTCCGGCACCGCGCGGACGTGGTTGCCGGTGCCCAGCAGGTCGTCCCAACTGCCGTAGATCAGGTTGGCGTTGTTCACCATGACGAACACCGTGAGGACGGCGGTGAGCTGACAGAACAGCAGCATCGCGATCCTGGACAGCGCCTGGAAGGCCCGCGGTCCGCGCACCCGGCCCCAGAGCAGCAGCGCCACCGCGATGGAGACCGGCACCAGGACGATCGTGAGGATGAGGAACGGGGTGCCTGTCAGCTGCATCTGGGTCTCTCGCATCGGTTCGTCCGGCCGTCCGGGGCAAGGTCCCCCGGTTCACGCATCACACTTGTCAGACTGCGTCACACAGTCGATCAGTTGCTGTCGACACTCGCGGAAACCTGAGAGGAACATCACGTTTTCGTGAGAATCCGCTGTGCGTTCTGCGCTCAGTCTGCCAGTTCGCCCACGGCCCTCCGACACCGGACCGCAACCTTTACCCAATCAAGGAGCATTCGTTCCGTGACCCGAGCCAGCGGCCCCGCCCGCCCCGCCCGCCCCGTCCTGCCCAACCTGCTGGGCCTCGGCCCGCGCGCCGAGCGCCGCCGCCGCACCCTGCCCGCGGGCGTGCTGAGGCTCCCCACCATCGGCGTGGACATCGGCGGCACCAAGGTGGTCGCGGGCGTGGTCGACGGGGACGGCCACGTGGTGGACCGGCTGCGCACCGAGACGCCCGACAAGAGCAAGAGCCCCAAGGTGGTCGAGGACGTCATCGTCGACCTGGTCCTGCAGCTCGCCGACAAGCACGACGTGCACGCGGTCGGCGTCGGCGCGGCGGGCTGGGTGGACGCCGAGCGCTCCACCGTGCTGTTCGCCCCGCACCTGAACTGGCGCGGAGAACCGTTGCAGCAGGCGCTCAGCTCCCGGCTGCGCTTCCCCGTCGTGGTGGAGAACGACGCCAACGCCGCGGCCTGGGCCGAGTGGCGCTTCGGCGCCGGACGCGGCGAGGACCACATGGTGATGATCACCCTGGGCACCGGGATCGGCGGCGCCCAGGTCCGCGACGGCCACGTCGACCGGGGCAAGCACGGCCTGGCCGGGGAGTTCGGCCACATGCAGGTGGTGCCCGGCGGCCACCGCTGCCCGTGCGGCAACCGCGGCTGCTGGGAGCAGTACTCCTCCGGCAACGCGCTGGTGCGCGAGGCCCGCGAACTGGCCGCCGAGGAGTCCCCGGTGGTGCAGCCCCTGCTGGCCCGGGCCGGCGGCACCCCGCTGGGCATCACCGGCCCGCTGGTCACCGAGGCCGCCCGGGACGGCGACGCCGTCGCCGTCGAGCTGCTCTACGAGGTCGGCCGCTGGCTCGGCGTCGGCATCGCCAACCTGGCCGCCGCCCTCGACCCCGGCCGCTTCGTCATCGGCGGCGGCGTCAGCGAGGCGGGCGACCTGCTGCTGGCCCCCGCCCGGGACGCCTTCGCCCGCACCCTCACCGGCCGCGGCTTCCGCCCCGAGGCCGAGATCGCGCACGCCGCCCTCGGCAACGAGGCCGGACTGGTCGGCGCCGCGGACCTGGCCCGCCAGGTCGCCCGCCGCTTCCGCACCGTCAAGCGCCGCCGGGTGGAACGGACCGCGGGCAACGGCTGACCGCCGCACGGGTGTTGACGCCGCGTCAACACCTCGTGAAAACGCCGCCGGATGGCCGACGCACCTGTTGTCCGGTGCACGGCGGATGTGGGAGAACGGGGGACCGACGCCGTTCCAGGGAGGCCGCATGCGCGCCCGCACCCGTCTCGTCCCCCTCCTCGTGCTGGTCACCGCCACCGGACTGCTGGCCGCCCCCGCGCAGGCCGTCCCCGACGGCAAGGCCCCGCCGGGCAAGCAGCCGGTCGCGGTCGGCTGGGGCGGCGCGGTGGCCAGCGTGGACGCCGACGCCACCGCCGCCGGGCTGGAGGTGCTCGAGCACGGCGGCAACGCGGTGGACGCCGCCGTCGCGACCGCCGCCGCGCTCGGCGTCACCGAGCCCTACTCGGCCGGGATCGGCGGCGGCGGGTACTTCGTCCACTACGACGCCCGCACCGGGAAGGTCGAGACCATCGACGGCCGGGAGACCGCCTCCCGGCACGCCGACAGCGCGCTGTTCCTGGAGGACGGCAAGCCGCTCGCCTTCGACGAGGCCGTCACCAGCGGCCTGTCGGTCGGCGTGCCCGGCACCGCCGCGACCTGGCAGCGCGCGCTGCAGCGCTGGGGCAGCCGCAGCCTGGGCCGGGTGCTGGAGCCCGCCGAGCGGATCGCCGAGCGCGGGTTCACCGTCGACCGGACCTTCCAGGACCAGACCGCCGCCAACCGGGCCAGGTTCCAGGACTTCCCGGCCAGCCGCGACCTGTTCCTGCCCGGCGGGCAGCTCCCGGCCGTCGGCTCCACCTTCCGCAACCCCGACCTGGCCGCCACCTACCGGGAGCTGGGCCGCCGCGGCACCGACGCGCTGTACCGCGGCCCGATCGGCGCCGACGTGGTGCGCACCCTGCAGCACCCGCCCGTCGACCCCGCCTCCGGCCGCACCGCCCGCCCCGGGAAGGTCGACGCCGCCGACCTGGCCGCCTACCGGGTCCGCGACCAGGAGCCGACCCACGTCAGCTACCGGGGCCTGGACGTGTACGGCATCGCGCCGTCCTCCTCCGGCGGGACGACGGTCGGCGAGGCGCTGAACATCCTGTCCGCGGGCAGCGGCGCCGACCTCGCCGACCCCGTCCGCTACGACCACCGCTTCCTGGAGGCCAGCCGGATCGCCTTCGCCGACCGCAACCGCTGGGTCGGCGACCCGTCCGCCGTCCAGGTGCCGACCCGGCAGCTCCTCGACCCCGGCTACGGCGCCGCCCGGGCCTGCCTGATCGACCCCGGCCACGCCCTGACCAGCCCGCTCGCCCCCGGCGACCCGTACCACCCGACGGCCTGCGGCAGCACCGGGCAGCCCGCCGCCGAACCGTACGAGGGGCAGAGCACCACCCACCTGACCGTCGCCGACCGCTGGGGGAACGTGGTCTCCTACACGCTGACCATCGAGCAGACCGGCGGCAGCGGCATCACCGTCCCCGGCCGGGGCTTCCTGCTCAACAACGAGCTGACCGACTTCGACTTCGCGCCGCTCACCCCCGGCGTCCCCGACCCGAACCTGCCCGGACCCGGCAAGCGGCCGCGCTCCTCGATCTCGCCGACGATCGTGCTCAAGGACGGCGAGCCCTACCTGGCGCTCGGCTCGCCCGGCGGCGCCACCATCATCACCACCGTCCTACAGGTGCTGACCGGCCGGGTGGACCGCGGGCTGACGCTGGAACAGGCCATCGCCGCGCCCCGGGCCAGCCAGCGCAACGGCGCCGCCACCCAGGCCGAACCCGCCTTCCTGGCCTCGCCCGAGGCGGCGCAGCTGCAGGCGCTGGGCCACGTGTTCGCGGCCACCCCGGAGATCGGCGCCGCCACCGGCGTCGAACGGCTCCCGGACGGCCGCTGGCTGGCCGCCGCCGAACCGGTGCGGCGCGGCGGGGGAGCGGCGGGCGTGGTGCGGCCCTCCCGCTGACCCCCCGTCAGCCCGTCCGGCTGCCGGGTGCTGTCGGCGGCGGGCGGTATGTTCGGACGGGGTGCCCGGCCCGCGCGCCGGGGCCCCGTCCGTCCGCACCGCCGAGGGAAGGCCGCCGTGACCGTCCGCATCGCCACCTGGAACATCAACTCCGTCACCGCCCGGCTGCCCAAGCTGCTGGAGTGGCTGGAGTCCGCCAAGCCGGACGTGCTCTGCCTGCAGGAACTCAAGTGCGCCACCGACGCGTTCCCCGCCGAGGCGGTCGCCGAGCTCGGCTACGAGTCCGCCGCGCACGGCGACGGCCGGTGGAACGGCGTCGCCGTGCTGTCGCGGATCGGCCTGGCGGACGTGGTCCGCGACCTGCCCGCCCAACCCGGCTACCTCGCCGAGGACGCGCTGCTCCCGGTGGTCGAGCCGCGCGCGATCGCCGCGACCTGCGGCCCGGTGCGGGTCTGGTCGGTGTACGTGCCCAACGGCCGCGAGGTCGACCACGCGCACTACCGCTACAAGCTGGAGTGGATGGCCGCGCTGCGCGACGCCGTCCGCGAGGACGCGGCGGGCGAGCGCCCGTTCGCCGTCCTCGGCGACTTCAACGTC
Organism: Kitasatospora phosalacinea; assembly: GCF_030268885.1. GTDB lineage: Bacteria > Actinomycetota > Actinomycetes > Streptomycetales > Streptomycetaceae > Kitasatospora > Kitasatospora phosalacinea_C. The sequence continues at coordinate 474,975 of NZ_BSSA01000001.1, forward strand.
GCCCCCACCGACGAGGACGTCTTCGACCTCGCCGCCTTCGAGGGCCTCACCCACGTCACCGCCCCCGAGCGCGCCACCCTCGCCGCCCTCCGCGAGACCGGCCTGCAGGACGTCGTCCCGCGCGCCCTCAAGTACGACCGCCCGTACACCTTCTGGGACTACCGGGCACTGGCCTTCCCGAAGAACCGCGGCATGCGGATCGACCTGACGTACGCCAACAAGCCGTTCGCGGACGCCGTCACCGACAGCTACGTGGACCGCGAGGCCCGCAAGGGCAAGGGGACGTCGGACCACGCGCCGGTGGTGGTCGACCTGGACCTGTGAGCCCGGTTCAGGACAGGGGGGCGAGGAGGAGTTCCGAGAGCACGTCGGGCAGCAGCGGGTTGTCGTTGGCGTGGTCCAGGCCGCCCCAGGCGTAGACCGCGGTGGCGAACACCCGCAGCGGATCGGGCTCGGCCAACTCCCAGGAGCCGAGCCTGGTGCGGCCCACCGTCCGCCCGCCCTCCAGCAGTTCGGTGCGCACCAGGCCGCGGCGGACGAAGCACAGGGTGCGCCCGCCGACCTCGAACTGCACGTACCGGCGGGAGCGCAGCAGGTGGCGGCTGCGGGCGGTGACGCGCGCCTCGGCGCCCTCGAAGTCGGCCGTCAGCCTGCCGCGGCGGGCCGCCCTGACGGCGCGCGGGCCGGGCGCGAACCCGGGGAGCCCGCCGAGCGGGCGGCCGTCGAGTTCCAGCCGCCAGTCCCGCAGGCCCGGGGTCCAGACGCCGGGGGCGACCTTCTCGGGCGAGCGGTGCAGCACCAGCTCGCCGAGCGGCGTCCGCACCGTCGCCGAATCGCTCCTGCGGAGCGCCGTGAACTCCATGCCGTCCCCCCGTTGCCGGAAAACCCCAGGTGGAGGGTAGTGGAGGAAGATCCTCGCGTCAGTATTCTCCGAGTGTATAGACGTGGAGTGTACGCGCGGCGTAGGCTCCGATCATGAGCGTTCCTCTCACCCTGCTCGGGCTCCTCGAACGCGAGCCCAGCCACGGCTACGACCTCAAGCGCGACTACGACGCCTTCTTCGGGCGCGGCAAACCGCTGCCCTTCGGCCAGGTGTACGCGACCCTCGGACGGCTGGCCCGGGACGGGAAGGTGGTGGTCGGCGACCCCGAGGCCGGCGACGGGCCGGACCGCAAGCGGTACGTGATCACCGAGGCGGGGGCCACCGAGTTCGAGGAGTGGCTGAGCGAACCGGTCGCCGCCGAACCCCACCTGCAGACCGTGCTGTTCAGCAAGGTCGTGCTCGCCCTGATGCTCGGCCGCGACGCCGAGCGCTACCTCGACACCCAGCGCGCCGCCCACCTGCGGCGGATGCGCGAACTCACCGAGGTCAAGCGCTCCGGCAGCCTGGTCGACGCCCTGCTCGCCGACCACGGCCTGTTCCACCTGGAGTCCGACCTGCGCTGGATCGACCTCACCGCCGCCCGCCTGGACGCCCTCGCCGCGGAGGTGACCGCCCGGTGACCGCACCCCTGATCGAGGCCCGCGCCGTCACCCTCTCCTTCGGCGAGACCCCCGCCCTGCGCGGCGCCGACCTGGAGGTGGACGCCGGCGAGATCCTCGCCGTGATGGGCCCCTCCGGCTCCGGCAAGTCCACCCTGCTGCACTGCCTGGCCGGCATCCTCGCCCCCGACGGCGGCGAGATCCACTTCGACGGCCGCCGGATCGACCGCCTCGGCGAGCAGGAGCGCAGCGCGCTGCGCCGCGACAGCTTCGGCTTCGTCTTCCAGTTCGGCCAGCTCGTCCCGGAGTTGAGCGCCGAGGAGAACGTCGCCCTGCCGCTGCTGCTCGGCGGCGCCAAGCGCGCCGACGCGCTGGCCCGGGCCCGCGCCTGGTTCCCCCGGCTCGGCCTGGACGGGCTGGAGCGCCGCCGCTCCGGCGAGCTCTCCGGCGGCCAGGCCCAGCGGGTCGCCCTGGCCCGCGGGCTGGTCGCCGAGCCGCGCGTGCTGTTCGCCGACGAACCCACCGGTGCGCTCGACTCGCTCACCGGCGAGCACGTGATGGACCTGCTGGTCGACTCCGCCCGCGCCCAGGGCACCACCGTCGTCCTGGTCACCCACGAGGCCCGGATCGCCGCCTACGCCGACCGCGAGACGATCGTCCGCGACGGCCGCGCCACCTCGCTGAGCGGACGGGCCGCCCGGTGATCCGCCTCGGCCTGCGCCTCGCCGTCAGCGGCGGCCGCGAGGCGTGGCTGCGCCTGCTGGTCACCGCCGTCGCCGTCGCCGTCGGCGTCGGACTGCTGTTCACCACCCTCGCCGCCGTCAACGCCGTGCACGCCCAGAACGGCCGCTACGCCTGGGCCAACAGCGGCTTCTCCGCCGCCAGCCAGGCCGACCCCGCCGATCGGGAGGCGGCGGGAGCGGCCGGGCCGACGGCGGCCGGGCCGACCGCGGACGGCGACGCGCCGCTGTGGTGGCTGGTCCGGCGCGACTACTTCCAGGGGCGGCAGATCGGCCGGATCGACGTCGCCCCCACCGGCCCGACCGGCGCACTGCCGCCCGGCGTGGACCGGCTGCCCGCCGACGGCGAGTACTACCTGTCGCCCGCGCTGGCGAAGCTCGCCGACGCGGTGCCCCCCGAGCAGCTCGCCGACCGCTACGGCAGCCACCGGATCGGCATCCTCGGCAAGGACGCGCTGCCCGGCCCCGACAGCCTGGTCGCCCTGGTCGGCGGCACCCCGCAGGAGGTGTCGAAGGTCGACGGGGCGGTGCAGGTCGCCCGGATCCTCACCACCCCGCCCGACCGCTGCGACGACTGCGTGGTCGGCATCCAGTCCAACGGCGTCACGCTGATCCTGACCGTCGTCGCCGGGGCACTGGTCTTCCCGCTGCTGATCCTGATCGGCACCGCCACCCGGCTGAGCGCCACCCAGCGCGAGCGCCGCTTCGCCGCGATGCGGCTGGTCGGCGCGACGCCCCGGCAGGTGGCGGCGGTCTCCGCCGTCGAGGCGGCGCTGGCCGCCGCGGCGGGCGCGCTGCTCGGCTTCCTGCCCTACCTCGCGGTGCGCGGCCGGGTCGCCGAACTGTCGCTGACCACGGAGCGCTTCTACGCCTCCGACCTCACCCTGACGCTCCCGCAGGTCGCGGCCCTCCTGCTGGGCGTGCCGCTGGCGGCCGTCGTCGCGGCCCGGATCGCGCTGCGCCGGGTGCAGGTCTCCCCGCTCGGGGTCAGCCGCCGGGTCACCCCGGAGCCGCCCCGGGCCTGGCGGGTGGCACCGCTGCTGGCCGGGCTCGCCGAGCTGGTGTTCCTGCTGTTCCGGCACCCGGAGTCGGTCCCGGGCCAGGTGCGGGGCTACCTCTCCTCGTTCGTCCTGATCATGCTCGGCATCGTGCTGTCCGGCCCCTGGCTGACCGGCCGGGCCGCCGCCCTGCTGGCCCGGCGCACCCAGCACCCGGCCACGCTGATCGCGGCCCGCCGGCTCGCCGACAACCCCACCGCCGGGTTCCGGGCCGTCAGCGGGCTGGTGCTGGCCCTGCTGGTGATGACCGCGACGATCGGGATCATCACCACCATGACCGACGAGCGCGGCCGGGTCGAGGGCGGCCCGCAGTTCGACCACGTGCTGCTCGACAACCTCAGTGACGGCCGCACCCCCGAGGGCCTGGACCGCAGCTCCGGCCCGCCCGCGCCGCCCGGATTCACCGCCGGCCTTCAGGCCGTCCCCGGCGTGCGCGCCACCATGCTGGTGCACCCGCTCGACGAGGTGGTGCCGGTCCACGTCGGGGAGGAGACCACGGCCTCCGAGGTGGTGACCTGCCCGGAGCTCGACGCCGTCGGGGTGTTCGGCCACTGCGAGCCCGGCGCGGCCACCGCCTACCTGCCGTCCGTGCTGGCGGGGTTCCGCGACTACTCCGGCACCGCGTGGCCCGCCGCGCCCCACACCCCCGAGCAGGTGGCGGCCCTGCCGGTGGTGAACGTGGTGGTCGCCACCGACGGCTCGCCGACCGCGGTCGAGCGGGTCCGGACGGCGGTGGACGCGGCCTACCCGGCGGTCCGGCAGGCGATGACCCTGTCCGAGGGGCGGAAGCTGTCCGGCAGCGAGCTGGAGGGCTTCCAGCAGTTGGCGAGGGTGGTGATCCTGGCGACCTTCCCGATCGCGGGTTGCAGCCTGGCGGTCAGCGTGGCCGCCGCGCTCGGCGAGCGCAAGCGGCCGTTCAGCCTGCTGCGGCTGAGCGGGGTGTCGCTGGCGATGCTGCGGAGGGTGGTGCTGATGGAGTCCGCGGTGCCGCTGCTGGCGGTCTCGGCCCTGGCGATCGGCACCGGACTGCTGGCCGCCGACCTGTTCCTGCGCTCGCAGCTGAAGTACACGCTGCACTCGCTCGGCACCGGCTACTACCTGGCGGTCGCGGGCGGGCTGGCCGGGGCGCTGGCCGTCATCGGCGCCACCCTGCCGCTGCTGCGCCGGATCACCGGGCCGGAGACGGCCCGCAACGAGTAGCCCCTCCCGGGGGCGTTCGTGGCCCGGCCCGCGGGTGCGGTTCGCCGGGGGCGGGGCCGCGGGTCGTTCGGGTCCGGAGCATCGGTCGGACCCGAACGGCCTTGCGAGTTCGCCGGGCCGGGCGGCACTGCCTAGCGTGGTCGGCAACCGGGAGTAGCGGACCGGTCACGGAGCCGCTCTCCCCACCCCGACCCCCTGGAGGTACGGCATGCGCCCGACGCGCACCGCCGCCGCCGCACTGTTCGGCACCACCGTCCTGCTCGGCATGGCCGGCACCGCCCCCGCGTCCGCGAAGGGCAGCGAACCCGCCTGGGTCTCTCCCGCGCAGGCCCAGCCCGGGCAGTCGGTCTCGGTCAGTGTCACGTGCGCGAGCAGCACGGAGAAGACCGTCACCGCGACCTCGCCGGCCTTCGCCGGCGGTTCCACCACGCTCCGCGTGGGCCCCGACGGGAAGTACTCGGGCAGCGCCACCGTCATCTCCGAACAGGAGATGGCCGCGGCCGCCGCCAAGCGCACCACCACCGACTCGTCCTGGGGCATCGACGGCAAGTGCCCCAACGGGGACGGCTTCGTCGGTGCGGTGGCCATCGCGGCCGCCGGGACGAACGGCACCGTCAGCGGCGCGGCCGCCGGGGCGGGCGTCTGGGAGGGCGCCCGGCTCCCGCACGGCGGCGTGGAGACCGGCCTGGGCGGCTCGGTCGGCGTGGACGGCACCCGGCTGGCCGTCGGCGCCGGGCTGGTCGCGTCCGGCGTCGGCGGGTTCTGGCTGCTGCGCCGTCGCGGCGCGGCCTCCGGCCGGGCCTCCTGAGCGGCCGTCCGGTACGCGCCCACCGTACCGGCAGGCCGCGCGTCCCACGCGGCCGACGGCACGGCGGAGGGCGGCACCCGAGCGGGTGCCGCCCTCCGCCGCGTCCGGGGCCGGTGCGCCCGGGGCCGGTGCGCTCAGTCGTCGGTGCGCGGCACGCCGCCGGTGCGCTCCAGGGTGCCGACCGTCAGCAGGTACTGCCCGGCCAGGTAGGTCGCCATGATCAGGAAGGCGTGCGCGGGCAGGTGCCGCCAGTCCGCCAGGTCGGTGGCGATCAGGGTGTCGGAGAACAGGAACAGCGCCCCGCCCAGCCCCGCCCGCACGTTGACCTGCGAGGCGGTCACCGCGGTGGAGGCCAGCAGCAGGCTGTAGAGCGCCACCGGGACGCGCATCCCGGCGTCCAGGTCGGGCCAGAGCAGCACGATCAGCGCCGCCCAGACCACCGCGTAGCAGCCTCCGACCAGCAGCACCCGGCGGCGGTCGGCGAGCGCGCCCAGCTTCACGAACATCGTCACGTAGCAGACGTGGCCCGCCGCGAACGAACCCATCCCGGCCAGGAAGGCGACCGTCCCGCCGATCTCCAGCAGGATGTCGCCGCCCGCGCCGCACAGCAGCGCGGGCACCAGCAGCCGCGGCGTGCCGGGCTTGGCGAGGGCCCACACCCAGGCGGCCAGCAGCGGCATCAGCAGCGGCTTGGTGCCGTACTGCAGGGGCTTGACGCCGAAGCAGATCGCCAGCAGGTGCGCGGCCGAGACGACGGTGAAGGCGATCAGCAGGGCCCGCGCGGTGCGCGGGTCGCGAAGGGAAGTCATGCGGCGGCACTCTCCGGTCCGGTGGCGGCGGTGGTCTCGGTGCGGGGCGCGGGGTGCCAGCCGGGCCCCTTCGTGAGGTGGCGCAGCCGGTCGCCCCAGGTGCTCGCACCCCGTATGTCCCGGGCGATGGAGGCGTACTCGTGGGTGGCGACCCGCAAGGGGTTGAAGGTGCCGATGTTCTTGGTCAGGCCGTACACCGGGCGCTCGGCCTCGGCCGCGAAGGAGCCGAACAGCCGGTCGAAGACGATCAGGATGCCGCCGAAGTTGCGGTCCAGGTAGCCGCCCTGGGAGGCGTGGTGGACCCGGTGGTGCGAGGGGGTGTTGAAGAGGTACTCGACCGGGCGGGGCAGTCGGCCGATCCGCTCGGTGTGGATCCAGAACTGGTAGACCAGGTTCGCCGAGGAGCAGAACGCCAGCGCCGCCGGGTGCACGCCCGCCAGGACCATCGGCACGAAGAACACCCAACTGGTGGCCGAGGTCCAGGGCTGGCGCAGCGCCGTGGACAGGTTGTAGTGCCGGCTGGAGTGGTGCACCACGTGGCAGGCCCACAGGATCCGGACCACGTGGTGGCCGCGGTGCGACCAGTAGTAGAAGAAGTCCTGGGCCAGCAGCATCAGCGGCACCGTCCACCACAGCACCGGCACCCGCAGCGGCGTCCACTCGTACAGGAACGAGTAGACCGCCACGATCGGGACCTTCCACCCCGCGTCGAACAGCAGCGAGCCCAGACCCATGGTCAGGCTCGTCGCGGTGTCCTTCGCGGCGTACCCCTGCTCCTCCTCGTCCGGATGGAAGCGGTACGAGACGATCTCCAGGACGGTGAGCAGCACGAAGGCCGGTATCGACCAGAGCACGACATCGGGCAGGTGTGGCATGCCCGGAACCCTAGGGGACGGCGGCGACCAGCGGAAGAGGTTGTTACCGGCGCGTAGCGGGTTGTGCGGCGTCTAGGCTTGGCACCGACATGGAGCGGCAGCAAGCAGCCGTCGGGGCCGTCACGGCGACCGGCGGAACGGGGACGGGGCGCACGGGGACGGGGCGCGCGGGCGGGGCCGGACGGCCCGTCGCCCAGGCGCTCCCGGGCGCCCGCGCTGCCGCCCGCCCCGGGCCCGAACCCGCCGCGGCCGCCGAGGAGTTGGCCGCCCGCTTCGCCGCCGCCGAACCCGCCGAGGCCGACCTGCTGGCCAGCGCCGTGTTCGGCGCGTACGGGGCCCGGCACCTCGGCGGTGCGCCCCGGCAGGCCGAACCCGCGCCCGGCACCAGCTGGTGGCACGGGCCGACCGTCCACCACAGCACCTCGCCGCTGTTCCGGCCGCTCGGCTACCGCCGGATACGCCGGGAAGCCCCCGCCCAGGCCGCGGCCCGCCCCACCGGCGGCGGCCGCCACCGCAAACCCGAACACCCCGCCGCCACCGGCGACCTGGCCGCCGCCACCGAACTGCGCACCGCCGCCCGGTTGCTGATGGCCCACCCGCTGGTCACCGCCGACGGACCGCACGGCGCCGGACTCCCGCTGATCCGCCGTCACGCCGGCGCCCTCGCCGAACGCTTCGGCGCCCTGCTCGGCTACCGCCTCACCCTCGGCCCCGCCCACGCCCGCCTGCACAAGGCCCCGCTGCCCGGCCGTCCGCTGCCCGGCCTCGACCCGGCCGGGTACGCCGCCCTCGCCCGCGCCCTGGCCGGCGCCCCCGCCCCGCCCCCCGTCCGGGCCCTGCTCGACGACTGGCGCCCGCCCGCGGCCCTCGCCGCGGACCTGCTCACCGCGCCCCCGCTGCCCGCCGTCGGCCCCGAGGTCACCGTCCGCCGCCTGCTCGCCGAGACCCCCGTCGTCCTGTACGACGACCTCGCGCCCGCCGCCCGCGCCCACCTGCTCGCGGCCGCCCCCGCCGAGACGGAACGGTTCGCCGACTTCCTCGGCCTCACCGCCGAGATCCGCGCCGAGGGCGTCGCCCTGCTCGACCCGGCCGACGAGCTCACCGACCTCGCCCTCCCCGGCCCCGGCACCCTCGCCCAGGCCGCCCTGCTGCTCGCCGAACGCCTCGTCGAGGACCTCCGCCCCGTCGGCACCGAGACCGCCCCGCCCGCCGTCCTGGTGCCGGACGCGCTCATCGACGGCACCCTCGGCGACATCACCGACGACTACGGCATGAGCGCCGGGTGGGACGCGGGCTACCTCGCCGACCTCGCCGCCTTCCGCCGCGACGCGCTCGACCTGCTCCACCGGATGGGCCTCGCCGCCCCGGCGGGCCGCACCTGGCTGCTGCGCGCCCCCGCCGCCCGCTACGCCCCCCGCGCCGAACCCGAACCCCCCGGCGGCGGCGGTCGGCACTCCCGCCCGGCGCCGGTCCCGGCCCCGGGGCGGGGCCGGGACCGGCAAGGGGTGTGACGGGCCTCAGGGGGTGAGCGGACGGACGGGCTCGGCGACCGGCCGGGGGACCTCCCTGGCCACGTCGTACTGGACGCGCTGCCCCTGGTGCAGGAAGCGGTGCGCGTCGGTGTCGGCGACCACCGAGTCGTAGTAGACGGTGACGTCGGGTCCGCCCGCGTCCGGGGCGATGTAGCCGTAGCCCTGTTCGGTGCTGAACCACCGAACGGTGCCGGTCTCCATGGTGGACTCCCTTCCGGCCGGGTCACTCCCAGTATCGGACCGGGGTTCCGCGCCCACCACTCGTTCGGCTCAGCGCCCGGCCGACGCCGCGGCCCGCGCCGACCCGTCCTGGTGGCGGACGGTCTCCACGGTCGCGCCGACGCCGAGCGAACCCAGCGCGACGGAGGCCGCGACGGCGGCGCAGGCGAGCAGGCGGCGGTGCCGGCGGGGCAGCGGGAAGCGCGGGGTCCGGGCCGACGGGACGGTGCGGGCGTTCATGGCACGGAGCCTGCCAGCCGGGTGTTACGCGGTCGCGAAACGCGGGTGAAGTCTGGAAGGGATCTCGGCGTCGGAACCCCCGCTCCCGCGCCCCTGCCGCGTCCCCGCAGGTCGGACGGGGTGGCCCGGGCGGGGCGCGGGCGGCGGGGCGGCCGCGGGTTCACTTCCGCGGGCGGGGACGCCCGGGGCGCTCCTCGCCGACGCTCGTGCCGACCGCGTCGCGCAGGCCGTGCGGCGGGTGGGCGCGGGAGGGGCCCGCGGCGGGGTCGGTGCGCAGCTCGCGGACCAGGGCCAGGCACAGCCCCAGCATCACCAGCACGAACGGCAGCGCGACCAGGACGGTGGCGTTCTGCAGCGCCGTCAGCCCGCCCGCCAGCAGCAGGGCGGCGGCCACGCCCGCCATCAGCACCCCCCAGACCACCACCAGCCAGGTGCGCGGGTGCAGGGCGCCGCCGGAGGACAGCGAACCGAGCACCAGGGAGGCCGAGTCGGCGGAGGTGATGAAGTACAGCATCACCAGCAGCACCGCGACCACGCTGGTCACCGCCCCCAGCGGCAGCGCCTCCAGCATCGCGAACAGCCCGGCGTCCGCGCCGCGCGGGACGGTCGCCACCAGGTCGGTCGCGCCGGTGGCCTGCAGCCGGATCGCCGAGCCGCCCATCACCACGAACCACACCGCCGTCGCCCCGCTGGGCACCAGCAGCACGCCGACCAGGAACTGGCGCACTGTCCGGCCCCGGGAGATCCGGGCGATGAAGGTGCCGACGAACGGCGCCCAGGACAGCCACCACGCCCAGTAGAAGACCGTCCAACTGCCCAGCCAGTCCTCGTCCGTGAACGCCCCGGTCTGGGTGGCCAGCACCGCCAGGTCGGACAGGTAGCCGCCGACCGTCGAGGGCAGCGCGTCCAGCACGAAGACCGTCGGGCCGACCAGGAACACGAACACCATCAGCACGCAGGCCAGCACCACGCTGGTGGTCGACAGCCACTTCACGCCCCGGTGCACGCCCGACATCGCGGACAGCACGAACGCGCTGCCCAGCGCCGCGATCACCACCAGCTCCACGCCCTCGGTGGCCCGGACGTCGGTGACGTAGCCCAGGCCGCCCGCGACCTGGATCGCGCCCAGGCCCAGGCTGGTCGCCGAGCCGAACACCGTCGCGAACACCGACAGCAGGTCGACCAGCCGCCCCTTCCAGCCGTTCGCCCCGCGCTCGCCGATCAGCGGCACGAACGCCGCCGACATCCGGTTGCCCCGGCCCTTGCGGAAGGTGGTGTACGCCAGCGCCAGGCCGCCCACCGCGTAGATCGCCCACGGGTGCAACGTCCAGTGGAACAGCGAGAACTCCAGCGCCCGCTGCGCCGCCGCCGGGGTCTGCGGCGCCAGCCCCGAGCCCGGCTGCGGCTGCGCGTACAGCTGCAGCGGCTCGCCGACCCCGTAGAACAGCAGGCCGATTCCCATCCCGGCGGAGAACATCATCGCGATCCAGGCCAGCGTGGAGAACTCCGGCTGCTCGCCGTCCCGGCCCAGCGGGATCCGGCCGTACCGGCTGACCGCCAGCACCACGGCGAGCAGCAGGAACACGTCCGCGGCGACCACGAACAGCCAGCCGAAATTGTGCAGCACCCAGGCCAGCGCGGAATCCGAGGCCCGGCCCAGGGAGTCCTCCGCGAACACGCCCCAGGCCACCACCCCCAGCACGGCGGCCGCGCCGACCCCGAACACCACCCGGTCCAGCGGGAAGGCGTCCGCGTCCGGCGCGGTGGGCTGACGGTCCGTCGGGGGCTCGGCAGAAGTGGACACAACGGGAACTATGGCCACAAACCGGCGCTCGGGTCGGCGCGGCACGCCGACCCGTCCGGCCGCTGCGGCCCGGGCGGGCGGCGGGGGCGGGCGGCCCGGGCGGTGCGCTCAGGCGGGCAGCGGGGGCGACGGCTCGTACGGCGTCAGCACCAGCCGGACCATCTCCTCCAGCCGGGTCCGGGCGTCGTCCAGCGTGGTCCGCCCCGTCACCCAGGCCGTCAACTCGCCCTGCCAGGCGTGCCCCACCATGTGCCGCACCAAGTCCCCGGAGGCCGGCGGGACCTCCGGCATCACCGCCCCCAGCGCCGCCCGGTCCGCCCGGGCCAGGCCCTGCAGCGCCTCGCTGGCGAACGGGTCCGTGGACGTCGCCACCGCCACCCGCAGCCGGGCCAGCTCCGGCTGCCGCTGGTACGCCCGCATCCCCCGCCGCACGAACCGCACCGCCCGCTCGGTCGGCGAGGCGCTGCGCCCCGCCCCCACCTCGCCGACCAGGTCGGCGAGCAGCAGCCGGTGCCAGTCCGCTATCGCGGCGGCGAGCAGGTGGTCCTTCGACGAGAAGTACCTGTACGCGGTACCGAGGGCCACGCCAGAACGCTCCGACACCTGTTTCATCTGGAGCCGCTCCACGCCGATCTCGGTCACCAGGGCCAGGGCGGCGGACAGGAGGGAGCCGCGGCGTTCGAGCTGACGGGGGGACATCGCCTCCACCGGACGAGGTGACAGGTCAACCTTGGTCACCCGAACCATGATACGGGGCGGCCCCTCGGCGCGGTACGACGCGAGAGGTCACCGGTGGGTGACGACGGCCCCTCAGTGCGCGCGGGAGCGCCCCGGGCGCAGCTCGCGCAGCAGGGTCTCCTGGACGGCGGAGGCCACCAGCGCCCCGTCCCGGTCGTAGAACTCGCCCATCGCCAGGCCCCGGCCGTCCGACGCGGACGGGCTGCGCTGCGCGAACAGCAGCCACTCGTCGGCGCGGAACGGGCGGTGGAACCACATCGCGTGGTCCAGCGAGGCCAGCGAGACCCGGGGCTCCTCGATCCGGTGCACCAGGTGCGGCTGCAGGTGCAGCGCCGCGGTCGAGGCCAGCGTCAGGTCGGAGAGGTACGTCAACGCGCAGACCTGTAGCAGCGGGTCGTCCCCGGGCAGCGGACGCTCCGTCCGCAGCCAGACGAACTGCTGCGGGACGCCCGGCACCTCCGGCGGCAGGCCGGGCGCACCGGCCGGGACGAAGCGCATCTGCAGGGCGCGGAAGACCGCCGCGCCCGCGAACTGCTCCGGGGCGTCCCGCTCCCAGGCCCGGTACGGGTCGGGCAGCTCCTCCGGGCCCGGCACCGGCGGCATCGTGCGCTGCCGGTCGCCCGCCGCCTCCGGGCGCTTGAACGAGGCGGCCATGGTGAAGATCACCTCGCCGCGCTGGACCGCCGTCACCCGCCGGGTCGCGTACGAGCCCCCGTCCCGGGCCCGGTCCACCTGGTAGACGATCGGGCGGCGCGGGTCGCCCGGCCGCAGGAAGTACCCGTGCAGGCTGTGCACCCCGCGGCCCGCCTCCACCGTGCGCCCCGCCGAGGTCAGCGCCTGCGCCGCGACCTGCCCGCCGAAGGCGCGCAGCGGGGCGCCCGCGTGGCAGCGGCCCCGGAACAGGTTCTCCTCCAGCTCCTCGATGCCGAGCAGCTCCGCGAAGGAGCGCAGACCGGAGCGGGGTTCGGGCGTCGGGACGGTGGGGGCGGTCACCCGGATCATGCTAGAACAGGTTGCAGTGGGCGGGTCCTGTGGTGCCCGTCACGCGGCGAGGGCCCAGCGGCCCTGTCGGGGGCGGCGGTTAGCGTTCCGTCCATGACCACGGCCGTTCACGCCCTGCGCTACCTGCAGCCCTCCGCGCTCCGCCCCCACCGGCTGGACCTCGCCACCAGCGGCGGCGCCACCCCGCACGGCGCGGCCGACCACCCCCGGTTCTTCACCGGCGCGCTGCGCCACCCCGACGCCGCGGCCGCCGCCCTGCTCGCCGTCGCCGACGTCGCCGCCGCCCGCTACCACCGGCCCACCGGCGCCGCCTCGCTCGACCCCGTGGTCACCGCCGACGGCGACCGGCTGCGCTTCGAGTCCTTCTCCGGCTGCGGCGGCGTGCACGCCCGGCTCGACGTCCTGCCCGAGGGCCTCGACGGCGCCGCCACCGGCCACGGCACCACCAACGTCGACGTCAACGCCCCGCTGCGCGAGGCGCTGCGCCTGCGCACCCCCGGCGAGCGACTGCAACTGGCCGTCGGCGCCGAGGAGATGGCCGTCGCCGTCGGCGCCGACACCCTGGTCGAACGCAAGGTCCCGCTGCCCGCCCGCTGGCTCAAGGGCTTCGCCGAGACCCAGGTGCTCACCGCCCGCTTCGACCTGCGCGCCCGACTGGCCGCCGCCGAGGCCGTCCGCTTCCTGCGCACCCTCCCGGCCACCGGCCGCGGCACCGTCCGCTGGGTCGTCCCGGCCGGACCCGGCCTGCGCCCCGTCTCCCGGCCCGGCCCCGGCGCGATCTGCCTGCCCGGCCCCGAACGCCTCGCCGCGCTGCGCCCGCTGCTGCGGCACGCCACCGCCCTGCGGGTCTACGCCCCGCCCGGCACCCCCGCCGGGCCCACCGCCTCCGCCTGGGAACTCGCCCTCCCCGGCGGCCGGTTGACCCTCACCCTGTCGCCCGACAGCTCCCGCGGCTTCTCCGGCGAGGGCGGCCTGCTCGACCTGCTCGCCGACGCCGCGGGGGCGGACGAGGACGTCGACGCGCTGGCCGCGCTGCTCGCCTGGGACGCGCGGATCGAACCCGCCGACCTCGCCGAGGACTCCGGCCTGACCCCCGACCGGGTCCGCACCGCCCTCGCCCACCTCGCCACCTCCGGCCAGATCGGCTACGACCTCGCCGAAGCCGCCCACTTCCACCGCCGCCTCCCCTACGAGAGCGGCCGCGCCGAGGACCGCAACCCCCGGCTGCGCTCCGCCCGCGCCCTGCTCGCCGCCGACGCCGTCGGCCCGGCCGTCGGCGACGTCCGGGCCGTCACCGTCGGCGACCACGCCCACCACGTCCGGATCGCCGCCGACGGCACCGCCCTCGGCTGCACCTGCCGCTGGTGGGCCCGCCACCGCGGCGGCCGCGGGCCGTGCAGCCACGTGCTCGCGGTCCGGATGGCGGGCGGGACGCGTACGACGACCGGTGCGGACGGAGCGGAGCGGAAGTGACCACCGAGGACCTCGTGACCGCGATCCGGGAGGCCCGGACCGCGACGGCCGCCGCCCTGGTCGAGCGGATGACGGACGCCGAGCGCCGGGCCGAACTGCCCGGGCTCAAGCGGCTGCGCCGCGAACTGCGGGAGAGCGAGCACTCCCGGGGCGGCGCGCTCACCGTCCTGCTGGTCGCCGGAGCCGTCTGCCACACCGCCCCCTCCGGCGCCGCCGACTGGATCGCCGGCCGCGAGTTCGACGTCCTGGCCTGGCGCCAGGAGCCGCTGCTCGCCCTGCTGGACGGCCGACCCGCCGCCTGGCAGCGGGAGGTGGCGCTGCGGCTGGCGCGCCGCCCCGCGCTCCCCGAGAGCTGGAGCAGCTCCGTCCCCTACCAGATCGCCGAACACCTGCTGCGCCGCAGCGACACCCCGCCGCCCGCCGAACCCGGCTTCGTCACCGAGTGGATGCGCGACCGCGGCGACCCCGACCCCCGCCGCCGGGGCGGCCTGCTGCCGCCCGGCCCCGACCTGTACGCCCGGCTGCGCGCCGACGGCTTCACGCCCTTCCTCGCCCCGCTGGTCTTCGACACCGGCAGCGTCCAGGAGCTCTCCGGCCCCTGGGCCGCCAAGGGCCCCGAACAGCGCTGGCCCGCCGTGCTGGCCCGGCTCGCCGCCGAGGGCGTCGTCGACCGCCCGGCGCTGCTCGGGCGCGGCTTCGCCCGGCTGGTGCGCGGCGGCGGGCAGGGCGAGGTGCGGACCTCCCTGGGGGTGCTGCGCGGGCTGGGGCCGGACGTGGCTGAACTGTCGGGCAACCGGCGGGCGTTGGTGGCGATGCTGGACGGGGACTCGGTGGTGGCGGGGTTCGCGCTGGAGTCGTTGGTGGTGCTGGACGGGGCGGGGCTGCTGGGGGAGGGGGAGGTGCTGGAGGCGTCGGGGGTGGTGGCGGCGCGTCCGGAGAAGAAGCTGCTGCGGGCGCTGGTGGGGTGGCTGGGCCGGGTGGCGGCGGGTGGTCGGGCGGAGGTGGCGCTGCGGGGGCTGGCGGGGTGCCTGGGGCATCCGGACCGGCAGGTGCAGGGGGCGGCGCTGAAGGTGATCAAGCGCTGTGTCGACTCCGTGGAGGGGGAGGTGCTGGCGGAGCTGCGGTCGGCGGCGCTGCTGCTGGACCCCTCGCACGCCGCCACGGCGGCGGAGGTGCTCGGCGTGGCGGTGCAGGCGCCGGTCGGCGGGGTGACGGACCGGCTGCCCGAGGCGCCGCGCCCGGTGGCGATGCCCGCGCCGTTCGGCACGCCCGCCGAACTGGCCGAGGAACTGGCCGCCGCGATGGCCGCCCCCGACGAGAGCGTGGCCTTCGAACGCCTCCTGGACGGCCTGGTCCGCCAGGTCTGGACCGACCGGGCGGCCCTCGCCGCCGCCCTCGCCCCCGTCCTGCGGGCCGAGGACGAATGGCAGGTGCTCGGCCGGCTCGCCGGCGTCGCCACCGGCGCCACCCCCGTGCCGCGCGTCCTGAACGCCCTGCGGTCCCGCAGCGGCCGGATCTTCGGCCACTGGGAATTCCGCGGCCCGGTCGGCGAGTTCCTCGCCGCCCGCCTGCACGAGACCGCCTGGCGGCTCGCCGCCGACCCGGTGCCGTTCCTGCTGTCCACCCCGACCTGGTGCCACGGTTCCCTGGACGCACGGGAGTTGGTGGCCCGGCTGGCCCGGTACGAGGAACTCGGGGTCCGGCCCGGCCCGGTGGACTTCGCCCAGGCGCTGTTGCGGACGGTCGGCGACGGGAGCGAGGGCGCGGAGGCGCTGACCTCGCCCGCCGGGCGGCAGTTGGCGGCCTGGCTGCGCGGCGGCGGACTGCCCCGGCGGACCACCACCGTGGTGCCGCCCGGCACCTGGAAGCTCGGCGTCCGGTGCTCGGACCTCCGCCGCTACGCGGAGCAACCCGAGCTGCCGGAGACGGACCTGGCGCACCTCGCGGTACCCGCCCTGGACGTACCCGGAGTGGAACCGGCGGACGGGGTGCCCGAGGCCGTCCGGGCCCTGCTCGGCCCCGCCGAGCCCTTCTTCCGCCGCTCCGCCGTGGAGGACTCCGTGCCCGGCGCCCGCTGGACCGCCCTGCTCCCGCACCACCGCGAGGAGTTGGCGCTGCGCCTCACCGGCCAACTCGCCGACTCCGCCCAGGACGCCCCCGTCCGCGGGAACCCCCAGGTGCTGCCGCTGCTCGCCGAGGCGGACGGTCCCTGCGGCTTCGCCGTCCACCAGGCCCTCGCCTACGGCCTCGGCGCGGGCCACGCCGAGGACCGCTCCGCCACGGTCGACGCCCTGCTCTCCCTCGCCGCCCAGCAGCAGCTCGACCCGGCCGCGCTGGCCCGGGAGACCCTCGAACTGCTCGCCCTCGGCGCCGTCAAGCCCAACCGCCTGGCCGCCACCCTCGCCGAACTCGCCGACCCCGCACCCCAGTTCACCTGGAGCATCCTGGCCGCCCTGCTCCCCGGCCTGCTCGACGGCCAACCCCCGCGCGGCGCGGCCGAACTGGTCGCCGTCGCGGTCGACTGCGCCCGCCGCAGCGGCGCCCGCGGCCCGATCGACGCGGTCACCCGCACCGCCGCCCGCAAGGGCGGCACCAGACTGCTCGCGGAGGCCCGCACCCTGGCGGCGCTGCTGGGCGACCGGGGGCCCGCCGGTTCGACGGGGGCCGGCGGCGAGGAGCGGGGCGAAGCGTGAACGGCCTGGCCCCGGCGGTCCGGGGCGGTGCGGGGCGGTAGTGCCGCCGGGGGCCGGTGCGGGGCGGCTACTGCGGGGCCTCCCGGCGGGCCCGCCGGACCTCCCGGTCGACGGCCCAGGCGTCGGCGACCGGGCCGAGGTGGCGGAGCTTGTCCGGGTTGATGACCGAGCGGACGGCCTGGACCTGCCCGTCGAGCACGTCCAGGACCAGGGTGTGCAGCACCCTGCCGTCGCGGTCGCGGAACAGCGCGCCCGGCTGGCCGTTGATCCGGTGCTGCTCGCAGGTGATGCCGGTCAGCGCCATGAACGGGTGGACGGTGGCCAGCAGCCGGGCCACCTGCTCGGCGCCGACCACGGTCCGGGCCAGCTGCGGGGCCTTGCCGCCGCCGTCCCCGACCAACTGGACGTCGGCGGACAGCAGGCGCTGCAGCCCCTCCACGTCCCCCTGCGAGAGCGCCTCGAAGAACCGCTGCGCCAGCTCCTGCTGCTCCTGCCGGTCCGCCTCGAACCGGGGCCGCCCCTCGCGCATGTGCCGACGCGCCCGGACGAGCAGCTGGCGGCAGGCGGCCTCCGAGCGGCCCACCGCCTCGGCGACCTCGTCGAAGCCGAAGGCGAAGACCTCCCGCAGCACGAACACCGAGCGCTCCAGCGGGCTGAGCCGCTCCAGCAGCAGCAGCGCCGCCATCGACACCGAGTCGGCCAACTCCGCGGCGCGGGCCGGGTCCTGGTACGGGTCGTCGAGCAGCGGCTCCGGCAGCCACGTCCCGGCGTACTGCTCCCGCCGCACCCGGGCCGAGCGCAGGACGTCGATCGAGATCCGGGTCACCGTGGTCGACAGGAACGCCTTGACCGACACCGGGCGGGTGGGCGAGGCGTCGTAGCGCAGCCAGCTCTCCTGCACCGCGTCCTCCGCCTCGCCCACGCTGCCCAGGATCCGGTAGGCGATCGAGAACAGCAGCGGCCGCAGCTCCTCGAACTCCTCGACCTTGCCCATGTCGTCCTCCCCCTCGTAGTGCGGCCGTCACGGTCGGCCCGGCCCGTGGTGACCACAGCGGCCGTCAGTGGAAACTACCCGCCTCGTAGCTGCCCGCCGGCTGCCGGGTGATGGCGTTCAGCCGGTTCACCATGTTCAGGAACCCGACCAGCAGCACGAGGGTCGCGAGCTGGTCCTCGTCGTAGTGCCGGGCGGCCTCGGCCCACACCTCGTCGTCGACCCCCTCGGCCGCGTCCGCGACCCGGGTGCCCTGCTCGGCCAGCGCGAGCGCGGCGCGCTCCGCCGGGGTGAAGACCGTCGCCTCCCGCCAGGCCGCGACCAGGTGCAGCCGCCCGTGGTCCTCCCCGGCCGCGACGGCCTCCTTGGTGTGCATGTCGATGCAGACCGCGCAGCCGTTGACCTGGCTCACCCGCAGCGCCACCAGCTCCTGCGTCCGGGCGGGCAGCGGCGAGTCCTTCAGCTCCCGGCCCGCGGCCATGACGTACTTGAGTGCCTTGCCGGCGGCCGGGTTGGCGAAGTAGTTCAGTCGTGCGTCCACGGGGGGCTCCTCGGTGCTCGTCGGTGGTGCTCGTCGGTGCTTGCACCCCCTGGGACGAGACGGGCCCCGCACCTGTGACACGGTGCGGGGCCGGGAACTTCCGGAGGGGCTCAGAACAGCGGGACCTCTCCGTCCTGCCCCGGGGACTGCCCCGGGGACCGGTCGGCGGTGGGGCGGGCCTCGGCGAGCGGGGCGTCGGGGCGGGCCGGGGCGGCGGTGAGCGCGGCCGGGGTGTCCGGGACGGCGGAGCCGTGGGCGAGGCCGTCGGGGACGAGCAGGTCGGCGCCGGAGGGGGCGGCGGCGACGGAGCGCCACCAGAGCTTGACGGCGGGCGGTGCCGCGGGCTCGAAGGGACGGCCGGGGCGGGGCAGGGCCAGCGTGACCCCGGCGTCCTGGGCGGCGGCGACGGTGCGCTCGGCGGGCTCCTCCCACGGGTGCGGGGCCAGGTCGAAGGTCGCCCAGTGCACCGGCAGCAGCACGTCGCCGCGCAGGTCGCGGTGGGCCTGCACGGCCTCCTCGGGCGTCAGGTGGACCTCCGGCCAGTGCTCGGAGTACGCGCCGACCTGCATCATCGTCGCGTCGAACGGCCCGAAGCGGCGTCCGATCTCGGCGAACCCGGGGAAGTAGCCGCTGTCGCCGCTGTGGAAGAGCCGGTGCCGCTTGCCCTCCACCACCCAGGACGACCACAGGAACCTGCCGCTCGGCCGGGGCCCGCGCGAGCAGTAGTGCCGGGCCGGGGTGGCGGTCAGCCGCAGGCCGTCCAGCTCGGTGGTCTCCCACCAGTCCAGGTCGACGATCCGGCGCGGCGACACCCCCCAGTGCTCCAGGTGCGCGCCCACGCCCAGCGGCACCGCGAACACCGCGTCGCCCGCGGCCAGGGTCCGCACGGTCGCCATGTCCAGGTGGTCGTAGTGGTCGTGCGAGATCACCACCACGTCCACCGGTCCGAGCTCGCTCAGCGGCAGCGGCACCGGGTGCAGCCGCTTGGGGCCGATCCACTCGAACGGGGAGCAGCGCTCGCTCCACACCGGGTCGAACAGCACCCGGACGCCGTCCAGCTCGGCCAGCACGGTGGCGTGGCCCAGCCAGGTCAGCCGCAGGCCGGAGGCGGGCGGGGTGGCCAGCTCCACCGGCAGCAGCCGGTGCACCGGGACGGCCGCGGCCGGGGCGCGGCGGTTCGGGTCGACCGCGAGCTTGGTGCGCATCAGCGCCAGCGGGGTGTACGCGTACGCGAGGCGGCGGGTCGGCACCGGGTTGCGGAACGCGCCGTCCACGAAGTGCGGGGAGTTGCGCACCCGGTGCAGGCGCCAGCCGGACGGGTCGGCGCCGAACGCGTCCGTGCGCATCCGCTGCCAGGTCTCCCGGGGCAGTGTCCGGTACGAGCGCTTCGCGTCGCGCAGCGCTAGCCCGGCTTCGGCGGCCAGCTCGCCGGCGCGGAACAGCCAGGAGACGGGGCGGGACACGGGAACCTCCACGGTCGAACACCGGACGGCGGCGCACCGCAGGGGACGGCGGGACGCAGCGCGCCCCGCGGCGTCGACGGCAGGCCGGAGGACGACACCCGGGCAGCCGGGAGCCCCCGGCGCCGGACGGCGCATCTCGGACCGGGACATTACCGGTGGAAAGCGGAGGAACACGGCAATTCGCCGCGGACGCGCCACGGACGGGTGACGAGGACCGGCCGTGCGGAGCAACGAGAACGGACCGCCCCGGGGCACGGGACGGTCCGTCTCGGTACTGCGGCGTCTCTCTCGGTGCTGCGGTGCCGCGGTGCCGCGGTGCTGCGGTCGTCCTCGCGGTCGGGTGGGGTCAGGCAGTGGGGTCAGGCAGTGGGGTCAGGCGGCCGGGTAGAAGCGGGTGATGGTCTCCGCGACGCAGTGCGGCTTGGTGCCGGCCTCGCTGGAGACGGTGAACCGGACCACCGCCTGCACGACGCCGCCGGGCAGCTCGTCCGCCGAGACCAGCACCGCCGTCGCCCGCACCGCCGAGCCCACCGGCAGCGGGGACGGGAAGCGCACCTTGTCGGAGCCGTAGTTGAGGGCCATCGCGACGCCCTCCACGCCGTAGCACTCCTTCGCCAGCACGGGCAGCAGCGAGAGCGTCAGGTAGCCGTGCACGATCGTCCCGCCGAACGGGGTCAGCTTCGCCCGCTCCGGGTCGACGTGGATCCACTGGTGGTCGCCGGTCGCCTCCGCGAACAGGTTCACCCGGTCCTGGTCGACGGTGTGCCACTCGCTGGTGCCGAGTTCGGTGCCGACCGCGGAGGTCAGGTCGGCGAGCGAGGCGAAGGTCGTCACGGGGCGCTCCACGGGTGCGTCGGGGCAGGGCACGGCCCGGGCGGGGCCGCCTCGCAGAGTATGCCTACTCGCCGGTCACATGTCAGCGGGGGCGGGGGCGGGCCGGTCCGGCAGGGCGGGGTCGGGGGCCCGGTGGTCAGGCGGGCCGGCCCGGGAGGGCGGGGGCGGGCCGGGCGGGCCGGGTCGCGTCCGGGAGGATGCGGCGGCCGGAGACCAGCTCCGGGCTGATCGCCACGTACTCCGGGCCCGGCTCCGGGACCCACGGGCGCAGGCCGCCGGCCCGCAGCGCCGCCCGTTCGCCCGCGTCGCGCACCACCTCGGCCCGGCCGTGCACCAGCACGCTCCAGCCGCAGCGGCCCGTCCGGTCGAAGTCGTCCACCTGGAAGGCCGCCACCGTCCCGTCCAGGGCCCGGGCCACCCGGGTGCCGGTGCGCAGGGCCAGGATCAGCCGGCCGTCGGCCGCCACCCGGAAGGCCACCGGCAGCACCGCGGGAAGCGCGTGCTCGGTGTACACCACCCGCCCCAGCGGCACGGTGCCGAGCAGCTGCAGGCACTCGGCCTCGCTGAGGGTCTCCACCCGGTCGTCACGGTCCATACCGCCGATGGTGCCCCGGCCCGCACCGCCCCGACCAGGGCCCATGGTCCCTGAGCTGGGGCTCATCGGGCCGATTCCGCCCCGCACCGACACCCCTCGGCGATACCTTGGCCTCCGGCGGCACCCCGAGGACGGGGCGGCGGGCGGCACAGCGGGCCAGGGGCAGGACAGGCGGAGGGGGCGGTACGGGTGAGCGGCGGCATCGAACTGGTGACGATCGGCGCCGACGGCGGCCCCGAACGCGGCCACGGCGGCTCCGCCCGCGCCGCCGAGGGCGCCCGCACCCTCGCCGACGCCCTCCCCGGCCGCACCTTCGACGCCGGGACCCGCGGCAGCACCGTCACCAGCCCCCCGGCCGACGCCGACGCCAACACCCTCCTCACCGCCCTGCGCCAGGCCGCCCAGCGCCCCGCCCGCTGGCTCGTCGTCGGCCTGGTCGGCCAGCTCGTCGCCGACCCCCGCGGCCGCCGGGTCGCCCTGGTCACCGCAGGCTCCACCCCCGACAACGCCTACCGGCGCGGCCTCGCCTGGGACTGGATCACCAGCGCCATGGTGCACGGCGAACAGGAGGAGACCCTGCTGATCGTCGACGCCGTCGCCGACCGCGACACCTGGGCCGCCCTGCAACGCGAGGACGGTGCGGGCGAGTTGCTCACCCACTCGCGCGTCCCGCTGTGGGGCCGGATCGGCCGCTGGAGCGCGGGCCGACGCGGCCGCGACGGCGTGCTCCCCGGCGCCGAGGGCTCGTTCAGCTGGGCCCTCGGCCGCGTCCTCGAACACGGCGTGCCCGGCGCCCCCGCCGCGCTCGGGCCGCTCGACCTCCAGCCCGCCGTGGAAGGACAGTTGGGCTGGGGGGAACCGGCCAACGCGGGAGAGGCCAGGCTCCTGGTCCCGCGTGACGGGGGGAGGCTCCTGATGCGGAATCGGGCTGCCGTGAGAGGAGCGCTCGCCGGATTGCCGTTTTCCGATGAACTTCTGGCAGTTCTGTGGCGAGAAAGTGCCCCAACCGATCCGCCTTCCGCGTAAGGTCAGGAGGCCCCGGGTGTTGCCGTGCCGGGGCGGGGTGGCGAAGAATCGACCTCCGAGCGACCTCAGAACGAACCGGGGACGGCAGACGACATCCGCGGTCCGGATCCACCACAGGTCCGGCCGCAACAAGGTGGGGCTATGCGGCAGCGCTCAATTCTGGTGCGCCCTGGGGCGATTGGGATCAGCGGGTTGCTCCTGCCATTCCTGCTGACAGCCTGCTCGGCCTCCGGCGCAGGATCCGCCGACCGACTCGGCACCCCCTCCGCCAACCTCCCCCGCCCCACCGCCACCACCACCGCGGCCCCCGCCCCGACCGGCAGCCCCGTCCCGAAGGAGGGGGCCCAGGGCCTGGAGGGGAACGGTGCCGTGACGGCCTATCAGGACTGGTGGGACGTCCAGGTCGAGGTGCTGGGCCGATCGGATTCGGACGGAGTGGAGCTGCGCCAGTACGCCACCGGGACGGCGTTCACCGACACCGCGATCTCGCTCACCCAACTGCACGACGCCAGACTCGTCATGGTCGGCAGGCCGCGCACCTCGCCCGTGCTCAAAAGCCTCGACCTGCAGGCCAATCCGCCCACCGCGACGATCGACGACTGCCTGGACGTGTCGGACTGGCACCAGGCGGACGCCGCCACCAAGGAGATCAAGGATCCGCAACAGCGGCTGTCCCGCTTTCCGGCGACGGCCGTGCTGAAGAAATACGGAAACCGCTGGCTGATCGCCGACTTCACCCGTGAGGTGACCAAGACATGTTGAACTCCTCGTGGCGAACCGCTATTTGCGTAATGGTCGGGGCCGGATTGACGTTCGCGGTCGTCCCGTCGGCCAGCGCCGACGGCCCCGTCATCACCCCCTGCGCCGAGCGCACCATCTGCACCAGCGACCACCAGACGACCACCGTTCCGGGCACCCCCGGCAGCACGTCAGGCGGCAGCGGGGGCGGCGGCAGTGCGGCCTGCACCTGGCAGGGACGCGAGGTGCCGTGCTGGATCGACAACCGCGGCGCCTTCTCGGCCGGTTGCTACTACATCGAGGCGTCCCCGCAGCCCCTGGCCACCGAGACCGTGTGGGGCACGCACACCTCCAAGGACGGCAAGATCTACGACAAGTCGTGCATCCTGGACGACGGTTTCGTACCGGCGGGGCAGGTCTTCCTGGCCCAGCCCGTCGCCGCCCGGCCGCCCAAGTCGCCCCGCGAGGTCGCCCGGGACGCCCTGACCACGATCACCGTCGGCGAACCCGTCCTGCACGCGGCCCCGGCCGACAACGCCGTGGTCGGCTCGCCGGTGTGGCTGTGGATCGAACCGGACAAGAACGTCACCGGCCCGCTCAGCAGCCCTCCGCTCCACGAGGACGACGGGGGCCCCACGGTCATCACCACGATCACCCTCAAGCAGGTCCACTGGACGGTGGACGACGGACCGAACCCGAACGCCCCCTTCCAGGAGTTCATCTGCCAGGACGGCGGAACGGTGTTCAGCAGGACCGGCACGCCGACCTGCAGCCACCTGTTCACCCAGAGTTCGGCCCGGATGAAGGACAAGGCGTACAGCCTCTCCGTGCGGTTCGAGTGGCAGGTGACCGCCAGGACGATCGACAACGTCCCGATCGACACGACCGGCTTCCGCTGGACGACCACCGGAAGCCAGGTGCTGCGCGTCCCGGTCAACGAGGTGCAGGTGCTGAACTGACCTGTCAGGGGGGCCGGGTGGCCCGGAGTTCGACGTACCGTCACGAGTGAGAGGCCGCAGAGCGGTGGAGAACCGAAGCATGCCGACCCCGCCGCGCCGACTCGGTGCGCGGCGGCGGCGACCTGCCGTGCTGGCGATGGCGGCGGCGCTGATCGCGGCGGGGGGACTGGGCGGGGCGGCGCTGTACAACAGCAGCGGGCAGCGGATCGCGGTGCTCGCGCTGGCCCGGGACGTGCCGATGGGGCAGGTGATCACTTCGGACGACCTGGTGGTGGCGCACATCGCGGGGGACCCGGCGCTGCACCCGCTGGACGCGCAGGACCTGCAGGGGACGGTCGGGCTGCGGGCCACCACGGACCTGAAGCGGGGGGCGCTGCTGGTCAGGTCGGACCTGACCAGCGACCCGGCGACGCAGCCGGGGCAGCAGATCGTCGGCATCTCGGCGAAGCGCTCCCAGCTGCCCGCGACCCGGCTGCAGCCGGGCCTGCAGATCCTGATCGTCAACACGCCCGACGGCGGGAGCGGCACCACGCGCACGCCGGAGACGATGACCGCCGTGGTCGCCGCGGTCGGCAAGCCGGACACCGACGGCAGCACCGTGATAGACGTCGCGGTCGGCCCCTCCAACGGGCCGCAGCTCGCGCTGTGGGTGGCGGGCGGCAAGTTCCAGGTGATCCTGGCGCCCCGAACCGCCGGGGGGTCCTGATGACGGTGGTGGCCGTGCTCGGCGGGCCGGGCGCGCCGGGGGCCACCAGCAGTGCGCTCGCGCTGCTGCTGTCCTGGCCGCTGGGCCCCGGCCGCCGGGTGCTGCTGGTCGAGTGCGACCCGGACGGTGGGGCGGTGCTGGCCGGGGCGCTGGAGGGCCGGGTCGAGGCCGTGTACGGGCTGCGCAACCTGGCCGTCGCCGATCGGCGCGGGCTGCTCGTCGAGACGCTGTGGGAGCAGCTGCTCGACGTCTCCCCGCAGGGCACCGGCGACCGCCTGCTGCTGCCCGGCCTCACCGACCCCGCCCAGGCCCCCGGCCTCGTCTACACCTGGGAGCCCCTCGTCGAGGCGCTGCACGCGCTCGAACCGCAGGGCTACGACGTGCTGCTCGACCTCGGGCGCTCCGGCGCGAGCGGGCCGATGGCGGTGCTGCCGCGGCGGGCCGACGTGGTGGCCGCGACCGTCCGCACCACCCTGCGCGGGCTGTCCGCCGCCCGGCCCCGGATCGCCGCGCTGCGCGAGGACCTCGACACCCACGGCACCGGCTCGGACGGCCTCGGGCTGCTGCTGGTCACCGAGGGCCCCTACCCGGAGAACGAGGTCTCCCGGCAGTTCCGGCTCCCCGTGCTGGGGGCGCTCGCCCACGCGCCGCGCACCGCCCGGGTGCTCTCCGACGGCGGCGACACCGCCGACCGGCGGTTCGTCCGCTCCGAGCTGATGCGCACCGTGCGCACCGCCGCGGACCGGATCCAGGACCTCGCCGCCACCCGCCGCCGACGCCTCGCCGGCCCGCAGCAGCACCAGCAGCCGCCGCGGCAGCAGCAGTTGCCGCCGCAGGTGCAGCCGGTGCCGCAGGTGCAGCCGGTGCCGCAGGTGCAGGCCCCGCAGCCGGTGCCGCCGTTCGTGGCGGGGCCGGTGAACGGGCAGCCGTACCAGCAGCCGCAGCAGCAGCCGCAGCCGTACCAGCAGCCGCAGCAGTTCCAGCCGCAGCCGCAGGGGCCGGTCGGGGGCGGGCAGTTCACGGGGGAGTGGCCGGTCCGGACCGAGGCGCCGCAGATCTCGTACGCCGCGCCCGCGCCGTACATAGCGCCGCCCGCGGTGCCGCAGCCGCCGGTGCCCGCGCCGTTCCCGGGGCAGACGGGGGCGGAAGGGCCGGACGGAGAGGAGGGGTGGCGTGCGCGCTAGTCCGTACCAGGGGCCGGTGCCGCCGCAGCAGCCGGTGAACGGCCAGGTGGCGTACGGGGGTTCGGCCGACGCGGCCGGGCTGCCGTGGGGGAACCCACCCGTGCAGCCGCAGCCGCAGGTGCCGACCGGGCCGGTCGGCCAGGCGGCGTCCGCGGCGGCGTCGGCGGTGCCCGCGCTCTCGCCGGCGGGGGCGCGTCCGGCGGTGGACACCAAGGTGGCGAGGGAGTTGAAGCGGCAGGTCGCGGCGGAGCTGCACCAGCAGCTGTCGCGGCTGTCGCAGGCGTCCGGGAGCGAGGCGGACCGGGCGACCCGGCGGCAGCGCGGGCGGGCGCTGATCGAGGAGGCGGTGGCCCGCTGGTCGGACGCGTACGCGCAGACCCACGGCATCCCGCCGACCCGGGAGCAGGACCGGGTGCTCGCCGAGGCGGTGTACGACCTGCTGTTCCGGGCCGGACGGCTGCAGCCGTACCTGGACGACCCGGAGATCGAGAACATCCTGATCAACGGGTGCGACGACGTGTGGGTCTCGCGGGTGCACCAGCCGCTGCGGCAGGTCCCGCCGGTGGCCGACAGCGACGAGGAACTGGTCGAGCTGCTGCAGGACCTGGCCCGCCAGCACGGCGGCAGCGAGCGCAGCCTGTCGACGGCCAGCCCGATGCTGGCGCTGCGCCTGGAGGGCGGGATGCGCCTGCAGGCGATGACCGAGGTGACGCCCCGCCCGTACGTGGCGATCCGCCGCCACCGGGTGGCCAGTGCGACGCTCAGCGACCTCGTCCAGCTCGGCACCGTGGACACCACCCTGGCGGCGTTCCTGGCGTCCGCGATCCGGGCCCGGAAGAACGTGATGATCACCGGGACGCAGGGCGTCGGCAAGACCAGCCTGCTGCGCGCGATGGCCGCCGAGATCCCGCCGGACGAGCGGGTCGGCACCCTGGAGTCCGAGTTCGAGCTGTGGCTGCACACCCTGGGCCACCTGCGGCAGGTCGTCCCGATGGAGGCCCGCGAGGGCAACGGCGAACGCGTGGACGGCCGCCTGGCGGGCGAGTTGACGATCGGCGAGCTGATCCCGGCGGCGCTGCGGATGACGCTGTCGCGGATCATCGTCGGCGAGGTCCGCTCCGCCGAGGTGGTGCCGATGCTGCGGGTGATGACCAACGGCGAGGGCGGCTCGATGTGCACTCTGCACGCCCGCGGCCCGCACATGGTGGTCGACCGGATCGCCGAACTCTGCCTGGAGTACGGCGCCCACATGACCGACACCCTCGCCTACCGGCTCACCGCCAACGCCGTCGACTTCATCGTGCACGTCACCATGGTCGACGAGACCGCGGTCGGCGGCCGCCGCCACCGCTTCGTCTCGCACGTGCTGGAGGTGGCCGGCCTCGGCGAGTCCGGCCGCCCCGCGCTGAACACCGTCTTCGGGCCGCGCCCGGAGATCGGCGAGGTCCGGGCCGTGCCGCTCACCCCGCCGCACTGCCTGGACGACCTGCGCCGCGCCGGGTTCGACGCCGGGCTGCTCGGCTCGCCGTACGGGACGTGGGGCGCGCCGCTGGCGCTGCGGATCGGGGGGACGCGCTGATGCTGCTGTACGTGCTGTGCGGACTGGCGGTGACCGGCGGGCTGGTCGCGCTGGTGGTCGGCCTGGTCGGACGCCCGGTGGACGAGGAGGAGCACGACAACCCGCTGGAGGGCCGGCTGCACACCCTCTGGTACGGCGCGCCCGGCACCGCCTCGCCCGGAATGGCCCGGCTGCGCCGGATCCAGCTGGTGCTGGCCCTGCTCGGCGCCCCCGGCGGCTGGCTGTTCACCGGCATCCCGCTGGTCGGACTGCTCGTCCCGGCCGCGGTGTTCGGCCTGCCCTGGCTGTTCGACGCGACCCGCTCCGACACCCGCCGGATCGAACGCCTGGAGGCGCTCGCCGAGTGGACCCAGCGCCTGGCCGACGTGCTGCTGCTCGGCGTCGGCCTGAACCAGGCGATCATGACCAGTCGACGCACCGCGCCCGCCGCCCTGGAGACCGAGATCACCGACCTGGCCGCCCGCCTGCAGGCCCGCTGGCGGCCCGAGGACGCGCTGCGCGCCTTCGGCGACCAGCTCGCCGACTCCACCGCCGACAAGGTGCTCGCCGCCCTCGTCCTGCGCGCCGGGGACAGCGGCCCCGGCCTGGCCCGGGCGCTCGCCGACATGGCCGACTCGGTGCGCGAGGAGGTCCGGCAGCGGCGCGCCATCGAGGCGGACCGCGCCAAGCACCGCACCACGATCCGCTGGATGGTCGGCATCATCCTGCTGGTCATCGTCATCGGCGGGTTCAACTCGCACTACACCGAGCCCTACACCACCGTCACCGGCCAACTGGTGCTCGCCGTCGTCGCGTTGGCGTTCGTCGCGGTGATCGCCTGGATGCGCTCGCTGGCCCGGCACACCCCGCTGCCCCGGGTCCTGGAGCCCGACCGCCGCTCCAGGACCGGCCGCCTGCCCGGCCGGAGGACCGAGGACGGGGCATCCGCCGCGTCCGAGGCGTCCGGCCCGTCCGGGGCCTCCGGCGGCGACGGCGAACCACTCCTGAAGGAGGCCAGGTGATCTCCCCCTGGGCGGTCCTCGCCGGAGCCGCCGCGGCCGGCGGCGTGGCCCTGCTGCTGGCCGAACTCCGGCCCGCACCACCGGACCTGGGCCAGGCCCTGGACCGGCTGCACCGCGTCCCCGAACCCCGCCGGGCCGAGGACGAGGACCTCGCGCTGCCCTGGTACGACCGGGTCGGCGAGGGCTCCGCCCGGCTGCCCGGGGTGCGCATCCCGAGCCGCGAACTCGCCCTGATCGGCCGCAGCCCGGCCCGCTTCATGGCGCACAAACTGCTGTTCGCCGCCCTCGGGTTCGCGCTGCCCGGCTACCTGACGGTGATGGCCGCCGTGATCGGCGACGGCCTCCCGATCGCCGTCCCGCTGCTGGTCGGGCCGCTGCTCGCCGGGCTGCTCTGGTTCGTCCCCGACGGCATCGTCGCGGGCGAGGCCAAGGAGGCCCGCACCGAGTACCTGCACGGCATCGCCGCGTACCTGGAACTCGTCGCGCTGGAGCGGGCCGCCGACTGCGGGCCCGCCGAGGCGCTGCGCCGCGCCGCCTCGGTCGGGCGCGGCACCGTGTTCCGGCGGATCCGCGACGCGCTGGAGCGGGCCGCCACCGACCGGCTCCCGCCCTGGGACGGACTCGACGCGCTCGCCCGGGAGTTGGGCCTCACCCCGCTCCAGGACGTCGCCGACATCATGCGGATCTCCGGCGTCGACGGCGCGGCCGTCTACGACACCCTCCGGGCCCGCGCCAAGAGCCTGCGCGGCGAACTGCTCTCCGAGGAGCTCGCCAAGGCCAACACCGACAGCGAACGGATGGTCGCCCCCGGCTCCGCCCTGACCCTGCTGATGACCGTCCTGATCGCCTTCCCCGCGGTCTACCAGATGCTCAACACCTCCTGACCACAGCCGAATCCGACCCCCTCCGACCGAGCAGCTAAGGAACAGCGCCACCCGCCCCGCGCGGCACCCCGCACCCCCGCACCACCAGCCCCTCCCGTCGAAGTCCTGGAGACCACACCATGACCCGGATCCGCACCGTGGCGACCGCCCTGCGGCCGCTGCTCCCGTTCCATCTCGTCCGACCCGCCCTCGAGTACCGCCTCGTCAAGCTGCGCGCCGCCCGCGAGTCGGGCGACCGCGGCGCGATCAGCATCGAACTCGCCCTCGCCGTCATCGTGCTGGTCGCCATCGCCGGGACGGTCGTCTACGCGATCACCCAGCTCGGCAACAAGGTCCAGGGCAACATCCAGAAGGACGTCCCCGCCGGCGGCACCGCGCCGTGACCCGCCGCCCGCACCGGCCCGCCACCCGGCCCGCACCGGCCGGGTGGCTCGCGCGTGCCCGCAGCTCCGACCGGGGCGCGATGGCGATCAGCCTCGCCATCGTGTTCCCGGCCGTGCTCTTCGTGATCCTCCTGGTGGTGCAGGCCGGCCTGTGGTGGTACGCCGAACAGGCCGCGCTGGCCGCCGCCCGGGAGGGCGTGGAAGCCGGACGGATCAACGGCGCGCCGCCCGGTGCGGGTGAGGAACGGGCCACCGAGTTCGTCCGGCGGCTCGGTGACGTGGTCGAACTGGGCGCGCCGCCGCGGCAGACCGGCAACGACCCCGACCTGTACCAACTGACCGTCACCGTGCAGCCGCTCACCCTGTTCCCGTTCGCGGACGTGGCGATCAGCAAGACCGCCACCGCACCCCGGGAGAAGTTCGTCCCGCCGGTGGCGCCGTGAACGGCGGGGGAGCGGCGGGGAGGGGCGGCTCCCGCCCCCGGGACCGCGGTTCGTTCGCGATCGAGGCGGCGGTCCTGGTGCCGGTGGTGCTCAGCTTCGCCCTGATGGCGGTCGCCGCCGGACGCCTGCAGACCACCGGCTCGGTGGTCGACGCCGCCGCCCGCGCCGGAGCCCGCGCCGCCTCACTGGCCCGCAGCCCCGAAGCCGCCCGGCAGGACGCCGCCGACGCCGTCCGGCAGGCGCTGGCGGCCCGGTCGGTGACGTGCACGGCCGAACCCACCGGGGACCCGGTGTACGGCACCCTGGCCACCACCGGCGGCGCCCTGACCACCGTCACCGTCCGGGTCTCCTGCACGGTGCCGCTCTCCGACCTGGTCGGACTGGACGGCCTGCCGGGCAGCAAGACCGTCACCGGCACGTTCACCTCCGTGCTGGACCGGTACCGGGGAAACTGAGAGGACGTCAACAGACCGTGGGGGGAGGGAACGTGCACGAAGCAGGCGTGAACGGGCGGGACCGGGGCAGCATTTCGGTCATGGTCGCCATCACCGCCGTCAGCCTGGTCGCCGTGGTCGGCCTGGTGCTCGACTTCGGCGGCCAACTCCGGGCCACCGAACGGGCCGACGCGGTGGCGCAGGAAGCCGCCCGGGTGGCCGGACAGCAACTCGACATCGACCGGCTCCGCTCCGGCGGCGGCTACCAGGTTGACCCCCGACAGGCCGAGTCCGCCGCCCGGGCCTACCTCGCCTCCCAGGGCGTCGAGGGCCGCGTCGAGTACCCCCGCTACCCCGACCTGAGCGTGATCAGCGTCAGCGTCACCAGCACCTACCGGACCGCGCTGCTCGGCGTGGTCGGCATCGACACACTCTCCGTGCAGGGCCACGGCAAGGCCACCCTGCTGCACGGCATCACGGAAGGGAAGACCGGCTGATGGCCGCGCGCGGAGCCGACGACCAGCACCGCAAGGGCCGCCGGGAGCGGCAACCGGACCGCACCGCCACCCCCGGCCGCGGCGGGCCCCGGCCCGTCCCGGTGGCCCCCGGACGGCGCCGCCGACGGGGCGCGGGCGGCTCGGTGCTCGCCGCGCTCGGCGCGCTGCTGGCACTCGTCCTGCTGCTGGTCGGCGTGCCCGCCCTGCTCGGCTACGGCACCCTCGCCGTCGCCGCCGCGGGCGACCCCGTCCACGGCGACCTGCTCGCCGCGCTCACCAGCCCCGACGACGGCAGCCTCTTCCTGTGGCTGCTGGTCGGCGTCGGCTGGATCGGCTGGCTGTGCTTCCTGCTCTCCGTCCTGGTCGAGGTCCCCGCCCAACTGCGCGGCCGGGTCGCCCGCCGGATCCCCGCCTTCGGCTGGAGCCAGCGCATCGCGGCCGGCCTGATCGGCTCCGTCCTGGCCCTGCTCCCGGTCGCCGGATCGGCCTTCGCCGCCACCCCCGAACTCGCGCAACGACCGTCCGCCGCAGCCCAGTTGGACGCCGCCCCGGCCTACGCCGCGCTGCCCGCCGGGGCACCCGCGGCCGCCCCCGCCGCCGACCCCCAGCAGCAGCCGGTCTACACCGTCCGCGACGCCCGGCCCGCCGACAGCCTCTGGTCCATCGCCGAACGCCAACTCGGCTCCGGCGAACGCTGGACGGAGATCGCCAAGCTCAACGCGGGCCGCCCGATGGACGAGGCCGGCACCCGCTTCGACGCCGACCGGCCGATCCAGCCCGGCTGGCGGCTGCTGATGCCCGCCGACGCCAAGCCCGACACCGCGGGCGGCGCCACCGGCGCCACCGCGGGCAGCAGCACCGCGCCCGCCCTGCCCGCCGCGCCCGCCGCGCCCGCGCACGGCAGCGTCACCGTGCACTCCGGCGACTCGCTCTCCGCCATCGCCCAGCGGGAGTTGGGCGACGGCGACCGCTGGCCCGAGCTCTTCGCCGCCAACAAGGGCGTCACCGCCCCCGACGGCGAGCGGCTCACCGACCCGGACGTGCTCGCCCCCGGCATGGTGCTCACCGTGCCCGGGGCCGCGACCACCCCCGCGCCGGACGCCCAGCAGCCCGCGCCCGGCCCGCAGACCCCGGCGCCGGAGGCCCAGACGCCCGCGCCGGAGGCCCAGCAGCCCGCCCCGGACGCCCAGACCCCGGCGCCGGACGCCCAGCAGCCCGCCCCGCAGCAGGCCACCCCGCCCGCGGCCGAGGCGCAGACGCCCGCGCCGCAGGACACCGCGGCCGCCACCGGCCTGCCCGCCGTCCGCGACCAGCAGGCCGTCGCGAAGAGCGGCGACGACTACACCGTGGCGCTGGCCGCCTCCGGCCTCGGCGTGCTGATGGCCGCCGCGCTGATCACCCTGGTCGCCCGCCGCCGCACCGACCAGCAGCGGGCCCGCCGCCCCCGGCACCGGATCGCCCTGCCCTCGGCCGAGGCAGGCCGCTTCGAGGCCGAGCTGAAGGCCCGGCAGGACGAGCACGGCCTGGACCTGCTCAACCGCGCCCTGCGCACCCTGGGCCGCAACACCGTCCGCGGCGAGAAGCGGCTGCCCGCCCTGGTCGCCGCCCGGATCACCGTCGCGGGCACCGTCGAACTGCACCTGGCCGCCCCGGCCGTGCCGATCGCCCCGTTCCGGGCCGCGCACGCCCCGAACGTGTGGTGGTGCCCGGTCGACTCCACCGAGCTGCTCTCCGCCGGGCAGGCCGCCAAGTACGCCGCCCCCTACCCGGCGCTGGTCACCCTCGGCGCCACCCCCGACGGCTCCACCGTGCTGGCCGACCTGGAGACCGTCCGGCTGGTGCACCTGTCCGGGCACCCCGAGGACGCCGAGGACGTGCTGCGCAGCCTCGCCGTCGAACTCGCCCACAGCCCGCTCGCCGACCGCCTGCACCTGCACCTGGTCGGCATCGCCACCGACCTGCCCACCGCCGGACCGGCCGCCGACCGGGTCCACCACCACCCCACCCTGGAGGCCGCGCTCGCCGCCCTCGGCCCGCGCACCGCCAAGGCCCGCGCCACCCTGATCGGCGCGAACGTCGGCAGCCCCCGCGAGGCCCGCAGCCGCGGCAGCGCCGACGAGGCCTGGCTGCCGGAGATCGTGCTGTCCGCGCAGCCGCCCTCCGGAGCCGTCCCCGCCGAACTCGGCCGCCTGCTCGACGGCCGCCCCCGCACCTGCCTGGCCGTCCTCACCCGCGCCCCCGAGCGCGGCGCGGGACCGGTCGCCCGCTGGACCCTCCCCGCGACCGGGCACGCCGCCCTGCCCGGCCTGCACCTCAGCGTCGAACTCCAGCGCCTGAACCGCGAGCAGTACGCCCAGATCGGCGAACTCGTCCGCGCCTCCGGCGACTTCACCCAGCACCCGGCCCCCGACTGGACCGTCGACGGCCCGCACAACGGCCCCGAGGACGAGGCCGAACTCCCGCTGCCCGTCCCGGCGCTGGCCGCGGTCGGCGCCGCGATAGGAGCCGTCCCCGCCCCGTTCGGCACCGGCTTCGGAGAGCCGGAGGACGGGGGGCAGGAGGGCGCCGTCCGGGCCGACGGCACGCTCGACGCCCGCCTGATCGCCCTGCTCGGCGGGCCGATCGGGACGGCCGGGGCGGAAGCGGCTACGGCCGACGCCCCGGTGCGGACCAGCCTGGACAAGCCGACCGGCGGTGGCGCGGGCGGCGCAGGCGGCGCAGGCGGCGAGGGCCGGAAGGACGAGGGCGACGGGGCCGGGCCGCGGCTGCTGGCCCGGGTCGTGCCCACCGGCAGCAGCCCGTTCGCCGGGCTGGTCCCGACCGCGCCCACCAACCCGTACGCGGTCGTGCCGGTGGTGCCCGTCCAGCCCGCCGCGCTGCCGCCCGCGACGCCGGAGCCCGCCCAGAGCGCCCAGAGCGCCCAGCCCGTCCGGCCCGCGGCGCCCGCCGAGCCGCGGCACGCCGCGAACGGACAGGCCCGCAAGGTCACCACCCCGCCGCACGGCACGCCCGTCGACCCCCGGATCGCCGCCGCGCTGCCGCCCGTCGTGCCCGCCCAGCCGCCGGCCCCGCCCGCGCCGCCGCTGCCGCCGCAGGACGGACTCCCGTCCGTCGCGGCCGAGTCCGGGTCCGGGTCCGAGCCCGGGGCCGAGCCGGTGGCGGAGGACGGCGCCCGGCCGTCCGGGCTCGCCGCCCCCGCTCCGGTCGAGCAGCCGGTCGAAACGCCAGCGGCACCCGCGCCCGCGCCCGAGCCGGAGCCCGCGCCGGAGCCGTTGCCCACCCACGACCAGGCGGCGGCCCCCGACCCGCGCTCCCCGGCCCGGCCGTCCGCCCGGCCCGGGAGCGGTCCGGCCCGCACCGACAGCGACGACCTGCTGGCGATCCTGCGCTCCCCGGAGGCCCACCACCTGCGGTCCGCGCCGCGGATCCGGGTGCTCGGACCGGTCGACGTGCTCGGGGCGGCGGGCAGCGCCGACCCGGCGGGCCGTCCCCGGCTCACCGAGCTCGCCGCGTACCTGGCGCTGCGCCCGGGCAGCGAGCACACCGCGATCGACCGCGACCTCCACCCGGGCGCCGCGCACCTCGACCCGAAGGCCACCGCGGAGCGCCTCGCCGAGCCGCTGCCGGTCAAACTCGCCGCGCTGGCGGGCTGGTTGGGCACCTCCCCGGAGGGGCGCGACTACCTGGGCGGGCAGCCCGCCGACACGTACACCCTGGCGCCGACCGTCAGCTGCGACTGGGACGAGTTCCGCAGCCTGTACCGGCGCGGCATGCGCTCCACCTCCAGCACCGCCGACGCCGCCCTCGCGCACGCCCTCGCCCTGGTCCGCGGCGCCCCGTTCGCCGAGGCCCCGGCCGGGACGTACGCCTGGGCGGAGGCCGAACGGCAGGACATGCTGGCCGCGATCGTCGACACCGCGCACGAACTCGCCGCCCGCCGCCTGCAGTACGGCGACCACCGCACCGCCGAGGCCGCGATCTTCCGTGCCCTCGCCGTCGCCCCCGAGGTCGAACTCCTGCACCGCGACCTGTTCTACGCCTACGCCTCGGCGGGCGCCCGCGACCAGCTCGTCCGCTCCGTCAACCGGCTGGACGCGCTCAGCCGCCGCACCGGCCGCGACCTCGACCCGGACACCGTGGCCCTGCTCCGCGACCTGCTCACCGGCAGCTGAGCGGGAAGCCGACCCGCACCGCCGACCGCCGTCGCCCCGCCCGGGGCGGCGGCGGTCAGTCCGCGCGCAGGCGCCGGTGCCACCAGGCCGCCGGACGGGTGCCGTCCGGGCGGGCGGCGAGCGGGTCGGGCAGGGTGCGGTGGAGGAACTCCTCGTCGAGGCGTTCGACCAGGGCCCGCAGCGGGGCGCGGGCCGGGCGGGGGAGGCGGTGGAGGGCCGTCTCCAGGACGTCCCGGGCCGTCAGCGGGTCGCAGCAGGGGCAGTCCGCCCGGGGCACGTACAGGTGGCGGCCGGGTCGGCGGAGGAAGCGCTCGTACGTGTGCAGCGCCTCGGCGACCGCGCCCGCCCCCAGGCCCAGGGCCTCGATGCGGTGGACGGCCGTCCGGGTGCGCCGGGGCAGCCCCTGGAGGCGGCGGACGGGACGGGTGGGCCGCCGCCGCGGCAGGGCGCGGACGGCGCCGGGCGGCTTACGCGCCACGGGCCTTTCGGAGGTGGGTCACCCGCCCCATGGTGCCAGCTCGGGCGGCCGCCGTCAGTCCGTTTGCCGGTGCGGTCCCGTTGCTCCGTCCGGGGAGTTCCTCCGCGCAGGGACGAACGCCGGGCGGCGGGCTCGTGCGGCGGCTCCGATCAGCCCCCGTCCGCCGCGGCCTCCAGGGCGGCGATGTCGAGCTTGCCCATCTGCAGCATCGCCGCGGTGGCCCGGCGGGCGCGCTCCGGGTCCGGGTCGGAGAGGAGTTCCGTCATCCGGCGCGGCACGATCTGCCAGGACAGGCCGTAGCGGTCCTTCAGCCAGCCGCACGGGCCCGGCGCGCCGCCGTCCGCGGTCAGCAGCTCCCAGTAGCGGTCCACCTCGGCCTGGTCGGTGCAGTCGACCTGCAGCGAGACGGCCTCGTTGAAGGTGAACTGGGGCCCACCGTTCAGGGCCAGGAACTCCTGTCCGAACAGTTCGAAGGACACCAGCATCACGCTGCCGGGCTCGCCCGGTCCGGCCTCCGAGTAGCGCTGCACGTCGGTGATCCGGCCGTACTCGAACACCGAGGTGTAGAACTCGGCGGCCTGCTCGGCCTGGTCGTCGAACCACAGGAAAGTGGTGATCTTCTGACTCATCGGAAGGGTCCTCCGTTCCCGTACGGTCGCCCGGCCGCCCGGCCGGACCCCTTCGACAGTAGGGCGGGCCCGGCGCTCCCCGGCGCAGGCGCGTCGGGGCGGGCGGGCGTACCGGGGCGCAGCGGGACGGGCGGGCGTACCGGGGCGGGCGTGTCAGGATGGGCGGCATGACCCTTCCGGAGCTGCTGCGGCTGTCCGCCGCCGAGCGGGACGCCGTCGACGCCGCCCAACGCGCCCTGGCCGCACCGCTGCTGGCGGAGTTCACCGCCCGCCTGTCCGCCGCCGCGCCGGTGCGTGCGCTGTGGGCGCACGGCTCGCTGGCGTACGGGGACTACCGGCACGGGCGCAGCGACCTCGACCTGGTCGCCGTCCTCCCCGCCGCCCCGGACGGGCAGCTGCAGGAGCGACTCGCCGCGCTGCACCGGGAGTTGATCGACCGGGAGCCCGACGCGGCGCGGCTGCACTGCAGCTACCTGCCGGTCGGGGAGCTCGCCGACGCGGCCGCCGCGCACTTCACCTTCGCCCAGGGCGAGCCGATGCGGCGTCCGGTCACGGCCGTCACCCGGCGCGAACTGCTGGACGGTGCAACGGTGTTGGCGGGCGAGCGCCCCGAGAAGCTGCTGCCGCCGGTGGACGACGCCGAACTGCACGCCTTCATCCGGGCCGACCTGCGCGACTACTGGTACCCGATCACCGCCCGCCCCGACCCGTGGCAGCGCGACATCTGGGTCGACCACGGCCCGGTCACCGCCGTCCGCGCCACCGCCGCCCTGCGCGAGGGCCGGTTGATCACCAAGCGCGAGGCGATCACCCGCCTCGCCGCCCTGGAGGCCCCGCCCGGCCTGGCCGAGGACATCGCCGCCCGCCGCTACGGCACCCCGCCCGTCCTCACCCCCGGGGCCCGCACCGAACGCGCCGAGCAGGCCCGGCTGTTCACCCGCGCGCTGATCGAGCGGGCACTGACCTGACGGGGCGTCGGTTCGCTCCGGCGAACAGCGCGGTGAGCCGCGGCAGCCGGGCGGCGCGCTGCTCCGGCGTCCACACCGGTTCGTCGAACTCGGCGTCGTGGGGGCTCTCGTGGCCGATCGCCTCCAGCGCCCGGAAACCGTCCGTGTCCACGGCCCGGATCCCGGCACCCGCCGGTGACACCCGGTCGGTCGGGGCCGTGCTTGACCTCAAGCCCGCTTGAGGTTGCAGGATGGGCGGCGGGCCGGAACGACCGGTCCGGGAACGGGCGGAGGCGTGATGCGAGCGGTGTGGCTGCGGGAGTTCGGCGGGCCCGAGGTGCTGGTGGCCGGGGCCGCCCCCGACCCGGTGCCGGGGGAAGGGCAGGTGCTGGTCGAGGTCGCGCACGCCAACCTGACCTTCGTCGAGACCCAGTTCCGCGCCACCGGCCTCGGACCGTTCACCGGCGCCCTCCCGATGGTGCCCGGCAACGGCGTCGGCGGCACCGTCACCACCCTCGGCCCCGGCGCCGACCCGGCCTGGCTCGGGCGGCGGGTGGTCTCCTCCACCGGCGGCAGCGGCGGCTACGCCGAACTCGCCGCCGTCCCCGCCGACGGCCTGCACCCCGTCCCCGACGGCCTCCCGCTGGACACCGCCACCGCGCTGCTCGCCGACGGCCGCACCGCCCGCCTGCTGCTGGAGACCGCCGCCCCCGCGCCCGGCGAACGCGTCCTGGTCACCGCCGCGGCCGGGGGCGTCGGCACCCTGCTGGTCCAACTCGCCACCGCCGCCGGGGCCCACGTCCTCGCCGCGGCCGGCGGCCCGCGCAAACTCGCCCTCGCCGCCGAACTCGGCGCCGCCGAGACCGTCGACTACCTGCAGCCCGACTGGACCCGCGCCCCGGCCCCCGTCGACCTCGTCCTCGACGGCGTCGGCGGCGCCCTCGGCCGGGCCGCCGCCGGCCTGCTCCGCGACGGCGGCCGCATCGTCAGCTACGGCCTGGCCAGCGGCAGTTGGACCGACCTCCCGGCCGACGAGGCCGCCGCCCGCGACCTGACCGTCCTCCACCTGCGCCCCACCCCGGAGCGCACCCGCGCCGCCACCGCCCACGTCCTCGCCGAGGCCGCCGCGCACCGGCTGCGCCCCGTCATCGGCCAGCGCTTCCCGCTGGAGCGCGCCGCCGACGCCCACCGCGCCATCGAGAACCGCGCCACCCTCGGCAAGACCCTGCTGGACGTCCGCCCCTGAACCGCGCCCGGACCGCTCCGGATATCCGGTCGTGTGCGGCCCGCCCGCGTCGCTAGCATCCCGGCATGACGGACCAGCCCACGTACCCGCCCAAGCCCCGCCCCGGCGACCGGATCGCGATCGTCTCACCCGGTTTCGCCGGGCCGGGCGCCTTCCCGCTGCCGCACGAGCTCGGGCTGCGCCGCCTGCGCGAGGAGTACGGCCTGGAGCCCGTCGAGTACCCGACCACCCGCAAGCTCGGCGCCACCCCCGCCGAGCGCGCCGCCGACCTGCACGCCGCCTTCGCCGACCCGGGCGTCGCCGCCGTCATGGCGACCCTCGGCGGCGACGACCAGATCACCGTCGTCCCGCACCTGGACGCCGAACTGATCCGGGCCAACCCCAAGCCCTTCTTCGGCTACAGCGACAACACCAACCTGCTCGACCTCCTGCACCGCCAGGGCATCGTCAGCTACCACGGCGCCGCCCTGATGACCCAGCTCGGCCGCCCGCACGCCGTCCACCCGCTCACCGACGCCTCGCTGCGCGCCGCCCTCTTCGGCAGCGGCCCGTACGAACTCACCGAGGCCGCCGACAGCAGCACCGTCCTCGGCCGCTGGGAGGACCCGGCCACCTTCGAGCGCGAACCCGCCGCCGAACCCGCCACCGGCTGGCACTGGCACCGTCCCGACCGGGTCGTCGAAGGCACCAGCTGGGGCGGCAACCTGGAGATCCTGCACTGGATGGCCGCCGCCGACCGGCTGCGCCCCGCCGCCGAGCACGCCGGGGGCGTGCTGATCCTGGAGACCTCCGAGGAACTGCCCAGCGCCACCGAGGTGTTCCGGATGCTGCGCAACCTCGGCGAGCGCGGCCTGCTCCGCCAGTTCCCCGCCGTCCTGGTCGGCCGCGCCATGGCCTGGTCCTTCGAGCACCCCCACGACGCACCCGCCCGCGCCCGCTACCGCGCCGAACAGCGCGCCGCCGTCCTGCGCGCCCTGGACGCCTACGCCCCCGACGCCACCGTGGTCTTCGACGTCGACCTCGGCCACACCGAACCGCAGCTCGTCATCCCCTACGGCGGCCGCATCCGGGTCGACGGCCCGGCCCGCAGGATCACCGTCACCTACTGACGACCGTCCGGGCGGAGCGGGGCGGGGCACGGGGAACGGCTCGCCGCGAGCCGCCGCCCGACGCGCCCACGTCCGGCCGAACGGGCGGGGGCGGGCGGTCCGGGCGGACGAGCATGGGGCATGGCTCCTGACGCGTCCACCGCCGTTCCGGGCGGGCTGCTGATCACCAACGTCCGGGTCTTCGACGGGATCGGGGACGAGGCGGTGCCCGGGTACGTCCGCACCGAGGGCGACCGGATCGCCGAGGTCGTGCTCGGGCACCCGGCGCCCGCGGCCGGGACCGCCGGGACGGTGGTCGACGGCGGCGGCCGCACCCTGATGCCCGGCCTGACCGACGCGCACGTCCACCTGATGCTGATCGGCGGCACCATGGCCGGACTCCAGCTCGCCCCCACCGGCGCGGTGTACTACCAGGCGCTGGCCTCCGCCCGGGCGATGCTGATGCGCGGCTTCACCACCGTCCGCGACCTGGCCGGCGACACCGACCCGCTGCGCCGCGTCCTGGACGCCGGACTGTTCCCCGGGCCGCGGATCTACCCCAGCCAGGCCGCGCTCTCGCAGACCTCCGGGCACGGCGACTTCGGCACGGTCTACGACCCGCCCACCGCGCTCGGCGGGCCGCCGTCCCGGGCCGAGCAGCTCGGCCTGATGCGGGTCGCCGACGGGCCCGAACGCGTCCTCGCCGCGGTGCGCGAGCAGCTCAAGCGCGGCGCCGCCCAGATCAAGCTGATGGCCGGGGGCGGCGCCGCCTCCGCGTACGACCCGCTGGACGTCCTGCAGTTCACGCCCGCCGAACTGGAGGCCGCCGTCCGGGCCGCCGCCGACTGGGGCACCTACGTCACCGTGCACGTCTACACCTCCGAGGGCGTGCGGCGCGCCGTCGACGCGGGCGTGCGCTGCATCGAGCACGGGCACCTGGCCGACGAGGCGACCGTCCGGCTGCTCGGCGAGCGCGGGGTCTGGCTCAGCACCCAGCCCTTCGCCGAGGA
Source organism: Kitasatospora phosalacinea (assembly GCF_030268885.1). Classification (GTDB taxonomy): domain Bacteria; phylum Actinomycetota; class Actinomycetes; order Streptomycetales; family Streptomycetaceae; genus Kitasatospora; species Kitasatospora phosalacinea_C. The sequence continues at coordinate 515,476 of NZ_BSSA01000001.1, forward strand.
CGACCACCACTTCGACAACGCCGACAGCCGGGCCAAGAACCGCCGGGTCTGCGCGGGCGTCGGCGACACCTTCCGCTGGGCGCTGAAGCACGGCGTCCGGCTCGCCTTCGGCACCGACCTGCTGCTCGAACCCTCCCTCGCCCACCGGCAGAACGAGATGCTGGTCCGCCTCGGCGAGTACCTCGACCCCGTCGCCGTCCTCAAGCTCGCCACCTCCGGCAACGCCGAACTGTTCCGCCTCGCCGGGCTCCGCGATCCCTACCGCGAGGCCCCGCTCGGCGTCCTCGTCCCCGGCGCCTGGGCCGACCTGCTGGTGGTCGACGGCGACCCGACCAGCGACCTTGCCGTCCTCGGCGACCCCGGCCGCCACCTGCGGCTCGTCGTCAAGGGCGGGACGGTGTACAAGAACACGCTGGGGTGAGGGCGCGGCCCGGCCCGGCGGGGCGCCGAGGAGCGGGGGCGGTCAACTCGGCCGACCGGCCGCCTCGTTGCGGCGGGCCGCGTGGCGGGCCACCGGGGGGAGGGCGAGGGCCGCGCAGGCGAGGACGGCGGCGAGGGCGGCCCAGCCGGTGGTGCCGCGGGGGAGGACCAGGGCGGTGAGGGCGGCCGGGGCGAGGGCCTGGGCCAGGGCGACGCCGGTGTGCAGGACGCCCTGGTACGCGCCGTGGGCGTGCTCGGGGGCCAGGCCGTACGCCAGGGCCCAACTGCCCGCCTGGGAGAGGACCTCGCCGGCCGTCAGCAGCACCACCGCCCCGAGCAGCACCGCCACCGCGACCCCCGGCGTCCGTCCGGCCGCCCCCGCCAGGGTCACGCAGGCCGCGCCCACCAGCAGGCCGCCGAGCCGGAACGACCGTGCCGCGCCCGCGAGTTCGGACACCCGACGAGCCGCGAGCACCTGCAGCAGCGCCACCAGCGCGGTGTTGGTCAGCAGCAGCCAGCCCGTCACCGCCGGACGGGCCGCGGTGTGCCCGAGCGTCCACAGCGGCAACCCGACCTCCAGCACCACGTACAGCGTGTTCACCACCGCGTTCAGCACCGCCACCCCCACGAACGGCAGGTCCCGCAGCGGGCGCGCCGCCACCGGCCGGGCGGCCGCCGGGCCGGGCGCGACCCCCGTCGGCACCGTCCGCAGCGGCAGCAGCGCCAGCAGGTACGCGGCCGCGCTCGCGCAGATCGCCACCCGCAGCGAGACCGGTCCGCCGTGCGCCAGCACCAGCGAGCCGAGCGCCGCGCCCGCGCCGATGCCGACGTTGTTGAGCGCCCGCAGCACGGCCAGCGCCCGGGTACGCACCGCGGCGGGCAGCGCGTGCGCGTACAGGGTGGAGCGGGCCACCCCGTTCGCCCGGGAGGCCGCGCCCGTCACGCACACCAGCAGGACGAACAGCCACAGCGACCCGGTGAACGCGAACACCGCCGTCGCCCCCGCCTGCACCACGTGCACCACTGCCAGCACCGGCTTCGCGCCCAGCCGGTCGCACAGCCGCCCCACCGGCAGCGCCGCGGGCCCCCCGCACAGGCCCGCCGCCGTCAGCGCCGCGCCCACCACCCCCGCCGAGAAGCCCAGGCCGCGGGTGAACCAGAGCGTGCCCACCGTCAGGAACAGCCCGTTGCCGACCGCGTTCACCAGCAGCAGCGCCGCCAGTCGGCGCACCACCGGGGCGGGGGAGAGCGGGCGGGCGAGGGGCGGGGAGGCGGTGCTCAGGTTCATGCCGACCAGCACACCCGCGGCCGCCGGAGGCCGGAACCGATTTACCCTGGTGCTTAATGATCCGCTTCCGGCTCCGCCTCGCCGACCTCGCCGCCACCTCCTTCGCGTACTCGCCGCTCCAGGAGGCCGTGCTCAGCCTGCGCATGTGGACCCACCACGCCCGCCGCTTCCCCGCCCTGCGCCCCGCCTTCGCCGCAATGCGCCCCGCGTACGAACGGCTCGACGCGCACCCCCTGCTCACCGCGCTGGTCGCCCACCGCCGCTACTGGGTCCCCGACTTCCTCACCCCGCGCCCCGCCGCCCCCGCCCCCGACCTGCGCGCGGAACTCGCCGCGCTGCGCGCCACCGACCCCGCCCGGCTGCGACCCGGCATCGAACAGACCTTCCACCCGCTCGGCGAACCCGTCCCGCCCGTGCTCGCCGCGGGCCTGCACCACCCCGACCGGCTGCTCGCCGACCTCGCCGACGCCCTGGAGGCGTACTGGCACGCCTGCCTGCGCCCGCACTGGTGGCCCCGGGCCCGCGCCGTCCTGGCCGCCGACCTCGCGCACCGCGCCCGCACCCTCGCCGAGGGCGGCGCCGACGCGCTGTTCCGCGGCATCAGCGAACGGCTCTCCTGGGCCGACGACACCCTGACCATCCGCCGCGGCGGCCCCTGGCCGTCCACCCCCGACGACATCCCCGTCGACGGCCGCCGCCTGCTGCTCACCCCCAGCTGCTTCGCCGACGGCGTCTCCACCATGCTCGACCGCGACGCGCCCCCGCACATCGTCTACGCCACCCGCGGCCTGGCCACCCTCGCCGAGAGCCCGCCGCCGCCCGCCCCGCGCGCCCTGGCCCAGCTGCTCGGCGCGACCCGCGCCCGGCTCCTGGTGATGCTCGCCGACGACGGCCCCGCCACCACCACCGAACTCGCCCACCGCCTCGCCGTCACCCCCGCCGCCGTCAGCCAGCACCTGGCCGCCCTGCACGCCGCCGCCCTGCTGGAGCGCACCCGCCACGGCCGCCACGTCCACTACCGCCCCACCCCGCTCGGCGCCGCCCTGCGCACGGGCAACGGCCACCCCTGACGGGGCGGGCGAGCGGGTGCGGGCAGACGGTCAGCGGGACGGCGGCCGGGACCAGGGATCGCCGCACACCGGGCAGTCGTACTCGTCGAGCGCGTCCTCCGGCACCGGGTGGGAGCAGAAAACGCAGGGGCGAAGGTCGGCGACTCGGTCATCCATGCGCGGCATGATGGCAGGCTCCTCGGACCGGCTGCTCGGACCGGCTGCTCGGACCGGCGGCCCGGGGAGGCCGTCGAGCGGGCGCGGGACACGCCGTCGGGGGTGATCGTGCGTAAGCGGAGGGAGATCGTTCGCCTACTCTGGGCCATGCGCAACTCCACGGGCCCGAGCAGGGCCGTCCTGGCTGCCGCTGTGGTCGTCGCCGCCACCTGGACGCTGCTCCCGCAGCCCGCGTTCGCCACGGACGTCGGCGACTGGGTGGCGCTCAGCGGCGCGTTCGCGAACCCGGCCGGGGTCGGCGGGCAGGTCGAGCTCGGGGCGGACCTCGTGCAGGGCGCGGCCGCCGACCTGCGGCTCGCCGACGGGGCCGCGCTCACCCTCGACCTGAACGGCCACCGCCTCGACACCGTCGCCGTCGTGCTCGGTGCGGGCAGCACCCTCACCCTCACCGACACCACCCCCGCCCCCGCCACGCCGGGCGTGCTCACCGCCGCCTCCCCGCGCCTCGGCGGCGCGGGCATCGCCGTGGGCGGCGCCACCCTGGTGGTCCAGGGCCGGGCGGTGGTCAGCGCCACCGCCCGGGACAACGAGGCGGCCGGCATCGGCGGCGACAAGAACCACCGCGAGAACGGCACCGTCACCATCACCGGCGACGCCCGGGTCTCCGCCGCCGGAGGGCAGTTCAGCGCCGGGATCGGCGGCGGCGACCGCGGGGGCGGCGGCAGCGTCACCATCTCCGGCAACGCCACCGTCACGCCAGGGCCGTCGACGGCGCGGGCATCGGCGGCGGCGACTACAGCCCCGGCGGCACCACCCGGATCACCGACCACGCCACCGTCACCGCCACCAGCGACGGCGGGGCGGGCATCGGTGGCGGCTACTGGGGCGGCGACGGCGGCGAGGTCACCGTCGACGGCGCCGCCACCGTCACCGCCACCAGCACCGGCCGCGGCGCGGGCATCGGCGGCGGCCAGGCCGGCCTCACCACCCCGCTGACCGGCGGCAACGGCGGCACCGTCCTGATCGCCGGGACCGCGCAGGTCACCGCCACCGGCTCCGCCATCGGCGCCGGGATCGGCGGCGGCTACGGCGGCGCGGGCGGCTCGCTCACCGTCCGCGACAACCCCGTGGTCACCGCCACCGCCACCACCTCCGGTGCGGGCATCGGCGGCGGCCAGGCCGGAGCGGGCGGCACCGTCGTCCTGGAGGGCGGCACCGTCACCGCCGCCAACAAGGCCGCCTACGACTCCTCCGCGGTCGGTCAGGGCGCGGTCGCGGGCAGCGCCTTCGGCTCGCTGGACGTCCGCGCCCCCGCCGTGCTGATCGTCCCCGGGGGCGCGGCGCTGCGCGTCCCCGCGGGCGTCACCGTCACCGGCGACGGTTCGCTGCGCAGCGGCGGGACCGGCAACGGACTGGTCGTCAACAACGGGGCGATCCAGCTGCCCACCGACGGCGTCCAGTGGCAGCAACTGGGCGTGAAGCCGCACAACTTCCTGGTCACCTTCGACGCCAACGGCGGCACCCCCACCGAAGCCGTCCGGGTGTTCGCCACCTCCTTCGCCGCCGGGGCCCGCACCGTCCCCGCGCCGCCCACCCGGGCGGGCTTCACGTTCACCGGCTGGAACACGGCGGCCGACGGCAGCGGCCGGCCCGTCGAGATCGGCCCCGACACCCCGCTGGACGCCGACCGCACCGTCCACGCCCAGTGGGCCGCCGACACCGTCACCGCGCTCGTCCCGCGCGGCACCCCCGAGGAGGGCGTCGACCTGCCGGTGGACCTCCGCGTCACCGCCCGGGACGCCGCCGCCGGAACCCCGCCCGGCACGGTGACCCTGTACGTGGACGGCACCGCCGTCGGCACCGCGACGCTGGACGCGGACGGGCGCGCCGTCCTGACGTACCCGCACCCGACGGCGGGCACCCACGTGCTGCACGCCGTCTACGCCCCGTCCGGCAGTGAGTGGCGGGCCTCGCGCAGCCCGGACGTCCCGGTCGAGGTGACCACCCCGTCGCCCTCGCCGAGCCCGTCGCCGTCCCCGACCCCGAAGCCCTCGCCCTCGCCCTCGCCGGAGCCCACGCCCAGCCCCACGCCGCACCCCGGGCCGACCGACCGGCCCCGGCCGCACCACCACGGCGGGGGACTGCCCCCGACCGGTGCGGGCGGGATCGGCACGGTCGCCGCGGGCACGGCGCTGAGCGTGCTGCTCGGGGTCGGGGTGCTGCTGTTCGCCCGCAACCGCCGTCGGCGGGAGGGGCGTTGACGGGGTGACGGGGTGACGGGGTGGCGGGCTGACGGACGCGGGGCGGGACGTCGAGGTCCGATTCGCGCCGGTCCGCCCCCGGTCCGGCTGGTGGACTGTCCAGGGACACCCCACCGCCCACGGACAGGACCTCCGGCATGGCCGCCACCACCACCCACCGCCCGCCCACCGCCCCCGGTGACCGCCCCAACCGACGGACGGGGCAAGGTGGTTGGCCCGCCGTACTGGCCGTCACCACGGGCGTGTTCTCCCTCGTCACCACCGAGATCCTGCCGATCGGCCTGCTCACCCCGATCGGCGCCACCTTCCGGATCTCCGACGGCACCGCCGGGTTGATGATGACCCTCCCGGGCCTCGTCGCCGCGGCCGCCGCACCGGTGGTGACGGTCGCGACCAGGCACGCCGACCGGCGGACCGTGCTGTGCGTCCTGCTGCTGCTCCTGACCCTGGCGGACCTCCTCAACGCCCTCGCCCCCGCCTACTGGGCCGTGCTGGCCGCCCGGGTCGCCCTCGGCCTGGTCATCGGGGCGTTCTGGTCGGTCGGCTCGGGGCTCGCCGCCCGGCTCGTCCCGGCGCACCGGCAGGGCCGGGCCACCACCGTGTTCTTCACCGCCGTCCCGCTCGGCTCGGTCCTCGGCGTACCGGCGGGCGTGTACCTCGGGTCGCTCGCGGGCTGGCGGGCCGCCTTCCTGGTGGCGGCCGCGCTGACCGTGCTGACCCTGGCCGCCCTGCTGCTCTCGCTCCCGCCGCTGCCCCCGTCGGCCGTCACCGACCTGGGCGTGCTGCGCGGCCTGCTCACCGGACGGGGCACCCGCAGCGGCCTCGCCGTGACCTTCCTGATCGTGCTGGCCCACTTCGGCAGCTACACCTACGTCACCCCGTTCCTGGAGACCACCGCGCACGCCGGGCCCGGCCTGGTCACCGGCCTGCTGCTGGGGTACGGCGCCGCCGGGCTGCTCGGCAACGCGCTCGCCGGAGGCCGCGCGGCGGGCGCCCTGCGGCCGGTCTTCGGCACGGCCGTGGTGCTGCTCGCCGCCGCGACCCTGCTGATGCCGCTGCTCGGCACCGGCGGCCCGGGCGCCGCCGTCCTGCTGACGCTGTGGGGCGCGGCGTACGGCGCCGTGCCGGTGTGCTCGCTGAACTGGTTCCTGGCGGCGGCCCCGCACGTCCCGGAGGCGGCGGGCGTGCTGTTCACCTCCTCCTTCCAGGCGACCCTGTCGATCGGTGCCCTGACCGGCGGCCTCGTGGTGGACCGCTCCTCGCCCGCCACCGTGATGGTGCTCGGGGGCGCCGTCGCCCTCCTGGCCGCCGCCGTCGTGCGCGGGTACGGCCACCGGGTCCGGCCCGAGCCGGTGGCCGGACAGCGGGACTGACACCCCGTCCGACGCCCGGTGACGGGGCGCTCGGCGTGCTGCCCTGCCGTGCTGCCCTGCCGTGCTGCCCTGCCGTGCTGCCCTGCCGTACTGGCCCCTGCGTACCGTCCTCTGCGCACTGTCCGCCGTACTGCTCGGGGCCGGTCGGCGGTCCGCCGGGGGCCAACGCCCGCGCCCCGTCGCCGCGTTCGGGGGCGGGCCGGGGCGCGGTCCGGCCGGGTGCCGGCCCTCGTGGGACCCGGCCTGGCCGGTCCGGCTGCCGACCACGTATCGTGGCCGGGATCGGAACGTGGTGCGGGACACCACGGCGTACAGGCACGGCGTCGCGCCGGCGACGGACGGGGGCGGTGACCGAACGGTGGCTGACGTGGCATCGACGGCCGGGGACGGGTCGGCGGGGGCCGGCCCGGAGGAGACGTCCGAGCTTCCCCCGAGCGGGCCCGCCGTGGAGCAGAAGTTCGAAGCCGCGCCCGGTGCCGACCCGTTCGCGACCTCCATCAACCTGGTGATCCCGGACGCCGCCCGCACCGTCCCGCTGCCCCCCACCGCCACCCCGGCGGGCGGCACCGCCCTCCCGCCGCCGCCCGCGGCCCCGCCCGGCGGCACCGGCTGGACCGGTTCCTTCCCGGTCGTCCGCGCCGTGCCCCCCGCGCCCACCGCCGCCCCCGTCGCGGACGCCCCGCCCCCCGCCCACGGCATCGGCGGCGGCCTGCGCGGACGCATCCTGGTCATCGAGGGCGGCTACGGCGGCGGACGCCGCTGGGGCCGCGGCGGCGGCGCGCACACCTCGGTGCTCTCCGCCGCGCTGGCCGGGGTCGCCCCGCAGGTGCTGCTCTCCGCGGACCAGGTCGACGCCGTCCACCTGCCCGGGGCCAGCGACCCGCAGACCGTCCTCGCCCACCTGCGCGCCGCCGCCCGGCACCCCGGACCGCTGCTCATCCACCTCGGCGGCCACCTGATCACCGACCGGCGCGGCGAACAGCTCTACCTCTCGCTGCGCGAGAACAAGAGCTCCGAGAGCCTGCCCTGGTCCGCGATCGCCACCGAACTGCGGCACCGCGGAACCGAGTTGGACACCCTGGTGATCGGCGACCTGAGCGCCGACCAGGTCGTCTGGCCCACCCTCGCCGCCACCGCCGGGCAGCAACTCGCCGACGGCGTACCGCTCTGGGCCGTCGTCAACCACGACCCCGACCAGCTCGGAACCTTCACCCTCGGCCTGATCGAGGCCCTGCACCGCGGGCGCCCCGGCGCCGACCAGTTCCTCACCCCCGAACTCGTCCGCCAGCAGGTCAGTTCGGTGCTGCGGGCCGACACCGTGGTGATCACCTCGCACCCCGTCGACCGGCCCTACTTCCGCAACACCGCACGGCAGATCGGCACCGGCGAGCCCGCGGCCCCCCTCCAGGCCCGCTCCGACACCGCGGCCCGCGCGGCCGTCGGTGCCGGTGCCGCCGGTGGCACCGCCGCTCCCGAACCGGTCCGGCCCCGGCTCTCGCCCGGCTGGACGCCGCGCGGCCTGGTCTCGCTGCGCAAGGCGGGCGTCCCGGCGACCCCGCCGCGCCGCGCGATGGTGGTCTCGCTGGTCAAGGGCGAGCCGATGGTGCCCGCGGACACGCAGTCCACCGTCCCGCTCACGCCCACCTCCGCCGGCCCGGCGGCCCCGCCGGTGGCGCTCGACAAGCCGGGGCGCGGCGCGCCGCGGGTCGAGCTGGGCAAGGGCACCGGTGCCCCGACCGGTGCCGGGGCCGGGGACACCGCGACCGAGCCGCTGCCGACGCTCGAACCCGCGCCCGCCGCGTCCGCCGCGTCCGCCGCGTCCGCCGTGACGTTCGCCAAGGAGGCGGCACCGGCCGGGGCCGGTGACACCCTGGCCGCGACCCTCCCGATAGACCGGCCCGTCACCATCCCGATCGTCGAGCGCGGCCCCGAGCCCGAACCGACGCCCCGGCACGACCCGCTCGCCGCCACCACCCCGCTCCCCGGCCGGGGCGCCCCCGCCGCGGCGGGCCCCGCGTCCACCGGGACCGTCCGGCTCGGCAAGGGCTCCGACGCCCCGCCGCCGCAGCCCTCGGTGGACCGCACGCAGGCGCCGCCCAGCGAGTACCTGGAGGCGATCGGCGACATCGTCCGCAGTGCGGAGGCGGGCGACCACGAGACCGCCTCGGCGCTCGCCCTCGCGCTGGAGGAGAAGGCCGTCGGGGCGTACGGCGCCCGGGCCACCGTGGTGCTGCAGGTCCGTCAGGTCCGGGCGCACGTCTGCCGGGTCGGCGGCCGTCCCGCCGTCGCGGCCGAGCTCTACCGCCAGGTCGCCGCGGCCCTGCTGCAGAGCGACGGCCCCGAACACCCCGAGACGCAGCGCGCCGTCACCAACGCCGAGGCCTGCTGGCGCGCGGTCGAGGACCCGGCCGAGGCGATCCGGCTCGCCCCCGACATCATCGAGCTCCGCGCGCACCTCCCCGGCCCGGACAACCGCAAACTCCGCGCCGCGGAGCGCTACTTGCGCCAGCTCGCCGAGAACCGCGGCTGAGGGCCCGGCAGTCGGGCGGTCGGTCGGACGCCTGTCCGGCCGGCCGGTCGAACGGTCAGTCGCCGAGGATCAGTTCCCACAGCAGCGAGTCCTGCCACTCGCCGTCGAGCAGGATCGTGGAGTGCGCGACGCCGTACGGGCTGAACCCGTTGCGGCGCAGCACCCGTTGGGACGGCAGGTTCTCCAGGTTGGTGGACGCCTCGGCGCGGCGCAGCCCGAGCTCCTCGGCCATCACCCGCAGCGCGAGCCCGACGGCGCGCCCGGCGTGGCCCCGGTTCTGGGCGGTGCTCGCGATCCAGTAGCCGAGGGAGCCGCGGCGCAGGTGCGGCTGCGGCAGGACGCCGCCGACGGTGACCTGTCCGACCACCTCGCCGTCGGCGAGCACCACGCCCGGCCAGAGCGTGCCGGCCCGGTGCCCGGCCAGCAGCCGGTCGATCCGTTCGGCCTGGCCCTCCGCGGTGAGGAGGGCGGGCGGCTGGGCCGGTTCCCAGCGCCGGAGGAGTTCGACGTCCCGGGCCCGGTGGGCGGCTATCGGGGCGGCGTCACCGGGTGCGATCAGGCGGATCTCGGTGCGGTCGGGCACGGGTGCTCCTTCGTCGGCGGGTACGGGGGCGGGTCGGAGGCCGGCGGGCGGGTCGGAGGCCGGCGGGCGGGCCGGGCGCGGGCCTACTCGCGGATCTCGGCGAGGGAGTCCGCCATGGCGGCCCGGGCGCGGGTGAACCAGTCGGCGAGGACGGCGACCTCGGCGGGGGAGTAGTCGGCGAACAGCTCGGCCAGGCGGGCGTAGAAGGGGCCGTACACCTGGAGGATGCGTTCCTGGGCGTCCTCGGACATCAGCACGCGCACCCGGCGGCGGTCGCTCGGGTCGGGCTCGCGGCGGGCGTACCCCGCCTTCTCCAACCGGTTGAGGACGCCGGTGACGGCGCCGGTGGTGAGCTGGGCGCGTTCGGCGAGGTCGCCCGCGGCGAGCGGTTCGCCGGACGCGGTGGCTTCGATCACGAAGCCCAGACAGGTCAGGTCGGTGACGTTGAGCCCGAGCCTGGCGGCGATGTCGTGCTGGCCGAACTGGGCCAGGGCGATCATGCGGTCCATGGCCTGCAGGGCCTGTTCAGGCGTGGCCCGGGGGCGCGGCTTGCCCTCCACTCGAGAACTCCTTAGCATCTAAGTTACTTAGCTCGTGAGATAAACGGTCCGGTGGGCTGCCACCCGATCCGGCCCGACCTGTCTCCGCATCCGCCCATCACACCAAACGAGGACACATGAGCGCACACGGCGACCACGACATGGGGCACACCGTCGCGGGATGGACCGGCTCCGCCCTCGGCATCCTCGCCTTCACGGTGGCCGGGGCCGGACTGGTCCTCGCCTCGCCCGCCGTCCTGTGGGCCGGGATCGCCCTGGCCCCCGTCGCGGCGTTCGCCACCTGGGCCCTGCACCTCGCGGGCTGGGGCAAGCCCAGCGGCCCGCGCCCGGCGCAGCAGCGGCACTGGCGCACCCGCGACCGCGCCGCCCGCCACGGCCACCCGGACTGCACGGGCTGCCGCCTCGCCGGTCGCGGCCGCCGCCGCACCGTCGCCGAGCCCGCCGTCGCCGAGCCCTCGGTTGCCGTGCGACTGCACCGCGCGTGAACTCCCTTCGCACCGACGGTCGTTGGCCCGTGCAGGGGCAGTATCCTGCTCCGCATGCCGTTCTCGCCCTTCCAGGCCGTGGTGTTCGACTTCTTCGGCACGCTCACTCCCGCCGTCCCGTCCCGGGTGCGGGACGAGCACGCCGCGCGCAGCGCCGCCCCGCTGGGCATCGACTCGCAGCGCTGGCGGCGGGCCTGGGACGAGTCCTGGCCGGAACGGGCCGTCGGCGGGCTCGGTGACCTGCGGGAGACCGTCACCGCGCTCGCGGCGCGCTGCGGGGTGACGGACCCGGAGCGGATCGCGCTGTGGCGGGCGTGCGAGGCCCGCCGCGAGGCGCAACGGGAGCTGTTCGAGGCGCGGCCGGACGCCCTGCGGGTGCTGGAGACGATCCGCCGCCGGGACGTCCGGATCGGGGTGCTCAGCGACTGCTCCTGCGAACTCGCCGACCACTGGGCGCTGGTGCCCGTCGCCCGCTGGGTGGACGCCGCGGTGTTCTCCTGCCGCGAGGGCCGCCGCACACCCGACCCGGCCCTGTACGCCGAGGTGGCGCGGCGCCTGGGCGTCACCCCCGAACGCTGCCTGTACGTCGGCGTCGGCGACGGCCGGGAGCTCGGCGGCGCCGCGGCGGCCGGGATGACCGCGGTCCAACTGCGCACCGAGGACCGGGCCGAGCACGAGAGCCACGACCGCGAGAGCGACTGGACGGGCTGGCGGGCCACCGCGCTGGTCCAGATCGCCACCGGGCTCGACTACCCGGTCATCCTCCAGCCTGAGCACGAACGCCCGCCGACCGGCCCCGCGCCGGTCCCGCCGACCGGCCCCGCCCCGGTCCCGCCGACCGGCCCCGCTCCGGTCCCGCCGCAGCCCGCGCCGCAGTCGAAGCCCGGCCGCCGCCGGCCCTGGCGCTGACCGACGCGCCGCCCGCCGCCCCCTCCCGCTCCCTCAGGGCGTCCGCGGGAGGGAGCCGTCCACCGGCCCGTCGTGCGCGAGCGCCGCGAGGAGGCGCAGTTTCTCGTCGCTCTCGCCGTCCTTGTCGGGGTAGTAGACGACGAGGATGACTTCGTCCACGGGCAGCTTGTCCCGGTGCAGGTGCAGGTCGCCGACGACGGGGTGGTGGACCGTGGTGGTGCCCCCGCCGAGGGGGCGGACGTCGTGGCGGGCCCACAGGGCGCGGAAGTGCGGGCTCGACAGGGCGAGTTCGCCGACGAGTTCGACGAACCGGGGGTCGTCGGTGTCGTCCCCGACCGTGGCGCGGAGGGCGGCGACGGCATCGGACGCGGCCCGGGCCCAGTCCTGGTGGAAGGCCTGCTCCTCGGGGTCGAGGAGCAGCGAGCGCAGCCGGTTCAGGCCGGGGCGCAGCCGGGGGGAGAGCGCGAGCGCCAGGGGGTTGGCGGCCAGGACGTCGAACGCCCGCCCCTCGACGAAGGCGGGCACGGTCAGGTGGGCGAGCAACTGGTGCACCCGCGCCGGTACCTGCTCGGGCCGCTTGCGGCGCGGTGCCCGGGGGCGCGCCGCCGCGAGGCCGAGCAGGTACGTCCGCTCGACCTCGTCGAGGTGCAGGACGCGGGCGAGCGACTCCAGGACCTGCGGGGACGGGTTCCGGTCGCGACCCCGCTCCAGGCGCAGGTAGTAGTCGGGGCTGATCCCGGCGAGCAGCGCGACCTCCTCGCGGCGCAGCCCGGGCACCCGCCGGTTGCCGCCGGGCGGGAGCCCCGCCCGGGCCGGGGAGACCAGCTCGCGCCGGGCCCGCAGGTAGCTGCCGAGCCGGTTGCCGGATCCGTCGTCCTTCATGCCGCCCACCGTACTGCGGTGCGGGTGCCGGAACGGGGGTCCTGTCAGGACCAGGGAGGACGGGGGCCCTCCCGCGGCCCGGCCGGTGCGGCCGAGACTGCGGGGGAACCGTTCCGGCAGGGACGGGAACCACCCCCGGCCGCCGCCGGTCCGCACCCCGGCGGCGCCCCGAACGAAAGGGAGGACCCCGTGGACCTCTCCGACCGCACCGTCCTCGTCGTCGGCGGAACCTCGGGCATCGGACGGGAGCTGGCCCGCCGGTTCGCCGCGGCGGGCAGCACCGTGGCCGTCGGCGGCCGCGACCCGCGGGCGCTCGCGGAACTCGACCGGGAGGGCTTCGGCGCCTTCGCCGTCGACGTCACCGACGGCGCCTCGGTCGCGTCCGCCCGCGACGCCGTGCTCGCCCGGTACCCCGGGCTGGACACCGTGGTGACCAGCTCGGGCGTCATGCTGCTGGAGGACCTGCTCGACCCCGGGCACTTCGCGGCGACGGCGACCACGATCGACACCAACCTGCTCGGCACCGTCCGGGTCGTCGACGCCTTCACCCCGCACCTGGTCCGACGGGGCGCGGGCACCTTCGTCACCGTCACCTCCGGCATCGCCTTCCTGCCGTTCCCGCCGATGCCCGGCTACGCCGCGTCGAAGGCCGCGGTGCACGCCTACTCCGAGGCGCTGCGCGCACAGCTCGACGGCACCGGCGTCGGCGTCGTCGAACTCGTCCCCCCGGCCGTCGCCACCGCCGGCCAGGAGGCGGTGAACCCGCACGCGCTGCCGCTCGACGACTTCGCCACCGAGGTCATGGAGCTGCTCGCCCAGGAGCCCACCCCGCGCGAGATCCTGGTGCGGGCCGTCCGCGGGCACCGCTGGGCCGAGCGCGACGGCACCTACGACGCGCTCGTCGCCCAGCGCTCCCGGGCCCTGGGCCTGCTGGGCCGGGACTGACCGCCCCGGCCGCCGGACGGCACGCCTAGCGTGCGCCGCCGTTGACGTACAGCGTCTGGCCGCTGACGTACGAGGCGTCCTCGCTGGCCAGGAACGCGACCACGGCCGCGACCTCCTCGGGGCGGCCGACCCGGCGCAGCGGGGTGCGCTCGGCGACCTCGGCCTGGTGCTGCTCCGGGGTCGCGCCGACCCGTTCGGCGGTCGCGGCGGTCATCGAGGTCGCGATGTAGCCGGGGGCGACGGCGTTCACGTTGACGTTGAACGGGCCGAGCTCGATGGCCAGGGTCGCGGTCAGGCCCTGGATGCCGGCCTTCGCCGCCGCGTAGTTGGCCTGGCCGCGGTTGCCCAGGGCGGAGCGCGAGCTGAGCGAGACGATCTTGCCGTACTTCTGCGCCACGAAGTACTTCTGCGCGACGTGCGCGCAGTTGTAGGCGCTGGTCAGGTTGACCGCGAGGACGGTGTCCCAGTCCTGCTTGGGCATCTTGAAGAACAGGTTGTCGCGGGTGATCCCGGCGTTGTTGACCAGCACGTGCACCCCGCCCAACTCCTCGACCACGACCGCGAAGACGGCCTGGACCGCCTCGTAGTCGGCGACGTCGCACCCGTAGGCCCGGGCCGTGCCGCCCGCCGCCAGGATCTCCTCGACGGTGCCCTTCGCCCGCTCCGCCGTGAGGTCGACCACGGCGACCGCCGCGCCCTCCGCGGCCAGCAGCCGCGCCGTCGCCGCACCGATGCCCTGCGCGGCGCCGGTCACCACCGCCACCTTGCCGTCGAACCTGCCCACTGTCGCGCTCCGTTCCTGACGATCCGTCATGTTTTTGGTGGGGGTGGTGGGTTCAGTCGCGCTCGACCAGGACGGCCGAGCCCTGGCCGACGCCCACGCACATGGTGGCCAGGCCGCGCCGGGCGCCGGTGCGGCGCATCCGGTGCAGCAGGGTGGTGAGGATCCGGGCGCCGGAGCAGCCGAGCGGGTGGCCCAGGGCGATCGCCCCGCCGGAGGGGTTGACCAGCTCCGGGTCGATGCCCAACTCGCCGACGGAGGCCAGTGCCTGGGCCGCGAAGGCCTCGTTGAACTCGGCGGTCTCCAGGTCGGCGAGCTTCCAGCCGGAGCGCTCCAGCACCCGCCGGGTGGCCGGGACGGGCCCGATCCCCATCACGTCGGGGTGCACGCCCGCCGAGGCGCCCGCCACGTACCGGCCCAGCGGCTCCAACTCCAGCTCGGCCAGCGCCCGTTCGCTGACCAGCAGCAGGGCGGCCGCGCCGTCGTTCATCGGCGAGGCGTTGCCCGCGGTCACCGTCCCGCCGGGGCGGAAGACCGGCTTCAGGGCGGCGAGCTTCTCCGCGGTGGTGTCCGGCCTGATCGACTCGTCGCGGTCGACCAGCGTCCCGTCCGGGCGGGCGACGGGCAGCAGTTCGGCGTCGAAGTGCCCCGACTCCCTTGCGGCGGCGGCCAGTCGGTGGCTGCGCAGGGCGAACGCGTCCTGCGCCTCGCGGCCGATGCCGTAGCGGGCGGCGACCTCCTCGGCGGTCTCGCCCATCGACAGCACGCCGTGCAGTTCGCGCATCCGCGGGTTGGTCAGGCGCCAGCCGAGCCGGGTGTCGAAGGTCTCCATCCGGTGCGGCAGCGCCTCGTCCGGGCGCGGCAGCACGAACGGGGCGCGGCTCATCGACTCGCAGCCGCCCGCGACCACCACGTCCGCCTCGCCGGAGCCGACCGCCCGGGCCGCGGTGGTGACCGCCTCCATCCCGGACGCGCACAGCCGGTTGAGCGTGGCGCCCGGCACGCTGTCCGGCAGCCCGGCCAGCAGCACGGCCATCCGGGCCAGGTTGCGGTTGTCCTCGCCCGCCTGGTTGGCGGCGCCCCAGTACACGTCGTCGATCCGCGCCGGGTCCAGCGCGGGCACCTCGGAGAGCAGTCCGCGCAGCACGGCCGCCGACAGGTCGTCGGGCCGGACGGCGGACAGTGCGCCGCGCAGCCGCCCGATCGGGGTGCGGCGGGCGGCGGCGATGAAGACCGGAAGCACTTCGTCGGGCTCCTTGTCGGTGGGTCAGTGGGCCGGTGGGCCGAGGGAAAGGGGGAGGGGCAGGGGTCAGAAGGCGTTGACGCCGGTGAGGGAGCGGCCGATGAGCAGCTTGTGGATCTGGCTGGTGCCCTCGTACAGGGTCATCACCCGGGCGTCGCGCAGGTACTTGCCGACCGGGTACTCGTCGATGAAGCCGTACCCGCCGAAGACCTGCAGCGCGTTGTTGGCGCAGCGCACCGCCGCCTCGGAGGCGTACAGCTTGGCGACCGAGGACTCGGTGGCGAACGGCAGGCCGCGGTCGATCAGGTCGGCGACCCGCCAGGTCAGCAGCCGGGCCGCGTCCACGTCGACGGCGATGTCGGCCAGCAGCTCCTGCACCAACTGGTGGGCGGCGACGGGCTTGCCGAACTGCTCGCGCTCCCCGGCGTAGCGGACCGCCGCGTCCAGCGAGGCCCGCGCGATGCCCACGCAGCCCGCCGCGACCGACATCCGGCCCTTGGCGAGGGCCGCCATCGCGACCTTGAAGCCCTCGCCGACCCCGCCCAGGCGCGCACTGTCCGGGACGCGCACCCGGTCGAAGGACAGCTCGGCGGTGGCCTGCCCGCGCAGGCCCAACTTGCCGTGCACCAGCCGCCGTTCGAAGCCGGGTGCGTCGGTGGGCACCAGGAAGGCGGTGACGCCGCGGTGCCCCGGCCCGCCGGTGCGGGCGAAGACCAGGGCGACGTCCGCCCACGTCCCGTTGGTGATGAACATCTTCGCGCCGGACAGCAGCCAGTCGGCGCCGTCGCCGCCGTCGCGCTCGGCCCGGGTGGTCAGGTTGGCGGCGTCCGAACCGGTGCCGGGCTCGGTCAGCGCGAAGCAGCCCAGCGCCTCGCCCGAGCACAGCCGCGGCAGCCAGGTGCGCTTCTGCTCCTCGGTGCCGAACGCGTTCACCGACTTGGCGACCAGCCCCAGCGAGACCGACACCACGCCGCGCACCGAGGAGTCGCCGCGTCCCAGCTCCTCCAGCACCAGGCAGTACGCCAGGTGGTCGCCGCCGCTGCCGCCGTACTCCTCCGGCAGGGTCAGCCCCAGGAAGCCCAGGTCGCCCAGCTTCCTGACGATCCCCAGGTCGATCGACTCCGCCCGGTCCCACGCGGCGGCGAACGGCACGATCTCCCGCTCGGTGAAGACGGCCGCCAACTCCCGTACGGCGGACTGCTCCTCGGTCAGCTCCAGGTCCACGCGGCGACACCCCGAACACTCGGCACACACTCGGCGATCCTGCGGTGCCGATAAACTAGCACTGCAAGTTTTACGGTGACTGTAGCCCGCCCCGGCCGGAAGCGGAAGAGCAGCGCAGGAGCACCCGACCGGCGCCCGGAGGCACCTGCGACAATGGCCCGTACCCCACCGGCCCGCACCCCAGGAGGCGGAGATCGCCCGACCCCGCACCCCCCTGCTCAGCCGGGACCGCATCATCGCCGCCGCCCTCGCCCTGGTCGACGCCGAGGGCCTGGCCGCCCTCTCCACCCGCCGCCTCGCCGCCGAGCTCTCGGTCAGCGGTCCCTCGCTGTACAACCACTTCGCCACCAAGGACGACCTGCTCGACGCCGTCGTCGACAGTGTGATGGGCGAGGTCGACCTCAGCATGTTCGACGCGCCGGACCACTGGCGCACCGCCCTGCACGCCTGGGCCCGCTCCTACCGCGCCGCCCTCGCCGCCCACCCCCACCTCGTCCCCGTCCTGGCCCAGGGCCCCGGCCGCCGCCCCCACGCCCTGCGCCTGGCCGACGCCGTCTTCGGCTGCCTCGTCGACGCGGGCTGGCCCCCCGGCCAGGCCACCCGGATCGGCGCCCTGATGCGCTACTTCGTCACCGGCTCCGCCCTCGGCTCCTTCGCCGCCGGGTTCCCCGACGACGCCACCCTCTACGACGCCGCCGACTACCCCCACCTCGGCGACGCCCACCGCCTCGCCGAACACCGCCGCACCATCGACCAGGGCGCCTTCGACACCGGCCTCGACGCCCTCCTCGACGGCCTCGAACTGCGCTACCGCCGCCTGCGCTGAGACCGCTCCGGGAACCGGCGGTCCGGCCCGGACGTCCATCCGTACGGGAACGGGGGAGCGGATGGGCTGGGTGGACGCGGCGGCCGGTACGGCGGCCTGTGGTGCGGGCCTGCTGCTCGCCGCCCTCGGCGCGGCCGTCGCCGTGCAGCGGCTGCGCGACGACGCCCGGCTGCGCCGCCTGCGGGCCGACGGCCTCGGGGCCGAGGCCGAGGTCCTGGAGACGTACGTCAGCACGCACCGGCACGCCGAGACCCGGCAGGTCCACACCGACCGCCGGGCCGTCCTCCGCTTCCGCACCGCCGACCAGCTGCCCGTCCTGGTCGAGGACGACGGCGACACCCCGCGCGCCGTCGGCGACCGGGTCGAGGTCCGCTACCTGCCCGGCCGCCCCGAGGGCGCGCTGCCCGCCGACACCGTCGACCGGCCCCGCACCGCCGCCACCCTCGGCGCCCTCCTCGGGGCGGCGGCCCTGCTCGCCGCCGGGCTGCCGGTCGCCGCCTTCGGGGTGGCCCTCGTCAGCGGCGGCGAGCTGCCCTGAGGGCTCGGCTCAGGGCCGCTGCCAGTTGCTCCCGTGGTCGCGGCAGTCCGGCGAGCACGCCGCCGGTTCCGGCAGCGTCCAGTCGAACGGCCAGAAGTCCGCCGCCTCCTGCGAGTCCACGACCAGCTCCGGGTACCCGGCCGGGCGGCGCAGCAGGCAGCGGTGGCGCAGCAGCTCCTCGGCCTCCGCCCGGCTCAGCGGGGGGAAGCCGTCGATCGCGTGGTGGTCCGACAGCCGCTCGGGGGTGCGCACCACGTTCAGCCGGTCGCCGTCCGCGGTCCGGAAGTCCATCCGGTGGCTGGTGCTCCACTGCGAGTTGGAACCCCAGCCCTGCGACAGGTCGACCGGTCGCCGACCGCGCCGCCGGAACGCCCAGTACACCGGCGAGGCGTCCGCCCAGCCCGGCTCGGCCACCCGGGCGCCCGCCCGCACCCGCACGCCCGCGCGGGTGAACACCAGCTCGCCGAGGACGAACCCCGGCCACAGCACGTCCAGCAGTTCGATCGGCGCGTCCGGGTCCTCGGCGGGCACCAGCTCGGCGATCTCGTGCAGGAACGGGTCGAAGCCGTCCGCCGCACCGACCTCCGTCATGCCGAGCCGGGCGAAGAACGCCGCGAACTCCTCCCGGCCGACGCCCAGCCGGACCCCGTCCCGCACCGGCCCGTCGCCGTACGGCGGCTGGAACTCCAGGGCGAGCGCGTCCGCGGTCCGGCTCAGCGCGTAGAGCTCGCACTCCAGCAGGTCCTGCTCCTGCGCCGACTGCGCGGTGAAGGCGTCGTACGAGGCCGCCGCCGCCAACCGCTCCGGGTAGCCGGGCAGGGCCTCGGCCGCCCAGGCGTCCAGCACCAGCTGCGCCGAACTCCCGGTCCTCGCCATCAGCGCGTGGTACAGCTCGCGGCCCGCGCCCCGCGGCTCCGACCCGACCGTCGGGAACAGCGCCTTGCCCAGGGACCGCAGCGCCCGCCGCACCTCACCGGCCGGGTCGCCCGCGTGGTACGGGTGCTCGCTCGGCTCGATGCCGTCCAGGAACTCCTGGTAGCGCAGCGCGAAGTGCACGTGCACCAGCGGCGGCGCCAGCTCCAGCGCCCGCTCCGGGGCGCAGTCCGGGACCAGCTCCCGCCAGGCGTCGGCCCAGCGCGCCCGGACGACCGCCCAGCGCTCGGGGGAGAGGAACGGCATCGGCCGCAGGCCGTCCAGCGCCGGGTGGCCCCAGGCCGCGTCCGAGAAGTCCAGGACGGTCGCCCGCTCGCCGTCGAAGCGCCAGTTGCCCGGGTGGAAGTCGCCGTGCACGAGTGTCGACGGCAGCCCACAGGACTCGAGTTCGCGGGCGATCGCGGGCAGCTGCCCGGCCAGCTCCCGGGCCTGCGCGTACTCCTGCTCCGACAGCTCCGGGCGCAGCCGCTCCAGCAGCGCCGGGAAGCGCTCCGCCAGCGCGGTCGGCGAGCAGTCCGCCCACTCGCCCGGCCCGTCCGCGGCGACCGCCGCCTGCACGGCCGCCCAGCGGTCGACGGCCGTCAGCATGCCGTCCTCCGGCACGCCCCAGCAGTCCACGCCCGGCACGTCCGCCAGCAGCACCCGCCGCCCGTCCGCGGCCAGCACCCGCGGCACCAGCTCCGGATCGACCCGCCCCGCCCGGGCGATCACCGCCGCCTCCGGCACCGCGAACGGCGGCGTGCTCTTCAGCCACACCGGGCCGTCCGCGGTCGGGAAGCGCGACAGCGCCGACAGGTTCCAGCTGCGCACCTGCTCCACCGGGCCGGTCCTCGGGCGGCCGAGCTCGGCCAACTCGCCGTCCGCCCAGGCCCATTCCGCCGCCAGCCCGTCCGCCGACGCCCACCGCAGCCGCAGCGGGTGCCCGACGTCCTCGGTGTCCGCCGGAGCCAGCGCGCCGGTCGGGCGCTCGGACGCCACCGCCAGGTACACCGTCCCGCCGCCCCGGCCGCCCTCCCCGCCCGCCACCGACAGCAGCCGCAGCACCGCCAGCGGCACCCCCGCCGCCCGCGACGCCGCCGCGGCCACCTCGCCGACCTGCGCCCAGTACGGCGAGTCCGTCGCGAACGGGCCCACCGCCCCCAGGAGTTCGCCCTGCCACCCGACCACGACGGTCGCCGTCCGCTGCTCAGTCATCTGCACCCGGGCATTCTCCGGACGGCCCCGGGCCCGCGCCACCGAATAACGGACGGCACCGCTGCCCTCCCCGCTCGCCCTTCCCGCTCGCCCTACTCGTCGAGCAGCGCGGCACCGTGCTCGCCGTACCGGGCGCCCCGCGCGCCGCCGAGCGGGACGGCGGCGTCGACGGCGGCCAACTCGGCGGCGCCCAGCCGCAGGTCGAGCGCCGCCAGGTTGTCGCGCAGGTGCGTGCGCCGGGAGCTGCCCGGGATCGGCAGGACGTCGTCGCCCCGGGCCAGCAGCCAGGCGAGCGCGACCTGCGCGGGTGTGGCGCCCAGGTCGGCGGCGACCCGGGCCACCGCCTCCACCACGGCCAGGTTGGCCACCAGGTCCGCACCGCGGTAGCGCGGAGCGGTGGCCCGGAAGTCCCCCGGCGCGTACGGCACACCGGCCCGGACGGTCCCGGTCAGCAGCCCGCGCCCGAGCGGGCCGTACGCGACCAGGACGGCGCCCAGCTCGCGCACCACCGGCAGCACCTCGCGTTCCACCCCGCGCTCCCACAGCGAGTACTCGCTCTGCACGGCGCCGACCGGATGGACGGCGTGCGCCCGGCGCAGGGTGGCCGCCGAGACCTCCGACAGGCCGATCCGCCGCACCTTGCCCTCGGCGACCAGCGCGCCCAGCGCGCCCACGGACTCCTCGACGGGGACGACCGGGTCGATCCGGGCCAGGTAGTACAGGTCGATCCGGTCGGTGCGCAGCCGGCGCAGCGAAGCCTCGCAGGCCCGGCGCAGCTCGTCCGGCGCCCCGGCCGGGAGCAGTCGGCCCCCGGGGTCGCGGCGCAGCCCGGTCTTGGTGGCCAGCAGGGCGCGCTCGCGGTGCGGGGCGAGGACGCGGCCGAGCAGCTCCTCGTTCGCCCCGTCGCCGTAGAAGTCGCCGGTGTCGAACAGGGTGACGCCCGCGTCGAGCGCCGCCAGCAGGGTCGCCGCGGCCTCCCGCCCGTCGACCGCGCCGTAGCTGCCGACCATGCTCATGCAGCCGAGGCCGAGCCGGGGCAGCGGCACCCCGCCGGGCGCGCTCGCCGCGCTCGCCGCATTCACTGCGCTCGCCGCGCTCACCGTGCCTCCAGGGCGGTGCGCAGGAAACCGAGGATCTCCGCCCGCGCGGCGACGGCCTGCGGTTCGAGGCCCGGCAGGGTCAGGAACGCGTGCGGGGCGTCCGGGTACTCGGTCAGCCGCACCGGCACCCCAGCCGCGCGCAGCCGCTCGGCGTGGCGACGGCCGTGGTCGGCGACCGAGTCCCGGGTCGGCACCACCACCAGCGCCGGAGCCGTCCGGCCCAGCCCCGGTGCGTGCAGCGGCGACAGCGCCCGCGCCGCGGCCTCGTCCCCCGAGGGGACGGCCAGCCGCCGGACGAGGCGCAGCAGCGGCAGCGTCGGGCCCGGTCGGTCCCCGTGGGCGGCCACCGACGGGTGGTCGAACATCGCGGCGGTCACGTCGGTCACCGGGTTGACCAGGACCTGCGCCCGCAGCGGCAGGCCCTCCGCCGCCGCCCGGACGGCCGACAGGGCGCTGATCAGCGCGCCGCAGCTCTCCCCGAGGACCGCGACCCGCTCCGGGTCGACGCCCCACCGCTCGGCGTCGCGCACCAGCGCGACCAGCGCCTCCCACCCGTCGGCGGCGGCCTCCGCGAGCGGCAGGCCGGGGGCCAGCAGGCGGTGCTCGACCGAGACGACCAGGGCGGGCAGCCGGGCCGCGAGGTGGCTGGTCGTCCAGTCGCACTGCGTCGCGGTGCCCACGAACCCGCCACCGTGCACGTGCACCACCAACGGCAGGCGGCTTCCCGCGACCGCCGATCCGGCGTCCTGTGCGGCCGCCGATCCGGTGTCCGGTGCGGTGTTCGGCCGGTGGACCCGGACCGGCAGTTCGCGGCCGGGCAGCGCGAGGTGCCGCCACTCGACCGTCGCCCCCGGGTCCGGCTCCCCGAGCACCGCCCGGGCCGCCGCCGAGGAGCGGAAGCGGTTCTCCGCCGCGCTGTAGGCCGCCAGCTCCTCGGCGGTGACCGTCTCGAAGTCCGGGGCCGGTGGCCTGGTCGCGCCGATGCCGCCCGTGTCCGCTCGTGCGGTGTCCATCCGTCCTGCTCCCCCTCCCGGCGCGCCGCCGGGTGCGTGTCCGTGTCGTCGTGTTCCGGCCGCTCGCCGCGCCCCCATTAATGCACGCGCCGCGTGCAACGGCAAGTGCAATGGCGAGCGCAACGTCACGGGCAATGTCGCGCGCATGGGCTAGGCTGGGGCGGGAAGCGACGATGGGGAGCGACATGACCGGCCGCAGGCGATGGACCGCCGACGAGATCCTCGACAAGGCGGCGGAGCTGCTGCGCACCGGCGACACCGAGTCGTTCAGCCTGCGCAGGCTCGCCGCCGCGCTCGGCACCGACTCCTCCAGCCTCTACCGGCACTTCCGCAACAAGACCGAACTGCTGCGCGAGGTCGCCGACCGGGTCCTGCAGACCGCCATGGCCGACCACCGCGCCGGGGCGGACGGCACGGACCGCGCGGACGGCGCGTACGGCGCGGACGGCGCGGACTGGAAGGAACGCGTCACCGCCCTGGCGCTGCGCCTGCGCGAGGGCTTCGGCGAGCAGCCGCAGCTCGCCGCGATCTGGGGGCGCTACGGGTCCGGCGGCGCGGGATCCCGGCTGGTGATGGAGGAGTTGCTGCGCATCCTGCACGACGCCGGTCTGCCGGAGCGTGAGGTCCCGGTGCGCTACCACCGGCTGGTGGTGCTGCTCTCCGCACTGATCTCCGCCGAGGGCGGCCTCGGCTCCGTCGCGCCCGAGGAGTACGAGCAGGGCCTGGAGCAGTTCCGGGTCGCCGTGCTCGGCGCCGACCCCGAGCGCTTCCCCATGCTGGCCCGCTTCGCCCGCGAGGTCCGCCCGCTCGGCGCGGACCGCCGGGCCGCGTTCGAGGAACTGCTGGCCGCCCAACTCGCCGACATCGAAGCGTCCCTCGCAACGCCCGTCGAGGCGTCCGTCGAGGCGTCCAGCGAGGCGTCAGCGGGCTGACCGCACCGGGTGCGGGCCGTAACCACCGCTCCCCCGGGGAGTTGTACCGGCCGGTGGATCTCCTTCCGCCCCCGGGCCGGTGCGGCGGAGGTGACGGACGTGGCAGGACGCGTGCTGGTGGGCAGGCCCCTGACGGCGGGTGCGGTCGCGGAGCGGTACGACGCGGTGGTGATCGGCTCCGGGGCCGGCGGGCTGACCACCGCGGTCTGCCTGGCCCGCCAGGGGCGCCGGGTGGCGGTGTTCGAACAGCACTACACCGCGGGCGGCTACACCCACGCCTACCGGCGCCGCGGCTGGGAGTGGGACGTCGGCATCCACTACGTCGGCCAACTGGCCCCGCGCGAACCGGTCCGGGTGCTCTCCGACTACCTGACCGGCGGCACCCTGCGCTGGGCCCCGGTCGGGGACCCGTGCGACGAGTACCGGCTGGCCGACGAGGCGTACCGGGGGCCGGTCGGCTTCGACGCGTACCGGGCCGAGCTGATCGCCCGCTTCCCGGCCGAACGGGGCGGCGTCGAGGCCCTGTTCGCGCTGGTGGGGCGGTGCCGGGCGGTGCTCCCCGCCCTCGCCCTGGGCCGCCTCTCGGGCCCGGTGGTCCGGCGGCTGGCCCGCCTGCTGCGGGCGGCCGCCGTACCACCCGAGGCGATGCGCCCGGCCCGGGAGGTGGTGGAGGGGCTGATCGGCGACGAGCGGCTGCGGCAGGCCGTCCTCACCCGCAGCGCCCTGCTGCTGGCCGACTCCACCGCGAACCTGCCGTTCTTCCTCCTCGCCGTGATGTTCGAGCACTTCCGGACCGGCGCCTGGTACCCGGTGGGCGGCAGCGCCGCGATCGCCCGCGCGATGCTCGACCCGATCCGGGCCGCGGGCGGCGAGGTCTTCGTCCGGGCCCCGGTCGCCCGGATCGAGCTGACCGGGTCGCGGGCCACCGGCGTCCACCTGGCGGACGGCACCCGGGTGCGGGCCCCGGTGGTGGTCAGCGCGGCGGGCGCGCACCACACCTACCGCACCCTGCTGCCGACGCCCGCGGCCCCGCAGCCGGACCCCCGGTCGGGCCACGCGCCGGGCCCCGGGCCGGACCGCCTGGACGGCATGCGGCGCGGGTTCCCGTTCGTGGTGCTCTTCCTCGGCCTCGACGGCGACCCCGCGGAACTCGGCCTGCCCCGGCACAACCTGCTCGTCACCGACGGGGACTGCGACGCCTTCTTCGACGGCACGGGCGGACGCACCAGCGGCTGCTTCCTCTCCTTCTCCTGCGCCAAGGACCCCACCTGGAGCGCCCGCAACCCCGGCCGCTCGACTGGGGAGATCCTCGCCTACGTCCACCCGGAGCTGTTCGCGCCCTTCCACGGCTCGCGGTGGCACCGCCGCAGCCCGGCGTACCTGGCCCTGAAGGCCGAGCTCACCGCGCACCTCCTCGACCGGCTCCACCGCTGCCTGCCCCGCACCCGCGGCCGGGTCGCCCACCACGAGCTCGGCACCCCGCTGACCGCCGAGCACTTCACCGCCTGGCCCGGCGGCAGCCTCTACGGGCTCGCCAAGGACGTCACCGCCTTCGGCGACGGCCGCACACCGGGCCGGGCGGACTGGCTGCGCCCGCGCACCGCGATCGACGGCCTCTACCTCTCCGGCCAGGACTGCCTGGCCGGGGGCTTCCTCGGCGCGGTCACCGGCGGCCTGCTCGCCGCGCACGAGGCCCTCGACCGCAGCGGCCGCGCCCGCCTGTGGGCGGGCCTGCTGCGGCAGGGCGTCCGCCCGCAGGCGCCGCCGGACGGGACCGAGAGCGCCTAGCTTGATCTTTAACCTGTGCGGCGTGCCGGACGACCTCCCGGCCGCAAGAACACCCACCCCACACCACGCCACGACGTCCACACCGCCGCAAAGACCGGCCCCGCGAAGCCATCAGCGAAGAAGAAGCCCGAGGTCAGCAACCCTCGCCCACGCCGCACAGGTTAAAGATCAAGCTAGGAGCTGTCCTGACGATCATCTGTAGGGCACCTCAGTGGTACTTTGCCGGGAAGTTGCGGGAGGGCGGGCGGGCAAACGGACAGAAAACTGCAACCTGCCGCCGTTGTGGCGCTCGGCGAGAGGGCAGAGCTGGACTGGCAGAGGCCGTGCCCGCACTTTTCGACACCGCGGCCTGCCCAGCCGACCACCTGGGCGTCCGGGAACAGCCCCACCACCAGGAGAACATGAGAGGCCGACGGGAGCGGACGTGGTGAACATCGACGAGGCGATGGACCGGCTCGGCGTGGTGATCGGGCCGCCGCCCGAAGATGGTGTGGTCCCGGTTCCGTGGGAGCTCGCGCCCGAGGTGATGGGTTTCCAGCTGCCTGCGGACTACCGGGCATTCGTCGATCGGTACGGGATGGTGAGCATCAGCGACGAGCTGCACGTCTACGCCCCGTCGTCGGAGCCAACCAGCAAGACCGGGCAACCGGTCGGCTTCGAGGGGTTCCTGTACTACACGACGGATCCCTACGGGTACTGCGCCACGCTGGCTCAGGCCTATGCAGACGGGGACTACGAGGAGTGCCCGTACCCGGTGTTCCCGGCCGAGGGCGGGCTGCTGAAGTGGGCCAACAACTGGAACGCCGACCAGTTCTTCTGGCTGATGCGAGGGCCGGACCCGGACCGGTGGCCGGTCGTCGCCAGGTTCGAGTCCAGGCAGAAGTGGGACCTCTTCGAAGGGGGCTTCCTGGAGTTCCTGCTGGCGGCGGTGACGCGACAACATCGCTATTACCGGGATGTCGTTCCCGGCGGGATGAAGCAGGTCACTGAGGGTCGTGCCTACCATTTCCGGGGTGACTGGTCGAAGCAGCTACCGCGCTAGTAGTACTTCGTTAGGTTCTGCCTCTGCTTCGGTGTCTGGTTCTCATGCGAGGCAGGGGGCGGTTGCAGGTGGTGCAGGTGCCGGTCCAGCCCTTCAACAGGTCCTGCAACAGGTCAAGGACCTGGTAGAGGGTCAGGCCGGCGTTCGGACTTTTGGGTCGAGCCGCCTGAGGGTGAGGAAGGCCTGGGCGGCGGTGACGAGGGTGACGTGGTGGTGCCAGCCGCGCCAGGTCCGTCCCTCGAAGTGGTCCAGGCCCAGGCCATGTTTGAGCTCGCGGTAGTCGTGCTCGACGTGCCAGCGCATCTTCGCCCATCGCGCCAGGTCGGCGACGGGCGTGTCGGGCGGCAGGTTGGATATCCAGTAGCCGGTCGGGGCGTCATGACCGGCGGGCCACTCCACCAGGACGGTGGCGGCGGGCAGGACGCCGTCCCACCGGCTGCGTCCACCGCCCGCCGTCTGGGCAGCGGCCAGGGACTGCTTGCCCGCCGGCCGTACGGCCATGACCGCGAACCTCGAGGTCATCGGTCCTCTGCTGCCCTGCCGCCAGAGGACCTCCGTGAAACGGCCGGCGGCAGCCGCGTCGGCCGCGTGAAGCGCGAGGGAGCGAGGCGCCGTCCGGTAGCGGGCAAGCGTGGGCGGCCCCAGCCCGCCGTAGTCGGGGCGGTACGGCTCGGCCTCCAGCTCATGGGCAACTTCCTTCCCGGTCAGCGCGAGGACGTAGGACATGCCCCGCTCCTCCAGGCCGTGGCGGAAAGGGGTGCTGACGCCGTAGCCCGCGTCGGCGACCACCACCGGGGCATCGAGCCCCCACCCGGCCACGTTGTCCAGCAGGCCCAGCGCCAGACGCCACTTCTCCTGGTGGACGACGCCCTCCGGGATGCCGGCCCGACGACAACGGCCGGGCTCCTCCGTCCACTCCCGGGGCAGGTACAACTGCCAGTCCAGCGGGCACGACGCGCTGTCGGTGGCTGCATGGACGCTGACCGCGACCTGGCAGTTCGCCCGCTTCCCCAGCGCTCCGCAGTACTGCCGGGCCACTCCGGCAGAAGCCCGACCGCACTTGGGGAACGACACGTCGTCGATCACCCACACCTGCGGTGCGATCGCCTCCGACAGCCGCCGCGCGATCCGTCTCCGTACCGGCAGCGGATCCCACGGCGACTGGTTCACGAACTGCTGCAGGGCCTGCATGTCCCCGTCCGGCAACCGCGCGGCCATCGGCTGGATCGACTTGCGCCGACCGTCCAGCATCAGACCCCGCAGGTAACACGCACCCCACCGCCGCTGATCCCGCCGCCGCAACGAGCCGAACACATCACCCACGAACTCCGCCAACTCGCCCCGGAGCCGCTCCACATCCCCCAGCTTCACACCCAGAAGATGCCCACCAACAAGCAAGATCGCTCAACGTAACGAAGTACTACTAGGACTTGACCGGTCGATCATGTGACTATCACTCGCTGTGCTCGTTGGTCCGGGCATGGGGCGGGGAGATCTCACGGATGCCGAGGGGGAACGGCTGCGACCGTTCCTGCCGGTCAGCAACAGGCGTTGTGGCCGGTGGCGGGACCATCGGCAGGTGATCGACGGGATCCTGCACCGGGTGCGGACCGGCGTGCACTGGCGTGACCTGCCCGAGCGGTTCGGTCCCTGGAAGATGGTCTACGAGCGCCACCGGCTGTGGTCGGCTGACGGGACCTGGGAACGCCTGCTCCAGCGGGTCCAGGCTGAGGCGGACGCGGCCGGCAACATCGACTGGGACAGCTCGGTGGACTCCACCGTCGTCCGGGCCCACCAGCACGCGGCCGGTGCCCGTACCGACCCGCCGCCGGCCCTCGCGCCAAAGGGGGCTGGGCGAGGAGAACACCAGGACGAGACACCGTGGCAGAGCCTCGTCGGCCGGCTGGTGGAGGTGGTGCTGGAGGCGAGGGCCTGGGTCGTTCACGCGGCGGGTTCACCAACAAGATCCACCTGAGCGCGGACGGTTTCTGCCGACCGCTGTCCCTGATCGTCACACCGGGGCAGCGGGCCGACTGCACGCAGTTCGAGCCCGTACTGGAGAAGATCCGCGTCCTGCGGACCGGTCCGGGCCGGCCCCGCAAGACGCCCGACAGCGTGGCCTGCGACAAGGCCTACAGCAACGGACCATGCCGCGCCTACCTGCGCAGACGCGGCATCCGGCACACGATCCCGGAGAAGTCCGACAGCCGGGCCGCCCGTCTGCGCAAGGGCTCACGCGGCGGGCGGCCACCCGGGTTCGACGAGGAGCGGTACAGGAAACGCAACACCGTCGAACGGGCCATCAACAGGCTCAAGCACGCCCGAGCCGTCGCCACCCGCTACGACAAGCGCGGCTACGTCTACCTCGGCACCGTCACCGCAGCCGCCCTCGTCATCTGGCTCCGCACATGATCGACCGGACGGGACCGAGAGCGCCTAGTCGGAGCCGTCCTCGAAGGGGCGGGAGAGCGAGAGCCCGAAGCGGCCCTCGTCGTCCGTCCACCAGTCGGCCAGGCGCAGGCCCGCGGCGAAGAGCTCGCGTTCGACGCGTTCGCGGCGGAACTTCGCGGAGACCTCGGTGTGGAGCTCCTCGCCCGCCTCGAAGTGGACGGGGAGGCCGAGGTCGGCGATCTTGACGGTCTGGGCGCGCCGGGAGCGCAGCCGCATCTCGATCCACTCGTGCTCGGCGTCCCAGAGGGCGACGTGGTCGAACTGCTCCGGTTCGAAGTCGGCGTTCAGTTCGCGGTTGAGGACCGACAGCAGGTTGCGGTTGAAGGCGGCGGTGACGCCCGCGGCGTCGTCGTAGGCGGCGACCAGGACGGCGGGGTCCTTGACCAGGTCGGTGCCGAGCAGCAGCCAGTCGCCGGGCAGGAGTTGGGCCCGCAGGCCGGTCAGGAAGGCGGCGCGCTCGGCGGGCAGCAGGTTGCCGAGGGTGCCGCCGAGGAACACCACCAGGCGGGGGCCGCCGCCGTCGGGCAGGCCGAGGCTCTGGGTGAAGTCGGAGAGCACGGCGGCGACGTCGAGCCCCGGGTAGTCGGCGGTCAGGGACGTCGCGGCCGATTCGAGGGCGCTCTCGCTGACGTCCACCGGGACGTAGCGCTCCAGGGTGCCCGCGGCGCGCAGCGCGTCCAGCAGCAGGCGGGTCTTCTCCGAGGAGCCGGAGCCGAGTTCGACCAGGGTGCGGGCCCGGGTGGTGGTGGCGATGTCGGCGGCGCGGGTGGTGAGGATCTCGCGTTCGGCCCGGGTGGGGTAGTACTCGGGCAGCCGGGTGATCTCCTCGAACAGTTCGGAGCCGCGGGCGTCGTAGAACCACTTCGGGGGCAGCCGTTTGGGCTCGCCGGTCAGTCCGTCGCGGACGTCGGCGCGCAGCGCGTGGTGCAGGTGGTCGGGGGGCAGCAGGCGGGTGAGCCGGTATCCGGTCATCGGGGGGCGTCCTCTCGGGTGCGCGGGCCGATGGGGGCCAGCGGGGTCAGCACGCTGCCGGCCGGATCGGCCACCAGCAGGGTGCGGTCGGGGACTTCGGACCAACCGGGCCCGTCGTCGAAGGGTTCGGAGGCGACCAGCACGGAGCCGTCCGCGTCCCGGCGCTGGAACAGGGTGTCGCCCCAGACCGTGGCCGCGATCGAACTCCCGTCGGTGGCGAGCAGGTTGATCCGGGCGTCGGCCAGTTCTCCGGCCAGCAGGCAGACGTCGGCGAGCGCCTCGCCGAGTTTGACGCCCGCCCGCAGCCGGTTCAGCACCAGCGCCCACAGCAGGGCCGAGTCGGTGCGCGTCTCCAGCTCCAACAGCTCGGTGGCGGGCAGCAGTTCGGCCAGCGGGGCGAAGGCGCCCGGCCAGCCCGGCAGGGCGCCGTTGTGGCTGAAGAGCCAGCGTCCGGCGGCGAACGGGGCGGCGGCCTGCGCCCCGGCCGCGCAGCCCGGGGTCGCGGAGCGGACGGCGCCCAGCACCGCGTGCGAGCTGACCACCCGGGCCAGGTCGACCAGGTCGCCGTCGGCCCAGATCGGCCCCTCCCGCCGGTAGCGGGCCGGGCGCTCGTCCCCGGCGGCGTACCAGCCGACCCCGTAGCCGTCCGCGTTGACGGTGCCGTAGCGCTGCAGCCGGGGCGCCCAGGACTGGCGCAGCAGCCCGTGCGGCGGGTCGAGCAGGACCGAGCGGATCGGCACCGGCCGCCCCAGGTAGGCGAAGTGGCGGCACACCGGGCTCAGCCCTCCGTCCGGGGCCCGGCGTCGCGGGCGGTGCGGAAGCCGGAGAAGATCTGCCGCCGCACCGGGTAGTCCCAGTTGCGGAAGGTGCCCCGGCAGGCGACCGGCGCGACCGCGAACGAGCCGCCGCGCAGCACCTTGTACTCGGGGCCGAAGAACACCTCCGAGTACTCCTTGTACGGCCAGGCCGTGAACCCCGGGTAGCCGGTGAAGTCGCTGGACGTCCACTCCCACACGTCACCGATCAACTGCCGTGCTCCGTACGGAGATTCACCCTGTGGGTAGGCGCCGACCGGGGCCGGTCGCAGGTGCCGCTGCCCGAGGTTGGCGTGCTCGGGGCCGGGCGCCTCGTCGCCCCACGGGAAGCGCCGGGAGCGGCCGGAGGCCGGGTCGTGCCGGGCCGCCTTCTCCCACTCGGCCTCGGTCGGCAGCCGCCGCCCCGCCCAGCGGGCGTACGCGTCGGCCTCGTACCAGCTCACGTGCAGCACCGGCTCCTCGTCCGGCACCGGCTCCAGGTGGCCGAAGCGGCGGCGCAGCCACTGGCCGCCGTCGCGCTGCCAGAACAGCGGCGCCTCCAGCCCCGCGGACATCCGGTGCGCCCAGCCCGCGGGCGTCCACCAGCGCGGGTCGTCGTAGCCGCCGTCGGCGACGAAGCGCCGGTAGGCGCCGTTGGAGACCGGCGTGGTGTCCAGCCAGAACGCGGGCAGGTCGACCTGGTGGGCGGGGCGCTCGTTGTCCAGCGCCCACGGCTCGGTGTCGGTGCCCATGGTGAACGGACCGGCCGGGACCAGCACTTCGGCGGGCAGCGGGCCGCCGGTGGCGGCCGGCGGCGGGGCGTCCAACACGGCCGGACCGCTGCGCAGTTGGTGGGTGATCAGCATGGTCTCGTCGTGCTGCTGCTCGTGCTGGACGATCATCCCGAACGCGAACCCGGCGTCCAGCAGCGGCGCGCCCTCCAGCGGGGAGGCGGCCAGCAGGTCCAGCACCCGGCCGCGGACCTCGTGCGCGTAGGCGCGGGCCTCGGCCGGCGGCAGCAGCGGCAGCCGGGGCCGCTCGGCCCGCGGGTGCTCGAACGCGTCGTACAGCGGGTCGATCTCCGGGTGCATCGGGTCGCGGCCGCCGACGTTGCGCAGCAGCCACAGCTCCTCCTGGTTGCCGATGTGCGCCAGGTCCCACACCAGCGGCGACATCAACGGGGAGTGCTGGGCCACGAGTTCGGCGTCGTCGACGGCCCCGGTGAGGAGCGCGGTGCGCTCCCGGGCGGCCAGCAGTTCGGCGGCGATCAGCTCGCGCAGCAGCGCGGGGTCGGTCCGGTCGGCGTTCAGCACGCGGCCACCTCCGTTGGCGGGAAGGGGAGTTCGGCGGTCGGCAGGTGGGGTTCCCCCGGCGCGGGGGACGCGGGCCCGCGGTGCAGCCGGCGTTCCTCCGGCCGGGCGGGAGCGGCGGCGGTCAGCACGGGGCGTCCTCCAGCAGGCCGGGGGCGGCGCCGGTGCGCAGGGCGGCCAGTTGGTCGTCGGCCGGGCAGCGGCCGCGGGCCGGGTAGCGTTCGGCGAACTCGACCAGGTCGGTGCGGAGCGGGCTGCCCCGGCGGGCCAGCGAGCGCTCGGCGGCGGCGAAGCACAGCAGGGCGGCGCGGCGCAGGTCCGGGTCGGCCATGCCGAGGGCGGCGGCGCGGCGCCACAGGCCCGAGCGCGGGGCGCGGCTGCCCGCGTGGCCGAGCCGTTCCAGGGCGGCGCGGGCCTCGTCGGCGGCCCGCGGGTCGTCCATCAGCGCGCTGACCAGCGCCAGCGGCACCCGCCAGCCCTCGCCGGGCTGGGCGTCCATCATCCGCAGCTCCAGGTGGCCGCGCGGCCGCACCGGCGGGAACAGCGTGGTGCGGTGGTACTCCAGGTCGGCCAGCGCGGCGGGCCGCTCGCCCCCGTCGCGCAGCCAGCCGCGGAAGGTCAGCCCGGCCGGTGCGTCCCAGGGCAGCCCGTCCGGGCGGCGCACGCACAGCAGTGCGGCGTCCAGCACGTAGTGCGTCCAGGCGGTGCGCGGGTCGGCGGTGGGCGGCGGGGCCAGCGTGCGGGAGGGGTCCATCCGGGACCAGACCAGCTGCCGGGTCGACTTCCAGCCGGTCGGACGGCCCTCCAGCAGCGGCGAGTTGGCGAACGCGCCGACCAGCACCGGCCCCAGCTCGTG
This sequence comes from Kitasatospora phosalacinea, assembly GCF_030268885.1. GTDB lineage: Bacteria > Actinomycetota > Actinomycetes > Streptomycetales > Streptomycetaceae > Kitasatospora > Kitasatospora phosalacinea_C. Next base: position 547,935 of record NZ_BSSA01000001.1, read on the forward strand.
CACCAGGCGCCAGCGCTCGACGTGGTCGGCCTCCGTCCCGGCGTCCACGCAGACCTGCACGGAGGCGGTGCCGGTCATCATGATCCGGCCCCACGGGCCGCCGCGGTCGAAGTAGCGCTCCATCGCCCGGTAGCGCGGATGGGCGGCCTGCATCCGCCGCTCGCGGTCCATCGGGTCGGTGCCGCTGCCGGTCAGCCGCAGGCCCTCGGCGGCCAGCGCCGCCCGCAGCACCGCCTGGTCGGCGCTCAGCCCGGCCGCGCAGTCGGCCGGATCGGCGGCGGGCGGGGAGCTGAGCTCGACCTGCCCGCCGGGTTCGTGCGTCAGCCGCGAGCCCGCCGGGAACACCGGGCCGTCGGCCGAGTCGGGCAGCGCCGCCAGCGCGGCCGCCACCCGGTCGGGGTCCACCGGTACGCCGGGACATCGGACGTCGTGGACGAACCACTCCGCCTCCACCCCGACCAGCGCCGGGGGCCCGATCTTGAAGCAGATGGCCCCCAGGTGGCGTTCGGCCGACGCCTCGGTCAACTCCGCCCGAAGCGTCACGCTGTGTATCGGGTCGGGGGCCGGTGCGGCCTGCTGCGGACGTACGGATGTCACCGGGTTTCACCATCCCTCGGTTCGCGACTTGAGCCCGGTTGTTCCTGCTCAGTCTGCTCCGGGGCAAACCTCGGTGCCGCCCGAGCCGACATTTCGCAGGTCAGGCGGGTGAGTGCGGTGCGCAGGCGGTCCAGCGGCAGGGCGAAATTCAGCCGCAGCCGCCCGGAACCGGCCGTTCCGAAATCGGACCCGTCCGCCAGCTCGACGTGACAGCGGGTGAGCAGCTCCTCCCGGGTGCCGAGCCCCGCCCCGTCCAGCCACAGCAGGTACGAGCTCTGCGGACGGGCCAGCACCGCACCGCCCAACGCGGCCGTCGCCAGCTCCCGGGCCCGCACCAGGTGCGCCAGCGCGGCGTCCAGCCACGGCCCGCCCTCGGCCAGCGCCGCCCGCTGCGCGACCGCGCCCAGCAGGCCCCCCTCCCACAGCCCGAAGCCCGCCATCACCGCCGTCAGCCGCTCCCGCAGCCCCGCGTCCGGCACCAGGGCGATACAGCTCGGCAGGCCCGAGACGTTGAAGGTCTTGCCCACCGAGTTCAGCGTCACCACGTTCGCCGCCCCGCCGGTCACCGCCACCGCGACCGGCTGCGGCACGCCCGCGTCCGGGTGCCGCAGGTCGCCGTGCACCTCGTCCGAGACCAGCAGCCCCGGCCCGGCCGCCGCGGCCAGCGCCCGGACGTCGCCCGCCGACCAGATCCGCCCGGACGGGTTGTGCGGGCTGCTCAGCAGCACCAGGCCCGGGCGGGACGCGGCGACGTCGGCCAGCGGCAGCCGGTACGGGTCGGCCGGGTCGCCGGTCTCCAGCAGCGGCAGCTCCCGGGTCGCCACCCTCGCGGCCCGGCAGACCCGCGCGAAACCGCCCCACTCCGGCGTCACGAACACCGCCGGGCCCGGCAGCGGACGCACCGCCTCCACCAGCAGCCGCACCGCCGTGCCCGGGGCGAACGGCAGCAGCATCACCCACCGCGGATCCACCTCCACCCCGTGCCGCCGCCGGTACCAGTCGGCGACCAGCACCCGGTCCGCGGCCTCCGCCACCGGGTACCCGAACGCCGGGTGCCCCGCCCGCGCCCGCAGCGCCGCCCCCACCGCGGCCGGGCCCGGCAGGTCCATGTCCGCCACCCCCATGGCGATCCGACCCGCCCCCGCCCGCGCCCACTTCGCACTGCCCGTCCCCGCCCGCGAGAACCGCTCGAACACCGGGTGCTCCCTCCGACGCCGTCCCCCTCACGCTAGTGCTGCGGCTGGCTCCTGCGGAGGGTGGACCGCGGCGGACGAAACCCCGAAAGGTTAAGCGATACGTGTTGCTCACCTTGCGACGAGTGAAGCAGAAGGCCCGATATTACTTAAACTTTGCTTAACCATTATCGTTTTTCGGAAACGCGTCCGGAATGTCTGGACAACGTTGTCCGGGGCCACGCAGACTGGACGCACCGATCGCACTCGTGGCCGAACCGCGGTAGGCCGGACCCACCCTGCGAGGACCTCATGCCCAAGAACGGCACCGCCATCTACCTGCGCTGTTATCCGGAGGACCACTGGGAGATGCTGTCCCACCGCCGCGCCCTGGAGGACCTGGCCGACCGCTCCGGCCTGGCCCGCCCGATCCTCTACCTGGACAACGGCACCCGCTCCACCGAATGCGCCCCCCGCCTGGAGCACCTGCTCGCCGACATCGCCGCCGGTTGGGTCGACACCGTCCTGATCCCCGGCACCTGGGTCTTCGCCCTCTGCCCGGAGACCGCCCGCGCCACCGCCGACCGCCTCCGCGCCGCCGGGGCCCACCTGGTCGAGATGGCCTCGCCCCGCAGCCGCGCCGTCCTGCAGGCCGTCTGAACGGCGCGGCCCGCGCGAGGCGCGCCCGTCCGAGGGGCGACCGCGCGAGGTGTGACCGGGGTCACGTGGAAAGGGTGACACGGGGCTGTCGCCGCACCCTGCCACCGTCTGTGCCATGACGCACCCCGCCACCACCGGCCCCGCCCACGCCACGCCCCCCACCACCGGCCCCGACGCCTACGACGCCCACCCCCTGCGCGAGCACCTGGTCGACCTCGACCGCCTCGACGAGACGCTCGCCTTCAACCGGGCCTTCGAGCGGGCCGCGGGCAGCCGCCCCGCCCGCCGGGGTCCGCTCGACGCCGCCACCCTCGCCCTGCTGCGCCGCAACCGCCTCGGCGGCGACACCCCGCCCCGCCGCCTCCCGCAGGCCCGCGACCGGCGCCTCCCGTCCGGCGTCGGGGTCCGCGTCCTCGACCCCGGTGCGCCCGAGGGCGTCCTGCTGCACCTGCACGGCGGCGGCTGGGCGTTCGGCTCCGCCGACGGGCAGGACGAACGGCTCTGGGAACTCGCCCGCCGGACCCGCCTCGCCGTCGTCAGCGTCGACTACCGCCTCGCCCCCGAACACCCCCACCCCGCCGGACCGGACGACTGCGAAGCCGCCGCCCGCTGGCTCGCCGAGCACGCCGAGGCCGAGTTCGGCACCCGCCGCCTGCTGATCGGCGGCGAATCCGCCGGAGCCCACCTCGCCGTCCTCACCCTGCTGCGCCTGCGCGACGGCGGCCTCCCCGGCGCCTACCGCGCCGCGCACCTCGCCTTCGGCCCCTACGACCTGGCCATGACCCCCAGCCAACGCGACTTCGGCGATCGCCCGTTGCTCAGCAACACCCGCAGCCTGCAAGGGAGTTACGAGATGTACAGCCCCGGCACCGGCCCCGCGGAGCGCCGCGACCCCGGGCTCTCCCCGCTGTACGCCGACCTCACCGGACTCCCGCCCGCCCGCCTCGTGGTCGGCACCGAGGACCCGCTGCTGGACGACTCCGTCCTGCTCGCCCGCCGCTGGCAGGACGCCGGGGGCACGGCCCGCCTCGACGTCGTCGCGGGCGCGATGCACGGCTTCACGCTCTACCCGCTCACCGTCACCGCCCGCGAACGCGACCGCGAGGCCGGGTTCCTCACCGCCGCGGGGCGGTAAGGTCCCCCGGGTGAACCGAACGGCCCGACTGTACGCCCTGGTCGAGGAGCTGCGCGCCGCCGCGCCCCGACCGCTGACCGTCGCCCGCCTCGCCGCCAGGTTCGAGGTCGCCACCCGCACCGTCCAGCGCGACCTGCAGGCCCTGACGGCCGCCGGCCTCCCCGTCCGCGCCACCACCGGACGGGGCGGCGGCTGGTCCATCGACCCCCGCACCACCCTCCCGCCCGTCCGGTTCACCGAACAGGAGGCCGCCGCCCTCACCGTCGCCCTCGCCGCCACCGGCCACGGCACCCCGTACGCCGCCGCGGCCCGCACCGCCGCCCAGAAGCTCGCCGCCGTCCTGCCCGAACCCGCCGCCGCCACCGCCCGCGACCTCGCCCGCCGGATCGTCGCCCTCCCCGCCGCCCCCGAACCCGTCGCCACCGCCCGGGCCGCCGTCGAGCACGCCCTCGCCGCGGGCACCGTGCTGCGGCTGCGCTACGCCGACGCCGCCGGACGGGAGAGCGAACGGCTGGTCGAACCGGCCGGGCTGCTCACCGCGGGCGGCCACTGGTACCTGATCGCCTGGTGCCGCACCCGCCGGGCCGGACGCGGCTTCCGGCTCGACCGGATCACCGCCGCCGACCCGACCGCCGAACCCGCCGGGCGGCACGACCTCGCCGCCCTGCTGCGCGGCTCCGCGGCGGCGGACGCCCGACCGGCCGCCGCGCTCGACGCGCTGTGAGGGGTCAACCCGCGCTCGCCACCGGAGACTTGCGCACGTGCAGGACGCGGGCGTCCAGCGGCAGCGGCTCGTGTCCGGTCAACTCCAGCCCGGCGTCCGCGAACAGGCGCGCGTAGTGCCCGGCGGTGCGTTCGCGGCCGCCCACGTTGCAGCGCATGTGCAGGTCCCAGGCGGTGGCCAGCGAGGGGGAGCCGTCCTCGGGCAGCAGGCGCTCGACCACCAGCAGGTCCGCGTGCGGCGGCATCGCGGCGGCGAGGTGGCGCAGGATCTCCCGGCAGCGGTCGTCGTCCCAGTCGTGCAGCACCCGCGACAGCAGGTACACGTCCCCGCCCGGCGGCACGTCCGCGAACCCGCCCGCCCGGCAGTCGACCCGGGCCCCGCAGCCCGCGCCGTCCAGGAACGCCCGGGCCGCGTCCGCGACGTGGCGGCGCTCCAGCAGGACGCCGCGCAGCGCGGGGTGCGCGGTCAGCAGGCGGGCCAGCAGCTCGCCGGTGCCGCCCGCGAGGTCGACCACCGTGCGCGGCGCGCCCGCGGCGGCCGCGGCGGCCGCCGCCCGGACCACCGGGTGGCCCGGCAGCGGGTCGAACATCCGGCTGCTCGCCGCCATCGAGCGGTCGAACAGCTCCGCCAGCCGGGGATCGCGGGCGAAGTGGTCGAAGTGGTTCTCGCCGAACAGCCGGTCGAAGGCCACCCGGCCGGTCCGCACCGTCCACGCCAACTCGCCGAAGGAGCGGTAGAACGGGCCCGCGTACAGCAGGGACAGCGGCCGCAGCGAACCCGCCGCCCCCGCCCGCAGCAACTCCCCCGCCGGGGCCAGCCGGAAGCCCGCGCCGTCCTGCACCACCGTGCCCAGCGCGGCCAGGTAGCGCAGCAGCGACCGCAGGGTCTCCGGGTCCGCACCCACCGCCGCCGCCAACTCCTCGGCACTGCGCGGCTGGTGCGCCTCCATCGCCTCCGGGACGCCCAACTCGGCGAAGGCGCCCAGGGCCTGGGTCGTCCACGCGCCGGTCAGCTGCCGCAGCAGCACCTCGGCGGGCTGCCCGGAGCGGTGGCGGGCCAGGTGCTCGGCCAGCAACTCCCGGTGGTCGCCCGGCGCGTACAGCTCGATCCGCGGACAGTCGGCCTTCGCACCGGCGGGCGCCGTGAAGTACAGCACCGTGCCGTCCTCGTGCGGGTTGTAGCCGCCGCCGTCCGGCCGCGCGCCGTGCCGGTCCAGCAGCGCGCACAGGCCGCGCAGCACCAGCGGGTCGGGGCGCACCACCTCGAAGCCGAGGTGCGCCTCGTGCTGCAACGCCCGTTCGTGTGCGGCGAGTTCGCCCAGGTCCGAGCCCGGCGGCACGGTCAGTGCGAACACCTCGACCGCCCGGTCCTCCCCGTCCGCGCCCGTCACGGCGGGCCGCAGGATGCCGACCTCCAGCCCGGCCGCGTCCCGGCCGTGCCGGGCGGCCAGCCGCTCCCGCACCACCGTGCTCGGCCGCGGCGCCTCCCGTGCCGCCAGCCCGGCCCCGGCGAGCAGCCGGTGCAGCGCGTCGGCGTCCGGCGGGAAGACCAGCAGCCCGGTGTGCGCGAAACGGCAGCGGTCGGTCAGTGCGCGCAGCTCGACGCCGTCCAGGCCCGGCAGCAGGGCGCCCAGCAGGGCGGCGGTGTCGTGGCGGCGGGCGTGGTCGGCCGCCGCCCGGAGCAGTTCCGCATCGGTGGCGGCCGCGGGCGCGGCCGCGAGGGTGGTCGTGCTCATGCTGGGGGAGTCCTCGCGGTAGAAGGGTGATGCGTAGGCGAAACGTTTCTGGAGGCGGAGGGACGTGCGCCGACCGGACGGGGGACACCCCGCGCGGGGGACGGGCGGGGCCCGGCGGCGCGGCGCGGCCGCATCGTGGCGGTGCGACAGCGCCTACGACGGACACCGCACCCCCGAAGAGATCTGACGGACCGTCAGACCCGGTGATCCTAACCGCCGCCGGAGCGCCCCTCCGCCCCGCTTCACCCGATTGGCCCGACCGTCCGCCCAGGTCACCGCCCCGCCGTACCGGAACCGCCTCCGTCCCCGGGGCACTTCACCCGGGTGCTTCCTCGCGGTGGCCGGGGAGGACGCGTACCCGTGTGGGCGGCCGCCCCCTATGCTCGCTCCCGTGACCGTCGACGACCGCCGCCTGATCCGCCCGGCCACCCCCGCCGACCTGGAGGACGTGGCCGGGATCTACACCCACTACGTCCGACACACCGTCAGCACCTTCGAAGAGACCCCGCCCCCCGTCGCGCACTGGCACGAGCGGCTGGCCGACCTCACCGGCCGCGGCCTGCCCTTCCTGGTCGCCGAGGTCTCCGGACAGGTCGTCGGCTACGCCTACGCCGCTCCCTGGCGCCCCAAGCCCGCCTACCGCCACACCGCCGAGAACTCCGTCTACCTCTCCCCGCAGCACCTCGGCCGCGGCCACGGCACCGCCCTGCTGCGCGCCCTGGTCGACGCCTGCGCCCGCACCGAGCTCCGCCAGCTCGTCGCCGTCATCGCCAGCCCCGGCAACGACGCCTCCACCGCCCTGCACCGCCGCCTCGGCTTCACCGACGCCGGCCGCCTCGCCGCCGTCGGCCACAAGCACGGCCGCTGGATCGACACCCTGCTGATGCAGCTCACCCTCGTCCCGACCCCCACCACCCCGGTCGAGGGGCCCGCCGCGACGAGCGCCGCGCCGCAGTAGCCGGGGGCGGGCGGGGCGGGTGGCCTACAGCGTTCCGGCCTCCGGCCAGTGGGACCAGTGGGTGTTCGGGGCCAGTGCGGGCCGGTAGCGGGACGGGTCGCCGGAGTCCAGCACCTCGGCGATCAGCCGGAAGGTCTCGTGCTCGCTGGGCATGACGCCCCCGAGGTCCTCCGGCTGGTTCCACTCGTCGAGCCGGAGCAGCACCGGCAGGTCGGCGGGGAGGCCGGTGCGCAGCTCCGCCGGGTCGGCGAGCAGGAGCGGACGGTGCGCCGGGGCGAGCTGCCGGAAGACGTCCTGCCAGGGGGTGCCCGGTGCGGCGGGAACGGACAGGGCGGTGCCGCGGACGACCACCGGGGTGCCGCCCGGGTAGCGGCCGGTCCGGTCGGGGTCGAGCTCCGCCATGTTGTCCACCCGCTCCAGGAACTCGCCGAACCCGGGCTCGCCGTGCGTCAGGCAGTTGCCGAAGCGGTGCACCACGTCGACGAGGTTCCCGTCGCGCGGGGCGTACCCCAGCAGTTCGGCGACCACGGCCCAGCGGGTGCGGCCGCCGAACAGGTGGAGCCGCTCGGCGACCGGGTAGGAGTAGCCGTTGTCCAGGTCGGGGAACTCCGCCCGGTCCGCGCAGAGGTCGAACTGGCCGAGGATCGCCGAGGTGGTCGTCATCGTCCCGGGCTAGGCCCAGCGCGCCCCGCGCTCGCCGTCGGATCCGCAGGTCAGGTGCTCAGGCGCTGAGGCGGCGCTCCAGCGGGGTGCGGAAGCGCGGGGTGACGCGGACGTCGGCGAGGACGGTGCGGAGGGCGGCGGCCCGGGCGGCGACCGCCCGGCGGGCCTCGGGGCCGGGGTCGGTGAGGAGGTCGAAGGCCACCTCGCCGTCGGGGCGCTGGGCCCAGCCGCCGATGACGCGGCCGTTCCACCAGACGGTGGGCCCGAGGTTGCCGGAGCGGTCGACCAGGTCGGGGCGGTGCTCGGGGGAGAGGTACCAGTCGCGGTGCTTCCAGCCCATGGCGGTGGGGTCGAGGGCGGGCAGCAGGGCGGCCCAGGGGGCCGGGTCGGGCTCCGGGGCGAGGTCGTCGGGGAGGACGAACCCGGTGCTTCCGTCGGCGAGTTCGACCTCGGCGGCCGCGCACGCGGCCAGTGCGGTGCGCACCTCGCGGATGCCCCAGCCGGTCCACCAGACCAGGTCGTCCTCGGTGGCGGGGCCGTAGGAGGCGAGCCAGCGGGCGGCCAACTCGGCCTGGGCGGCGGCGCGTTCGGCGGGCTTCGGGGCGGCGGGCACGGGCGGACCCGGAACCCAGCGGTGCCGGCTGCTGGTCCAGCCACCCAGCGGGCGGCGGCGGACCATCGCCCCCTCCATGCCGAGCAGCCGCAGCAGCCGCATGCCGACGGGCTGGGCGGTCTGGTAGGAGGTGCCGACCCCGTAGTCGATGGTCTCGCGCAACTGCGGTACCAATTCGCCGAGTTGACTGCCCGTCAGGCCGTCCGGCGAGGTGTCGAGGGCGGCGGTGAGGGTGTCGAGCACGGCGCGCTCCGCGGCCGCGGTCCAGGCGGCGTCGCGGCCGGAGGCGGCGAAGTCCTTGAGCAGGCGGGCGCGTTCGGCGGCGGCGGCCTTCGCGGTGGTGGAGGCGTACAGGGCCGGGGCCAGGTCGGCGGGGACGGCGAACAGGGTCTTGCGCATGCCGTGGCGGCGCAGCACGGTGCCGTCGGCGTACAGGGCGCGCTCGGTGTCGGCGGTGCCCGGCGCGGCGAGCCGGGCGGCGACGGCGAGGAACACCGTGGCGGGGTCGGTGGCGTGCACGGCGACCAGGTCGTCCACCACCTGCTCGGCCCGGTCGGCCCCGGTGCCGGGGGCGAGCCTGTGGCGGCGGGCGAGCCGGGCGCGGCGCTGGTCGTCGTCGAAGCGGGGTCGGGCGGGCACGGGTTCCTCCTGCGGGTCGGGAACAGCCTGCCACGGGGCCGCGCCCGGGCCCGGCGGGCGACGCGCACCGGGCCCGTCCGGGCCGGAATCCGCCCCGCGGCGCGGCGGACCGTGAAAGTTTCGCAGCAGAACGGCCCCGGCGCGGGGCGGTTCGTCCGGTCCGGCGCCGCGGGGGCCGGGCCCGGACGGGGGCGGGGCGGGCGGGCGGGGCGAACCCGCAGGTGGGGGCGGTGGCGGGGCGGGGTGCGGGGCGTCCGGCCGCCCCGGGCGCCGCGCACCGGCCCGCGCGGTGGTCCGGGCCGTGGCCCGTGGTCCCCGCCGGTCGTGGGCGGGGTGCGCACCCGCGACCGCAGGGGGGACGGATCCGGCCACGGTCGCCCGGCCGGAAGGCGCCGCGCGGGCCCGGTGCGCCCCCGGCGCGGGCGGTGCGCAGCTGGTGGGGGAGTGGGTGGATCGTCGGCGAACCGTCCCCGATTCGGGGGTGAACGGTGGTGCGGGCGCGGCCTGTTGGGGCTCAGGAGGTGCGGGGGAGGGGGACGGGAGCGGGGCGGGGGCGGGGTGGCCGAACCCCGGCGGGCGGTGTCCATCCCCGATCGGCGGGAGCGCTCCCACAGGTTCTGTCCAACTTCTTGACGGGAGTTCGAGGTCATGGCTTCATATCGGTTGTCCCCGAGCTGAGTTCGCCTCAGTCCGGGCCAAGTATGGGAGCGCTCCCATTAGTTAGGGGCGTTTTCATCGAGTCCGTCCCCCACCCGAAAGGACTCCCTTACCGTGTCGGCAAATCTGACGCGTCGCCTCCGGACGGCGGCAGCGGCCGCGGTGCTCAGCGCCGCGACCGTGATCCCCCTTGCCCTGACCACCACCGCCGCCCACGCGGCGACCCGTGTCGACAACCCCTTCGTCGGCGCCGGGGTCTACGTGAACCCCGAGTGGTCCGCCAACGCCGCCGCCGAGCCGGGCGGTTCGGCCATCGCCAACCAGCCCACCTTCGTCTGGCTGGACCGCATCGCCGCCATCAACGGCGTCAACGGCGGCATGGGCCTGCGCGACCACCTGAACGCCGCGGTGAAGCAGGCCGCGGGCAAGCCGTACGTGTTCCAGGTCGTCATCTACGACCTGCCGGGCCGCGACTGCGCCGCCCTGGCCTCGAACGGCGAGCTCGGCCCCACCGACCTGCCGCGCTACCAGAGCGAGTTCATCGACCCGATCGCCGCGATCCTGGCCGACCCGGCCTACGCGAACCTGCGGATCGTCACCACGGTCGAGCTCGACTCGCTGCCGAACCTGACGACCAACGCGGGCGGCACCGCCACCTCGACGCCCAACTGCGAAACCATGAAGGCCAACGGCAACTACGTCAAGGGCGTCGGTTACGCGCTGGCCAAGCTGGGCGCGATCCCGAACGTCTACAACTACGTGGACGCGGGCCACCACGGCTGGCTCGGCTGGGACTCCAACATGCAGCCGGCCATCGACGTCATCAAGCAGGCCGCCACCGCGTCCGGCTCGACGCTCAACAACGTCCAGGGCTTCGTCGTCAACACCGCCAACTACGGCGCGCTGCACGAGCCCAACTTCACCGTCGCCGACACGGTGAACGGCACCTCGGTCCGCCAGTCGAAGTGGGTGGACTGGAACCAGTACGTCGACGAGGCGTCCTTCGCGAAGGCGTGGCGCACCAAGGCGATCGCGTCCGGGTTCAACTCGAACATCGGCATGATCATCGACACCTCCCGCAACGGCTGGGGCGGCGCGAACCGTCCGGCCGGCCCGGGCCCGAAGACCACCGTGGACGCGTACGTCGACGGCGGCCGCATCGACCGCCGCTTCCAGACCGGCAACTGGTGCAACCAGTCCGGCGCGGGCCTCGGCGAGCGCCCGAAGGCCGCCCCCGAGGACGGCATCGCCGCGTACGTGTGGGTCAAGCCCCCGGGTGAGTCGGACGGCGCGAGCCAGGCCGTCGCCAACGACGAGGGCAAGGGCTTCGACGCCATGTGCGACCCGACCTACACCGGCAACGCGCGCAACAACAACAACATGTCGGGTGCGCTGCCCAACGCCCCGCTCGCGGGCCACTGGTTCTCGGCCCAGTTCCAGGAGCTGCTGAAGAACGCCTACCCGGCGCTCGGCACCAGCACCGGCGACACCACCGCCCCGACCGCCCCGACGGGCCTCGCGGCGACCACCACCTCCAGCAGCGTCTCGCTGACCTGGACCGCCTCCACCGACAACGTCGGCGTGACCGGCTACGACGTGTACCGCGGCGGCACCCTGATCGGGTCCACCAACAACACCTCGTACACCGACACCGGCCTGACCGCCTCCACCGCGTACTCGTACACGGTCAAGGCGAAGGACGCGGCCGGCAACGTCTCCGCGGCCTCCGCGGCGCTCAGCGCCACCACCACCGCCGGTGGCACCACCGACACCACCGCCCCGACCGCCCCGACCAACCTGGCGGCGACCACCACCTCCAGCAGCGCCACGCTGACCTGGGGCGCCTCCACCGACAACGTCGGCGTGACCGGTTACAACGTGTACCGCGGCGGCACCCTGATCGGGTCCACCACCAGCACCTCGTACACCGACTCGGGCCTGACCGCCTCCACCGCGTACTCGTACACCGTGAAGGCCAAGGACGCGGCCGGCAACCTCTCCGCCGCCGCGGCCGTCACCGCCACCACCCAGGCCGGCACCAGCACCGGCGCCGGCTGCACCGCCACCTACAAGGTCAGCAGCGACTGGGGCGCCGGCTTCAACGCCGACATCACCGTGACCGCGGGCAACACCGCGATCAAGTCCTGGAAGGTCACCTGGACCTACGGTGGCAACCAGCAGATCACCAACCTGTGGAACGGCACCGTGAGCCAGTCCGGCCAGTCCGTGACCGTCAACAACGCCGGCTACAACGGCACCGTCGCCGCCAACGGCTCCACCAGCTTCGGCTTCGGCGCCAACTACTCGGGCAGCAACGCCGTCCCGACCCTGACCTGCACCGCCACCAGCTGACACCAGGCAGCCGGTAGCACGCAGCGGACAGCGGCCCCACCCGACTGACGCGGGGAGAGCCGCAACGCACCACCAATAGAGGCGCCGCCCACCTGCAGGGTCTGCAGGTGGGCGGTTGCCGTTTTCCGCACGGAGCGTCAACCACCCAGCCGGAAGGCGGTGTTGACCAGGGCGACATGGGTGAACGCCTGCGGGGTGTTGCCCAGCTGGCGGCGGCCCACCGGGTCCCACTGCTCGCTGAGCAGGCCCAGGTCGTTGGCCAACGAGGCCGTCCGGACGAAGAGTTCGCGCGCCTCGCCGCGGCGGCCCAGTAGTGCCAGCGCGTCCGCCAGCCAGAACGAGCAGGCCAGGAAAGCCCCTTCGGACCCGGACAGGCCGTCCGTCGCCCCCGGCCGGTAGCGGCGCACCAACCCGCCGTGGTCCAGGCCGTCCTGGACGGCCTCCACCGTGCGCACCACCCGGGGGTCGTCCGGCGGCAGGAAACCGGTGGTGGCGACGAACAGCGTCGCCGCGTCCAACTCGCCCTCCCCGTAGGAGCGGACGAACACCCCGCGGCGCGGGTCCACGGCCCGCTCGCACACCTCGGCGTGCACCGCGTCGCGCAGCGCCCGCCACTGCTCCAGCGGGGCGGGCAGGCCGGTGGCCTCCGCCATCCGCACCGCCCGGTCGGCGGCGACCCAGGCCATCACCTTCGAGTGGGTGAACTGCCGCCGCCCGCACCGCACTTCCCACAGACCCTCGTCCGGCTCGCGCCAGCGCGCGGCCAGCGAACCGAGCAGCGTGCGCAGCAGGCTCCACACCTGCCGCTCCATCGGGATGCCCGCCCGCAGCGCCAGGTCCAGGGTGTCCACCACCTCGCCGTAGACGTCGAGCTGGAGCTGCCCGACGGCCGCGTTGCCGAACCGGACGGGCGTCGAGCCGAGGTGTCCGGGCAGCCAGCGGGCCTCGGTCTCCGGCAGGCCGCGCTCCCCGGCCACCCCGTACACCGCCTGCACGTCGGACGGGTCGCCCGCCACCGCGCGCAGCAGCCACTTGCGCCAGGCCGCCGCCTCCTGGCGGAAGCCGCCGCGCAGCAGCGCCGACAGCGTCATCGCCGAGTCGCGCAGCCAGCAGAACCGGTAGTCCCAGTTGCGCTCCCCGCCCGGCACCTCCGGCAGCGAACTGGTCGGCGCCGCGACGATCCCGCCGGTCGGCTCGTACGCCAGCGCCTTCAGGGTCAACAGCGAGCGCAGCACCGCCTCCCGCCACTCGCCCCGGTAGCGCAGCTGCCCGGCCCACTCGCGCCAACCCTCCAGCGTCGCGGCCAGCAGCGCCTCGGGATCGGTGCGCGGGGTGGTGGACAGGTGCGAGGGCTGCCAGGTCAGCACGAACGGGACGCGCTCCCCGGGGCGGATGGTGAACTCGGAGACGGTGGTGCCGTCCGCGCCGTAGGTGTGCACGCCCGGCGGGACGCGCAGCCAGGCGGCGTCCGGCCCGGCGACGGCGACCCGGTGGTGCTCGGTGCGGCGGACCCACGGGTCGACCCGGCCGTGGTGGAAGCGCAGCCGCAGCTCGCCGCGGACCGGGACGGCGCCGCTGACGCCCTCGACGATCCGCACCAGCCGCGGGGTCCGGTCGCGGTGCGGCATCAGGTCGACCACCGCGACCTCGCCGTCCGGGGTGCGCCAGCGCGACTCCAGCACCAGGGTGTCGCCGAGGTAGCGGCGCTCCGTGCAGTCGGCCGCCCCGGCCGGGGCGATCCGCCAGGCGCCGTGCTCGGGGGCGCCCAGCAGGGCCGCGAAGCAGCTGGGGGAGTCGAAGCGGGGCAGGCAGAGCCAGTCCACCGAGCCGTCCCGGCCGACCAGGGCGGCGGTCTGCAGGTCGGAGAGGAGCGCGTAGTCCTCGATGCGTCCGCCCATGAAGGTGATTCTGCGCCGATCCGGCGCGGGCGCCACGCGGGACGCGCCGCGCCGCCGTTCGGACGCCGCGGCTTGCGATGCGCATCACAAATATAGGAAGATCTTTATGTCCTATTGCCATTTTCGACTGCCACGTCGGAGGGAGTGCCGTCATGGCGCGTCCGAACTGGGTGCCCGCAGGGACCGACCTCGACAAGCCGAACGCCGCCCGGGTCTACGACTACTACCTCGGCGGATCGCACAACTTCGAGGTCGACCGGCAGATGGCGCGCAAGGCGATCGAACTCTGGCCGGACCTGCCCAAGATCATGCGGGCCAACCGGGCCTTCCTGCGCCGGGCGACCCAGTTCGCCGCGGAGGAGGGCATCAGCCGCTACCTGGACATCGGCTCCGGCATCCCCACCTTCGGCGCCGTCCACGAGGTGGCCCGCGAGCACCGGCCCGACGCGCGGGTCGTCTACGTCGACATGGACCCCGTCGCGGTCGCGCACAGCCGCCTCATCCTGGCCGACGACCCGCTCTGCCAGATCGTCGACGCCGACCTGCGCAACACCGACGACCTGCTCGCCCGCCCCGAGGTCGAGGAACTGCTCGCCCCCGGCGAACCCGTCGCGGTCATCCTCAACGCCGTCCTGCACTTCGTCACCGACGCCGACGAACCCGACAAGATCCTCGCCAAGCTCCGCGAGGCCCTCCCCAGCGGCAGCATGCTGATCCTCTCGCACGCCTCCCTGGAGGGGCGCCCCGACCAGGCCGGCTCCCACCAGAGCCTCTACCGCTCCACCCCGACCCCGCTCACCATGCGCAACCGCGAACAGATCACCGCCTTCTTCGAGGGCTACGAGCTGGTCGAACCCGGCGTCGTCTACCTGCCCGAGTGGCGGCCCGACGACGCGGACTCGGTCGGCCCGCACCCCGAGCGGATGACCGGCATGGCCGGGGTCGGGCGCCTGTCGTGAACGAGTCGGCAGACCTGCCCGGCCCGCTGGACGACGACAGTGCGCCGGGTGGCGACGCGCTCGGGACGGCCGACGACGCGCTCGGGGCGGCCGACGACGCGCTCGGACCGGCTGCGGGCGGGACGGTCGGCGAGGCGCTCGGGGCTGCTGCGGGCAGGGCGGCGGGCACGCAGGCGGCGCAGGACGCGCGGGCCGAGGAGGCCGCGGCCGCCGACTTCCGCGCCGCCTGGTCCGCCATGCTGCGCACCGGGCACGGCGCCGCGGTGCGCCCCGGCGTGCTGAACCCGCTGATCGCCAGCACCGCCGACCTGCTGCTGCGCGCCGCCCGCGAGCACCCGTTCCGCCCCGAACTGGCCGGACAGGTCGGCGCGCTGCTCATCGACAACCAGTTCACCGACCCGCAACTGCTCGCCGACACCGTGCAGTTGATCCAGCGTCAGGCCGTGCCCGACGAGCGCGGCCCGGAGCTCAGCGGCGCCTTCGCGGCCGGCTGGGCCGCCGCCCTGCGCGAACGCACGCTGCGCGAGCAGGAGGCGATCCGGCTCGCCGCCGACACCGCCCGGCAGGAGGTCGAGAAGGCCCTGCGGGTCTCCGAGGCCCGCTTCCGCGCCCTGTTCGAGTCCGCCGCGATCGGCATCGGCCTCGGCGACACCGACGGCAACATCCTGGCCGTCAACCGGGCCCTCGGCGAGATCTTCGGCGGCGGCCCCGAGGACATGACGGGCGTGCGCGTCAACGACCTGGTCCACCCCGAGGACACCCCCGGCGTCTGGGAGGCGTACGAGGAGCTGATCAGCGGCAAGCGCGAGTACTTCCAGTTCGACAAGCCGTACTACCGCCGCGACGGCGAAGTGGTGTGGACCCACCTGACCGTCTCGCTGATCCGCGACGACGACGGCGCCCCGCTCTACCAGGTCGCCATGCTGGAGGACGTCACCGACCGCTACCGCCTGCAGGAGCGGCTGCGCCACCAGGCCACCCACGACCCGCTGACCGGCCTGCCCAACCGGGCCGCGTTCTTCGAACGGCTGGAGAAGCTCTTCGAGGAACCGGAGCCGGACGTCCGCTTCGGCCTGTGCTACGTCGACCTGGACGGCTTCAAGGTCGTCAACGACAGCCTCGGCCACGACATGGGCGACCAGCTGCTGACCGTGGTGGCCCGCCGCCTGGAGAACGCGCTCAGCCCGCTCGGCCACATGGTGGCCCGGCTCGGCGGCGACGAGTTCGTGGTGCTGCTGGAGAACTGCCGCGGCGAGCAGGAGGCCGTCGCCGCCGCCAAGACCGTGCTCGCCGCGCTCACCAAGCCCGTCGTGATCGGCGACCACCGGCTCGCCGTCGGCGCCAGCGTCGGCGTGCTGGAGCGGCGCATCGCCACCACCACGCCCGGCGCCGCCGTCCGGGCCGCCGACCTCACGCTGTACCGCGCCAAGGAGGCCGGACGCGGCCGCTGGACGCTCTTCGACCCCAAGGAGAACGCCCGCGCCGTCAGCCGCTACGCGGTGTCCGTGCGGATGCCCGCCGCGCTGGACCGCGGCGAGTTCTTCATCGACTACCAGCCGATGGTCGACCTCGCATCCGGCGCGATGGCCGGCGTCGAGGCGCTGGTGCGCTGGCGGCACCCGCAGCTCGGGGTGCTCGGCCCGGAGGAGTTCGTCGGCGTCGCCGAGGAGACCGGGCTGATCATGCCGCTCGGCCGCTGGGTGCTGGAACAGGCCTGCGAGCAGGCCGCCGACTGGGTCGCCCGGTTCGGCGACCGGGCGCCCCGGGTGAGCGTCAACCTGGCCGTGCGGCAGGCCCGCAGCGCCGGACTGGTCGGCGACGTCGAACGCACCCTGCGCAGCACCGGGCTCGACCCGGCCATGCTGCAGCTGGAGATCACCGAGTCGACCGTGGTCGGCCCCGAGGACGAGGCGCTCAAGGCCCTGCACGCCCTGGTCGACATGGGCGTCTCGCTCTCCGTCGACGACTTCGGCACCGGCTGGTCCAACCTCGCCTACCTGCGCGACCTGCCGGTCTCCAACCTCAAGATCGCCGGTTCCTTCGTCGGCGACCTGCACGACCCCGCCAAGGACACCCACCTCGGCTGGCGCATCGTCAGCGGGCTGGTCTCGCTCGCCCACACCCTGGGGCTGTCGGTCACCGCCGAGGGCGTGGAGAGCCGGGCCGACGCCGAACGCCTGCGCCTGATGGGCTGCGACCTCGCCCAGGGCTGGCACTTCGGCCGCCCCGTCCGCCCCGCCGAGATCGCCCGGCGGATCGCCGAGGCCGACTTCGAGGCGGCGCCCGAGCCCGGGCTCGGGTACGAGAGCTGAAACCTTTCTGCGGGGGCGGGGCCGGGCGTCGCGGGTGCGTCGGGTGGCAGTTTCGGACGCGGCACGACGGGCCGCCCGCCCCGCGGTGGCCGGAGGGTCCGGAACGGGGCGGGAGACGGCGTCCGCACGGTGGGGCAAAAACGGACAGACCGGTGCGAAGACGGTTGACAGTCGCTCCGCCGCGGGCGGACGATGAGGTCCTGGCACCGCCGGTACGGGGGCCCCGCCCCCACCTCGCCGAGCGGGCCGCACGCGGCGCACCACGCGCCCCGGACGACGATCGCCCTTCTGCGGCGCCGACCGTCCCGAGGGGGACCGGCAGGGAGACCGGGCACCAGGGAGGGCGATGGAACCGGGGGGAGCACTGGAACCGCGGTGACGTCCCGGGCCGCCGTACCCGCCCGGTGACGTCCCGGACCGCCGACCCCGTCCGGCGCCGTCCCGGACCGCCGCACCCCACCTTCCGCACGGGCAGCGCCCTGCCCGTTCCCGCCTCCGCCCCGCGAGAGGCCCGCCGCCCCGCGAGAGGCCCGCCACGAAGAGGCACCGCGATGAGCACCACCCTGCCCACCGGGCAACCCCCAGCCAACCCCGCCACACCGTCCGGCGGTCCGGCCGGGTCCCGGGCGTCCACCGACCCGCGGACGCCCCCCGGGACCGGGCTCCGGCGCCGCGCCGCCGACCGGATCGCCGACCGGGCCCCGATGCGCCGGGCCGGTGACCGCCCGCCCGTCCGCCCGCTCGTCCGCGGACCCGCCCGGCGGGCCGGCGACTACCGCACCCGGCACACCGTCAGCCTGGTCGTCCCCGCCCGGGACGAGGCCCGCAACATCCCCTGGGTGTTCGAGCAGATCCCCAGCTGCGTGGACGAGGTCATCCTGGTCGACGGCTCCTCCCGGGACGCCACCGTCGCGATGGCCCGCGCCTGCCGCCCCACCGTCCGCAACGTCGACCAGGGCGCCCCCGGCAAGGGCAACGCGCTGCGCGCCGGATTCGCCGCCGCCACCGGCGAGTACATCGTGATGATCGACGCCGACGGCTCGATGTGGCCCGGCGAGATCCCGCACTTCCTGCACTTCCTCGACCACGGATACGACTTCGTCAAGGGCTCCCGCCGGATGGCCGGCGGCGGCTCGCTCGACCTCACGCCGCTGCGTGCGCTCGGCAACAAGGCCCTGCTGCTGGTCGTCAACCGCCTCTACGGCGGCCTGCTGACCGACCTGTGCTACGGCTACTGCGCCTTCCGCCGCGACTTCCTCGCCGAACTCGACCTGCGCGCCACCGGCTTCGAGATCGAGGCCGAGATGATCGCCCACGCACTGCGCTCGGGACTGCGGATCGCCGAAGTCCCCAGCCTGGAACTTCCCCGCCGCAGCGGACGCTCCCACCTGCACGCCGTCTCCGACGGCCGCAGAGTACTGCGCACCCTGCTCGCCGAACGCCCCGGCGCGGGGGAGGGACGATGAACGGCCGCGGTCGGCGCCGCCCCGCGGCCTGCCCGCCGCCCGCCGCACCGGCCTCGCCGCACACCCCCGTCACCGTGGTCGAACTCGACCTGGCCGACCCGGGCGAGGTGCGCTCGCCCGGCGGCCGCGGCCCCGCCGCCCCCGACGGACGCGTGTCGGCGTTGGTGCGACTGCACGGACACCCGCTCGGCATGGTGCACGCCACCGGGACGAGCGGCCGGCCCGCCGCGCTCGCCCGGGCGCTGGCCGCCGCCGCTCATCGCGAACTCGACTTCCCAGAAACGGAGTTCGAACCGAAGGAGCCCGGCGGCCGGGCCGTGCTCCCGACCGGCGGGATGACCGTCGTGATCTGCACCCGCGACCGCACCGAACTGCTCGCCGACTGCCTGGACTCCGTGCTGCGCGCCGCCGACGCCCTGGCGGAGCGCGGCGCTTCCGTGGGCGGCGGTGCCCTCGCCGGACGCGGTGCCCTCGCCGGGAGCGGTGCTTCCGTGGGGCGCGGTGCCCTCGCCGGGAGCGGTGCTTCCGTGGGGCGCGGTGCTTCCGCGGGGCGCGGTGCGTTCGACAGGCGCGGTGCGTTCGCCGGACCCGTCGGGGACGGACCGGCCGAGGCCCCGGGCGTCCCGTTCGTGGACGTGCTGCTGGTCGACAACGCCCCCACCGGCCCCGCCACCGAGCAGCTGGTCAAGGAGCGCTACCCCGGCCGGGTCCGCTACCTGTGCGAGCCCGCCCCCGGCCTGTCCCGGGCCCGCAACCGGGGGCTGGCCGCCGCCCGCGGCGCGATCTGCGCGTTCACCGACGACGACGCCCTCGCCGACCCCGGCTGGCTGGCCGCCCTGGCCGCCGCGTTCGCCGCCGACCGGCGCACCGGCTGCGTCACCGGACTCGTCGTCCCCGCCGAACTCGACACCCCCGCCCAGCAGTTGTTCGAACGCTACGCCGGAACGGAACGCGGCTGGACGCCCCGCGACTGGAACCTCGCCGCCCCCGACGCGGGCCCGCTCGACCGGTACTCCACCGGCCGCTGCGGCATCGGCGCGAACATGGCCTTCCGCACCGAACTGCTGCGCGCCCTCGGCGGGTTCGACCCCGCCACCGGCACCGGCACCCCCTCCCGCGGCGGCGAGGACCTGCTCGCCTTCCACCTCGTCCTGACCGCCGGGCACACCGTCGCCTACCGGCCCGACGCCGTCGTCTGGCACCGCCACCGGCGCACCCTGCAGGCCCTCACCGTCCAGGTCCGCGGCCTCGGCATCGGCTTCGGCGCCTACCTCGCCGCCGCGCTGCGCCGCCGCCCCGCCCTGCTCGCCGACCTGCTGCTGCGCCTGCCCGCCGGGGCCCTCGGCTGGCACCGCGGCCACCGCCCGCCCGCCGCCGACACCCCGCTGGAGCGCCGCCGCCTGCGGGCCCTGCGCCGGATGGAGCGCCGCGGCCTCCTCCTCGGGCCGTCCCGTTACCTCTACGCCCGCTGGCAGCAGCGGCACACCCCCGGCGGAGGCCGGCCATGAACACCCGCAACGCCGCGTCCGCCCCCGCGCCCGTCCCCGCGTCGGCCTCCGCGGTCCTGCCGGAAGAGCCGCCGGTACAGGTCGTCGAGCTCGACCTCACCCGCCCCGGCGAACTGCGCCGACCCGGCTACGGCGAGTGGTACCGCCCCGCCGGGCGGCGGGCCCTCGCCCTGGTCCGCTCCGCCGGGCGCCCGCTGGGCACCGTCACCGCCCACGCCCCGGGCGGCCGCCCCGAACAGCTCTGCGCCGCCCTGCACGCCGCCGCGCACCGCCGGTTCGACGCGCAGGCGGGCGAGTCGCAGGCGGGCGAGTCGGGGCCGGGCGGTCCGGACGGGTCGGGGGCGGGGGCGGAGGAGGACACCGGCGAGGAGCCCACCGTCAGCGTCGTGGTGTGCACCCACAACCGGCCCGAACTGCTCATCCGCTGCCTCGACTCGCTGCTGCGCACCCACTACCCCTACCTGGACGCCGTCGTGGTCGACAACGCCCCCGCCGACGACACCGTCCGCCGCCTGCTGCTGCAGCGCTACGGCCGCCGGGTGCGCTACCTGCGCGAGCCGGTGCCCGGCCTGGCCCGGGCCCGCAACCGGGGGCTGGCCGCCGCCCGCGGCACGATCTGCGCGTTCGCCGACGACGACCTGGTCCTCGACCCGCAGTGGCTGCCCGCCCTGGCCGCGGGCTTCCGGGGCGCCCCACGCACCGCCTGCGTCACCGGACTCGTGCTGCCCGCCGAACTCGACACCCGCGCCCAGCTCCTGCTGGAGCGCTACGGCGGCTACGGCAAGGGCTTCGCCCCGCGCGACCACACCCTGCACACCCCCACCGGGGACCCGCTGCACCCCTTCGCCACCGGCCGCCTCGGCACCGGCGCGAACATGGCCTTCCGCACCGAAGTGCTGCGCGCCCTCGGCGGGTTCGACCCCGCGACCGGCACCGGCACGCCCGCCCTCGGCGGGGAGGACCTGCTCGCCTTCTTGCAGGTCCTGACCGCCGGGCACACCGTCAGCTACCGGCCCGACGCCATCGTCTGGCACCCGCACCGGCGCGAACTCGACACCCTGCCGCGGCAGGTGTTCGGCCTCGGCGCGGGCTTCGGCGCCTACCTCGCCGCCGCCGTCCGCCACCAACCCCGGCTGCTGGCCGCCCTGGTGCCGCTGATCCCGCGCGGCCTGTGGCGCACCGCCCACCGGGGCGCACCCGCCGCCACCCCGACCGCCCCCGCGGACCCGCTGCTGCGGACGCTGCGCCGCCGCGAACTGCTCGGCCTGCTGTACGGCCCGCTCGGCTACCTGCGCAGCCTGCGCGCCCAGCACCGCGCCGATCACCGGATCACCGAGCACCGGATCGCCGAACGCCGACTCGCCGACCGGCGGCGGGACGAACGGCGGTACGCCGAAAGGCCGTTCGCGGACGGCGAGGCGGCCGACCACCGGGTGGCGGAGCGTCGTCCCGCCGAGCCCCGACCCGCCGAGCGCCGACCCGCGGAGCGCCAACTCACGGACGGGCCGGGCCGATGAGCGCCGTCGACCGGCGCGCCCGCTGCGCCTGCCCCGTCGAACTGCCCTGCGAGTGCAGCTACCCGACACTGCTGCGGGCCGGGACGCGGGCCCTGCTCGCCCGTTCCCGCCGGGAGCCGCTGCTGCACAACGGCCACCTGCTGGCCGCGAGTTCGCTGCTGTCGGCCGGGCTCGGCTCGCTGTTCTGGATCCTCGCGACCCGCTCCTACAGCGCCGCCGACGTCGGCCGCAGCTACGCCGCGCTGTCCGCGACCATGTTCCTGTCCACCCTGGGCAGCCTGAACCTCGGCGACGCCCTGGTGCGCTTCGTCCCCACCGCCGGACGCCGCACCCGCGCCCTGGTGCTGCGCAGCTACCTGGTCAGCACCACCGTCAGCGCCGTCGTCGCCGTCGCGTTCCTGCTGCTGGTCCCCGTCGTCGCCCCCGACCTCGGCGAGCTGCGCCGACCCGTCCTCGCCGTGTCGTTCGTCGCCGCCACCGCCGGGTACTCGGTGTTCGTGCTGCAGGACGGCGCGCTCACCGGCGTCCGCCGGGCCGGCTGGGTGCTCGGCGAGAACACCGTGTTCGCCGTCGCCAAGGCCGCCCTGCTCGCGCTGTGCGCCGCGTTCGCCGTCGGCACCGGCATCCTGCTGTCCTGGGCCGCCGCGCTCGTCCTGGCCATCGTCCTCACCAACGCCGTGCTGTTCCGCAGCGCGATCCCCGCGCACCGGAGCGCCCCCGTCGACGAGCGGGAAGCGCCTCCGACCGAGCGGATCGCCCGCTGGGCCGGGGCCGACTACCTCGGCAACCTGTGCACCTTCGCCGCGGCGACCGTCCTGCCGCTGATGGTCCTGGACCGGCTCGGCGCCGACGGCAGCGCCTACTACTCGCTGGCCTTCGTCATCGCCTCCACCCTGTACGTGGCCGCGTTCAGCATGGGCCACTCGCTGGTCGTCGAAGGCTCCCGCGACCCCGCCCGGCTCGCCGAGCACGCCCGCCGGCTGCTGCGCCACTCCACCCTGCTGGTGACCGCCGCCGCGCTGCCGATCGCCGCCGCGGCGCCCTGGATCCTCGGCCTGTTCGGCCCCGACTACGCCGAGCACGGCACCACCGCGCTGCGGCTGATGGTCCTGTCCGCGATCCCCAACACCGTGCCCAACGTGGTCCTCCAGGTCGCCCGGGTGCGCCGCGCGCTGCCCTGGATGATCGGCATCCGGCTGGCCTTCGCCGTCGTCGTCATCGCCCTGACCGCCGTCCTGCTGCCCACCTTCGGCCTCACCGGCATCGGCTGCGCCTGGTTGATCGCCGAATGCGCCCTGGCCCTGCCGCTGCTCGCCGCGCTGCCCCGCGTCCTCGGACCGGCCCCGCTGCCCGGCCGGCCCCGCCCACACCCCGAGGAGGAGCCGACATGAGCCCCCGCCCCACCCCCGCCCACGGTCCCGCCCCCGACCCCACCCTCACCGTGGCGATCTGCGCCTACACGCTGGAGCGCTGGACGCTGCTGCGCGCCGCCGTCGACTCCGTGCACCGGCAGCAGCCGCCCCCCGGCGAACTGCTCCTGGTCATCGACCACAACGACGAACTACTGCGGAAGGCCCACGAGTTGCCGGGCGTCACGGTGCTCGCCAACCGGCAGCGGACCGGCCTGTCCGGGGCCCGCAACACCGCACTCGCCGCCGCCCGCGGCACCGTCACCGCCTTCCTCGACGACGACGCCGCCGCCCGCCCCGGCTGGAGCGCCACCCTGCTCGCCGCCTACCGCGACGAGCGCGTGCTCGGCGCGGGCGGACCCGTCGTCCCGCACTGGCAGCACGGCCGCCCCCGCTGGTTCCCGCCCGCCTTCGACTGGGTCGTCGGCTGCAGCCACAGCGGCATGCCCCGACGGCCCGACCGGGTGCGCAACCTGATCGGCGCCAACATGTCCTTCCGCACCGACGCGGCCCGCGCCGCGGGCGGCTTCCGCACCGACCTCGGACGCGTCGGCCGCCGCCCCCTCGGCTGCGAGGAGACCGAACTCTGCCTGCGCCTGGCCGCCCGCCACCCCGGCGCCCGGATGCACTACGACCCGTCCGCCGCCGTCCGCCACCACGTCCCCCGACAGCGCGCCACCGTACGGTACTTCGCCGCCCGCTGCCTCGCCGAAGGACGCTCCAAGGCGATGGTCGCCCGCCGCACCGGCCCCGGACCGGCCCTCGCCAGCGAACGCGCCTACCTGCGCCGCACCGTCCCCGCCGCCCTGCGCCGCGCCCTGCTGCGCGGCCGCCTCGGCACCGCCACCGCCCTCACCGGCGGCGTCCTGCTCACCGCCGGAGGCTACCTCGCCCAGCGGGCAGCACAGTTGACGAACCATCAGGAAAGGGGAACGCCATGACCGCCGTCCCCGTCCTGCTCTACCACTCGGTGTCCGACGACCCGCCGAACTGGCTCGCCCCCTACACCGTCCCCCCGCACGCCTTCCGCGCCCAACTCGACCGCATCCAGGACGCCGGACTCTCCGTCGTCCCGCTCGCCCGCCTGGTCGCCGCCCTGCACGGCGGGCCCCCGCTGCCCGCCCACTGCGCCGTCCTCACCTTCGACGACGGCTACGCCGACTTCTACTGGACGGTCGCCCCGATCCTCTCCGACCGCGGCCTGCCCGCCACCGTCTACCTCACCACCGGCGCCGTCCACGCCCCCGGCGCCCGGCCCGGCGGCAGCCTGCTGCCCCCCACCCCCATGCTCAACTGGCGGCAGGTCGCCACCCTCGACGCCCTCGGCGTGGAGATCGGCGGCCACTCCCGCACCCACCTCCCGCTCGACACCGCCCGGCCCGCCCGGCTCCGCCAGGAGGTCGCCGACAGCAAACGCGAGCTGGAGGACGCCCTGGGCCACCCCGCCACCGCCTTCGCCTACCCCCACGGCTACCACAGCCCCGCCGTCCGCCGCGAGGTCGCCCGGGCCGGCTGGACCTCCGCCACCGCCGTCGGCAACGCCCTCAGCTCCACCATCGACGACCCGCTGCGGATCTGCCGCCTGATGGTCATGCGCACCACCCCCGCCCGCACCTTCGAGGACTGGACCCACCTGCGCGCCACCCGCACCGGCCCGCTCCGCGACAGCACCGCCACCCGCGCCTGGCGCACCTACCGCCGCCTGCGCGCCCGCCTCGGCAGCCCCGTCGGCGGACCGCCCCGCCAGTGACACCCCGGACGCCCGCGGGCCGTGCAGGCCCCGCAGGCCCTCCGCAGGCCAGGAGAACGCCGTGACCGCACCAGCCAGGACCGCCGCCGCCGACCCTCCCACCGGCGCCAGCCCACTGCGCCCCGCCGCCCGCGCCACCGCCCGGCGGACCACCGCCCGGTGGGCCGCCCCCCGGCAGGTCTGGACGGTCCGCCTCGCGCTGCCCCTCGCCGTCCTGCTCTGGCTGCTCGCCCTGCGCACCACCCGCCTCGACCGGATCGGCGACCTCGGCCTGCTCCAGGCCCTCCCGCCCACCTACTACGCCGCGCTCGCCGTCCTCACCGCCGGATTCCTCACCGCCCTGCGCACCCCCTGGCTCCCGCAGCGCCGACTCGCCTGGTACGCACTGGCGTTGATCACCTTCGTCCACGCCACCCCCAGCCTGCTCTACCCCACCCTGCGCTACTCCTGGGCCTGGAAGCACATCGCCGTCGTCGACGCCATGCTCCGCCACGGCGGCACCGTCCCCGACGCCGGGAAGCTCGACGTCTACAACCAGTGGCCCGGCTTCTTCGCCCT
Source organism: Kitasatospora phosalacinea (assembly GCF_030268885.1). Classification (GTDB taxonomy): domain Bacteria; phylum Actinomycetota; class Actinomycetes; order Streptomycetales; family Streptomycetaceae; genus Kitasatospora; species Kitasatospora phosalacinea_C. The sequence continues at coordinate 573,217 of NZ_BSSA01000001.1, forward strand.
CAACGCCCTCCTGCTGCGCGCCACCGGCCTGCACTCCGCCCTCGGCTACGCCTCCTGGTACCCGCTGGTCGCCAACCTGCTGCTGCTCGGCCCGCTCCTGCTGCTCTTCCGCAGCCTCACCCGCGACCGCCGCCTGGTCTGGTGCGCCGTCTGGCTGTACTACGCGACCTCCTGGGTGGGCCAGGACTACTTCTCCCCGCAGGCCTTCGCCTACCTGCTGTACGTCACCGTGATCGCCCTGACGATGCGTCAGCTCTCGCTGGGGAGAAGCGACTGCGGGCGGTTCGGGTGGCGGCCCGGACCGTACGCGCTGCTGGTCGTGCTGATCGCCGCGATCGCCTCCTCCCACCAGCTCACCCCCGTGATGCTGGTCAGCTCGCTCGCCGTCCTCGCCCTGCCCCGCCGCAACCGCCGCACCGTGCTGCCCGTCCTCGCCGCCGCCCTCGTCCTCACCGCCGCCTGGGACGCCACCGTCGCCCGCCCGTTCGTCGCCGCCAACCTGCACGGGCTGATCGCCGCGCTCGCCGCCCCCGACCGCAACGCCGTCTCCGGGCTCGCCCAACTCGGTGCCGCCGCACCCGGACAGGTCCTCGCCTCCTGGATCGACCGGGCCACCACCGCCACCGTCCTGCTGCTCGCCCTCGCCGCCGTGGTCCGCCGCCGCCGGGTCCGCCGCACCACCCTGCCGCTGCTGCTGCTGGCCCCGCTCGTCCTGCTGCTCGCCAACGGCTACGACGGCGAAATGCTGTTCCGCGCCTACCTGTTCGCGCTGCCCGCCACCTCCTTCCTGATCGCCGCCCTGCTCGCCCCCGGCACCTCGCACCCCCGGCCCGCCGCCACCGGTGCCCCGCACCTCCCGCCCCTCCGGGCCGCCGCCACCGCCGCCGTCCTGGTCGCCCTGCTCGGCGGACTGCTGTTCGGCTACTACAGCAAGGAAGCCGTCAACCACTTCACCCCGCAGGAAGCCGCCGCCGTCCGCTACGCCACCACGCAGACCCCGCCCGGCTCCCGGATCGTCTCCCTCACCTCCGACGAACCGGGCGGCGAGCTCCACTACGACCAGCACCGGTGGACCATCCTCGTCGACGCCGACCCCGCCGACCGCAGACTCCTCGCCACCGACCCCGAGACCGCCCTCACCGACGCCCTCGCCACCGGACAGCCCACCGCCGAACCCTCCTACCTCGTCCTCACCCGCGCCCAGCTCGCCGCCTGCCGACTCACCGGACTCCTGCCCGCCGCCGCGGTCGACGAGATCCGGTACAGCGCCGCCCACCTGCCCACCCTGCGGCCCGTGCACAGCAGCCCCGACGCGGTCGTCTACCAGTACCTGCCGCCCACCGCCCCCGGCACCGGAGGAGGCACGCCATGAGCCGCACCGAGAACCGGGCCGCGATCCGGGTCGCGAACCGGGCCGCCGAGGCCGGGCGGGCGCTCCGGCGGCAGGGCGGGCGCCACGGACCGCTGCTGCTGGCCGCCTCCGGCTGGGTCGCGCTCGCCGCCACCGCGTTGCCCGCCGCACCACCCGCCGCCGGGGCGCTGCGGGCCGCCGCCGTCACCGCCTTCCTGCTCACCTGCCCCGGCACCGCCGCCCTCCGGCTCGCCCGCCCCGCCCTGCGCCGCGGCGAGCGCTGGTCGGCGGCGGTCCTGGCCGTCGCGACCAGCGCCGCGCTCACCGCCCTGACCACCGAAGCCCTCGCCCTGGCGGGCCGGTTCACCGCCACCCGGGCCGTCCTGGTGCTCGCCGTGCTGACCACCGCACTGACCCTGCTCGCCCACCGCGGCCCACCGGCCCCGCAGCCCACCGCGTCCGGCAGCGCCGCCGCTCCCGCCCCGCGGCGAGCGCCCGCCCCGCGGCGAGCGCCCGCCCCGCGGCGGGGCCCCGGCCGCGGCCGGGCCTGGGCCGCCGCCGCCCTGCTGACCGCCACCGCCGCCTGCGGCGGACCGGCCGCCGGCGACCTGCGGGACCCCGGCAGCCCCGGCCCCGCCACCCCCGCCGTCCCCACCGGCGAACCGCCCGCCCAGCCCCCCGACGCCACCGGCCCCTGGCACTCCGTCTTCCACGACGACTTCACCGGACGCACCCTCGACCCGGCCGACTGGACGACCTGCTACGACTGGAACCAGGGCGGCTGCACCAACGCGGGCAACAAGGAGAGCGAGTGGTACCGCCCCGGCCAGGTCTCCGTCGCGGACGGCGCCCTCACCCTCACCGCCACCCGCCGCCCCACCCCCGGCAGCGACGGCAGGACCTACCCCTGGACGTCCGGCATGGTCTCCACCGGCCGCGACAACTGGGACGCCGAGCCCCGGCACACCTTCACCTACGGCTACGTCGCCGCCGCGATCCAGGCCCCCGCCGACGCCACCGGCACGTTCCCCGCCTTCTGGCTGCTGCCCGCCGCCACCCGCGGCGGCCTGCCCGAGATCGACGTCGCCGAGTTCATCAACTCCAACCGCTACGTCGACCTCAACCTGCACGGCCTCACCCCCCAGGGCCAGGACACCATCGCCCACCAGCGCTACGGCCCCGCCGACTTCGCGGGCGGCTACCACGTCTTCGGCGTCGACTGGGAACCCGACGGCATCACCTGGTACGTCGACGGCGTCCCGCGCTTCCAGGTCACCGACCCCGCCCAGATCCCCCGCACCCCCATGGAACTCCTGATCAACCTCGCCGTCGGCTTCGAACAGGCCCCGCTCACCGGCACCGACACCGCCCGGCTGCACGTGGCCTGGGTCGGCGTCTGGCAGCACTGAGGCCGCGTCCGTGGCCGCACCCAGGGCCGCGGCCGCGGCCGGAGACCCGTCCCCCCGTTCAGGTGAACCGGCTCCGCGCCCTCCTCCGGCGCCGGGCCGCGGGCGTTGGACCGTGCATGGACGACGCCCCCGCCCCCGCTCCCGCCACCCGTCCCGGCCGCGTTCCCGGGCCTGCCTCCGCCTCCGCCTCCGTTCCCGGGGCGGACGCCCGCCCGGACACGCCCCCGTGCATCTGGTGCGGCAAGCCCGTCCCCGCGCCCGGGAAACGGGGGGCCCGCCCCAAGTACTGCGGCCAGTCCTGCCGGCAGCGCGCCTACGAGGCCCGCCGCGAGCGGCGCCACACCGCCGAGGCCCTCGGGCTGCCCGTCGGCCCCGACCCCGACCCGGTCGAACGCGCGGAGCGGGCCGCGGCCGCGCTGGCCGACGCCGCCCGCGTCCTCCTGGAGATCGCCTGCTCCCCGAGCGGCCTGCCCCGCACCGCCGCCCTGTCCGCCGCGGAGAGCACCGGCATCCTGGAAGCCCTCCTGCGGGTGGCCACCGGCCGCACCCCGGCGGTCCCGCGGCAGACCCACGACGCCTGGTGAACCCGGCCGCCCCGACGGACCGCTCCGCCCCGGTCCGGCGCAGGTGGGGGAGGTTTCGGCCGCACCGCCCCGGGCAGCCGCGAGGAGGCTGCGCGCCCGCCGGCGCCGCGGAGGCGCCCGTACCCGGCCCCGGACCGGCCCCTTGGGAGGACGACCGATGACCCGCGACCAGTTCACCCCGAACGACCCCACCGAGCAGTACCCGAAGCCCGACTTCGCCGAGCAGCAGCAGCCCCACCCCGGGCGCAGCGCCGAGATGGACCCGGAGCCGGACTACGGCGAGGACACCTACCGCGGCACCGGCCGTCTGACGGACCGGGTCGCGCTCGTCACCGGCGCGGACTCCGGCATCGGCCGGGCCGTCGCGCTCGCGTTCGCCCGGGAGGGCGCCGACGTGGCGTTCTGCCACCTGCCCGCCGAGGAGGACGACGCCCGGGAGACGGTCCGGCTGGTCCGCAGCGCCGGACGGCGCGCCCTGGCCGTGGCCGGCGACGTGCGCGAGGAGCGGTTCTGCACCGACCTGGTGGCCCGCTGCGTCGACGAGCTCGGCGGCCTCGACGTGCTCGTCAACAACGCCGCCTACCAGATGTCCCAGCCGGACGGGCTCGCCGCCATCACCACCGAGCAGTTCGACCGGGTGGTGAAGACCAACCTCTACGCGATGTTCTGGCTGTGCCGGGCGGCGCTGCCGCACCTGGAGCCGGGGTCGTCGATCATCAACACCACGTCCGTGCAGGGCTACAAGCCCAGCCCGTACCTGCTGGACTACGCGGCCACCAAGGGCGCCATCGTCACGTTCACCCAAGGGCTCGCGCAGCAGCTCGCCCCCGAGGGCATCCGGGTCAACGCGGTCGCCCCGGGCCCCGTCTGGACGCCGCTCATCCCCGCGACGATGGACGCCGACAAGGTGGCCGGGTTCGGGAAGCAGTCACCGCTGGGTCGCCCCGCCCAGCCCGCCGAGATGGCGCCCGCCTACGTCTTCCTGGCCTCGCCGGAGGCCGGCTACATCACCGGCGACATCGTCAACGCCACCGGCGGCACCCCGCTGCCCTGAGCGCTCCACGGCTCCGCGGAACGGCTTCACGGAACGGCTCCACGGAACGGCTTCACGGACGGGCGAGTTCGCGCAGCACGGGGACGAGGACCTCGCGGAGCCAGTGGCGGTTGCGGGCGAAGCGGCGGGACTTCTCCAGGTTGCCCGAGACGTGCCAGAGCCAGGCCAACAGGACTCCGGTGAGCGGGAGTTCGCCGGTCTCGGGGCGGTGCAGGGCGCCGGTGCGCAGGGCCGTCACCACCTGCTCGCCCCAGGAGCGGCCGTCCAGCAGCCAGCCCAGGGCCAGGGCGAACGTCGCCCGGTCGACCACGGCCGGGCCGTCGGCCGTCGCGTCCGCCCAGTCGACCAGGCCGGTGACGGGCGACCCGGCGACGGGCGGTCCGTCGTCCGGCGGCGGGCCGGTCCGGGCGGGGGAGCGGAGCAGCAGGTTGCCGGGGGTGAAGTCGCCGTGCGTCCAGGCGACCTCGACCGGGTGTTCGGCCAACTCGCGGCGCAGGAAGGCGCGCAGCGCCAGCAGCCCGGCGGTCCCCTCCGCGCCGCGGCACCAGCGGACCCGGTCGGAGAGGACCGCCAGCCGGTGGCCCAACCAGCCGTCCACCAGTCGCCCGTCCCGGCTCGGACCGCCCGTCGCGCCGCGCAACCCGTCCAGGACCCGGAACGCGGCGGCGGTCACGGCGCCGGCCAGCTCGGGACGGCGGGAGAGCAGGACGTCGCCCGGGACGCCCGGCAGCACCTCCTGCACCAGGACCGGCGGGCGGGCGCCCAGCCGGGAGTCGACCGTCCGCGGCAGCAGCTCCCGCAGCCCCGCCGAGCGCAGTTGGGAGGCCAGCACCTTCACCGCGTCCCGCTCGCGCGCCAGGGCGAGGACCGCCTCCTGGGTGCGCGGGCACTTCACCAGCACCGGCGGGCCGCCGTCCGCCGGGCGTCGGCGTGCCACCAGCACGTCCGAGAATCCCTGCGCCACCGCCTCCCACCGGCCGCGCCCCAACTCCCGTGCGGCCAGCCGTAGTCGCAGCCCGTCCACCGCCCGGCCCGCCACCCCCGGCGGCACCAGCAGCAGCCCGCCCGCGACCTCGCGCACCCCCATCAGCTCGTGCACGGGCACCCGGCGGCCGGTGCTCATCCCCGCTCCCGCTCCCGCTCCCCGGACAGCGCCAACGCGCCGACCGCCAGCGAGAGTTCGGCGAGCCGCGCGGGCATCCCGGCCCGACCGGCCTCCGGCAGGGCGAGCAGCGCCAGCAGGGCCCGGCTGCCCGGGGCGGGCCGGGGCGGACGGCAGCGGGGGCAGCCGCCCGGGCGGTGGCCCAGCAGGGCGGCGACCCCCTCCGCCAGTCCCGCCTGGTACGCGGCGGCGGAGACCCGTGCGACGGAACGGAGTTCGGCCGGGGCGTGGGCGGGCGCGACACCGAGCCGGGCCAGGCGCAGCAGCTCCAGGTCCGCCGGGCCGTCCCCGGCGGCGAACACCGGCACCGCGCCCGGATCGCCCAACTCCGCCAGCAGCGCCCGTACTCCGGCGGCCTTGCCGACGCCCGGCGGGAGGAAGTCCGTCTGCTGCTCGCCCCGCACCGTCCGGGTGCCGGTCGCGGCGGCGATCCGCTCGGCGGTGCGCCCGTCCAGCCCGGTGCGCCGCCCGTCCGGCTGCCGCCGGGACACCCGGGCCGTCCAGCGGGCCAGCGGGTCGACCTCCAGGTCCGCCGACCGCGCGGCCAGCGCCCGGACCCCGGCGCCGTCCCGGTCGGCGAGCGGCAGCGGCGGCCGCCCCGGCAGGTGCACCACCGCCCCGTACTCGGCCACGCCGCCCGCCAAGCCGTAGGCCAGGCAGCGGTCCTGGAGTTCCGGCAGCGAACGGCCGGTCGCCAGCAGCGGACGGAAACCGTGCGCCCGCAGCGCCCGCAGCGCGAGCATCCCGAGCGGCGAACCGGCCGGGAACCCCAGCGGATCGGTCTCCAGCACCCCGTCCAGGTCCAGCACGCACCACCCCGCCCCCGGCCCGTCCCCGCCCCCGGCGCCCTCCGGGGGCGCCGGCAGGCCGTCCAGGTACTCCTCGGCGAGGAAACCCTGCACCGCCCGCGCCGAAGCCCGCCGCCGCGCCGCCCGTCCCGCGGGCAGGTCGCCCGATCCGTGCTGCACCTGCACCAGTTGGGCCAGGCACCAGCGGGCCGCGCCGATCCGCTCCCCGGTCAGCCGCTCGTACCCGGTCCGCACCTCGGCGGCCCGGCCGGGGCGTCCGAGGGCGGTCAGCGAGACGGCGAGACCCGCCAAGTCCCAGGCCGGGTCGCAGCTCGCCAGGTCCAGGTGGCTGAACGCGCCCTCCGCCCAGTCGGTCTTCGCCCACCGCCCGTCCCGGCCCGTCCAGCGCCCGGCCGAGGTGCGCCCGTCCACCACGTACGGCCGTGCGGCGCGGGTGAGTTCGCGGGCCACCGGGTCGGCGAGCAGCGGGCGCAGCACCGCCGACCAGCGGCCGAACAGCGGCGCGAACAGGCGCCCCGCCTCCTCCCACACCGGCCCGCGCCCGACCAGCCGGGCGGTGCGGTCCGCGCCGAGGGCCAGCGCCCGCTGCCGGGCGGCCACGTAGCGGGACGCCGCCTCCGCCGAGACGGGGGTGTCGCCGGGCTGCTCCCGGCGGACCATCAACCCGCCCTCCAGCGCCAGGACTTCGGGTACCAGGCCGGGCAGCGCGGCGGCGTACTCGGCGGCCCGTCGGCCCAGGTGCCCCAGGCCGACGGTCTCCACCCGCAGCGGCACGGGCGGCCCGTCCGCCGGGTGCCCCGTCACCGGCAGCGAGCGGTGCAGGCCCCGCCCCGGGCAGACGGCCGGGCCGACCTCCAGGCGCGGCCAGTCGGCGGCGCCCGGAACGCTCCGGCGGACCAGCGCCTCCACGGCCGCGGGCGAGACCAACTCCTGCACCCGCCAGTCGGATCCGGGCAGCGCGACGACCCGGAACGGACCCAGGTCGGGCGGCTCCCGCTCCACCGCGACCAGCACGCTCACCGCGTCCGCCGCGAACCCCCGGGCGTGCAGGCCGGAGGCGACCTCCAGCAGCGAACGCCCGGTGACCGGCGGGTCGTCCACCACCAGCACCTGCCCGCCCGCCGCCACCAGCCACGCCAACTCCCGTTCCCGGCCCGCCAGTACGGCCTGTCCCGGCCGGACGGTGCCGCCCAGCACCGCCCGGTGCCCGGCCTGCCGCAGCGCGGCCGCCAGCAGCGGGCCCAGGTAGCTGCCGGAGGTCCGCACCCCCACCACCAGCAGCGGCAGGTCGGCGGGCAGCGGACGCACGGCGTCGAAACGGCGGGCCAGCTCGACCAGGTCGTCCGGGTACTGGTCGAAACTGCAGAAGCAGGACGGCGGCCGCCGCACCGCCGACCCCAGCACCCGGCGCAGCCCCGCCCCGCCCGCCGAGCGCCCGTCCCACCACCCCGTCAGCCGCTCCAGCCGCCGGTACAGGACGGACGGGAACGGGGCCGGGCGCAGCACCAGCGCGGCCAGCTCGTCCGTCGCACCGGCCAGCGCCCGCACCCACCGCGCGGCCGTCCCCAGCGCGGGCGCCCGCCCGGCCAGCGTCACCGCCGCCCGCTCCAGGGCCGCCGCCCCGCGCGCCCCGGCCCGGCCCCCGGCCGTCGGGTCCGCCCCGTCCTGCAGGTGCCGGACCAGCCGTCGCGGCACCATCCAGCTGCCGGCCAGCCGGTCCTCGGCCGCCTGCAGCATCCCCGCCGCGTACAGGAACGCGTCCAGCGCCTGCCCGTCCCGCGCCGCCCCCGTCAGGCACCCGGCCAGCTCCGCCACCGTCGCGTGCGGATCCGCCGGGCCCGCGAGGGGCCCCGGGCCCGGGCCCGCGGGGTCGGGCGGTGGCCTTGGGGTCATGGCGCTCTCCGTGCTCCTCGTGTCCCTCGTGCTCGTTCCCGTGGTCTCCGTGTTCTCCGTGTTCTCCGTGCGCTCCGTGCTCTTCGGGGAACGGGCGGCAGCCGCGCGCGACGGGCCGCCGGACGCGGCTGCTTCCACCGTCCGCCCGCCGCCCCGCGCCCGCAACGCGGGCCCGCACCGCCCGTCCCGCTCTCGACGCCCCGTGCCCGCCCGGCGACCCGGAGCGACCGGGACGCCGCCCGGGAGCAACCGCCCGCGGAGCCCACCGGCCTGAGGACGACCGGGTGTTCAGCCACCTGCGGATCGACGTGCTGCGGTCCGGACGCTGCACCGCCGAGGCCCGCCGGGTCCTGCTCGGTGAACCCGAGTGCACCGGCGACTGCCGACCGCTGGTGGGGCGTCCCCCCGGCGCCCTGACCGGGGGCGGAAGAATTCCCCGCCGGGCACCGATGAGTTCCCGGGGCGGCGGCCGTCGAAGCCCGTGAGAGCAACGACCGCCGACCGGGGAGACCTGAGATGCCCAGCACCACCGCTTCCACCACCACCGCTTCCACCGCCACCACCGCTGCCGCCAGGCCCGGGAAGGTCCTCCTCCGGACGGTCTGGACCCTGCGGATCCTGATGGCGCTGTTCTTCGCGGTGGCCAGCGCCCTGCCCAAGCTGCTCGCGGTCCCGGCCGCCACCACGGTCTTCGACGCCATCGGCGCGGGCGACTGGTTCATGTACCTCACCGGCCTGGTGGAACTCGCCGGAGCGGTCGGCCTGCTGCTGCCCCGCCTGGCCGGCCCGGCCGCGACGGCGCTGATCGCCTTCCTGTTCTGCGCGTTCGCCGTCCAACTCACCGCCATGCACGGCGAGAACGCGGGCACCCCGTTCCTCTTCATGGTCCCGCTGGCCGTCATCGCCTGGAACCGCCGCACCGAGACCGCCGCCCTGCTGCGCCTGCGCCCGCGTCCGCACCGCTGACCGGCACCGCGGCCCCGGCCCTCACGCCCCGCCGCCACCCCCGGCGGCCCGGAGCCGCGACTCGACCAGGTCGAGCGCGTCCCGGGTCGACCCGATCAGTTCGGCGTCCCCCTTGGCGTCCCGCAGCCGCAGGGCTTCCCGCAGGTGCGCGCGGGCGCCGAGGAGGTCGCCGCGCTCCGCGAGGTGCTTGCCGAAGTGCTGGAGCGCGAAGTCGAGGAGTTCCGGGCAGGCGCTCCGCGCGGTGTCCAGGGCGCTGCGGTAGCACGCGTCCGCGGCCGGGAGGTCCCCGGCGTAGCGGTGGGCGTCGCCGGAGTTGACGCCGGTGGCGACGACGGCCCGGGCGTCCCCGTCGGCGACGGCCAGTTCGAGGGCGCGCCGCAGGAACGCGCGGGCCTCGTCGTGGTTCCCCAGGACGAGGTGGCCGATGCCGATCCACCGGGTCAGGACCCGGGTTCGGCCGGGGGCGGCCCCCGCGGACAGCTCCTCGTGCAACCGGTCGACCGCGGCGGCCAGTTCGGCCCGGTCGGTGGGGACCATGCGCAGGTCGGCGTCCTGGGTGAGGAGGTGGTGCAGCACGGGGCCCTCCCGTTCGGTCCTGTCCGGCACCGTCCTGGTCGGCTGTGCCTTCGCCGATCGCCACGGTACCGACCCGGTGGACCGGCGCCGGCCCGGGGCGCGCGGGGCTTCCCCGCCCCGAACTGCCGCCCGGCGCCGTCGAACTGGCGTCCCGGCAGCAGTCCGGGCGCCGACGCGCTCCCCGGGGCCGCGAGCGGACGGACCGGCCGGGAAGGGGGTACGGTCGGTCGGGACGCGAGGGGAGGCGAGGGGATGACCGCGACGGCGGAGCCCGGAGCACGGCGGGTGCGGCGCGGCGGCCGGGGGAGCGGACCGGTCCGCACCCGCGGGCGCCGGACCGGGACGGCGGCGTGACGGGCTGGCGGGTCTGGCTGCAGGACCAGCCCGCCCAGACGATGATCGCCATCTCGAAGGCCGACGACGACCTGTTCGCCCTGGTCACCGCCGCCCTGGTCCTCCTCGACGGCCGGGCCGGCACCCCGGTCGACGCCTGGGGCGACCTGCGCAGCGTCGTCATCGCCCCGACCGTCACCGCGGAGCTGTTCGTCGACGCCGACGAGCGCACCGTCGACGTCCTGCGCCTGGTCTGGGTCCCGGGCCTGGGCGACTGAGCCGCACCCGGTCGGGGCGTCAGCCGACCAGGGGGGCCAGGGCGAGGGTGTGCCGGGTGTGTTCGACCTTGGCGCGGAGGTAGCGGAGGTTGCTGGGGGAGAGGTGGACGCCGGTGGGGACGCGTTCGGTGACGGTGATGCCGTGGGCGGCGAGTTGGGCGGCCTTGTCGGGGTTGTTGCTGAGCAGGCGGACGGCGGGGGCGCCGAGGGTGTGCAGCATCTGGGCGGCGGCGGTGTAGTCGCGGCCGTCCTCGGGGAGGCCGAGGGCGGTGTTGGCCTGGTAGGTGTCCAGGCCGGAGTCCTGGGATGACGGTACACCCCTCCACCTTGTTCTCGACCTGCGGAAACATCCCGAGGTCGACGGTTACGCGCCTGTCCGGCTCGTGGTCGGGCGATCGGTGTTCGCCGTCGCGGACCGGCGGATCGTGGCCGAGTACTCCCGCAGGCGTGCCATGGTCAACTCGGCCTCGGCCAGTTCGTCCGGCAGCAGGTAGACCGCGCGAGGGGTGTCGGTGTCCTGCTGGGATATCTCGACCTCGAGTCCGATCAGGCCGGGGTGCTTTGTGGACGTCATGTCGGGAGCTTAAGAGGACGTTAAGTCCGTTTCTGGATGATCTGGTGTCGCCCGTTCGTGGGTAGGGCCGTTCGGGCTGACCGTGGTGTCGTGCGCATGATGGGGTCGGGGCATGGAACGGATGCCGTACTCAACGGACTTGTCCGACGGGCAGTGGGCCTTGATCGAGCCGCTGGTCACCGCCTGGAAGCAGGAGCGGGTGTCGCGGTCGGCGACCGGGGACCCGGGCTCCTGCGACCTGCGCGAGGTCGTGAACGCGCTGCTGTACCAGAACCGGACGGGCTGTCAGTGGCGGCTCCTACCGCACGACTTACCGGCCTGGTCGGCGGTGTTCTACTACTTCACCCTGTGGCGCCAGGGCGGCCTTGACCAGCGGATCCAGGAGATCCTGCGCTGCCAGGTGAGGGAGCGGGCCCGTCGATTAGAGGACCCGTCCCTGGTGATCATCGACACCCAGTCCGTCCGTGCGGCGGCCGGGGTGCCGAAGGAGACCACGGGGCTGGACGCGAACAAGAAGACGCCCGGCAGGAAGCGGGGACTGGCCGTCGACGTGCTGGGCCTGGTCATCGGCGTGGTGGTCCTGGCCGCGAGCGCGCACGACAACGAGGCCGGCATCGCCCTGCTGGACCAGGCGGCGATGCGGTGCGGGATGCGTCTGGAGAAGGTCCTGGTCGACCAGGGCTTCAAGGACGCGGTGATCATCCACGGGGCGGTGAAGGACATCACCGTCGAGGTGGTCCGGCGCAACCCCGACGACGCGGGCAAGGGCTTCGTCCCGCAACCGAAGCGGTGGGTGGTCGAGCAGGTCAACGGCACCCTCATGCTCCACCGGCGCCTCGCCCGCGACTACGACCACCGGCTGGACAACGCCGCCTCCCGCGTCTACTGGGCCTCCACCGCCGGCATGCTCCGCCGCCTCACCACCCCAGCCCCGCCTGGCGCGACGACGTCGAGCTGGCCGCGTGAACGTCACCGAACTCCTGCGGCTGCTGCAGGCCGAACACGACGAGACCGCCGCACGCGCCGACTGCCTGCGCGCACAGATCGAGCAACTCACCGGTGCGCTGGCCGAGGTCGAGGCCCGCCTCGCCGAGATCGTCACCACCGGCAAGGTCATCGACGGCCTCGCCCTGCCCGACCACGAACCGGCCCCTGCGGAGACCGCCACCGTCTACCAGCGCATCGTGACCGCCTTCAACGAGCATCCCCGGCAGGTCTTCCGGGTTCGCGAACTACACGAACTCCTCGGCCTGCCAACCGACGAGCCCTCGATCAACGTCACCCGCTCCCGCCTAGGACGACTCGCCCACCAGGGAACCCTCGACCAACCCGGACGCGGCCGCTACCAGAAACGGACTTAACGCCCTCTCAACCGCCGCATCGTCGCGCTCGATCGCCCGGCGGACGGGCTGCTGCCAGCTCCAGCCGTGTCGCTTCAGCAGCCGCCAGGTGCCCTCGACCGTGTACGAGACGTGGAACAGCCGGCCGATCAACGTCTTGATCCGTGCCAGCGTCCACCGCTGGTCCGCCCAGCCGTGAGCCAGTGGACCACGCTCCAACTCCCGCTCCAGCCTGGCGATCTGGGCTTCACTAAGCCGAGGTCTTCCCGGCGACCCCTTCGACAGGACGCCCGCCTCGCCGTCCTCGCGCCAGGCCCGGCGCCACCGCTCGACCGACCGCACACTGATCCGCAGAGCAGTGGCGATCTCCGTGTTCTTCTGCCCGCCCTCGAACCGCTCCACCGCCTGGAGCCGTAGCAGCTCCCGCGTGCTTCTCTCGGCGTCGGTCAGCCCGCCGCCCTGCGCGTACCTCACACCACAGGGCTACCGGTACCCACGACCAGCTGTCCGGCGAACAGCACCGACATCACCCGATCAAGTTCAGTAGCCTTGGGCGGCCGGGGGTGCTGGCAGGTCGGTCGACCCGGGGAGAACGAGAGTGGTGGAGGACGGGCGGGGTCCGGGCCTGGTCGGGCGCGGGCGGGAGATGGGGTTGCTGGCTGAAACCCTGGCTCGGGCCGGGAGCGGCGCGGGTGGCGCTGCGGTGCTGTTGCGGGGGGACGCCGGGGTCGGGAAGAGCGCGCTGCTGGCCTGGGTGGAGGGCGAGGCGCGGGGGCGGGGGTTCACGGTCCTGCGGGCGGTCGGTGCCGAGGCGGAGGCCGATTTCGCGTTCGGGGTGCTGCACCAGGCCCTGTGGTCGCTGCTCGGGCGGTCCCGGGCGTTGTCCGCCCACCAGCGCGAGGCGCTGGAGGGCGCGTTCGGTGTCCGGGCCGGTACCCCGAGCGGGTTCGCGGTGGGTGCCGCTGCGCTGGCGCTGTTGGACGAAGCGGTGCGGAGCTCCCCGGTGTTGCTGTTGTTGGACGACCTGCACTGGGCCGACTCGTCGAGCGCGACGGTCCTCGCCTTCCTCCGCCGGCGCTGTGCGGAGCTGCCGCTGGTGATCGTCGGTGCCAGTCGGCCCGACGGCTCCGTGGCGCGGACGTGGTCGGCCGACCCGGTCGACGTGGCGGCCCTGTCCCGGGCGGACGCGGCGCTGCTGCTGGGCGCCTGCTACCCCGAGCTGGCGGAGAGCGCCACGGACCGGGTCCTGACGGAGGCGGCCGGCAACCCGCTGGCGCTGGTGGAGCTGCCCCGGCAGCTGGCCGACGGCCAGCGGCGGGGGATCGTCTCGCTGCCGGACCGCCTGCCGCTGGGGCGGAAGCTGGAGCGGATGTTCGCCGAGCGGCTGGGGTCGGTGACGGCGGAGGCCGGACGCCTGCTGTTGATGGGCGCGCTGGCGACCGGTACGGACTTCGGCGGCCGGGCGTGGCTGGGTGCCGTCGGGGGCGAGGAAGCGCGGGGCGCCATCGAGCGCATCGAGGCCGACGGCCTCGCCCGGCTCGACGCCGACGGACGGCTGGTGTTCCGGCATCCCCTGGTCCGCACCGCGGTGGTCTCGGCGGCCTCGGACTCGGCCCGCCGCGAGGCCCACCGGGCTCTTGCCGCCTCGCTCTCGGCGGACGACCCCCGGCGGCTGGTCCACGAGGCGTCGGCCGCGCTGCTCCCGGAGGAAGGCCTCGCGCACCAGTTGCAGGAGGTGGGCCGTGGCCTCGCCGAGCGGGGCGGTGACGCGGAGGGGGCGCTCCTGCTCGAACGCGCCGCCGCCCTCAGCCCCGATCCGGCCGACCGCGCCCGCCGCCTCACCTGGGCCGCGGTGATGGCGGCCCGCGGCGGCCAACTGCGCCACACGGCCGCCCTGGTGGAGGAGTTGAAGGCCGGTGCGGTCCCGTCGGACGTCGCTCCGCTGTTCGCGTACGCGGTGGTCTATGCCGACCAGAGCCACCACGTCGACTTCGGGTCCTCCGCCGCGTTGCTGCCCTCGGTCCTCGACGCGCTGACGGCGCAGGGCGCCGACCCCTTCGGCGGGCTGGTCGAACAGGCCTACTTCAAACTGCTGCTGGCTGCCGGCTACACGGACGACCCGTGGGCCTGGCGGGCCCTGGAACGGCACCGGGGGAACGTGTCCGAGGCCGGCCGGCTCTGCCTGCGGGCCTGGACCGAGCCGGGCCCGGGCGTCGCCGAGGCGCTCCGGACGGTGACCGAGGGCATGACGCAGGAACAGGAGGCGGGCGCGGCCTGGCTCCTGCTGTGGACCGCCTCGGCGCTGGACGCCCCCGAGGCGGACCTGTGGCAGCGCTCCACCGGGCAGCACAGCTACGCCACCCAGGGCTCGGTGGCCAAGGCCAAGTGCCACCGGGACTACCTGCTCGGGCACTGGGACCAGGCCGACGCCTGCCGGCGCGAGGCCGAGATCGCGGAGGGGCTCGGCTACCACTGCAACGCCTTGGTCTTTCGCCAGTACTACGCCCACTTCCTGGCCGGGCGGGGCGACGAGGCCGGACTGCGCGAGGTCGAGGAGGCCGTCAGGCCCACGGCCACCCGCGCCCGGATGCGGTTCGTCCTCGACCGGCTGACCCACCTGCGCGGCCTGGCCGCCCTCGCCCACGGCCGCTACGAGGAGGCGTACGCGCTCTTCGGCGAGCTCGCTCCGCCCGGCCGGCCGCCGGGCGGCCCGCCCTGGTACCACGCGCTGGTCCTCGACCTGGTGACCGCCGCCGTGCACACCGGCCGGCCCGAGGAGGCGAGGGCCCGCGTCGCGGCGGGGCGGGCCGGGGGCTCCGCGGAGATCTCCGGCCGGCACGCCTTCCTGCTGGCGGCCGCCGCCGCCCTGGCCGCCGTCGACGCCGACGCCGACGCCGCCTACCGCGCCGCCTACGCCGTGCCGGGCGCCGAGCAGTGGGTGTTCGACCTCGCCCGGCTGCGGCTCGCCCACGGCTCGTGGCTGCGCCGCCGCCACCGGCCCGGGGCCCGGGAGGCGCTGCGCGCGGCGCACCACGCGTTCCGCCGCCTCCGGGCGGACCCCTGGGCGCGGCGGTGCGAGGAGGAACTGCGTGCCGCGGGCGACCCGGTGGCACCGCCGTCGGGCGTGGCGGCCCCGGACACGACCGGACTGACCGGTCAGGAACTGCGGATCGCCCGGCTGGCCGCCACCGGCCTGAGCAACAAGGAGATCGGCCGACTGCTCCAGCTGTCGCCCCGTACCGTCGGCGCGCACCTCTACAAGGTCTTCCCGAAGCTCGGCATCACCTCGCGGGCCGCGCTCGCGCTCGCCCTGGGCGGCGGCTGACCGGCCGGGGCGAGCGGCCGACTGTGCTCTCCGTGCACCCTTCCGGTCCGGCAGCGCACCACGGCGGCCCGCCAGTCAGATGACCTAACGGGCTCGCTGACCTGCGGATCAGTCTTGCGTCGCAAGGTTGGGACGGGAAGGACGGTCAGGTGGGCTCGCAGGTGACGGCTGCGTCGGTGCCGGACGAGGAACGGACGGCGTTCTGGAACCGGACGATGTCGCGGACGCTGGTACCGGTGGAGGTGGCCCCGCGCGGCGGACGGCCGTTCGCGGGGCACCTGGCGTCGCACCGGCTCGGGTACGTCCGGATCTCGACGCTGGAGGCGGACGCGGTGCGGATCTCCCGCACGCCGGCGCTGATCGCCCGGACCCCGCAGGCCGAGCCGCAGGTGGGGGTCGGGGTCCAGGTGTCGGGCCGGGCCGTGCTGGAGCAGGACGGGCGCCGGGCGGAGGTGCCGGCGGGCGGGCTCGTCCTGTACGACACGGCACGGCCGTACTCCGTCGACTACCCGGAGCCCTTCCGCACCCACCTGTTCCACCTGCCGCGCCGGCTGCTGGGCGTGCCGGAGCGCGAGCTGCGGCAGGCGGCGGGGACGGCCGTCACCCCGGACGAGGGGTGCGGGTCCGTGCTGCTGCCCTTCCTCAGCACCCTGGCGGTGTCCGCCCCCTCGTACTCGGCCCCGGTCGGTGACCGGCTGGCCGGCAGCGTCGCCGACCTGCTGAGCACGCTCGTCGCCCAGCTGACCGCCGAGCGGGCGGCCGACAGACCGCACGCCGCGAACGACCACCTGGTCCGCCGGGTGCGGGAGCACATCGACCGTCACCTGTGCGATACGGAACTGTCGCCCGAGACGATCGCCCGGGCCCACCACATCTCCGTGCGGTACCTGCACCGGCTCTTCGAGGGCGAGGGAACCACGGTGGGCCGGCTCGTCCAGCAGCGCCGACTGGACGCGTGCGCCCGGGAGCTGGGCCGTCGCGGCCGCACCGCGCCGACGGTGTCGGCGGTCGCCCAGCGGTGGGGCTTCGTCAACCCGGCGCACTTCAGCCGGGCCTTCCGGGCCGCCTACGGGGTCTCGCCCCGCGAGTGGCGCGCGCTGCGGACCGCGGACGCCGGCTGACGGTCCGCGGGCCGGTGTCCGGAATCCGTGCACGGACAGGACACTGCGGCCGCCGCCGGGGACGTACGGTCGAGCGGCGTGTGCCCGGGGAGGGGACGGCGCCGTGCCCCGCGCCGCGCCGGGCACCCGCCGTGGTGCGCGCCGCGCGCCGCCGTTCCCGTCCGAGCACGCCAGGAGACGAGAGTTGTCCGACATCACGCCCCCGCCCGGCCGGGGGCCGGCGCTCGACCGGCCGCTCCAGGAGCTCCTGGACGCGTCCGCCGGCAACGCGGCGACGGAATTCCCGGACTTCTCCCTCCTCGCCCCGGCCGACGCCGGGGGCCCGGCGGACGCCGCCGCGGCGTCCGCCGACGAGCCGGAAGACCCGTACGGCACCACGGCGGAGTGGCTGGCCCTGCCCGGCGGGCCCACCGGGCGGGTGCACGTCCAGGTGACCAGGCCCGTCGGCGCCCCCGGGCCGAGCCCCGTGGTGCTGTTCCTGCCCGGCATCGGCTGGTCGTTCGGCGACGCCGCCTCCTACGGCCGGCTGATCCGGGAGTTCGCGCTGGGCACCGATGCCGCGGTGGTGTACGTGGACTACGCCCGGGCACCCGCGGCTCGCTACCCGGTCGCCGTCGAGCAGTGCTACGCCGTGGCCCGGTGGATCCACGCGCACGGCCATGAGATCGGACTGGAGGGAGGCCGGATCGCGGTCGTCGGCGACTCCGCCGGGGGCAACCTGGTGGCGGCCCTGACCTTGCTCGCCCGGCAGCGCGGGGACGTGCGGCTGGTGCACCAGGTGCTGCTGTGCCCGGTGACCGACGCGGACTTCGGCACCCCGTCCTACCGCCGGTTCGCCACGGGCTACTTCCTGCACCGCGACCACATGCGCCGGTTCTGGGACGACTACCTGCCCGAGCCGCAGCGGCGGCGGGAGGCGACCGCCGCGCCGCTGCGGGCTACCCTGGAGCAACTCGCCGGTCTCCCACCGGCGTTGGTGATCACCGCCGAGGCCGACGTGCTGCGGGACGAGGGCGAGGCCTACGCGGCCAGGCTCCGGGTGGCGGGCGTCCCGGTGGTGGCGACGCGCTACCAGGGCGCCGTGCACGGCTTCCTCCTCCTGGACGCGCTCCGTCCCACCGGCACCGCTCGGGCCGCGCTGATCCAGGCCGTCGACACCGTGCACGTCGCCCTGCACCGCCGCTCCTGGTGAGGCCGGGCGCCGCGGACCCCGGCGGGCGGATTTCTGCCTGTGGTTCTTCCTGGTCCAGGGCGTTGCGCGGGGGTGGGATGGATGAGGCGGAGCGGGGAGACCCGCGGGCCGCCCGATTCCCGCACCCCGACCCGCCGAGGAGCACCGATGTCCCTCGTTCTCGACACCGCCCCGGTGCCGCCGGCCGAACGGGCCGAGTACTGGCACGAGGCGGTCTCCCACACCTTCATCCCGTTGGACGTGCGCCTGCTGGAGGACGAGCCCGCCGCCGGGACCATCACCAGCCACCGCCTGGGCGCCCTGCAGGTCTCCCTGGTCCAGGCCGGTCCGCAGCGGGTCGTCCGCACCGCGGGCCTGATCGCCCGGGGCGGGGAGGACCACCTGACGCTGGCGCTCCAGCACCGCGGCACCGCCCGGCTGGGGCAGGACGGCCACCAGGTGCTGCTGCGGCCGGGCACCTTTGCGATCTCCGACGCCGGACGGCCGTTCGCCAAGGAACTGCCGGAGCCCTTCGCCTTCACGGCCTTCCACTGGCCGCGCTCCGCAGTGGGCGTGTCCGACGAGGACCTGCGGGTGCTCACCGCGACGGCCTTCGACCCCGGCAGCGGCACGGCCGCACTGGTGGCCGCGTACCTGGAGTGCCTGGCCCGGTCGGCCGACTCGCTCGGGCCGGAGGTGGCCGGCCGGCTCGCCACCACCGCCCTGGACCTGCTCGCGGTGCTCGCCCACGAGCGCACCGGGCGGTCGGTCGCGGGCGCGCCCGAGGCGGCGGGCGCCACCCTGGCACGGGTCAAGGACCACATCCTGCGCCACCTGGGCGACCCGGACCTTTCACCGGAGCGGATCGCGGCGGCCCACCACGTGTCGGTGCGCTACCTGCACAAGATCTTCCAGTTCGAGGGCGTGACGGTGGCCCGCTGGATCCAGCAGCAGCGACTGGCCATGTGCCGACGGGACCTGGCCCGTCCGGCGGGCGCGCTGACCGTGGCGTCGGTCGCGGCCCGGTGGGGCTTCGTGAGCGCCAGCCACTTCAGCCGGTCGTTCCGCTCCGCATACGGCCTCTCCCCCCGCGAGTGGCGAGCGGGCACCGGCCCGGACCCGGTCCGCCGCCGGCCCTCGGGCGGCAGGGCCGGGGAGGCCGCCGCCCGGGCCGCGTACGGCGTCGCCGTCTGACCACCGGCCCGGCCGGGCCGGAGTCAGGGCCGGTCAGTCGAAAACGGTCGGCGGCGACAGCCGACCGGTCCCGAGGCCCTCGATGGCGGCCCGGGCCTGCTCCACCAGCTCCCCGGGGACGCGGTCCCCGAACGCGACGACGGCGCGGTACTCGGCGGCGGCCTCGTCGCCCTCCCCGAGGTGGGCGAGCGCGTGGCCGAGGTGGAGGTGGAGCTTGGCCCCCACCCGGTGGTAGCCGCGGGCGTCGAGCTGCCCGCGGAGCGGGCGGAGGGCGTCGACCGCCTCGGCCCACTGCCCGAGGTTCAGGTGCACCAGCGACAGGTGGTACGTGGCGACCAGCACGGTGAGGCCCCGGACGCTCTCCGGTATGCGTTCGGCGTGGCGGGGATCGGCGAGCACCCCCATGACCTCCCGGTAGGTCGCGACGGCCTCGTCGTTGCGACCGGCCCGGTGCAGCAGCCGGATGCTCACGTTGCAGGCCGGGAGGTAGCGGGTGACCTCGTCCGCCGCGATGAACAGGTCCATGGCCCGGCGGCAGTGGTCGGCAGCCGACGAGGCGTCACCGACGGCGTCCCGCAGCACGCTGAGCCGCAGGTGGGCCCGGGCCTGCTGGACCCGGTCCCCGCAGGCCCGGGCGAGGTCGAGCGCGGCCGTGGCGGTGGCGACCGCGTCCGCGTGGCTGCCCTCGCACACCCAGTGGGCCCAGGAGAGGTCGTTCAGGTGGCCGGCCTCCGTCGCGGCCTCGCCGAGGGCCGCCGCGGCCCGGGCGGCCGTCTCGAACACCTCGGTCCAGTGGCCGGCGGACACCCAGTTGTCGGACACCAGCCCCATGGCCCGGCCGACCTCGTTCACCGCGCCGTGCTCGCCGAGGGCGGCGGCCTCGCGGAAGGCGGCCAGCCAGTTCGCGTACTCCGCCTTGAGCCAGCCCATGGCCTGCCCGGGGTCCTCCAGCGCGACCAGCCGCTCGGGGTCCGGCGGCGGCGCACCGTACTCCGGTTCGTGCCACCGCCCCGCAGTGACGGCGGTGTCGAGCAGCCAGGCGCGCAACCGGGAGCGGGAAGCCTCCGGCCGAGCCCCGCCGTCCTCCTGGCGCAGCTGCGCCCTGGCGTACAGGCGCAGCAGGTCGTGGAGACGGTAGCGGTCGTCCCGGTGCGTCGTCAGCAGACCCGCTTCCAGCAGCTCCTCCAGCAGGTCCTCCGCGTCGAACAGGGGGACCCGGGCGAGGACGGCCGCCAACGGGAGGCTGAAGTCCGGCGCCGGGACGAGCGACAGCAGCCGGAACATCCGGGCGGCGCCCGGGGCGAGGCGCGAGTAGGACAGCGAGAAGGCCGAGTTGACGCGCAGGTCGCCCGCGCTGAGCGAGTCCAGCCGGCGGTCCTCGTCGGTGAGGCGGACCGCCAGCCGTTGCAGGCTCCAGTTCGTCCGGGTGGCGGCCCAGTTCGCGGCGACGCGCACGGCGAGCGGCAGGTGACCGCACAACGCGGCGATCGTCCGGGCGGCGTCGGGCTCCGCGTCCACCCGGCCGGCGCCGACGACCGCGCGCAGCAGCGAACCGGACTCCAGCGGGTCCAGCACGGGCAGCTCCACCCGCCGCACCCCCTCCAGCCCGGCCATGGTGTGGCGGCTCGTCACCACGACCAACAGCCGCCCCGCACGCGGCAGCAGCGGCCTGACCTGGGCCTCGCTGCCGGCGTTGTCCAGGATCAGGACCCCGTGGAGCCCGCCCGCGACCGCCTGGTAGCGCGCGAGACGCTCCTCCGGGCTCAGCTGCACCAGGTCCAGGTCACCCGCACCCCACGCGCCCAGCAGCCGCATCACCGCCTCCTGCGGCGACAGCGGCCGGTCGTCCAGCCCCTGCATGTCCAGCAGGAACGCCCCGTCCGCCAGCTCCGGCGCGAGCTGTTCGGCCAGCTGGACGGCCAACGACGTCTTGCCGCTGCCCGGCGCGCCGAACACCACCGCGACCGGCGGGGACACGCCGCCCCCGCCCGGCGAGCCGGGCGGGGGCCGGTGCGCGAGGCCGCGCAGCGCGGCGAGCTCCGCCCGCCGCCCGACGAAGTCCCGGACGCCCCTGGGCAGCGCGCAGGGCGACGCCGAGACGGCAGCCGGCGGCCTGCTGCCCGTACGTCCGGCCCGGGCCACCGCCAGCAGTTCGGCGTGCGCGGCCTCGTCCAGCGCGAGGCCCTGCGCGATCGCGGTGACGGTTCCGCGCTGCGGGCGCAGGCTCCGTCCCCGCTCCATGTCGCCGATCGCGCGCCCCGACACACCGGACGCCTCCGCCAGCTCCTCGATCGTCAGCCCGCGGGCCTGCCGCAGCTCCCGCAGCATCCGACCGAACCGCGTCCCGCTCCCGTCGCCCATCGTGTTCCCGTCCGCCTCCGGCCCGTCCGTTTTCGGCTCATTCATACCGCCCCGCGGAGCGGAAGTGAAAATTTCCGCCGAACCCTCGAACGGCATCGGCGAGGCCGCTTCCCCGGCCTGCGCGGCCAGGGGTGCGCGCAGCGGCGCGAGGCGGTGCGCCGTCGGGACAGGCCTCCTGCCTGCACGTTCCTAGCCTGATGACCATCGCACAGCACAACGAGACCACGAGGTGACCACCATGTCCGCACAGAACGCCGCCGGCACCGGGCCGACCCTGGAACCAGAGGCCCGGGCCTTCGCCGAGGCCACCGCGAACCCGCCCTACCTGTTCGACCTGGGCCCGGCCAAGGGCCGCGAGGCGGTCGACGAGGTGCAGTCCGGCGCGATCGCCAAGCCGGAGATCGACGAGGAGTGGATCGAGGTGGCCGGCGGCCCGACCGGACCGGTCCGCGCCCGCATCGTGCGTCCCGCCGGAGCCGCCGGTCCGCTCCCCGTCGTCCTCTACATCCACGGCGCGGGCTGGGTGTTCGGCAACGCCCGGACCCACGACCGCCTGGTGCGCGAGCTGGCCGTCGGCGCGCGGGCCGCGGTCGTCTTCCCGGAGTACGACCTGTCGCCCGAGGCGCGCTACCCGGTCGCCATCGAGCAGAACTACGCCGTCGCCCGCTGGATCGTGACCGACGGGCCCGCCAAGGGCCTGGACGCCTCCCGCCTCGCCGTCGCCGGGGACTCCGTGGGCGGCAACATGAGCGCTGCGCTCACGCTCATGGCCAAGGAGCGCGGCGACGTCCCGCTGGTGCAGCAGGTGCTGTTCTACCCGGTCACCGACGCCGCCTTCGACACCGACTCCTACCACCGCTTCGCCACCGGCTACTTCCTGCGCCGCGACGCCATGCAGTGGTTCTGGGACCAGTACACCACCGACCCCGACCAGCGCGCCGAGATCACCGCCTCACCGCTGCGCGCCACCGTCGAGCAGCTCCGGGGGCTGCCGCCGGCGCTGGTCGTCACCGGTGAGGCCGACGTGCTGCGCGACGAGGGGGAGGCCTACGCGGTGAAGCTGCGCCGGGCCGGCGTCCCCGTCACCGCCGTCCGCTTCCTCGGCACGATCCACGACTTCGTGATGCTCGACGCGCTGCGCACCTCGAAGTCCGCGCAGGGCGCCGTCGCCCTCGCGGTCCAGACGCTGCGCCAGGCGCTGCACCAGGACTGACCGCCCGCCATCACTGCGCCACCGACCGAACAGGACCACTATGAGCAGCCAACCGCGACTCCACCAGCACGGCCCCGAGATCCACGCGTTCGGCACCGTCACCCAACTGCCGATCGCCCTGTCCCACGACGCCCGGCAGTACTCCTGCCAACGGCTCAACCGCGTCCTCGCGGACACCCAGTTCCTGTACGCCCTCTACAAGAAGCACCACTGGGGCGTGCACGGCCCGACCTCCTACCCGCTGCACCTGCTGTTCGACAAGCACGCCCAGGAACAGCTGACCCTGGTCGACGCACTCGCCGAACGGGTGCAGAGCCTGGGCGGCGTCGCCGTGGGCGACCCCCGCCACGCCGCAGAGATCACCGGCGTGCCGCGCCCACCGGACGGGATCGAGGACGTGCCCGCGATGCTCTCCAGGCTCCTCGACGCCCACGAGACCGTCCTGGCCGAGGCCCGCGACGCGGCCGCCCGCACCGCGCAGCTCGGCGACGACGGAACCCAGGACCTCCTGGTCTCCCAGGTCATCCGCACCGGCGAGGTACAGGTCTGGTTCCTCGCCGAGCACCTCGTGGTCACCCCTCCGGCCGGGCCGTGACCCGCGGGCGGGGCCCGTCCGCCGACGGCCCCGCCCCGACCCGCCCGCCGCACCACCCGTCACCATCTTGGAGGTACCGTGCCCGGACGCCACCCGATGCACGACCAGGGTCCCGCCGGGGGCGCGGACTCCACGGCGCTCCCGCTGGAAGCGCAACTCTTCGTCGGAGAAGGCCAGTTCATCGACCTGCCGGTACGGTTCGCGTACCGCCGCGAGGCTCCCTTCGCCGTGCTCCTGGAGTTCCCCGGCCCGAACGAGGGCGCCGGGGCCTGGGAGTTCTCCCGCGACCTGCTGTGGGAGGGACTGCACGAGCCGGCGGGTCTCGGCGACGTGCGGATCTGGCCGCCGTGCCACTGCCGCGGCCGCCGACAGCTACGGATCATGCTGGTGGGGAACGAGGGCACGGCCCTGCTCGACCTCCCCGCCAAGCCGCTGCGCGACTGGCTCCGCGACCGGAGCTTCGCCCTCGTGCCCCGCGGCACCGAGTCCGGACTCATCGACTGGGACGCGGAACTGGGCCGCCTGGTCGGCGACCGCTGAGGCCGCACGTCGTCCGCGGGGCCGCGCCGACGGGCGCGGCCCCGCGCAGTTCGAGGAGCGCGCGGACACGGCCCCGTCCTGGTGGCGGTGGTACCCGGCGAAGCCCGCGGGTGCGCCGTCCTCGACGGTCTCGAACCGCGACGGGCCGGGCCGCCGGTCAAGCGGCCCGGCCCTCCCGGCCGCCCTCGCGGTAGCCGAGCGCGACCGTCCCGACCAGGACGGCACCGGCCAGCAGGGCCCAGCCCAGGTGGCCGCGGACCACCAGGGCGGCGCCCGGTGCGGCGCCGGCCAGCATCGCCAGGACCGAGCCGAGCCGCCGCGCCAAGCGGGGGTTGTCGCCGCCGGCGAGCGAGGAGTCCGCGGCGAGGCCGGTCAGGGTGAGCGTGAGGACCGTGGTCGTCAGGTCCGGGACGCCGAGCTTGCGGACGGTGCCGTTGCGCAGGCCCATGGCCAGCGCCAGCAGCGCGATCAGCGCGGTGGAGGGCGCCGCCCCGTACCCGCGCGTCCCCTCCGGCGCGCACGCGAACGCGACGGCCGCCGCCACCGCCTGCAACGCCGTCTCGGCCAGCAGCGCCGCGCGCAGCCACGGCGCCCGGCGGTCGGCGCCGTACCCGGCCGCGAGCCGCCCGGCCAGCACCGAACCCGCCAGGAAGGCCGCCAGCGAGGTGAGCGAGCCGGTGATCGAGAAGCCGTCCGTGCCTGCCAGGGCGAAGCCGATCACGACGACGTTCCCGGTCATGTTCGCGGTGAAGACGTGGCCGAGTCCGAGGTAGCTGACCGCGTCGACCAGGCCGCTCACGGCGGTCAGCACGAACAGCGCCGGCACGAGCGGGTGGCGGTCGTGGACCTGCGCGGCGGGTACGGGCGCGGGGGAGGCGGGGGTGGTCACGGAGATGTCCTTTCGCGGCTCCTGCCGGGCTGCGCCGTGCGCCGCAGGAGCCCTGCGGCGCACGGCGGTGGAAACGGCCGACGGGGCGAGCGGTCGACCGGGAAGCGGGCGGTTCAGAGGAAGCAGGGGTCGTCCAGTACGGGACCGCCGTCCGTTCCGGGCGCCCACCGGCCACGGGCTGCGCGCCAGGCGCGCTGCTCGTCGGAGTCGGCCACCGCGGCGGTCAGTTGCTCGGCCTGCCGGGCGCCGGACAGGCCCGGTGCCCGGCAGGCCTGGTAGCCGCCGAAGCGGGCCACCGGGCTCCACGGCGGCACCACGGCCGGCAGTTCGGGGGCGAGGCCCTCGTGCTCCTGGGCGCCGTACACGATGCGGCCGCCGACGACGGTGAGCACCGACTCGATGTGCGGGATGTCCGCCTCGGGGACGGTGAAGTAGTCGGCGCTGAGCACCGTCAGGTCGGCGTAGCAGCCCACCTTCAGCCGGCCCTTGACCTCCTCCTCACCGGTGAGCCGGGCACCGCCCAGGGTGTACAGCTCCAGTGCCTCCGCGCGGCTCAGCCGGTTGCCGGCCGGGCGGAGCACGCGTGTGCTGACGGACCGTCCGGAGACCAGCCAGTGCAGGGCCACCCACGGATTGTAGGACGAGACCCGGGTGGCGTCGGTGCCGGCGCCCACGGTCAGGCCGCGCTCCAGCATCGCCCGCACCGGCGGGGCTCCGGCGGCCGCGGCCGCGCCGTAGCGCCGCACGAACGCCTCGCCCTGGAAGGACATCCGGTTCTGCACCGAGACGGCGCCGCCGAGCGCCGCGATCCGGTCCAGGCTCGCGGGGGAGACCGTTTCGGCGTGGTCGAAGAGCCAGCGGTTCCCGCCGGGGAACAGGCCCTCGGCGGCCAGCCGCTCGAAGACCGCCAGGTCGCGGCGGATCGTCTCGTCGTAGCTCGCGTGCAGCCGGAAGCCCCAGCCGTGCTCCGTCAGCAGGCGCACCGCCTGCTCGAACCCGGCCTCGTAGGGGCCGAGTTCGGGGCGCGGCTCGGAGAAGTTCTCGAAGTCCGCGGCGGCCCAGGTGAGGTTCTCCCCGGCCCCGTTGAGCCGCAGCCACTCGTCCCCGTCGCCGGGGCGGACGGTCTCCACCCAGCGCCGCAGGTCGTCCAGCTCCTGCCCGGCGGTCTGCGGGAAGAGGTGGTAGGCGATCCGGAGCGTCAGCTCGCCGTTCCTCGCCAGTTCCGTGACGGTGCCGTAGTTCTCCGGGAAGCTCTGGAAGCCGCCCGCCGCGTCGATCGCGGAGGTGAGCCCGAACCGGTTGAGCTCGCGCAGGAAGTGCCGGGTGGAGGCGGCCTTGTCGGCCTCGTCCAGGGTCGGCGCCTTGGCCAGCGTGGAGTACAGCAGCAGGGCGCCCGGAGCGGCCAGCAGCAGGCCGGTCGGCTCGCCGTCGTGCGCGCGCACGATCTGCCCGCCGACCGGGTCGGGGGTGTCGCGGGTGAAGCCCGCGGCCCGCAGCGCCGCCCGGTTGAGCAGCGCCGACTGGTACAGGTGCAGCACGAACACCGGGGTGTCGGGGGCGGCGGCGTTCAGCTCGGCCAGGGTGGGCAGCCGGCGCTCGGCGAACTGGTCGGCGGACCAGCCCCCCACCACCCGGACCCACTGGCCCGGCGGGGTCCGTTCGGCCTGGGCGCGCAGCATGGCCAGCGCCTGGCGCAGCGTCGGTACGCCGTCCCAGCGCAGCTCCAGTACGTAGTTGAGGCCGCCCCGGATGACGTGCAGGTGCGAGTCGTTGAGGCCGGGGACGACGCGCCGGCCGAGCGCGTCGACCACCCGGGTGTGCGGGCCGACCTGCGGGAGGACGTCGGCGTCGTCGCCGACGGCGGTGATCAGGCCGGCGCGGACGGCGACCGCGCCGGCCCGGGGGCGCAGTGGGTCGCCCGTGTACACCTCGGCATTGCGCACGACCAGGTCGGCGGCGTGGTCGGGGGAGCGGTCGGAGGCCGCCGGGCCGGGACGGATCCCGGCGACGGGCATGCTGGACATGCGGTCTCGCTTTCGGAGAGCGGGGGAGCAGATGGGTCACTCGCCGATGAAGGCGAGCAGTTCCTCGTTGACCTCGGTGGCGTGGGTCCAGATGAGGCCGTGCGGGGCGCCTTCGAGCACCACCAGGCGAGCGCCCGCGATGGCCCGGGAGAGGGGGACGGCCGTCGAGTGCAGCGGCAGGGTGCGGTCGGCGTCGCCGTGGATGATCAGGACGGGGACGTCGATCCTCGACAGGTTTGCACGGTAGTCGGTGAGCCAGTCCGGGACGCGGTCCACCGTCGCCGGGCCGGAGGCCGAGACGCCGACGTTCCAGCTGTACTGGACGGCCTGGTCGCTGACCAGGCCGCCGCCGAGCACGTCCGCGTCGTAGAAGTCGGCGAGGAAATCGGCGACGAAGGCCGGCCGGTCGGCGTGGACGGCGTCCCGGACCACCGTGGGGACGGCGCCGTCGGCACCGTCCGGGTCGTGCCCGGTCTTCAGCGGGAACGGCGGTACCGCGCCGAGCACCACGGCCTTGGAGACGCGTCCCGAGCCGTGGGCGCCGAGGTAGCGGGTGACCTCGGCGCTGCCCATCGAGAAGCCGACGAGCACGGCGTCGCGCAGATCGAGGCGGGTGAGCACGGCAGCGAGGTCGGCCGAGAAGGTGTCGTGGTCGTAGCCGGAGGACGGCTTGTCGGAGGCGCCGAAGCCGCGGCGGTCGTAGGTGATCACGCGGTGGCCGGCGGCCAGCAGCGCGGCTTCCTGCTTCTCCCAGGACGCCCCGTTGAGCGGCCAGCCGTGGACGAGGACGACGGGCCGGCCGGTGCCGTGGTCCTCGTAGTACAGGTTCACGGTGCCGGAGTTCTCCCCGTCGACGGGAAGGAAGGGCATGTTCGCGCTCCGTGCGGGTGCGGTCCGGCCGGCGTCGGCAGCGGCGTGGTCGAGACTCGGTGCGGACGGGCCTCAGTCGAAGCGCAGGTCCGCGAGCTGCTGTTCGAGGGCGGTGACGTCGTCCGCGGGTTCGGCCCGGGCCGGGCGGTCCGCCATGAGCGCGGCCAGTTCGCCGCCCGCCCGGCGGATCCGGGCGGGCAGGCCGTCGGCGTACTCGTCCCCTCCGGAACCCCAGTCGGCGGACGCCGCGTACACCGCGGTGGGAACGACGGTGGCGCGCAGGTACGCGAAGAGCGGGCGCAGGGCGTGTTCGAGGACGAGGGAGTGGCGGGCGGTGCCCCCGGTGGCCGCGGCCAGGACCGGCTTGCCCGCGAGGGCGTCCGGATCGATCACGTCGAAGAAGGACTTGAACAGCCCGCTGTAGGAGGCCGTGAACACCGGGGTGACGACGACCAGGCCGTCGGCTCCGGTCACCGCGCCGATCGCGGCGGCCAGCCGCGGTGCCGGGAAGCCGGTCACGAGGTGGTTGGCGATGTCGCCGGCCAGGGCGCGCAGCTCCACCACCTCGGTCGACACGACCGCGCCCCGGTCGGCGAGCCCGTCACGGACCGACTCGGCCAGGCGGTCCGCGAGCAGGCGGGTGGAGGAGGGGGTGCTCAGCCCCGCGGAGACGGCGACCAGCTTCACGGGGCGCTCACCCCCTCCGGGGCCGCGGCGGCCGCGACCCGCGCCGCGTGCGTCGGGGCGTCCGGTACGGTCGCCGGACGTCCGAGGGCGAACTCCTTGCGCAGCACGGGGACGACCTCCCCCCCGAGGAGGTCGAGCTGCTCCAGGACGGTCTTGAGGGGCAGGCCCGCGTGGTCCATCAGGAAGAGCTGGCGCTGGTAGTCGCCCACGGTCTCCCGGAAGGACAGGGTCCGTTCGATGACCTGCTGGGGGGAGCCCACGGTCAGCGGGGTCTGCTCGGTGAAGTCCTCCAGCGACGGGCCGTGGCCGTAGACCGGCGCGTTGTCGAAGTAGGGACGGAACTCCCGGACCGCGTCCTGCGAGTTCCGCCGCATGAAGACCTGGCCGCCGAGCCCCACGACGGCGTCCTCCGGGCGGCCGTGGCCGTGGTGGGCGTACCGGCGCCGGTACAGCTGGACCATGCGCCTGGTGTGGTCGGCCGGCCAGAAGATGTTGTTGTGGAAGAAGCCGTCGCCGTAGAACGCGGCCTGTTCGGCGATCTCCGGCGACCTGATGGACCCGTGCCAGACGAAGGGCGCGACGCCGTCCAGCGGGCGCGGTGTCGAGGTGAAGGCCTGCAGCGGCGTGCGGAACCTGCCCTCCCAGTCCACGACGTCCTCACGCCACAACCGGCGCAGCAGGGCGTAGTTCTCCCTGGCGAGGTCGATGCCCTGGCGGATGTCCTGCCCGAACCAGGGGTACACCGGCCCGGTGTTGCCGCGCCCCAGCATGAGGTCGACCCGGCCGTCGGCCAGGTGCTGGAGCATCGCGTAGTCCTCCGCGACCTTCACCGGGTCGTTGGTGGTGATCAGCGTCGTCGCGGTGGAGAGGACCAGCCTCTCGGTGCGGGCCGCGATGTGGCCGAGCAGGGTGGTCGGGGAGGAGGGGACGAACGGCGGGTTGTGGTGCTCGCCGGTGGCGAAGACGTCCAGGCCCACCTCCTCGGCCTTGAGGGCGATGGCGACCATCGCCTTGATGCGCTCGTGTTCCGCCGGAACACGGCCGTCGGTGGGATCGGGGGTCACGTCCCCGACGGTGAAGATGCCGAACTGCATGCTGCTTCTGCTCTCCTGAAGCTGTGTGGATGCTGCGATCGCGGGCCCCGGGACCGGAGTGCGCCCGGTCGTCGGTGCCGGCCCCGCCCGCGGCAGCCGGAGGTCCGGCTGCCGCGGGCGGGGCTCACTCCAGGCGGGCCGGCGGGAGTGGCCTCACTTCGCCAGGAACGCGAGGAGTGCGGTGTTGACCTCCTCCGCGTGGGTCCACAGCAGGCCGTGCGGGGCACCGTCGATCTCGACGTAGTCGGCGGACGGGAGGGCCCTGCGGAAGGGGCGGGCCGTGCCTTCGGCGGGGAGGATGCGGTCGGCCGTGCCGTGCAGGATCAGGGCGGGGACGTCGACGGCCGGGATGTCGGCACGGAAGTCGGTGTACCAGGTCGCCGGTGCCGCGGAGGCCGCGAAGGAGCCGCCGCGGGCCGCGGTGTCCCAGCTGTTGCGGACGGCTTCCTCGCTGATGCGGGTGCCCAGGTTCTCGTCCAGGTTGTAGAAGTCGTTGAAGAAGGCGGTGTAGTAGGCGTAGCGGTCGGCCTTCACGGCGGAGACGACGCCGTCGAAGAACTCCTTCGGGGCGACGCCGTCCGGGTTGTCGTCGCTCTTGAGCAGGCAGGGCTCCAGCGACGCGAGGAAGGCGACCTTGGCGACGCGGGCCGAGCCGTACCGGGAGACGTAGCGGGCGACCTCGCCGGTGCCCATCGAGAATCCGACCAGGACGGCGCCGGTCAGGTCGAGGGTCTCCAGCACGGTGTTCAGGTCGGCCGCGAAGGTGTCGTAGTCGTAGCCGGTGGTGGGGTGCGAGGACTGGCCGAAACCGCGCCGGTCGTAGGCGATCACGCGGTAGCCGGCGTCGAGCAGCGCGGCGCTCTGCCGCTCCCAGGAGCGGCCGTCGAGCGGGAAGCCGTGGATGAGGACGACCGGCTGCCCGGTGCCGTGGTCCTCGTAGTAGAGGTCGATGGAGGTGGTGTTCTCCTGGCCCACGGTGATGTACGGCATGGTTGGTCCCTTGCTCGGAATCGGTTGGTCCGCGCGTCGTCGTGGCGCGGAATGCCGTCACGCTACGGCGGGGCGGGCGCCGCGTGTTGTCGCACGATGCCCTGGGTCTTGCCTGCGGGCGCAGCGGCCGCGGACGGCGGCGGAGGACGGCCGGGACCTCCTTCTCACCCTCCGGGCCGCCGGGCACGACGCACCCCGGACCGGGCCTCCCTCCCGCGAGCAGAGCGGGGAGCCGGGGTCTCGTCGTCGGCCGACGATTCGAGGACAGCGGCTCGTGCGGGAGGCACCGGTCCGGGGCGCGGGGTGCGGGTGCGGGTGCGGGTGTTCAGAGGGTGCGGCGGACGCCTGCCTGGCGTTCCAGGTCGCGGAGCTGGACCGCGAGGCCGCCCGCGACGGCGGCGTGGGCCGGGCCGCTGCGGCCGATCGGCAGGACCTCCTCGGTGCGCATGTCCTCCAGCATCAGGGCGAAGGCCGTGTACATCGCCACGAGCGCCACCAGGAGGCCCAGCGCGCCGGACGTGCGGGTGAGCCACTCGGCGCCGGTGAGGCCCGACAGCCCGGTCGCCGCCCAGCGGGGCAGGGAGACCAGCAGGACGAGCCACAGCGCGCGCTTGGGCCGCGTCACCGCGGTCATCAGCGCCCCCAGGCACAGGAACGCCAGATTGAAGACGCCCAGCACGCGCGGGCCGTCGGCCGCGCCGGTGAACAGGACGAGCGCGTACGCCAGCCAGCTGCCGGCGAAGGCGCCCATCAGGGTTGCCGCGATCACGTCGCGGGCGCCGAAGGCCAGGACGCTCACCAGGAGTTGCAGCGCGAAGGCCGGCAGCACGCACAGGGCGACGGCGCGGCGGGCCTCGGCTTCGAGGACTCCGAGTTGCAGGCACGCCGTCATCACGGAGGCGATCGCCACCGTGAAGAAGCCCAGCGGCATCGGTGAGGCGATCGGGCGGAGGTTGATCCGGGTCATCGACCGGAGGTCGGGTTCGAAGCCGCGCCCCGGGGGAGGGGCCGGCCGGCTTTCCTGCGCTTCGTCGGTGCCGTCGGTGACGCCGGTGGCGGAGGCTGTGCTCATCGTGGTGGTCTCTCGTTCGGGCGCCCGGAGCGGGCCTGGGCCGGAGGCTCCGGACGCGGTGCCGGTGGTGTCCGCTCGGATGTCCGCGAGCCGACGGATGAAAAGGGTCCGGCCGCCCGGGTGGGGACCCGGGCGGCCGGACCTGGTACGTGCTGTTCGAGCTCAGTGCCCGCCGACGGCCGGGGCCGGCGCCGCAGGGGCCGGCCGGTGCAGGACGACCCGGGTGAGCAGGCCGGAGCCGAGCCCGGCGGAGAGGGCGACGGCCGCCCACCACAGCGGGTACGGCGTGAGGCCGACGGCCGCGTCCAGGGACCAGTCGCCGGGGCCGGTGGCGGCCAGGGCCGCGGCGGTGCCGATGAGGACGAGCGGGTACTCGTACCCGTCGTCCTGCACCCAGAGGCCGTGGCGCCACTTCACGGTGAGGGCGACCGTCATGACCCCGATGGCGCCGGTCGCGGCGAGCGGGGTCAGGAAGCCGGCGGCGAGCAGCAGGCCCGATCCGATCTGGCCGCTGCCGGCAGCCAGGGCGGTGAGGGTTCCACCGCGGAAGCCGTCGGCGCGGAACTCCTCGGTGCCGCCGTCGAGGCCCTTGCCCCCCAGGTGCGAGCTGACCTTCTGCACGCCGTGGCCGGCGACGAGCAGTCCCACCAGCAGGCGCAGGACCAGGATGCCGGTGTCCACCGGCGTCAGCCGGCCGCGTGCGCGCCGAGCACGCTCTGCGCGTACACGACGCCCAGGCCGTACGCGCCCGCGTGGGCCTTGACGATCTCCATGACCGCGCCGTACGTCTCCTGGCGCGCCCAGTCGCGCTGCAGTTCGAGCAGGACCTGGATCCAGGTCACCGGGACCGCGCCGGCGGCCACCATCCGCTGCAGCGCGTGCTCGTGGGCCGCCGGGCTGACGCCGCCGGAGGCGTCGGAGACGACGTACACCTCGTACCCCTGCTCCAGCGCCGACAGCGCGGGCAGCACCAGGCAGACCTCGGTCCACAGACCCGACAGGACGATCTTCCGGCGGCCGGTCGCCTTGACCGCCGCCACCAGCGCGTCGTCCTCCCAGGCGTTCATGGTCGTGCGGTCGATGATCCCGTGGCCGGGGAACACCTCGGCGAGCTGCGGCAGCAGGGGCCCGGAGAACGATTCGGCGGCGACCGTGGTCAGGACGGTCGGCACACCGAAGGCCCGGGCCGCCTTGGCGAGCCCCACGGTGCTGTTGACGATCGCGGCACGATCACCGCTGCCGGTGCCGAAGAACATCTGCGGCTGGTGGTCCACGAAGAGCATGACCGCGTTGTCGGGCGTGAGGAGGTCCGCGCTCGGAGCGGCCTGCACCTTGGTGATGTCGAACATGGGAAACCCTTTCGGAGCCGTCGGTGAGATGCCGGCCGCGTTCGCGGCCGGGCACTCCCCGAAGCTACGATCGGACCGACCGGCCGGGTTCTCCCCGCGTGCCCGCGCACCAGCACGACAGTGCACGACCGGGGCACCGGCTTTGACCGGAGTTCCGAGGCTGGCGAGGACGTGCGGAGAACGGATCTCCGCAGTAGGGGCAGCAGCGCGGGCCGTGGACGCGCGCCCTCTCGAAGGCGGCGGCCTCGCAGCCGGCCCTCAGCGCGTACCGGTCCTGCCGGTAACGGGTCTTCTGCTCTTGCCGGACGCGGATCTGGATCTTGTGCAGACGCTGCGGCACGAGCAGGGCACGGCGGCCTTTGCCGTCGGCGAGAGGCTCGATCGGTGTCAGGTCACACGCCGCAAGGCCGGAGTGGATCTGTTCGAGGGCGTCGATGACGGCCGCACACAGGGGCTCTTTCAGCGGTGCAGCTCCGAGGTGGGGCTGCATTGGCTGCTGACGTAAGCCAGTTCGGGCTGCAGCGTGTGTGCCGGAAGATCCTCCACCGATCCACGGTGGCCACGCCGTGCTCGACGGGACAGGGGAGCCGGGCGCAGGTCCTGACGGTGCAGCGGGTGAGGCCGTGGGCGCGGCCGGGCAGGGCGCGAGAGGCCCACACGAGGCTGCCCGTCGGGCCGGTGGCGACTTGGTGGTTGACGCCGTGGCGGCGGTGCTTGCCGGAGTGGTCGGCGCGGCCGCCGCCGACACGGCCGCACTCCGTGAGAGTGCTGTCGACCAAGGCGCGCTCCGGGTCGGCGTCGCGCAGGGCCCGGACCAGACCGGGGGCCTTCCGGGCGAGCAGCTCGGTGACCTGGTGGACGTAGGCATGGGTGGTGTCGGTGCTGATCCGGAAGCCGGCCGCGACCTGGGCGGGCGTGTCGTGCTTGCGCAGGTACACGAGCGCAACCAGGGCTCGCGGGGAGGGCCGCAGCTTGCATCGGCGCTCCCCTCCCGGGTGACGATCAGCATCGTGACCCGGGAGGGGAGCGCGTGCGGCAGGTCCAGTGCGGCAGGAAAGGTGACCGACGAGGCTTCCCGGAGGAACAGTTGAGACTTCAGACATCTCGCTCAACCGCCCGGAGCCTCGTTCGTTCTGCCCTCGCGCCGCTCGCCCGGCCGTCCGGCCCGCTACACCGCCGCGTTGGAGGACCGACGTGCATGGGCTGCCGAGGGCTGCGGCGGAGTGTCGGCCGGGGTTGCGGTGGAGCGGGCCGGGTTGACACCGGTCGACTCGTGCGGGGGAAGACGCTCTCCAAAGACGGGTCGAGGAGCAGGTCGGCGAGCGCTCCTCCGGTCAGTACGTATTCCTCCTGCAGGGCAGCCAGCACGAGCCGGACCAGGTCTGTGCCAACCGGCAGAGTGAGGTCGGCCGGGTCTCCGTCACATGACGCGCCGCATGAGGAGCGCTCCTTGCGATCCTTCCGAAATGGTCACGAAGACCTGCCCGTCGGGGGACCCGTGAACCTCCGGGGTCCCGTTGAGGGCAGCCCCTTCGGTGATCCTCGACCAGCCCGCAAAAGTACTTCCCGCATTGGTCGACGTGTTCACCCAGAGCTGGTGGTCGACCGGGCTCACACAACCGATGGCCAGGTTCTGCTGAGCCCGATAGTTCGGGTCGCTGGTATTGGTGCTCAGCTCATTGGGGCCGCCGCGTCCTGCGTCCATGGACAGGCAGGATCCGCCGTAAGGAGCTCTCCTGTAGTTCCCTATGTAGGCGGAATGGCCGGTCTGGATGGTGGAAACCCAAAGATCGCCGGAATTCGCCGGAAGAACCCAGGTGTCAAGACTTGAGGTCAACCCGTGCATGAGAAGCACGTTCGTCGGCCGAGCCTGCCCGACGACGGCGTTGGGGTCCGGCCTCCACCCGTCGTAGGGGAACGCCACTGCGTTGTCGTAGATCTGCATGGTCTGGGTGTAGACGCGTCCATCGGCGGTCACCTGCAGGGCAACCTCGTTCCCCTGGGAAACGGCGGTGACCCCGCTCCAGGCTCTAGCGGAACCGGGGACGTCGTCCCACAGTGTCCACGAGTTTCCCGCGGCGTCCCTCAAGAAGCTGTACCAGATGTTGCCGTCGTTGCCGACGATGAAAACTGCCAGGCGCTGCGCCCCGGTGTTGTCCCGCACGGTGACCGCTTCGGGGCGCGACACGGTGCGGCCGTCATAGGGCATGATCCGCCAGTCGCCACCGCGGTAGCGCCACCATATCTGATTGTCGTAGCCGCGAACGACCTCGTACGAGTCGCCGAGGAACCACTGCACGGAAATGGCGTCAGGGGACTTGGCTGGGCCACCCTCGTTGATCCAGGTCCAATCGGCCGCATGGGCAGGGGCTGCCGGGTTCGTCAGGGTCGCCGCAGCGGTGAAAACCAGCGCAGCGAACCCGTTCTTCAGGTCAATGATTCGTGACCGTCTCATATCTCCGCCACCCTCTAATAATATTAACCGCATAACGGTTTTCGATACCGGCCTTTGCTTCGAAACGATATCCGCGAAGCGTCTGAGAAGTTGTCGGGCAGCGCACACGCTGTATCACCGGGGCGCACTCCTTCAGGTGCTTCTTCCGATCTGCGCCGACCATCGCGGAGGGCCCGACGATGCCGACCGCGCCGGCCGGCGCAGCTATTGACCCGAAACGGTAGGGATCCGGGCTCGTTGGTCCGGGCGTGACGGATCTGGTGGGGGGACTCGCGGCGGCTGTCGCCGAGGGCCCGGGAAGCTCTGCGGATGCGGGCGGTTGTGGCGCTTCGGGCGGGCCGGGGCCGGCGCGAGGTGGCCGAACTGCTCGGCGTCACTGTGGAGTCGGTGACCGACTGGTGGGCCGTCTGGCAGGCCGGCGGCCGGGAGATGTTGGCGTCCGAGAGCCGCGGTCGGCGGGTGGGCGGGCGCCAGGTGCTCGATCCGGACCGGCAGTAGTGCGTCCGGCAGGCCCTGATCGGCCACCGCCCCGAAGACCTGGGCCTGGGCGGGCAGTTGTGGACCCGCGCGATCGTCGGCGACCTCATCGCCCTGCTGTACCGGGTGCGACTGACCGAGCAGGACGTGGGCAAGTACCCCAAGCGCTGGGGGCTGCCGTTCCAGCGCCCGGACAAGCGTGCGATCGAGCAGAACCCGGAAGCAGTCCGTGCCCGGCGCGAAGAGAGGTGGCCCACGATCCGCGCGAAGGCCCGGGAAGAAGGCGCCGAAGTGCTGTTCGCCGACCAGAGCGGCGTCCGCTCCGACCAGGTCTCCGGCCGAACCCGGGCGCCGCGCGGCCGGACGCCAACCATGCGGCGCACCCTGCGCGGCCTGCTGCTCGGCACCCCATCGGCAACAACTGGTGGATCGCCCTGCTCTGGTGCGCGGCCCTTACCGTCCTCGGCTACCGCTGGACTCTGGCCCGGTTCGACCGCGATCCCGCGTAAGGTTCGAGGACCGCACGGTACTACCTGTCCTCCTTGCCGGCAGTGCTATGTCGGACGGGTCGGCACCGATGACGGAATCTGCATCTGGGAAGTGTGCCGAAAGGAAGCTGCGATTAATTCCTAGGGCCGGCGAACTTGAGCGAGCCTAACCAAAGAGAAATGTTCCATCTGCCCATCGGAATTCAAGTACCTTTGCAAAAAAGGGACTTGATGCTTCGCGCAATCGATACCGACGCCGCGAACGTCGCTCCGGTACGCCTGTTCACGTACGACAGCAGCCAGTCGACCCGTGCCCGCAACTCGGGCCTCCGGGTGGAGAAGCTCGCTTTGCCGGCGGAGGGCGAGTCGAGGCCAAAGAGCAGATATTGCCGCAGGGTTGAGGCGGGCTGGAGCTGTCGCTGAGTGAACTCGAGGTCGAGGTGTTGTCCCTCGGCGCGCCGAACCGGTCAGGCGATGCGGCCGACGAGGAGGTCGTGAGCGAGGAGGCTGGTGGTGCCTCGGACTTTGGTGCGCAGGTAGGTGAGGTTGTGCGGGGTGGTGTGGACGCCGGTGGGGATGCGGTTCTGCACCTGGATCCCGAGTGCCTGGAGCTGGCCTGACTTGTCCGGGTTGTTGGAGAGCAGGTCGACCGTGGTGGCGCCGAGGGCGGTGAGCATCTGGGCGGCGGCGGTGTAGTCGCGGGCGTCTTCGGGGAGGCCGAGGGCGGTGTTGGCGGCGTACGTGTCATGTCCGAGGTCTTGGAGGGCGTACGCGTCGAGCTTGTTGTAGAGGCCGATGCCGCGGCCCTCCTGGCGCAGGTAGAGGAGGTGGCCGCCGGTCTCGGCGATGCGCTGGACGGATTCGCGCAGCTGGGGGCCGCAGTCGCAGCGGGCGGAGCCGAAGACGTCGCCGGTGAGGCACTCGGAGTGCAGGCGCACCAGCGGGGCGGGGTGCGCGGACGGGTCGCCGAGGGTGAGGGCGAGGTGCTCGGCGCCGTCGGCGAGGCCGTGGAAGGTGTGGACCTCGGCTTCGACGCGGTAGCCGTCGGGGAAGGCGAGGGGGATGCGCACGCGGGAGCGGACGGTCGCGGCGGGCGGCTGGGGGGTGGTCTCGGGGTGCGTCATGTCGGGTCCCTCCGGGGCCGCGAGTAGGGGCGTGCTGCGGTCCGGTGCGGGGGCTGCCCGTGTTGTTCAAATTCGAACCGGATCCTGCGCGGTCGACGCTACACCGTGGTTCCAATTTGAACAACCGGCGTCCCGGGCGGTGTTCCCCTCCCGTTCGGCCCACCGCCCCCGGGCTACTCGCCGGTACCCCGGCAAGGTGGAACGGAGGACGGCGCAGGGCCGCACCGGGAGGAGGCACCGGATGGCGAAGGCATTCGGGTTCGTCGCGTACGGCGGACCGGAGCAGCAGGAGTTCCTGGACCGGCCGACGCCCGCCCCCGGGCCCGGCACGCTGCGGATCAGGGTGGTGGCCGCCGGGGTCAACCCCGCGGACTGGAAGAAGCGGCAGGGCTGGTTCGGCACCGACGCCGCCCCGCCGCTGGTGATGGGCAGCGAGGCGGCCGGAGTGGTGACCGCCGTCGGCGAGGGCGTGCAGGGCTTCCGGGTCGGCGACGAGGTCTTCGGCACCGCCCCCGGCGGCGCCTTCGCCGAGGAGGCGCTGCTCCCCGCCCGCGCCACCGCGCACAAGCCCCGCACCGTCGGCTTCGCCGAGGCCGCCGCGCTGCCCGTCGCCGCCGCCACCGCCCACGACGCGCTCGACCAGCTCGCCGCCCTCGGCCTGCGGCGCGGAGACACCCTGCTGGTGGTCGGCGTCGCCGGGGGCGTCGGCACCGCCGCCGCGCAGATCGCCCGCGGCCGCGGCCTGGAGGTGCTGGGCACCGCCGGGGAGGGCAGCGCCGCGTACGTCCGTTCGATCGGCGCGACCCCCGTCCGCTACGGCCCCGGCGTCGCCGAGCGGCTGCGCGGCGTCGCCCCCGGGGGCGTGGACGCCGTGCTCGACCTGATCGGCGGGGACGCCGTCCGCGAGGTCGCCGGGGTCCTGCGCGTCCCCGGTCGGCTGGTCTCCACCGCCGACCCGGCCACCGCCGCCGA
The DNA here is from genome assembly GCF_030268885.1 of Kitasatospora phosalacinea. Lineage (GTDB taxonomy): Bacteria > Actinomycetota > Actinomycetes > Streptomycetales > Streptomycetaceae > Kitasatospora > Kitasatospora phosalacinea_C. The sequence goes on from NZ_BSSA01000001.1 coordinate 611,557, forward strand.
ACTCGGCGGCGCCTACGTCGAGCGCGACGGCACCGCCGCCCCGCTCGCCGCCCTCGCCGAACTCGTCGCCGCCGGAACCCTCGACCCGCACATCACCGCCCGCTACCCGCTGGAACGCGCCGCCGAGGCGATGGCCGCGGTGGAGGGCGGACACGTCCGAGGCAAACTGATCCTGGAGATGAGCCGACCGTGACCACCACCGAACCGAGCCCCGGCGCACCCTGCTGGGTCGAACTCGCCACCAAGGACCCGGCCGCCGCCAGAGCCTTCTACCACGAACTCTTCGGCTGGCGCGCCGAGACCGTCCCCGACGGGAGGGCCGCGGGCTCCACCGGGCTCCACCTCGGCGACCGACTCGTCGCCGGACTCGGCGCCCTGACGCAGCCCGAGCAGCCCACCGCCTGGACGATCGGCTTCCACACCCCCGACGCCGACGCCACCGCCGACGAGATCGCCGACGCCGACGGCAAGCTGATCGTCCCGCCGACGGACGCCCTGGACCGGGGCCGGTTCACCGTCGCCGCCGACCCCACCGGCGCGGTCTTCTCCACCTGGCAGCCCGCCGCCCTGCGCGGCGTCGACCTGCGCGACGCGCCCGGCTCCCTCGGCTGGGTCGAACTCGCCACCCACGAACCGCAGTCGGCCGCCGAGTTCTACGCCCGGGTGTTCGGCTGGAGCGTCAACGCGGGCGAGATGTACACCCGGTTCGGGCTGGGCGGACGCGACTTCGGCGGCATGATGGACATGTCCGACCAGTTCCCGGCCGAGGTCGCGCCCTACTGGATGCCCTACTTCGTGGTCGCCGACGTCGACCTCGGCGCCGAACGCGCCGCCCTGCTCGGCGCCACCGTCACCCTCCCGCCCACCGACGTCCCCGACGGGCCCCGGCTGGCCGTCCTGCACGACCCGCAGGGCGCGCTCTTCGGCATCCACGCGGTGGAGGAGGAGTGAACGCGGCGGGCGGGGCGCACCCGGCGCCCCCGCCCCGCAACGGGGTTCACACCCGGGCCGGCGGCAGGCCGGTGGGCGTCGCCGCCGGCGGCGGGCCCGGGCGGCCGCGCTCGCGCAGCACCGGCCCGGCCGCGGCCGCGGCCGCCACCAGCACCACCGCCAGCGCCGTCAGCGGCACCCAGTCGCCCCACTGCACGTACCAGGTGCGGGCCGCCGGATCGGCCAGCGCCACCTGCACCGTCACCGACCCCGACGCGTCCGTGCCCAGCCGGGCCAGCCGCCGCCCCTGCGCGTCGTACGCCACCGACTCGCCCGTCAGCGCCGCCTGCACCACCGGGCGGCCGCTCTCCGCGGCCCGCAGCGCCCCCAGCGAGGCGTGCTGCGCCGGGGCCCAGGTCGACTGGAACGTCGACGTCGCCGACTGGTAGACGATCAGCTCGGCGCCCTGCCGGGCCGCGGTGCGCGACATGTCGGGGAACGCCGACTCGAAGCAGATCAGCGCACCCACCGGCAGCGGCCGCCCGTCCCGGCCGACCACCGGCAGCAGGTGCACCGAACTGCCCGGCGCCCGGTTCTCGCCCGCCGCCGCGCTCACCCCCGCGATCCAGCCCAGCAGCGGACGCAGCGGGATGTACTCGCCGAACGGCACCAGCCGGATCTTCCGGTAGCGCGCCACCAGGCCCGAACCGTCCACCAGCACCGCGTCCTTGGAGATCCTGCCGTCCGCCTTCCGGGCGTCCTCGCCGACCAGCAACTGCGCCCCCGTGGAACGCGACAGCGCCGCCAGCCGGTCCACCGTCGCCCGCTGCCGGTCCAGGTCCTCGGTGGTCGAACTCTCGCCCCACACCACCAGGTCCACCGGGCGGCCCGCCAGCGACCGGGTGATCCGCACGTTCGCCTCCAGCCGGGCCTGCTCGTCCGGCGTCGAACCCGCCTGCACCAGCGCCACCGACGCCGAACCGGACGTCGCCGGGGCCGCCTGCGCCGCGAACGCCGCCGGACCCGCCAGCAGCGCCGCCAGCGCCGTCGCCGCCGCCAACGCGCGCACCCGCAGCCCGCGCACGCACACCACCACCAGCAGCGCCGTGTTCACCGTGACCAGCGCCCAACTCACCAGCCACACACCGCCGACCGACGCCAGGCCGAGCACCGCCGGATGCTCCCACTGGGTCGCGCCCAGCACCGCCCACGGCCCGCCCAGCGCACCCCAGGAACGGGCGTACTCGGCGCACACCCACACCGCGGGCAGCACCACCAGCGCCGCCGCCGAACGCCGCGGCGTCGGCTCGCCGCCCAGCAGCCACCACGCCGCCAGGCCCAGCGGCGCCTGCAGCACGCCGAACAGCACCGCCAGCACCGGCAGCCCCGGGCCGATCGACGGGACCAGCCAGTACATCCCCGTGAGGATGAACCCCGCGCCGAACCACCAGCCGCGCACCGCCGCCTCGCGCGCCCCGTCCGCCGCGCGCATCAGCAGCAGCCCCGGCACCAGCGCCGCCCAGGCCAGCCAGGCCAGGCCCGCACCGGGGAAGGTCAGGACGGGCAGCGCGCCCGACGCCAGCGCGCCGTAGCGGGCGGGTCGGGTGAGGGCGGTTCGCAGGTTCATGGGCAGATTGTCCGTCCGGCGGTGCCGGAAGGCACCCCTATTCGATCACCGGCATGTCAAGGTCCCCCCAAGCCTGCCCGGATCCCGCGCCGTCACTCACCCCGGCCGCCGCCGCCCGTCCCCGGCGGGCCCGTCCGGCCGCCGTCACTCGTCCTCCAGGTCGCCCTCCGTCTCCAGCAGCACCTGCCGCAGCTCGTCCAGCAGCGCCGCGTCCGGCTCCGCCCACAGGCCGCGCCCGGCGGCCTCCAGCAGGCGCTCCGCGATGCCGTGCAGGGCCCACGGGTTGGCCTCGGCGAAGAACTCGCGGTTGACCGGGTCGAGCACGTACTCCTCGGTCAGCTTCTCGTACATCCAGTCCGCGACCACGCCGGTGGTCGCGTCGTAGCCGAACAGGTAGTCGACGGTCGCGGCCATCTCGAACGCGCCCTTGTAGCCGTGCCGCCGCATCGCCTCCAGCCAGCGCGGGTTGACCACCCGGGCGCGGAAGACCCGGGCCGCCTCCTCGGTGAGGGTGCGGGTGCGCACCGTCTCGGGGCGGGTCGAGTCGCCGATGTACGCGGCCGGGCTGGCGCCGGTCAGCGCCCGCACGGTGGCCACCATGCCGCCGTGGTACTGGAAGTAGTCGTCCGAGTCGGCGATGTCGTGCTCGCGGGTGTCGGTGTTCTTCGCGGCCACCGTGATCCGCCGGTACGCGCTCTCCATCTCCTCGCGCGCGGGCCGCCCGTCCAGGCCCCGCCCGTACGCGTAGCCGCCCCACACCGTGTACACCTCGGCCAGGTCCGCGTCGGTGCGCCAGTCCCGGCTGTCGATCAGCTGCAGCAGACCCGCCCCGTAGGTGCCCGGGCGGGAGCCGAACACCCGTACCGTGGCCCGGCGTTCGTCACCGTGCTCGGCCAGGTCGGCCTGCACGTGGGCCCGGACGAAGTTCTGCTCCGCGGGCTCCTCCTGGCGGGCCGCCAGCCGCACCGCGTCGTCCAGCAGCGCCACCACGTGCGGGAAGGCGTCCCGGAAGAAGCCCGAGATGCGCAGCGTCACGTCGATCCGCGGACGGCCCAACTCGCCGACGGGGACGGCCTCCAGGCCGGTCACCCGGCGCGAGGCGTCGTCCCACACCGGGCGCACGCCCAGCAGCGCCAGCGCCTCGGCGATGTCGTCGCCCGCGGTGCGCATCGCCGAGGTGCCCCAGAGGGAGAGGCCGACGGACGGCGGGAACTGGCCGTCGTTGTCGGCCCGGTAGCGCTCGACGAGGGACGCGGCCAGCGCCTGGCCGGTCTCCCAGGCGAGCCGGGAGGGGACGGCCTTCGGGTCCACCGAGTAGAAGTTGCGGCCGGTGGGAAGGACGTTGACCAGCCCGCGCAGCGGGGAGCCGGACGGGCCGGCCGGGACGAAACCGCCCTGCAGGGCGTGCAGCACCGCGTCCAACTCGTCGGTGGTGGCGGCCAGTCGGGGCACCAGCTGGGTGGCGGCGAAGGTCAGCACGTCGGCGACCGCGGGCGGCAGCCCCTCGGCGACCTTCGCGACCGCGGCCGGGTTCCAGTCCTCGGCCTCCATCGCCTCGACCAGGGAACGGGCCCGCGCCTCCGCCGCGTCCGTCGCCCCCAGCGTCAGCGCCGCCTCGTCCAGGCCCAGTGCCTCGCGCAGGCCCGGCAGCGCGCTCACCCCGCCCCAGATCTGCCGCGCCCGCAGGATCGACAGCACGATGTTCACCCGGTCGGTACCGCTCGGCGCCTGCCCCAGCACGTGCAGGCCGTCGCGGATCTGCGCGTCCTTCACCTCGCACAGCCAGCCGTCCACGTGCAGCAGGAAGTCGTCGAAGCCGTCGTCCTCCGGCCGCTCCGCCAGCCCCAGGTCGTGGTCCAGCTTCGCGGCCTGGATCAGCGTCCAGATCTGCGCCCGGATCGCGGGCAGCTTCGCCGGGTCCATCGCCGCGATGTTCGAGTGCTCGTCGAGCAGCTGCTCCAGCCGGGCGATGTCGCCGTACGAGTCGGCCCGCGCCATCGGCGGCACCAGGTGGTCGACCAGCGTCGCGTGCGCCCGGCGCTTGGCCTGGGTGCCCTCGCCCGGGTCGTTCACCAGGAACGGGTAGACCAGCGGCAGGTCGCCCAGCGCCGCGTCCGGACCGCACTCCGCGGACAGCGCCGCCGTCTTGCCCGGCAGCCACTCCAGGTTGCCGTGCTTGCCCAGGTGCACCACCGCGTGCGCGCCGAAACCGCCGTCCGCGCGGTCCGCCGCGATCCACCGGTACGCCGCCAGGTAGTGGTGGCTGGGCGGCAGGTCGGGGTCGTGGTAGATCGCCACCGGGTTCTCGCCGAACCCGCGCGGCGGCTGGACCAGCACCAGCAGGTTGCCGGAGCGGATCGCCGCCAGCACCAGGTCGCCGTCCGGGTTCTGCGAACGGTCCACGTACAGCTCGCCCGGCGCCGGGCCCCAGTGCTCCTCCACCCGCTCGCGCAGCGCCGCCGGGAGGGTGGCGTACCAGCGCCGGTAGTCGGCCGCCGGGATGCGCACCGGGTTGCGGGCCAACTGCTCCTCGGTCAGCCACGCCTGGTCGTAGCCGCCCGCCTCGATCAGCGCGTGGATCAGCGCGTCGCCCTCGTGGCGGCCCTCGTCGGTCCCGGTGTGGAAACCCGGCAGGCCGTCGCCCAGGTCCATGCCCTCCGCGCGCAGCCGCTCCAGCAGCCGGACCGCCGAGGCCGGGGTGTCCAGGCCCACCGCGTTGCCCACCCGGGCGTGCTTGGTCGGGTACGCGGACAGCACCAGCGCCAGACGTCGCTCGGACGCCGGGGTGTGCCGCAGCCGGGCGTGCCGCACCGCGATGCCCGCGACCCGCGCCGCCCGCTCCGGGTCCGCCGCGTACACCGTCAGCCCGTCCTCGTCGACCTCCTTGAACGAGAACGGCACGGTGATCAGCCGGCCGTCGAACTCCGGGACGGCCACCTGGGTCGCCGTGTCCAGCGGGGAGAGGCCGTCGTCACTGCCCTCCCACTGCGCCCGCGACCAGGTCAGGCACAGGGCCTGGAGGATCGGCCGGTCCAGCGCCGCCAACGCCCCCGCGTCCCACGCCTCCTCGTCGCCGCCCGCCTGCGCGTCCGCGGGCCGGGTGCCGCCCGCGGCCAGCACCGTCGTCACGATCACGTCCGCCGCGCCCAGCTCGGCCAGCAGCTCCGGCTCCGCCCCGCGCAGCGAGGCGCAGAAGTACGCCCGCACCTGCGCGCCCCGGTCCTCGACCGCCCGGCACAGCGTCTCCACGAACGCCGTGTTGCCGCTCATGTGGTGCGCCCGGTAGTACAGCACCGCGACGACCGGGCCCTCGGCGGTGCGCGCCCCGCGCTCCAGCCGGCCCCAGGACGGCGCCGACGCCGGGGGCGCGAAACCGTGCCCGGTCAGCAGCACCGTGTCCGACAGGAACGCGCCCAGCTCCGCCAGGTTCGCCGGACCGCCGTGCGCCAGGTACGCGTGGGCCTCCGCCGCGATGCCCGCCGGGACGCTCGACAGCTCCATCAGCTGCGCGTCCGGCGCCTGCTCACCGGTCAGCACCACCACCGGCCGCGGCCCCGCCAGCAGCGCGTCCAACCCCTCCTGCCAGGCCCGGCGGCCGCCCAGCAGCCGCACCACCACCAGCTCCACGCCCTCCAGCAGCGCGGGCAGCTCCTGGGGCGACAGGCGCGCCGGGTTCGCCCAGCGGAACGGCACCGGACCGTCGGCCGCCCGGGCGCTCAGCAGGTCGGTGTCGGACGTCGACAGCAGCAGGATCATGCGGAAGCCCTCCCGGGCGTCTCGGACAGCACGGGGCACGGGGCCAGGGCGGGGCACGCGGGCAGGACGGGGCGGACGGGTCGCGCCCGGCGGACGGCACGGGGCGGCCCGGCAACGGCGGGCGCCCGGTGGAGCGCGGGCATGCGGCAGCGCATGGAACGGCCTTCCTCGGGGTCCTCGCCCCGGGCAGTGGAGGACGGCCGGAGTTCCTGGCTCCCGCGGCTCACTGAGCCGCGGTCACAGTGGCGGGACCGCACCGGATTCGCACCGGACTTCCTCCGCTGTGCCGTCGCTGGCAGCGGACGCCCCGAGAGGCGCCCGCCAGCATCGTACGGGGTGATCGGCCCCCGGGGGAGTGTGAGCTGCGACGCTGACCGAAACCCGACCACCCGCGCCCCACGCCTCCGACCCGCACCGCCCTGAGCTGCGCAATCGCCCCGCGGTGGGCGCCCGGGCCCCCGGGCGGGTGTGACGGAGGAGGCGGTGGCGCGAACGCGCCCGATGGGTATGCTCGCCGCCATGCCACCCACACCCGACGCCGCCCAGGCACCCTCCGTCGGGCCCGACCGAGGCCGCGCCGACGCCTGCCCCGGCGCGCTCCGACTGCATCCCGCCGAGGACGGGCACCTCGCCCGACTCCGGCTCCCCGGCGGGAAGTTGACGCACCGTCAGCTGCACGCGATCGCCGACGCCGCCGACGCCCTCGGCGACGGCGGCATCGAGATCACCTCCCGCGGCAACGCCCAGCTGCGCGGCCTCGGCGAGGCCTGCGCCGCCGACCTCGCCGAACGCCTGCGCACCGTCGGCCTGTTGCCCTCCGACACCCACGAACGCGTCCGCAACATCGTCGCCTCCCCGCTCGCCGGAATCGACGGACGCGGTGCGGGCGACGCCCGATTCGACGGCTGGGTGGGGGAGTTGGACGAGGCGCTGTGCGCCGCGCCGTGGGCCGCCCGGCTGTCCGGGAAGTTCCTGTTCGCCCTCGACGACGGCCGCGGCGACGTCGCCGCCCTCCAGGCCGATGTGACCTTGATCGCAGTCGGCGGCGGCCGCGCCCTGCTCCGCCTCGGCCGCGCCCGCCGTGCCACCGCCGTCGACGCACCCGTGCCCGCCGCCCTCGACGCCGCCCGCCGCTTCCTCGACCTCGCCGCCGGACGCGCCTGGCACCCCCGCGAGATCCAGTCCGAACTGCCCGAAGGCACCGTCCCGCTCCCCCCCTTCGCGGGCGAACAGCCCGCGCTGGGGCAGGTCGGCGACGGACTCTCGGTCGGACTGCGCTTCGGCCGCGCCACCAGCGCCCAGTGGCGGCTGCTCGCCGACGCCCTCCCCGCCGACCGCACCGCCCGGCTCACCCCCTGGCGCGGCGTCGTCCTGCCCGGCGCCGACCCCGCCCGGCTCCCGCACCTCGCCGACGCCGGGTTCCGCACCACCCCCGGCGGCCCCTGGGAGGGCGTCACCGCCTGCACCGGCCTGCCCGGCTGCGCCAAGTCCCTCGCCGACGTCCGCGCCCAGGCCACCCGCGCCCACACCGACGTCCCCGCCGAAGGACTGCCCGTCCACTGGTCCGGCTGCGCCCGCCGCTGCGGGCACCCCGCCGGACGCTGGGTCGACGTCCTGGCCACCGCGGCCGGACACCGCGTCACCGTCGACGGCACCGTCCGCGACACCGAAGAGAACCAGACGGCCGAGGCAGTCGCCGAAGCCCGCAACGCCCAATGGCGGAGGCCCAAATGATCGACTACGAGAAGGACGGCGCGGCCATCTACCGCCAGTCCTTCGCCACCATCCGGGCCGAGGCGAACCTCGCCCACCTGCCCGCCGACGTCGCCCGGGTCGCCGTCCGGATGATCCACGCCTGCGGCATGACCGACCTCGTCGACGACCTGCTCTGGTCGCCGAACGCGGTCGCCGACGCCCGCCGCGCCCTGCTCGCCGGAGCGCCGATCCTCTGCGACGTCAACATGGTCGCCAGCGGCGTGACCCGCAGGCGGCTGCCCGCCGACAACGAGGTGCTCTGCACCCTCACCGACCCCGCCGTCCCCGAACTCGCCCGTGCCATGGGCACCACCCGCAGCGCCGCCGCCATGGAGCTGTGGCTGCCCCGCCTGGAGGGCGCCGTCGTCGCCGTCGGCAACGCCCCCACCTCGCTGTTCCGCCTACTGGAGATGATCGAGGCCGGAGCCCCCCGCCCCGCCGCCGTCATCGGCGTCCCCGTCGGCTTCATCGGCGCCGCCGAGTCCAAGCAGGCCCTCGCCGACCACCCCTCCGCCCTGGAACACCTCGTCGTCCGGGGCCGCCGCGGCGGCAGCGCCATCGCCGCCGCAGCCATCAACGCGATTGCGAGCGAAGAAGAATGACGGACCGTCAGGAAACCGGCCGGCTGTACGGGGTCGGCGTCGGCCCCGGCGACCCGTCGCTGGTCACCGTGCGCGCCGCCGAACTCATCGGCAAGGCCGACGTCATCGCCTACCACTGCGCCCGGCACGGCCGCTCGCACGCCCGGGCCATCGCCGAACGCTACCTGACGGGCGGTCAGGTGGAAGAGCGGCTGATGTACCCCGTCACCGTGGAGACCACCGACCACCCCGGCGGCTACCGCGGCGCCCTCGACGACTTCTACCAGGAAGCCTCCGCCCGGCTCGCCGCCCACCTCGACGCCGGACGCGACGTCGTCGTCCTCGCCGAGGGCGACCCGCTGTTCTACGGCTCCTACCAGCACATGCACAAGCGGCTCGCGCACCGCTACCCGACCGAGGTCGTCCCCGGCGTCACCTCGATCAGCGCCGCCGCCGCCCGCCTCGGCACCCCCCTGGTCGAAGCCGAGGAAGTCCTCACGGTCATCCCCGGCACCCTCCCCGAGGAGGAGCTGGCCGCCCGGCTCGCTGCCACCGACTCCGCCGTCGTCATGAAGCTCGGCCGCACCTTCCCCGCGGTCCGCCGCGCCCTGGAACGGGCCGGCCGCCTCGACGACGCCCGGTACGTGGAGCGCGCCACCATGGAGGGCGAGCGCACCGGACGGCTGGCCGACGTCGACCCCGAGGGCGTCCCGTACTTCTCCGTCGCCGTGCTGCCCAGCAAGGTCGCCGCGCTCGACTCCCACGGGCAGCCCTACGCGACCGGCGTTCCGACGGCCGACGAGACCCCGGCCGACGCGGCCCCGGCCGTCGGTGAGGTCGTCGTGGTCGGCACCGGGCCCGCCGGGCCGCTGTGGCTCACCCCCGAGGCGCGCGGCGCCCTCGCGGGCGCCACCGACCTGGTCGGCTACACCACCTACCTGGACCGGGTCCCCGTCCGCGCCGGGCAGCTCCGGCACGGCTCCGACAACAAGGTCGAGGGCGTCCGGGCCGAGTTCGCCCTCGAACTGGCCCGCCGCGGCCGCCGGGTCGCCGTGGTCTCCTCCGGCGACCCGGGCGTCTTCGCGATGGCCACCGCCGTCCTCGAGGCCGCCTGCACCGACCCCTACCGGGACGTCCCGGTCCGCGTCCTGCCCGGCATGACCGCCGCGCACGCCGCCGCCTCCCGGATCGGGGCGCCGCTCGGCCACGACTACGCGGTCGTCTCGCTCTCCGACCGGCTCAAGCCCTGGGAGGTGATCGCCCGGCGGCTGCGCGCCGCCGCCGAGGCCGACCTGGTGCTCGCGCTCTACAACCCCGGATCCAGGTCCCGCACCACCCAGGTCGGTTCGGCCCGCGACCTGCTGCTGGAGTACCGCTCCCCGCAGACCCCCGTGGTGCTGGCCCGGGACGTCGGCGGCCCCACCGAACGCGTCCGCACCGTCGCGCTCGCCGAACTCGACCCGGCGGACGTCGACATGCGCACCCTGCTGCTGGTCGGCTCCACCCAGACCCGGTGGGTGCGGCGCGGCGGCGGCGCCGAAGTGGTCTGGACGCCGCGCCGCTACCCCGAGGCGTAGCGGGCGGATCGACGGTGCGTCAGCCCACCAGCCGCCTGACCCAGTCGGCCGCCCCGGCGACGTCCGGGGCGGTCCGCACCCCCGCCGGGGCGGCCGGGCGCTGCACCACGACCACGGGCAGGCCGAGTTCGCGGGCCGCCGTCAGCTTGGGCGCGGTCGCGGCGCTCCCGCTGTCCTTGGTCACCAGCACCTCGATCCGGTGCGCCCGCAGCAGCGCCCGCTCCCCGTCCAGGGTGAACGGGCCGCGCTCCAGCAGCACTTCGGTCGCGGCGGGCATCGGCGCCACCGGCGGCTCGACCGAACGCGCCAGGAAGACCAGCCCGTCCAGGTGCGCGAAGGCGGCGATGCCCTGGCGCCCGGTGGTCAGGAACACCCGGCGGCCGAGCGCGGGCAGCGCCTGCGCGGCCGCGGCCAGGCTCGGCACCGGGTGCCAGCGGTCGCCGTCCTGGGCCGCCCAGCTCGGGCGGCGCAGCGCCAGCAGCGGCGTGCCCGTCTCGGCGGCGGCCAGCGCCGCGTTGCGGCTGATCCGCTCCGCGAACGGGTGGGTGGCGTCCAGCAGCGCGTCCACCGCGTGGGCCCGCAGCCAGGCCGCCAGACCGGCCGGGCCGCCGAACCCGCCGACCCGGACCTCCCCCGCGGGCAGCCGCGGCCGCTCCACCCGCCCGGCCAGCGAACTGGTCACCCGCAGCGCCGGATCGGCCACCAGCACGTCCGCCAGCCGGCGGGCCTCACTGGTGCCACCGAGGATCAGGACGTGCATGCGGGACTCCCTGGGCCGGTGCGAGCAGGACACACCACCCTAACCGGGCACCCGGCGGGGCCGACGTGGGACGGTGGTGGCAGCGGGAACGGTGAGGAGACACGGCGGAATGAGGGGCGAGCGGTGAGCGGCGCGGCACAGGACGGCCCGGTGGGCGGCGGACGCAAGGGACAGCTGCGCAGCAGCGGACTGCGGCCCGGCTGGACGACGGGCGCGTGCGCCACGGCCGCGACCAAGGCGGCGTACACCGCGCTGCTCGGCGGCGGCTTCCCCGACCCGGTGGTCATCACCCTGCCCAAGGGCGAGCGGCCCGCGTTCGCGCTGGCGGTGGAGGAACTCGCGCCCGGCCGGGCCAGCGCCGGGGTGGTCAAGGACGCGGGCGACGACCCCGACGTGACGCACGGCGCGCTGGTCCGCGCCACGGTGCGGCCGGGCCCGCCGGGCAGCGGCGTGGTGTTCCGGGCCGGACCGGGCGTGGGGACGGTCACCAAGCCCGGCCTGCCGCTGGCGGTCGGCGAACCGGCCGTCAACCCGGTGCCGCGGCAGCTGATGCGCGAGGCGGTCGCCGAAGTCGCCCGGGAGTTCGGCGCGTCCGGGGACGTGGAGGTGGAACTCTCCGTCGACCACGGCGAGGAGATCGCCCGGCACACCTGGAACCCGCGGCTGGGCATCCTCGGCGGCCTGTCCATCCTCGGCACGACCGGCATCGTCGTGCCCTACTCCTGCTCGGCCTGGATCGACTCCATCCGCCGCGGCATCGACGTGGCCCGCGCCGCCGGGCACACCCACGTCGCGGGCGCGACCGGCTCCACCTCCGAGAAGGTCGTGGTCGCCGAGTACGGCCTGCCCGAGGACGCCCTGCTCGACATGGGCGACTTCGCCGGAGCCGTCCTCAAGTACCTGCGCCGGCACCCCGTTCCGCGCCTCACCGTCTGCGGCGGCTTCGCCAAGCTCTCCAAGCTCGCCGCCGGCCACCTCGACCTGCACTCCGGCCGCTCCCAGGTCGACAAGGCCCAACTCGCCGCCCTGGCACGGGAAGGCGGCGCCACCGAGGAGCTGGCCGCCCGGGTCGCCGCCGCCAACACCGCCCTGGAGGCCGTGCAGTCGTGCACCGCGGCGGGCGTCCCCCTCGGCGACCTGGTCGCCGAACGGGCCCGCGCCACCGCCCTCGACGTGCTGCTCGGCGCCCCCGTCACCGTCGACGTGATCTGCATCGACCGCGCGGGCACGATCGTCGGCCGCGCCGCCCCGAAGGGCCCCTGACGGGACGGCCCGGGGCGGCGCGGGACGGTGCGGCGCGGGACGGCGCGGCGCGGTGGACGGCCGGAGGAGGCTCAGCCGGTGACGACGGCCTGCGCGTCGATCTCCACCAGCATCGGCTCCTGCGGGAGTTCGACGAAGACGGTGGTGCGGCAGGGCTTCACGCCGCCCGGGGCGATGTTCTCCTCGATGAACTGGGCGTACACCTCGTTCATCAGCGGGAAGTCGGCCCGCTTGGTCAGGTAGACGCGGAACATCACCACGTCCTCGATGCTCGCGCCGCCCGCCTCCACGATCGCCTTGACGTTCTCCAGCGTCCGCCGGGTCTGCGCCTTCACGTCGCCGTGGTACAGGTACTCGCCGGTCGCCGGGTCCTGCGGGCCCTGCCCGGACACCTGCAGGATCGGGCCCTTGCGCACGCCCTGCGAGAACATCCAGGCCGGGGCGGGGGCGCCGTCGGTGCGGACCTCGATCTTGTCGCTCATGTGTCTTGCTCCATAAGGTTGTTGACGACGGGTCAGTGAACGGTGCCGCGGGCCGGGAGGCCCGCGTCGGCGGAGATCGCCCTGGTGCAGGCGAGCAGTTGGGGGAGCAGTTCGAGCACCTGCTCGTACGGGAGGACCACGTCCGGCACCGATATCGACGCCGCGGCCACCACCCGGCCCGAGGCGTCCCGGATCGGCGCGGCCACGCAGTTGATGAACGCCTCGTGCTCGGCGTGGTCCTGCGCCCAGCCCTGCGCCGCGACCTGGTCGAGCTCGGCCAGCAGCGCCTTCGGACTGGTGATCGTGTTCGGGGTGTGCACGGTGAACTCGATCCCGTCCACCACCCGGCGGCGCTCGGCCGGCGACAGGTCGGCCAGCAGCACCTTGGCCACCGCCGTGTTGTGCAGCGCCGCCCGCAGCCCGATCCGCGAGTACATCCGCACCGGGTGCCGCGAGTCGTACTTGTCGATGTAGACCACCTCGCCGCCCTCGTACGCGGCCAGGTGCACGGTCTGGCCGGTCGCCGCGTTCAGCTCGGCGAGGTGCGGGGCGGCGGTGCGGCGGATGCCGCGCTGCTCCAGCGCGAGGCTGGACAGCGCGAACAGGCCCGCGCCGAGGTGGTAGCGGTACTGGGCGTCGCGGTGGACGAAGCGCTCCTCCTCCAGGCTCTGCAGCAGCCGCAGCACGGTGGTCTTGTGCACGCCGATCAGCTCGGCCAACTGGTCGAGGGAGCGCTCGCCCTCGCCGAGTTCGGCGAGCAGGCGCAGGGCGCGGGTGACGGTCTGGCTCATGGGGTGTCCCGAGGGTCTTCGAGGGTGCCGGGAGGGGTGGGTCGGTGGACGGGTCGGACGGGTCGGACGGGGCGGACGGGGCGGACGGGGCGGTTTCAGCGGACGGGGGCGGGCAGGGCGGGGGAGTCGATGCCGGACGCGGAGACCCGGGTCGCCGCCCAGGCTCGCTCGTCGGCGGCCAGCAGCGCGGCCACCGTCGCCGCGTCCGGCAGCGCGCCGTGGTCGGTGGGGGCGGTCAGCGCGCCCGCCGCCGCCAGGTGGCCCAGGCGCAGCCGGGAGCGCTGGTCGAGGCCGCGCAGGGTGCCCGCCAGGTAGCCCGCCGCGAACGCGTCGCCCGCGCCGGTCGGCTCCACCACCTCGACGTGCAGCGCCCGTTCGGCGACCGAGCCGCCGCCCTGGTCGAGCGCGGTGACCAGGTGCCCGGCGTCCTTGACCACCACGGTGGCCGGGGACGGGAAGCGCGCCCGCAGCGCCCGCGGGTCGCCGGTGCCGAACGCCTCCTCGGCCTCGTCCGCGCCCAGCAGCAGCACGTCCGCGGCGTCCAGCAGCTCCGGCAGCACCGCCGGGTCGCGCAGCCGCCACAGCGCCGGGCGCCAGTTCAGGTCGAAGGAGACCAGCCGGCCCGGACGGCGGCGGGCCAGCAGGGCGCGCACCAGGGCCAGGCAGTCGTCCGACAGCGCGGGCGTGATGCCGGTCAGGTGCAGCAGCGGCGCGGCGTCCAGCAGGGCCGCGGCCGCCGGGTCGTCCAGCAGTGCGGGGGAGAGCGCGGAGGCCGCCGAACCGGTGCGGTAGTAGTGCAGGCGGGAACGGCCCGGGCCCAGGTCGTGCGGCAGGCCGGAGCCGCCGGTCTCCTTCAGGTACACGCCGGTCGGACGGTGCGGGTCGACCGCGACGGCCGACACGTCCACCCCCGCCGCGGCCAGGTCGCCGGTCAGGCGGCGGCCGAAGCCGTCCGCGCCGACCCGGCTGATCCACGCCGTCGGCACGCCCAGCGCGGCCAGCGCCGCCGCCACGTTCGACTCGGCGCCCCCCACCGAGGGCCGGAACGCGCCGACGGCCTCGAACGGCCCCGGCCGGTCGGGCAGCAGCACCGCCATCGACTCGCCCAGGCACACTGCCCGGGCGGCGGCCGCACCGTCCCGGTCCGCGCCGCCTCGATCCGCCATCAAACCCGCTCCCTCACCCTCGGGCCCGCACCCCCGCCCCCACCGCCGACGGTCCGCGCGGCCCGGCGCTCGGCGGTGAGCCCCGTGCTGCGTGCCTGGTGGGAGGGGTGGACGGGCCGCGTCGCGGTCCGTTGACCGCCGTCCGGCGTGAATGCTAGAACCGTATCACCAACATGCGCAATACAGGTTGCACATGTTGCAACTTCCCAGCTCGCAAGTGGGCCTGGGTTTGATACGGAGGCAGGGCGATGGGCGAGAACAGCGGGACGAACGCAGCTGCGGAACGGGTGGACGGAACCGCCGGACGGGCGGGAACGGGCCCGCAGTACTTCGCCGACCCCGCCACCGGCCCCGGCATCGACACCGCCGCCGTCGCCGCCCTCGCCGACGAGACGCTCGACTTCCGCTTCAAGGCCGTCCCCGCCGACGCCTGGGGCCGCACCGTCCGCGACTGGCTCGCCACCCGCCCCACCCTCGACGACCTCGGCACCCCCCTGCTCACCCTCGACGCCGCCGCCCTCGACCACAACCTGCACACCATGGCCGCCTGGTGCCGCGACGCCGGAGTCCGCCTCGCCCCGCACGGCAAGACCACCATGGCCCCCGCCCTCTGGCAGGCCCAACTCGCCGCCGGGGCCCACGCCGTCACCCTCGCCAACCTCCCCCAGCTCCGGGTCGCCCGCGCCTTCGGCGTCCAACGCCTGCTCCTCGCCAACACCCTGCTCGACCCCGCCGGACTCGCCTGGATCGCCGCCGAACTCGACCGCGACCCCGACTTCGCCTTCACCTCCTGGGTCGACTCCACCGACAGCGTCCAGCGGATGGACGCCGCCCTGCGCGCCGCCGGAGCCCGCCGCCCCGTCGAGGTCCTGGTCGAACTCGGCGGCCCCGGCGGCCGCACCGGCGCCCGCGGCGTCCCCGCCGCCCTCGACGTCGCCGCCGCCGTCCTCGCCGCCCCCACCCTGCGCCTCGCCGGAGTCGGCGGCTACGAGGGCGCCCTCGCCCACGACGCCTCCGAGTCCGCCCTCGCCGCCGTCCGCGGCTACCTCGCCGACCTCGCCGACCTGCACCGCCGCCTCGCCGCCGACTACCCCACCCCCACCCCCGTCGTCACCGCGGGCGGCAGCGCCTACTTCGACACCGTCGCCCAGGAGCTGACCCCCCTCACCCGGCAGGTCCCCGGCACCACCGTCATCGTCCGGGCCGGCGCCTACCTCGCCCACGACGACGGCTTCTACCGCGGCATCTCCCCGCTCTCCCGCCGCCCCGACACCACCCCGCTGCGCTCCGCCATGCACGGCTGGGCCCGCGTCGTCTCCCACCCCGAACCCCGACTCGCCCTCCTCGACGCCGGCAAGCGCGACCTCCCGTTCGACGAAGGACTCCCCGAACCCCAACTCGTCCGCGGCGCAGGCCCCCTGACGGGAGCCACCGTCACCGCCCTCAACGACCAGCACGCCTTCCTGCGCGACGCCGGAGCCGCCGCCCCCGTCGGCGCCGTCCTGCGCCTCGGCCTCTCCCACCCCTGCACCGCCTTCGACAAGTGGAGCCTCATCCCCGTCCTCGACCACGCCGACGCCGAACACCCCCGCGTCGTCGACCTGGTCCGGACGTACTTCTGATGGCCGACCTCCTCCTGCGCGACGCCACCGTCGTCGACGGCACCGGCGCCGACCGCTACCGGGCCGACGTCACCGTCACCGACGGGCGCATCGAGCGGATCAGTCGCCTCGGCGGCAGCGGTGGCACCGACACGGCCCGGGGCAGCGGCGAACGCCTGACCGGACGCCGGGTCATCGACGCCGACGGACTGGTCCTCGCCCCCGGCTTCATCGACATGCACGCCCACTCCGACCTGCGACTGCTCCTCGAACCCGACCACCCCTCCCGGATCACCCAGGGCGTCACCCTCGAGGTCCTCGGCCAGGACGGCCTCTCCTACGCCCCCGCCGACGACACCACCCTCGCCGCGCTGCGCCGCCAACTCGCGGGCTGGAACGGCGATCCCGCCGACGAGGAGTTCGACTGGAACTGGCGCACCGTCGCCCAGTACCTCGACCGCCTCGACACCGGCACCGCCGTCAACGCCTGCTACCTCGTCCCGCACGGCTCCGTCCGGATGCTCGCCATGGGCTGGGCCAACCGTCCCCCCACCGGCGCCGAACTCGACCGGATGAAGCAGCTGTTGGACGAAGCACTGACCGACGGCGCGGTCGGCATGTCCACCGGCCTCAGCTACACCCCCGGCATGTACGCCGACACCGCCGAACTCGTCGAACTGTGCACCGTCGTCGCCGCCCGCGGCGGCTTCCACGCCCCGCACCAACGCTCCTACGGCGCGGGTGCGTTGGAGGGCTACGCCGAAATGGTCGAGATCTCCCGGCGCTCCGGCTGCCCGCTCCACCTCACCCACGCCACCATGAACTTCGGCGTCAACGAAGGCCGCGCCGGACAGTTCCTCGCCCTGGTCGACGCCGCACTCGCCGACGGCGTCGACATCACCCTCGACAGCTACCCCTACCTGCCCGGATCCACCACCCTGGCCGCCCTGCTGCCCAGTTGGTCCACCGAGGGCGGTCCCGAGGCCACCCTCGCCCGGCTCGCCGACCCCGCCGCCCGCGAGCGCATCCGCGCCGACGTCGAGGAACGCGGCAGCGACGGCTGCCACGGCGTCGTCACCGACTGGGACACCATCCAGGTCTCCGGCGTCCGGCACGGCGCCCTGTCCGCCGCCGTCGGCCGGAAGGTCTCCGAACTCGCCGCCGAACAGGGCCGATCCGGCACCGAGGTGTTCTTCGACCTGCTGCGCGCCGACCAGTTGGGCACCACGATCCTCCAGCACGTCGGCCACGAGGAGAACGTCCGCGCCATCATGCGGCACCCCGTGCACACCGTCGGCAGCGACGGACTCCTGGTCGGCGCCCGCCCGCACCCCCGCGCCTGGGGCACCTTCCCCCGCTACCTGGCCCACTACGGGCGCGAGTTGGGCGTCCTCACGCTCGAACAGGCCGTCGCCCGGATGACCGGCCGCCCCGCCCGCCGCCTCGGTCTCGACCGGCGCGGCCTCGTCCGCCCCGGCCACCACGCCGACCTGGTCCTGTTCGACCCGGAGACCGTCCGCGACACCGCCACCTTCGACCACCCCCGGCAGGCCGCCGAAGGCATCCGGCACGTCCTGGTCAACGGCGTCGCCGCCCTCGCCGACGGCAGGCCCACCGGCGAGCTCGCGGGCCGGGCCCTGCGCCGCCACGCCGACCGCAGGGTCCGGGCCGGAGCCCCGGCCCGGGGCTGACCTCCGGCGGGAGGCGCCCGCTCACCTCGAACCAGTGCACACCGAACAGGAGTTGGCAGGATGGGAACGGAAACCGGGACGGGAACGGAAACCGGGACGGGAACGGAAACCGGGACGGGAACGGAAACCGGGGCGGAAACGGGAACGGGAACCGGGGCGGGAACGGGGGCGGGGGGCCTGCGCGCGGCGCTGGCCCGGCAGCCGGTGATCGCCGTGGTGCGGGCCCCCGTGATCCCCGACGCGGTCGCGCTCTGCGAAGCCCTCGCCGAGGGCGGCATCGCCTGGACCGAACTCACCTTCACCACCCCGGACGTGACCCGCCACCTCGCCCGCGCCGCCGAAGCGGGCTGCCGGATCGGCGTCGGCACCGTCCTCACCGCCGACCAGGCCCGCGAGGGCATCGCCGCCGGAGCCGGGTTCCTGGTCACCCCCGGCCTGCGCCCCGCCGTTGCCGACACCGCCCGCGAGGCCGGAATCCCGGTCGTGATGGGCGCGTTGACGCCCAGCGAGGTCGCCGACGCCGTCGACCTCGGCGCCGCCGCGGTCAAGATCTTCCCCGCCAAGGCGTTCGGCCCCGGTTACTTCAAGGACCTCCACGGCCCCTACCCCGGCATCCCGCTGGTCGCCTCCGGCGGCGTCAACGCCGGAAACGCCAAGGCGTTCCTCGACCACGGCGCGCTCGCCGTCTGCGCCGGCACCGACGTCGTCCCGCCACGGGCCGTCGCGGACGGCGACTGGGCCGACATCACCCGCCGCGCGAAGGAGTTCACCGCCTCGCTCGCCCTGCGCGACTGAGCGCCGTTCCGCTCGGCGGGGCGGTTTCCCGCTCGGCCGGGCCGGCCCTCGCCGCCCCGGGCCCCTCCCGGGGCGGGGGTCAGTCGTGCTGGGGCACCGGCGCCGTGCGGTGTGCGGCGGCGAGGGCGAGGACCTGGTCGACGGACCAGTGGTCGGCCGCGTGGGTGCCGTAGTGGGCGGCGGCGATCCGGCCGTCGGAGCCGAGCAGGAAGTCGGCGGGCAGGCCGAGGCGCCCGCCGAGGGGGCGGGAGGCGGGCGGGCGTTCACGGCCGCGCAGGACCAGCGGGACGCTGCGGGCCAGGCCGCGGACGATCGAGGGCCAGACCCGGGGGTCGAGTAGCGCGCGGGCCCCGCGTTCGACCCCGTACGCGCGGTACAGCCGCTGCTCGGGGTCGGCGACCAGCGGGAAGGGCAACCCGTCGGCGTACGGGCGCAGTTCGTCGGCGGGCGAGTGGAAGACGGCCACCTCCCGCACTCCGGCCTCCCGCAGCTGCGGGTGGCGGACGGCGAAACCGCGCAGGTGCAGGTTGCAGATCGGACAGCCCGCGAAGCGGCGGAACTGCAGGTGGGTCAGGCCGTCCGCAGGCACCGGCGGCAGGGGCGTGCCGGAGGCGTCGGCGGCGGGGAGGGGCGGGGCGGTGGTGCCGGTCCGGAGTCGGGACACGTGGGCTCCTCGGAGGGTCCTCGTAGGTGTAGACCGTACGCCTAAACTGTAGGCGTATGGCGTACGCTGTCAACCCGTGCCCCGTCCACGCTCCCTGACCACGCACCAGATCGCCGCCGCCGCGCTCACCGTCATCGACCGCGACGGCCTGCCCGCGCTGTCCATGCGCACCGTCGCGGCCGAACTCGACCGCCGCACCATGGCGTTGTACCGCTACGTCGAGGACCGCGAGGAACTCGAGTGCCTGGTCGTCGACCTCGCCCTCGGCCCCGTCCTGGACCGCGCCGCTTCGGACCGCGCCGCTTCGGACCGCGCCGACCGGCCCGCTGCGGCGGCCGGGCCGCGCGCCCGGCTGCTCGTCCTGCTGGAGCTCATGCGCGAGGCCGTCGGCGCGCACCCCGGCGTCCTGCCGCTGGCCGTCCGGCACCACGGCGGCTGCCCGTCCGCGCTGCGCTGGCGCGAACGACTGCTGGAGGCGCTGGCCGAGGCCGGACTCGACGCGCCGCGCCGGGCGTCCGCGCTGCACGCGCTGGTGTCGTACGTGATCGGGGCGCTCGAACTCGAGCACCAGGCCGCCACCGCTCCCACCGTCGGCGCGTCCGTCCCGGAGACCTTCCCGCTGCTCGCCACCGCCCTGGCCACCCGCGCCGCCACCGACCCGGCCCTCGCCTTCACCGACGGCGCACGCACCGTCCTGGACGGCCTGGGCCTGGGCCCGGGCCCGGGCCTTTA
Source organism: Kitasatospora phosalacinea (assembly GCF_030268885.1). Classification (GTDB taxonomy): domain Bacteria; phylum Actinomycetota; class Actinomycetes; order Streptomycetales; family Streptomycetaceae; genus Kitasatospora; species Kitasatospora phosalacinea_C. Next base: position 631,728 of record NZ_BSSA01000001.1, read on the forward strand.
GGCCGTCGGTCGGCGGCCCGGCGCCGGTCGGCGCACGGATCCGCGGCAGGTCCCCGTCCCGGTCGGGCGACGTGGGAAGGCCGTGGAACGGTGCCGCTCACGCGGGGCCGGGCAGGTTCATCCGTGCGAGCTCGGCCGGGTCGACGACTGCGGTGATGGCGGTGATCCGGCCTTCGGCGACGGTGAACGCGAGGACCGAGAGCGGGGTGCCGTCCTCGTGCCAGGAGAGGACTCCGGGACGGCCGCCCACGAGCACCGCCCGGCCCCGGGCGGCTGCGCCGGCGGCCAGTTGCGCGCCGGTGGCGACCTTGGTGGCGCCGAGGGTGACGAACACGCCGCCGGGGGTGTCGACGGTGAGCCTCACCCCGGGGTCGAGCACGCGCAGCAGCCCCTCGAAGTCGCCGCCGCGGGCCGCCGCCAGGAACGCGTCGACGACCTCGCGCTGTCGCCGGTCCGCGCGGGCCGGCCGCTCGGTCGCCCGGACCTTGCGGCGGGCGCGGCTGGCGAGCATCTTGGTCGCGTCGGTGGACTTGCCGAGGATGCGGCCGATCTCGTCGAACGGCACCGCGAACAGGTCGTGCAGCACGAACGCCAGTCGCTCGCCGGGCCGGAGCGATTCGAGGACGACGAGGAGCGCGAGCCCGACCGAGTCGGCGAGCACCGCGTCGTCGTCCGGGGCGGGGGCGTCGTCGAGCAGCACCACGAGGTCGGCCGGGCGGTCGTCCCAGGACGCCTCGGGGCGGGCCCGGCGCGAGCGCAGGACGTCGAGGCTGATCCGGCCGACCACGGTGGTCAGCCAGCCGGCGAGGTTCTCGATGCTCCCCGCGTCCTGGCGGGAGAGGCGCAGCCAGGCCTCCTGGACCACGTCCTCGGCGTCGGCGTGCGAGCCGAGCATGCGGTGGGCGACCGCGCGCAGCCGGTCACGCTGGGCGTCGAACGCCTGGGCCACCAGGTCCGTCGAACCGGTCCCGACCATGTTGTCACCTTCCCCGAATCCGCTCCGTCATGGGTGATGACGGGCCCGGACGGGTCCGGGTAACCGACGAAGGAGCAGGACCGATGGAAGCACGCCTCAAGGGTGCGATGAACCCCGATCTGATGACCGCGATCCAGCACCTCCACAAGGCGGTGGCCGCAGGGGGCGTCGACCGGCGGCTGCTGTCGCTGGTCCACCTGCGCGCCAGTCAGGTCAACGGCTGCGCGCCGTGCGTCTTCGCCAGCGTCTCGGGGGCGAAGAAGGCCGGCGAGACGGACGAGCGGCTGCACCACGTGGTCGCGTGGCGCGAGACGCCCTTCTTCACCGAGGAGGAGCGGGCCGCGCTCGCGCTGACCGAGGCCGCCACCCGCATCCAGGACGGCGCCCCCGGTGTGACCGACGAGGTCTGGGCGGCCGCCGCCGAGCACTTCACCGCGGAGCAGTTGGGCGCGATCACCCTGGAGATCGCCATGACCAACTTCTTCAACCGGATCAACCACACGATCCGGGAGCAGGCGGGCAGGACCTGGTGAGTCGAGCACGGCCTGCCGGAGACCGCGGACCCGGTCTCCGGCAGGCCGTGCTCGTCGGCCGAGCCGTCCGCGTGCCCGGTGGCCTTCGCGGGCGGGCGGCTCCGCCCGGCCGGTGCGCGGTCCTGAGGGGCGGTGGTGGGGCGGGCGTTCGTGTCAGGGGCGCCGACGGCGGCGGGTGGGCGTCTCGCGGACGGCGGCTGCGACGTGCGCGACGTAGGCGTGCACCGGCTCCGCGGCGGGGGGTGCCGTCCGATCGGTCCAGTGGTGGAAGTACGCCGCGACGTGCGTGACGAGGACCTCCGGCTCGGGCTCCCCGGGCGCAGGGCGATGGTTCGCCGCTCGCCGACGAGATGGACCCGGAGGGGTCGTGCCGACGCGTCGAAGGCGGCCGTGATCTCGTCGGTGAAGTCGGGCTCGGTCAGTTGCTGGAGTTCACCGTCGTCCGCGCACGGCAGCATCAGACCGTCGTCGTCGATCAGCAGGCAGGGGAAGTCCACGGGGCTGACGTGGGCGGCCTGCCGGTGCGGGCGGTTGCGCAGGCGCTGGAGGAAGGCGGGGCGGCGGATCGGCACGACCCGATCCTGCCGCAACGGCCGGTCCCGTTCCCCGCCGGGGGCGAGCGCACCTGACGTGCGGCGTCCCCCGGGTGGGGGTGGGGCTAGGAGGGGGGTGCGGCAAGGGAGTTCCAGCCGTGTTCGAGGAGGTCGAAGGCGCGGACCATGGCGCCGCGGACGTCGTCGTGCGCCTGGGCGGCCCGGGGCGCCTCCAGGGCGAAGTGGGCCAGTGCGGTGCAGAGCGGGTCGTCGGCGGGGCGGCCGCTCTCCTCGGCGATCACCGCGGCGAGCGCGGCGGTGTGGCGCAGCCACATGGCCTGGTGGTAGTCGCGCAGGGCGGGGGTGGAGTTCACCAGGCCGAGGAAGGTGGCGAAGCGGGGGTCACCGTCGGTGGCCGCCCGGCGGTGGCGCAGCGCGTGGTCGCACAGGGCGGCCGGGATCGACCGGCCGGGAGGACGTTCGCGGACGGCCGCCAGCAGTTCGGCCTCCTGGTCCGTCTCCCGGTCGAAGACCAGGGCCTCCTTGGACGGGAAGTGCTTGAACAGCGTGGTGGTGGAGACGTCGGCGGCGTCCGCGATCTCGCGGATGCCGACGTCGTCGTAGCCGCGCTCCAGGAACAGGCGCAGCGCGGCGTCGGCGATGGCCTGGCGGGTGGCGGCCTTCTTGCGCTCGCGCCGCCCGGGCGGTGGTGGCGGCGGCGGGGGCGGGGGAGGAGACGTGGGCGGGGGAGGGGGAGGGGGAGGGGGAGGGGGCGTCGGGGTGGTGGACACGGGGTCAGTCTACCCGTGCGGTTGACCGGATTCAAAAGTTGACTCGTTGCACTTTTGTAGTCGTTGTGATCTTCTGGGGAGCGACCCCACGGAGCGCCGCCGCGCGCCCGTCCGAAGGGAGAACCACCATGACCACCACCGCACCCACCCCCCGCATCGCCGTCATCGGCGCCGGACCGGGCGGCCTGACCTGCGCCCGCATCCTGCAGCGCCACGGCATCGCCGTCACCGTCCACGACCGCGACCACGGCCCCGACGCCCGCGACCAGGGCGGCACGCTCGACCTGCACGAGGACAACGGCCAGATCGCCCTGCGCGAGGCCGGACTGCTCGACGAGTTCTTCCGCCTGTCCCGCCCCGAGGCCCAGGAGATGCGCCAACTCGACGCCACCACAGGGGAGATCGGCTTCCACCACGTCCCCGAGGACGGCGAACGGGTCAAGCCCGAGATCGACCGCGGCCAACTGCGCGACCTGCTCCTCGGCTCGCTCGCACCGGGCACCGTCCGCTGGGGCCGCACCCTGCGATCGGTCGAAGGACCCGCCGCGGGCCCCCGCCGCCTGCACTTCGCCGACGGCACCGTGACCGAGGCCGACCTCGTCATCGGCGCCGACGGCGCCCGGTCCCGGGTCCGCCGTGCCCTCTCCCCGGCCACCCCCCGCTACACCGGCATCAGCTTCCTCGAAGCCTGGTTCCACGACGTCGACCGCCGCCACCCCGACCTCGCCGCACTCGTCGGCCCCGGCAGCGCCGCCGCGGCCGACGGCGAACGCGCCCTGTTCGCCCAGCGCAGCAGCGGCGACCACCTCCGCGTCTACGCCATCCAGCGCGTCCCCGCCGACTGGATCGCCGCCGCCGGCCGCACCGTCCAGGACACCGAAGGCGTCCGCGCCCTCCTCCTGGACCGCTACCGCCACTGGTCGCCGTCCCTGCGCCGACTCCTCACCGACAACGACGGCCGCTACGTCGACCGCCCCATCCACGCCCTCCCCGTCCCGCACACCTGGCGGCACGACCCCGCCGTCACCCTCCTCGGGGACGCCGCCCACCTGATGCCCCCGCTCGGCGTCGGCGTCAACCTCGCCATGCTCGACGCCTGCGAACTCGCCCTCGCCCTCGCCCGCCACGACACCGCCGCCGAAGCCGTCCGCGCCTACGAGGCGGTCATGCTGCCCCGCTCCACCGACATGCAGCGCCTCCTGGACGGGGCCGCCGAAGGACTGCTGTCCGCCGAGCCCCACCAGCAGGAGCACGCGCCGTCCGGCACCCGATGAGGCCCGGTGAATCCCGGGGAACCCGGTGAGCCCCGGGGAACCCGGTGAGCCCCGGAAACCCGGTGAACGAGGTCCGCGGGCCGCGGACCTCAGGCGAACGGCCCCGCGGGGCGGGTCAGCGCCGCCACTCGTGGACGCCCGGGGCGGGCCGGTGGACCTCGCTCGGCCAGGTCCGCCGGACCTGTGCGAGCAGCCTGCGCTGTTCGTCGATCCACCCCGCCCCCAGCGCGAGCGGGAGGAGCACGGAGACGCACGACCTGCCCAGGTCCTCGACGAGGACGGTCGGCGTGCCGTGCACCTCGTCGAACGGCCGGACCCTGATCCCCGGGCTGCCGTCCTCCAGCCAGGCGACCTCCCGGCCGGACGCGAGCACGTCCAGGGCCCGGCCCCACTCGTCCAGGTCGGAGGGGAGCAGCGAGACGGGGAGGCGCCCGGTGACGAAGCTGCTCACGACGAGGACCTCCGCGTCGAGCCGGTCGTGGAGGTGGAGCACGCCCGGCATCCGGCGGCCCAGCACCCGTAGCCGGAAACTGCTGTCGCCGTCCCGGAGGTCGATCAGGTCCGCGCCCGTGCCCGGGTCCGCGCCCGTGCCCGGGTCCGCGCCCGGGGCCCTGCCCGGGTCCGTTTTCCGCACCGTTGGTCGCCCGGCCGCCGTCGGGGAGGAGGAACCGCGGGCCTCGGACCGGCGGCGACCGGCGGGCGGCACCCTCAGCGGGCCCGGGTGGTCGAGTACAGGTGGCTGTCCCGGAACTCCGTCGCCGCCAGCGTGCGGCCGACGATGATGACGGCGGTGCGCAGAACGCCCGCGGCCTTCACCTGGACGGCGATGTCGCCGAGGGTGCCGCGCAGCACCAACTCGTCCGGGCGGCTGGCCATCGCGACCACCGCGGCCGGGCAGTCCGGCCCGTAGTGCGGGAGCAACTCCTCGACCACGCTGTCCACGTAGCGGGCCGCCAGGTGCAGCACCAGCAGCGCGCCGCTCTTGCCGAGCACGGACAGCTCCTCGCCGGGCGGCATCGGCGTCGCCTGCCGGGCCACCCGGGTCAGGATCACCGTCTGGCCGACCGTCGGCACCGTCAACTCCCGCTTCAGCGCCGCCGCGGCCGCCGCGAACGCGGGCACGCCCGGCACCACCTCGTACGGGATGTCCGCCGCGTCCAGCCGACGCATCTGCTCGGCCATCGCCGAGAACACCGACGGGTCGCCGGAGTGCAGCCGGGCCACGTCCAGGCCCTCACCGTGCGCGCGGACGATCTCCGCCAGGATCTGGTCCAGGTCCAGGTTCGCGGTGTCGACCAGCCGGGCGTCCGGCGGGCAGTCCGCCAGCAGCTCCGGCGGCACCAGGCTGCCCGCGTACAGGCACACTCCGCAGCGCGCCAGGGTGCGCTGGCCGCGCACCGTGATCAGATCGGCCGCGCCCGGACCGGCACCGATGAAATAGACCGTCACTTCGCTCCTCCGACAACCTCGGCCGCACCGGACTTCCCGGCGTCCCCGTTCTCGTTCCTGCTCGTGTTCCCGCTGGTGCTCGTGTTCCCGCTGGTGCTGGTGCTGGTGCTGGTGCTGGTGCTGGTGCTGGCGCTCGTGTCGGTGCTGGTGCCGGCGCCCGGGTCCGCGTCGGTGCCCTTGACGACGCTCCACTGGGTCACCGGCATCGCCTGCCGCCACCCCGTGAACCCGCCCACCGGCACCGCGTGCGCGACCGCCAGCTTCACCAACTCGCCGCCGTGGCGCCGGTACCACTGGGTCAACAGCGCCTCCGACTCCAGCGTCACCGTGTTCGCCACCAACCGCCCGCCCGGACCGAGCGCCGCCCAGCACGCCTCCAGCACCCCCGGCACCGTCAGCCCGCCACCCACGAACACCGCGTCCGGACGGCCCAGTTCGGCCACCAGCTCCACCAGCGCCGCCGGTGCCGCGCCCCGGACCACCCGCAGCCGGGGCACGCCGAGCGCGGCCGCGTTGCGGACGATCCGCTCCGCCCGCACCGGGTCGCGCTCCACGCTGACCGCCCGGCAACTGCGGTGCGCCCGCAACCACTCGATGCCGATCGACCCCGAACCACCACCCACGTCCCACAGCAACTCGCCCGGCGCCGGACCGAGCGCCGCCAGCGTCGCCGCCCGGACGTGACGCTTCGTCAACTGGCCGTCCGACTCGAAGAGTTCGTCATGCAGGCCGGGCACCAGCTGCTGCCTCGGGGCGTCCGGCGCAACGGACGGATCCGGGACGCAGTCGACCGCGAGCAGGTTCAGCGGATCCCCCGGCGGCAGTGACCAGCCCTCCGCCACGCCCTCGCGCACCGCCTCCGCCGGACCGCCCAGCTGCTCCAACACCCGCACCCGGCTCGGCCCGTAGCCGCGGGCGGCCAGCAGCTCCGCCACCCGCGCGGGCGTCGACGCGTCCGCGCTGAGCACCAGCAGCCGACGGCCCGGGTACAGCGCCGCGTGCAGCGACTCGACCGGCCGACCGACCAGCGTCACCACTTCGGTCTCCTCCACCGGCCAGCCCAACCGGGCGCACGCCAGCGACACCGAGGACGGATGCGGCAGCACCCGCAGCGCCCCCGCCGGGACGCCGCACTCCAGCAGTGTCCGGCCGATCCCGTGGAACATCGGGTCACCACTGGCCAGCACCGCCAGCCGCCGCCCCGCGAACCGCTCCAGCAGCCCCGGCACCGACGGCCGCAACGGGGACGGCCACGGCACCCGATCCGCCGTCACCTCCTCCGGCAGCAACGCCAACTGCCGCGCCCCGCCGAGCACCGCGTCCGCCGCGAGCAGCGCCTGCCGCGCCGCGCCCGAGAGCCCCGGCCAGCCGTCCGCACCCACCCCGACGACGGTGATCGCAGACACGCGCAACTCCTCACGGCTCGGGGACGGGGCAGCCGCAGCCTACCCGCAGCCGACCGCCGTACCCCCCACGAGCTGCGGAGATCCGCCGTGCGACATTGGCCACACCGGCGCGGGCGGGTGGGACGGGCTGGGCCGGGGCTGCGGCGGCTCGGGGTGGGGCGAGCCGGGCGGGGCGGGCGCGGGTGGTGCGGGGCTCCGGTGGGTGGCGCGTCAGCCGAGGTCGGCGGCGGCGCGGCGCAGGGCGCGTTCGGCGCGCTGGAGGAAGGCGCGGAACTGCTCCTGCTCGGCCTCGGTGAACTCGTCGGCGAGGCACTGCTCGATCTCGGTGGCCCGCTCGTCGGCCAACTCCAGGGCCGCCCGGCCGCGGTCGGTCAGCCGGGTCTCCAGCACGTTGCGGTGCCAGGGGTGCGGCGCCCGCTCCACCAGTCCGCGCTCGGTCAGGTGCTTGAGCAGGACGGCCATCGCCTGCGGGGTGACCTGGCAGGAGCGGGCCAGCGCGGCCCCGCTGATGCCCGGGCTGTCGGCGAGCACGTACAGCGCCGCGTACTGCGGCACGGTCAGTCCCGCGGGATCCACTGCGAGGCGTTTCGCGGCCATCAACTCCAGGTCGGCGCGGTGCAGATCGAGGCCGAGACGGTCAGCGGCGGGCATTCCCATGCGGAGATGCTACAGGGCGGTCGGCTGCAATCAGCCTCGTTGACAGTAATCAACATATTGATGATGATGAACGCCATTGATGTCGGCGGCCGTCGAGCCTCGGTCGCCGAGCGTGAATCCCCTGCTACCGAACGCCACCTTTCGCTGATCGATTTGTCGATCTGTCGATCTCCAATCCCGACAGGAACACCCCATCCGGAGGACCGCACCCCGATGACCGAACTCCCCTTCCTCAGCGCCACCGGCGCGGCAGCCGGATTCGTCGCCGAGACCCGCCCGCGCGCCCACGGCGCCGGCATCGACCCGTACGAGTACGACCGCGTCACCGCGCCGATCGACTCGCTGCTCGACTGGCCCGACGCCTGCCGGGCGGCCGCCCTCGCCCACCGGGCCCGGGCCGAACGGGCCGCCGGGCGGGGCCGGACCCGGACCGCCGGGCACCACCACCGGCTGGCGGCCCGCTGGTTCCACCTTGCCGCCCTGCTGCCGGACCCGGACCGGGAGCGGGCCGCCGCCGTCGCCGCGGAGGCGGACCGTTCGATGGGCGACGCCCTCGTCCTGCTCGAACCCTCGGCCCGGCGGATCTCCGGCGAGGGCTACGCGGGGTGGCTGCGCCTACCGGAGCAGCCGGTGCGGCGGGACGGGGCGGGAGCTCCGCTGGTGGTGCTGGTGCCCGGCATGGACTCCTCCAAGGAGGAGTTCCACCGCCCGGCCGATGCGCTGCTCGACCGCGGCCTCGCGGTCCTGGCCGTCGACGGCCCCGGGCAGGGGGTGCTGGCTGCAGGGTCCGCGCTCGGCCCGGGCCACCGGCACGCCCTCGGCCGAGCCCTGGACCACGTCCTGGGCGAGGAGGAGTCGGGCGGGGCGGTGGTCGACCCGGGGCGGATCGGGGTCGTCGGGCTCAGCCTCGGCGGCTACCTCGCTGCGGACTTCGCCGCGCACGACCCGCGCGTCCGGGCGGCGGCATCGGTCAGCGGGCCGTACCGGCTGGACTGGGACGCGCTGGTCCCGTTCGTCACCGTGACCCTCACCCGTCGCTGCGGCGAGGACGCGGCCGCGGCCCGGGACTTCGTCGAGCGGATCGACCTGGCCGCGCTGGCGCCCCGGTTGCGCCGCCTCCCGCTCCTGCTGGTCGAGGGCGGCCGGGACCGCATCCCCGGCGTCACCAACGCCGAGGCCCTCGTCACGGACCTCCCGCACGTCGACCTCCCGCACGCCGAACTCCTCCGCGTCCCGCACGGCAACCACCTGCTCGGCAACGCCCTGCCGGACTGGCTCCCCGACACCACCGACTGGCTCGCGGACGCCCTGGCCGCTCCCGCGGCCTGAACGCCACCGCCCGGATGAGACCGGGGCGGACGGGTTCCTCCGCACGGGTGACCCGGTGTCCCACCCCCGGCGGACGCGCGGGACCGGCAACGGCTGCGATCTTCGAGGTGTCTCCGCGTGCCGCTCGGGAACGCGGAGGGAGTGCACAACCAGCCTGGGGGAGTAGTGAGTTGAGCATGCGTAAACTGCTGATGGGCGCTGTGGTCGCGACGGTCGTGTCGACGCTCGCGGTGCCGGTCGCCTCGGCCGCGAGTTCGGGCGGTGCGGGTGGTGCGGGCGGCGCCGGCGGTCCGGCCGGTCCCGGGGCGGGCCTGCGCGGTCAGGTCGGGCTCAGCCCGGAGGCCACCACCGTGCCGGAGTTCGGCAACCTGACCCTGACCGTCGACGCCCACGCCGCCGGGCGGCACGGGGCCTCGGGGCGGGCGACCCTGCAGCACGAGTTCTTCAACCCGGACGGGAGCTGGCAGGGCACGGTACGGCTCGACGTCGACGTCGACTGCCTGGCAGTGACAGAGGACGGCGCCACCGCGGCGGTCACCGGAACCGTGCGCGCACTGACCTACGACGTGCCGCCGGGCACGCCCGAACAGCCCCGGCCGTCCGCTGATTGGCACCCGGAGACCGGGTTCAGCTTCCCGCTCGACCGGCCCGCGGCGTCCGGCTCCGGCTCCCATCCCGGCACCGGTTCCCATCCCGGCACCGGTTCCCATCCCGGCACCGGCACCGGCACCGGCGGCGCGACCGGAACGGTCGGGGCACGGGTGGGCTGGTCGGGCGTCCCGAACTTCAACGACCCGGCTGCTCCGCCGGTGGCCGAGAAGTGCGTGGCACCCGCCGCCGACTTCTACGTGGTCTCGGGACGTTACCGGTTGAAGCGGTGAAGCGGTGAAGCGGTGAAGCGGTGAAGCGGTGAAGCGGTGAGGCGAGGGGGGAGCGGCCGGGTGGGGAGAATGCGGGGATGGAGTCGCTGGAGCCACCGCTGCCGCTGCTGTACCTCGACGTCGACGGCCCGCTGATCCCGTTCGGCGGGCCGCCCGGGCGGCAGCCGGAGCACCTGACGGAGCGCCGGATCCGCGAAGTGCTGGGCGCGGAGGCCGCCGGGCACCCGCTGCTGACCAGGATCGACCCCCGGCACGGGGCGCGGATCGCGGCCCTGCCCTGCCGCCCGGTCTGGGCCACCACCTGGCAGCACGAGGCCAACACCTGCGTCGCACCGCTGCTCGGACTGCCGCCCCTGCCGGTGCTGGAGGAGGGCGACGACGCGGACGCCCCGTACGGGGTGCACTGGAAGACGCCCCTGCTGGTGGAGCACGCGGAGGGGACGGCGTTCGCCTGGCTGGACGACGAGATCGGGGCGGCCGACCGCGCATGGGTGGCGGCCCACCACGCCGGGCCCGCGCTGCTGCTCCGGGTCGATCCCCGACTGGGCCTGACGGAGGAGGACTTCACCGTCCTGGAGGAGTGGCTGCGCGGCCCGGCGTGAGCGGGGGAGCACCTCGGACTTCTCCATGCCTCTGTCGAACGCTGTTGGACGGTCCCGACGTTTCAGCGGGCGGGCCGGCCGCTCAGCCGTGGGCTGCGTTGTGAACCGGTTCGAGCTTGCCCGGCCGAGTCGATGTCGCTGGTGCCAGTTACCCTCACGGCAGGCCACAGCGTTCGTGGTGGCGATGACGCGGCGTCCTGACGCCCGAACCCGATGAGGAGAGCGGTGCGCGACTATCTCGCTGAGGTCTTCGCCATGCTGGGCCCTGGCGAACAGCGCTTCGCCAGCCCCGGTGCATGGACCGAGTTGGAAGCCGAGATCGGAGTCGAGTTCCCCGAGGACTACAAGGCGGTCGTCGACGCCTACGCCCCCGTGCAGATCAACGGGCACCTGTATCTCTCGCATCCGGCCACCGAGCGCTGGAACCTCGGGAAGAACATCCGCGAGACCTCCCAAGCCTGGGCCGCGCTCGACTGGGACCAGGAGGACTGGCTGGAGCCGGAGGAGAACATCCGCGCCGTCCTCGACCTGCGAGAAGTACGGTTCGGGGTGAAGGACGGCCTGATCCCGATCACCAGCACCGATCGTGGTGAATACGTCTTTCTCGCCCCGCTGCCCGAGGGCACGGGCCACCGGATCTGCGCCGTGGAACACGACGGGTCCTGGTACGAGTACCGGATGGGTTTCTCCGAGTGGCTCTACCGCTATCTGGTCGGCGAGGACATGGTGGGCCCGAACAGCTCCGCTTTCTATCCGGGCCCGGTGCTGCTCGAACCACTGCCGATGTCACCCGATGACCGCCCCGCACCGGTGTACGGCCCAGAGCGCGGCATGTGACTGACGCGAGTGCTCCGCTGAAACGCTCACTCACAGTGGGCGATGGGCGGAACGGCTTGGTAGCTCCGTCCGTCAAGTAGGCGGTGATGGCGCGGTTCGTTGTGCGAACGCCCTTCTCCGTAGGTGGGCCCGGTCACGGATACGTCTCCTCCTCCCGTTCCCGGGTGCGGGGGGCGATGTGGTGGTTGCCTTCGAGTGGTTGCCGCGCGACGTCGACGACGTCAGCGGGGTGGGCGAACAGCGGCAGCGGCAGAAGCTCGTGCCGCTCCCAACCCGCCTCGGACCAGATGTCGAGGGGCCGTGGGCCCAGCCCTTCCCGTCGTCAGTGGGAGATGGTCGCCGAGCGGGCCAGAGGTGCGGGAGGTGAAGGGGAAGTACAGGTACTCCTGTTCTGACGACATGCGCGGCTCCGTGGTGCTGTCGAAGCAGTGGATCGTCGAGCGGCTCTTCGCCCACCTGTTGACCGTTTCAGAATGGTTTTCGAAAGCGTCGGAGACAGATGATGCTGCAGGCGAGGTCGAGGAGTATCACCCGCGAATCCCGGACCCGCCACGGCGTGCCACGACGCGGACGCCCTGCCCAGCCTGCCGGACATCGACCTCGGCCTGGCCAGGCGTCCGCGGATCGAAGACGATCCGCTGGTTGATGCCGTGGGGACCACACCCGATGTCCTCATCGGTCCGCTAGGCGAGCAGGCCCGCGAGGAACGGGGACATCAGGTCGTACACGACGCCGGGTTGCTCCAGGTGTACGTCGTGGCGGCTGCCGCGCACGCTGGCCGACACAGTCGGGATCCGGCGGCGCATCAGTTCGTCGATCCGGTCGGGCGGAATGAAACTCGACTGCGCCAGGACGAGCAGCGTGGGGCAGGTGACGTCCTCCCACTCGTGCCCGAAGGAGTGCCCGGCGGCATCGGTCACCGATCGGACCATCACGTCCTGGTCGAAGCGGGGCCACCACTGCCCGTCGCGTTCCTCCAGGCCGTCAGCCCAGCCTCTGCCGACCGCTCCGCCGCCGAAGAACTCGATCGCCGCATCGCGCGAGGGGAAGGAGGCCGGCCACGAGTCGAACCACTGCCGGATGGCGACCGGCCATTCGGGATCCGGGTCGCTCACATCCGCTTCGATGACCACCAGGGCACGCACCAGCCCGGGATGCCTCGCAGCGGTCAGGATGGCCGTGTGCCCACCCAGCGACTGCCCCACCAGGACAATGCGTCCCAGGCCCAGTTGGTCCGCCACCGCGACCACGTCCTCGACGTAGGACTCCCGAGAGACATCGGAGGGAAAGCGGTCGCTCGCACCCTGTCCGCGCTGGTCGACCGCCACCACCCGGTACGACGAGCTCAGCGGTCCGGCCAGGGCGTCCCACTCGCCCGCATGGCCGACCAGGCCGTGCAGCATCACCAACGCCGGACCCTCCCCGCCCCAGTCCCGGCAGACCAGCCGCACACCGTCCCGCTCGATCACACGCTCCGTATACGTCACCCCGGGAGCCTAGCGCGAAACGATCTTCCGGCGACATCACTGCGCTGCCACCAACCAGCCACCAGAGGAGGCCGGTCTGAATCCGTGCAGGATGAGCCGAGCTGCGCCCTCGCGTTCGGCGATCCTGGTCGGCAGGGTGTCCGGGGTGCGTGTTGACCTCGTCCCGGATGACCGGTGGGAGCGGGTGGCTCCACTGCCGCCGCACGCTCCCGAACGACGCCACCGACACCTTGGGCGACTGCGCCGTGGACGGTTCGCACGTCCGGGCCCTCGAAGGGGAACCCCGTCGGCCCCTCGCCCGTTGACCACGCCCGTCCCGGTGCCAAACACCATGTGGTCGCGGGCCGTTGTGGCACCCCGCTCGCTGTGACGCCGACCGGGGCTGCGACTTCTCCCGGTACCGGGTCCAGGCCGAGGCAGGCGGCCATCTCCCCGGCACGTCGGCGGATCCTGCCCGAGGCGGTTCCGGTCCGCGAGAGCTTGCAGGATGCGCTGACAGTCCACCGACGACATCCCCGACCTCCGCCACAGCGGCGACACAACACGTCACCGCTGCCGCGAGGCTGCCGAACGTGTCCCCGACCAGCAGAAACGCTCAGACCTTACGTGCGGTCACCAGGGCGAAGGAGACGAACTCCCCGGCGTCTTCGGTGAGCATGTCGATGACGGGCTGGTTCGCGTTCCGCCCGTCCGGCTGGTGTTCGGCGCCTGCCCGGGCCCACAACAGCCAGTCCCGCCAGGCGTCTTGCTGCAGATGCGCGGACGTGACCTCCACCAGCTCGGTGATCTCCCACTGGAAGCGCCACCACTCCGCCGTGTGCCAGGCGATCGCCTCCCAGCCGACCACCTTCTTGATGTGGGGGGGAACGGCCCCGAGCTCCCGGACCTCCCGCGTCATGGCGGGAGTCGCCACGCCCAGCTGTCCGCCAGGACGGAGGAACCGCAGCAGGTAGGGGAGGTAGCTGTCCGCCGTGCCGAAGTACTCGAAAGCGTCCACGCTCACGACGGCGTCGAAGCTCTCCGCTTCGAACGGCAGGGCGTGGGCCTCCGCCCGTACGGCCTCCACCTGGTCGCCGACACCCGCCTCGGCGAAGACGGCCGCCGCGTCCTCGGGGGCGATCCACAAGTCGGCCGCGACGACCTGGACGTCGTACTCGCGGGCCAGGAACACCGATGTGGCGCCCTTGCCCGAACCGAGGTCGAGAACCCGCATCCCCGGGCGCAGATCAAGGTTCTGGGCGAGGTCCTCCAGCAGCCACAACGGGTTCGGACCCATGTCCAGGTCGAGCAGCCAGGCGGGGTCATAACGAGAGGAGCGCGGGTAGCGGTCCGGACGTACGAGATCGTTCAGGGCAGTCACGAACACGGACCCAAGCCGACCGTCCACCCGGGACGCAACCCGTTTTCACCCGAGGTGCTGTCCCGCCGGCCAACTCGGCTGCCACGTAGGCGAATCCTGCGCGGCAGCGGACCGTGACGGCAGCCACCTGCGGCCAGTGTTCCCGGGCGTGCCGGTTCAGGCGCTGGTGCAGGTGGCGCTGCGTCGATTCCGGCGGGTTCTTCGGCACGGGTCCATCCTGCCGGTGCGCGGGGCCCGGTGCACGGACGGGCCCGTCCGCGGGAACGGGTCGGTCCGCGGGGACGGTTCGGTCCGCGGGGACGGGTCCGTTTGCGGGGACTTCAGCGGGGGCGGAAGCCGTCGAAGAGGATGGCGAGGGCGCGGTCGCGCGGGGCGGGATCCCACTGGTGGCGTTCGGCGGCCAGGCACATGGCGGCGAGCAGGGCGAGCGCTTCGGGGAGGTGGAGGTCGGGGCGGAGGCGGCCGTGCTGCCGGGCCCGTTCCAGCAGGGTGCCGAGCGCGGTGCGCAGGGCGGCGGCGGCCCCGGAGACGTCGGAGCTGTCGGTCTTGACGTCGACGCCCGCGTCGGCGAGGGCATCGGCGACGGCGCGCATCCGGCCCGCGTTGTCCACGACGGCGGTGAAGAACTCGAAGAAGGCCGCCCCGGCGTCCGCCGCCTCGGACAACTCGCCTGAAAGCTCGGCGAGTTGGAGCATCCGGGTGGACATGACGGCGGCGAACAGGGCCTCCCTGGTGGGGAAGTGGCGGTAGATGGTGCCGAGCCCGACCCCGGCGGCCTCGGCGACGGCGCGCATCGAGGCGGCGGAACCCTCGCGGGCCAGGACGGCTTCGGCGGCGGAGAGGACGCGTTCGCGGTTGCGGCGGGCGTCCGTGCGCAGTGGGCGGGTCTTCTCGGACATGCTTCCCCCCGGGGTGAACTGACGACTTGTCAAACGGAACAGCTGTTCCGTAGGCTCTGAAGCGGAACGCCTGATCCGGATCGGGATCATACCGGGCCTGCCGCTGCCGAGCGCGCCGGAACCCAGGGCGCCGAGCCCGGAGTGCGGGAGGCGCGGGAGTGCGGGGCCGCCGGAGGGTGGAGGCGCCGGAGTCGGGCGCGGAGTCGGGCGCGGAGTCGGAGGGGGACGCACGGAGATGGAACACGTACGACTGGGCACATCGGGGTTGAAGGTCTCCCGGGCCTGCCTGGGCACCATGAACTTCGGACCGGCGGGCGGGGTGGGCGTCGGCAGTTGCGAGGAGGCCGAGGCGGGGCGGATCGTGCACGCCTTCCTGGACGCCGGACACTGCCTGATCGACACGGCCGACGCCTACACCGGAGGCGAGTCCGAACGCCTCCTCGGCCGGGTGCTGCGCGGCCGCCGCGACGAGGTGGTGCTCGCCACCAAGGCCGCGCTCCCGCAGGGACCGGGCCCCAACGACCGGGGCCTGTCGAGGGCGCACCTGACCCGGGCACTGGAGAACAGCCTGCGGCGGCTCGGCACCGACCACGTCGACCTGTACCAGTGCCACCAGTGGGACCCGGACACCCCGATCGAGGAGACCGTGGCCGTACTGGACGGCTTCGTCCGTGCGGGCAAGGTCCGTTATCTGGGCTGCTCCAACTTCAGCGCCGCCCAAGTGGTCGAGGCGCAGTGGGCCGCGGACCGGACCGGGGGCACCCGGTTCGTCGGGCTCCAGGTGCAGTACTCGCTGCTGGCCCGGGAGTTGGAGGACGAGTTGGGCGAGGTCGCGGCCCGGCACGGGCTCGGCGTGCTGGCCTGGTCGCCGCTAGGCGGGGGCGTGCTCGCCGGACGCTACCGGCCCGGCGCCGCGCCGGAACGGGACTCCCGGATCGGCCGTCTGCTCAACTCGCCTTCCCCGCTGGCCCGTTCGTTCGGCGGCAGGATGCTCACGGACCGCAACCTGGAGATCGCCGGGCGGGTGGTGGAACTCGCGGCGGAACTCGGCGCCACCCCGGCGGCGGTCGCGCTCGCCTGGGTGCGGAACCGCCCGGGCGTCGCCTCGGTGCTGATCGGCCCCCGGACGGTCGGCCAACTCGCCGAGAACCTGGCCGGGTTCACCCTGGAGCTGCCAGCCGAGGCGGTCGCCCGGCTGGACGAGGCGTCCCGGCCCGAGTGACCGGGTGGCCCCGCGTGCGGCCGGCCTCCTCCGGGGGCGGAACGGGCCGACCGCCACCTGCCCCTGCCGACCCTGCTGCCCTGCCCTACCGCTGTCTGCTGCCCCAACGGCCCTGCCGCCCTGCCGCTGTCTGCTGCCCCAACGGCCTGCCGCCCTGCCGCTGTCTGCTGCCCTACCGTGCCCTACCGGCCGCCGAGGCGGCGGTTGCGGGCGGCGCGGGCGGCGAGGCGTTCGGCGTCCGGGAGGTGGGCGAGTTCGGCGAGGGCGGTGGTGACGGCGGCGGCGAGGCGTTCGCGGAGGTCGGCCGGGTCGGCGGTCTCGGGGACGACCAGGTCGACCAGGCCGGTGGCGGTCAGGTCGGTGGCGGTGATGCCCTGGGCGCGGGCGAGTTGGGGCGCGTGCTCGCCGTCGCGGTGGACGATCGCGGACGCCCCCTCCGGTGGCAGCGGGGCCAGCCAGGCGTGTTGGGCCGCCAGCACCCGGTCGGCGGGCAGCAGGGCGAGCGCGCCGCCGCCGCTGCCCTGGCCGAGCAGGACGGCCAGTACCGGGGTGCGGAGCCCGACCAGGGTGGTCAGGCAGTGCGCGATCTCCAGTGCCACGCCGTCGAGTTCGGCCTCGACGGAGAGTTCCGCGCCGGTGGTGTCGACCACGGTGAGCAGTGGCAGCCCGAGTTCCTCGGCGATCTGAGCCTGCCGCCGGACGGCCCGCAGATCGGCCGCGGTGACCGGGAGTTGCGGCTCGTCGGCACCCCGGCGCTGCTGGGCGACGACCATGACCGGCCGTCCGCCGATCAGGGCCAGGCCCCGGACGAGGGCGCTGTCGCCGTCCAGCGGGAGGAACGACTCGGCGGTGTGGTGCAGGAGTTCGAGCGCGGAGAGCCGGTCGGGGCGGCGGCTGAGCAGCACCGACTCCCAAGCGTCCGCGACCGGGAGGCCCGCGACCGGGACGTCCGCAGCCGGGAGGCCCACAGTCGGGTCGCCAGCGACCGGGTCGCCCGCGACCGGGACGCCCGCGGCCGAGCGGGGCAGCGGTGCCCCGGCGGGGGCGGACGGTGCCCCGGCGGGGGCGGACGGGGGAGCGGCGGGCGAGGCCGGGGGAGCGGCGGGGTCGGGGCGGGCGGTGAGGATGCCGAGGGCGCGGGCCAGGAAGGTGCGCAGCCGCTCCGGCGGGACGATCGCGTCCAGCCGCCCGTGGGCGGCGAGCGTCTCGGCCCGCTGGACGGCCGGTGGCAGCGGTTCGCCGCGCAGCTCCTCGTACACCCGGGGGCCGAGGAAGCCGAGCCGGGCGCCGGGTTCGGCCAGCACGAGGTGGCCGAGGGTGCCCCAGGAGGCGAACACCCCGCCCATGGTGGGGTTGCGCAGGTAGGTCAGGTAGGGGAGCCCGGCGCTGCGGTGCGCGTGGACGGCGGCGGTGACCCGCACCATGCACAGGAACGCGGCGGACCCCTCCTGCATCCGGGTGCCGCCGGAGACCGGCAGGGCGAGCAGCGGCAGCCGTTCGGCGGTGGCGCGCTCCACGGCCCGGGTGATCCGTTCCGCGGTGGCCACCCCGATCGAGCCGCCGAGGAAGCCGAACTCGCAGGCGACCAGGGCCACCGGCCGCCCGTCCAGCAGGGCGCATCCGGTCAGCACCGCCTCGTCCAGGCCGGTGCGTTCGCGGGCCCGGGCGAGGGCCGCCCGGTAGCCGGGGTCGGCGTACTCGGTGGTGACCGGCTCGTCCCAGCTGCGGAAGGTGCCGGGGTCGACCAGCAGGTCGAGGAGTTGACGTGCGGTCACCGGGACCTCCGAGGCGGGGCGGGGAAGGGGCGGGGCGCGTCGCCGAGGCTAGCGGGCGGACGGGGGCGTCGGCGGGTGCGCCGCACGGTGGTGAGCAGGATCACCGGCACGCCGTGCGGAGGGGGCGGCGCGGGCACGGCGGGACGTGACGCAGCAGACACCGGGCTAATTGGTATCCAAGATGCGTAATTGGCTAGAGTCGGGCCCGTGAGGCTGACCAAGAGCACCGACATCGCCCTGCGCATCGCGATGCGCCTGGCGGTGCTGGACGAGGAGCAGACCCCGACCACCCGCGAGGTGGCCGAGGCGGTCGGCGTCCCGTACCACCACGCGGCGAAGGTGGTCAGCCGGCTCCAGCACCTGGGCATCGTCGAGGCCCGGCGCGGCCGGGGCGGAGGGCTTGCCCTGACCGCCGCCGGGCGCACCGGATCGCTCGGCCGGATCGTCCGGGAGCTGGAGGGCGTCGGGGACGTGGTCGGCTGCGAGGACGAGCCGCCCTGTCCGCTGCGCCACTCCTGCCGGCTGCGCGGTGCGCTGCGGCGGGCGCAGGAGGCGTTCTACGCCTCGCTCGACCCGCTGACCGTGGACGACCTGGTCGGCGGGGAGGGCGGCGGCACTGGGGCGGGTGGCCCGGTCCTGCTGGGTCTGCCGGTCGTGCCGGAGGCCGGTGGGGCGCCGTTCGGCCCGCCGGGGCCGGGGCCGTTCGGCCCTTCCACGTAACCGCCCGCCGGGCGAGCATCGAGACGCGCCCCGGCCGGGAGCGGCGAGCCCGGGGGCAGCCGGCCCGGTCACGGCAGGCTCGGTGACAGCGAGTCCCCGTAGTAGGTTTTCCCACACCGTTGAATACGCATCTCATATGCGAGTTTGGAGTTTCGGATGTTGTCCGAGAAGTCCGCGGAGACCGTGCGCGCCACCCTGCCCGTGGTGGGCGCGGCCATCGGGGAGATCACCGGTTCGTTCTACGACCGGCTCTTCGCGGCCCACCCCGAACTGCTGCGCGACCTGTTCAACCGGGGCAACCAGGCGGACGGCAGCCAGCGCCAGGCCCTGGCCGGATCGATAGCCGCCTTCGCGTCCGCCCTGGTCGAGCACCCGGACCAGCGGCCGGACGCCATGCTCGCCCGCATCGCCCACAAGCACGCCTCGCTCGGCGTCGCCCCCGAGCAGTACCAGGTGGTCCACACCCACCTGTTCGCCGCGATCGTCGAGGTGCTCGGCGACGCCGTCACCCCCGAGGTCGCCGCGGCCTGGGACGAGGTGTACTGGCTGATGGCGAACGCGCTGATCGCCGTCGAGGCCCGCCTGTACGAGGAGAGCGGAACCCGCGGCGAGCGCCGCCCGTACACCGTGGTCGCCCGCACCGCCGAGACCGCCGACGTCGCGACCTTCCTGCTGCGCCCCGCCGACGGCGGGCCCGTTCCGGCGCACAAGCCCGGCCAGTACGTCTCGGTGCAGGTCGAACTCCCCGACGGCGCCCGGCAGATCCGCCAGTACAGCCTGTCCGGGCAGCCCGAGGGCGGCCTGCGGATCACCGTCAAGAAGGTCGACGGCGACCCGGCGGGCGAGGTCTCCAACCACCTGCACCGGCACGTCGACGAGGGCTCCGTGCTGCTGGTCGGCGCCCCGTTCGGTGACGTTCAACTGGCAGACGGGGATCGGCCGTTGGTGCTCGCCTCGGCGGGCATCGGCTGCACCCCGATCGTCGGCATGCTCACCCACCTCGCCGGGACCGGTGCCACCCGCAAGGTGATCGCCGTGCACGGCGACCGGCAGCAGTCCGCGCACGCCTTCCGGGACGAGTACGCCCAGCTGGTCGACAAGCTCCCCGGCGGCGAGGCGCACGTCTGGTACGAGCGCCCCGAGGGCGAGTGGCCCGCCGAGCGCACCGGCCTGGTCGACCTGACCGGCCTGGACGTGCCCGCCGACGCCGTCGCCTACCTGTGCGGCCCGCTCCCGTTCATGCGCGCCGTCCGCACCCAGCTGCTCGCCGCGGGCGTGCCCGCCGCCGACATCCACTACGAGGTGTTCGGCCCCGACCTGTGGCTCGGCCGGTCCTGACCTCGGGTGTCACCCTCGACTGCCGTACCGCACCCGGTGGTTGAGGGCCAGAGACTCGGCCCCGGAGCAGTGGGAACCGCTCCGGGGCCGAGCCGCGCGCCTCAACGCGTCACAGCGCGGCCGTGATCGCGTCCCACAGCGCGACCCGGGCCCGCAGCGCGGTGCGGACCGTCGCCCCGCACTCCTCCCAGCGCTCGGCGTCGTCGCCGCACAGGTCGATCAGCATCTGCATCGCCATCGGGGTGTGCTGCTCGCCGTCCACCTCGATGTGCCGGGCCAGGTAGTCCTTGAAGACGCCCAACCTGCCGTCGGCGTCGTCGATCCGGACCACCTGCTCGAACATCTCCGGGATCAGGTCCTCCCGGCCGAACGCGAACGCCGCGGCCTGGCAGTGCACCGGCGCGTCCTCGATGATCGAGAAGGTGACGGCCGTGAACGCGGCCGCCGCCTCCGGGATCCCGGCCTCCTTCGCGGCCTGCGCCACCGGCAGGCCGGAGCGGACCGCCGCCAGGAACGCCTCGACCGGGGCGGTGTCCGCGCCGGCCCTGGCCATGCCGTCCAGGTACAGCTCGAAGTGGCTGATGTAGCCGTCGCCGAGTTCGTCGCTCTCCTCGACCAGCACGATCTCGTTGATCAGCCGACGGCTCGCGGTCGGGCCGTCCGGCAGCCACGGCAGGCTCACGCACGTCAACTGCCGCTGCAGGCACTTGAGCAGGGACATGAAGTCCCAGACGGCGAACACGTGGGTCTCCTGGAAGGTCCGCACCTTCTCCAGGCTGTCCAGCGACAGGTACATCGGGTGGGAGACCACCTCGCGGCGGACCTCCTCGATCGACTCGCGCAGGGCGGTCAGGCCGGGGTGGCTGCGGTCCCAGTGGTAGCGGTCGCTCATGACTGCTCTCCTCGTGTGGTGTGGGGCGGTGGGACGGGTGTGTGGACACTACGCGGGTGGACGCAGCAGTGAGGGCGGCTCGTACAACGACTGCCCCGAGGGGCAGTTACTTCAGGACGGCCCGGACGGCGTCCCGCAGCTGCTCGGGGCCCGGCTGCAGGGCCCGGTCCAGGGCCCGGGCGAACGGGAGGACCGCGCCGTCCGGGCGGGTGACCCGGCGCGGCGGGGCCAGCAGGCGGCACTCCTCGGCGGCGACGGCCAGCACCTCGGCGGCGAAACCGGCGAAGCGGTTGGAGTCGTCGACCACCACCAGGCGGCCGGTGCGCCCGAGCGACTCCACCAGGGCCGAGCGGTCCAGCGGGTACAGGGTGCGCGGATCGAGCACCTCCACCGAGACCTCGTCCGCCAACTCCTCGGCCACGGCCAGGGCCTGGTGCACCAGGTGGCCGACCGCGACCACCGTCACGTCGCTGCCCGGCCGGTGGATCCGGGCCTCGCCGATCGGCACCGGCACCAGCGGCGCCGTCACGTCCTCGCGCACCCCCAGCGCGCCCGCCGGGGCGAACAGCACCACCGGGTCGTCGTCCCGGACCGCCGAACTCAGCAGCCCGTACGCGTCGGTGGGCGTCGCGGGCGCCAGCGTCTTGATGCCGACGTGTGCGAACAGGCCGTACGGGTGGTCCGAGTGCTGGCCCGCCCAGCCGCTGCGGGAACCCGAACCCGGCACCACCACGGTCAGCGGCACCCGGGCCTGCCCGCCCGTCATCAGCGAGAACTTGTGCGCCTGGTTGGCGAGTTGCTCGAACACCAGGAACAGCAGCGACGGGATCTGCAACTCGACCACCGGACGCATCCCGTTCAGCGCCGCCCCGATGCCCGCCGAGGTGAACGCCTGCTCCGACAGCGGCACGTCCACCACCCGTTCGGCGCCGAAGCGCTGCTGCAGACCCAGCGTCAGCCCGGCCAGGCCCGCGCCGACGTCCTCGCCGAACACGCACACCGCCGGATCGGCCTCCAGCGCGTCCGCCAGCGCCCGGTTCATCGCCTTGGCGTACGACAACAGCGTCACAGTGCCGCTCCCGACCGGGGCCGCAGCCCGCTCGCGTACAGGTGGTCAGTGGCCGTCGCCGGATCCGGCTCCGCCGAGGTTAGCGCGAACTCGGCTGCCGTGGACAGGAGTTCGACAACCTCCCGGTCGATCGCCGCGGCCTCCGGCAGGCCGGCCACCGGGCTGCTCGCCAGCGGGTCGCGCTCCCGCCAGGACGCCACCTCCTCGGCGGTGCGGTAGGTCAGCCGGAAGCGCCGCTCCATCGTGTGGTGCGCCTCGAACCGGTACGTCAGGCACTCCAGGAACGACGGCCCGCCGCCCGAACGGGCCCGCCGGACCGCCCGTTCGGCCGCCGCCCGGACCGCCTCCACGTCCATCCCGTCCACCGTCTCGGCCGGGATGCCGAACGCCGCCGCCCGCCCGCACGCCGAACCGCCCACCGCCGAAGCGGCCGGCAGCGTCGTCGCGTAGCCGTTGTTCTCGCAGACGAACACCACCGGCGCCCGCCAGATCGACGCCAGGTTCAACGACTCCAGCAGCACGCCCTGGTTGAGCGCGCCGTCGCCGAAGAACGAGGCCACCACGGTCGGTTCGCCGCGGCGCCGCGCCGCCCAGGCCGCACCGACCGCGATCGGCGCGCCCGCGCCGACGATGCCGTTCGCGCCCAGGATGCCCAGCGAGAAGTCCGCGGCGTGCATCGAACCGCCCCGACCGCCGTTCAACCCGCCGACCCGGCCCAGCAGTTCGGCCAGCAGCCGACCCGGGTCGGCACCCTTGGCCAGCACGTGCCCGTGCCCGCGGTGGGTGGAGGTCAACTGGTCGGCCGGATCCAGCGCCGCGCACACCCCGACCGCCACCGCCTCCTGCCCGCTGTACGGGTGGGTGCCGCCGACCACCAGCCCCGACCGCACCCACTCCAGGGCCAGTTCCTCGAACGAGCGGATCAGCCGCATCGTCCGGTAGCGGCCCGCCGGGTCCGCCAGGTGCGGCAGGCTCACCGGCCCGACCGCCCCGGCTCCGCCCGCTCCGACCCCGACCGTCCCGGCTCCGCCCGCCACAGCACCGGGCAGAACTCCGGATCCGCGTAGTCCGGCAGGCCGTTCGCGTCGCGCCGCACCACCGCGTCGTGGTTGTACACCACCGGCGAACCGTCCGGCCGCAGGAACGAGCGGTACCGGTTCGACCCGTCCTGCAGGTGCAGCGACACCGCTCGGCGCGGCTGCGCCGACCGGTTCGGACCCGAGCCGTGGTAGGTGCGGCAGTGGTGGAAGGACACGTGCCCGCGCGGGATCTCCACCGGCACGGTACGCACCTCGCAGCCGTTGAACTCGGCGTTCTCGTGCAGCAGTTGCTCCAGCTCCGAACGGTCCCGGGCCGCGAAGTGCCGGGTCGAGTCGTCACCGCCCGGCCGCTCCTCCCAGCGGTGGCTGCCGTCCACCATGGTGATGGTGCCCATCTCCTCCGTGCAGTCGTGGAACGGCAGGAACGCCGTCAGCATCCGCTGCGAGGTGGAGGTCTGCCAGTAGTGCTTGTCGAAGTGCCACGGCACCACGTTGCTCGGCTCGCCCGGCACCGGCGGCTTGTAGATCAGCGTCGCCTGGAACAGCCGGATCTCCTCCGCCTGCGCCAGGCGGGCCGCGACCGCGCCCAGCAGCGGCTTGCGCAGGATCCGGCCGATCTCCGCGTGCTCGTAGTGCACGTAGTCGTTGTGCCGCTGCACCGGCCCGTCCGAGGGCTTCCAGGACGCCAGGTGCGGCGGGACGGCCGGGAGTTCGCGGTCCCGCTCACCCGCGTAGTAGCGCTCGGTGGCGGCCTGCAGCGCATCCAGCTCGGCGTCGGAGAACAGCCGCCGGGACAGGTACCAGCCGCGCTCCGCGTACTGCAGCACCTCCTCGACGGTCGGCAGCAGCGCCGACTCCTCCTCGGTCAACGCGAACTGCTCGATGGCGGTGGTCACTTCCCTCTCCCCTCTGCTCAGCTGTCCGCGGTGGCGCGCTCGCGCTCCACCGCCTCGTACAGGGCCTTGATGTTCGCGGTGCCGAAACTGCCCGCGCCGCGCCGCTCCACCAGCTCCAGGAAGAAGGTGCGGCGCGGATGGGTGGAACGGGCGAAGATCTGGAACAGCTCGCCGCCGTGGTCCCGGTCCACCAGCACGTTGGTCTCCCGCAGCTCCGCCACCGGGATGGCCGTCGGACCGAGCCGCGCCTCCAACGCCTCGTAGTACGCGCCCGGCGTGCTCAGGAACGCCACCCCGCGCGCCGCCAGCTCCCGCACCGTCGCAGTGATCGAGCCCGTCGCGTACGCCAGGTGCTGGACGCCCGCGCCGCCGTGCGCCTCCAGGAAGCCGTCGATCTGCCCGGACGCCCGCGAGGTGTCCGGTTCCAGCAGGGTGAAGGTGACCGTCCCGCACGGGCTCTGCACCACCCGGGAGTCCATCGCCTGGTCGCCGACCTCCACGTACTCCCGGAACACCTCCCGGAAGCCCAGCCCGCGCACCGCCCAGTCCACCGACGCGGCCAACTGCCCGCCCGGCACCACCACCGCCACGTGGTCCAGCGCCGACAGCGGACCCCCGCCCGGCAGTTCACCCGCGGGCAGCAGGTCCTCCGGCCCGGCGAAGCGCACCGCCAGGTCGCCGAAACCGGAGACCGTGCCCGCCCCGTCCAGGCAGCCGCCGCCCGCGTTCAGCGCCCGCTCGGCCGCCGCGGCCGCCGCCACCCGGTCGGCGTGCCGCAGCGCGACCACCGCCACCCCGTCGCCGTGCCGCCGCACCCACGCCGCGACCTGGTGGTCGGCCTCCACCGCCGACGTCACCAGCACCCGGATCGCCCCCTGGTGCGCCACCACCTGCACGGTGCCCGGCGCGGCCGCGGCCGGCTCGTACAGCGCGAAACCCCAGTCGTCGCGCAACTGCGCGGCGTACTTGTGCGCGTCCTCCACGTACAGTTCGGTGTACGCGATGCCCGGCCCGGTCATGAGTCCCCTCCGAGGTGCTTGGCCGTGATGCTCGGCGGCCCGAACAGCAGGCTCAGGTTGTGGCCGCCGAACGCGATCGAGTTGGACAGGGCGTGGCGCACGACGCTGTGCTCGGCCGCGCCGCGGACGTGCCGCAACGCGCATGCCTCGTCCGGCTGTTCGAGGTTCAGGGTGGGCGGGAGCAGGCCCTCGGCGACGGCCAGCGCCGACACCGCCGCCTCCACCGCCCCCGAGGCGCCCAGCAGGTGGCCGGTCGCGCCCTTGGTCGAGCTGACCCACGGGTCGTGCGCGCCGAACACCTCGCGCAGCGCCGCCGCCTCCGCCCGGTCGCCCAACTTGGTGCCCGTGCCGTGGGCGTTGACGTAGTCCACGGCCGACGGCTCCAGGCCCGCCGAGCGCAGCGCGGCCCGCATCGCGGAGACCGCGCCCGCACCGTCCGGCCGCGGCATCGTCGGGTGGTGGGCGTCGGTGGCCGCGCCCCAACCGGCGAGCGCGGCGTAGCCGCAGGCGCCGCGGGCGGCCGCGTGCTCGGCGCTCTCCAGCACCAGGACGGCACTGCCCTCGCCCAGCACGAACCCGTTGCGGCGGGCGTCGAACGGCCGGGACGCCTGCGTCGGATCGTCCCAACCGGCCGACAGTGCACGGGAGTTGTCGAAGGCCGCGGCGATCGTCGGGTGCAGCGGGGCCTCCGCGCCACCGCACACCACCACGTCCGCCTCGCCGCCGCGGATCAGCCGCAGCCCCTCGGCGATCGCCTGGGCACCGGCCGCGCAGGCGGTGATCACGGCCGAACTGTAGCCGCGGATGCCGTACTTGATGGCCACCCGGGCGGTCGCCATGTTCGACAGCATGCCCGGCAGCAGGTACGGGCTGACCGCGGCCCGGCCGCGCTCGCGCCGCCCGACGGCCTGCTGCTCGTAGCTCTCCAGTCCGCCGCCACCGGTGCCCAGCACCACCGCCACCCGCTCCGGGTCGGTCTCCTGACGGACCGTCAGTTTCGCGTCGGCGAGCGCGTCCTCGGCGGCGGCCAGCGCCAGCAGCAGGTAGCGGTCGGCGACCCGGGTCTCGGTCGGCGGCAGCACCTCGGTCGCCGGGACGTGCGGGGAGACGCCCGCCACCCGCAGCCAGCCCGCCGCCGGGTGGTCCGCGGGCGGCACGACCAGGCCGGAGCGGCCGGCCGCCAGGGCGCGGAACGCCTCCGGGACGGCGCGGCCCAGCGGCGTCACCCAGCCGATGCCGGTGACCTGCGCGGCGACCGTGCTCATCGGGCCCCGGCTGCGGCTGCGGCCGCGGCGTTCTCGGCCAGGTGGCGCTGGCGCAGCAGGACCTTGCGGACCTTGCCGGTCGGGCCCAGCGGGATCCGCCCGTCCGGGACGGCCAGCACGGTGCGCACCACGGCGGCGACGTGCGGTTCCAGGGCGGCGAGCACCTCGGCGGTGCGGTCGGCGTCCTGGTCGGCGGCCGGGTCGAGTTGCAGCAGCACGTCCGCGACGGTCCGCTCGCCGTCGCGGAAGGCGACCACGGTGCAGTCGTGCACGTCCGGGCAGGCCGCCAGGACGCGCTCCTCGCTGGCGGCGGTGTGCAGGCGGCGGCCGTCGCCCAGGTCGACGGTGTCCACGGCCCGGTCGACGTGGTAGTAGTAGCCGTCCTCGTCGCGGTACATCAGGTCGCCGGTGAGGAAGTAGTCGCGCACCCGGGTGCGGTGGGTGGTGACCGAGTCGTTCCAGTAGCCGGGCGACAGGGTGGGGGAGCGGGTGCCCAGCTCGCCGACCTCGCCGGGGCCGAGCTCGTTGCCGTCCGGGTCGAGGACCGCGCAGTCGACGAAGGCGTGCGGGCGGCCCACGCAGCGCCCGTACCGGTCGGAGTCGACGGTGTGGGTGATGTGGAAGTGCGAGTGGCCCATCTCGGAGGAGCCGAGGCCGTCGATGAACACCGACCCGGCGGTGCGGACCCGCCCCTGCCGGGTGGCGGTCACCCGCGAGCCCTGGGCGACCAGGCGGCGGATGTGCGCCTCGTGCGCGCAGTCGCCGGTGTTCCACCACAGGCCGACCGAGGACAGGTCGCGGGCCGAGAGGTCCTGCCGGGCCAGGTCGGCCCAGGTGGTGGCGAAGCCGTAGACGCCCTGCGGCTGCCAGCGCTCGATCGCCTCCAGCACCGCCGGGCCGGTCTGCTGCGAGATCAGGTGCAGCTCGGCGTCGAAGCTGAGCGCCAGGTTGACCGCGATCAGCGTCGCGGCGTGCGCGGCGGGCAGCGCGCTCAGCACCCGGTCGATGCCCTGCGGACGGGGCAGCAGCAGGCGGTGGCGGATCGCCGCGTACAGGCTGGCGTGCGAGTGCAGCACCGCCTTCGGCAGGCCGGTGGTCCCCGAGGAGTGGGTGATGGCGACCGGGTCGCTGGGCCAGTGCCGGTACGGGGCGGGTGCCGACTCCGGGTCGCCGTCGGCGAGTTCGGCGGTGTCGGCGAGCAGCGGCACCCCGTGGTCGAGGTCGGCCAGGGCCTTGGCGTGCGCGGCGTCGGCGAGCAGCCCGGTCGCGTTCAACCGGCGCAGGTAGCGGGCCGAGGTGTCCGCGTCCAGCGCCGGGTTGAGCAGGGCCGGGATCGCGCCGAGACGGCTCAGGGCGAGGAAGGACAGCACCTGGTCGGCCGCGGCGGACGCCTGCACGGCGACCGGGTCGCGGCGGCGCACCCCGCGGGCGTGCAGGGCGGCGGCCCTGGCCCGTACGGCCAGGTCGAGTCGGTGCAGCGTCAGGGTGGTGTGCGCCGGGTGGCCGTCGACCGGGGTGTCGAAGGTCAGGGTGGGCGAGTCCGGGCCGAGGCCCTGCTCGACGCGGGTGGTCAGGACGTTTCCGGCGCCGACGGAGCTGTCGGCGGACAGCGTGGCGCGCAGGCTGGGGAGGCTCATCGGTCCCGTTCTTCTCGTGGTGCGGGAAAGGGGGGCCCTCGGCGGGCCGCGGTGCGCGAGGGGGGTGACTCTCGAAGGGTTCAGGGCTCAGGGAGTTCAGGGCTCAGGGGGCTCAGGGGGCGAGCAGGACGGCGGTGGCGTGGTCGGGCGGGCCCTGGACGGCGGTCACCACCAGGACCTGCTCGGCGTCGCCGTCCTCGATCAACAGGGCCGCCCGCTCGTGCAGGTCGCGTTCGTCGTCGAAGCCCGGGCCGAGCGCGAGGACCGGTCCGTCCAGCTGCCAGCGGGCGGCGACGTGCCCGAGGACGGCGTTCGGGTTGGACTGGAAGAACAGCAGCGGAGCGACCCGCTGCCCGTGCGCGGTGGCCCGGGCGAGCGCGTCCGCGGTGCCGGTGTCGCCGCTCGGGCTGGCCAGCAGCAGCGCGGTGCGCGGCGCCCCGGCGGCCGGGGGCGGACCGTAGCGGGCGTGCAGGCAGCGCTCGGCGGTCTCGGCCACCAGCGGACTGAACGCGGACTCCACGAAGCCCGCGATGGCGGGCAGTTCGTCCCCCGGCCGCTCCGGCCACCGGGCGCGGGCCAGCACCCGCAGCGGCCCGGCCAGCAGCCGGGGCACCGCGACGGGCCCCACGTCGGGGACCGGGGGCGCGAGGGGCGCCGGGTCGGTGACGAGGGCGGGGACGGAGGTCGGGGCGGTCATGCGGGAGCCACCAGGAGGACGGGCCGGGACGGCCGGACGGAAACGGGCGGGGAGGGACGGGGGAGGAGCGGGGAGGACGGGCGGGCCGTGGTGCCGTCCGCTCGTGGCGGCACCGCTCAGGCCGGGGCCACCAGCAGTGCGGTGTTGGCGCCGCCGAAAGCGGCGTTGACGGTGAGGGCCAGGCCGGGGGCGGCCGGGCGGGGGCGGTCGAGGACCAGGTCGAGCGGGCAGTTCGGGTCCGGGGTCTGCCAGCCCGCGTTGACGGGTAGCGCTCCGGCGCGCAACGCGCCGACCGTCGCGGCGAGTTCGAGCAGTGCGGAGGCTTCCAGGGCGTGGCCGTGCACGGACTTGGTGGAGCTGACCGGCGGGGTGCCGGCGGGGAAGACGGTGCGCAGCGCGGCGGCCTCGGCGAGGTCGCCGAGCTTGGAGCCCGCGCCGTTGGCGTTGACGTAGCCGATCGCCTCCGGTGCGGCGCCCGCGCGGGCCAGCGCACCGTGCACCGCCCGGGCCAGGCCGGTCCCGGCGGGGTGCGGGCGGCAGACGTGGAAGGCGTCCCCGGTCCTGGCCCACCCGGCGATCCGGGCGAGCGCCCGGCCACCGCGCCGCTGCAGGGCGGGCGCGGACTCCAGGACCACGGCGACCGCCGCGTCGCCGAGCAGCATGCCCTGCCGCCCCAGGCTGAACGGGCGCACGGCGCCGTCCCGGGCCAGCGCCCGTCCGGCGTCGAACACCGCGAAGGTGTCCGGCTCGACCAGGTACCCGGCCGCGACCACCACGCGTTCGCGGCGGCCGGTGGCGATCAGCGCGGCCGCGTCGGCGACCGCGGTGGACGCCGCGACGCACGCGCCGGTGTACACCCGGGGGTGCAGGCCGGTGCGGTCGGCGACCTCCGCGGCGACCGGTCCGGCCCGCCGGTCGCCGTGCAGCGCGAGCATGAACTCCGTTGTACGGTAAGGGGGTTGCTGTTCGGTCGGGTCGGAGGGCGCGCCCGCCTCGGCGAGCACCGCCACCAGCTGGTCGGCCAGCCGGGGCGAGCCGGGCCCGGTGGCGGCCCGGTCGGCGCGGTGCCCGGCGGTGCCGAAGCGCTCCACCGGGGCGAACGCGGGCCGCCCGGCGAGCACGCCGTCGGTGAGCGCCGCGAGCCCCGCGCCGAACGCCGAACGCACGCCGATGCCGCCGACCAGGACGGCGCGCCGCGGCGGACCGTTCCGGAGCGCGGTCGGTGTCATGGCGCGGCGGCCCCCGCGTGGGGAGCGGCCCCCGCCCCGGCACCGGTCCCGGGACCGGCGCCCCCGGCCGTTGCGGCGGCGATCTGCGCGCCGATCGCGGCCACCGCGTCGTCCACGGTGCGGATGGCGTCCAGCCGTTCGTCGTCCAGGTCGAGCTGCACGCCGTAGGCCTGTTCGGCCTGGGCGAGCAGCCAGGTCAGTTCCAGCGAGCCCAGGTGCTCGTCGACCTGCTCGGGGGAGCGGTCGCCGTAGCGGGCGAGCATGCCCAGTGCCTCGGCCCGGCCGAAGCGGGTTCCGGCGTCGGTGCTCATCCGGCGGTGCCCACCGAGGACTTGGCGATCCGGGCGGCGACCTCGGCGCTGAACTCGTCGATGGTCATCAGCGCGGTGGACTCCATGTCGTCCAGTTCGAAGCGGATGCCGAACTCCTCCTCGACCTGCACCGCGAGGTCGGCCAGGGCGAGCGACTCCAGGTCGAGGCCGGCCGGGCCGAGGTCGGTCTCCGAAGTGACCTGCGAGACGTCGTAGTTCATCCCGGCCAGGGTGGTGAGGATGAACGAGCGGATCTGTTCCTGCATGGACGGATCTCCAGCGCAATCGGGAGGGGGAAAGGGAAGGAGCGGGGGGAAGGGCGGGGTGTTTCCGGGGCAGGGCGCACCGACGGACGGGCGGACGGTGTCTGGAGCCGTCCACCGGGCCGGGCGCACCGCATCGGAACCGGGGGGACCGGGCGGGATCAGCGGGCGGCGTCGGCCTGTCGGCGCAGGGCGGCGGCGTCCCGCAGCAGCTTCCCGGTGGCGGTCCGGGGCAGCTGCGGCATCAGGTGCAGTCGGCGGGGGAGCTTGTAGCCCGCCAGTTCCTTGCCGAGCAGTTCGCGCAACTGCTCGGCGGGGCCGCCCCGTTCGGACGGCGAGGAGGTGACGCCCTCGGCGGTCGCGGCGTACGCCTCGATCGCGCCGTCGGCGAACAGCACCACGGCCTCGACCACACCGGGGAGCCCGGTGAGGGCCTGTTCGACCTCGTTGAGGTCGACCTTGAGGCCGCCGATGGAGATCTGGGAGTCGCGCCGCCCGAGGACGGTGACCAGGCCGGTGCGGGCCTCGATCAGGGCGGCGTCGCGGGTGTGCAGCAGACCGTCCGACCAGCGGGCCGGGTCGGTCGGGCCCAGGTACGGGGACTCCGGCCGGACGATGTGCAACTCGCCGCCGTCCACGGACAGTTCCATCCCGTGGACGGGTTCGACCGCCGGATGGTTGCGTCCGGACAGGTCGGTGGCGATCACGCCGGTCTCGGTCATCCCGTACATGGTGCCCAGCGGCACCCCGAAGCGTTCGCGGAACGCCGCGGGCAGCTGCGGGCGGACGAGTTCACCGGCCACGATCATCCGCCGCAGCTGCGGCAGTTCGGGCGGCGCGGCGGCCGCGGCCAGCAGTTCGGCGTGGAACGGCACCCCGATCACGGTCGTCGGGGCGGTGCCCTCGGCGACGGCGGCCAGGATGCCCGCCGGCGTCATCCGCTGCGGCACCACCAGCTCCACGCCCGCGTGCAGGGCGTGCAGCAGTCCGCCAACCAGGCCGAGCACGTGCACCGTCGAGGACAGCAGGACGGTGCGCTCGCCGCGGGCCGGGAACTCCGGCAGCCGTGCGTAGCAGTCGAGTTCGCGCAGCAGGTCGGCGGCCGTCCGGGCGATCACCTTGGACGGGCCGGTCGACCCCGAGCTGAGCTGCACCAGGGCGTGCCCGGTGGCGGCCGCGGCACCTCCCGGCAGTGACCGGAACTGCGGCCTTCCGTCGTCGAGTTCGACCAGCACCCGGGGGTGCAGCCGTTCCACCGCACGGTCCACCTCGACGGTGGTCAGCCGGTGGTCCAGCAGGACCGCCTGGGCGCCGGAGCGCCACGCGGCCAGCAGGACCGCGACGAACTCCGGAGACGGCGGCATCCGCAGCGCCACCGTCCCGTGCTCGCCGAGCCCGGCGGCGGCCAACTGCCGCTGCCGCTCGGCCACCAGGGCCCGCAAGGTCCCCCTGGCCACCGGAGCGCCGAAGCGCAGGCACGGTTCGCCGTCCGGTCCGGCGAGTAACTGCTCGTCCACCCAGTCCGCGGCAACCGTGCCGCCGCGCACCGGGGTTGGGGTAAGCGTCAACGCAACTCCACGCGCTCGTGTGGGAAGCAAAGGTCGGAAGTTGTGATGCTTCAGTGTGGATCCCCCGTCGGTGCCGACCTTTGCACGGGAGCGCATCAAGGGTCAAGGTCTATACCAGTGGCCGGTCGCCCCCTACGCTGTCCCTCGTTTTCGCACGAGTTGACGGATCATCAGGAGGTTCGGACGCGATGGTTCCGCTCACCCTGGCGGAACACGGCGCACTGGCCGAGGCCCGACTGCCCGCCGTGATCTGGGACTTCTTCGAGGGCGCGGCCGGAACCGAGTGGACCGCCCGCGCCAATGCGGACGCCTGGCGCCGCCACGTGC
Source organism: Kitasatospora phosalacinea (assembly GCF_030268885.1). Lineage (GTDB taxonomy): Bacteria > Actinomycetota > Actinomycetes > Streptomycetales > Streptomycetaceae > Kitasatospora > Kitasatospora phosalacinea_C. The sequence continues at coordinate 664,010 of NZ_BSSA01000001.1, forward strand.
TGCGCCCGCGCGTCCTGGTCGACGTCTCGGCCCCCGACTGCGGCACCGAGCTGTTCGGTGCCCGGCTGGCCGCCCCGTACGGCGTCGCCCCGATGGCCTACCACGGGCTGGCCCACCCCGAGGCCGAGTGCGCCACCGCCCGGGCCGCCGCCGCGGCCGGGGCGCTGCTGGTCGTCAGCATCTTCGCGGGCCGCACCCTGGAGGAGATCGCCGCGGCCGCCCCCGGCGGGACGCGCTGGCTCCAGCTGTACTGGCTGCGCGACCGGGAGGCGCTGGCCGACCTGGTCGCCCGGGCCGAGGCGGCCGACTACCGGGCGCTGGTGCTCACCGTCGACGCGCCCAAGGTCGGCCGCCGCCTGCGCGACCTGCGCAACGGCTTCGCGCTGCCGCCCGGCATGACCGCCGCCAACCTGGCGCCCCGGCTCACCAGCAGCGCCTCGCACGCCGGGGCGGGCCGCTCCGGCATCGAGGAGCACTCCCGGCAGCAGTTCGACCCCGCCGTCACCTGGGCCGACCTGGCCTGGCTGCGCCGCCGCACCACGCTGCCGCTGCTGCTCAAGGGCGTGCTCACCGCCGAGGACGCGAGGCTCGCCGTCGACCACGGCGTGGACGGCCTGGTGGTCTCCAACCACGGCGGCCGCCAGCTCGACGGCACCCCGCCCGCGCCGGACGTGCTGGCCGAGGTGGTGGACGCCGTCCCGGCCGACCACCCGGTGCTGGTCGACGGCGGCCTGCGGCACGGCTCCGACCTCGCCCGGGCCGTCGCCCTCGGCGCCCGCGCCGCGCTGGTCGGCCGGCCCGTGCTGTGGGGGCTGGCGCACGGCGGCGCGGACGGCGCCCGGGCGGTGCTCGACCTGCTGCGCGAGGAACTGCTCGACACCCTGGTGCTGTCCGGTCGGCCCACCCTGGCCGACCTCGACCGCGGCGCGCTCGCGCCCCGGCCGGCACCGGCGGCCGCGCGTCGCTCTCCCTCTATATAGGGGACGTGACGGAGTACCGACAAAGACAGTGGAAGAGAACGGAAGAACCCCCGTGACGCACACCGCAGGCACCGCACCCGCACCCGAAGGCCCCGACGTGAAACTTTCCCCGGCTCCCGAGCAGCCCCCCGCCCCCGCGGAGCTCTTCGCGGACTGGGACTGGGAGGACCCCGAAGGGCTGACGGCCCGCACCGACGCGTTCACCGACGACCTCGCCCGGTGCACCACCATCGAACTCGTCCGCCCCGAAGTGCCGTACACGCACCAGGAGTTCCAGCAGCTCGGCGTCACCGGCATCGAGTTCGCCGCGTTCCGCACCCGCCACCCCCAGGGCCTCGGCACCGACCTGGTCGGCCTGCACACCGACACCGACGCCACCCGCCCCGGACCGGTCTACCGGATCGACGGCAGCAGCCTGTACACCAGCCTGGACATCGGCGCACCGCTCCCGTTCGCCGACCACAGCGTCGACTGGGTGTACGCCGAGCACCTGATCGAGCACGTCCCGCTCGCCACCGCCGTGCACTGGCTCGCCGAGGTCCGCCGGGTGCTGCGCCCCGGAGGGCTGCTCCGCCTCACCACCCCCGACCTGGCCGCCTACGTCGCGGGCTACCTCGACGACCGCGAGCAGTTCTTCCGCCGCCACCGCCGCCGCCTGCGCACCATGCGGGTCGGGCCGCCGATGCCCGAGCGCCGGGCCTTCATGCTGAACCAGATCTTCTACCACTTCGGCCACCGGTGGATCTACGACGAGGACGAGCTGCGACACGTCCTGGACCGCGCCGGGTACGGTGGATTCGCCGTCACCCGACGGGAGTTCCAGACCGGCGCCCGACCGGACGTCGCCGCCCTCGACACCGCCTTCCGCAAGGACGAGTCGATCTACCTGGAGGCCGTCGCCCCGGACACGGGGCCCACCGCCCCCGGAGGACCGCACTGATGCCACTGCACCCCCAAGCCGAGGCGATGCGCGCCCGCCGCGCCGCCGCCGGCACCCCGCCGCTGTACACCCGCACCCTCGCCGAGGCCCGCGCCGCCGACCTCGCCGACCTGCGGGCCGCCGCCGGCAGCGGCGAAGAAGTCCACCACGTCGGCGAGTTCACCGTCGACGGCCCCGGCGGCCCGCTCACCCTGCGCCACTACCGGCCCCGGCCCCGCACCGAGACCGACCCGCCCGGCCCCGCCCTGCTCTACCTGTACGGCGGCGGCTGGGCCCTCGGCTCGCTGGAGACCGGCGACCCGGTCTGCCGCGCCCTGGCCAACGCCACCGGCGCCGACGTCCTCGCCGTCGGCTACCGGCACGCCCCCGAACACCGCTTCCCCGCCGCCGTCCACGACTGCTGGGCCGCCCTCGACCAGATCGCCCGCCGCGCACCCGAGTGGGGCCTCGACCCGGCCCGGATCGCGGTCGGCGGCGACAGCGCCGGCGGCAACCTGGCCGCCGCCCTCACCCTGCTCGCCCGCGAACGCGGCGGCCCCGCGATCCTGCACCAACTGCTGGTCTACCCCAACACCGACCACCGCGTCCCGCCGCCCGGAACGGACGAGGACCCGGCCCTGTTCAACCGGCACTCGGTGGCCTGGTACTGGGACCACTACCTCGCCGACCCCACCGACGCCGCGAACCCGCTGGCCTCCCCGCTGCGCGCCCCCTCGCTGGCCGGACTGCCGCCCGCGACCGTGATCACCGCCGAGTACGACCCGCTGCGCGAGGAGGGCGAGGAGTACGCCGAAGCCCTGCGCGCCGCGGGCGTGCCCGTCGAACTGCGCCGCTACGACGGCATGCCGCACGGCTTCTTCGCGATGCCCGGCGTCCTCGACGACGGCCGCGCCGCCCAACTCTTCGCCGCCGAACGGCTGGTGGCCGCCTACCGGGCCGCCCGCCCGGCTGCCGAGGGCGGGGCGCCGCGGTGAGCCGCGTCCTGCACCTCGCCGACCTGCACGGCTCGCTGTCCGACCCGCTGCTGGACGCGATGACCTTCCTCAACGAGGTCACCGGCCGCTACCCCGACGCGATCTCCTTCGCCCCCGGCCGCCCGTACGAGGAGTTCTTCGACCCCGCCGACATCCCCCGCCACCTGGAGACCTACCTGCGCCACCTGCGCGAGGAAAGGAACCTGACGGAGAGCCAGGTCCGCCAGGAGGTGTTCCAGTACGGGCGCACCAAGGGCCTGATCGCCCCGCTGATCGCCCGCGCCCTGGCCGCCGACGAGGGCGTCGACGCCGACCCCGAGGCGCTGGTGGTCACCGTCGGCGCCCAGGAGGGCATGCTGCTGGTGCTGCGCGCCCTGTGCGCCGGACCGGACGACGTGCTGCTGGTCTCCGCGCCCTGCTACGTCGGCGTCACCGGCGCGGCCCGGCTGCTCGACCTGACCGTCCACCCCGTACCGGAGGCCGGACGCGACGGCGGACTCGACCCCGAGGCGCTGGCCGCCGCCGTCCACGCCCTGCGCGCCGCCGGGAAGCGCCCCCGGGCCTGCTACGTCGTCCCCGACTTCGCCAACCCCAGCGGCGCCAGCATGGACGAACCGGCCCGCCGCCGCCTGCTGGAGGTCGCCGGGGAGAGCGGCGTCCTGCTGATCGAGGACAACCCCTACGGCTTCTTCGGCCGCACCCCCGACGCCCGCCCCACCCTGAAGGCCCTGGACGGGGACCGCGGCAACGTGGTCTACCTCGGCTCCTTCGCCAAGACCTGCTTCCCCGGCGCCCGGGTCGGCTACGTCCTCGCCGACCAGCGGGTGACCGCGCCGGACGGCCGCGAAGGGCTGCTCGCCGACGAACTCGCCAAGCTCAAGAGCATGACCACCGTCAACACCTCGGCGCTCAGCCAGGCCGTCATCGGCGGCATGCTGCTCGACGGCGGCCTGCGCCTGCGCGACGCCAACGAGCCGGCCCGGCGCTTCTACGCCCGCAACATGGACACCCTGCTGGCCGAGCTGCAGGCCGCCTTCCGGGGCGTCCCCGGCGTCTCCTGGAACCACCCCGACGGCGGCTTCTTCGCCGTCGTCACGGTGCCGTTCCGGGCCGACGCGCAGGCCCTGGACGCCTGCGCCCGCAAGCACGGCGTGCTGTGGACGCCGATGGACGGCTTCCACCCCGGAGGCGGCGGGGAGCACCAACTGCGGCTCTCCTGCTCCTACCTGACGCCCGAGCAGATCACCGAGGGAGTACGGAGGTTGGCCGCTTTCGTCGCGGAGCAGTCCGTCACGGAGCGCCTCCCGGAGGGCTGATCCGGACGGCGCCGACGCAGCACCGAGCGGGGCCCGGCACTCCCACCGCCGGGCCCCGCTCAGCCGTGCTCCCCGTCAGCGGATCCGCTGGGCGAACAGCCGGGCCGACCAGGCCACCGCGACGGCCGTCAGCAGGGCGGTCAGCAGCAGGCCGCGCCACACCTCGGGCGCGTCCAGGTGCCCGGCGAACAGCGCGCGCATGCCCTCCACCGCCCAGTAGCACGGGTTCCAGGACGCGGCGGTGCGCAGCCAGACCGGGGCCAGCGCGATCGGCAGCAGGGTGCCGGAGAGGAGCGCCAGCGGCTGCGCGATGGTGTTGACCACCGGGCCGAGCGCCGCGTCGGTGGGCACCAGCAGGGCCAGGCCGTAGGAGACCGAGGACGCCATCAGCGCCATCAGGGCCAGCAGCGCCATCGCCAGCAGCAGGTCGGCCAGGCCCACCGTCAGGCCGAACGGGATCGCCAGCACGGCGATCAGCACCGACTGGATCAGCAGCGCCGTGGTCTCCCGCAGCGCCCGCCCCAGCAGCAGGGCGACCCGGCTGACCGGCGTCACCCGGGAACGCTCGATGACGCCCGCGTGCAGCTCGCCCAGCAGCGTGAAGCCGGTGAACAGGCCGCCCATCAGGGCCAGCGCGGACAGCAGTCCGGGCACGTAGATCCGGTAGGCGTCGGAGGTGCTGTGCGCGCCGGACGCGGCCAGCGCGGAGGTCAGCAGCGGGGCGAACAGCAGCAGGTAGCACAGGGGTTGGAGCAGCCCGACGGCGATCCACACGGGGGAGCGGGCCATCAGGAGCAGTTGGCGCTGGTAGACCAGCCAGGTGTCGCGGACGAGCTTCACGGGGACCTCGGGGGGCTTCGGGGCGTCGGTGCCGGAAGGGGGAGGGGTCAGCTGCTGTGGGCCAGTGCGCGGCCGGTCAGGGCCAGGAACACGTCGTCCAGGCTGGGGCGCTGCAACTGGACGTGCTCCGGCTCGATGCCGACCGCGGCCAGGGTGCGCAGCAGCTGCGGGATCGCGGTGGCCGCGGAGTCCACGTGCAGGCGCAGCCCGTCCTCGCCGGGCAGGGCCTCCAGGCGCTGGACGCACGGGAGTTCGGCGAGGGCGCGCTCGGCGCCGGTAGTGGCCGCCGGGTCGGGCAGGCCGATGGTGACGGAGTCGCCGGAGATCTTCTGCTTGAGCTCCTCGGGGGTGCCCTCGGTGACGATGCCGCCGTTGTCGACGATGCCGATCCGGTCGCACAGGGCGTCGGCCTCGTCCAGGTAGTGGGTGGTCAGCAGCACCGTCATGCCCTGCTCGCGCAGGCGGCGGACCTCGGCCCACACCTGGGAGCGGCTGCGCGGGTCGAGGCCCACGGTCGGCTCGTCCAGGAACAGCACCCTGGGCCGGTGCACGACGCCGAGCGCCAGGTCGAGGCGGCGGCGCTGGCCGCCCGAGTACGTCTTGCAGACCCGGTCGCCGAACTCGGCCAGGTCGAAGGCGGCCAGGCCCTGCTCGGCGCGCCGGACGGCCTCGGCCTTGCGGACGCCGTACATCCGGGCCTGCAGGACCAGCTCCTCGCGGGCGGTGGCCTGGTCGGTGGTGCCGCCGCCCTGGGCGACGTAGCCGATCCGGCGGCGGACCTCGCCGGGCGCGGCGCGCAGGTCGGCGCCGGCCACGGTGGCGGCGCCGCCGTCGGGGACGAGCAGGGTGGCGAGCATGCGCAGCGTGGTGGTCTTGCCTGCGCCGTTCGGGCCGAGGAGGCCGTAGATCTCGCCCTCCGCGACGCTCAGGTCGATGCCGCGCACCGCGTCGACGGCGGCCGCGCCGCGGCGGGGCCGGAAGGACTTGCGCAGCCCCTTGGTCACGATCAACCCGGACTCCTGTGGTCGGTGGGTGCGGATGGGTGCGGACGGGTGCCCGGACGAGCGGTTCGCCGTCCGGGCGGGCAACGGGGGAGGGGCGGGGCGCCGGAGCAGACCCTAGGGCCCGACCCGGCCTCCCGACAATGGTCTGGACCAGAAGGCGGGGCGGGCTCAGCGCGGTGGGCGCGCGAACCGCTCCAGCCGTTCGACGGCCGCCACCGCGCCTCCCCCGTCCCGGAGCTGACGCCCCACCAGTTCGGCGGAGCGGCGGTGGCCGGGATCGTCGAGGACGGTGCGCAGCGCCGAACGCAGCTGCTCCGGCGTGGCGGTGGCGAAGTCGACCCGGACGGCCGCGCCCAGCGCGGCCAGCCGACCGGCGGTCACCGGCTGGTCGTGGCGGATCGGGGCGACCACCAACGGCCGCCCGTGGACGAGGGACTCACCGACGGTGTTCATCCCGCCGTGGCACAGTACGGCGTCCACCGCCCCGCGCTCAAGCAGTTCCAGCACCGGAACGCGCCCGCAGCCGATCGCGTCCGGCGGCAGCGCCACCTCCCCGGGGGCCGCCACCACGGCCTGCACGTCCGGGAGCCCGGCCAGGGCGGCGGCCGTCCGCGCCAGGAAACCGTCCGCCACCTCGGCGGCGAGCGTGCCCATGGTGACCAGCACCCGGCGCCGCCCCGCCCGCAGCCGCTCCCAGGGGAACGGCTCGGGCCGGGCGTCCAGCAGCGGCCCCACCAGCGCGTACGAGTCCGGGACGCGCCGCCGGTCCAGGCCCAGCAGCGCGGCGCAGCTCGGGGCCAGCACCAGGCCGGGGGAGAACCGCGGGTCGGTGTACTCGGCGGCGGGCAGCCCGGCCCGCTCCCACAGACCGTGCAGCACCTCCTCCCGCCAGGCCGTCAGCGCCCCGTCCCCGCCCAGCGGGTCGCCGATCTCCAGCGAGGACGGGGCGAAGCTCGCCCACGGCACGCCCGCGCCGTGCGCGGCCAGCGCGCCCGCCGGGCTGTGCTGGTCCGCCAGCAGCACGTCCGGCCGCCACTGCGCGACGGCCCGCCGCACCGCGCCCAGCGTGAACCGGGTCTGCGGCACCACGAACCCCTCCCAGAGCGAACGCACCGCCGCCGCCCCGCCCACCGCCTGCTCGCGGAACAGCCGGGCACCGGTCGGGTGCACCACCGCCCGCGGCCCCAGCAGCGGCCGCAGCGCCGCCTCCGGCCCCACCCAGGCCACCTCGTGCCCGCGCGCGGACCAGGCCGCGGCCAGCGCCCGGGCCGGCAGCAGGTGCCCGGCCAGCGGCGGCACCACGATCAGCAGCCGCAGCGGGGGAGCGGCACCGGGGACGGTCGCGGGCATGGGGGTCCTCCTCGGGAAGGCGGCGAAGTGGCGCGGCGGCAGGGCGGCGGGGAGCCGGGAACGCACGGCGTCCGGGCGGCACCGGCCGCGGACCCGCGGACGGGTCGTGGACGGACGAGGGAGAAGTGGTACAGACCACAAGGGGATATCGCGAAGGAAGCGCCGGAGATCCCTTGTGCGGGCCGGTGAGGCGACGGAATACTAGCCCGCGTGACCGCTCTGGAGGCAGTCGCCGTCCACCTGCCACCCCTCGCCGAACCGATCGAACAGGTCGGGGAACGCCTGGAGTTGACGGACCGTCAGATCAAACTGTTCCGCCGTTTCCATGGCCTGGACCGGATCGGGACGGACCCCGACGGGGACCTGACCGATCTGCTCACCGCCGCAGCGAAGGCCCTGGCCCCGCTGCGCGGCAACGAACACCGCGTGACGTACGTGCTGCACGCGCGCAGCCTGCCGATCGCGGCGCCCTACCCGCACAACCCGCTGCACGACGCGCTCGGCCGTCTGGGGCTGACGCACGCCCGTGCCTTCACCGTCACCCACCACGCCTGTGCCGGCTCCCTGCTGGCCCTGGACGTGGCCGGTCGGCTGCTGGCGGCAGACCCCGACCCCGAGGCGACGGCGCTGATCCTGGCGGGCGAGAAGACCTTCACCCGGGACGCCCGCATCGTCCCGGAGACCGCCCTGTTCGGCGAAGGGGCGGCCGCCTGCCTGGTGCGGGCCGGAGGCGAACACGACCGCGTGCTGTCCTACGCGGTCGACCAGCGCGGCGAGTTCGACGGGCGACTCGCCGACGATCCGGAGCTGATGCAGCGCTACCAGCGCAGCTACCCGGAGCTGATGGTGGCCGTGATGGAAGCCGCACTGGACGAGGCCGGCGAGAGCTGGGACTCGATCCGGCTGGTGCTCCCGCACAACGTCAACCAGATCTCCTGGCAACGGATCTGCCGCCGGATCGGGTACCCGCCCGACCGCGTGGTGCTGGACAACGTCCCGGCGGTGGGGCACAGCTTCGCCGCCGACATCCTGCTCAACCACCACACCGCCACCACCCGCGGCCTGCTCCGCCGCGGCGACCGCTACCTGGCCGCCGCGTCCGGGATCGGCGCGACCTTCGCCGCGATGGTGCTCCAGCACTGACCCGCCCGCCCGCGGGTACGTCCGCCCGCGCGTGCCCGCACGCCCGTGCGTCCGCGGGCCGGCCGGGCGTGCCGCCGCGCGCCCGCGCCACCCAGTCCACCCGCCCGTGCCCGGCCCGCCGCCGGGCCACTGGCCAGACCAGGGGATCGCCATGACCGACTCCGCCCTGCCCGAGAACACCGCCACCGCCGCCGACACCGCGGTGGTCGACCCCGAGCTGCGCGACCGCGCCCTCGACGGGATCCTGCTGCTGCTGCCCCAGGTGCTCAAGCGCGAACTCCCCGAGATCGGTGAGAACGCCTGCCTGTTCGACGAGGTCGGCCTGACCTCCGCCGCCACCCTGGAACTCATCCTCGAACTCGAGGACCACCTCGACGTGCAGATCGACGTCGAGGGCATCGACCCGGAGGACCTGCGCTCGGTCGGCACCCTCGCGGGCTTCGTCGCCGGACACGTCATCGCCGAGGACTGACCACCGTGCTCGCCCGCGGGCCGCTCCCCGCCACCCTGCCGCGCGCCGCCTCCCCGCTGCGCCTGACCGCCGCCCACGCCCACGACCTGCCCGGCCACTCCCCGCTCGCCGCCGACCCCGACCTGCGCGCCTTCACCGCCGACCTGACCCGCCCGTACGGGGTCGCCCTCGACGAGGACGCGCTCGCCGGGGCCCGCGGACAGTCCTACGACGTGCTGGCCGCACACGCCGTCCGCGCCCTGACCGACCCGGCCCGCCCGGTCGACCTGCTGCTCCTGGTGTACGCCACGCCCGACGTCCGCCCCGGACAGGCCGTCGCGCTGCGCCTCGCCGGGTCCTGCCCGGGCGGACCGCTGTCCTTCGCGATCTGCGACGAGGGCGCGGGCGCCGCGTTCAGCGCCCTGCTGGTCGCCGACGCGTACGCCCGCACCGCGGGCGCCCGGCGCGCCCTGCTGATCGCCGTCGAACAGGCCGACCTGCACCACCGCCCGCACCGCCCCGCCCGGCTCCCCGACCGGCACTCGGTCGCCGCCCTGCTCTGGGAGGCCGACGGCGGCGGCCGGGCGCTGCACGGCACCGACAGTCGCAGCGGCGTCCCGGACGGCCGGGTCGACCGCGTGCTGGGGCAGTGGTGCGCCGACCTGCCCGAGGACGCACTGCTGCTGCTCGGCCCCGGCCTGCTCGGCGTTCGGCCGCCCGACGGACGGGAGACCCGCGCGGCCCGCACCGGCAGTCCGTACACCGGCGGTTGGGCCGCGCTCGCCGCCGCCCTCGCCGACCCCCGGTGCGCCGACCGGCCGCTGGTGCTCGTCGACTTCGAACCGGAGACCGGCCGGCTCGACCTCGCCCACTGGGCGGCCGCGGAACCTCCCCCGTGACCACCGCCGCCGCTGTCCCGCCACCGCCACCGCCGCCGACCGCCGCCCCCGACCCCGAGGCAGACCGACCATGACCCGCCACCCCGACGACGCCACCCCGCTGCCCACCGCCGCGCCCGGCGTCCAGCTCCAGCCCGCCGCCTACGAGAAGCTGCTCGGCGCGCTGCGCGACTCGATCGCCCGGCTGGCCGCCGACGAGCCCTTCGAGCGGCTCGCCGTCCCGCCCGTGATCTCCCGCGCCACCATCGAACGCGCCGGATTCGCCGCCTCCTTCCCGCAGTTGCTCGGCACCGTGCACAGCTACACCGGCAGCGCCGCCGACTGGCGCAGGCTCTCCCCGCTGATCGCCGAGTCCGGCCCCTGGCACGCCCGGCAGGAGATCTCCGACCTGGTGCTGCTGCCCGCCGCCTGCTACCCCGTCTACGCCACCCTGGTCGGACGGGACCTCCGACAGCCCGTCCGCTACAGCGTGGAGGCGCAGTGCTTCCGGCAGGAGGCCACCGCCGAACCCGGGCGGCTGCGCAGCTTCCGGATGGCCGAACTCGTCACCGCGGGCACCGCCCGGCACTGCCAGGACTGGCGCGAGCACTGGCTGCAGCGGGTCGCCGACTGGCTGGGGGGCCTCGGCCTGAAGCCGTCGGTCGAACTCGCCGACGACCCGTTCTTCGGCGGCGGCCGCAAGCTCTACCAAGCCGCCCAGCGCGCCCAGGAGTTGAAGTTCGAGCTGCGCGTCCCGGTGGCCGACGGGCTGCCGCAGGCCATCGCCTCCGCCAACATCCACAAGGACCACTTCGGCGAGGTCTTCGACTTCACCGCCGACGGCGCCACCGGCCACACCGCCTGCACCGCCTTCGGCCTCGACCGGATCGCCCTCGCCCTGCTGCACGCCCACGGCACCCGGCCCGCCGACTGGCCCGAGCACGTCGGCACCGCCCTGAAGGGAGACTGACCCGGTGTCAGACCTGCGATCCACCGTGCTGCGGTTCCGGTCCGAGACGCCCCCGGCCGAAGGGCCGGTCACCCTCGGCCAGGACAACGTGCTGCGCTGCCTGCGCAACGAACAGCCCTCGCGGGAGCGGAACGAACCCTCCTCGCTGAACAAGCAGGCGACCTGGACCGTCCCCGAGCACGCCGACACGGCCACCTGCCTCGCTGCCCTGCGCATCCTCGCCGAGCGGCACGCCGCCCTGCGCACCGTCTTCCCCGGAGCAGGCGGCGACCGCCTCCCCGAAACCCAACGCCAGCTCCAGGAAGGCGAGTTCACCGTCGCGCTGATCGAACTGGGCCCAGGCGAGGACGCCGCCGCCCGGGCCGAAGCGTTCTGCTGGGACGAGCGCTGCCACCCGTTCGACCTCACCGCCGACTTCCCGCTCCGGCTCGCCCTGCTCACCCGCGACGACCGCCCCGTCCTGCTCGGCGTGGTCGTCAGCCACGCCCAGCTCGACGGCGTCGCCACCGGCCTGCTGTTCAAGGAGTGGACGGCCCTCGCCTCCGGCGGCGAACTGCCGCCGCCCGCCGGGCCCACCCCGATCGAGGTCGCCGCCCAGGAACGCTCCGCGAGCGGCCGCCGCCGCGGCCGCGCCGCCCTCCGGCACTGGGAGCGCATCCTGACCGAGGAGCCCTCCGCCGTCTTCGCCGACGACCGGGTCCACTCCGCCGACAATCTGCTGCACACCCTCGCCGTCCGCACCCCGTCCGGAGCCGCCGCCCTGGAACGGGCCGTCCGGCGTACCAACAGCTCCAAGTCCGCCGTCCTGACCGCTTGTTACGCCGCCCTGGCGGCCCACCGCGCGGCCCGCTCCACCGTAGTGATGGCCGCCCTGTCCGCCAACCGCCACCGCGCCGTCCTCGCCGAACACGTCGGCACCCTCGCCCAGGACGCCCTGCTCGTCCTGGACACCGACTGCCCCGACCTCGACACCCTGATCGGCCGCACCCAGGCCCAGGCCCTCTCCGGCTACTGGCACGCCACCTTCGAGACCGAGCAGCTCTGGAAGATCCTCGACGACTCCTCCCTCCGGCGCGGCGCCCGGTTCGTCCGGGACGTCGTGCTCAACGACGTCAGCGGCACCGTCCCCGAGGAGATCGCCGCCCTGCGCCCCGACCCCGCCGCCGACCCCGACCTGACCTGGTACCCGACCGAACCGCTCCCCACCCGGCTGATGATCAACATCTGGCGCACCGGCGGCTGCCTGGAGATCAGCCTGCACGCCCACCCCGACGTCCTCGACCGCGAGGAGACCGAGCACTTCGCCCGCGCCCTGCTCCGCCTGATCGACCTCGCCGGACAGCGCAACGTCACCCTCGGCCCCGACGGCGAACTCGCCGCCCTCAGCCGCCTGCCCGTCGGCCGCCGCGAGAAGGGCCGCTGGCAGCAGGTCGGCAGCAACTGGGTCGACCTGGACGCCGTCGCCGACCGGCTGCGCACCGTCCTGGCCGTCAAGGACGTCGAAGTCACCTGGGAGAACGACGAGTTGACCGCCACGGTGCGGGAAGGCTGCGCGCTCACCCCGACCGAGGCGCACACCGCCGTGGTCGACGCCCTCTCCTGGCGCGACACCCTGATGGCCCCGCAGCGCTACGTCCTGCCGAACGGCACCGGCACCGGACGCCCCTGACCGGCCCGCCCGGCCGAGCCGGGCGCGTCCGCACTACACTCCGCGCCATGCCGTCCCCCACGTACGAGACCCAGGCCGAACGGGACGCCGCCGCGGCCGCGTTCGGCACCGAACTGGCCGAACTCGCCGCCGCGGCGGGCCTCCCGCTGCCCGCGCCCGACCAGTTGTACTGGTGCGGTGCGGACTTCCGGGGCGGGCTGCCCCGACCGGCCGCGCGCGGCGGCTCGGAGCTACCGGCGCCCGACGCGGCCCGCATCTGGTGGAAGCACGACGGCTCCGCACCGCACCTGTCCCTGAGCCGCGGCGTGGTGCCGCTGGCCATGGGCGACGCGCCGGACCTCACCGAAGCCGTCCGGGCGGTCTCGGGCTGGTTCGCGGGCGCCGACCTGACGGAGATCCGGCGCACCGCCCCCTTCCTGCACGTCCAGGACTGGGCGCTCGCCCACGAGCGCGCCCCGCTGGACCGGGTGGAACTCGAGTGGCGGATCCGCCTGCAGAGCTTCGACCACGCCTGGCACCGCGAGCCCGACCGCGTGCGGGACCTGTGGCGGGCGGCGTTCGCCCAGCCCCGGCTGCGCCGCCTGCGGCCGGTCAGCAGCCACTACGTCCTGTGGTTCTCCACCAAGCTCCTCTTCCCGTACGAGAACGCGGGCGTGGCCGTCGAGCCGCACACCGACGGGACGTACCGGGTCCGCAGCCACCGGGGGCACCGGGCCGTCGCCGCGGCCCTCCCCGAACCGGTCACCGTCGCCACCGCCGCCGAGGCGGCCGCCCTCGCCGCCGCCGTGCTGCCCCCCGAACCGCGCTGACGCACGACCCCGCACCGCCCGGACGGAGCAGTCGCACCCCACCCGGGCGCGTCGCACCCCCGGGCCCGGGCCGGGGACGGTGAGGATGGGCAGCGCCCCCCGACCCCTCCCCGCGCCGGAGTTGCACCATGGAGCTGTTCCCGCCCCTGCCCCTGGAGTCCTGGCGGGACACCAAGGAGACGCTGCACCGCTTCGCCCAGGTCATCGGCAAGATCCGCCTCGCGGGCAGCGCCCGCCGCAACCACTGGTGGAACGTCCCCTTCCACCTCACCGGCCGCGGCATCACCACCCGCCCCACCGGCCCGACCCGCGGCGGCGACTCCTTCACCATCGACTTCGACTTCACCGACCACCGCCTGTACGTCCGCACCCTCGACGGCGCCGAGGACTCCTTCCCGCTCACCGGACGCTCCGTCGCCGACTTCTACCGCGACACCCTGCGCGCCCTCGTCCACCTCGACATCGACGTCCTCCCCGACCACCCCTACCCCTACGACCTGCCCGACTCCCACCGCCCCTTCGCCGACGACCACGAACACCGCAGCTACGACCCCGCCGCCGTCACCACCTACTGGCACGTCCTCAGCCAGGTCGCCCTGCTGCTGGAGGAGTACGCCGCCGGGTACTCCGGCAAGACCAGCCCCGTCCACCACTTCTGGCACACCTTCGACCTCGCCGTCACCCGCTTCTCCGACCGCGAGACCGACCAGCCCGCCGCCGACAGCGTCACCCGCGAGGCGTACTCCCGCGAAGTCATCAGCGCGGGCTTCTGGTTCGGCGACGACAACGTCCCCGCCCCCGCGTTCTACTCCTACACCGCCCCCGAACCCGCCGGACTCGACACCCGCCCGCTGCGCCCCGACGCCGCCCGCTGGACCCCGAACCGCGGCAGCCACCTCGCCCTGCTCACCTACGAGGAGGTCCGCGCCACCGCCGACCCGTGGCGCACCGCCCTGGAGTTCCTGGAGTCCGCCTACCGCGCCGGAGCCGACCTGGCCGGCTGGGGCCGCGAACGCGAGTGCCCCGGCGGCATCACCGACAGCGAACTGCGCACCCTCCCGGGAGCCGCTCAGTAGAAGTGCCGCAGCCGGGGCCACAGTCGGGACCACGGCGCGACCGTGCCCGCGCACACCAGCACCGGTGCGTGCTGCTCCTCGTTCGCCACCCCGTGCCCGTTGTCGACCTCGGCGACCCGCCGGCACCCCGTGAAGGCCCGCTCGACCTCCGGGTACGGCGCCGGGTGCACCAGCACGACGGGGCCGGTCGCCGAATCCGGCGGCGGGCCCCAGTCGTAGAAGGACATGTGGCCCGAGTACGCGGTCGGCAGGCCGTACCGGTCGCCGTAGTGCACCAGCGCTCCCGCCTCGCCGTAGTCGGTGGCGAACACCACCGCCCGCCCGCGCTGCTCCGGCGGCACGGCCTGCCAGCCCGCCGCCACCGCCGCCGTCAGCTCCGGCCAGCCGACCTGCTCCGCGGACTCCGGGTAGATCGCCGAGACCACCGACAGCCGTCCGGGCGCCAGCACCGGCAGCGTGATCAGCGAGTTCACCAGCGCGGCGACCAGCAGCACCCCCACCAGCCGCACCCGGCCGCGCCGCGTCCCGCCCCCGTGCTCCCCCCGCTCCCACAGCCGCTCCGCGACGGGCCGGCACCCGGCCGCCATCACCAGCAGCAGCGGCGGCAGCGCGTAGTACGGCTTGCCGCCCAGCACCAGCACCAGCGCGCACAGCACCAGGTACGCACACCCCAACGGCCTCGCCCAGCGCACCCGTTCGTCCTCGCGCAGGCGGCGGAACCCGGCCAGCCAGACCGGGACGAGCACGGGGGAGAGGTACACCAGCTGCATCGGTACGAAGGTCAGCCGGTTGACCAGGCCGTCCCGGTCGCTGATGCCCGAGGCGACGGTCAGCTGCGGCCAGCCGTGCACCGCCTCCCAGTACAGGTTCGGCGCCGCCACCAGCAGCGCCGCCAGCGCACCCGCCGGGAGCCACCAACCACGCAGCAGGGAACGGGAGTCCGGGCCGCAGAAGGCCATCGACGGCAGCAGCGAGACGGCCAGCAGCAGCACCAGGTCCTTGTTCAGCAGCGCGACCCCGGCCACCGCGCCGATCGCCGGCCACCAGCGGCGGTCACCGGTGCGCAGCAGGCGCAGCACCAGCACGCCCAGCCCCGTCCAGGCGAACAGGTCGAAGCTCGCCGTGCTCAGCATGTGCCCGAGCGCCAGCACCAGCGCCGACACCGCCGCCCCGGCCGCGGCCAGCACCTGCCCGGCCCGCCGCGCCCCCAACTCCCGTGCGGCGAGGGCCACCAGCACCACCGTCGCCGCGCCCAGCAGCACCGCGACCGCCCGCAACCCGGCGGGGCCGTCGCCGAACACCGCCGTGGACAGCCGCGCCAACAGCGGTGTCAGCGGCGGCTGGTCGACGTACCCCCACGCCAAGTGCCGCCCCGCGGCCATGAAGTACAACTCGTCCCGGTGGAACCCGTACCGCCCCACCAGTCCCGCCTGCACCGCCACGACCGCGGCCGCCACCCCGAGCACCGGACCGACTGCGAAGCGGGACAGGCCCGTTGCGCAACCAGCAGGCGGCACGGAGCCGTCGACCGCGGCGGACGCGTTCCCCCGCATGCCCATGCGGTGAGTGTGGCAGAGCCGGTCCCCCGCGCCCACCCGGCGCAACCCGGAAACCACCCCGAGGAGAACCCCGAGAACCCCGAGAACCCCGAGAGACCCGGGGGCCCGGGGCCCGGGGGTCCGGGGGCTCAGGACCAGACCGGGAGGCTGTCCTCCTGGTAGCGGGCGCCGAAGCCGCCGTCGGGGAGGACCGCGTCGACGGCGGCCAGGTCCTCGGCGTCCAGGGTGATCCAGGCGGCGCGGGCGTTCTCCGCCATCCGGGCGGCGCTGCGGGTGCCGGGGATCGGGACGACGTGCGGGCCGCGGGCGAGCAGCCAGGCGAGGGCGAACTGCGCGACGGTGGTGCCCTTCTCGGCGGCGAGCTCGCCCAGCCGGGCCACCGCGGCGAGGTTCCGCTCGTAGGCGCCGGGCTGCCAGCGCGGGTCGTGGTTGCGCAGGTCGCTCGGGTGGTACTGCCCGGCGGGCCTGGTGCTGCCGGTCAGGAAGCCGCGGCCGAGCGGCGAGTACGCGACGAAGCCGATGCCCAGCTCGTCCAGGGTCGGGAAGACCCGCTCGACGTCCCGTTCGAACAGCGAGTACTCGGTCTGCAGCACCGACACCGGCTGCACGGCGTGCGCACGCCGGATCGTCTCCGGTCCCGCCTCGCTCAGGCCGAAGTGCGCGACCTTGCCCGCCTCGATCAGCTCCTTGACCGCCCCCGCCACCTCCTCGATCGGGACGTCCGGGTCCACCCGGTGCTGGTAGAGCACGTCCAGCCGGTCGGTGCCCAGGGCGCGCAGGCTGTTCTCGGCGACCCTGCGGATGTTCTCCGGCCGGCTGTCGAAGCCGAACCCCCGCTCGGTGCGGGCGAAGCCGAACTTGGTGGCCAGCACGACCTGGTCGCGGAAGCCGTTCACCGCCCGGCCGAGCAGTTCCTCGTTCGAGCCGGTGCCCCAGTTGTACAGCTCCGCGGTGTCGAAGAAGGTCACGCCCAACTCGTACGCCCGCCGCACGGCCGCCACGCCCGCCCGCTCGTCACCCGGCCCGTACGCCATGGTCAGCCCCATCGCGCCGTAGCCGATCGCGGAGACGGTCAGGCCCTGGGTGCCGAGCGTCCGTTGCTGCATGGGGAGCCTCCTGAGCGCAGAATCCCAAACCGAACGGTTCGGTTTGGTTCGCTCCGAAGCGTACGCCGGACGGCCGCCCCGACCAAACCGAACGGTTCGGCCCGCGTGATCGCCCTCGACCTGCTGGACGGACCGGACGCCCTGCTCGGCACGCTCCCCGAACTCCGCCGGGACGACTGGTGGTTGGACGACGACATCCCCCACGGCGGGGTGCTGGTCGACCTCGGCCGCACGGCCCTGCTGTTCTCCGCCCGGGAGGGCCCGAGCGCCGAACTCCGGCACCGCGCAGCCGCCCTCGCCCTGATCCGGGCCGCCTGGCCGGGCTGGACGGTCCGCCCGCTGTACGACGGCCCGGCCGAACTGCGCACCCACCTCGGGCTCGACCCGGAGCACGTCCGCCGCCGCGGAACCCCCCTCGACCGGGCCCCGTTCCTCGCCCCCGACGACGAGGAACTCGCCGGGCCGGACCCGGGCGGCACCCTGGTCACCCTCGACACCGGCCGCTGCCACGTCGCCTCCGCCGCCTTCGACCACCCCGTCCGCGAGGGCCCCGCCCTGCTCGACCGCCTGGCGGACGCCCCCGACCACGGCACCTGCCGACTGCACGTCAGCTCCGGCCTCCACCTCGACCTCGAACGCCGCCGCCTCGACTGGTGGTCCCTCCCCGCGACCCCGCAGGCGTACGAGGTGCCGCGGCTCTGGCCGGGCTGGACGGTCCGCTTCCACCGGGACGACTGGCAGCAGCACGCCCGCCGGGCCCCCGCCCGCTTCGCCCCCGCCCCTTCGATCCCGGTGCCCCGGCCGTGGCGGCCGTCCTCGCCGAAGCGGAGGACCGCCGCACCGGCCGGGCCCGCCACCGCGCCCTGGTCGCCCGCCTCCGCCCCGCCCGCTGAGACGCGGTCCGGGCCCGCTCCGTCGCGGGACGGAGCGGGCCCGGAGGTCCGGACGCGGGGTCAGCCGGGCCAGGTGCCCGTGAGGCGCCGGGTGGCAGTGGCCCCGCCGCGGTCGACGGCGGCCTTGACCAGGCCGAAGATCGCTCCCTGGAGGGCCGCGGCGAGCAGCACCTCCCGCCAGGTGCGGTCCTCGTCGGTGGCGTCCGGGGCGTCGTCGTCGTGGCCGATCGCCTTCCACGCCTGTCGGAAGGCGACGCCCGCGAGCAGGCCGCCGACGACGCCGAGGGTCAGTCCGACCGGCTTGTAGAGGACCGTGACCGCCTTCACTTGTGCTTCCGGCCGCGCAGCAGGAACAGCGTGACCACCAGCACCGCCGCCCCGGCCAGCAGCGGGGTCCGGTTGGCCCGGGCCGCCGCGGCGACGGTCGCGGCCTTCTCGCGGACCTGGTCCGGGGTCCTCTCCGCCGCCAGGTGCCCGGCCTGGACCGCGGTGTCGCGGACCTGGGCCGCGGCCTGGCCCGCCTTGTCGAGCACCGGGTCCGGGGTCCGCTCCTTCACCAGCTCGGCGGCCCGCCCGGCCTTCTCCCGGAGCTGGTCGGTCAGGTGCGCGGCCGTCCCGGTGGCCTGCTCCTTCCACTCGGCCGCCTTCTCCTTGACCTGCTCCTTGACGTCGGTCTTGGCCGCCAGCGCCTCGACCGTCCGGCCGAGTTCCTCGCGGGTGCGTTCGACCTGCTCGCGGAGCCGCTCGGTCGGTGCGGATCCGTCGCCCTGGAACGGCCGGCCCGTCGGTGTGCCCTCGCTCATCGGTGTGCCCTCTCCTTGATCTCGGCCACGTCGGCCTTCACGCTGTCGATGGTCTGTTCGGGCGCGGGGCTGCCGGCCCTGGCGACCTGCTTCTTGCCGGCCAGCGCCAGCACCGCGGCCACCACGGCGAGCAGGGCCGCGACGACCAGCGCCGACGCCCACACCGGCAGGACCAGTGCGAGGGCGGCGACCGCCGCGGCCACCACGGCCTGGGCGGACAGGACGCCGACCAGGCCGGCCCCGCCGACCAGTCCGCCGCCCAGGCCGTAGCGCCTGCCCTTCTCGGTCAGCTCCGCCCGGGCCAGTTGCATCTCCTCCCGGACCAGTTCCGAGAGCTGCTGCGACGCCCGCGTGACGAGCGCGCCCACCGGCTCCCCGTCACCGTGCCGGGTGCCGGTCCCGATGCTGCTGCTCATGGCCCTCCTCCTCTCCCTGCCGTGCTCATCCGTGCTGGTTCCTGCTCGTCTTCCTGCTCGTCGGACCGGGGACTCCTCCCCGCCCGCACGCGCCTACCCCTGATCCCGCCGACCATCCACGGGAAACCACGGCCCGGAACGGTCTTCCCGACCCGGGGCCGACCGGGTACGGTGCGTCCACTGACGCAGTCCTCACGTCGGAAAAAGAAGCAACGTGCACCTCCTGGAAGACCCTTCGGGTCTGTCCCCGCGCGCCCTCGCCTTCCTCGACCGCTCCGCGCACCGGCAGGAGCGGACCGGGCCGCACGTCCCCACCGAACTGCTCCGGGTCCGTGACCGCAGGGGCCGGCCCGTCCCCGCCCCGCTGGAGCTGGTGATCCGGCGCGAGGGGTTCGCCCAGCGCTACGGCGGACTGCGGTACACGGTGCGGGAGAGCCACCCGGGCGCCGGGGGCGAGCGCCGGGTGTCCACCCTGGAGTGGCACCACGAGCCGGGGTCGTACGCGTGGGCCGATCCCGTGCGGGGCTGGTTCTTCGACTGGTGGGGGCCGCGGGCCGCCCACCCGGTCCGCTACCTCGTCCACACCGACGGGCGGGTGGGGGCCGAGAGCACGGCAGGTGACGGCGTCTTCCAGGAACTGGAGGCGTCCATGGTCCACCGGATCGAGTCCCACGCCCTCGTGGACGAGCTCTCGGCCTGGGACCGCTGGCCGGGCGGGGCCGCCGCCCTCGCCACCGCCCGGCACCTGGACGGGGACGGGAACGGCTTGAGCGAGGTGGCCGAGGCGTCGGGACCCGGACGGAGCTGGCGGACGTCCGAGACCGTCGCCGTCACGGAGTTCGCCCCCGTCAGCCCGCAGCACCCCCGCGGACGCTGCGCGTGGATCTGGTACCGGGGCGAGGAGGGCCGCCGCCGGGTCACCGCGGCCGCCGCCCTCGCCGCCGCCGGACACCGCTGACGCACCCCCCGGAGCGCCACCCCGCAGCAGCACCGCCGCCTCGCCGCCACCGGCCTCCGCCGACGTCCTAGGGTGGGCCCGTGGCAGACACCCCGCGCACCCCGCACACCTCCCGGCACCCGGACGGCCCGGACGACCTGCGCTCGCTCCCCGAACCGGTGACCGAGGGACGGCGCAGCGGCGGCGCGGAGATCGACCTGCTGCCGACGGTCGAGCTGGCCCGGGTGATGAACGCCGAGGACCGGACGGTGCCGGAGGCGGTCGGGGCGGTGGTGCCGGAGATCGCGGCGGCGGTGGAGGCGATCGTCGAACGGATGGGCCGCGGCGGGCGGTTGGTGTACGCGGGGGCGGGGACGGCGGGGCGGCTCGGCGTGCTGGACGCCAGCGAGTGCCCGCCGACGTTCGGGACGGAGCCGGGGCTGGTGGTCGGACTGGTCGCGGGCGGTCCGGCCGCGCTGACGGCCGCCGTCGAGGACGCCGAGGACGACCGGGCGGCGGCCGTCGCGGAGTTGGACGCGCTGCGGCTGACCGCCGCCGACACCGTGGTCGGCGTCTCCGCCTCCGGCCGGACCCCGTACGCGCTGGCCGCGGTCGAGCACGCCCGGCGGCTCGGGGCGCTCACCGTCGCGCTGGCGGGCAACCGCGGCTCCGCGCTCGGGGACGCCGCCGAGCACCGGATCGAGGTGGTGACCGGGCCCGAACTGCTGGCCGGTTCCACCCGGTTGAAGGCGGGAACGGCACAGAAGCTGGTGCTCAACATGGTCTCGACGCTGGTGATGGTCCGGCTCGGCAGGACCTACGGCGACCTGATGGTCGACGTCCGGGCGACCAACGAGAAGCTGCGACTGCGGGCCCGCCGGATCGTCGCCCTCGCCGCCGAGGCCGAACCGGCCGACGCCGACGCCGCGTTGGCGGCCACCGGCGGCCGGGTCAAGGACGCGATCCTGCTGCTGCTCACCGGCGTGGACGCGCCCGCCGCCGCCGCCCTGCTGGCCCGCCACGGGGGTCGGCTGCGCGACGCCCTGCGCGAGGCCGTCGACTGACGCCGGGTCAGAGCTCCTGCTCGGCCCAGATGGTCTTGCCGCGCGGGGTGTGCCGGGTACCCCAGTTGCGGCACAGCTGGGCCACCAGCAGCAGGCCCCGCCCGCCCTCGTCCTCGGTGCGGGCGCGGCGCAGGTGCGGGGCGGTGCTGCTGCCGTCGGAGACCTCGCAGATCAGCACGCCGCCGTCCCGGATCAGCCGGAAGCCGATCGGCGGGCGGCCGTAGCGGACGGCGTTGGTGATCAGTTCGCTGACCACCAACTCGGTGACGAAGGACGCCTCTTCGAGCCCCCAGTCGGCGAGCTTCGCGGTCGCGAGCTTGCGGCCCCGGGCCACCTCGGACGGGTCGTGGCGCAGCGACCAGTCGGCGACGTCCCGGGCGGGCAGGGCCAGGGTGCGGGCCAGCAGCAGCGCGACGTCGTCGGTCGGGGCGTCCGGCCCGAGGGTCGCGGACAGGACCTGGTCGCAGAGGTCCTCCAGCGAGTCGGCAGGGGCGGTGAGCGCGCATCCGAGCCGGTCGAGGCCGAGCCCGGGGTCGCCGCGCAACTCCGAGGCCCGCAGCAGGCCGTCGGTGTACAGGGCCAGCACGCTGCCCTCCGGCACCTCCAACTCGGCCGCCTCGAAGGGGAGTCCGCCGAGGCCGAGCGGCGGACCGGCGGGCAGGTCGGGGAAGGTCACGGTGCCGTCCGGGCCGACCAGGGCCGGGCCGGGGTGCCCGGCCCGGGCCAGTGCGCAGGAGCGGGCGACCGGGTCGTACACCGCGTACAGGCAGGTCGCGCCGACGCTGCTGCCGGCCCAGGCGGTGCCGCCCTCGGGGAGCTCGTCCAGGTCGACCCGGAGCACCAGGTCGTCGAGGTGGGTGAGGAGTTCGTCCGGCGGCATGTCGATGTCGGCGAGGGTGCGGACCGCCGTGCGCAGCCGCCCCATCGCGGCGGAGGCGGGCACGCCGTGGCCGACCACGTCGCCCACCACCAGGGCCACCCGGGCGCCGGACAGCGGGACCACGTCGAACCAGTCGCCGCCGACGCCCTCCCGGCCGCCCGCCGGGAGGTAGCGGAAGGCGACCTCGACGGCGGCCTGCCGGGGCGTCCGGCTGGGCAGCAGGGAGCGCTGCAACGCCAGTGCGGTGTCGCGCTGTTGGGTGTACTGGCGGGCGTTGTCGACGGACAGCGCGGCGCGTGCCGTCAGTTCCGTCGCCAGCAGCAGGTCGTCCTCGTCGAAGGGCTCCGGCGAACGGTGCCGCAGGAAGATCGCCACGCCGAGCGTCGTCCCGCGGGCGGTCAGCGGCACCAGGAGGGAGGAGTGGATGCCGAACTCCTTGGCCAGGCGCTCCCGTTCGGGTTCCTGGGCGAGCCAGGAGCGGATCTCCGGGTCGCGGTAGTCGGTGCGCAGCGGGCGGCCCGAGGCCAGCACCCGGGCCATCGGCGAGTCCGGCGCGATCACGTCCCCGGCGCCGAGCGCGATCACGGACTCCGGGCTGCCCGGCAGCACCGAGCGCTGCGCGACCCGGTAGAACACCAGGCCCGCGCCCGACGGCGGGCCGCCGCCGAAGACCGAGTCGAGCAGGTCGACGCCCACGAAGTCCGCGAAGCCCTCGACCGCGACGTCCGCCAACTCCTGTGCGGTGCGCTCCACTTCGAGGGTCGAACCGATCCGCAGCCCGGCCTCGCTCAGCAGTGCCAGCCGCCGCCGGGCCCGCTCCTCCGAGGAGCCCGTCCCTGCCCCCGTCCCCGTCCCCGTCACCGCTGCCGCGGGCGCGGCCGACCCGTCGGGCGCGGGCTGCGACAGCGGCTGCAGCGGGAACGCGGACAGCACCCAGGCCGGTTCGCCGCGCGCCGTCCGCACCGGGACGACGCCCAGCTCGACCGAGACCGGCTCCTCCTCGGCGCGGCACAGCCGGACCATCCCGCTGAACGGCTCGTGCCGAACCGCCGCCCGCAGCAAGGGGATCGGCGCCCGCCCGGCCAGCAACTCGACGGCCGGCCGCCCGAGCACCCGCCCCGCCCCGAACCCCGTCAGCCGCTCCGCCGCCGCCGACCAGCCGGTGACCGCCCCGCCGCCGTCGACCGTCGCGGTCGCCGCCCGGCCCGGAACCCGAGTCGCCATGTCCGTCCATCCCCTCTCGGAGGCAGCACCCGCCAGGCCGTCACCCCCCAGCATCGCCCCCGGACGTGACCGCCTCAAACCGCCACGCCGTGCGACCGCCGCGGCCCGGCGGCCCGGCGGCCCGGCGCCCCGCGGTACGGGCCGCCGCAGGTGCCGGGCCCGCGCCCCTTGATCAACGCCGGTGCCGTGACCAGAATCGGGGGCCGGAGTGCCGGATCCCGCCCCGTCCGGGGCGCGGTCCGGCCGTCTGCGGACGTCGTCGGAGGTTCCATGAGCGAGCACAGCACCCCGGAGCAGGACTACGACCGCCGCTGCCCGACCGGCAGCGGCTTCGGGCTGCACCACGTGCAGCTCGCGATCCCGCCCGGCAGCGAGGACGCGTGCCGGGCGTTCTACGTCGGCGTCCTCGGCATGACGGAACTGGCCAAGCCCCCGGTGCTGGCCGCCCGCGGCGGACTGTGGGTGCGGGCGGACGACCTGGAGATCCACCTGGGCGTGGAGGAGGACTTCCGACCGGCCCGCAAGGCCCACCCGGGCATCCGGGTGACGGACCTCGACGGCCTCGCCGAGCGGCTCACCGCCGCAGGGGTGGAAGTGACCTGGGACGGCGCCTTCCCCGGCCACCGCCGCTTCTACGCCCACGACAACTGCGGCAACCGGCTGGAGTTCCTGCAGCCCGACGCGTCCGCGCCGAACCGCTGAGCGCGCCGCCGCGGACCGCGGTCACAGGGCCTCTCCGAGCCTGAGCACGGCGCTCGGGCTCCGACGGCGCCCGAACAGGGTCTCCAGGGCGGCGACCGCGGCGACCAGCACGACCAGCCCGAGGGCGAGGGCGGCGGTGAGCGTCCAGTCGACGGACGGGCCGGGGGCCGGTCCGCCGCCGAACGCGGTCAGGTCGAGCACCGGGCCCAGGGCGGCGGGCAGCAGCAGGCCGAGCGCCGTGCCGCCGAGCGCGGCGGCGGCGAGCAGCGGGAGCAGTTCGAGCACCGGCAGGGCGGCGGCGGCCCGGCCGCCCAGGCCGAGGGTGCGCAGGTAGGAGACCGTGCGGGCCCGGTCCCGGGCGCCGAGCACGAGTTCCAGGACGACCACCAGCAGTGCGATCGTCAGGCTGCCGGCCCCGGCGGCCAGGAAGGTGCGGTTCAGCACGGCGCCCAGGCCGTCCCGGTCGAGTTGGTCCCGTTCACCGGCGCGGGTGCGCAGCTCCACCGGGGAGCCGGTGGCGCCGGTCGCGGCGGCGGCCCGGCGCACCTGTTCCCGGTCGAGCGGGCCGAGCGGGCCGCCCACCAGGCGCAGCAGGACGGCGGAGCGGCCCGGCGCGTCGGCGGGCAGCACCGTCCGGGCCGACACCACCAGGGCGGCGCCGGGCGGCCGTTCGCCGAGCAGCGGGCCGAGCACCGGGTCGCGGCGGGCGTCGGCGGGCAGGGTGCCGACGATCCGCAGCCGCAGCGCGTCGGGTCCGCTGCCGGTGTCGAGCAGGCCGTCGGGGTGGCGGGCGAGCAGCCCGGGGTCGGCGAGCACGTCCAGTTCGGGGGCGTCCTCGGGCGCGGCGCGGACGGTGGACGGCAGGCGGGCCCCGCGCAGTTCCCGGCCGAGCGGCGAGGCGGGGGCGACGGCCAGCAGGGCGTCCGGGTCGACGTCGGCGAGCACGGCCCCGGCGCTCACCGTGCCGTCGCTGCCGATCAGGTCCTGCACCTGGACGTGCACGGCGGCGGTGCCGGCGACGCCGGGCAGGGCGGCCAACTCCGCTCCGGCGTCGGCGATCCGGGCCGGTCCGAGCAGCACGGCGTCCGCGCCGCTGCGCCAGGCCGCGCTCTGCTCCCGGCCCTGCTGCAGGGTGTGGACGACCAGTCCGCCGAACACCGCCTGCGACAGGGCCAGCACCAGGACCAGCAGGGTCAGGGCCCCGGCGGCCGCCCGGCCCGCCCGGGCGAGCGCGACCAGCGCGACCGCTCCGGTGCCCGCGCGGGCCCGGGCCGCCAGCAGCCGCACCGGTGCGGGCTGCACCCGCAGCAGCACGACGGCCACCACGACCGCCAGCAGCACCGGCAGCAGCGGGAGTTGGGGATCGCTCAGGGCGCCCGCACCGCGCACCCGGACGGACGCCCAGACCGCGAGCGCCAGCAGCACGGCCGCCACCTCGGCGGCCCGGCGCGGGCCGCCGGCCCGCCGCGGGCGGTGCCGGTCCCCGTCGGGGCGGGACCGCCGGGGTTCGCGCAGCCGGAGCCAGGTGGCGACCGGCAGCGCGATCCAGGCCAGCACGGTGGCGGCCACCGCCGGCCAACCGGGCGGGGCGGGCGGACGGGGCGCGGTGACCGGCGCGGCGGCGAGCCCGCCCACCAGCAGCCCCAGCAGCACGGCGGGCGCCGTCTCGGCCAGGCGCGCCGCGCCGGTCCGCGCGGGGGACGCGCCGCGGGCCCGCTGCAGGGCGAGCGCGCCGTCCTCCCGGCGCGCCGCGAGGCGGGCGGCCGCCACCGCCGCGGCGACGGCGACGGCGAGCAGACCGGCCAGCGCGAAGGAGCGCAGCGCCTCGGTCCGCTCCGCGCGGTGCCGGAAGGCGAGCGCGGTCGCGGACAGCCGTTCGGTCACCCGCGGCGGGGTGGCGGACCGCCGGTCGAGCGCGCACGGCAGGGTGCCCAGGGTGCGTTCCCCGCAGACCGCG
Organism: Kitasatospora phosalacinea; assembly: GCF_030268885.1. Classification (GTDB taxonomy): domain Bacteria; phylum Actinomycetota; class Actinomycetes; order Streptomycetales; family Streptomycetaceae; genus Kitasatospora; species Kitasatospora phosalacinea_C. The sequence continues at coordinate 689,951 of NZ_BSSA01000001.1, forward strand.
AGCACGGCGTCCCGTTCGAACGACCCGGACGCCCGCACCAGTTCGGCCAGTCGGCCCGCGGCGGCGGACCGGCCCGCCGGATCGACGGTCACCGGGTAGTCGGCGGTGACGGTGAGCGGGAGCGTCGAGCGGGCCTCCAGCAGCTCGATGCCCGATAGGTCCACCAGTGCGGCCGCGGTCACCAGCCGTCCCCGGTCGGTGTCGCGCGGCCGGGCCCGCTCCAGCAGCGGGTGCTGCCGCCACAGGTCGGCCCCCGCGGTGACCGGCCGGAAGACGCCGACCAGCACGGCGTCCGTCCGCAGCCGGGGCCCGCCGTCCAGGCGGAACGTCCGGCCGAGTCCGAGGCCCAGGGCCTGCCGGTTCTGCTCGGACAGCGCCACCTCCACCGGCGCCCCCGCCCCGTCGCCCGCGGGCCGGGCCGGGGCCCGCCCCTCCACGTACCGGACCGACTGCGGCGCGTCCTGCGCGTACAGCAGCTGCAGTTCGGGGTCGAGACCGTACGGCCGGGCCGCGCCGCCGTCCGTGACGGCGGCGGGGACGGCCGCGACCCGGGTCACCGGCCTGCCGAGGACCGCACCCAGCCGGGGGCCGGCCCCGGCGCCCAGGCGGGAGGTCAGCCGGTCGAGGTCCTGCTGGAAGGTCCCGAGGTGCGGCACCGGCCCGCCGCCCGGGGGGCCCGCCTCGCCGGCCAGCGGCTGCACGTCCGAGGTGGCGGTGACCAGCGCCCCCGCCTCCCCCTCGTGCGCGACGTCCTGCGCGAGCGCCAGGGTGGCCGCCCGTTCGTAGCTCGGCTGCCAGGCCGCGGCGAACGCCGTCACCGTGCCGACCAGCAGGAACAGCAGCAGGTGGAAGGGGAGTCGGCTGCGCGGGACGGTCACGGTCGGGCTCCTGGTCGGACGGGCGGGAAGGGTGCGCGGAGCGGTCGGGCCGCGGCGGGAGCGGTCACCCGTCCTCCCCGGCCCGCAGCACCCGCGCCAGGTCCGTGCGGGCCAACCGGCGGGCCAGCACCGCCGTGACGAGGGCGACCAGCGCCCCCGTGCCGAGCGCGGCCGGGACGGCCGACGGCCAGCCCGCGGCGGTGCGCAGGGCCGGGAAGACCGCCACGGCGTTGTCGTCCATGACGATGAGCGGCAGCAGGGCGGCGGCGAGGGCCAGTCCGAGGGCGGTGCCGGTGAGGACGGAGAAGCCGGTCAGGGCGAGGTGCTCGGTGCGCAGGACGGCGGCGGGCAGGCGGGGCGGGCAGCCGAGCGCACGCAGGAGGGCGAACTCGCGGGCGCGGCCCCGGGCGGCGACGGCGGCCTGGACGGTGGCGCCGGTGGCGACGAACAGGGGGGCGAGCAGCAGGCACAGCCACAGGGAGGTGCGCAGGCCGCGTTGGTAGGGGGTGCGGGCGATCCGGTCGGCGGCGGCGGTCAGTGACCGGACGTCGCCGAGTTCGGGGCGGGCGCGCAGGGCCCGTTCCGCGGCGGGGCCGGCTCCGGGTGCGGTGGCGGCCCACCAGCGGGTCTCGGCGACGGGGTCGGCGCCGTCGAGCAGGCGCTGGGCGGTGAGGGCGGTGAGGTCGGCGAGGACGGCCGGGCGTTCGCGGGGCTGGCCGGGGACGGCGGCGAGGCGGCCGACGATCCGGGCCCGGACCAGCGTCTCGTCGCCGGAGACGAGGGTGAGTTCGGAGCCGATGCCGTGGCCGGCGGCGAGCAGGGCGTCGTCGGCGAGGACGGGGACGGCGGTGGGCCGGGCCGCACCGGGCAGCGGCGTGTAGGCGACCTGCGGGGGGCGGGAGCCGCCGAGGCCGTTGGGCATCTGGGTGCGCAGGACGGCGTGCAGCAGGGTGCCCGGCACCTCGGCGAGGCTGCACGGACCGGCCAGGTCGTCGCTGGTGTCGGGGACCGGTTTGGCGGGGTTGCGGGCGTCGTAACCGGGGCAGCCGATGTCCTCGGGGCGGCCGGCGCCGGGCGCGGTGGGCTGCCAGCCGCTGCCGGCGGGCAGGGCGGCGTCCTGAGCTCCGGCGGGCCCGGTCGCGCTGATCCGCCGCAGGTCGAGGGTGAGGCTGCGCCGGCCGGGCAGGTCGCTCCCGGGCAGGACCGCGACCCGGACGACCCGCAGCGGGAGCGCCGCGGCCTGCCGGGCGCCCCCGGGGCGGAGCGCGAGGCGGACGGTGTGCTCCTGCCCGTCGGCGGGCCAGTCGGCGGCGACCCGGACGGTGAGGCCGTCGGCGTCCTGCACGGTCAGGGCGAGCCGGACGGAGCCGTCCGGCAGCGGGCCGTCGGCGGTGAGCGCGGCGGTGACGTCGAGCGCGTCCGGGTCGCCGGGCAGCGGCAGGCCGTAGTCGGGCAGGCCCTGCCGCAGCAGCGGCACCAGGTCGGCGGCGGGCCGGTCGGTGAGGTCCGCGCGCAGGGCGGGGAGGGCGTGCCCGGTGGCGCCGGGGGCCAGGGTCCGGGGGGAGAGGGTGCTCGCGGCGGTGGCGGTGTCGAGGGCGACGACGGTGACGGGGCGCTCGCCGTCGTCGCCGCGCAGTTCGGCGACGGGGGTGACGGCGCGGACGCCCTCGACGGCGGAGAGCGCCGCGTGCCGGGCGGCGGCGGGCAGGTCGCCGCCGGTGACGGTGAGGTCCGCGCCGACCACGGCGGCTGCGCGGTCCCGGTAGCTCGGGCCGAAGTCGGCGAGCGCGGTGGCGGAGAACGCGCAGACCGCGAGCGCGAGGACGGGCAGCAGCGCGGAGGCCGCGTGGGCGGAGGCGCGGCGGCCGAGCTGCCAGCCGCCGAGCGCGAGGGTCAGCCCGGTGCTGCGGGCCGCCCGCCGTTCGAGGAGCCGGGCCAGCGGGGGAAGCAGCCGCAGGGTCAGCAGCGCCCCGGCGGCCAGCAGCGCGGCGGGGGTGAGCACCAGCACCGGGTCGGCCCAGCTGCCGAACCCGACGGCGGACGGGGCGGCCACGGCGCTGCGGTAGCGCAGCAGTTGGAGCAGCCCGAGGAGGGCGAGGGCCAGCAGCGCGAGGTCGGCGCCGGTGCGCTGGACGGCCGCCCGTCGCGGCGAGCGCCGGCGGACGACGCCGTCGCGGCCGCCGGCCGCGGCCAGCCGCACCGCCGGAGCGAGCGTGCCGACGGCGTGCACCAGCAGGATCAGCCCGACGGCGGCGAACGCCCCGGCGGGCGGCAGCACGCCGAGGTCCGTCCGGCCGGTCAGCGCCCGGGCGGCGAACCGGGCGAGCAGCAGTCCGACCGCGGCGGCCGGGAGCACCACGACCGCCCACTCGGCGGCCCCCTCGGCGAGCAGCCGCCGCGCGCCGGCCCCGCGGGCCAGCTGGAGGCCCTGCTCCCTGCGGCGGTGCTCGGTGAGGTGGCGGGTGGTCAGCAGCAGGGTGAGGGCGGCGAGGGCGGTCAGCAGCGTGACCGGCACGTACAGCGAGGAACGGGCGGCGAGCATCGGCAGCGCGGTGTCCGCCAGCGCCTGCGGCAGGTCGGTCCGCACGCTCGTGCCCGCCAGTGCCGGGGTCGCCTGCCGGTACACCGAGCGGACCGGGTCACCCCCGGCCAGCGCCGCCACCCGCCCGTGCAGCGCGGCGACGTCGGCGGGCCGCAGGGCCGTCAGCTCGGGCAGCGCCGTCCACACCGCCACCGCCCGCTCGGTGAGCGCGGGCGTCCGGACGAACACGGCCGGGGGGAGCAGCGCCGCCTGCGCCGCGACGGGGGCGCCGCCCTCGCCGAGGCTGCGCCAGTACGCGTCGGTGCCGGGGGCGGGCCGGTACGCGCCGGTGACCCGCAGCGCGAGCGTGCGGTTGGCCGGCGTGGTGAGCAGCAGCGTGTCCCCGGAGCGCAGGCCCAGCCTGCGGACCAGTTCCTGCGGGAGGGCGGCCGGTGCGGCACCGTCCGCCGCGTCCCCGTCCGCCTCCGGCCAGGCGCCGTCCGTGAGGACCGCGTACCGCCGGGTGTCGGTGACGGCGAGCGGGAGCAGGGCGGTTCCGGAGGGCAGGGCGGTTCCGGTGGGACGGGTGGTGGTCATGGGGGCGGCGGCGCGGAACGCGGTGTCGGTGCGCGGGGCGGTGCCGGCCAGGGTGCGGGCGAGGGCGGTGCGCACGGCCCGGTCGGCGGCCCGGTAGCCGTCGGGGCGGTACTCGGCGCGGACGGCGACGGCGGTGCGCGGGTCGTCGGCGAGTTGGCCGCGCATGCCCTCGACCACGGCGCGGGCGGAGACGGTGCACAGGGTGGCGACCGCGAGGGCGGAGAGCAGGACGGCGAGGGCGGCGGCGGTGAGCGGCAGCAGGTGGTGCGCGGTGCCGCGCAGGGCCGCCGGGGTGCTGGGGCGCGGGGCGCGGGACGGGCGGCGCGGCACGTGTGAGGTCCTTCCGGTGGTGGGCGGGAGCGGCCGGAGGGGTCAGCTCGCGACGAGTTCCTCGAAGAGCCGCCTGAGCTGCCGGTCGGGGTGCACGCCCAGTTCGCTGCGGTGCACCAGGACGACCGCCCGGTAGTCCTCGGCGAGGCTGCCGCGTTCACCGAGGGCGTGGTGGGCGCGCATGCGCAGGGCCCAACTCCGGTCGCGCAGCGGGGAGACGGCGAGCAGGGCGTTGAGGTCCCGCAGGGCGGCCCGGGGTTCGCCGAGGCGCAGGTAGGCGCCGGCCAGGTCCTCCACGGCGCGCATCCGCTCCTCCTCCAGGTGGCCGAGCCAGCCGGCCAGCGGGCCGTGCCGGGGCACGCCGACGGCGGCCCGGTCGCCGTCCCAGAGGGCGAGTGCGGAGGTGAGCTGCTCGGCGGCGCGGGCGCTGTCGCCGGCGGCCAGGGCGGCCCGTCCGTCGGCGGCCCGGTGCAGGAACACCAGGTGGTCGCAGCGTTCGGCGCCGACCTCCAGCAGGTAGCCGCCGCCTCCGCCCAGCAGGGCGGTGCGGTCGGGCAGGCGGCGGCGCAGCGCGCTGGCGTGGGTGCGGACGTTGGCGACGGCGGAGGCGGGCGGCTCGCTGTCCCAGAGGGCTTCGACCAGCCGGTCGACGGTGACCGTGCGGTTCGCCTGGAGCAGGAGGGTGGCCAGCAGGGTGCGGGCCTTGCCGCCGATCTCCGTCGTCGTTCCCCGGGTCGCCCCGCCCAGGCCCACCCGTCCCAGCACGCGAAACGCAGCCTCCACGCCACCTCCAGCCCCCGTCGGACGCACACCTGCGGTCCGGTCAGGTTGAACCCTGCATGGACGGCGGCGAATCCGCAATACTCTTTCGTCATCTTGCGGAAACTTCTTGCAACAACGCCGTGCTACGGACCCGAACTGACGGACCGTCGGCCCGCCACGAGGCGTCGCACGACCACGCCGAGCACCCGCTCCACCGGGACCGCGCCCATCTGCCGGGAGTCGGAACTGGCCGCCGGGTTGTCGCCGAGCACCACGACGGCACCGTCCGGGACGACGCCGTCGCGGCCGGTGCAGGACGGCGGCCAGGGCTGCCCGGGCAGCGCCGCCAGGCGTTTGACCATCCAGCGCCGCCGCTCGGGCGGCTCGTCGGCGGCCGGCCAGGACCAGTCCGCACGGGCCACCGGCGGCACGGGGCACTCCACCACGACGAGTCGACCGGACGCCAGCCCGGCCGGCCCGCAGCGGCGCACCAGCACCACGTCGCCGTCGTGCAGGGTCGGCACCATGCTGGACCCCTCCACGGAGACCACCACGGAGCGCCGCCGCACCCGGCGCAGGAGCAGCAGCACCGCGACGCCGCCGACCGGCAGCAGTGCCCACAGCGGCGCCGGACTCACGGCCCCACCGCCGCCGGGGCGTCCGCGTACCCCTCCGCCTGGCGGCGGAACAGCGCGGCGTACCGGCCGCCCCGGCCCATCAGCTCCTCGTGGCCGCCCTCCTCCACCACCCGGCCGCCGCGCAGCACCACGATCCGGTCGGCGCCGCGCACCGCGTTCAGGCGGTGCGAGACGAGCAGGCTGGTGCGCCGTTCGCGGTGGGCGAGCAGCAGCCGGTGGACCTCGTACTCGGCCTCGGGATCGAGACCGGAGCTCGGCTCGTCGAGGATCAGCAGATCGGCGTCCCGGCGCAGCAGCCCGCGGGCCAGGCCGACCCGCTGCCACTGGCCGCCGGACAGTTCGACGCCGTCCGGGCCGTCCGCCCCCTCGTCGGCGAAGGTGCGCGACAGCAGGGTGTCGTAGCCGCGGGGCAGTGCGGCGAGGGTGCCGTCGATGCCGGCCCGGGCCGCCGCGGCACGGATCCGGTCCCGGTCGTCCAGGTGCGCCACGTCGCCGAGGCCGATGTTCTCGGCCGCCGACAGGTCGTAGCGCATGAAGTCCTGGAAGATCCCGCCCATCCGGCGGCGCAGCTCCTCCGGGGCGAGGTCGCGGAGATCGGTGCCGTCCCAGTGGATCGAGCCGCGCACCGGGTCGTAGAACCGGCAGAGCAGCTTGACCAGGGTGCTCTTGCCCGCGCCGTTGTCGCCGACCAGCGCCACCGCGCTGCCCGCCGGGATGGTCAGGCTCACTCCGCGCAGCACCCAGTCGTGCTGGTCGGAGTAGCGGAACCAGACGTCGCGCAGCTCGATCCCCCGCCTCAACCCGCCGGTCGGCAGGGGCTGTCGGCGGACCGGCAGGTCGGGCCCCCGGGTGGTCACCTCCAGGTAGTGGCCGAACAGCTCCAGGTGCTGGTGGGTGACGGCCACCATGACCGCGACACCGGCCAGGCCGCTCTGCACCGCGGCGACCCCGGAGAGCAGCAACGCCACGTCCCCGACGGTGAGTTGCCCGGCGGACACGGCGTGCACGGCCCAGACCAGCCCGCCCGCCCCGGTCGCGGCCGCCGCCAGCGCGGGGCCGGTCTGGGCGAGCGCTGCCCGCCGGTCCAGCCGGCGGTGGGTGGCGTTGATGGCGGCGCGGTCGCGGCGCATCGAGGCCCGCAGGTGGTCGCCGGTCCCGAACAGCCGGATCTCCTTCGCGGTCTGCACGCTGCCCAGCAGGAACCCGTAGAACGACTCGCGCCGCTCCAGCGGACTGACCGTCAGCGCGGTGCCCACCCGGGCCCGGGCGAGCCGGACCTCGGTGAGCAGCGCGGGCACGGCGGAGAGCAGGACGGCCAGCGCCAGCCACGGGTTCAGCAGCACCAGCGACACCGAGAACGCCGCCATGGTGGCGGCCGACCGGGCCAGACCGACCGCGCCGGCGACGATCTGCGGCGGGGTGTCCTGCCCGCACTGCTGGGCGAGCCGGAGCCGGTCCAGCGCCGCCGGGTCCTCGAAGCGCCCCAGCCCGACCAGGCCGTTCACCGCCGCGTACAGCCCGTCCTGCGCCGACAGGCCGACGTGGCGGCCGAGTTCGGCCCGCCACAGCTGCGAGACCTGCGGCAGCAGCGAGGCCGCCACCCCGACCCCGGCCAGCGCGACGGCCCGGACCGGCACCCCCGTGGAGCCCGCGCCGGGGGCCGCGAGGGCGTCCAGCACCGCCTTGGTCAACCAGGCGGCCAGCACCGGCAGCGCCGCCTCCACCACGGCCGCCAGCACCACCCCGACCAGCGGCCCGGGCGCCGCCCGCACCGCCAGACGGACCACGGCCCGCACCGCGGCGACCTGGCCCGGACCGCGCCCGGCAGCGCCGTCCGAGCGGTCCGAAGGGCTCACGCGACGCCCGCCGGGCGGCGGCCGAACCCCGACAGGTCGCCGCCCGCCTCGCGGATCCGGCCGTCCGCGTCGACCGCGCACACCGCCGGGAAGCCCTGCACCCCGCAGGCGGCCGACACCGTGCGCGCCTGCTCGCCGACCACGACGGTGGCGACCTCCGCCAGCTCCCGCGCGTACGCGCGGGCCTCCGCCGGGTCCTCCCCGGGCATCACCACGGCGAGCACGGACCCGGTCGGCAGCCCGGCGGCGCGCACCGCCCCGACGAAGCGCGGCAGCAGCGCGGCGCACGGCGGGCAGCCCGGGGAGAAGAAGCCGAGCACGGTGCCGGGCACCAGGTCGGCGCGGCCGACCGCGGTCCCGTCGACGGCGGTGACGGCGAACCCGTCGATCCGGCCGGAGACCGTCGCGGGGCCGTCCGCACCGGCCCGGGTCATGGCGCGCAGCCGCCGGACCACCCCGTAGGTGAGGACCAGGTTGAACAGGCACAGTACGGCCAGCAGGCCCGTGAAGGCGTCCGAGACGTCCATCAGATCTCCCAGTGTTCGGCGTTTGCGGTGCCGGTGGTCGGCGTCCCGGCGGGCGCGAACAGCTCGACCAGGTCGTCGAGCGTGACGACGACGGCCGCCCCGGCGACCCCCGCGCCGACCGCCAGCAGCGCCGGTCCGCCGGACGGCAGCGCGTCCGGCCGCGGCAGGGCGGCCAGCGCCGCCGCCAGCAGCACGGCGTTGCGGACCACGTGCCGGCGCCCGAAGGGCTTCGCCGCGCCGCCGAAGCACCGGCAGGAGGCGACGATCCCGCGGCGCACCGTCCGCGCGACCGCCCAGGTCAGCACCGCGAGCAGCCCGGTGGCGAGCCAGAGCCCGGCCCGTGCCGTGCCGTTCCACGGCAGCAGCAGGACGACCGCGCACTCCGCGACCAGCGCCCCCGCCCCGGCGGCGTGCGCCCACGACGGCGGCACCAGCCGCAGCGCGGCGACGCCGTCCAGGTACGCGGCGAGCACCGCGCGTCCGCGCAGCTTGCCCCCCGCCGACGCCAGGAACACGCACCCGAGGAGCACCCGGCCGAACGTCCCCGGCCACTCCAGGGAACCCACTGCGGAACCCACCGCTCCCACGGCGCCTCCTTCCACCCGCGTTTCGTGGGACGCACGGTAGGCGGGCGACATACAGGTCCTGTCCTGCATCCGTCCTGCCCGACCGAGATCGACCGTGTACCCGCACGTCGTAGGTTCCGCAGCGGAACGGCCGCACCAGGCGGCCGCGACGGAAGGAGACCGCGATGACCAAGCTGCAGCGCCTCGCCGACCGGATGGTCGCCCGGGTGGCCCCGAAGCTGACCGCCCAGGCCACCTGGTGGACCGACACCAAGTGCGTCTACGTCCCGTTCTGCTCGCGCGGCCAGCTCTACACCAACCAGTGCTGGGACAGCTCCTTCTGCCAGGGCTGGAAGAACACCGGGCAGTGCTGCTGACGCCCCGTCACCCACCCGTCGGACGGCGGCGGGCCCACCGGCCCGCCGCCGTCCGGCCCGACCGGGGAGGGCGGGTCAGGCGTCCTTGAGGCCGGGGAAGTCCTCCTCCCGGAACTCGTGCCCGCCGCGCGGCGGCGCCTCGGGGGCGCCGGCGGGGTGCTCCGCGCTCCGGTACCGCTCCTGCTCGCGGCCGCGCAGCTCGATGCGGCGGATCTTGCCGGAGATGGTCTTGGGCAGCTCGGCGAACTCCAGGCGGCGGATGCGCTTGTACGGGGCCAGCCGCCGGCGGGCGAAGGCCAGGATGGACTCGGCGGTCGCGGCGTCGGGCCGGTGGCCGGGGACGAGGACGACGTACGCCTTGGGCACGGAGAGCCGCAGCGGGTCGGGGGAGGGGACGACCGCGGCCTCGGCCACCGCGGGGTGCTCGATCAGGACGCTCTCCAGCTCGAACGGGGACAGCCGGTAGTCGCTGCTCTTGAACACGTCGTCGGCGCGGCCCACGAAGGTGTAGTAGCCGTCGGCGTCGCGCTGCGCGACGTCCCCGGTGTGGTAGCGGCCGCCGGCCGTGGATTCGGCGTGCCGCTCCGGGTCGTCCTGGTAGCCGGCCATCAGCCCGAGCGGCGCGGACTCCAGGGGCAGGCAGAGCTCGCCGTCGACGCCCTCGCCGGTGACCTCCTCGCCGGTGACGGGGTCGACCAGGACGACGTCGTAGCCGGGCAGCGGGCGGCCCATCGAGCCGGGCTTGACCGGCAGGCCGGGGGTGTTGCCGATCTGCGCGGTGGTCTCGGTCTGGCCGTAGCCGTCGCGCAGGGCGACGCCCCAGGCCCGTTCGATCTGCTCGACCACCTCGGGGTTGAGCGGCTCGCCCGCGCCGACGAGTTCGCGCAGCGAGGGCCGCCACTGGCCCAGGTCCTCCAGCAGCAGCATCCGCCACACGGTGGGCGGTGCGCAGAACGAGGTCACCCGGTGGCGGACCAGCGCGTCCAGCAGCGGCCGGGCGGAGAAGCGCGGCTGGTTGACGACCAGGATCTCCGCGCCGGCGTTCCACGGGGCGAAGAAGTTGCTCCAGGCGTGCTTGGCCCAGCCCGGGGAGGACACGTTGAGGTGCACGTCGCCCGGCCGCAGGCCGATCCAGTACATCGTCGACAGGTGGCCGACCGGGTAGGAGCGGTGGGTGTGCTGCACCAGCTTGGGCCGGCTGGTGGTGCCGGAGGTGAAGTACAGCAGCAGCGGGTCCTCGGCCCGGGTCGGCCCGTCCGGGGTGAAGCCGCCGGTGAAGTCGGCCGCCTCCGCGTAGTCCGCCCAGCCGGGGACGGGCTCGCCGACCGCGATCCCGCTCCAGTCGCCCTCCTGCCCGGCGAAGTTGGCGGTGAGCGAGGATTCGGCGACCACGTGCCGCACCCGGCCCCGGGACAGCCGGTCGGCCAGGTCGTCCGCCGTCAGCAGGGTGCTCGCCGGGATGACCACCGCGCCCAGCTTGATCGCCGCGAGCATCACCTCCCACAGCGCCACCTGGTTGCCCAGCAGCAGCAGGACCCGGTCCCCGCGGGCGACGCCCCGCTCGCGCAGCCAGCCCGCCGTGCGGTCCGAGCGCTCCCGCAGCTCGTCGAAGGACAGCGCGGTCTCCCGCAGCAGCGTGCCGTCCGCGTCCAGGTCGACCACCCGCAGGGCGGTCGCCGGGTTGCCCGCGGCCTCGACGTCGAACCAGTCCAGCGCCCAGTTGAAGTGCTCGCCCGCGGGACGCGGGAAGGCGCGGGCGGCGTCGAGGTCGCCGCGCGCCTCCAGCAGGTGGTCCCGCGCAGCGCGGAAGCCGCGGTGCGCGGCGGAGTCCCGTCGATCGGCCGTGTCCGGTGCCATCTGTGTCCATCCCTGCGTCCGCACCCCGGCCGCCGCCTCGTTGCCCGGCCGCGGGTATACCGGCACGCTGCCAGCTCCTGTGATCATCGGTCAATGGCGACACCGCACGTCACCGCAGGGGCCCGGTTCTTCCGCCCCGGCCTCCCGCCCCGGTCTTCCGCCCCGGGCCGTCGAGCCCGCGGAGCCCGGCACCGGCCGGCGCCCGCCCGCACCCGCGCCCGGCCCCGGCGCCCGGCCCCGGCGCCCGGCCCCGGCGCCCGGAAAAGCGTTTCCGGCCGCCCCCGGCGCGCAGTTAGGATCACCGCACCTCCCGGGCGTGGCGCAGAGGCAGACGCGCCGCCATGGCATGGCGGAGCACGCCGGTTCGAATCCGGCCCCCGGGAGGCCCGATGACGGGCCCCGTAGCGCAGAGGCAGACGCGCCGCACTGCTCGTGCGGAGCACGCCGGTTCGAATCCGGCCGGGCCCGCTCCCGCACCGCCGCCCCGGAGGACCCCCGATGAGCACGCCCCCGTCGAGCCCGCCGCCGAGCCCGCCGGAGACGCCGGAGGTGCCGGACGAGTCCGAACTCGCCGCCTTCGAGCGGACGTTGGGCCGCCTGTGGCTGCTGCCCGCCGACCACCCGGTACGGCGGCGCGCCGAGCGCGGCGCCGAGTCCTTCGTCCGCGACCGCCGGCACGACCGCCGCCGAAGCCGCCGCACCGAGTCCGCCCGGGCCGACGCCGCCCTGGTCGGCGCCACCGCCACCGGCGGCACCGGCCGCCGCGAGGACGCCCCGCTGCCCGCCGCCGCCGGATCCGCCCCGATCGGCGAACTCAGCCGCCCGCAGCGCTGCTACGTCTGCAAGCAGCCCTACCGGCGGCTCGACGCCTTCTACCACCGGCTGTGCCCCGACTGCGCACGGGACAACACCGCCCGCCGCGCGCTCAGCACCGACCTGGCCGGACGCCGGGTGCTGCTCACCGGCGGACGCGTCAAGATCGGCTTCCAGCTGGCCCTGATGATGCTCCGCGACGGCGCCGAGCTGATCGTCACCAGCCGCTTCCCGCACGACACCCTGCGCCGCTTCCGCGCCGCCGAGGGCAGCGCGGGCTGGCTGCACCGGCTGCGGATCGTCGGCATCGACCTGCGCGACCCGCGCCAGGTCCTCGGCCTGTGCGAGCAACTGCGCACCGACGGAAGGCCGTTGGACATCCTGGTGAACAACGCCGCGCAGACCCTGCGCCGCCCGCCCGAGTCGTACGCCCGGCTGGCCGCCGGGGAGCACGGCAGCATCCCGGCCCAGGTCGGGCACGCGCCCGGGTTCCGCCCGATGCCCGCGCTCACCGCCGCCTGGCCCGCCGCCGAACTCGCCACCGAGGCGGGCGCGTCGACACCGGCCGGGGTCGACACCGCGGTGGTGGACGAGGCCGGGCTGCTGCCCGACACCGCACCCCGCAACTCCTGGTCGGCGACGCTCGGCGGCCTCGACCCGGCCGAGGTGCTGGAGACCCAGCTGGTCAACGCGCTCGCCCCCGCGCTGCTCTGCGACCGGCTGCTGCCGCTGCTGGAGGCCTCCCCGCACCCGCGCCGCTACATCGTCAACGTCACCGCGGTGGAGGGCCGCTTCGCCGTCCGCAACAAGACGCCCCGCCACCCGCACACCAACATGGCCAAGGCCGCGCTCAACATGCTCACCCGCACCAGCGCCGCCGAACTCGCCACCCGCGGCGTCTACATGTGCGCCGTCGACACCGGCTGGATCACCGACGAGAACCCGGCACCGAAGAAGTCCCGGCTGGCCGAGCACGGCTTCCGCACCCCGCTGGACGTCGTGGACGGCGCCGCCCGGGTCTACGATCCGGTGGTCCGCGGCGAGGCCGGGGAGCCCTTCGTGGGCGTCTTCCTGAAGGACTATCAAGTGGCGGAGTGGTGATCGCAGGCTCTAGCATCGCCGCGACGGGGCCGTAGCGCAGAGGCAGGCGCACCGGTCTCCAGAATCGGAGGACGCCGGTTCGAATCCGGCCGGTCCCGTCGCCCCGGGGTGGGGCCGTAGCACAGCGGCAGATGCGTCGGCCTGCCTAGCCGGAGGACGCCGGTTCGAATCCGGTCGGTCCCGCCCCCGGGGGGAAGCCTGACGGAACCCGCCGAAGCCCGCCGAAGCCCGACGGAGTCCGCCGGGGAACCGCGAAGGGCTTCGACGGTCCGCGACGAGCCGCAAGGAGCGGGAATGGTCCAGGAGTTCGCCGGGGTCCCGTCGGTGGTGCCCCGCCCGGCCGCCGAACTCGCCCCGCTGCTGGCCTGGTTGCGCACCGGCACCGGCACCGACCGGCGGATCGACTTCCCGGCCGGCACCGCCCTCCCCGACGGCCGGCTCGACCTGTGCAAGCAGCAACTCGGCCCGCAGGGAGCCCGGTTGGTCGCCGACGCACTTGCCGACGCACTCGCCGGAGCGGCACCGGACAGCGACGGCGAGGCCCCCGTCCGGCACCTGCTGCTCGGCACCGACGGCCTCGGCGACGACGGTGCGGACGCGTTCGCCGCCCGCGCTGCCGAAACCCCGGTCCGCACCCTCTACCTGGGCTGCAACGGCATCACCGCCGCCGGTGCCTGCCGGATCGCCGACCGGCTGCGCGCCTCGCCGCAGACCGTCCGGGCGCTCTGGCTCAAGCGCAACCCGCTCGGCGTCCGGGCCGGTCGGGCCGCCGCCGAACTCGTCGCCGCCGCCGAGCGGTTGCGCACCCTCGACCTGGTGCAGACCGGCCTCGACCCGGCCGGTCTGACCGCACTCGTCGACGCCCTGCTGGCCGGCGGCCGCCACTTCGAGCGCCTCTACCTCGGCGGCAACCCGCTCGGCCCCGCCGGGGCCGAACCGCTCGCCCGCCTGATCGCCGCCGGAGCCACCGACGAGCTGTACGCCTCCGCCGCCGCCCTCGGCGACCCCGGCGGGCGTGCTCTCGCCGCCGCGCTGCGCACCGCCCCGTACGGTCGGCTGCGCCGCCTCTCGCTGGCCAGCTCCGGCCTCGGGCCGGAGACCGCGGCCGAGTTGACGGCCGCGGCGGCCGCGGCCGGGGTGGAACTGCTCGACCTCGGACGCGTCCCGGCCGCCCACGTGCTGGGCGCCGCCGACAACCGGATCGACCTGGCCGCCGCCGACCGGATCGGCGCCGCCCTGGCCGCCGCCCCGCACCGCCTCGACCACCTGGTGCTCACCCACACCGGCGTCCGCAGCCGCGAGGCGCACCGCCTGCTCGACCACGCCGGGTCCGCCGCCACCCCCACCCGCTACCTGCTCGGCAAGGGCGTCGCCGCCACCGTCCGCCACCGCCTGAGCGCGCTCAGCGCCGCCGTCCCGCCGCCCGCCACCGCCCCGGACGTGGCGGCGGTGCAGAGCGTCCACCGCACCGCCGCGCAGCGGTAGTCCGGCGGTTCAGCGGGCGGCCATCCGCAGCGCGCCGTCCATCCGGATGGTCTCGCCGTTCAGGTAGTCGTGCTCGGCGACCATCGCGACCAGCCGGGCGTACTCCTCGGGGCGGGCCAGGCGCTGCGGGAAGGTGACGGTCGCGGCCAGGCCGGAGCGGACCTCCTCGGAGAAGCCCGCCATCATCGGGGTGTCGACGATGCCGGGGGCGATGGTGACCACCCGGACGCCGTACTGGGCCAGGTCGCGGGCCGCGGTGATGGTCATGCCCGCCACGCCCGCCTTGGACGCGGCGTACGCGATCTGCCCGACCTGGCCCTCGAAGGCCGCGATGGAGGCGGTGTTGACCACCAGCCCGCGCTGCCCGGCGGCGTCCGGCTCCTGCCCGGACATCGCCTCCGCGGCCAGCCGCAGCACGTTGAAGGTGCCGACCAGGTTGACGTTCAGCACGCTGCGGAACAGGTCCAGGTCGTGCGCGCCGCGCCGCCCCACCACCCGCGCGGACGGGGCGATGCCCGCGCAGCTGACCGCCAGCCGCAGCGGGCGGCCGTCGGCGGCGATCCGCTCCAGCGCGGCGCGGACCGGCTGCTCCTCGGTGACGTCCGCCCCGAGCAGGGTGACGCCGTCGGGCTGCGCGGGCGCGGACTCCACGGCCTTGGGCAGGTCGAGGCCGTACACGGCGGCGCCGAGCGAGGCCAGGTGGGCGGCGGTGGCCGCGCCCAGGCCGGAGGCGGCGCCGGTGACCAGGGCGGCGGTGCCGGAGAGCTGCATGGTGGAACGTCCTTCCGGAACAGGAGGTCGGGTCAGCGGGTGGCGAACTGGCGGCTGATCACCAGTCGTTGGATCTGGTTGGTGCCCTCGAAGATCTGCATGATCTTGGCCTCGCGCATGTACCGCTCCACCGGGAAGTCCCGGGTGTAGCCGTAGCCGCCGAGCACCTGCACCGCGTCCGTGGTGACCTTCATCGCGGCGTCGGTGGCGACCAGCTTCGCCACGCTGGCCTGTCGGCTGAACGGGCGGCCCAGGTCGCGGCGGCGGGCCGCGTCCAGGTAGGTGGCGCGGGCCGAGTCGACGGCGGCGGCCATGTCGGCGAGCAGGAAGCCCAGGCCCTGGTGGTCGACGATCCGGCGGCCGAAGGTGGTGCGCTCGTTGGCGTACGCGACGGCGTGGTCCAGGGCGGCCTGGGCCAGGCCGGTGGCGCAGGCCGCGATGCCGAGCCGGCCCGAGTCGAGGGCGGAGAACGCGATCGGCAGGCCCTGGCCCTCGGCGCCGATCAGCCGGTCGCGCTCCAGCAGCGCGCCGTCCCAGTAGGCGGCGGTGGTGGGCACCGCGTTCAGGCCCATCTTCTCCTCCGGCGGGCCGAAGGTCAGGCCGTCGACCCGCCCGGGCGCCAGGAAGCAGGACACGCCGTGCGGGCCGGGCGCGGTGCGGGCGAACAGCGCGTAGAAGTCGGCCTTGCCGCCGTGGGTGATCCAGGACTTGGTGCCGGTGATCCGGTACCCCTGCTCCACCGGTTCGGCCCGGCAGGTCAGGGCCGCCGCGTCCGAGCCCGCGTTCGGCTCGGAGAGGCTGTAGCCGCCCACCAGCTCGCCCGCCAGCATCCGGGGCAGCCAGCGCTCCCGCTGCTCGGGCGTGCCGTACGCGGTCAGCGGGTGGCAGGCCAGCGTGTGCACGCTGGTGGCCACCGCGACGGCCGCCCAGCGCGCCGCCAGCTCCTCCAGGACCTGTAGGTACACCTCGTACGGCTGGCCGCCGCCGCCGAACTCCTCCGGGTAGGGCAGCCCCAGCAGCCCGGCCTGCCCGAGCAGCGCGAACAGCCCTTCCGGGTAGCGCTCCTCCTTCTCGTGGGAGGCGACCTTGGTCGCGAGCTCCCGGTCGGCGAGATCACGGGTCAACGCGATCAGGTCCGCGGCTTCCTCGGTGGGCAGCAAGCGATCCACGGCCATGGTGCGGCTCCAAGCGGTACGCAAAGCGGTACGTCAGTACCGGTCAGCGTAGCGCAGAGGAGGCGGCCGGGCAGCCCCCGGGGACGGGCGGTGGGGGAGCGGGGCGTCCGCGACGCGGAGCGGGAGGCGGGCCGGGCGGGGCCGACTGTCATACTGGCGGGGTGATCGACCACGCAGCCGCTCTCCAACCCACCGGACGGGGCGCCGCCCGCCGCAGCGCACTCTTCGAGGAGCTGGTGGCGCTGTTCGTGGCCGAAGGGTTCGCCCGGTTCACCCTGGACGACCTGGCCGCCCGGTTGCACTGCTCCAAGCGGACGCTGTACGGGCTGGCCGGCTCCAAGGAGCAGCTGGTGCGCGCGGCCGTGGTGCACTTCTTCCGCGAGGCCACCGCCCGGGTCGGCGCCGCCCTCGCCGCCGAGACCGACCCGGCCGCCCGGCTGGCCGCCTACCTGCGCGCCGTCTCCGCCGAACTCGCCCCCGGCTCGGCCCGGTTCTTCGACGACCTGGCCGCCTTCGAACCCGCCGCCGAGGTCTACGGCCGCAACACCCGGGCCGCCGCCCGCCAGGTCCAGCAGCTGATCGAGGACGGCGTCGCGGCGGGCGCCTTCCGCGAGACCCACGTGGCCTTCGCGGCCGACGTGATCAGCTCCGTCATGGTGCGCATCCAGCAGCGCCAGGTCGCCGAGGCCACCGGCCTGGCCGACGCCGAGGCGTACGGGCACCTGGCGGAGCTGCTCCTGCACGGTCTGCTGCGCTGAGCCGCAGCGGCGGTCAGCCCTCCTGCGCGGGGGCCGGGTCGGCCGCCGGCTCCGCGACGGGCGCGCACTGCGGGCAGCGGCCGTTCTCGCGGACCTTGCCGCACTCCTCGCACACCAGGTTCAGGAAGCAGGCGGGCTCGCCGCCCTCGGGCTCGGTGGGTTCCATGCCGTCCAGTGTGCCGCGCGGCTCCGGGGACCGTCCAAGAGCCGTCCGGGAATCGTCCTTTCGGATAGTCCGACCTATGTCCGCCGCGCGGGTTCTCGTCCCCGGGCCGCGGTGCGTCGGCGCGTCCTCACCCGCGAGGGCGGTCGATCCTGCCGGGAGTTGACGACGACGGGAGGTGGCTGGACGGTGAGCAACGGTCGGCGCGGTTGGTGGCGCATCGGCATCGCGGCAGCGTTGTGCGTGGCCGGGACCGGAACGGCGGCGGTGGCCTCCGGGACGGTGCCGCTCGGCGGGCGCGCGGCGGTGAGCGCGGACGAGCAGCGGGCCCCGAACGGCGAGGACGGCCTTCAGGTGGTCAACGTGTCGGTGGACCGCACCGGGGTGCGCGGCCTGACCGTGGTGCGGGCCCTGGTGGCCAACCTCGGTCCGAACGAGGTCAGCGACCACTTCCACGCCACGGTCAAGCTGCCCAAGCGCGTCACGGTGGAGGGCAAGGTCTTCCCGGACAGCTGCCAGTACGACGACGCGCGACGGGAGTTGACCTGCGACTTCCGCAAGGGCCTGTCGCTGCGCCGGACCGCGACGGTGCTCCTCCCGCTGCGGATCGCGGACGACGTCCGCGCCGGGGAGCGGCTCTCCGGCGGCGCGGTCTCGGTGCAGGACCCGGACCGGCCCACCCGGACCGTCCCGAGCCGGGCGTTCACCATCGACGTCGAGTAGCCGACCGGTGACCGCCGACCCACCTGCGCACAACGGCAGTTGCGCCACCCGGCCGACGCCCCCGACGCCCCCGGCGTCCCCCTCGTCCCCGCCCCCGTCCTCCCCGTCTCGACGGCCGATCGGAGCTCCGTGTCCCTGCCCCGCCGCGTAGCGCTGCTGTCGCTGCTGCTCGTCGTCCCGCTGCTGCCCGCCGCCCCGGCCTCCGCCGCGCCGCGGATCCAGCAGCGCAGCCTCACCCCGACCAGCGCCCTGCCGGACACCCCGGTCGCGGCGACGCTCTCGGTCGGCTCGCTCACCACCTGCATCACCGTCGACGAACTCGGCGTCGGCGTCCGGGATGCCAACCAGCAGAACCTGGACTTCCCCGGCTCGGCCGGGCGCACCAGGATCTGCCCCGGCGGCCATACCCTGACCACCGCGACCCGCAGCTTCCCCGCCGGGACGTACACCGAGTTCGGCTTCTACCGGATCGGCTCGACGTACTACAACCTGCCCAGCCAGACCCTGACCGTCGCCGCGCCCACCGTCCGCCAGCTCGCCCTCGTCCCGACCAAGGCGGTCGCCGACACCCAGGTCACCGGCACGCTCGCGGTGAGCTCCACCGCCTGCCTGCACGTCGACGAGGTCGGCATCGGCGTCCGGGACGCGAACCAGCAGGTGCTGGACTTCCCCGGCACCGCCTCCGACGTGCAGCTCTGCCCGCAGGGCTACGTGCTGACCACCGGCTCCCGGAGCTTCGCCGAGGGCACCTACACCGAGTTCGGCTGGTACCGGATCGGCAGCGAGTACCACAACCTGCCGAGCAGGACCCTGACCGTCAGCAAGTCCGTCACCCCGCCGGAGCCGCCGATCCCCGCCGGGAAGCTGGTGTTCGACGAGAACTTCACCAACCCGCCCGCGCTGGGCACCACCTGGGAGGACGACCGGACCAGCGCGTACAAGTACGGCAACCACAACCCGGACGACGACAAGCTCGACTGGCTGCAGCCCCGCGCGCTGAGCACCGCGAACGGCGCCAACACCTTCACCGCCACCCCCGGGGCCAACCGGCTGGAGAACGGCAAGCAGTCCTGGGACACCGGCCTGCTCACCACCGAGTACACCCAGCAGGGCTTCCAGGTCCGGCCCGGTGACTACGCGGAGGTCCGGCTGCAACTGCCCAGCGGGTACGGCGCCTGGCCCGCGCTGTGGACGTGGAAGGACGGCGGCAACGAGATCGACTCCTTCGAGTACCACCCGGACAACCCGAACCTGCTGGAGCTCTCCAACCGCATCAACAGCGCCGGGACGTACTACACCGACGCCGACGCCATCCACCCCGGCGCCTGGGTCAGCATCGGCGTCCACTACGGGGCCTACAACAACGACTGGTACGTCAACCACAAGCTGGTGTTCTCCGACCACACCGGCACCGGCCCGAACTGGAGCGCCTACCTGATCCTCAACCTGTCGATCTGCGCGGGCTACTGGCACCCCTCGCCGGTGAACGACAACGCGATCACCGCGGCCGCGGACTACCTGCGGGTGTGGCGCCCGCAAGCCTGACGGCCGACCGGCACCCGAGCGTTCGGGCGGGGTGGCCCGCGGAGGAGACCTCCGCGGGCCACCCCGCACGGGTGTTCCTGCGACAACCCAGGTTGTCGAAGGGAGGGGCGGGCAAGAGTGACAACTCAGGTTGTCGCCGGGGCGGGGACGGTCTCCTCGCGGGGCCAGCGCTTGCGGGCGGCCTGGCGGGTGATGCCCAGGAGCTGGCCGACCTCGGCGAAGGAGGCGCCCGCCGCGAGGGCCTCGCGGGCCAGCCGGTCGACCCGCTCGGCGGCGGCCGTCCGCTCGGCCTCGGCGGCGGCCAGCGCCCGGAGCGGGTCGGAGGCGTCGGAGGGGGCGCCGGCACCGGGGGCGGGGGCGTCGGCCGGGGGGCCCGGGGCATCGGCGTCCGGGGCGTCGGCGTCCGGGGCCAGCAGCGGGCGCAGGCAGGGGCCGAGCAGGGCGGTCAGGCGCTCGGCGGGGGCCGCGTCGACTTCGGGGACGCGCAGCAGGTAGCGGGAGACCAGCAGGCCCAGCACGACGCTGCCGACCAGGGACGCGCGGAGCTCGGCGTCCGCGCCGGTGAGGGCGTCGGCGACCGGGCTGTTGCCGGGGTCGGCGACCGCGCAGCGGACCGCCTCGGCGGCCTGCGGGTGCGTCAGCATCGAGCGCAGCACCGGCATGCTGCGGTCGGGGCGGCCGTCGATCTCGGCCAGCACGTGCCCGAGCAGGCGCTCGCCGAACCGCTCGGGCGGGCCGGAGAGCGCGCCGCCGAAGGGGAGCGCGACCTCGGAGACCGCGTCGAACAGGCCCTCCTTGGAGCCGAAGTACTTCATCACCAGCGCCGGGTCGACCCCGGCCCGGTGGGCCACCGCGCGCACCGTGGTCTGCTCGTAGCCGAGCTCGGAGAAGAGCGTGCGGGCCGCCGCCAGGATCGCCTGCCGGGTGCGGGTGCGTCGGGGGCCGGCCTGCTCGGGTGCTGTCACGTCGCCTCCTGCCGGTGGGCCGTGGTCGCGGCCGCACTTCAACGCTCGTTGACCAATTCTCCGGGCGTCCCTACCCTGGGGGAGTCTACAAGCGTCGACCGGGACCCACCCTCGGCGCTCCCCCCGTCCTGCGCTCCGGGAGTCCACCGTGCCGACCCGTGCCCAGCAACCGTACGCAGTCGAACGACCCTTGCCGTCCGGCCCGCCGGGGGCCGACGCGCTCGCCCTCGCGGTGATCGTCACCTGCCAGCTGATGGTCGCCGTCGACGGCAACGTCGTGAACATCGCCCTGCCCCGGATCCGGTCCGGCCTGGGCTTCTCCCCGGACGGCCTGGCCTGGGTGTTCAGCGCCTACGCGCTGGCGTTCGGCGGCCTGCTGCTGCTCGGCGGCCGGGCCGGCGACCTGCTCGGCCGCCGCCGGGTGCTGGGCCTGGGGCTGCTGCTGGTGGTCGCGGCCTCGCTGCTCGGCGGCCTGGCCCCGAACGCGGGGGTGCTGATCGCCGCCCGCGCCCTGCAGGGCGCCGGCTTCGCGTTCGCCGCGCCCGCCGCACTCTCGCTGCTCGCCGTGACCTTCGCCGAGGGCCCCGCCCGCACCCGCGCCCTCGGCGTCTTCTCCACCGTCGCCGGCCTGGGCATCACGCTCGGCCTGGTCCTCGGCGGCCTGCTCACCGCGCTCTCCTGGCGGCTGGTGTTCTTCGTCAACGTGCCGATCGGCCTGGCCGCCGTGCTGCTGGCGCGCCGTCACCTCCCGGAGACCGAACGGCACCCCGGCCGCCCCGACCTGCCGGGCGCGCTGACCTCCACCGCGGGCACCACCGCCCTGGTGTACGGCCTGATCCACGCCTCCACCGCGGGCTGGAGCGCACCCGCCACCCTCACCGCCCTGCTGCTGGGCGCCGCCCTGCTCGCCGCCTTCGTCCTCGTCCAGGCCCGGTCCGCCCACCCGCTGGTCCCGCTGCGGCTGCTGGCCCGGCGCGACCGCTCCGGCGCGTACGCGGTCTTCCTGCTGCTGTTCGCCGCCACGGGCGGCACGTACTTCCTGCTGTCGCTGTACGTCCAGGACGGGCTGGGCCTGTCCCCGCTCGCCGCCGGACCGGCCTTCCTGCCGCTGGCGCTCGCCCAGTTCGCCGCCGCCCGCAGCGCGCCGGGGCTGATCCCCCGGTACGGGACGAAGCCGCTGGCCGTCACCGGCGCCGCCCTGCTGTCGGCCGCCGGCCTGTGGCTGGCCACGACCGGCCCCGGCAGCGGCTACTGGGGCGGCCTGTTCGGACCGCTGCTGCTGCTGGGCGCGGGCCTCGGCCTCGGCTTCGTCCCGCTCAACGCGACCGTCCTGTCCGGCCTCGCGCCCGCCGAGACCGGCGCCGCCTCCGGCCTGCTGCAGACCGTCCAGCAGGTCGGGCTCTCGCTGGGCGTCGCCGTCCTGGCCACCGTCCACGGCCGCGCCGTGCACGGCAGCGCGCACCCCGACCGGGCCGCACTCGCGCACGGCCTGGCCACCGCCGTGACGGCCGCCGCCGCGTTCGGCGCGCTGGCCGTGCTGATCGCCCTGCTCACCCTCACCCGCCCCGTCCGGCGGCCCTGACCCGGCCGCTGCCCGCCGGGACCGAACGGCCCCGTCCGCCAACCGACTTGACCGGCCACCGGTAGGGTCGGACCGGCCGCGCACCACTGCTGCCACCGCCGTCGCCCGGGCCCGGACGGCGGCGCCCACGGGGAACGGACACGGAGACCGCACCATGAGCACCACCACCAGCGCCCTCGACCGCCTGCTCGACCTCGCCCGCGGCCCGATGGGCCCGGCCGTCGACCTCGACTTCGGCGTCGAACGGGGCCCGCTCGCCGAACTCGCCGCGCTGCTCGCCCGGATGAACGGCTTCTTCGCCTTCAACGGCGGCGTCCAGGTCTACCGGGTCGGCGCGGAGGGCCTCGGCCCCGAACTGCTGGAGTGGAACGGCGCGGACGCCTGGAAGTCCAGCTACCAGGGCCTCGCCGACGAGGTGTTCTGCTTCGGCCAGGACCTGTTCGGCGTCCAGTTCGGCATCGTCGACGCCGCCCGGGTGGTGCGCTTCGACCCGGAGACCGCCCGGACCACCGACCTCGGCGACAGCCTGGAGGACTGGGCGGCCTGGCTGCTCGCCGACCCCGACGTCAACGGCGCCCACTCCTTCGCCCACGCCTACATGCGGGCCAACGGCCCGCTCCCGGTCGATCAGCGACTGCTCCCGCGCCGGTTCTTCGCCCTCGGCGGCGAGTGGACCCACGACAACCTCGTCCCCGAGGAGGCCGCCGCCGCGATGCGCGTCCGCGGCCCCTTCGCCCACGCCACCCGCGACCTGCCCGACGGCATCCGGCTGCAGGTCACCGTCGACTGAACCGCCCCCCGGCCCGCCCCCGAGTCCCCGGCCCGTCCCCGGGCGGCAACGGCCCCGGCACCCCGCCGACCTGACGCCCACTCATCGTTACGGAGTCTTTACCTCCGACGCGCGACGGACCCGCCCGCCCGCGGCGTGTCTCCAGGACGTCGACGACACACCTTTCCACCCGGGGGACCACATGACCGAGGAACTCGGCTTCGACGAGTTCGCGGCCAGCAGAGCACGCCGCCTGTTCCACCTGGCGTACCTGATGTGCGGGGACTGGCACCAGGCCCAGGACCTGGTGCAGACGGCGCTGTCCAAGCTCTACCCGGTCTGGGGGCGGCTGCGGCGCGGCGACGGCGAGGCGGGCATCGACGCGTACGCCCGCAAGGTGCTGCTGCGCTGCTACCTCTCGCACCGGCGGCTGCGCCGCTCCAGCGAACTCGCGGTCGACGAGTTCCCCGAGGAGCCGTCGATCGGCGCGCACGAGGGCAGCTCCGCCGCCCTGCGGATCACCCTGACCGCCGCGCTGCGCCAACTCCCGCCCCGCAACCGGGCCGCCGTGGCGCTCCGCTACCTGGAGGACTACAGCCTGGAGGAGACCGCGGAGGCGATGGGCATCACCGTCAGCGCGGTCAAGAGCCTCAACTCCCGCTCGATGGCCCGCCTGCGCACCATCCTCGGCCCCGACCGGGCCCTGCTGCTCCAGGACTGACCGCACCCCGCCCGCCCCCGCGACACCCACCTGCCAGTACGGAAGGCATCGGAACCTTGGACCCGGACCTCGACCTGGAGCTCTCCGCCATGATGGAGACGAGCGTCAAGGACCTGTGCGTGCCCGTCGCGGTGATCGTCGCGGAGAGCGGTCGGCGCGGCCGCCGCCGCAAGCTGGTCCGGCAGCTGAGGATCGCCGGGACGACCCTCGCCGTCGCCGCCGTCGCCATCGCGGGCGCGAACGCCGGACTGCCGCTGATCGAGGCCGGCCCGCGCACCGGCACCGAGGTCGGCCCCGCCGCCCCGGCCGCACCGCTCTCGCCGACCCCGACGCCCACCCCCTCCGTGGACCCGACCCCGCGCAGCAGCCCCACCGCCACCGGGACGGCCGGGCGTCACCAGAGCACGAAGTTCCCGCTCGAGCCCGTCCCGGTGCTCGGCACGACGTGGCCGAACACGACCTCCTCGGGCGCCTCCCCCCGGCAGTTCACCGAGGGGTCCGTGTCCAGCGACCTGAGGTGGCTGCTGGCGAAGCAGAACGGGCAAGTCAGCCAGGCCTACCCCGTCAACGTCGACCGCGGGGACGGCGCCTCCGCGGTGTACCTGGCGTACGCCGACGGCGACAACCCGGTCACCGTGGAACTGCGGCTCGGCCGCACCGAGCTGCCCCTCCCCGCCGACGGCAGCAACCCCGCGCAGCTCCCGTTCCGCTGCGGCAAGGACAGCGGCACCGCGGGCAACCACAGCACGGCCTGCCTGGGGGGCTACCTCCCCAACGGCAGCTGGGAACTGGTCGAGACGAACGACGCCCGGGTCACCGGCCTCTACAGCTACCGCGTCGCGGTCTGGTACCCGAACGGCACCGTCGTGGACTTCACCGAGTACGCCGGTTTCGTCCACGACAACGGCGAACCGCCCTCGTACGTCCGCGAGAAGCCCCCGATCGACTTCCTCCTGTGGCGCTCCGTCACCGAGAGCCCGGTGTGGACGTACTACGTCCCGGTCGAGGGCGGCGGCACCGGCACCGGCTGAGCCGGATCGCCGGCAGCACCGGGGACCGCTGGTTCCGGGCGGCGCCGGGCAGCTCAGCCGGAGGTCAACTGGACGGCCGCCTCCACGCCGGAGGCGACCGCCCCGGCGATCCACGCGTGGTAGCGCGGCTGGCAGTGGTCGCCCGCGAAGAACAGCCGGTCCGCGACCGGGGCGGCGACCTGCGGGCCGAGGCTGAGCAGTTGGCCGGGGGTCTCGATGACGGCCTCGCCGAGCGCCCAGCGGTTGCGCAGCCAGGACTGCGAGACGTGCCGGCCGGTGGCGTAGCGGCGGATCCGCTCGCCGAACAGGCCCGCCAGGTGGTCGAGCGCCTCGGTGTGCCGGTCGGCGGGGGTGAGCGCGTCGAAGCGCAGCGCGTCCTCGGCCCAGTTGTAGGCGGCCAGCACGACGCCGCCGGGGGCGCCGTCGTCGCTCGGGTGGGAGGGGAAGTAGACGAACCGGCTGGCCTCGTCCGAGACGCAGCCGCCGCCGACCGCCGCGACCGCGTTCCCGTGCGGGGCGGGCCGGTAGGCGGCGCCGAGCTTCGCCCGCCAGGTGTCCTCGTCCCACTCCCACCAGCGCTCGGTGAACTCGACCAGCACCTTGTGCGCGGTGTCGTGCTTGAGCTCGGCGATCGCCCGGCGCTTGCCGTACGGCAGGATCGGGTCGAAGTCGACGTGCCGCAGCGCCGCGTACGGCACCGCCAGCACCACCGCGTCCGCCCGGTACTCGTACCGGTCGCCGCCGATCGCGCCCGCGCACGCCTCGTCCTCGGGGCCGCTCTCCGGCTCGGCGACCACCGTCACCCCGCCGTCGCCCAGCCGGACGTGCGTGACGACCCGGCCGCGCTCGATCGGCAGGCCCTTCGCGAGCGCCTCGGTCAGCGCGTCGGTGCCCGCGCTGAACTCGAAGTACGTCACCGCCGGGTTGATGTCGGACGCGTCGAACGCCGAGTGCAGGAAGCCGTACGACAGCCGGCTGGTCAGGTTCTCCAGCGTGCCCACCGCCTGCACCTGTGCGTCGCTCCAGCCCTCGCCCTCCTGCAGGTAGCGCAGCAGCGAGTAGCCGTCCAGGTCGTACAGCAGCTGCGCCATGCCGGTGACCCGCTGCTCGATCGGCTTGTCGCTCCAGGAGCCGTCGCCGCCGCGCACCATGGTGTACGCCCGGGCAGTGTCCAGCGCGCGGTCGAAGGCGGCGGCCGCGGTCAGGTCGCTGTCCCAGCCGAAGCTCTTGTTCACGGGCCGCGGGTCGGCCGCGTACGCCGCCTTGCTGACGGTCTGCCCGTTGACGTGCACCAGCCGCCCGCCCAGGCCCTTCGGCGCGGTGTACGCGGGTGCGCTGCCGGTGGCGAACTCCTCGCCCGTCCACGACCGGTAGACCACCCGGGCGTCACCGGAGACCAGGTCGGGGGAGGGCGGGACGTCCACCAGGTGGAAGGGGCGGCGCTGCACCCCCAGGTGGTCCGCCAGCGCGAGGGTCAGCACGTGGCTGGAGGGGATGCGCATCGCGCCCGCCTCGGCGTGCAGCCGCGGGTCCTGCCACACCCCGCCGCGGAAGGTCTTCACCCGGCCGCCGACCCGGCTCCGGTTCGCCTCCAGCACCCGCACCCGGTGCCCGGCCGCCAGCAGCAGCCGCGCGCACACCATGCCCGCCACGCCCGCGCCCACCACCAGCACCTCGCGCGGCGCGGCGGGACGCAGCCGCTGACGCCCGGTCAGCAGCTTCAGGTAGTCCAGCGTCAGGTCGCGGTGGTCGGCGTCGGTCAGCAGGATCCGGCGCGCCATGGTCAGCGCCGCCTGCTGCCGGGCCGGGTCGGGCGGCGGCGGGGTCGTACCGGCGGCCCGGGAGAGGCCGGCCCCGGGGCCGGCCAGGGCGGCGGCGGTCATCGCACCGCCGGAGGCAAGGAACAGTCCGCGTCGAGAGATCACCCGCCACACCCTGGCAGCGCCGACCCGCCCGACACGCCACCTCCGCCCACGAACGGCCCCGCCGTCACCCGGCCGGGGGCGCTCGAAGCACGCTCCGGCGCACACCCCCCACCCGCTCACTCCTCGCGGGGCAGCGTCCACGCGGGGTCGCCGTCGGGCGGCGGCGGAACGACGGTCCAGGCGCTCCGGTCGGCGTCCGGGTCCCAGTACGGCACGGTGGCGGAGCTGCCGTCGTCGTAGTACATGCCGTACGCCCAGTGCTCGGGCGTCTCGTGGCACATCAGGTCGGGGTACGGCTCGAACTCGGACCGCCCCCACGAACGGTTCATCCGGGCCACCGCCTCGGCCCGGGAGATCCCGAACGACTCCAGCACGGCGGTCATCTCCAGCAGGAACCCGGACATCCCGGCGTCCGCCCGCGCCACCAGCCCGTACGCGGGTAGCGTCACCTCCCCGGCAGGGCCACCGTCCTGCTGCTCCACCTGCGTCACCTCCCCTGCGGCCGCCCCGTGGCGGACCGCGCTGCGCACGTTACCCGGTGGCCCCGCGGGACGGCGCCCCTCCGGGCGCGGACGGCGGCTGCCACGGCGGGTACCCGGAGCGCGGGGCGCGCGGCAGGCCGCCGACCAGGGTGGTGACCACGCTGCCGGCCAGGGCGTAGCCCAGCGCCCGCAGGCAGGAGGTCGACCAGGGCAGCCGGGCGCCGGAGTCGGCGACGACGTGCAGGAAGGTCACGGCCCCCACCAGCGCCCCCGCCCCCAGCAGCGCCACCGTGTTCCGGTGGCCCGGGTGGGCGAACGGCGGGCGCCGCCACAGCAGGGCCGTCCACGGGAGCGCCATCGCCCCCACCAGCCACAGCAGCCACGGCAGCCGGTCCCCGTGCAGGACCGGCAGGACCGCCAGCCAGCAGAACGGCAGGACGGTGCGGAGCGCCAGCCGCCACAGCAGGGGTGCCGGAACGGACGGGCCGCCCGCGCGCAGGCGGCGCGCCCCCAGGCCGGTGAGGACCGCCGCCGTGCCCGCGACGAAGGACAGCGGCACGGCCGCCATCATCCGCAGCACCCCGTCGCCCCCGGCCGGGTCGGGCCGCGGCGGCAGCGGGACGGCGGTCCAGCGGCCGTCCGCGGTCCGCACCTGCAGGCCGTGGTGCGGGTAGCGGACGACCACCGTGTGCCCGCCGCCGGGGACGGCGGCCAGCACCAGCTGGCACGGCGTCGGCGGCAGGGGCGACGCGGTGGCCGCGGACGGCGCCGGGGACCACGCGGCACCCGCGGACGGCACCGGCGTGCCGGTCCCCTCCAACGGCGCCACCTCCGGCGGGAGGTACTCCGCCTGCCAGCTGGCCCGCCCGTCCCGGCTGACCTCCACCGGCAGCCCGTACCCCGGGGCCCGGAAGCAGAGGTGCGGATCCTCGGGCAGGCACAGCCCGTCCGCCGCGGTCGCGGCCTCGGCCGCGGCGGGCGGCGCGGTGGCCTTCCCGCTGCCGGGGTCGAGCCGCCAGGTCAGGCCGCCGTCCTCGCTGGTCCACCGACGGGCCTCGTACAGCACCGGCCTCCCGTCCTCGCTCCACAGGGCGGCCTCCGGCACCGTCGCCGCCGAGGTCGCGGCCGTCGCCAGGACCGCCAGCGGCACCGCGACCAGCGCCAGTGCCCGCCGCAGCGGCCGCGGCCGGGCGCTGCGGCGCCACAGCCACCAGGCCACCGCGAGGACGGGCAGCGCCAGCAGGTCGGTCCGGTCGGCGACCGTGCGGCTCGGCACGCCCGTCAGCAACGACCAGCCGTGGGAGGCCAGTTCGGCCCCGGCGGCGGAGGACTTGGCGCACCCGAAGGTCAGCGCCGTCAGCGCCACCCCGAGCCGGGCCGCCCGTTCGCCGCGCAGCCGCGGCACGGCCGAGACCAGCAGGGCCAGCAGCGGCGGGACGACCAGCATCCACGCCGCGTCACTGACCTTGCCGGTCACCGCCCCCGGCCACGCCCGTTTGCCCACCCGGTCGTTGAACGCCAGCACGGCGATGGCCAGCAGTGTTCCCGGGTGCCCCGCCCAGCGCAGCACCCGCCCCCCGTCGTTGCGCATGGGAACGAGTCTCCCGACGCCGCGTCACGTCCCGGCCACGGCCGCGTCTCGCTCCCGCAGCCGGTCCGCGGCGGCGGGAGCGGGACGCGGGCCGGCCGTCACCCCGCGGTGACCTCCTCCAGGTCGGCGAGCAGCTCGGAGGCGGCGACCGGGTCCAGGTCGCCGTAGCGCAGCGGGTAGTCGCGGCTGCTCCAGTGGTCGCCGGGTGCGGAGTCCAGCCAGACCGCCTCGAAGGTCTGGTCGGGGAACATGTCGACCAGGCCGACCGCGATGCCCTCGTCCAACTGGATGACCAGGTGGCAGCCCTCGCCGAGCCGCTTGGAGAACCAGCGCTCCACCCCGGCGTCCTGCGGCTCGCCGCGCTCCCAGCCGCGCTTGGTCAGGCCCAGCAGCCGGCCGACCGGAACGGTGCAGCCCTCGAAGCGGTGCAGCCGGTTCGCGGCGGCCTCCTCGGGGGTGAACCGGCGCACGGGGCGGCCGAGTTGCGGGAACGGCTGGAGGATCTCGTAGTCGGCGAACAGCTCCGACCACTGCTCCACCCGCTCCTCGCCCAGGTGCAGCGGATGGGCGATCCGGACGGTCGCGTCCGCGGGGAGGGCGAAGACCTCGTCGTGGACGTCGGTGAAGGTGCGGTCCTCGGCGACCCGGAAGGCGGCGTCGTCGGCCAGCCAGACCAGTCGCCGCGCCAGGTGCCACACCAGCGGGTGCTCGACGAACAGCGAGGTGAACTCCTCGGCGCTCCACGAGCGTTGGGCGACCATCGCACCCTCCAGGCGGCGCAGCTGGTCGCCCGCGACGGTGCGCACGTCCTTCTTCAGCGCCATGAAGCG
This sequence comes from Kitasatospora phosalacinea, assembly GCF_030268885.1. Lineage (GTDB taxonomy): Bacteria > Actinomycetota > Actinomycetes > Streptomycetales > Streptomycetaceae > Kitasatospora > Kitasatospora phosalacinea_C. The sequence continues at coordinate 719,290 of NZ_BSSA01000001.1, forward strand.
CTTGCGCTCGGCCGGGGCCAGCTCCGGGTCGTCCTTGACGCCCGGCGCGGGCAGGTCCTTGCGCCGCTTGCCGTCGGCGTCCAGCACGTACGGGCGCAGCTGCTCGTCGAAGCCGACGGTGAACGTCCGGCTGCCGTAGTCGATCACCGTGGTGCCGTCCGGACCCAGGCCCAGGTCCGGCACCAGGCGGTCGGCGAGCTGCTCGGGGGTCAGGCCCAGGCCCTCCGCGACCTCGGCGATCTTCTCCTGGGCGCGGGCCTTCAGCGCCTTGAACTTCACCCGCTGCGCGACGCCGTGCAGGTGCAGCAGCGCCAGGTCGGTGCCGATCGCGGCCAGCACGTCCAGGCCCTCGACGGCCCGCTGGTGCGCACCCTGCCCCGGCCACTCGCGCACCACCGGGGTCAGCCGGCGCACCGTCGTGTCGTCGCCCAGCACCCCCAGCGCGGACAGCACCCAGCTCTCCTTCGACGGCATCCCGACCTGCTGCCACTGCTCGAACAGCGCCCAGCCGAACTCGGCCAGCCCCTCGGCCCGGCAGGTCTCCGCCACCACGGCCAGCCCCGGGTACGGGACACCGGGCTTGGACATCGCCAGCATCGTCAGCACGTGCCGCACCGCCTCCGCGGGCAGCGCCGACGGCTCCTCGCCGGGAGCGCGCAGCAGCAGCTGCGGCAGGACGGCCGGCTGCGCCCAGGCCGGCAGCACCGGCACCCGGGCCGGGAGGGCGTTCTCCATCGGGTCCGTGGCCAGCGCCTCCGCGACCACCTCCGCGGCCGCGGCGCCGTAGCGGTCCTCGACCGCGGCGAGCAGCGCCCCCTCCCCGGCGTCCGCGGCGACCAGCCGCAGCGCCTGCTCGGCGGCGCCGCGCTCCCGCCCGGCCGGGCCGACCGCGTCCGGGACGAGCAGCAGGGCGCCCGCCACCCCGTGCCGGGCGAACCACGAACGGGCCGTCGCGTGCACCGACTTGAGCCGCACCAGCCCGTCCGCCAGCAGCCGGGCCGCCCCCACCGCGCGGAACGGCAGCAGCAGCGAGGAGAGCGCCGCGGGCTTGGCCCGGGCGGCGTGCAGCACCATCGGCAGCGCCGCCGCCCCGTACCTGGCGACCACCGGCGGCAGGTACTCCGACCCGCCCCACAGGTCGGCGGGCCGCCACGCGGCGAGGGCCGGGGCCAGCGCCTCCACCGGGCCCTGCACCAGCAGCCGGGACGGGTACCAGAGGCTGTGGGACTCGCCCAGCACGGTCCTCGCCTGGGCGGCCCAGTCGGTGTCCGCCGGGAACTGCCACCCGGTGAGGAACTCGGACCGGCCCCAGCGCTCCTGCTCCCCGGGCCGCCAGACCAGCTCCACGCCCTCGTCCGGCCGCAGGCCCTCCAGCACCCGGGCCTTGCGCCGGGTGCGCGGACGCGTCCACGGCGGCGAGACCAGCAGCGGCGGCAGCGCCTCCGGCGCGGCCTCGGCGGCCTGCGGGCGGGCACCGTCCAGCTCCGCGACCAGCGCGGCCGTCGCCCCGTCCAACCGCGGCAGGATCTGCGGCAGCAGCTCCCGGTGCAGCCGGACGTGGCTGTCGAGCAGGGACCGGGCCGTCACCCCGTCCCGCCCGCCCCGCGCCGCCGCCTCGGCCAGCAGCCGCACCGCCCGCACCGGGTACCGCTGCGCGGCCTCCTGCAGCGCCGGACGGACGTGCTTGCTGTCCAGCTTGGTCAGCAGCAGCCGGAAGGCCCCGTCGGACGGGAACCGGGCCAGCGCACCGGCGATCCGCTGCTCCTCGTCCGTCCCGTACGTCCGGCCGAACCCCTCGCCCACCAGCGGGGCGGCGGCCACGCCGACGCTGTCGGCGACGGTCGCGATCATCTGCGCCGTCCAGCCGCGCCAGGCCACCCAGGGGTTCCGGACGAACGCCTCCGCCTGCGCCGGGTCGTCCAGGGAGCACAGCAGCTGCTGCTGCAGCTCGGCCTGGTCGCCGTCGGCGTAGTGGGGCATGTCCGCGAGGCACTCGTCCATCCAGCCGGGCACGCCCGGGGCCAGGAAGGAGGCCAGCGCCCGCTGCCGGGGCGTGCCCCGGTGCCCGGTGAGGACCGCGAGCACCTCCCGGTACTCCGCCTCCGGCGCGGCGGCGAGCAGGGTGCGCAGCCGTTCCCCGACCGGGAGGAGCTGCCGGGCGTGGTGGGACTGGTGGGCGGTCCGCGGCCGCAGCGCGATGTCCGAGACGTCGCGCCCGGACTGCAGGTAGTGGGTCTCCACCGCGTGCGTCTCCAGCACCGCGCGCACCGCGAAGGACAGCCCGTGCCGGGCCGTCCAGACGTCGGCGAACAGCGACTGCTCCGCGGCGTCGGCCCGCCACGGGGTCGGCAGCATGTCGGCCACCGCCGCCGCGCCCACCGGGTCCGGCGCGCCCGCCAGGTAGGCGCGGGCGGCCCGCACCAGCTCCGGGTCGGAGGCCGGTGCGTCCAGCACCTGCTCCACCCAGTCCCCGCGGGCGGCGATCCGCCGCTGCTCCCGCTCCAGCGCCTCCGGCCCGGGCGGGGACACCTTCGGCACCCGGCCCCCGCGCCGCGGCAGCACCAGCCGCCGCCAGGCGTCGGGCAGCACGAACGCCTCCTCGTCCGGCAGTTCGCGCACCCCGGCGGCCTCCGCCTCCGCAACCCCTCCGGCCGCCCCGGCCGCGACCTCCGCCCGGACCTGCCGGGCCTCCCCGGCCGCGACCTCCGCGTACCCCTTGCGCTCCTTCTCCGCGACCTGCCTGGCGAAGTGCGCCGACGCCGCGTCGGCGGACGCCAGCTCCTTCGACTGCTCCCGCCCTTCGGTGCCGATCCGCCCGTAGCGCACCCGCACCACCGGGCCCTCGACGGCCGCCTCCCAGAACTTCGCAGAACCGTCCCCGACGAGCTCCCAGCGCCGCACAGCCACTCCTCCGCGCCCTGACCATCCGATGATCGACACCCGGCACCCTAGCCACGGCCCCCGACAACCCCTTCCGGCGGCCCCGTCGGCTCCGGCGGCCCGTCGGGAGGGAGAAAGTCGGGAGGGAGAAAACGGACGCGGGGGCCGCGCCGTGCGCACGGCCCCCGCGCCGGGGTGTGGGGCACCCCGTTCCCGCCCTCGTCGTCGTCGGATCTGCACACGGTGATGAGCCGTACGGTCTGCTCCGTCACTTGTGCCCGGTGCTGAGCTGCATCGTTGACGGGGAATCGAACCCCAGCGCTGCCCTCCACGCACCAAGGGTCGGATGAACCGCCGACCGCGGTCTGTGCACGCCTCCGCCGCGACTACCCGCTCCCCACACCCGGTCCTCGGGGGAGATCAGTCCTCGATCAGGTCGATCTCCCAGTTGGTGCGCTGGATCAGCGTGTCCACCTCCCGGATCTCCTTCGCCAGCGCGTCCGCCTCGGCCCGCAGCTCGGCCACCGGCAGCGCCGACAGGATCCGCAGCTCCGACCGCAACTGCCGCACCGCCCCGCGCTGGTCGCGCCCGGACGCGGCGTCCGCCGCCGAGGTGACCACCGAGTGCCGCAGCCGCAGCACGTCCCGCCGGGCCAGGGCGTCGGTGAGCGTGCCCCCGCCCTCCACCACGGCGGCCGAGTTCGTCCGGTTGATCTGCCGGATCAACCGCTCCAGCTCGTCCAGCACCTCCCCGGCCTGCGCCAGTACCTCGCCCGCGTCCTCGGCCGGCTCCTCGCCCTCCTGGTAGCGCGCACTGCCGACGACCCGCGCCCGCAACTGCTCCACCTGCCGCACCGCCGCCGCCCGCTGCGCGAGCGCCTCCGCCAGCTTCACCGCACCCTCACCCGTCCCCGTCCGTCCCGGAACGCAAGAGACCCCTGCCGCAGCAGGGGTCCCACACTGGTGTCCGAGGGGGGACTTGAACCCCCACGCCCGATAAAGGGCACTAGCACCTCAAGCTAGCGCGTCTGCCATTCCGCCACCCGGACCGGGTGTCGTCCTCGCGGGGCGTCCCGCGCTGACACCGACAACAGTAGCAAAGATCGACTGCCAGACCCAAAACCGGGGGCGCGGGGGAGGCCGGGGCCCCGGAAGCGGGCGGTGGAGGGGGTCGTGAGGAGTGTCGGAGGGGAAACGACCTTGGGGCCGGACGGGTGCTGGGGGAGGATGGCGGGACGGCGCCCGCGGCCCCCGACCGGGGTCGGGGCGGCGCGGGCCGCAGCCGCGCCGGGGCGGGCAGACACGAGGTGGGAGCGATGAGCGTGGGCAGCGAGCGCGCGGTGACGGCCGAGTCGGAGGTCGCGGAGATCTGCCGCGACCTGATCCGGATCGACACCAGCAACTACGGCGACGGTTCCGGCCCGGGGGAGCGGAAGGCCGCCGAGTACGTGGCCGAGCAGCTCGCCGAGTTCGGGCTGGAGCCGCAGATCTTCGAGTCGGCCAAGGGCCGGGCGTCCACGGTGGTCCGGATCGAGGGCGAGGACCGGTCGCGGCCGGGCCTGCTGATCCACGGGCACACCGACGTGGTCCCGGCCAACGCCGACGACTGGAGGGTGCACCCGTTCTCGGGCGAGATCGCCGAGGGCTGCGTGTGGGGCCGCGGCGCCGTCGACATGAAGGACATGGACGCGATGACCCTCGCGGTGGTCCGCGACCGGCTGCGCACCGGCCGCAAGCCCCCGCGCGACCTGGTGCTCGCCTTCCTGGCCGACGAGGAGGCGGGCGGCACGTACGGCGCCCGGTTCCTGGTGGACCGGCACCCCGAGCTGTTCGAGGGCGTCACCGAGGCGATCGGCGAGGTCGGCGGCTTCTCCTTCACCGTCAACGACCAGGCCCGGCTGTACCTGGTGGAGACGGCGGAGAAGGGCATGCACTGGATGCGCCTGACCGTCGAGGGCCGGGCCGGGCACGGCTCGATGGAGAACGACGACAACGCGATCACCGAGCTGTGCGAGGCGGTGGCCCGGCTCGGCCGGCACCAGTTCCCGCTGCGGATCACCAAGACCGTCCGGGCCTTCCTGGACGAGCTCTCGGACGCGCTCGGCGTGCGGCTCGACCCGGAGGACATGGACGAGACGATGCGGGTGCTCGGCGGCATCGCCAAGATGATCGGCACCACCCTGCGCAACACCGCCCAGCCGACCATGCTCGGCGCGGGCTACAAGGTGAACGTGATCCCCGGCCAGGCCACCGCGCACGTGGACGGCCGCTTCCTGCCCGGCTACGAGGAGGAGTTCCTGGCCGAGCTGGACAGCGTCCTCGGGCCGCGGGTGAAGCGCGAGAGCCTGCACCACGACAAGGCGATCGAGACCAGCTTCGACGGCGCCCTGGTCGAGGCCATGCAGACCGCGCTGCGCGCCGAGGACCCGATCGCCCGGGCCGTCCCCTACTGCCTGTCCGGCGGCACCGACGCCAAGTCCTTCCAGGACCTGGGCATTCGCTGCTTCGGCTTCGCGCCGCTGCAGCTCCCGCCGGAACTGGACTTCGCGGGGATGTTCCACGGCGTGGACGAGCGGGTGCCGGTGGACGGCCTGAAGTTCGGCGTGCGGGTGCTGGACCGGTTCATCGACCTGGCCTGAAGGAGAGCGGAAAGCGGGCGGAAAGCGGGGTCGGAAGTCGGACTAGTCCGTCCAGCATCAGAGCTGTCGAGCATCCGAAATGGCGATCACCTGTTCGCTTGATCACTTCAACGGGTGAATGCGGTTCCGGCCCCGTGTCCCGGTCGTGACGGCTTCGTTCTTCCGTGTGCAGCCCGGGGGAACGGGCTGGAAACGACCAGGAGGAACAGTTCAGATGAAGGCCAAGAAGATCGCTGCCGTTGTCGCCGCCACCGGTGGCCTGGTGCTCGCGGGCGCCGGCGTCGCCTCGGCGCACGGCGGCGCGCACGCGGACGGCTCCGCGGTCGCCTCCCCGGGTGTGCTCTCCGGCAACCTGATCCAGATCCCGGTGCACGTCCCGGTGAACGTCTGCGGCAACACCATCAGCGTGATCGGCCTGCTCAACCCGGCGTTCGGCAACGCCTGCCAGAACGTCTGAGCCGGTCCCGCCGCTGACCGGCGGGCCGTTCGACCCCGAGTTCCCGCCCCCGCGCGACCCCTGTGTCGCGCGGGGGCGGTCGCGTTCCCGGGCCCGGGGGGCGGGCGCCCCGGGCGGGTGAACGGTGCGGTTCCCCGGAAAGGGCGCAGCTCACCCGATCGGATGAACTGACTGCAGATGGCTCAACCTTCACCGTTAAGGGTCGTTGGAGTAGTGCCGCTGCCGTTTCGGCAGGCAATTCCGACTATCTGATCACTGGCCGGTTCCGGGCCCGGAAAATGCGGGAACCCGGCATCTCCGGGCCGGGCCGGACCAGAACGAGAAACCTAGGGGAGTCAATGCGACAGGTCGCCAGGAAAGGCATCCTCACGGCCATGGCCACCGGCAGCGTGCTGGCCTCGACCGCGGGCTACGCCCACGCGACCGCCGATGCGCACGGCGTGGCGGCCAACTCGCCGGGCGTGGGCTCCGGGAACTCGGTGCAGGTGCCCGTGGAGCTACCGGTGAACGCCTGCGGCAACACGATCAACGTGATCGGCCTGCTCAACCCGGCGTACGGCAACGACTGCTCCAACGTCGGCGCCGGGAGCCACCGGGGCACCGGGGGCCAGGGCGGCAGCACCGCCGGGCCGGGCTCCGCCGCGAGCGGGACGACGAGCAACTCGCCCGGCGTCGCCTCGGGCAACAACGTCCAGGTGCCGGTGGCCGCGCCGGTGAACGCCTGCGGCAACTCGGTCGACGTGGTCGGCCTCGGCAACCCGGCGTTCGGCAACGAGTGCGGCAACGCCACCACCCCGCACCACCACCCGACCACCCCGCCCCCGCACACCCAGCCGCCCGGCGACGACTGCCCGCCCGAGCAGACCGGCGGCGACCACGGCACCACTCCGCCCCCGCCGACCACCCCGGGCACCGACCGCACCGGCGGCCCCAACGGCGACCAGCCGTCCGCCCCGTCCACCCCCACGACCACCACGGTCGACCACCCGGCCGCGCCCGGCCCGGTGACCCAGGCCCGGGCCGCCGCCCCCGCGGACCGGGCGCAGCTGGCCTCGACCGGCGCGTCCGGCCTGGAGGTCATCGCCCCCGCCGGTGCCGCGCTGCTGCTCGGCGGCGGCGTGCTCTACCGCCGCTCGCGGGCCCTCGCCCGCCGCTGACCGCCCCGGGCGGCGCAGCAGCCGACCGGAACCGCGCCCGCGCCCGGGCACCCCGCCGCACGGAGCGGCGGGGTGCCCGGGCGCGGGCGTACGGATGCCGGGTGACCGCTACCAGGTGGAACGGACCTGCCGGATGATCTTCCGCTTCAGCCGGACCGTGCGGCTGCCGTCGGGGAACAGCCGGAGCCGGTCGAGCTCCCAGTTCCCGTACTCGGCGTGCTCGGTCAGGAGCTGGCGCGCGGCGTTCCGGGTGGTGCCGCGCGGCAGGCGGAGCGACTGGTACTCGTACTCCGGGAGCCGGACCGTTTTGGTAGGGATCAAGACCTCTCCTCCGCTGCTGGGCTGCCTGCAAGCCTACGGCGCTTCGCCGACGGGCGGCCGGTTCGGGTGCGGCCCGTCCGGGCGGACGGTTCGAGCCTCGCCCGGTCCGAGCTGATCGTCAATCAGTTTTCCGGTACCGGAAGGGATACCCGCGCCGGGCCGCGCCGATGCGCGGCCGGAGGCGGACAGGAGCGCGGACGGGAGCGCGGACGGGGCGGGAAACGGCGGTCGCAGAAGCACCCGGAACGGACATCCGGGGTGAACTTGCCCGGTTTTAGCGGCTGTAGGTGACAACCGCTGTGCGTGTCGTCGCCGGGTGGGGATAGCGTCTGCACCATGTCTGATGCCGCGCAGCTGACCATCACCGAGGTACGGGCCGCCGCAGAGGCGGTCAAGGCCGCCATCGACCGCCACCTGCAGGCCGTCTCCAGCTCCACCGAACCCGGCGATCCGGTCGTCGTCCACGCGTACGAGGAGCTCGCGGCGGCTGCCATCGCCTACGACCAGATCCTGTACGAGGTCTACGACGAGGTCACCCCCTTCGAGATCCCCGGCGACGACGCCGGGACCGGCTACCAGGGGCCCGACCACCCCGAGGCGATCAGCGTGCTGATCCGCCGCGACTACCTGATCGCCGACCCGAAGCGGCTGCGCGCCCAGGCCGAACGGGTCGACGAGTCGCTCGCGCCCGGCGCGGGCGCCGAGGGCGAGGTGACGGCGGCGATCGGCGTCCTGTTCGGCGAGTACGAGCCGGACGAGATCGCCGCCCGCGCCGAGGAGTTCGGCCTGGAGGAGGGGGACTCCACCCTGTGGGTTTCGGCCACCGAACCGGCCGACCCCGGCGAGTGGCTGCCCGAGCCCTTCGAGGGCGCCGACCCGGAGCTGCTGATCTGCCGCTTCGACGTCAGCGAGGTCTACGACGACGAGCTCGACGAGCTCTGACCCGGCCCCGGGCCGCCGAGGCAACGGGGCAGGGGGACCGGCGGTCGGACGGAGCCCGTCCGACCGGTGATCGGTGACGCGACCCGGGACCGGGGCGCCGGCCGCACCCGTGCGGTCGGCGCCCCGGCGCCCGCGCGTCCCAGGGAGGCCGGGGGACGGCCGCAGAAGATGGGTGGGCGGGGTGCGGTTCCGGCTTCTCGGAGCACTGGAGGTCAACCGGGACGGCACGTCCTTCGACGTGCCCCGCCCGCGGCTGCGGGCCGCGCTGGCCTTCCTGCTGCTGAACGCCGACCGGCCGGTCGGCACGGAGCGCCTGGTCGACGCGCTGTGGGGCGAGCACCCGCCGCGCACCGCCCGCAACCAGGTGCACACCGTGGTCTCCACGCTCAGACAGGCGCTGCCCCCCGAGGCCGCCGAACTGCTCCGCTCCGACCCGGCCGGCTACCGGCTCGCGGTCGACCCGGACAGCGTCGACGTCCGGCAGTTCGCCCGGGGGGTCGCCGCCGCCCGCGCGCTGGCCGCCGACGGCGCCCCCGTCGAGGCCGCCCGCGCCCTGCGCACCGCCCTCGACCTGTGGCGCGGCGAGGCCCTGGCCGGGATCGACGCCCCGTTCGCCGGCCCGGTCCGCACCCGGCTGGCCGAGGAGCGGTTCGCCGCCCTCGAACTGCTCGCCGACGCCGAACTCGCGGCCGGACGCCACCACCCGCTGGTGCCCGAACTGACCGCCCTGCTGCGTGAGTTCCCCGACCGCGAGGGCATCGCGGCCCGCCTCGCCACCGCCCTGCACCGCAGCGGCCGCCCCGCCGACGCACTGGCCGTCCTGCGCGACACCCGGACGCTGCTGGCCGACGAGTACGGGCTCGACCCCGGCCGGGCCCTGCTGGACGCGGAGGCCGCCGTCCTGCGCGGCGAGGACGCCGCGGGCGGTGCCACCGGGAGCGCCGGGACCGTCGCGGCCGCCCCGCAGCCGCCCGCGCCCGCCGGACCCCCGTCCGACCCCGGACCTCCCTCGTACCCGCGCCCGGCCCAGCTCCCGCAGGCGTCGCACGGGTTCGTGGGCCGCCGGGCGGAGCTCGACCGGCTGAGCGGGCTGGCGGCCGGGACCGGCCCGGCCGGGACCCCCGGGGACAACGGCCCGCGGACGGCGTTGGTGGTCGGCCCGGCCGGGATCGGGAAGACCGCGTTCGCCGTCCGCTGGGCGCACTGCGCCACCGCGACCGGGGCCTTCCCCGACGGACAGCTCTTCGTCGACCTGCACGGCTACGACGCGAACGAGTGCGAGACGGCGCCCCGGGTGCTGGAGCGCTTCCTGCTGGCCCTCGGCGTGCCCGGGCACCGGATCCCCGAGGACCCGGTGCTGCGCGAGGACCTGTACCGTTCGACCGTCGCCGGGCGCCGCCTGCTGGTGGTGCTCGACAACGCCCAGGACTACGAGCAGGTCCGCCCGCTGCTGCCGGGGACGGCGGAGAGCTTCACGCTGGTCACCAGCCGGGGCCGGCTCGGCCGGCTGGTGGCGCAGACCGGCGCGGTGCCGCTGCGGCTGGGCGTGCTGCCCCCGGCCGAGGCCGTCGCGGTGCTGGCCGAGCTCGCCGGGCCCGAACTCGTCCGGGCCGCGCCCGGGGCCGCCGCCGAACTCGCCGACCTGTGCGGGGGACTGCCGCTGGCGCTGCGGATCTCGGCGGTCCGGCTGGTCGAGGAGCCCGAGCTGCCGATCGGCGAGCTGGCGGGCGAACTCGCCCCCGAGCAGGACCGGCTGGCCGGACTCGGCCTGTTCGGCGACGACCTGACCGTCTCCGGGGCGCTCTCGCACAGCTACCGCCGCCTCGCCCCCGAGCAGGCCCGGCTGTTCCGCCTGGTCAGCCTGCACCCGGGGGCCAGCGTCCCGGCCGGGGCCGCCGCCGCGTTGCTCGAGCCCGCGGGCACCCCGCTGAGCGCCGGGGCCCCCGCCCCCGCCCGCCGCCTGCTGCGCACCCTGGAGGACGTCCACCTGCTGGAGCGCTCCGCCGCCGAGCCGGGCCACTACGCCATGCACGACCTGGTCCGGCTGTACGGGCGCCAGCTCGCCGCGGCGGCCGGGACGGACTGCGGCACCGAGGCGGGCGCGGAGGCCGCCGTCGCCCTCGACCGGCTCGCCGAGTGGTACATCGCGCACGCCGACGCCGCGTACCGGATCCTCGACCCGAAGCGGCTGCGCCCGCCCACCGAGCTGCAGCTCGGCTGGAGCGGCCCCGAGCCGTTCGCGGACAGCGACGGGGCGCAGCAGTGGTTCGTCCAGGAGTCGGACAACCTGTTGGCGCTGACCAGGCTGGGCGTCGCGCACGGGCGGCACCGGGCGGTGTGGCAGCTGGCGCTGCTGCACTTCACCCACCTGATGCGCAGCCACCGGCTCGGCCTGCTGGCCGAGGTGCAGCGGCTCGGCGAGGAGGCGGCGCTGGCGCTCGGGCACCGACTGGCGGCCGCGACCCTGGCCAACAACCGGGGCATCGCCTACGCGATCCGCCGCGACCGGGCCGCCGCCGGGCACCTGGAGCGGGCGATCGCCGGGTACGAGGAGATCGGCGAGCACGGCGGCGCCGCCCGGGCCCGGCTCAACCTGGGCAACATGCACTACGAGTTCCGCGAGCTGGAGCGGGCCGCGCACTACCAGGAGGGCGCCGTCGCCACCGCCCGGGCGACCGGGGACGACGCGCTGCTGTACCCGTCCCTGCAGAACCTCGCCCTGGTCCGCAACGAGCAGGGCCGCCACGCGGACGCCCGCGACCTGCTGGTCGAGGCGGTTGCCGTCAGCGAGCGGATCGGCACCGAGCACGCCGTCGCGGACTCCCGGGTGAAGCTCGCCTGGGTGCTGCAGCGCCTCGGCGAGCACCAGCGGGCCTTCGAGCTCTGCGAGGCCTCGCTCGCCGTCGCCCGGCGCTTCGGCGACCTGCTGATGGTCGGCCGGGCGATCGACCAGATGGGCACGGCCCGGATCTCCCAGGGGCGTTCGGCCGAGGCCCGGGAGCACTGGGAGGAGGCGATCCGGGTCTTCTCCGGGATCGGCAGCGTGGAAGCGGAAACGGTGCGCCGGCGGATGGCCGAGCACTTCTCCTGACCCGGCCGGATTTCCTGGGCGCCCCGCCGGATCCGCCGGATCCCCCCCCGGGGACCCGGCGGAATTCCCTCCTGATTAGCGCTCCGGCCGGACCGTCCCGACCAGCCGTGAACGGACTCTACGAGAGTTCGCTACTCGTTTTCTCTCCGCCCGCTACTCGCTCGGCGAAGGGCGGGTGAGCTGGATCACTTCGCGCAATCCAAGCCCGCTCCGGAAGGATTTCGGCTAATGTTCGAACCGCAACGGACCTGCATTCCGGTGCTCCGACTCGGGGGAGCGGAACACCGGAACGCGGTCGCCGATGCGGTCGTACGTCGCACGGGGGACTGCTGTCGATCCACGGCGGGCGAAGGAGAACGGCGGCTCGATGTCGAGGCGCCCGGGGGATTGCGGCGGCTCTCCCCCACCCGAGCCCGTCGAACGGCTGGCCCGGCAGCAGCGTGTACGTGTTCCGCGGGTGCGGAGGTGGGCGTCGTCCACCTCCGCACCCGCGGTGTTTCCGGGCCCCTGCGACCGGCGCGCCCGCGGCCCGGCCACCGCGCGGCCGCGGGCCACCGCGGTGGCCGGGCTACTGCGCGGTGAGGACGGAGCGCAGCCGGGTCGTGCGGTCCGGCGCGGGCCGCTCCGCGACCGCCTGGGCCAGCGCCGGGCCCACCGCGTGCACCACCGACAGGTGCCGCTCCGCGCGGCCGAACGCCGCGTACACCCACTGCCTGGTCAACTGCCCGGCCGCCTCCGGCGGCAGCACCACGACCACCGCGGGCCAGCGCCGCCCGACCGCCTGGTGGGCCGTCACCGCCCAGCCGTGGCGCAGCTTCCCGGCCTGGGCCGGGGTCAGCGTGATCCGGCCGCCGTCGGCCAGCTCCACGTGCAGGCCGCTCGCGTCGCCGTCCAGCACCCGCCCGGGCAGGTTGACGCCCAGTGCGGGGGAGTGCACCACCCGGTCGCCCGGGTCGAAGCCGCCGAACCGGCCCGGGCCGGGGTTGAGCCGGGCCTTGGCCGCCGCGTTCAGCGCCCGCGTCCCGGCCGGGCCGCCGTGGCCCGGGGTCAGCAGCACCGTCTGCTCCGGCGGCACGGACAGCGCCCGCGGGATCGAGTCGGTGAGCAGCTGGACGGCCCGGTGCACGGCCTCCCCGCCGTCCTGCGCGGTGAGGATCACCACCTCCTTGTCCGGAGCGTCCACCGGCAGCAGCTCGCCGACGCCGACGCCGGACACCAGCTCGCCGATCGGCCCGAAGTCCGGCGTCCGGGACGCCACCGCGGGGCAGGCCCGCGCGGCCCGCAGGTCGGCGAAGAAGCGGCCCGGACCGGCCGACCACAGGCCCTCCGGGTCTCCGGACAGCACCAGCCGGGCGCCGTCCGGCACCGCCTCCAGCAGCGTGGCCGCGGTCTCCACGTCCAGCAGCGGGGCGTCCAGCACCACCAGCACGTCCAGTTCGAGGGTGCCGTCCACCGCGCGCGGGACGTCGGCGCCGGACAGCAGGCCGTCCAGCGTGCCGATCCGCCCGGCGGCGGGGGAGTCCTCGGGCAGCAGCGCCGCCAGTGCGTCCCGCCCCTGGCCGGTCCAGGTGGCCGCCCAGGCCCGCAGGCCCAGCCCGGCCGCGGCGTGCAGCAGCGCGGCGGGCTCGGCCCGGGCCGCCTCGCCGCCGGTGTGCAGCACCAGGCCGGAGTCGGCCGCGGCCCGCACCAGCTCCTGCGCGGAGCGCGGCGCCGCCGCCGCGGCCTCCGCCCAGGCCGCCGGACCGGGCTGCGCGGGCGCGCCGCCCTCCTCCGGCTCCCCGTCGGTGCCGGGCACGAAGGTGGACAGCAGCCGGACCAGGCCCTCGCCGAGGCTCTCCTCCGCCAGCGCCAGCCGCTCCAGGGCGAGCACGGTGCGGACCGGCGGCTCCTCGTCCTCGTCGTGGCTGCCCGGCGGCACCGGCAGCTCCTCCTGGAACGGCATCACCCGCCCGTCCTCCAGCACCGCCTGCAGCGCGCCCTCCGGGTCCGGCACCCGCTGGGCGCGCAGCCCCTGCGCGACCTCGCCGAGCTCCTGCGCCGAGTGCCCGCGCAGCGCGGCCTGCTCCAGCAGCCAGGCGACCAGGGCCTGGGCCCGCCGCGGGTCGCCCGGCTGGGCGGCGGGGCCGAGCAGGCCCTTGGCGAAGCCGTCCGCGTGCTCGGGGCGCACCCCGGGCAGCGACAGCACCGCCCACGGGTCCTCCCGCAGCAGCTCGGCCGCGCCCTCGCCGAGCTCGGCCAGCGCGGTGGGCGCCAGCTCGGCGGGCGCCCCGCCGGCCGCCAGCACCTCGCCGACGGCCGCCAGCGCGGCCCGGCGCTGCGCGTCGTCGAGCGGGACGGGCCGGTCCGCCGGGGCGGACGGGCGGCGGACCGGACGGGCGGCGGGGGGCTCGGCTGCGGACGGCTCGGCGGCGGGCGCGTCGGTCACGGCCCCGTCCGCCACGGCCCCGTCGGTCGCGGCCCCGTCGGTCACCTCCTCGTCAGCAGCCGGGAGGTCGACGTCACGCGGACGGGGTGGGGCGACGATGTCGTTCGCGTTGATCGCGCCGATCGCCTTGGCCAGCGCGGCCACCGCGGCGGCGCGCTCCGCACCGGTGAGCGGCGCGCCGGGGCCCGCCGCCGGCTCCGGCGCGACCGTCGGCTCCGCCGGGCTCTCGGCCCGGTCCTCGGTCCGGTTCTCGGTCCGGTTCTCGGCCGGGCTCTCCTCGGGGGTGGTCATCGCGGGAAGGCTCCTTCGACGGGCGGGCGCTACAGCTCCGTCCAGCCCTGGTCCGGGTAGCGGTGCACCGGGGCCGACACGTCGTCCAGTGCAGCGCGGATCTCACCCGGAAGCGTAAGGGCCTCGACCGACAGCGAGGACTGCAGCTGGGCGGCGGTGCGGGCGCCCAGCAGGGTCGCCGACACGCCGGGGCGGTCGCGGACCCAGGCGAGGGCGACCTTCAGCGGGGTGGAGGCGAGCCCGTCGGCGGCGGTGGCCAGCGCGTCCACGATCCGCCGGGAGCCCTCGCCCAGGTACGGCTGCACCGGGCCGGCGGGGTGCGGGGAGGCGCCGCGCGACTCCGGGGGCACGCCGTGCCGGTACTTGCCGGTCAGCACGCCCCGGCCGAGCGGCGAGCAGGCCAGCAGGCCGACCCCGGCGTCCAGCGCGGCGGGCAGCGCCTCGCGCTCGATGCCGCGCTGCAGCAGCGAGTACTCCAGCTGGACGGAGGCCAGCGGGGTGCTGCCGGGCACCGCGTGCTGCCGGGCCGCGGACTTGGCGAGCTGCCAGCCGCTGTACTGGCAGACCCCGACGTACCGGGCCCGGCCGGAGGAGACCGCCAGGTCGAGCGCGTGCAGGGTCTCCTCGGTGGGGGTGGCCGGATCGTGCGCGTACACCTGCCACAGGTCGACGTGGTCGGTGTTCAGGCGGCGCAGCGAGGCGTCCAGGGCGGTCAGCAGGTGGCCGCGGGAGGCGTCGGGGCGGCGCGAACCGGGCCGGGCGCCCGCCTTGGTGGCGATCACCAGCTCGGAGCGCGGGACGAGGCCGTCGGTCAGCCGGGACAGCAGGTACTCGGCGCCGCCGTCCGCGTACACGTCGGCGGTGTCGACCAGGGTGCCGCCCGCGTCCACGAACGCCTTCAACTGCTCGGCGGCCTCGTGCTCGTCGGTGTCCCGGCCCCAGGTGAGGGTGCCCAGACCGAGCCGGGAGACCCGCAGGCCGGTCCGGCCGAGCCGTCGCTGTTCCATCGCGCCCTCCGTCACGCCCGCTGTGCCAATCGTGTCGGCGCAGGTCGGGGGCCTCGCCCCCCACGTGCTGTGAGGGTAGCGGCGAAACCCCCCGGCGCCCGGGAGCACCCGCGCGCCGCGCCGCCGCACGCTCCCCGGTGTGACCCGCACCACCCCTACCCGTCGGTAGCACGACCTCCGCCGGGGCGGCTACGCTCACCCGCACCACCGGACTGGAAGGCTTGGGCACATGCGACTCGGGATCAACCTCGGTTACTGGGGACTCGGCCTGGACGCCGACAACATCGCGGTCGCCCAGGAGGCCGACCGCCTCGGCTACGCGGTCTGCTGGGCCGCCGAGGCGTACGGCTCGGACGCCGCGACCGTGCTGTCCTACGTGGCCGCCAGGACCGAGCGGATCGACGTCGGCTCGGCGATCTTCCAGATCCCGGCCCGCACCCCCGCGATGACCGCGATGACCGCCGCCACCCTGGACACCCTCTCCGGCGGCCGCTTCCGGCTCGGCCTCGGCGTCTCCGGCCCGCAGGTCTCCGAGGGCTGGTACGGCGTCAAGTTCGACAGGCCGCTGGCCCGCACCCGCGAGTACGTGGAGATCGTCCGCAAGGCGATGTCCCGCGAGCGGCTGGTCCACGACGGCGCCCACTGGACGCTCCCGCTGCCCGGCGGCCCCGGCAAGCCGCTCAAGCTCACCGTCCACCCCGTCCGCGAGCGCATCCCGCTCTACATCGCCTCCATGGGCCCCAAGAACCTCGAACTCACCGGCGAGATCGCCGACGGCTGGCTCGGCCTCTTCTTCGCCCCCGAGCACGCCGCCCTCTCCACCGACGCCCTCGCCGCGGGCCGGGCCAAGGCCGGTCTCACCCTCGACGGCTTCGACCTCTGCCCCACCGTCAACATCGCCGTCGGCGAGGACGTCCGGGCCGCCGCCGACACCCTGCGCGACTACACCGCCCTCTACCTCGGCGGCATGGGCAGCAAGGAGAAGAACTTCTACAGCCAGCTCGCCCGCCGGATGGGCTTCGAGCAGGCCGCCGACGAGGTCCAGACCCACTACCTGGCCCGTGACAAGGCCGCCGCCGCGGCCGCCGTCCCGCACGACTTCATCGACGCCACCGCCCTCCTCGGCGACACCGCCCGGATCGCCGACCGCATGCAGGCCTACGCCGCCGCGGGCGTCACCACCCTCACCCTCGCCCCGGCCGGCTGGACGCTGGAGGAGCGCATCGCCGCCCTGCGCACCGGCGTCGACGCGCTGGAGCGCGCCGGGCTGGCCTGACGGCGCGCCCGGGACCGCCCCCGGGTCAGGCGCCGGGGGCGACCGCCCCGATCGCCGCCGTGACGGTGGCCCGGAGCTGCCGGGCGTCCGCTCCGGCGCGCGAGCGGATGTTCACCCCGTGCGCGAGGAGGGCCAGGACGTCGGCGGCGGACTCCGGGTCGGTGCCCGCGGCGAGCTGCCCCTGCCGCTGCGCCGAGCCGAGGGCGGTGCGCAGGGCGGCGCACAGCTGCCGGTGCTGCCGGTCGAGGACGGCCCCCACCTCGGGATCGCCGTTCTCGCCGCCCGCGTGGGCGTTGGAGACCATGCAGCCCCACCGGGCGAACTCGCCGGTGCAGCGGGTCTCGATCAGCCGGTCGAAGAACTCGCGGACGGCGGGCAGGCCGCCGCCGTCCTCCTCCAGCGGGCCGAGCAGGAGCCGCGAGCGGCTCCGGACGTAGCGTTCCAGGGTCGCCCGGTACAGCTCCTGCTTGCTACCGAACGTGGCGTACAGGCTGGATCGGTTGAGGCCGGTGGCGTCGACGACGTCCTGGACCCCGGTGGAGGCCGTGCCCCGCTGCCAGAAGAGCCGCATCGCCGCGTCCAGCGCCGCGTCCGGATCGAAGTGCTTGACGTCCGCCACGTTCCACCGCCCCTTCTTGAACCGATGGTTCCAAGATATCCGCCGCGGCCCTTGACCGGAGGAGCACTGCCGCCGCTATCTTGGAACGAGCGTTCCAGCTTGGGGCGGTCGGGGTGCCGGTGCGCCGGGGCGACGGCCGCCCGCCGGGCGCCCCCGCAGGCACCACCCCGTCCACCGCACCGGCCCCGGGCCGGCCGACACCCCGTGGAGAACCGTGAGCCTCAACGCCGAACTGCGCGCCTTCTTCGAACAGCGTCAGCAGCAGCTCCCCGCCGAGGTCCGCGCCGTGATGCGCCGGGCGACCCGGGACCTGGTCGACTCCGGCCGGGCGGACCGGGCCCTGGCCGTCGGTGCCCGGGCGCCGCACTTCACCCTGCCCTCGGCCGACGGCCGGAGCGTCGACCTGGCCGGGCTGCTCGCCGACGGCCCGGTGGTGCTCACCTTCTACCGGGGGGCGTGGTGCCCCTACTGCAACCTCGCGCTGCGCTCCCTGCAGCAGCACCACGACGCCGTTGCGGCCCGCGGGGCCCGTCTCGTCGCCGTCTCGCCCCAACTCCCGGACGAGTCGCTGTCGCAGGCCGAGAAGGACGGGCTGACCTTCGACGTGCTGAGCGACCTCGGCTGCGAGACCGCCGCGCGGTACGGCCTCGCCTTCGACCTGCCGGACGACCTCGCGGCCGTCTACGCCCGCTCCGGCATCGACCTGGCCCGCTCCAACGGCGGTCACCCGCGCACCCTGCCCGTCCCGGCGACCTATGTCATCGACCGTGCGGGAACTATCCGTTGGGCCTTCGTCGACGCGGATTACACCGCCCGCGCCGAGCCCGCCGACATCCTGGCCGTGCTCGACCGACTGGGCTGAGCGACGACGGGCCGTCCGCGCACCGGTCCGATTCCCGGCCGCCGAAATCCGGGGCCGGGCATTCCGAGTGTGTTCATGCCGTGCCGGAACGGGCACCGGCGAATGGCGATCCTGCGGTGGGGGAGCATTCGCCCGGGGCGGGGAGGGAATCCGCCCGGGCCGCCGTCCGGGTCGGACGTCCGGTCCCGTCGAGTTCCGGGAGCGCCAGCAGGATCGGCAGGTCGAGCTGGGTCACCTCGCGGAGCTGGACGTCGGTGCTGTAGGCGCGGCCGCCGCGGGCCCGGACCGCCCACCCCGATCCGACCAGTCGGGGCGGGCGGATCCGGTGCCGGGAGGAGCCCTCCAGGGCCACGGCGGCGGCCCGGATGAACCACAGGCCGTCGGGGACCTGCAGGTGGAACGGTCTCGCCTCGTCCAGGACGTCGCACGCCTGCGGGTACCCCTCCACGATCGGGGTGTTGAACGCGCCCACGTAGACCCTGACCGGGCCGACGTCGGCCGGGAAGTAGAGCTGCCCGGTGACGGAGGACAGGCCGTGGCCGCCCCGGGCGACCGGTGGCGCGGCCGGCGGGGCGAGCGCCGGCAGGTCGTCGTCCTGGGCCAGCGAGCGGTAGCGGGTGGGCGAGATGCCGACGCTGCGGGTGAAGCGGCTGGTGAAGGTGCCCAGGCTGTTGTAGCCCACTCGGTAGGTGATGTCGGTGACGCTGTCCGAGGTTTCCAGCAGGTATCTCTTGGCCATGAAAATTCTGATGGCGGTGAGGAACCTCCCGGGCGACGTCCCGGTCAGCTGATTGAATATCCGGGTGTAATGGAACTTGCTGTAGGAGGCAATTTCCGCCAGCTGTTCGAGGGAAATGGGATTGGCGTGCTCTTGCCACATGACGTCTATACTGCGCTCTATTGCCGCCGCAATCGACATTAGGCTCTCCCCGCTCGGAATCGTGGTGGTTTCGCGCGCCTTGCCTCGGATCGGTGTGGTCCTGCTCGGATCTTCACGGGGCTGTGAGCAGCCCACCCGGCCCGGGCGGTGCGGCCCCGGTGCCGGGTGTGGCGGCTGCCACGAAGGCTCAGTGGTCTGGTGGCTCCCTCATTCGGAGCGGTGCTCCCCGGTGCTCGTCGGGACCGGCCGGGGGCGCCCCGGCCGGTTTTCGGCGCAGACACATCGTTTTGCTGGTGGGTAACTCTCGCACCTTCTGAATTGCGGTGTGGGGCAACTAGTGGAACTCCCTCCAGGGTGAGGGCAGCCTATACGTCCCTGAATGTCCAGTGCCGGATGCGGGCGGCAAACGCGGAGAAGCGCGCCGCCCGGTGCGCCCGGAAAAATGGCGCCGGATCGGATTGAACGCGCTTCACCGGGGAAGGGAATGCCGACATGACCGCAATGCAGGACGTCTGCGCCGACCTGGCCGCGGAAGGCGCCGGACTCGCCCGGCTGGTGGCGGGGCTCCCGCCCGGGCAGTGGTCCGCGCCGACCCCGGCTGCGGGCTGGACGGTCCGGCACCAGGTGGCGCACCTGGCGCAGGTCAGCCGCCTGGTCGGCCTCGCGGTGCGCGACCCGGCCGCCTTCGAGGCCGAGACCGCGGCCGTCCGGGAGGACGCCGCGGCCGGCACCGCGGCCGCCCTCGCCGAACGCCTCGCCGAGCCCGTCCCCGAGCTCCTGCGTCACTGGGCCCGGTGGCGCGCCGGCGCGGCGGAAGGGCTCGCCGCCGTGCCCCGGCGCCAGCCGGTGCCCTGGCTGGCCGACCCGCTCCCGGCCAGCGTGCTCGCCGCGGCCGCGCTGACGGAGCTGTTCGCGCACGGCCACGACATCCACGAGGCCCTGGGCGTCCCGTACGCCTTCACCGACCGGATCGGCCACGTCGCCTTCCTGGGGACCAGGGCCCGGGACCTGGCCTACCGGGCCCGCGGGCTGGAACCCCCCGCCGAGCCGTTCCGGTTCGAGCTGACCGCCCCGTCCGGGGTCCGGTGGGCCTTCGGCCCCGAGGACGCCGACCAGCGGGTCTCCGGTCCGGCCGCCGACTTCTGCCTGCTCGTCACCCGGCGCAGGCACCGCGACGACCTCGCGCTGACCGCCGTCGGCCCGGTCGCCGACCACTGGCTGGGCATCGCCCGGACCCACCTCGTCGCGCCCGGCGGCGGCCCGGGGCGGATTGGGCAATATCGCGTATAGAGCGACCGTTCGGCGGCCTGGTTTCCTCGCAGTCGGGCCGATCGGCCCGTCCGCTCCGAGGGACCTGGAGGCACCGTGCCGGAACAACGGGTGAGTGGGTGGCTGCTGGCCGGACGGGCCTGCGCCACCGCGTCGATCCTCGCCGGACACCTGATCGCCGCCCTGCCGCGGCTGCTGACCCGGACCGGCCGGGACCGGCTGGCCGAGCGGGCGCCCGAGCTGCTGACCGCGCTCGGCCCGTTCTTCGTCAAGGCGGGGCAGCTGGTCAGCACCCGGCGCGACCTGCTCCCCGAACGCTGGTGCGACGCGCTCGCCGAACTGGCCGACGAGGTCCGCCCGCCGCGCCGCGCCGCGGTGGCCCGGGCCCTCGCGGCGGCCGGACTCGCCGACGCCTTCGCCGAGTTCGAGTGGGACCCGGTGGCCTGCGGCAGCATCGCCAGCGTCCACCGGGCCCGGCTCGCCGACGGCACCGAGGTCGCCGTCAAGGTGCAGCGGCACGGCCTGCGCCCGGTGCTGGAGGCCGACCTGCGGCTGGCCCTGCTCGGCGCGCGCGCCGGACGGCTGCTGCCGAGCATGCGGGACCTGCCCGCCGAGGAGATGATCGGCCAGCTCGGCGCCGCCGTCCTGCACCAGCTCGACTTCACCGCCGAGCGCGAGTCCCTGCTCCTGCTGCGCGCCAACCTCGCCGACCACACCGACCTGCGGATCCCGGCACCGGTCGAGGAGCTGTGCGGGCCCGGGGTGCTCACCATGGAGTTCGTCCCCGGCATCAGCCGCTTCCGGCCGCTCGGCATGACCCCCGAACGCCGCCGGGAGGTGGTCCGCGACGTGCTCCGGGCCGTCTACCGGATGCTCTTCGTCGACGGCCTGGTCCACTGCGACCTGCACCCCGGCAACCTCTGCCTCGACGGCGAGGGCCGGGTGGTCGTCCTGGACGCCGGGTTCGTGGTGCGCCTGCCCGACGCCGTCCGGCGCTACTTCGCCGGGTTCTTCCTCAACATGGCGCAGGGCAACGGCCCGAAGTGCGCCGACATCGTCCTGGACAGTGCCGCGCGGCTGCCCGCGGACCTCGACCGCGAGGGCTTCCGGACCGCCGTCACCGAACTGGTGGACGAGGCCTTCGGAGCCCTCTCCAAGGACTTCGAACTCGGTGCGTTCGCTCCCCGCCTGTTCAAGCTCCAGCGCGACCACGGGGTGTTCGCCGCGGCCGAGTTCGCCTTCCCGCTGCTGTCGTTGCTGGTGCTGGAGGGAATGATCAAGGAGTTCGACTCCGAGGTCGACTTCCAGGCCGAGGCCGTCCCCGTGCTCATGGCCTCCTTCGCCGAGGACGTCCGGGTGGACGCCGAGCGCGCCGCCGACGCCGCCCCGCGGGAGCGGGCGTGAACGCCCCAGGGCGGGCTGCGGCGCTGGTCGCCGTGACCGGGGGCACCGGCTTCCTCGGCGCGCACACCGTGGCCGCCCTGGTGGCCGCGGGGGCCCGGGTGCGGCTGCTGGTGCGCGACCCGGCCCGGGCGGCGCCCGCGCTCGAACCGCTCGGGCTCGACCCGGAGAGCTGGCGGACCGTCGTCGGCGACGTCACCGACCCGGCCGCGGCGGACCGGCTGTGCCGGGGCGCCGACGCGGTGGTCCACCTCGGCTCGGTGTACTCCTTCGACCGCAGGCGCCGCGACGACATCGCCCGCACCAACGTGCGGGGCACCGAGACCGTCCTGCGGGCCGCCGTCCGCTCCGGCGCGGGCACCGTGGTGCACGTGTCCACCGTCGGCGCGCTGCTCCCCAGCGCCGACCCCGCCCTGCACGACGACAGCGCCGTGGGGCGCCCGGCGGAGCCCTACCTGGCCAGCAAGGCGGCCTGTGAGCGCACCGCCCGGTTGCTCCGGAGCGAAGGCGCCCCGGTCCGCATCGTCTACCCGCCCGCCCTGCTCGGACCGCACGACCCCCGGCTCGGCGACCAGACCGGCCGACTGCGCGACGCGCTGCGCGGACTGATGCCGCTCTGGCCCACCGGCGGCTTCCCGCTCGGCGACGTGCGGGACACGGCCGCCGCCCTGGCCGGCCTCGCCACCGGCCCGGCCGCGGACGCCCCGGACCGCCTCTTCACCCCCAACCGCTACCTCAGCACCGCCGACTACCTGGCGGCCCTGCGCACCGCCACCGGCCGCGCCCTGCCCGCCGCCCGGCTGCCCGGCCGGGCGATGCTCCCCGCGGCCCGGCTCGCCGACCTCCTGCAGCGCTGGTGGCCCTGGCACGTCCCGGCCGAGTACGGAGCGGCCTACACCTGCGTCCACGCCGTGCCCGTCGCGGAGACCGCCACCACCGGCGGCCCCGCGCCCCGGCCGGTCGAACGGACGATGGCCGACACCGTCCACTGGCTCCACCGGCAGGGCCTGCTGACCCGGCGCCAGGCGGGGACCGCGGCCGGACCGGCCGCCCCATGACACGGCGGTACCGCACGGTGCCCCGCGACCGGAGGAGACGAACGTGACAGCTGAACGGACCCAGCACGACCCGGCGGAGCAGTACGCGGCCTACCGCCACTGCCGGGAGGCGGTGACGGGCCTGCTGGCCGTCCCGCCCGACCCGGCGGCCCTGCGCGTGCCCGCCTGCCCCGAGTGGACCGCCCGGGACCTGGTGGGCCACCTGGTGCACATCTGTGAGTCGTTCGTGGCCCTGGAGGACAGCCAGATAGACCTCGACCCGCTGGCCGACGTGCCGCAGGCCGAACTGCTCCACCGCTGGGAGGAACTGGACGGACCGCTCCGGGCGGCCCTGGACCGCAGCCCGGAGCTGCGCCGCCGCATCCTGCTGCTCGACGTGTTCTCGCACGAGCTCGACCTGCGGCTGGCGCTGGGGCTGGACGTGCCCGCCGAACCGGCCGCCCACCCCGCCTTCGGGGGCGCGCTGGACCTGTCCACCACGGGCTTCGGCCTGGCGGTGCACGGCGGCGGGCTGCCGGCGCTGCGGATCGAGGTCCCCGGCCGCTCCTGGGAGGTGGGTGAGGGCGCCCCCGCCGCGACGCTGAGCGGACCCGCGGTGGACGTGTTCCGGTCGCTGACCGGCCGCCGCACCCGGGCGCAGATCGAGGGCCTGGAGTGGACCGGCGAGCCGGCCGGGAAGTGGGCGCAGGCGTTCTCCTGGGGCCCGTTCGCGCCGCCCCGGGCCGAGGTGGAGCCGCTCGCCGGGCGCTGAACGCAGCCGGGCGGCGGGCGCGGTGGACGACAACACGGCGGAGGGGCGGGACCACCGGACAGTGGTCCCGCCCCTCCGCCGTGCGGCGGCGCCTCATGCCCCGGTCAGCGACGGCACCCGGTTCGCGGCGACGTGCGGCGCGGGCAGCCGCGGGGAGTCGAGCTCCGGCAGCGCCAGCAGGATCGGCAGGTCCAGCGGGGTGAGCGGGCGCGCGACCAGCCGGACGGGGAGGCTGTCGTGCCCGTGCCGCACGCAGAGTTCTGGACCTGAGGCGACCAGCAGCGGCCGCCGCTCCCACGGCGGCGCCGGGAAGTCGCTCGCGGCGACCACGGCCGCCCGGATGAACCAGACGCCCTCGGGAACGCGCAGCGCGAACGGGCCGGCCCCCTCCAGGACCTCGCAGGCGACCGGACGGCCCTGGACGATGGGCTCGCGGAAGGCGCCGACGTAGATCCGCACCGGACAGCCGGTCTCCGGCGAGCGGATGCTGCCCTGCACCGTGCAGGTGCGGCGGCCGCCGTCGGGGTGGGCCGGTCCGCTGCGCTCGGTCAGGCCGGCCCGGGCCATGGTCCGGTAGCGGGCGGGGGAGAGGCTGACGCTGCGGGTGAAGCGACTGGTGAAGGTGCCGAGGCTGTTGTACCCGACGCGGTAGGAGATCTCGGTGACGCTGAGGTCGGTCTCCAGCAGCATGGTCTTCGCCTGGTGCAGGCGGACGGCGGAGAGGAAGCGCCCGGGCGAGGTGCCGGTGAGGTTGCGGAAGACCCGGGAGAAGTAGAACTTGCTGAGGATCGCCGTGTTCGCTATCTCGTCGAGCGAGAGTGGCTCCTCGTATCTTTCCCACATGGTGGATATCGCACGTTCGACAGCGGTCTGCACAGCTTCTCTCCAAGTTCGTCGATTATCGTCGGCGAGGTTCCGGAGGATTCCGGGAATTCCAGCTGCTCTCCTCCGGTCGCGGGAGCGCGACGTTCTCAGGAGGCGGATCGGGGGGCGTGGAAATCGGTGGAGCCGTGTTCTGGGACGTGTGCGGGAGCGCGCCGGAGCGGGCAGGGCGCCGGAACGGAGGAGGGGATTCGCGCAACGGCTCCCGGGGTGGCGCGGGGAATTCCGGGTGCCGGTTCTTCGGGAACGTCGGGCGTCAGCCGTCGGAGAGCCGGGTGCCGGTCTCCGGGCGGCCGGGGTCAGTCCGCGTGGAGGAGGTGCCGGACGCGCCGCCGGGCCGCCCGCAGGGCCGCCCAGGCGCAGGTCGCGAGGACCTCCCGGTCGCCCGCCCCGGCCTGCCGGACGGCGGTGACGACCCGCTCGTCCACCCGGTAGGAGGCCAGCGCGGTGAGCAGGGCGAGCTCGCCCGCCGGGCGCTCGTCCGGCGGCAGTTCCCGCAGGGGGGCGCCCAGCCAGGCCCGGCCGAGGCCGGGGTCGGTGCCGTCCCAGCGGTCGAGCTCGGCCGCCACCACCGCCCGGACCGCGGCGGGCACCAGGTCGGCGCCGGTCCGTTCCACGGCCGCCGCGGCCCGGGCCAGCGCGGCGCTGATCCGCGGGTCGGCGGCGGCCCAGTCCAGGTCCGGCGGCAGCGGGGCGGGCGGCAGCAGGGACAGCGAGGCGCCCGGTGCGACGGCTGTGCGGGCGGAGCCCCGCATCAGGCCGACCAGGACCCGGAGCACCGGCCCGAGCGCCCGCTCGGGAGCGTTCGGTGGCAGCGGGTACGGTCCCAGGAAGACGTTGACCACGCGGTTGAGGTACTGCAGGCAGAGCGCGGTCCCGGCCAGTTCGGGGAGCAGCTCGGGCGGGAACGGCGGCTCGCCCCCGCGGGTGGCCCACGCCGTCACTTCCTCGGTGCTCGGCCCGTCCCGGTCGGCCCGGCGCCGCCGGACGGGCCGGGCGGACAGCGAGTCGAGCATGGTGCCGTGCACGGTGGTGCAGAACGGGCACCGGTTGCCCGCCGAGACGGCCGCCGCCACCGCCTCCTTGGCCGCCCGCGGGGCGCGCCCCCCGACCAGCATGGTCTCGCGCAGGACCGCCCAGCAGGCGGTCAGCAGCTCGGGCACCGGGGCGTGCAGCGCCACCGGCGGGGCGAGCACCCCGAAGTCGCGTTCCAGGTCCCGGTAGACCCTGGCCGTGTCGCCGGTCGCCGCCCCGAAGGACACCGTCGACAGATGGCGGACCTGGAGCAGGGACAGGCCCCTGAGCGGGGCCTGGACGAGCCGCCGTCCGCCGTTCACGACCCGCCCCCCGGTCCGTTGCCGGTACCACCGCGGTGCGTCCGTCCCTCGTCCCCCGCAGGCATCCGCGAGTCCTCCCTCGGCTGGTCGACGTCTTCCACCGGCGCTGCACCCGATCGTGACACCCGCAACGGGTCCGTCCTTCTTCCCGCTTGCGCAGTCCCCCGCCCCGGGACGTCCGGGCCCGGGGCGGGGCCGTGCGGACCCGCCCTAGGGGACGGGGAAGAACGCCCGGACGAAGCGTTCGAACATCGCGTCGCCGATGGTCCAGCGCATCCGCGGCAGCAGCCGGGACGGCACCCCGATCCGGTAGCGGATGCGCGGGCGGTCGCTGGTGACGGCCTTCTCGATCACCTTCGCCACGGTCTCCGCGCGCACCGCCATCCGGCCGCGGCCGCTGGGGTTCTCGGTCTCCCGGTAGGCGCCGTGCCAGTCGACGAAGTACTGCCAGAAATCGTCGTACAGGCCGTTGCGCTCCTGCCCGGACATGCCGAGGTCGGCGACCGAGGTCGGCACGAACCCGCCGAGCACCGGGGACGGCTCGATCAGCACCACCTTGATGCCGTCCCGGGCCACCTCCAGGCGCAGCGAGTCGCTGACGGCCTCCAGGGCGTGCTTGGTGGCCTGGTAGTAGCCGCGGCCGGGGGTGGCGAACTGGCCGAAGATGGACGACATCATGACCACCCGCCCGCCGCCCTGGGCCCGCATCCCGGGCAGCACCAGCTGGGTCAGCCGGCACAGCCCGAAGAGGTTGGTCTCGAACTGCCGGCGCACCTCGTCGACGGGGGTCTCCCCGATGGTGCCGTTGAGGCTGTACGCCGCGTTGTTGATCAGGGTGCCGACGGCGCCGTGCTCGGCGCCGATCTTCTCCACCGCGGCGGTCATCGACTCCTCGTCGTTGACGTCCAGCTGCAGGACCCGGATGCCCTCGGCGGCCAGGTCGGCCAGCGCCTCCGGGCGCCGGGCGGTGGCGTAGACCGGCAGGCCGGCCCGGTGCAGCCGCAGGGCGGCGGCCCGGCCGGTGCCGGAGGACATGCCGGTGCTGGAGGAGGCGCCGGTCAGCAGGACCGCGCGCGAGGGCCTGCTCACCTGCCCTCCGCCAGGCGCTCCGCGGAGACGGTCGCGTCCTCGGACTGCGAGGCGATCCGGCTGCGGGTCACCGAGTTGCCCAGGCCCAGGCCGTCCACCAGGCGGTTGATGAAGGCGAACAGGGCGGCGGTGAAGACCGCCTCCAGCACCTCCCCGTTGGTCCAGCCCGCGGCCTCGGTGGCGTCCCAGTCCTCGTCGGTGATCCGGAAGGCGCCGGTGCCGACCTTGGTGACCAGGCGCATCAGGACCTTGGTGCGCTCGTCGACCGGGAGCTCCTCCACCGAGGGGGAGTCCGCGATCGCGTCGACCAGCTCCTGCGAGCCGCCGAACTGGGCCAGGAACCAGTTGTGGGTGCCGACGCAGTACGGGCAGCCGTTGACCTTGGAACTCCAGGCGGAGATCATCTCGCGGGTCGCGCGCGGCAGCACCCCGTCGTTGAAGACCCCGCCGTAGCCGGCGATCACCACCTCCAGCAGGTCGGGGCGGGTGGAGACGAGCCGGAACATGTCCGGGACGAAGGGGATGCCCATCCGCGACTTGATCGCGTCGTAGAGCTCCTTCGTGCGGCCCTCGGCCGCGTCCTCCTCGACCAGCGGGACGCGGACCGTGCTCAGCACGTTCGGATCGGTCATGGGTGATCGCCCTCCCTTTCGGCGGTGCGGCCGGCCCGCGGAATTCCCCGGAATTCACGGGGCAGTGCGCGGAATTCCTTTTCGGCGGCGGCCGCGCGGTTTTTCCCATGGTGGCAGGAATGGGACCGCACCTCCGTCTCCCAGGTTGCCCTGGGCGGGCCGGTCCACCGCGGCCCCGCCCGGGGCGCCGCCCGCACGACGACGGCCGCCCCGGTGCGCGGGGCACCGGGGCGGCCGTCGTCGTGCGGGCGGGGTCACTCGGCGCGGAGCCAGTCCGCCAGTCGCTCGCCGATCATGATCGAGGTGAGGTTGGTGTTGCAGTTGACGATGTGCGGCATGACCGAGGCGTCGGCCACGTACAGGCCCTGCGTGCCGTGCACCCGCAGCCGCTGGTCGACCACCGCGCCGTCGTCCTCGGCGGTGCCCATCCGGGCCGTGCCGACCGGGTGGTACCCGCTGTCCAGACTGGTCCTGACGTACTGCTCGATCATCGCGTCCTTCTCGACCAGCCGGTCGCTCAGCACGATGAACCCGTCGCCCATCGAGGCGATGCCGGGGTGGTTGGCCAGCTCCCAGCAGGTGCGCACGCCCTCCACCATCTTCTCCAGGTCGCGGTCGGTGGAGAGGAAGTCCAGCTGTATGTCGGGCCCGGCCGCCGGGTCGGTGGAGGCCAGCCGCAGCCGGCCCACCGACTCCGGTTGCTGGTCCACCACCATCACGCCGAAGATCATCGGTGCCTGGGCCAGCATCTGCAGCTCCGGGAAGAGCGTCAGGTCGAAGTGGTTGACCATGTAGTACTGCATGTCGTTGAAGTCCGCGGAGCCCTTGGAGGTGGTCCGCACCATCGACTGCAGGAACGGCACGTCGGTGGCGACCGTGCCGTCCTTGGGCCGCAGGAAGACGCCCGTGCGCGGGTGGTCCTGCAGGTGGGCGCCCACGCCGGGCCGGTCGAGCCGGACCGTGATGCCCAGGCGGGTCAGGTCCTCGGCCGGGCCGATCCCCGAACGCATCAGCAGCGCCGGGGAGTTGACCGCGCCGGCGGACAGCACCACCTTGTGTGCCCGGAGCTCCTCCGGCACCCGCCCGGCCGCCGCCGCCAGGACGCCCACCGCGCGGTCGCCGTCGAACAGCACCTCGTGCACCAGGACGCCGCCGAGCACCGTCAGGTTGGGGCGTCCCCGCACGTCGTCGGTCAGGTACGCCATCGCGGTGGAGACCCGGTAGCGCGGGTCGCGGCGGTTGGACGGGATCGGGCCGATGCCGGTCGCCTCGGGGTGGTTGTGGTCGGCGACCTCGGGGAAGCCGGCCGCCAGGCTCGCCTCGGTGAAGGCGACCTGCATCGGCGTCATCTCCTGCGGCCGGAAGCGGCGGATCGGCACCGGCCCGCCGCTGCCGTGGTACCGGTCGGAGAAGTCCAGGTCGTCCTCCAGCCGCCGGTAGTACGGCAGCACCTGCTCGTACGTCCAGGCCGGGTTGCCCGCGGCCGCCCAGCGCTCGAAGTTCTCCGGGACGCCGCGCAGCGCGATCGTCGCGCCCACCGCGGACGAGCCGCCGGTGATCTTCCCGCGCGGGAAGATGATGCGCCGGCCGTCCAGGATCTCGGCGCGGAAGCGCCAGTCGTGCGCGCTCATCGACATCGCGTTGCCGTCGATGACGTCCTTGGGGATGTCGGCCGGGTCGGGGAAGTCCGGACCGGCCTCGAGGAGGAGCACGGAACGGCCCGGGTCCTCGCTCAGCCGGGCCGCGAGGGCAGCGCCGGCCGAGCCGGACCCGACGACTATCACGTCATACGTGTGCACCATGGATTAAACCTCGCCAGACGGGGATTCGAAGAGGCCGATCTCACCCAGAGTTTCTCAGTCGCTCCGCGCCCGGTCTTCTCCGAAACTGCCCACCCGGGCGCCCCCGGAAATCCCGACCGGCCGACCCGGGTATGGCGGCGGAACCCCGGCAACGTCAGAGAAGCACGCTTTGTCGGCGCGGGACATCCTCGAGTGTCAGGTCCGGCGGAGGATAGTCGCCGAATTCGCTCGCGACGGCCCCGGACCGTCAATTTACCGTCGCCCACGGGAGGGAATTGGGATGTCGTACCGACGACGATTCCGCAGACTCGCACCCGGGCTGGTCACCGTTCTGGTGGCCGCCTCGATGTTCTTCGTGATCCGTTCCTCGGTGGCGGTCGCGGGCGGTGACGATGCGGCGGCGGCCTACAAGTTCAGGGAACTGCCGATCGCGATGCCGCCGGGTTACGAGTCGCGCCAGATGAACACGATCCGCAAGGTGAACCCGGCCTACGAGAAGATCCGCGCCTGGATCTCCTCGGTCGGCGCCAGCATCGCCATCAACGACGTCACCGGCCACGGCCTCGCCGACGGCATGTGCATCGTCGACACCCGCACCGACTCCGTCGTGGTCACCTGGACCCCGACCGCCCGCGAGGCCGACCGGTTCACCCCGTTCGTCCTCGACGGCAAGCCGCTCCCGATGGACGACACCATGGCGCCCACCGGATGCACCCCCGGCGACTTCAACGGCGACGGCCGCAACGACTTCCTGGTCACCTACTGGGGCCGCACCCCGGTCCTGTTCATGGCCCGGTCCGACGCCGCCGCACCCGCCGCCGAGGCGTACGTGCCGCGCGAGGTCGTCCCCTCGGAGAGCCTCGACGGCCGCTACCACGGCCCGCGCTGGAACACCGACGCCGCGTACGTCGGCGACCTGGACGGCAGCGGCCACCCGTCGATCATCATCGGCAACTACTTCCCCGACTCCGACGTCCTGGACCCCCGCGGCATCCGCAACGTCCAGATGAACGACTCGCTGTCCAGCGCGAAGAACGCCGGCGGCGACCACGTGCTGCGCTTCCACTCCTCGACCGCCGGCGCCGAACCGGACGCCCGCTTCATCGAGGAGAAGGACGCCATCGCCTTCGACGCCTCCACCGGCTGGACGCTCGCCGTCGCCGGTGCCGACCTGAGCGGCGACGGCCTGCCCGAGATCTACATCGCCAACGACTTCGGCCACGCCCACCTGCTGCACAACGTCTCCACCCCGGGCCGGATCCGGTTCGAGGAGGCCACCGGCGAGCGCACCCCCACCACCCCGAAGTCCTTCGTCCTCGGCAAGGGCTCCTTCAAGGGCATGGGCGTCGACTTCGGCGACGTCGACGACAACGGCAGCTTCGACATGATGGTCAGCAACATCACCGTCGCCTGGGGCCTGGAGGAGAGCAACTTCCTCTGGATCAACCGGGCGAAGGACCAGGCCGACATGAAACGCCAACTCACCGACCACGTCGCCCCGTTCACCCAGGAGTCGGCCGACAACGGCGTCGCCTGGACCGGCTGGGGCTGGGACGCCAAGATGGGCGACTTCCTCAACAACGGCCAGCAGAACATCCTGCAGGCCGACGGCTTCGTCAAGGGCGACATCGACCGCTGGCCGTGGCTGCAGGAGATGGCCATGACCAATGACGACCTGCTCTCCAACCCCAAGATCTGGCCGAACGTCGGCCCCGGCGACGACCTGGCCGGCGACGAGGTGATGGCCTTCTACGCCCGCACCGCCGGCGGCAAGTTCGCCAACATCAGCAAGCAGCTCGGCCTCGACGTGCCGATCCCGACCCGCGGCATCGCCACCGCCGACACCACCGGCAGCGGCGCCCTGGACTTCGCCATCGCCCGTCAGTGGGGCCCGCCCGCCTTCTACGCCAACCAGTCCCCGGCCCTCGGCCACCACCTGACGCTGCACCTGTACCGGCCCGCCACCGACGGCGCCGCCGCCGACCGGGGCCTGGCCACCACCGGCACCCCCGCCTACGCGGCCGTCGTCACCGTCACCACCCCCGACGGCAGGAAGCAGATCGGCCAGCTCGACGGCGGCGGCGGCCACGGCGGCTTCCGCAGCTTCGACGTCCGCTTCGGCCTCGGCGCCCAGAGCGGCCCCGTCACCGCCGAGATCACCTGGCGCGACACCTCGGGCGGCCTCCACACCGAGACCGAGCACCTGACCGCAGGGAGCCACACCCTCATGCTGACCGACGACATCCAGGAGGTGGCGGCCCGATGACCGCGACCGACATCGCCGGCGTCACCGCCCACGCCGTCCGCCCCCGCCCCGCGAAGAAGCAGCCCAACCGCGACCCCCGCTACCTGGCCCTGCGCAACTTCGCCATCTCGATGTCCGTCTTCAACATCTTCGGCTACACCCTGCTGGGCTTCGAACAGCCCTGGCTCTGGCCACTGATCTGCGCCCCGTTCGGCTACACCGTCGAGATCGTGCTGGAGATGATCAGCGCCTGGGCCCAGGAGCGCGCCCCGCGCTTCCGCGGCAACGGCCTGCGCGGCCTGTACGAGTTCCTGCTGCCCTCGCACATCACCGCCCTCGCGGCGAACATGCTGCTCTACGCGAACGACCGGCTGATGCCGATCCTGCTCGCCGTGTTCATCGGCGTCGCCGCCAAGCACGTCCTGCAGGCCCCCGTGTACGGCCGGATGCGGCACTTCATGAACCCGTCGAACTTCGGCATCACCATGGCGCTGGTGCTGTTCGGCTCCTGGGTCAGCATCGCCCCGCCGTACGAGTTCACCGAGAACGCCAACACCTTCTTCCGGATCGGCATCCCGCTGATCATCACCACCGCGGGCACCGTCATCAACGCCATGCTGACCAAGCGCGTCCCGCTGATCGTCGGCTGGCTCGGCGGCTTCGTCATCCAGGCGCTGCTGCGCCACTGGATCTGGGACGTGGCGATCTTCTCCGCGCTCGGCCCGATGAGCGGCGTCGCCTTCGTGCTCTACACCAACTACATGATCACCGACCCGGGCACCACCCCGGCCAAGCCCCGCAACCAGTTCATGTTCGGCTCCTCGGTGGCCATGGTCTACGGCGTGCTGATGCTCTTCAACGTCGTCTACACCCTGTTCTTCGCCACCACCCTCGTCTGTGGCCTGCGCGGCGCCGGCTGGTGGGTGGCCCACTTCCGCAACAAGCGCAAGCAGGCGGACGGCGCCCTCGGCGCCCCGTCCGATCAGTCGGCCGCACCCGAGCGGCCCATGGGCAACGAGGCGGTGGCGGCGTGACGGACAGAGAGCTCCGAGCGGTCGGGGAGGGCGACGGACCGACCGGTCGCGGACGGATCGCGGTGGTCGGCATGGCCTGCCGCTACCCCGACGCCGACAGCCCCGAACAGTTGTGGCAGAACGTGCTGGCGGGCCGCCGCGCCTTCCGCCGACTGCCCGACGTGCGGATGCGCGCCGAGGACTACTACT
This sequence comes from Kitasatospora phosalacinea, assembly GCF_030268885.1. Taxonomy (GTDB): domain Bacteria; phylum Actinomycetota; class Actinomycetes; order Streptomycetales; family Streptomycetaceae; genus Kitasatospora; species Kitasatospora phosalacinea_C. Next base: position 751,826 of record NZ_BSSA01000001.1, read on the forward strand.
CGCCCGACCCCGCCGCGCCCGACCGCTTCTACAGCGCCAAGGCCGCCGTCATCGAGGGCTTCGAGTTCGACCGGGTCCGCCACCGCGTCGCGGGCAGCACCTTCCGCGCCACCGACATGACCCACTGGCTCGCCCTGGACACCGCCGCCCGCGCCCTGGAGGACGCCGGCTTCCCGTTCGGCGAGGGCCTGGAGGACGCCAACACCGGCGTCGTCATCGGCAACACCCTCACCGGCGAGTTCAGCCGGGCCAACCTGATGCGCCTGCGCTGGCCCTACGTGCGCCGCACCGTCGGCGCCGCGCTGCGCGAGCAGGGCTGGGACGACACCGCGCTGGCGGCCTTCCTGGACGGCCTGGAGGTCCGCTACAAGAGCGCCTTCCCGCCGATCGGCGAGGACACCCTGGCCGGCGGCCTGGCCAACACCATCGCCGGCCGGATCTGCAACCACTTCGACTTCAAGGGCGGCGGCTTCACCGTCGACGGCGCCTGCTCCTCCTCCCTGCTGTCCGTCTCCACCGCCTGCGACGCGCTCGTCGACGGCCGGATGGACGTCGCGGTGGCCGGCGGCGTCGACCTGAGCATCGACCCGTTCGAGGTCATCGGCTTCGCCAAGACCGGCGCGCTGGCCACCGGCGAGATGCGGGTCTACGACAAGGGCTCCAACGGCTTCTGGCCCGGCGAGGGCTGCGGCATGGTCGTCCTGATGCGCGACGAGGACGCCCGCGCCCAGGGCCGGTTCCGCTACGCCACCATCCCCGGCTGGGGCTACTCCTCCGACGGCAAGGGCGGCATCACCCGCCCCGAGGCCAGCGGCCACCGGCTGGCCCTGGCACGCGCCTACCGCGCGGCGGGCTTCGGCATCGAGACGGTCGGCTACTTCGAGGGCCACGGCACCGGCACCGCGGTCGGCGACGCCACCGAACTGCGCGCCTTCTCCGAGGCCCGCCGGGCCGCCGGTGCGGACGCGCCCGCCGCGCTCAGCACCGTCAAGGGCAACTTCGGCCACACCAAGGCCGCGGCCGGCGTCGCCGGACTGCTCAAAGCGATCCTGGCGGTCCGCCACCAGGTCATCCCGCCCGCCACCAGCCACGTCGACCCGCACGCCGAACTCACCGGCCCCGCACCGGCGATGCGCGTCCCCGACCGGGCCGAACTGTGGCCCCAGGGCGCCCCGATCCGGGCCGGCATCTCCTCCATGGGCTTCGGCGGCATCAACGCGCACGTCGTCGTCGAGCACGCCGACGGCGTCCTGCGCACCGCCGTGCCCGTCACGGCCCGCCGCCTGGTCGCCTCCCGCCAGGACACCGAACTGTTCCTGCTGGACGGCGCCGACCCGGCCGAACTGCGCGCCAAGGCGACCCGGCTGGGCGCGTTCTGCGCGCAGCTCTCCTACGCCGAACTCGCCGACCTGGCCGCCACCCTGGAGCGCGACCTGGCCGACCGGCCGCTGCGCGCGGCCGTGCTGGCCGCCTCGCCCGAACAGGCCGTGGAACGGTTCGCCGGACTGGTCCAGCTGCTCGACTCCGGCGCCCGCTCGGTCCTCAGCCCCGCCCAGGGCCTCTACCTCGGCAGCGCCGGACGCACCCCCCGGATCGGCTTCCTTTTCCCCGGCCAGGGCGCCGGCCGCCGCGGCGACGGCGGGGCGCTGCGCCGCCGCTTCTCCGCCGTCGAGGAGCTGTACGACCACCTGGACCTGCCCGTCGACGGCGACCAGGTCGCCACCGACGTCGCCCAGCCCCGCATCGTCGCCGCCTCGGTGGCGGGCCTGCGGGTGCTCGACCTGCTGGGCATCCAGGCCGTCCGGGCCACCGGCCACAGCCTCGGCGAACTCACCGCCCTGCACTGGGCGGGCGCCATGGACGAGGACACCCTGCTGCGCGCGGCCGCCGCCCGCGGCCGGATCATGGCCTCCGCCAGCGACGGCGGCGGCACCATGGCCGCCCTCGCCACCGGCCCCGCGCTCGCCGAGGCGCTGATCGTCGGCGAGCCCGTGGTGATCGCCGGCTACAACAGCCCCGGACAGACCGTCGTCTCCGGCCCGGCCGCCGCGGTCGAACGGGTCTGCGCGCTGGCCGCGAAGCAGGGCGTCGGGGTCGGCCGGGTCCAGGTCTCGCACGCCTTCCACTCCCCGGACGTCGCCCCGGCCGCCGCCGGCCTCGCCGACCACCTGGCCCGGGAGTCGTTCGGCCCGGTCGGCGCGGGTCTGGTCTCCACCGTCACCGGCGGCCTGCTGCCCGCCGACACCGACGTGGTCGACCTGCTGACCCGCCAGGTCGTCCAGCCGGTGCGCTTCACCGAGGCGTTGCAGGCGATGGCCCCGGAGGTGGACCTGCTGATCGAGGTCGGCCCCGGCCAGATCCTCAAGTCGCTGGCCGCCGACGTCCTCCCCGCCGTGCCCGTGGTCGCCACCGAGGCCGACGCGCTGTCGCTGGCCGGACTGCTCGGCACCGTCGCCGCCGCCTGGACGATGGGCGCGCCCGTCCGGCACGAGCAGCTGTTCGCGGACCGCTTCACCCGGCCGCTGCCGCTCGACAAGGAGTTCAGGTTCTTCGCCAGCCCGTGCGAGTCCGGCGACGAGGAGTTCGTGCTGGCGCAGGCCGAGCGGGCCGCGGCCCCCCGGACCGCCGACCCGGCCGAGCACGCCGACGCCGCCCCCGCCCGCGAGGGCGCCTCCAGCCTGGAGGTGCTGATCCGGCTGGCCGCCGAGCGGGCCGAACTGCCGGTGGAGACCGTCGACCCGTCCGCCAACCCGCTGGACGAGCTCCACCTCAGCTCGATCACGGTCGGCCAGATCATGAACCAGGCCGCCCAGGAACTCGGCATCACCGCCCCGATGGTCACCACCGCCTTCGCCACCTCCACGCTCGGCCAACTCGCGGAACTGCTCGAAGAGCTGGCCGAACAGTCGTCGGACGCCGACCGCCAGCCGGCCGCCGCGCCCGGCGTCGCGCCCTGGGTGCGGCCGTTCCTGGTCGACCTGACCGAGAGCGCCCCGCCCGCCCCCGCGGCCGGACCGGGCGGCCACTGGGAGGTCTTCGCCACCGACCGGCACCCGCTGGCCGGACCGCTGGTCGAACAGCTCACCGCCACCGGCCCCGGCGGCGGCGTCCTGCTCGCCCTGCCCCGCGACTGCGACCAGCGCCACCTCGGCCTGATGCTGGACGCCGCCCGGGCCGCGCTCGACCCGGCCCGGCGCGCCGCCGGCACCCGGCTGCTCGCGGTCGGCGACCGCCGCGGCGCGGCCGGCCTCGCCAAGACCCTCCACCTGGAGGCCCCCGACATCCCCGTCACCGTCGTCACCCTGCCCCTCGACGACGACCTGACGCCCGAACGGGCCGAGCGGATCGCCGGGCGGATCGCCGCCGACACCGCCGCCACCACCGCGTTCAGCGAGGTCCACTACGACGCCGACGGCACCCGCCGGGTGCCGGTCCTGCGCGCCGTCGACCTCCGGCCCGACCCCGCCCACCAGGCGCTCGGCGAGCAGGACGTCCTGCTGGTCACCGGCGGTGGCAAGGGCATCACCGCCGAGTGCGCCATCGCCCTCGCCGGGGCGAACGGCGCCGCCATCGGCCTGATGGGCCGCTCCGACCCCGCCCGGGACACCGAACTCGCCGACAACCTGGCCCGGATGGCGGCCGCCGGGGTCCGGGTGCACTACGCCCGGGCCGACGTCACCTCCGCCGACCAGGTCAAGGCCGCCGTCGCCGAGATCACCCGGGAGCTCGGCCCCGTCACCGGCCTGCTGCACGGCGCGGGCCGCAACGAACCGCAGTCGCTCGCCACCCTCGACGAGGCGTCCTTCCGCCGCACCCTCGCCACCAAGATCGACGGGGTGGAGGCCGTCCTCGCCGCCGTCGACCCGGCCGCGCTGCGCCTGTTCGTCACCTTCGGCAGCATCATCGGCCGGGCCGGGCTGCGCGGCGAGGCCGACTACGCCACCGCCAACGACTGGCTCACCGAACTGACCGTGCGCTTCCAGCAGGACTACCCGGACTGCCGCTGCCTGGCCCTGGAGTGGTCGGTCTGGTCGGGCGCGGGCATGGGGGAGCGGCTCGGCGTGCTGGAGGCGCTGGTCCGCGAGGGCATCGAGCCGATCCCGGCCGACGACGGCGTCGCCCTGCTCGGCCGCCTGCTCTCCACCCCCGGCACCGCCCCGGCGCTGGTGGTGATGGGCCGGGCGGGCGGCCTGCCGACGATCACCCTGGAGCGCGGCGAACTGCCGCTGCTGCGCTTCCTGGAACGCCCCCAGGTGCACTACCCCGGCGTCGAACTGGTCGTGGACGCCGAGCTCACCGGCGGCGGCGACCGCTACCTGCCCGACCACCTGCTGGACGGCGACCTGCTCTTCCCCGCGGTCCTCGGCATGGAGGCGATGACCCAGGCCGCCACCGCCCTGACCGGCCACCAGGGCGTCCCGGTGCTGGAGGACATGCGGTTCCTGCGGCCCGTCGTCGTCCCGGTGAACGGCTCCACCACCCTGCGGGTCGCCGTCCTCGCCACCGGGCCCGACACCGTCGAGGCGGTGGTGCGCAGCGGCGAGACCGGCTTCCGGGCCGACCACTTCCGGGCCGTGCTCCGCTTCGGCGGGGCCCGCCCCGAGGACGGGCCGGCACCCGTCACCGAAGAGGTGCCGCGGCTGCCGCTGACCCCCGGTGAGATGTACGGGCCGGTCCTGTTCCAGGGCGACCGCTTCCAGCGGCTGCTCGGCTACCGCGACCTCGCGGCCCGGCACTGCCTCGCCGAGATCGACGACACCCCGCGCGCCGACTGGTTCGCCGGCTACCACTCCGGCGAGCTGCTGCTGGCCGACCCGGGCACCCGCGACGCGATGATGCACTCCATCCAGGCGTGCGTCCCCGACGCGACCCTGCTGCCGGTCAGCGTCGAGCGGCTGCACCTGGCCGACACCGGGGCCGACGCCGTGCGCACCGGCCGCCGACTGTTCCTGGACGCCCGCGAGCGCTCCAGGGACGGCGACAGCTACCTCTACGACCTCGATGTCCGCGACGCGCAGGGCCTGCTGGTCGAGCGCTGGAAGGGCCTGCTGCTGCGGGCGGTGCGCAAGCAGGACGGCTCCGGGCCCTGGCTGCCCGCCCTGCTCGGCCCGTTCCTGGAACGGCGCGTCGAGGCGGCGCTCGGCCACCCGGTGCGGTGCGTGGTGCTGCCCGGCGGCGAGGGCTCCGGCGGCTCGGTCGCCGACCGGCGCCGACGCACCGCCGAGGCGGCGAGCTGGGCGCTCGGCCGCACCACCGAGGTGCACCACCGCCCCGACGGACGGCCCGAACTGACCGGCGGGCAGCGGATCTCCTCCTCGCACGCGGCGGGCGTCACCTTCACGGTGGTCACCGACCGGGCCGTCGGCTGCGACGTCGAGACGGCCGTCGAGCGGACCGCCGAGACCTGGGCGGGCCTGCTCGGCCCGGACGGCGGGGCGCTGGCCGAACTGCTGGCCGCCGAGCGCGGCGAGCCGCACGGCACGGCCGCGACCAGGGTGTGGGGCGCGGTGGAGACGCTGCGCAAGGCGGGCCACGCGGTGGCCGCGCTCAGCCTGGAGGACGCCCCCGGGCTCCCGGCCGGCTGGGTGGCGTTCCGCGGCGGCGCGCACCGGATCGTGAGCTTCGTGACGGCCCTGGACGGTGTCGCCGACCCGGTGGTCTTCACCGTCCTGGCAGGAGGGGACCGGTGAGCGCGCCGGACTACTACGAGTACCGCCACCTGGTGGGTTTCGAGGAGACCAACCTGGTCGGCAACGTCTACTACGTCAACTACCTGCGCTGGCAGGGGCGCTGCCGGGAGATGTTCCTCCTGGAGAAGGCCCCCGAGGTGCTCGCGGACGTCCGCGCCGACCTCAAGCTGTTCACCCTCAAGGTGGACTGCGAGTTCTTCGCGGAGATCACCGCCTTCGACGAGCTGTCCATCCGGATGCGGCTCGCGGACCTCACCCAGACCCAGGTCGCCTTCACCTTCGACTACGTCCGGATCGCCCCGGACGGCACCGAGCACCTGGTCGCGCGCGGGCAGCAGCGGGTCGCCTGCATGCGCGGCCCCAACACCGACACCCGTCCGACCAGGGTGCCCGAGCCGCTGCGGCTCGCCCTGGAGCCCTACGCCGTCCGCACGGCGGCGCCCTCCCTGACCGGCACCACCACCGTGAGGTGATCGCGATGTCCTCCTTCCCGTCCGCCTCCGCACCGCTGCCCGGCGCGCTCGACCTGCCCCCGCTCCCGGCGGAGGCGCCCGAGTCCGACGTCCGCGATCCCCGGGCGCTGCGCGGGGTGCTGGGGCGCTTCGCCACCGGGGTGACCGTCCTGACCGCCGGCCGCGAGACGCCGTGCGGCATGACGGCCAACTCCTTCACGTCCGTCTCGCTGGAACCGGCCCAGGTGCTGGTGTGCGTGGTGAAGTCGGCGGCGGTCCACGCGGCCGTGCTGGCCGAGGGGGCGTTCGCGGTCTCCGTGCTCGCCCGTGACCAGGAGTGGGTGGCGCGGCACTTCGCCGACCACCGGCGTCCGCGCGGGGCGAGGGAGTTCGAGGGGATCGGCCACACCCGCGGCCGCCACACCGGGGCGCCGGTGCTGGACCACGTCCAGGCCTGGCTGGAGTGCCGGCTCGCCGACGTCCACGAGGGGGGTGACCACACCATCTTCGTCGGCACCGTGCTGGGGGCGGGCCGCTCCGCCCGCGAGGACCCGCTGCTCTACCACGGCGGCGCCTTCGCCAGGCTCGCCGGCTGACGGCGGCCGTCCGCACCGCTCCGACGCCCGGCCGGGAGAGACCCCGGCCGGGCGTCCGGCGTGCCCGCGCGCCCTGCGCGGGTGCGCGGGGAGGAGGCCCGGCGGCCCCGCCGCGAGGGCGGGGGCGGGAACGCAGGAGGGCCCGGACCGCCGACGGCGGTCCGGGCCCTCCCACCGGGGTGGGTCAGTCGCGCGGGCGGACCGTCATCGGCAGGCCGCCCTTCACCCGGAGGGTCAGCATCGGCTCGGCCCGCACCCGGTGGCCCGGTGCGACGGACAGCCGCAGCCGACGGAGCAGGACGGCGAGCACCACGGTGGCCTCCAGCATCCCCAGGCCACTGCCCACGCAGACCCGCGGCCCGGCACCGAACGGCAGGTAGGCGTAGCGGTGGCGGCCCGCGGCCCGGCCCTTGGCGAAGCGCTCGGGGTCGAAGCGGTCGGGCTGATCCCAGAACTCCGGGTGCCGGTGCAGGGTGTACGGGCAGAGCACGACGTCGGCCCCGGCGGGCACCCGGAAGCCGCCGACCTCGTCCGCGGCGAGCGCCTTGCGGGGCAGCAGCCACACCGCCGGGTACAGCCGCATCACCTCCTGCAGGACCATCGAGGTGTAGGTGAGCCGGTGCACGTCCTCGAAGGTCGGCAGCCGGTCGCCGAGCACCTCGTCCACCTCGGCGCGGACCCGGTCGCCGACCTCCGGGTGCCGGTCGAGCAGGTACAGGGTCCAGCTGAGGGTGCTCGCGGTGGTGTCGTGGCCGGCCAGCAGCAGGGTGACCAGCTCGTCGCGCATCCGGGTCCGCCGCGCCACCGGGTCGCGCTCGTCCGCGGTGGCGTCCACGAGTCGGGAGAGCACGTCGTCGCGGGTGCCGTCGGACTCCGGTCGGCGCTCCCGCCCGTCGGCGAGCTCGCCGACGATCCGGTCCAGCTCGGCGCGGGCCCGGCGGAACCTGAGCTGGAGCGGCAGCGGCACCCAGGAGGGCACCGAACCGAGGCTCATCATCTCGAAGATGGCCTGGTCCTGGACGACCTCGAACGCCTCGCCGATGGACTCGTAGGCGCCGAGGTCGGCGTCGAGCAGGGAGCGGCCGAGCACGCCCAGGGTGAGCGAGGTCATCTCCTCCCGGACGTCCACCGGGCCGGTGCCCGCCGTGCGGCGCAGCCGCTCGGCGAGCAGGAGCGCCTCCTCGGCGATCGCCCCGGCCTGCCGGTTGATCCGGCGGGCCTGGAACACCGGCTGGATGACCTTGCGTTGGGCGCGCCACAGCTCGCCCTCGCTGGTCAGCAGCCCGTCGCCGAGGGCGCGCCGGGCGTGCACCAGGCCGATGCCCTTGTGGTAGTTGGCGTGGTTGTCGGTGAGCACCCGGCGGACGTGGTCGGGGTGGTTGAAGAAGTACAGGGTCTTCGGGCCGAGCGGCAGGCGCACCGCGTCGCCGTACGCGGCGGCCGCCCCGGTCATCACGGACAGCCGGTCGGAGGCCATCCGGGCCAGGAGCAACGGGGTGGCCGCGCGGGACGGCCCGGGGGGCCGCCGGGTCGGTCCGGTCGGTCCGGTGGCGGGTTCGGTGGCCGGGGTCGGTCCGGCGGCGGGTTCGGCGGTCATGAGCGGGCTCCGGTGGTGCCGCTGGCGATCCGTTCGGAGATCGCCCGCCGCCACACCTCGTAGGCGGGCAGCGCGCCGTCCACGGCCGGCCGCGGACGGGTCTGCGCGCACACCGCGGTGGCCTGCTGCGGGGTGAGGCAGCAGAGCACCGCGGTGGCGGCCTCGGCGTGCTCGGTGAGCAGCCCGGACTCGACCCGGGCGGTGGCCGCGAAGGCCGCCCCCTGGGCGAGGTGGGGCCGGTGCGCTCCGGCCCGGTCCAGGAGCAGCCGGAGTTCGGCGTCGGTGGCCCCGGCGGCGTAGCAGGCGGCCAGGCCGACCCCGGCCCACAGGTCGGCGTGCCGGTCCTCCTGGAAGCCGTCGACCAGGTCGGCGACCACGGCCGAGTCGGTGCCGCCGATGAACCACAGGGCCCGGCCGATGCCCTGGTCGACGGCGCGCCCGGCGTAGCGCCGGGTCTCGTCGCCGGGCCAGGGGAAGTCGACCTCCCGGTGGTGCGCGCGCACGTACCGCGCGGTGCGGAAGTACGCCTGGTGGAAGCCGTAGCCGTCCAGGGCGAGCCAGCGCAGCAGCGGGTCGGCGGGGGCGATCGAGGCCCAGCGGAAGCGGGGCAGCCGGGCCATCGCCCAGCCGACCCCGACGTGCACCATGTAGTCGTGCGGCGCGCCGTGGCCCGCCAGGAACTCCGCGACCCGGCCCGTGCCGGGCAGCGGGAGGCCGTCCAGCATGGCCAGGCCCATGGCCGCGCCCTCGTAGGCGAAACCCCGGTAGCGCACCGGGATCCGCTCCAGCCGACGGTGCGCCTCGTCCTGGTCGCGCGCCTCGACGGCGATCGCGTAGCCGTCCAGGAAGGTCCCGCCGACGGTCTCCAGGTTGGTCCGCGCCGCCTCGTCCTTGAGGTGGAAGCCCCTGGTCGACAACTTCGTCTCGTCGTGGCTCGGTGTCAACAGGCGTCGTCGGACCGCCCGCCAGCCTCCGCTCATCACTGCCTCCCGCCCGCCGCGCGCCCGGATGGCCGCAGCTCTCCGGTTACATGCTTGGGCGCCGTGCGGCGCCGGGCTTCTCCGACCGTGCCGATGCCGGGCAACACGGAAGTAGTCACCGGGCAGGGGCGATCCACGACACTCTGTCACGCCCCGCGCGCCACCCGCCCCTGACGCTCCCTCAGGCGCGGCCCCTGTGAGCTGAGGAGATCCCACGTGACCGAGACCATCACGGGCCGGACGGTGAAGGCGCCGCCGCGCGCCACCTCACTGTTCGTCAACGGCCTGTTCCCGCGCCGCCGCGCCCTGGTCGTCCTGCTGGGCCTGCTGGGCGGGCTGCTGCTCGCCTACGCCTGGTCCTCGAAGCTGGCCGACGACGAGATCGGCTTCACCACCGCCAACCACCTCCTGGGCCACGACGCCAAGTCCACCCCGTTGAGCGGCATCGCCGCTGGCGTGCTGTTCGCCTTCGTCTCCGGCCTGGCCGGCTCGTTCACGGCCTGCAACGTGGCGGTGTTCGGCGCGGTCGGCCCGCTGGTCGGGCAGATGAGCCTGACCCGCCGCCAGCGACTGGTCCACGCGCTGCGCCCACTGGGCTGGGTGACGGTCGGCATGCTGCCGGTCTCCGCGGCCTACGGCGTGCTGGTCGGGCTGGTGGGCACCCACATGCCGCAGTTCTCGACCGCGTCCACGCACGGGACGATCTCGCCGCGGATCCTCCAGGCGATGATCGTGTTCGGCGTGATCGGCCTGGCGATGGTGGCGATCGGGCTGGCCGCGGCCGGGGTCCTGCCCGACCCGCTGGCCCGGGTGGCCCGCCGGTTCCCCAACGCCCCCCTGGTGCTGGTCGGGGCGATGGTCGGCGGCTTCCTGATCGGCCGCCCCTACCCGCTGTTCCGCAACCTGTTCCGGCACGCGGCGCAGGAGCACAACCCGCTGTACGGGGCGGTGGCGTTCTCGCTCCAGTCGATCGGCAACGTCCTGGTGATGGCGGTGCTCTTCCTGGTGCTGTCCTTCGCCCTCGGCCGGCCCGTGCAGCGCTGGCTGGCCACCAAGCCGGGCCGGGCGGCGACGCTGACCGCGACCGCGTTCCTGGTGGCGGGCGCGTTCACGGTGATCTACTGGGACGTCCGGCTGCTCGGCAACTTCGACTACATCTGGTGGCCGAAGGCCCCCTGGAACGCGTAGCGCGCACCGCCCCGCGACGGCGGCGGGCCCGGACCTCCCAGGAGGTCCGGGCCCGCCGCCATTCCGCCGTACGGGGCCCGCGGCGTCAGACCGGCCGCAGCGCGCCCCGGGCCACCGACTCCCGGGCCCGCGCCGGGTCGTCGCCCGCGCCGAGGACCATGGCGCAGACCTGCGCCTCGAAGCAGGTGTCCGCGGTGAACGGCTCCACCAGGTAGCCGCCGAGGTCGAGGGTGACCAGGCCGTGCAGGGCGATCCAGAGCTGGTGGGCCACCAGTTCCGGGTCGGAGGGCAGGAAGCGCTCGGCGGCCACGCAGCGCTTGACCGCCCGGACGAGGGCGTCCAGGGTGTAGCGGCCGTGCTGCCGGTCGGCGTCGGTGAGGGAGAAGCCGCTGAGGCTGGAGCCGCCGAACATCACGTTGTAGAGGTGCCGGTGCTCGCGGGCGTTGGCCCGGTACGCCCAGCCGAGCGCGACCACGTCGGCGACCGGGTCGTCGGTCTCCTCGACGGACTCCAGCCGTCGGTTGAGCAGCGTGAAGCCCTCACGGACCACGGCCCGCACCAGGTCGTCCATGCCGCCGAAGTGGGTGTACACCGCCATGGTCGAGGTGCCGACGGTGGCCGCCAGCTTGCGGGTGGACAGGGCGGCCGGGCCCTCTTCGCTGAGCAGTCGGGCCGCCGCCTCGATCAGCTGGGCGCCGAGATTGGGGTCAACCTTGCGTGGACTCACCCTTGACAGTATGTCAGCCGCCTGTGAACCTAATCAATGACGGCGTTATGTAACGGTGCTATCGACTGGAGGGGGCGACCATGCCCAGCGCCACCGGCCACACCACGAAGAGCCACCCGCACAGCACGACCCACCTGCTCGGACCCGGCTACCGGCCGGTGGCCGACGAGACCGCGCACGCCGACCTGGCCGTCCGCGGCACCCTGCCGCCGGAGCTCGACGGCACCTTCCTGCGGATCGGCCCCAACGCCCGCGGCGAGCACGACCCCGCCGTCCAGCACGCCTTCGCCGGCGCCGGCATGGTGCACGGACTGCGCCTCGGCGGCGGCCGCGCCCACTGGTACCGCAACCGCTGGCTGCGCGACGGCACCGTCAGCCGCGAACTCGGCGAACTGCCCACCCCCGGACCGCGCCGGGGCCTCGACGGCCACGTCAACGCCAACCTGGTCCACCACGCCGGCCGCACCCTGGCCGTCACCGACGGCGGCACCCTGCCGCTCGTCCTCGACCCCGGGCTGCGCACCCTCGCCCGCACCGACTTCGACGGCACCCTGCCCGGCGGGTTCGGCGCCCACCCGCTCACCGACCCGGTCACCGGCGAGCTGCACGCCGTCGCCGTCGACCCGGCCGGGGACGGCGCCCTCCTGCTCACCGTCGACGTCGAGGGGAAGGTCCGCGAGGCGCTGCCCGTGCCGGTCAAGGGCCGCCCCTGGATGCACGCCTTCGCGCTCACCGAGCGCCACGCCGTCCTGTTCGACCTGCCGGTCGCCCACGATCCCGCCGAGGCCCGGGCCGGCTCGCCCGTGCCGTACAGCTGGCGGCCCGACCGCGACGCCCGGATCGGCATCGTCCCCCGCGGCCGGCCGGGATCCGCCGCGCTGTGGCTGGACGTCCCGCCCTGCTTCGTCTTCCACCCCGTCAACGCCTTCGAGGACGCGGACGGCCGGATCACCGTCGACGTGATCCGCCACGAGCGGGCCTTCGACCGCGACCGGCTGCGCCCCAGCGAGTCGGCGCCCGCGCTGTGGCGCTGGACCCTCGACCCCCGCGAGGGCGCCGTGGTCGAGCACCGGCTCGACGGCCGGGTGCAGGAGTTCCCGCGCATCGACGAGCGGCGCACCGGACTGCCGTACCGCTACGCCTTCACCGTCGAACTCGTCCCCGGCGACGGCGCGGCCCTGTGCGGCCCCGCGCTGCTGCGGCACGACCTCACCACCGGCCGCACCGACCGGCACGCCTTCGCCGACGGCCGACAGGGCGGCGAGGCGGTCTTCGTGCCGCGCCACGCCCTGGCCCCGGAGGGGGACGGCTGGCTGCTGACCCTGGTGTACGACCCGGCCGCCGACCGCAGCGAACTGGCCGTGGTGGATACCGCCGACTTCACCGGGCCGCCGGTCGCGACCGTGCCGCTGCCGGTGCGGGTGCCGCACGGGTTCCACGCCCAGTGGGTCCCGTCGCGCTGGTGACCGCCGACCCCGGACGCGGCGCGGGGGCGCCGCCGGGCACCGGCCCCGGCCGCAGCGCGGTCGTCGCGCCCACCAGCAGGACCCGGCCGAAGAACGCGGCCAGCGCCGGGTCGGGCAGGCCGGTCGCCGCCGCCACCGTCCGCCACAGTGCCCCCCAGTGCCGGGCCGCCGCGCCCCGTATTACCGGGTCGGAGGCCGCCGCCGCGTGCAACTGCCACTGGAAGGCGAAGGGGCTCCCGGCGCCGACCATCCGCCGCCAGGCCCGCTCCCCGGCCCGCAGCGCGGCGGAGCCCCGGGCGTTCTCGGCCGCGGCCGAGAACGCCCGGGCGGCGTCGCCCGTCGACAGGTCGGCGGCGGCCAGGAACAGCGCGCGCTTGGTCGCGAACAGCCGGAACAGGTAGGGCTGCGACACCCCGGCCCGCTCCGCGATCTCCGTCGTCGTGGCGGCGTGGAAGCCCCGCCGGGCGAACACCCCGACCGCCACCCGCACCACCGTCTCCCGCCGCTGATCCGCTGTCATCCGCACGGCGCCACCTCCCGCGCCGAGCGTCACCCGCCGGAGGCCGCCCGGACTTCTCCGAGCGTGCCCGGCCGCGCGAGTCTCCCGCGGAACCCGTTGGCGCGTGCACGAATTTCCCGGCCCGTCCCGGCGGGCAACCCGCGAGAAGTCCGCTCGACCGGCCCGGCGATACGGTGCGGGAATTCGACCGCACCGAACCGGGAGCAGCGCATGGTCGCCTCAGAATCCTTCGACGACATCGTGGTGGGCGCGGGCACCGCGGGGGCCGTCGTCGCGGCCCGGCTCAGCGAGGACGGCTCCCGGCGGGTGGCCCTCGTCGAGGCCGGCCCGCACTACGCCACCCGCGAGCAGACCCCCGCCGACCTGCTGAACGGCAACGCGATGTCGCTGGCCCGGCACGGCTGGGGCCTGTCCGCCCGGCTCACCGCCGACCGCCGCACCGCCCTCCCGCAGGGCAAGGTCACCGGCGGCTCCTCCGCGATCGGCAACACGGTGATGATCCGCGCCACCCCCGCCGACCTCGACGAGTGGGCCGCCCTGGGCAACCCGGCCTGGAGTTGGGACGAGTCACTGCCCCGGCTGCGCGCCCTGGAGGACGACCTCGACTTCGGCGCCGACCCGCACCACGGCACCGGCGGCCCGATCCCGGTGCGCCGCTGGCGCCCCGAGGAACTCACCACGGTGCAGCGCCTGTTCCTCGACGGCTGCCTGGAGGCGGGCCACCCCTACGCCGCCGACCACAACCACCCGCTGTCCACGGGCGTCGGCCCCATCCCGTCCAACCGCCGCGACGCCCGCGAACGCGTCTCCACCGCCATGGCCTACCTGTGGCCCGCCGTCGACCGCCCCCACTTGACCGTCGTCCCCGACGCCCTGGTCGACCGGGTGCTGATCGAGGACGGGGCCGTCCGCGGCGTGCGGATCCTGGAGGGCGACACCGAACGCGTCCTGACGGCGCGCCGGGTCGTGCTCGCGGCGGGGGCGATCGGCTCGCCCGCGGTCCTGCTGCGCTCCGGCGTGGGCCCCGCCGGGCACCTCGCGGAACTCGGCGTCCCCGTCCGGGCGGACCTGCCCGGCGTCGGCGGGGGCCTGGTCGACCAGCCCCGGATCGGCGTCTTCCTGGCACCCCGTCCCGGCGCGGCCGACGAACGGGCCTCCACCGGCCAGATCGTGCTGCGCACCACCGCGCCGGCCGCGGCCGCGGGCACCGGCACGGAGCGCTTCAACGACATGTACTACGCGATGGTCAACCACTTCAACCTGGCCCACCACTTCCCGCGGCTGCGCGCCGACGCGGGCACCGACGGGGTGTTCGGCATCATGGCGGTGGTCCGCCGCCCGCACTCCCGCGGCCGGGTCACCCTGACCTCCGCCGACCCGCGCACCGCCCCGCACGTCGACCTCGGCTACCTCACCGACCCGCGCGACCACGACCTGTTCGCCGAAGCGGTGCGCACCTGCTGGCAGTTGGCGAACTCGGCCGGGATCGGCGCGCAGGCCGAGAGGGTGGTGGCCCTGGACGAGAAGGCCGTCCACGACGAGGAACGGCTGCGGGAGTACGTCGGGACGACCGTCGACACCGCCTTCAACCCCGCCGGGACCCTGCGGATGGGCCCGGCCGACGACCCCGACGCGGTGGTGGACCAGTTCGGAGCCGTCCGCGGCGTCACCGGCCTGCACGTGGCGGACGCCTCGGTGATGCCGTCCATGGTGTGTGCCAACACCGCGCTGACCACCGTGCTGATCGGGGAGCGGATCGCCGAAGCGCTCCGGGAGGGCTGACCCCGCGCCGGAAATCCCGCTGGGCATTCTCGGAGAAATCCGCGGACGGCCCGGGCGGGAAAATTCTCACGCCACCGGAAAACACCCGGCCGCCCGTTCGGCGCGGCCTTTCGGAAAGGAACGGAAATGGCAGTGGAAAACGCGGCTCCCGGTGAGATCGAGGGCGTCGACCCCGAGGTCCCGCACGTCTCCCGGGTGTTCGACCTGATGCTGGGCGGCACCGCCAACTTCCCGGCCGACCGGGCCGCGGCCGAGTACGCGTTCGCGTCCTGGCCCGGCGGCGACGTCCGGGTCGACATCCAGGCGGCCCGCGGCGCACTGGTCCGGATCGTCCGCCACCTGGCCGCCGAAGAGGGCGTCCGGCAGTTCCTCGACATCGGCACCGGGCTGCCGACGATGAACAACACCCACCAGGTGGCCCGGAGCATCGTCCCCGACGCCCGCACCGTCTACGTGGACAAGGACCCGGTCGTGGTGGCGCACGCCCGTCACCTGCTGGCCGACCTGCCGCAGGACGAGGTCCGCTACCTGCACGCGGACGTGAAGGACCTCGACCGCATCCTCGACGAGGCGCGGACCGTCCTCGACTTCGACCGGCCGATCGGCGTCATCCTCTTCGGCATCCTGCACTTCTTCCCCGACGACCAGGGCCCCGCCGAGCTGATGAAGCGCATCGTGGACGCCGTCCCGTCCGGCAGCCACGTCGCCTTCTCCCAGTTCGCCCGGGTCGGCGAGGACGCCGCGATGGACGAGGCCTTCGAACTGCTCAACCAGCAGTGGGGCGAGTCGGTCGTCCGCCGGACCAGGGAGGAGGCCGCCGAGCTGTACTTCGCCGGCCTGGAGCCGGTCGAGCCCGGTGTGGTCGAACTGCCCGACTGGCGGCCCGAGGCCGGGGAGGCCGGACCGCGTCCGATGCCGATGTGGTGCGGCCTGGCCCGCAAGGCCTGACCGGCACGCCCCGACCCGCCGGGCACGGCCACCACGGGCCGTACCGGACCACCCCCGGTGGTCCGGTACGGCCCGTGGCACGTCCGCTACCTGACCGGCTCCCGCTCCGCCCCGAACGCCCCCGCCAGCACCCGGTCGGTCAACCGGTCCTCGCGCGCGTCGCTGCGCCCCTCCGGCAGCGCGACCGCCTCCAGCAGGGTCGAACTGGTCACCCGGCCCGCCTGCAGGACCTCGATCCGGTGACCGAAGGACAGCCGCTGCGGGTCCGCCAGGTCGGCGCGCAGGACGACCGCCTCGACCGTCGCGTCGACCGGGAAGAGCGGGCTCTCGAACCGGGTGGAGAGCTGGGTCAGCAGGTAGCTGTAGCGCAGCTCCGGCCGGTGCACCGCGTAGTAGCGCTCGCTGACCGTCAGGAACAGCTGCCGGGCCGCCTCCACCGCGACCATGCCCTGCACGTGCCGGCTGCCCTGGTGGTCCAGGAGCAGCTCGTTGTCGTTGTGCAGCCGCAACGCGGCCCGGAACACGTGCTCCGCGACCTGCCGGACGTCCGCGACCAGCACGTTCTGCGACACCCGCTTGTGCACCTCCCGCACCTGCGGCAGCACGCCCCCCGGGTGCGGCTCCACCTGCACCCGGCCGGACGCCGACCGGCCGGCGGCACTGTGGACCAGGGCGAGGTCGCGTTCGTCCACCCCCTGGCCGACCCGCACCACCACCGGTCCGCCCGGACCGTCGTAACGGCCCGCGCGGACCGCGGCGAGGAAGGCGCCGACGGTGGTGACGCCTCCGTGGGCCGCGAACGGCGCGAAGCGGTCGCCCACCAGGACGAGGGTGCGGGAATCGGGACCGTCGTTCATCGTCGGGACGTTCCTTCCGGTCGGGTGCGAACAGGGGTGTGGGGCCCGGCCGTGCGGTCAGGGCCCGGCCCAGGTGGGCCGGGCGACCAGTTCGACGACGGCGCAGGCCAGCGAGGCGCCGCCGTTGCTCATCATCAGCACGTGGTCGCCGGGCCCCACCGCGCCGGTCAGCACCAGGTGCTCCAGGCCCACCACGTGGTCGCAGGTGGCCAGGTGACCCACCGTGCGGCCGAACTCCAGCAGGCCCCGCGAGGCGTCGATGCCCAGCGGGCCCAGCACGCTCTCCAGGTACGCCGCGCCACCGGAGAACACGTGCGTGGCCCGGGTGACCCGGTCCGCGGTGACGCCCGCCTCGGCGAGGGTGCGGGTGCCCAGCGCGAGCCGCGCGGCGTCGAGCGACCGGCGGGCCGCGGCCGACGACGCCGGATCGGTCTCCCGGTACCGCCGCAGCCGCTCGCCGATCCGCACCGGCCGCCCGAGCGACTGCTCCGGCGGGAACAGCGGCAGACCGCCGCGGTACATCTCCTCCAGCGCGGGCACCGACAGCGTCCCCACCGCCAGCAGCCGGGCGAACCCGCCGCGCCGGGAGAGCACCACCGCGGCACCCGCGTCACCGAGCACCGACAGCCGGTCGGTGCCCGCGCCCTCGGCGTAGCGCCAGCGGTCGATCAACGGCAGCCCGAAGTTGTCCGCGCCGGTCACCAGCGCGGCCGGCCGGGCGTCCGCGGTCAGCCAACGGGCGGCCAGCTCCATCCCGGCGAGCATCCCGTTGCACGCCTGCCGGACCTCCAGCGCCGGGGCGTCCCCGCCCACCGTGCGGCGCTGCACGTAACTCTGCGGCGGCCACGCCTCCGGCCCCTGCGCCATCGTCGAGGCGTGCAGCAGCACCGCGACGTCGTCCGGCGGGTGACCGGAACGCTCCAGCGCCGCCGTCGCCGCCAGCACCGCCATCTCCGGGGCCGACAGCTCACCGGCCACGGCGGCCCCCGTCCACCCGCTCCGCTCGGCCGTCCCGGCGTCGTACCACCCGCGGGCGACCGCCTCCTCGGCGCTCACCACCGGTGGCAGGTGCGTGCCCACACCGGCGATCCACAGCCCCGGCGTCCTCACCCGGCACCACCGCCCGCGGCCGGGCGGGACGGGGCGTCCCAGCGCACGGGGAGGGCCAGCGGGCCGCGGATGAACGCGTCCTCCCGCCAGCGCAGCGACTCCTCGGGCCCGGCCGGGCGCAGGTCGGGGAAGCGGTCCAGCAGGACGGCGAGGCCGGTGCGCAGTTCGGTGCGGGCCAGCGGGGCGCCCAGGCACAGGTGGCGGCCGTGGCCGAACGCGAGGTGCGGGTTGTCCGTCCGCCCCGGGTCGAACACCTCCGGTCGTTCGAACACCGCGGCGTCCTGGTTGGCCGCGTCGTGCAGCGGCACCACCACCTCGCCGGCCCGCACCAGCACCTCGCCGACCCGGACGTCCGCCAGGGCCACGTGCGCCGCCCCGCCGGTGCCGATCAGCGCGCTCCAGCGCAGCGTCTCCTCCACCGCGCGCTCCAGCGCCGCCGGATCGGACCGCAGCCGCCCGGCCAGGCCCGGCCGCCGGAGGACCGTCAGCACGGTCATGGCGAGCTGGTTGGCGGTGGTCTCGAAGCCCGCCATCAGCGTGCCCGCGCCGAACACCACGACCTCCCGGCGGCTCAGCCGCCCGTCCTGCGGCGCCGTGAGCAGCCGGCTGAGCACGTCCGCCCCCGGACGGCCCGCGGCGATCCGGGCCACGTGCTGGTCGACCAGGTCGGCGAAGTACTCCTGCACCTGCCGGTGCGCCTCGGCGACCTCCTCGGGCGTCCGGCCGCCGACCGAGGTCATGGCGGCCATCAGGGGCCGCAGCCGCTGTCCGTCCGCGGCGGGCATGCCGAGCAGTTCGGTGACCACCGACAGCGCGAACGGCGCGGTGAACCCCTCGACCAGGTCGGCCGGTTGCGGCAGCGCCGCCAGCCCGTCCGAGGCCCGCTCGGCCAGTTCGCGCACCCGCGGCGCCAGCCGCCGGGCCTGCCGGGCGGTGAAGTCCGGCAGCACGGCCCGGCGGCGCCGGGTGTGCACCGGCGGGTCGCTCACCGCCAGGGAGATCGACTCGGGGGAGCGGGCGAACATCGGCCGTCCCGGGAACGCCTCCCGGCTGAAGCGGTCGTCCGAGAGCACCGTCCGGACCTCCTCGTACCGGGTGACCAGCAGCGCCTCGACACCGCTGGGCAGCAGCACCCGCGGCAGGCCGGGTTCGGCCACCAGCTGCGCGTACCGGGCCGGCGGGCGCGCCCCCGGGCAGGCGGGGAACGGGAAGCCGGGGAGGGCCTCGGAACTCAACGCGCGTCCTTTCCGAGCAGGGCGACGGCCAGGTAGGCCAGGAAGGTGCAGATCAGGAAGAGTGCCGCCGACCCCGCGGGCCAGCGCACCGCCGACCGCCGGAAGAACCGGTGGGCGCCGTGGGCCACCAGGACCAGCGGGGCCAGCAGCAGCCACCCCCACGGCCCGGCGCCCGCGCCACCGGCCCACGGCCGGGTCAGCAGCAGGCCCAGGACCACCGACAGCCCGGCCCCGGCCAGCGCCGCCGCGGCGGTGCCGCCGACCCCGTACGCGGTGACGTAGCTGCGTTCGCCCGGTGCCGGGCGACGGGTCAGCTTGCGCCCGTACTCGAGGTGCGCGAACACCGCGACGGCGGCCAGGACCGGCAGCAGGTCGTGCCGACCGGGCGCCGAACCGGCGTCGTGCAGCACGCCCGCGCCCAGGTAGCCGTTGAGCAGCAGTTGCACCGGCAGGCCGAGCAGGGCGCCGAACACCAGGTCGTCGCCCGGGGGCCACCCCCGGCGCAGGTCCAGCCCCAGCAGGAGCAGCGCGTACCCGAGCGGCGCGAGGGCCGCCGCCGTCACCGCGGCCCCGCGCGGGGCGTTCAGGGCGAGCACGGCGAGGGCGCCCGCCGCGATCAGCACGGCGAGGTCCCGCGGCAGGACCGCGCCGGACGCCAGCGGGCGGCGCGGGTTGTGCACCCGGTCGTAGTCCAGGTCGCGCAGGTCGTCCACGGCGCGCATCAGCAGCACCAGCACCACGAAGCTCGCCGCGGTCGCCGCCGTCGCCCGGCCCGGCCACCGGCCCGCCAGGTGCGGATCGGCCAGCACGAACAGCGCCGAGCCGCCCAGCGCCCAGGACAGCGCGTAGGGCAGGTAGAACAGCGGGGGGAAGCTGCCCGCCAGGTAGCGGACCAGCCGGCGGGCGGTCACCGGTGCGGTCCTTCCACCAGCCGCACCGTGCCCGCGGCGCCGTCGAGTTCCACCCAGGCGCCGTCCGGGATCCGGGTCGTCGCACCGGACACCGCCACCACCGTCGGCACCCCGAGCAGGCGGCCGGTGATCGCGGTGTGCGACAGCATCGTGCCGCGCTCGACCACCAGGCCCTTCGCCGCGGTCATCAGGAACAGCCAGCCGGGATCGGTCTCCCGGGCCACCAGGACCGCGTCCCGGCAGGACTCGGGGGAGACGTCCGGGTCGAGCACCACCCGGGCGCGGGCCCGCACCAGGCCCGCGCTGGAGGCCAGGCCGCGCAGCACCCCGTCCTCCCCGTCCTTCCCGTCCTGCTCCCGGCCCGGACCGCCGGCCCCGTCGGGGGCG
Organism: Kitasatospora phosalacinea; assembly: GCF_030268885.1. Lineage (GTDB taxonomy): Bacteria > Actinomycetota > Actinomycetes > Streptomycetales > Streptomycetaceae > Kitasatospora > Kitasatospora phosalacinea_C. The sequence goes on from NZ_BSSA01000001.1 coordinate 772,272, forward strand.
TCCGCGGGCACGGCCGGGGCCAGCGGCACCCCGGCCGCGGTGACCAGGTCGGTGGCGGGGGCGGGCCGCTGTGCGCAGCGCTCCCGTTCGGCCCGGCGCAGCGCCGCCAGTTCGCGCGGCCGGGCGCCCGGCAGGGTGCCGTCGAACGCGCCGAGCACCTCCTCCACCGTGAGGTCGAACACGTCCTCGGCGCGGTCCAGGTGACCGGCACCGGCGAGCAGCGCGCCGAGCCGGAGCAGGATCCGCCGGGACAGGCCGTACAGCTCGGTGCGGCAGAACCGGGTGTCCTCGCGCACCTTGACCATGGAGCGCACCAGGGCGGCCAGCGCCCGCAGCACGGCCCGGCGCACCGGGCCCCGGCAGGAACTCCGCAGCCGTTCCTCGGCGGCCGCGCGCACCCGCCGCTCGTCGGCCCGGCTGCCCTCGACGGTGCGGCCCCGGCGGACCAGCGGCGCCACCATGTCCAGCACCATGCCCGGGTCCTGGCGGGGCGTCGGCAGCTCCAGCTTGAGGTCGCCGGCCGCCCGGTCGCCGTAACGCCGCAGGTGCTCGGCGGCGGCCCGGGCCGGACCGGGGCCGTACGCGCCGCCGACCAGCTCCTCCCACGCCTCCCGGCGGGCGGCGGCGTCCCCGGCACCGAGCACCCGGGCCCGGGCCCGCGGATCCGCGCCGACCAGTTCGGCCAGCGCCAGCCCGGAGCGCAGCGCCGCCAGCGACCGGTTCTCCGGGCCGCCCGCGAGCAGGCCGGTCATCAGCACGTGGTCGCGCTGTCCGGCCCAGCGCCGCAGCAGCGCGTCCAGCACGACGGTGACCTGCATGGTCAGGAAGCTGTTCGTCAGCGTGGTGCCCCAGCGCGCCCCGACCTGCGCCCACATCCGCCGGTGGAAGGCGACCAGCTCCTCCGGCCCCCAGTCGTCGAGCCCCGCGCCGGACGCGGCGAGCGCGTCCCACCAGCGCAGCAGGCCGCGGACCTCGGCGGGGTGCCGCAGCAGGCGGCGCACCGTGGACGGGGCGAGCGCGAGGGCGCGGCGGCGCCAGCCGGGCTCCAGCGGCCGCCGCGGGTCGGCGGCCAGGCCCATGGCGTGCTCCCACCAGCCCCGGACGAACTCGAACTCCCGTAGCTGGCCGTGGAGTTCGTACCAGTCGTCGATCCGGTAGAAGACCCGGCCGCCGTGCAGGCCGACCATCCGCTCCAGGCGGTGCGCCTGCGTGCGCAGCCGCTCCTCGGGGACGCCCATCCGCCGGTACAGGTCGGTGAAGATCGACCGGTAGAACACCCGGGCCACGCTGTAGGTCAGGGCCCCGGACACCCCCGGGTAGCTCTCGGTGATGTTGTGGTTGCTCCACCGGACCGGCGCCGCGCCCGGTTCCGGCAGGACCATCGGCCTGGCCTGCAGCACGTGGAGCCCGCCGTCCGCGGTGAACGCCCCCTCGATGTCCTGCGGGCCGCCGAAGTGCTCCTCGATCCGCTCGGCCACCGCGGTGACCCGCGCGAGCTGCGCCCCGTCCAGCACCGGCTCGTCGGCCAGTTCGGCGGGCACCTCCAGCGGCGAGGGGCCGCCGGGGCCGCCGGGCACGGGCGGGCCGAGCATCCGCCGCTTGTGGGCGAGCCGGGAGCGGACCCCGCCCCCGGGGCGGGCGACGAAGAAGTGGTCGACGTCGGCGCGCTCCTGGACGACGCCCTCGCCGATCCCGTGCGCGGCGGCCACCACGTGCCGCCGGCCGCCGTCCCGCGGGTCGCGGGTGAACGCCACGAACGACCGGACGCCCGGGGCCATCCGCTGCACGCCGACCGCGACCCGGACGGCGGCCGGGTCGCCGCCGCGGTGCAGCCGGTAGTGCGCGGCCTGCGGTCGGTAGGCGGACGCCCAGCACCGTGCCACCCGGTCCAGCAGGTCGGCGCGCGGGACGTACAGGAAGCTGTCGCTCATCCCGGCGAACGGATCGCCCTCGTCGTCCTCGCCCGGCAGGCCCGGCGCGGGCACCACGCAGGCGCGCACCGCGACCAGCCCGTCCGGACCGGCCAGTGCGTCGAAGGCCGCCAGCACCCGGGCGGCCAGCGGCTCGGGCACCCGCAGGTCGGCGGCGGCCGCCCAGGCCGCGTCCGTCCAGGCGCGGACGGCCGCCGGGTCACCGCCCGACGGCGCGGGAGCGAGCCCGGCGCGCAGCCCGGCGGTGGCCAGGTCGAACGCGGAGGCGGGCAGCCCGAACAGCTCCGGCACCGGGAAACCGGCCTGCCGCATCGACTCCAGCCGGGCGAACTTGTGCCCCGTCACGGTCGCGTCGAGCAGGTCCGCGCCGTGCAGCGGACCGAGCGGCGGTTCGAGGTGCGGTTCGAGGCGCGGGTCGGGGAGGCGCGGCGGGCGCGGTTCGCGGGGCGGTTCGAGCGGCACCGCGTCGGCCGGGGCGCTCATCCGCGGGCCCCGTTCCAGCCGTCGAGGTGCAGCACCTCGTCCAGCGGTCGGCGCGGTCCGGGCCGGAACCGGGTCTTGCGGGCGTACGCGACGGGCAGCAACCCGCCCTGCCGCACGCCCGGCGGGAGGCCGAGCAGCGCGGCGACCTCCGCCTCGGCGTCCAGGTGGACGGTGGTCAGCACGGTACCGAGCCCCCGGGTGCGGGCGGCCAGCATGAAGCTCCAGGTGGCGGGCGCCAGCGAGGCCCACACCCCGGCCTGGTTGTCGGCCGTCAGCCGACGCTCGCCCAGCTCCAGGCAGGGCAGCAGCAGGACGGGCACCCGGTGCAGCTTCTCGGCCAGCTCGCGCCCCGCGCCGACCACGGAGCGGGCGGTCGGCGCGGGCCGGTCGGGCCGTGCGGGGAAACGCCGGTGGAAGGCGGCCCGGTAGACCGCGGCGACCTCGGCGCGCCGGTCCGGGTCGGCGAGGACGATCCAGCGCCAGTCCTGCCGGTTGGAGCCGTTCGGCGCCTGGAGGGCGATCCGCAGGCAGTCCTTGACCACCTCCAGGGGCACCGGCCGGTCCAGGTCCAGGCCGCGACGCACCGCGCGGGTCGTGGTCAGCAGTTCCTCGCAGGTCAGCTGGGGGGCGTCGAGCGCCGCGCTCACCACAGCCCCGGCACCAGACGGGAGTGGCCGGACGCGTAGTCGCGGTAGGCGGTGATGGCCAGCAGCGCCCGCTCCTCGACCCGGATCCGCCAGGCGAGCACGGCCGCCAACGCGGCCAGCGCCAGCACCGCGGGCCAGTTCAGGAAGAACAGCACCAGACCGACGTGGGCGGTCAGCATGCCCGCGTACGCCGGGTGCCGGATCACCCGGTACGGACCGGTGCGGACGATCGAGTCGTCGTCGCGGCGGATCACGTAGTGCGAGTAGAAGCGGCCCAGGGTGCGCATCGCGACCAGCCGCAGCGCGATGCCGCCGAGGTAGAGCGCGGCGGCCACCGGCAGCCACGGCAGGGCGCGGTCCCACGCGACCGGCGCCAGGACGGACGCCGCGACCGTGGTGAACCGGGTGCAGCCGTACACCACCAGGGTGACCACCTCGTGCGGCGGCGCGTCCGGCCGTCCGAGCGTCACGGGCATCTCGTGCAGCAGCCACAGCAGGTTCGCCACCACGAACGCGACGGCCCACCAGTGCAGGGGCTGCCCGTCGCGGCGCAGGTTCACCACCAGCCCGGCAGCGTTCACCACCAGTCCGAGACCGAACAGGGCGGGTCCGATCAGGGCGGTGGACCGCCCCGTCCGGGGACCCGGTGCGCTCAACGGGTCGTCGCTCATGGGGCGGCACCTCGGCTCTCGATCGCGGCGGCGTGGCGGGGGACCAGTCTGGTGCGGCCGGGCACGGCGGACTTCTCGCGTATTGCCCGGTTCCCCGCCGGCCCCGGCCGCGTCGGCTAGCGCCGCATCACCAGCGGCTCCTCGCCGAGCAGGTAGGCGCCCACGGTCTCGAAGTGCGAGTAGGAGAGCGCGATGTGCTTGGTGACCGAGTTGACGTCCCGGAAGGCCCGCTCCAACCGGCTGGAGGTGTACAGCGAGGTCGTCCCGGCCAGCGTGTACGCGGTCTCCACAGCCGCCGTCGCGGCCTCGCCGACCGTCGCCGAGGCGAGCCGGACCAGCGAGCTGAGGTCGTCACCGGCCGTACCGGACTCCTCCACCTGCCGGGCCGCCTCGAACAGCAGCAGCCGGGCCGAGTACAGCGCCGCCTCGGCGCGCGCGAACCGGTCCTGGACGACGTGGTTGGTGGCCAGCTTCCGGGTGCCGCTGGCCGGGGTCTTGGCGTGGGCGGTGGTCCAGAACGCGTCCAGCGCGTCCTGCGCCACCCCGAGCGCCACCGGCGCGGTGGAGAACGGGCCGAAGTCGAAGTACCCGATGGGGTAGGCCCGGGAGTCCCGCTCCGGCGGGGCCTGGACCATCCGGCCCTTGCGGACGGCGTACGCGTCGGAGACGAACCGCTCCTCGACCCGGAAGTGGTTGCTGCCGGTGCCGCGCAGGCCGACGGTGTACCAGGTGTCCTCGACCCGGACCTCGGAGGCGGGGACGTACAGCATCACGATGTCCGGGCCGGTCGGCGTCTGCACCGGCTGCCAGTCCTCGCAGACCAGCGCCGTGCACACCAGCCAGTCGGCGTGCGCCGCGCCGGAGCCCATCGCCCACTCGCCGCGCAGCAGCCAGCCGCCGTCCACCGGCTGGGCCAGGCCGGAGGGCTTCACGCCGCCGACCGCGAAGCCCCCGCTCTCCAGGAACAGCTCCCGGGAGGTCGCCTCCGGCAGGTAGTCGGACAGCCGGCCGATGGCGCCCTGGACGCCTATCTGCCAGGACACCGAGGCGTCGAGCCGGGCCAGCGCCTCCAGGGCGTGCATCCCGGAGGTCAGCGACACCTGCTCGCCGCCGAACGCCCGGGAGACCCACATCCGGGTGAACCCGGCGTCGCGCAGGGCCTCGTAGACCTCCCGCGGCATCCTCCGGTCGCGCTCGGCCGCGTCCCGGTGCGCCTCGACCACCGGGGCGACCCGGTCGACCCGGGCGAGCCACTCGCGCTGCTCGGGGGAGGGGGCGGCTTCCGGGAGCCGGTAACGCTTCAGACGGTCGTTCATGGGGGGTCGCTCCTTCGGTCCGGCCCGAGCCGCGCGCCGTCGTCGACGGGGGCGGGCATCCGGGAGGGGACACCAGTGTCGGACGGACCACCGGGAGCGGACTCCTCCCATCGTGCCCTCTGGGACCGGCGGGACGGACCGGGCGGACGGGTCCGGCCGACGGAGCGGGCGGACGTCGACAGCGCCGCTCAGGAGCGGGGCAGCCCGTGCGCGTCGAGCTCGGTCGGCAGGCCGAAGGCGGCGTACACCGCGGGGTCCTGGAACACCGAGGTGCGGCTGATGCCGTCGGCGGTGACGGTGAACACCTGGAGGGTGTGCAGCCGGTAGCCCCCCTCGGTGCGCCGGTAGGCGGCGAAGCCCGGCTGGCCGTTGGCGCCGATCCGCTCCAGGTGCCAGTCCGTGCCGGACTTCTCGAACACCCAGTCCATGAACCGGCCGTAGCTGTCCCGGCCGGTGAACCAGTTGAGCATCGGCGGCATCTCCATCAGGACGTCCTCGGTGAGCAGCCGCTTGAGGCTCTCCACGTCCGCGTTCTCGAAGGCCTTCATGTAGCGGTCCACCCAGGCCCGCTGCTCGGCCGCCAGCGGTTCGCCGAGGGACTCGTGCTCGATCCCGGCCTCCTTGAGCCGGGCCCGGGCCCGCTGCAGGGAGCTGTTGACCGACACCACCGTGGTGCCGAGGATGTCCGCGGACTCGGCCGCCGAGAAGCCGAGCGCGTCCCGCAGGATGAGCGCGCCGCGCTGACGGGCCGACAGGTGCTGCAGGGCGGCGGCGAACGCCAGTCTCAGGCTGCTGCGGCCGATCACGGTGCCGGCCGGGTCGCCGCTGCCGAGCAGCGAGTCCGGGAACGGCTGCAGCCAGGGCACCTCGTCGCCGCGGACCAGCGGGTCGAGCGGGTCGCTCTCCGACCCCAGCCCGGACGGCAGCGGCCGCCGGGCCGAGCCCTTGAGCGCGGTCAGGCAGGCGTTGGTGGCGATCCGGTACAGCCAGGTGCGCAGCGAACTGCGGGCCTCGTCGTACTGCTCGCGCGCCCGCCAGGCCCGCAGGTAGGTCTCCTGGACCAGGTCCTCGGCGTCGTGCACGGTGCCGAGCATCCGGTAGCAGTACGCCAGCAGCTCCGACCGGTACGGCGCGAGGCGGCGGTCGAAAACGTCTCCTGCGGTCACCGCGCGCCCCTTCCGGCCCTCACCACGGCCGTGGTGTCCGCACGGCCGGACGACTGTACCGCGCGCAGGGGCCGACGGGGGGTCAGAACCCGTTCAGGGCCCACCGGTCTCCCCGCACCGCGCCGGAGCCCGGGACGGGCAGCTCGATCAGCTCGGGCTTGAACAGCGGGGCGACGCCCATTGCGGGCTCCCAGCTCGCCAGCGACTCGTCCTGTTCGACCTCGACGCGGTGGCCGCGCTCCAGGTCGTTCACCACCCGCAGGATCAGGCGCACGCCGAGCGGCGTCAGGTGATCGCGCCACAGCGACTCGACGGTGGAGCCGGGCGGCACGAGCAGGTGCTCCTGGGCGGCGATCGGGCCCGCGTCGGTGCGCTCGGTCAGGTGGTAGACCGAGCCGCCGGTCACCCGGTCGCCGTCGCGGATCGTCCAGCGGATCGCGTCCCGGCCCCGGTGCAGCGGCAGCAGGCTCGGGTGGTAGCCGATCGCGGCCACCCGGGCGCGGGCCCGGGTGCGGCGACCGATGAACGCGTGCGAGTGCGCGGCCAGGATGATGTCGGTGGAGTCCGGTACGTGGTGCGCCCGCAGGTCGGTGGACGGCGTCCAGTCGATGCCGCGCGGGTACGCCCAGGACCGCAGCCGGTCCCAGGTCATCGGGTTCGCGTCGTCCTCCGGGCCCTGGCCCGGGGCGAGCCGCCGACGCTGGCGCGGCGCGGCCACCCCCACGATCTTGTGCTCCTCGACCAGGGCTTCCGCCACGGTGACGGCGAACCCCCCCTGGCCGGACAGGTAGATGTTCACGGGGCCTCCTGATGGCTGTGGCTGTGGCTGTGGCTGGATGGCTGCGCCGGCGGCAGCGGCGGCGACAGCGGCCCGCCCCTGCGCTCGTGGCTGCGGCAGTGCCGTGGCCACGAGCGTAGGGGCGGTCGGCGGGGCCGGGCTGCTTCGGTATTGCCCGAGTGCGCGCGCCCGGAGGAGGCGCGGCGGGTCAGTCCCCGAACGCCTCGCAGGCGCCCAGCAGGCTGTCCTCGAAGCCGCCCTCCGGCATGCCCTTGCCCGCGGTGAACAGCAGGGACTCGTCGTAGACGCCGTCGAAGACGGCCGCGAACCGCTCCCTGGCCTCCGCGGGCGTGCCGTGGACGGCCAGCGTGTCGAGCATCCGGTCGGAGACGGCCGCCGCCACGCCCGGCATGTCGCGCCGCCCGAGCGCCTCGCGGATCGCCGCGACCTCGGACCCGAAGCCGTGGAAGGCGATCAGCGGGGCCGCCGAGGCGCGGGCCGCGAACACCGCCAGCTGGGTCGCGGCGAGCGCCCGGGCCCGGGCCGGGTCCTCGCTCACCGCGCAGATGGTCATCCCGGTGATCGGGACGGGGCGCTCCCGCCCGGCCTTCTCCGCGGCCGCCGCCAGGGCGGGCCGGACCACCTCCGCAGTGAAGGCGGCGCTGCACAGGGGCAGGCCCATCAGCCCGTCGGCGACCGCGCCCGCGGCCCGGAGCATCGGGCCCCGCCCGCCGGCCAGCAGGATCGGCGGGCGCTCCGTCCCGGCCGGGTCGGTCGGCCGGGGCCAGGGCTGGAGCGTCGGGTCGACCGGGATGCGGCAGCGGTAGAACGCGCCCTCGTGGTCTACCGGCTCCGTACCGACCTCCCAGATCCGCCGGACGAGCGGCACCAGCTCGGCCAGCCGGGCCGCGGGCCGGGCCTCGTCGAGGCCGTGCCAGTCGGAGATCACCTGCGGGTTCCCGGTGCCCAGCCCCAGCGTCACCCGGCCCGGCGCGAGCTCCGCCAGCGAGCGGAACTCGGTGGCGGTGGCCACCGGGGTGCGCCCCAGCGCCCAGGCGATGGCCGACCCGATACGGATCCGCGAGGTCGCCGCGGCGACCGCGGCGAGCGTCACCACCGCCGAGCGGTCGTAGAACTCGCTGGAGTGGAACGACGGCAGCCCGCGCCGCTCGGCCTCGACCGCCACCCGCACCGCCAGCGGCACCGTCCCGGCCTGCACCGCCAACCCCGGCCTGGTCTTCAACCCACTACCCACCTGGACCTCCCGCCCGAAGCGTCGAACACCTGGCCACGACGCTATTTCCCGCCCCCGGCACCGGGCTTCTCCCACGTTGTGCAGGCCCGCGGAAAAAACCCCGCCCGCCGCGATGAGTTCCGCGGGCGCCGCCGGTATGTACGGGTGAGTCCGTCGGAACAGCCAGACGGACCTGCTCCGAGGGAGATTCCAATGTCCGTCACCCGTACCGAAGACGAGGCCGCGATCAACGCCGTGCTGGGCGCGACCTACCGGGCATGGGAGGCCAACGACGCCGACGCCTTCGTCGCCCACTACAACGAGGACGCGACCGCCATCCTGCCCGGCTCGCTGCGCGGCAGCCGCGAGGTGATCCGGGAGAGCATGGCCAAGGGCTTCGAGGGGATGCTCAAGGGCAGCTCGACCTACAACAAGCAGCTCAGCCTCCGTTTCCTCGGGGACTCCGCGGCGATCGTGGTCAGCGAGTCCGGCATCCTGTTCGCCGGGGAGAGCGAGGTCCCCGACGCCCGCAAGATCAACGCGACCTGGGTGCTGGAGAAGAAGGACTGCTCCTGGTACATCGCCGCCTACCACAACAGCGCGATGCTGGCGCCCGCGCACTGACCCCCGGGCGCGGTGCGCACCGCGGGAAGGCCCCCGCTCCGGTCCGGAGCGGGGGCCTTCCGCGCGGGCGGGGCCGGGCCGTCAGTCCAGACCGGCCAGCAGGAGCGCCTCGAACTGCTTAGCCAGCTCCTCGATCACTCCGGTGCGGTGGAACGCCGTGTCGTAGACCAGGTCGAGGGTGAGCCGGCCGTTCACGGTCGAGCCGAACAGCGTCGGCACCGGCCCGCGCGAGGTGGTGGCCCACCGGCTGTCGGTGACCCGCAGGCCCTCCGGCACCGGGTACTCCTCGATGACGCCGATGTTCGAGACCATGAACGAGATCGGCGGCAGCGGGGTGGCCTCGCCCACCTCGCGCTGGGAGACCAGCCGGTGCTGGACCTCCTCCCGGGCCAGCGCCTCCTTGAGCTGCGCACCGATCCGCCGCCCCACCTCGGCGGGACGGTCGTCCGGGCCGACGCCGGTGGAGCAGACCAGCCGCGCCACGCAGCAGAACGGCGCGTCCGGGGCGATCGGCGGCTCCACCCGGGAGCGGAGGTCGACCGCGAAGGCGGGCGCCACCGGCAGCGGCCCGGCCTCCGGGAACCGGGAGCGCACCGCGCACGCCATCGCCCCGACCAGCAGGTTGGTGAGCGAGACGCCCTCCCGGCGGGCGGCGGCGAGCAGCGCGGCCGTGACCTCCGGCTCGAAGGCGAAGGCGCGCACCGCCAGCTCGCCCGGTGCGTCGGCCGCCCCGTGCAGGGTCAGCGGCGGCTCGCCCGCCGGCGGCAGCCGCACCGGTCCCGGCTCGTACGCGGCGAGCAGCGCCTCCTCCAGCGACCCCTCGAACGCGGACCGTCCGCTCGGCGGGCGCTCCACCCCGCGCAGCAGGTCGGCGTAGTGGCCCAGCAGCCGGTGCAGCAGCAGCGTGTTCAGCCGGGCGTCGCTGCCGGCGTGGTCGCCGGCGAAGCTGAGCACCGCGGAGTCGGGCCCCTGGGCGAGCGTGACCCGGTAGATCCGGCGGTCGTCCGGCAGCGCGGTGTTGAGGATCTGCGCGAGCCCGTTGTCGCCCGGGGCGACGAGCTCCAGGCCGGGCCCGTCGTCGGCCAGTTCGACAAGGACCGCGTCCGGGGTGCGGCGGAAGGAGCAGCGCACCAGCGGGTGGTCGCGCTGGAGCAGTTCCAGGGCCCGTTCCAGGACCTCCGCGTCCACCCGGCCCTCCAGCGTCACGCTCGCGACGACCGGTCCGACGCGCCACAGGTAGAACAGGGACTCGAAGAAGGTGAGGGAACGGCACTCGTGCGTCATCGGCGAACCTTTCGGGCGTCCGGCGGGACCCGCCGGTGGGGTGTCCGGGGGAGGGCGGCGGGGTGGTCGGCCCCGGTCACGGCGCGAACGGCGCGGGGGTGAGGATTCGGCGGTCGAGCCGGGCCACCAGCGGGCCGTCGAGCTCGCTGAGCCGCTTGGCCTCGATCCACCGCGGGTCGCCGAAGAAGGACGTCCAGTTGCGCTCGAGCGCGTCGTAGGAGTCGTGCCGCAGCACGTAGACGACCTGGCCCATGGTCTGCGGGCCGAACTCGGTGAGCGAGATGAAGACCACCTCCATCCCGTGCTTGCCGAGCAGCTCCACGGCGTGCTCGTTGAACCGGCGGATCAGGTCGGGCAGGCGGCCGGGGACAGCGGTGTACTCACGCAGTTCGTAGATCATGTGAGCTCAACTCCCTTTCAGGGAAGGCATGGTGGACCCGATGACCGGTGTCCGGCGCGGTGCGGGTTCGCGTCCGGGAGCCTAGCCACGGCGCACCCGGGCGCACTTCTCCCTGAGTGCCCCGGGCACCTCCGGACGGATTCCGCCCCGAGCGCCCGCCACTTCCGCGCGGGTCCGCGCGCGAACGGCGATGAGTTCCGGCCCCGTCGCCGGTATGTAGACCGAGCCCGGCCGACGGCCCCCGCCGCGTCCCGGGAACGGAACGACCGAACGGAGAGAGCCATGACCACGGCAGGGTCGGCGACGCAGCCGACCGCGGCACCCGCCGCAGAGTCCGACCGGCGGTGGATGATGCTGGTACTGCTGCTGCTCGGACAGTTCATGGGCCTGGTCGACGTCTTCATCGTCAACGTGGCCATGCCCTCGATCGGCACCGAACTGCACGCCTCCGGCGCGTCCCTGCAACTGGTCGTCGGCGGCTACACGGTCGCCTACGCGATGCTGCTGATCACCGGCGCCCGGCTGGGTGACCTGTACGGGCGGCGCCGGATGTACCTGCTGGGCGTCGTCGCGTTCACCCTCACCTCGGTGGGCTGCGCCTTCGCGCCCGACGCCGCGACGCTGGTGGTGTTCCGCTTCGCCCAGGGCGCCAGCGCGGCGGTCATGGTGCCGCAGATCATGAGCGTCATCCAGATGCAGTTCCAGGGCCCGGCGCGCGCCAAGGCGCTGTCCGCGTACGGCGCGGTGCTGTCGACCGGCGCGGTGGCCGGCCTCGTCCTCGGCGGCGTGATCGTCAACGCGGACCTGTTCGGCGCCAGCTGGCGCCCGGTGTTCCTGGTCAACGTGCCGATCGGCCTGGTCCTGATCGCGCTCGTCCCGCGGCTGCTCCCGAAGGACGCCCCGACCGGGCGCCGCAAGCTGGACCTGCAGGGCCTGGCCCTGGCCGTCCCGGCGGTGTTCCTGCTGGTGCTGCCCGCCGTTCTCGGCCGCGAACTGGACTGGCCGGCCTGGACGTTCGTCTGCATGGCCGCCGGGGTCGTGCTCGCCGCCGTGTTCGTCCGGGTCGAACGGGGCATCGCGGCCCGCGGCGGCGACCCGCTGCTCAACCTCGCCGTCCTGCGGGCCCCCGGCATGTCGATCGCCATGATCACCGTGGTGTGCGTCCAACTCACCTACGGAGGCTTCCTGTTCGTCTTCACCCTGCACCTCCAGCAGGGCCTCGCCGAGACCGCGCTGCGGGCCGGCCTGACCTACCTCCCGATGTCGATCACCTTCGGCCTGGCCGGGTTCTACTGGCGCAAGCTTCCCGCCCGGATCCACCACCTGCTCGCCCCGGGCGGCCTGGCGGTCTCCGCGCTCTCCTACGGCCTGGTGGCGATCGCCATGCAGGACGGCGGCTCCGGCGGCGCGCTGATGTGGATCGGCACGATCCTCAACGGCGTCGGCATGGGCCTGTCGGTCAGCCCGCTGCTCACCCAGGCGCTGGTCAACGTGCCGATGGACAAGGCGGCGGACGCCAGTGGACTGCTCACCACCATCGTCCAACTCGGCCAGGTCGGGGGCATCGCGGTGTACGGTGCCCTGTACCTGACGCTGGTCGACCGGACCGGCGACGGGGTGCGCGCCCACGTCCTGGGCACCGCGATGTCCACCAGCGCGGTCTGGATCCTGGTGGTGGCCGCGCTCGGCGTGGTCCCCGGCCTCCTGCTGTCCCGCGTCGTCCTGCGGGCCCGCCGCCCCGCCCCGGCCGCCCCCGCGGCCGTCCCCTCCCCGACGGCCGCCTCCGACTGACCCCGGCCGACCGCCGTCCCCCGCACCGTCCCCGGCACCGCCCGAGCGCCGCGTCCCCCCGACGCGGCGCTCGGGCGGTTCCCGGCCCGGCCCCCGCTCCGCGACCGAAAGGCTTCAGCATGACCCGCACAGCGCACCGCCCCAGGATCGTGGTGGTGGGAGCCGGGCTGGCAGGCACCGCCACCGCCATCAGGATGCTCCGCTTCGCCCGCCGCCCCGTCGAGGTCGTCCTGCTGGAGCGGCGCACCGACTACCGCTCCGCGGGGGTCGCCTACCACCGCTCCGGGAACCCCTGGGACTACGTCTTCAACATCCAGGCCGGGCGGATGTCGGTGTTCCGGGAGGACGTCCTCGACTTCGTCCACTGGGCCAACCGGGATGCCGACCGCGGTGACTGGCCCGCGCACTGGGCCGACCACGAGTTCACCGAGCCGGGCCCGGCACCCCGGCGGATATTCCAGGACTACCTGGAGCAACGGCTCGCCGAGGCCGCCCGCCAGGCCGCCCCCGGCGTCCTGCTCACCGAGACCGACGGCGAGGCGTTCGACCTGGTGCCCACCCCCGCCGGGGCCGACCTGTCGGTCCGGCTGGGCGACGGCACCGAGCACGTGCTGCCCGCCGCGCAGGTGGTCCTCGCCACCGGCCTGGAGGAACGCGAACTGCCCTTCGCCGGCGAGGTGCTGGACCACCCGCGGTTCGTCCGCCACCCCTACTCGGCCGACGGCGTGCGCCGACTGGAGGCGCTGCCGCCCGAGGCCGACGTGGTCATCGTCGGCACGGTGCTCAGCGCCTACGACTCGGCGGGCCTGCTGCTGCGCCGCGGCCACACCGGGAGCATCACGCTGGTCTCCCGCAGCGGCACCATGTTCCGCTCCTACCCGGGCGGCCACGAGCACGGCGTCCTGCGCCTGCCCTGTCCCCGCACGCTACTGGAGCCCTACCGCGGCCGCCAGGAGTTCCTGGAGCGGGTCCGCGCCGAATGGACGACGGCCTGCGAGGCCGTTGCCCGCGACCACCCCGGCACCGCCCCCGACGTGGTCGCCGAACGCGTCGCCAAGGCCTGGGAACCCCACCTGCCCGAGGCCCTCGCACGCATCCCCTCGGCCGAACTGCGCTGCCTGCTGGACGAGTACGGCACCGCGATCGCCGCCCTCCGGGTCGGCGCGGTGCCCTACACCCTCGACGTCATCGAGCGGGCCGTGCGCTCAGGCCCGGTCCGCCTGCTGGTCGGGGCCGTCCGGACGGTCGTCCCCATCGGGTCCGGCCGCCTGGAGGTCACCGTCGCCGGCGCCGACGAGAAGCTGACCGTCCCGGCGGACCTGGTGGTCGCCAACTTCGGCCGGGAGACCGACTACCGGCGGGTCACCGGACCGCTGTGGCGCAACCTGCTGCGCCGCGGCCTGGTCACCCCGCACGAGCGCACCGGCCGCGGCCTGGAGGTCGACCACCGCGGGGTGCTGCTCACGCCGTCCGGGGAGCCCGGCGGCCCGCTCACCGCGGTCGGCCCGCTGCGCGAGGGCGACGAGATCGTGCGCAACGGCCGCACCGGCGCCTTCGCCTTCAACCTCGCCGCCATCAAGAACCACTCCATCGCGGTCGCCGCCCACGTCATCGAGCAGGTGGAACTCGCCGGACCCGCGGACGACCCCGCCCCCGGTGTTCCTGTTCCGGCCCGGGAGTTGGCCGGATCCGGCGCCTCTGACGGCACGTTCGAGGAAGCGTCCGACCCCCTGTTCGAGGAGGCTGTGAACCTGGAGGTGCGGAGGATGGCCACCCCGGCCCGGGCCCGGCGCGAGCGGATCGACGCCCGCCTGGACGCCCTGGTCGGCCCCCTCACCACCCCGGACGACCCCGGACCCCGCCGCCTGCGCGCGGCGGTCACCCGGGCCGCCGTCCGAAGGCTCACCGACGTCTCCATGACGCCGCGCCAACTGCGCCGTCACCTGGGGATCACCGACAACGCGGACAGCGACGAGGACACGGAGGACTGAGTGAACGGGCGACGGATCCAGGGCTTCATGCTCACCGGCGGCACCCGGGCCACCCTGCGCGGCACCTGCAACCGCACCGGGCGCCCCCAGGAGGGGACCATCCTGATCGCCCCCCACCTGGAAGCGGGCCTGTACGACGCCATCGTCACGGCCGGGGCCGTGGTCTGCGGCGGGGGCGGCCAGACCGGCCACATGCAGTCCCTCTGCCGCGGCCGCGGCATCCCCGTGCTCAGGGTCGACGAAGCCGACCTCGCCGCCCTGGTCGGCGAGGTCACCCTCGACCTGGAGAACGGTTCGATCCTGCTCGACCCCGACCCGGCCCCGGCGCCCGCCCCCGTGTCGGGCGCCGCCCTCCCCACCGTGGCGGACCTCGGCGCCGCCTGCGCGGTCATCGCCGACTTCCAGGACATCCGGACCGTCAACTCCTGCGGCCCGGACGCCGGACGCGTCGACACCTTCTTCATCCGCGAGGAGTTCCTCTGCCTCGCCGCCGGGCTGAGTCCGCTCGACGCCCTCGCCGGCGGCCCCGACGAGGTCGCCCGTTACGGGCGGGCCCTCGCCGAACGCCTCTGCTCCTTCGTCGAGGAGCTCATCCCCGGCCAGCGCCTCGTGCTGCGCCTGCTCGACCTGCGCTCCGACCACGCCGCCAGCGTCACCGAGCAGTCCGCCGTCGCCGTCGAGCCCAACCCCGAACTGGGCCTGCACGGCGCCCGGTGGCTGCTCGGCTCGGCCCCCTACCGGGACGCCCTGCACGGGATGCTCGACACGCTGCGCACCCGGCTCGGCGACCAGGCGGCGCGCGTCCACCTCTCCGTCCCGTTCCTCAACGACGCCGACGAGTACGCCCAGCTGCGCGAGCACCTGGAACTGCCCCCGACCGTCCCGCTCTCCGCCTTCATCGAGACCCCGGCCGCGGTCCACGCCACCCCGGGGATCTGCGCCGCGGGCGCCAGCGAACTGTTCGTCGGGGTCAAGGACCTGGTCCAGTTCTACCTGGCCGCCGACCGCGGCAACCACCTCGTCGCCGACTCCTACCAGACCCGCCACCCCGCCGTCCTCGACGGCGTCCGCCGGGTCGTCGAGGCCGCCCGGGCCGCCGGCACCCCGGTCCGGGTCTTCTCCCTGGGCGCCGACCTCGCCCACTACCTCGACCGGCTCCCCACCCCCGACGGCTACATGATGTGCACCGCCGAACTCACCCAGGTCCTCCGGCCGTCGGCCGCCCCCGCCGGACGGGGAACCTGGGCACGCTGAGAGAAGCGGAACCCGCTGCGGGGCCACCAGGCTTGGGCGCGCGCGACACGCCCCGGCGTGCCCCGAGACACCCCCCCTGCCCCCTCATCCCGTGGGAGTCCCGACCCATGACCACACGCACCGCACCGACCGCGACCGGCCCGAGAGGACCACTCGGCCACCTGAACCACGGGTCGCACCGCGCCGCACTGAACATCTTCATGCTGGTGGTGCTCGGCCACTGGGCCGAGCACATCGCCCAGGCGTACCAGATCTGGGGCCTCGGCTGGCCGGTCCCGAAGTCCAAGGGCCTGCTCGGGTACCAGTTCCCGTGGCTGGTGACCTCCGAGTGGATGCACTACGGCTACGCCCTGGTCATGCTCGTCGGACTGTTCCTGCTGCGTCCCGGGTTCATCGGGCGGGGCCGCACCTGGTGGACGGTGGCGCTGGGGATCCAGTTCTGGCACCACATCGAGCACCTGCTCCTGCTGCTGCAGGCGCAGACCGGGCACTTCCTGTTCGGCAAGGCGGTACCGACCTCGGTGCTGCAACTGGTCTTCCCCCGAGTTGAGTTGCACCTCTTCTACAACACGATCGTCTTCATCCCGATGGTCATCGGCATGTACTACCACCTGCGGCCCAACCGCCAGGAACTGTCCGAGATGACGTGCAGCTGCCAGCACGCCGTCCGCCGCCACGAGGTTGCGGCGCACGCGTGACCGGCACCGGCTCGCCCAGGTCCTTCCGGCGCACCATGGCTCTCGGCACCGGGGTCGTCGTACTGCTCCTGCTCGGACTCCTCTGGGTCAGCGCCCGCCAGCCGGTACGGCTGGCGGGCGTCACCCCGGCCGACGGCAGCGCCCAGGACCGGGCTCCGGCGGAGGTCGCGCTGACCTTCTCCGGCGACGACTTCCGACCGGGAACGGTCTACCTCCAGGTCAACGGGCCCGACGGCACCTCCGTCACCGACGGCCCGCCCCGGCTGGACGGCCACCGCCTGGTCACCCCGGTCCGCATCGACGCCCGGGGCAGCTACCAGGTCACCTACCGGCTCGTCCTGGACGGCGGTCGCGAGGTCTCCGGCACGACCGCTTTCGGCGTCGGAACCGCCGCCGCCCCCGGCGACCGACCCGCCACCCCCGCGGACGACGACGCCCCCACCCATCAGCACGGCGTCGACGGCGCCTGGAACCTCCTGCTGATCTGCGTCGACGCCCTCCTGCTCCCCGGAGCCGCCCTCCTACTGCTCCGCGCCCCACGCCTCCGCCGCTCCCCGGCCCGCACCCGCTGACCCGCCGACCCGCGCCGCGCCTCCGGTCCGCCGACTACCTGCTGCAGGTCTCGAAGGCGATGTCGGTCGGCGGCCCGGAGGTTCGGAAGGCCGCGGGCGCGGCGCTGGACGCCGGTACCCCGGAGGCGCTGAGCGCGTTCCTGACCATGGGACTCGCCGAGGCCCGCGCCCGGGACGCAGCGGCCGGGCAGGGCGGCAACGGCACCGGCGGCACCGCCGCCGACCTCGCCTCCACCGGCACCGCCGCCCCGGTGGGCGCCCTCGCCGTCGGCGGTGCCACCGCGATCGCGCTCGGCGCGGGCACCCTGGTGGCCGCCCGTCGTCGCCAGGAGTCCCGGCCTGCGGTCACCCGACCCGTGGTCGCGGCCGTCCCGCGGCCGTGACCACGGCGCTCCCTCCGGCGTCCCTACAGCCAGCCCGCCCGCTTGAACAGCCGGTGCAGACCGATGCAGACGCCCGCCATCAGGGTCAGCACGGCGGGGTAGCCCCAGGCCTGGCGCAGCTCCGGCATGTGCTCGAAGTTCATCCCGTAGATGCCCGCGATCATGGTCGGTACGGCGGCCAGCGCGGCCCAGGCGGAGATCTTCCGCATGTCGTCGTTCTGCTGCACGCTGACCTGCGCCAGGTTGGCGGACAGGATGTCGGACAGCAGCCGGTCCAGTCCCTCCACCACTTCGTTGACCTTGGCCAGGTGGTCCGCCACGTCCCGGAAGTACGGGCGCAGTTCGGCGGCGACGAACGGCACCTGCACGTCGGAGCCGGCCCGGGTCAGCCGCAGCGCGGGCTCCATCAGCGGGAAGGTGGCCTTGCGGAAGCCCACCACCTGCCGCTTGAAGCCGTAGATCCGCTCGGCCGCGCCGCGCGAGCGCCCGGGGGAGAAGATCGCCTCCTCCAGTTCGTCCAGGTCGGTCTGCAACTCGGTCGCCACGTCGAGGTACTGGTCGACGACCAGGTCGCAGACCGCGTACAGCACGGTGGCGGGCCCGTGCGCGAGCAGTTCGGGCTGGGCCTCCAACCGGCTGCGCAGGTCCTTGAGCGGGCTCTCCGGGCCGTGCCGGACGGTCATCACGTACGAGTCGCCGAGGAAGATCATCAGCTCGCCGATCGAGACCGTCTCGTTCTCCTGGTGGTACGCGGCGGTCTTCAGGACGGTGAACACCGAGTCCCGGTAGATGTCGACCTTCGGGCGCTGGTGCGCGGTCACCGCGTCCTCCACCGCCAGCGGGTGCAGGCCGAACTCGTCGGCGACGTGGTCGAACTCCGCCGCGGTCGGGTCCGCCAGGCCGATCCACAGGAAGCCGTCACCGGCCGCGCGGACCTCCGCCAGGGCGTCCGAGAAGTCCGCGGGGCCCTGGGTGCGCTTCCCGTCCCGGTAGATGCCGCAATCCACGATCATGCTGGCCATTGTGACCCGAAGCGGCGGCCCGCGGGGCGGGTTCGACCCCGTACCCTTCAGGTATGCCCACCCTGCTGCTCGTCCGCCACGGCCGGTCCACCGCCAACTCCGCCGGGATCCTCGCCGGATGGACGCCCGGAGTCGACCTGGACGACACCGGGCGGGCCCAGGCCGCCGCCCTGCCCGGGCGGCTCGCCGGGCTCCCGATCGCCCGCCTGGTCAGCAGCCCGCTGGAGCGCTGCCGACAGACCCTGGAGCCGCTCGCCGCGGCCCGTCCCGACCTGGCCGCCCCCGCGCTCGACGAGCGGCTCGGCGAGTGCCACTACGGCGACTGGACCGGCCGCCCGCTGGCCGAACTGGCGGGCGAACCGCTCTGGCGCACCGTCCAGGACCACGCCTCGGCCGCGGCCTTCCCCGGCGGCGAGTCGCTGCGTGCGCTCAGCCACCGCACCGTCGACGCGGTGCGCGAGTGGAACGACAAGGTCGCCGTCGACCACGGGCCGGACGCGCTCTGGGTCGCCACCACCCACGGCGACGTGATCAAGGCGATCGTCGCCGACGCCCTCGGCCTGCACCTCGACCACTTCCAGCGGATCTCGGTCGAGCCCTGCTCGGTCACCGCGATCCGCTACACCCCCCACCGCCCCTACCTGCTGCGCCTCGGCGACACCGGCTCGCTGGCCGCCCTGGCCCCCCGCCTGCACGGGCACTCGGCCGGGGACGACGCCGTGGTCGGCGGCGAGACCGGCGCCGAGACCGGCACCGCCACCGCCTGAGTTCCGAGCCCCGAGCCCCGGGCCCGGACGGCGTCCGAACACCCACCGGAGCCGTCCGGGCACGGAGCACCACCACCCCGCCCCGGGGCCAACTGCCCGGCCGCGCACGGGAACCGACCGCCCGTGTGCCGCACCGGGGCGGTTTGGCCGTAGGGTGAGATCGAGAAGACCGCAACCCCCCTCCGGAGCGAGCAGCGTGACCCGTCAGGTCCACTTCTTCGACCAGCCCGAGCGCTTCGTGGCCGGCACCGTCGGCCAGCCCGGCGCCCGCGCCTTCTACCTGCAGGCCTCCTCGCGCGGCCGGATCACCAGCGTCCTGCTGGAGAAGACCCAGGTCGCCGCGCTCGCCGAGCGCATCGAGGAGGTCCTCGACGAGGCGCTGCGCCGCAGCGGCGGCGAGGCGCCGATCCCCGCCGTCGCCCCCGCCGAACTGCTCGACACCGCCCCGCTCGACCTGCCGCTGGAACAGGAGTTCCGGGTCGGCACGATGGCCCTGGCCTGGGACGCCCGGGACGAGTGCCTGGTGGTCGAGGCGCAGGCGTACGTCGAGGAGTCCGAGGAGGAGAACGAGGCCGAGGTCTTCGACGACGAGAACGGCCCCGACCTGCTCCGGGTCCGGCTCAGCGGTGCGATGGCCCGGGTGTTCGCCAAGCGCGCCCTGGACCTGGTCGCCGCGGGCCGCAAGCCCTGCCCGTTCTGCAACCTCCCGCTCGACCCGGAGGGCCACCTGTGCCCGCGCGCGAACGGCTACCGGCGCTGAACGAGGAGAGCCCCGAGGTGGCGGACGCCCCCGGCACCGACCCGGCCACCAGCGCCGCGCTGGCCGCCGACCGGGCCACCGCGCTCACCCTGCTGCGCGAGGGCGCCCTGGCCGTGCACGGCCGGGTCACCGACGCCTCCAACGCCGTCCTGTACTGCACCGTCACGCTGGACGGCGTCACCGCCCCGTGCGTCTACAAGCCGGTCGCGGGGGAGCGCCCGCTGTGGGACTTCCCGGACGGCACCCTGGCCGGCCGGGAGACCGCCGCGCACGAGCTCTCCGCCGCCACCGGCTGGCACCTCGTCCCGCCCACCGTGCTGCGCGACGGCCCGGCCGGGCCCGGCATGGTCCAGCTGTGGATCGAGCCCGACCCGGACGCCCCCGAACTGCTCGACCTGCAGCCCCTGGACGGCGTCCGGGAGGGCTGGCTGCCCGTGGTCCGGGCCGAGGTCGACGGCGGCCGCCAGGTCTGGCTGGTGCACCGCGACGACGCCCGGCTGCGCCGCCTCGCCGTCCTGGATGCCGTCCTCAACAACGCCGACCGCAAGGGCGGCCACTGGCTGCCCGCCGCCGACGGCCGGATCTACGGCATCGACCACGGCGTCACCCTCCACACCGACCCGAAACTGCGCACCCTGCTCTGGGGCTGGGCCGAACAGCCGCTCACCGCCGAGGCGCTCGACGTCCTGGCCAAGCTCGCCGCCGACCTCGACGGCCCGCTCGGCGAACGGCTGCGCCCGCACCTGACGCCCGGCGAGCTCGACGCGCTGAAGGCCCGGACGGCCGCGCTGCGCGCCTCCGGGCGGCACCCGCTGCCGTCACGGGAGTGGCCTTCTATTCCCTGGCCGCCGGTCTGATACCGATCCGAAACCGAGGACGAATCGATTCCGGCCGATCGCGTCCGTAGGTTGGTCTTTCAAATGATCGCAAGGTTAGAGTCGGTCCCATGCATGCCTGGCCCGCCTCCGAGGTTCCCGCCCTGCCCGGTCAGGGGCTTCCCCTGCGCATCCACGACACCGCCACGAGCAGTGTCCGAGAGGTCGTGCCCACCGGCCCGACCGCCCGGCTCTACGTCTGCGGCATCACCCCCTACGACGCGACCCACCTGGGCCACGCAGCCACCTACAACACCTTCGACCTGATCCAGCGGGTCTGGAAGGACGCCGGCCACGACGTCCTCTACGTCCAGAACGTCACCGACGTGGACGACCCGCTGCTGGAGCGCGCCGTCGCCACCGGCCAGGACTGGACCGCACTCGCCGAGCGCGAGACCGCGCTGTTCCGCGAGGACATGACCGCGCTGCGGATGCTCCCGCCCGCGCACTACATCGGCGCCGTCGAGTCCATCCCGTGGATCGTCCCGCTGGTGCAGCGCCTGCTCGCCTCCGGCGCCGCCTACGAGGTCGACGGCGACGTCTACTTCTCGGTCGACGCCGACCCGCGCTTCGGCGAGGTCTCCGGCCTCACCCGCGAGCAGATGCTCCCGGTCTTCGCCGAGCGCGGCGGCGACCCCGAGCGCCCCGGCAAGAAGAACCCGCTCGACGCCCTGCTCTGGCTCTCCGCCCGCCCCGGCGAACCCGCCTGGGAGACCGAGCTCGGCCACGGCCGCCCCGGCTGGCACATCGAGTGCGTGGCCATCGCCCTGCAGTTCCTCGGCATGGACTTCGACATCCAGGGCGGCGGCAGCGACCTGTCCTTCCCGCACCACGAGATGGGCGCCGCCCACGCCCAGGTCGCCCTCGGCGAGCACCCCTACGCCCGCGCGTACGTGCACGCCGGCATGGTCGGCCTGGACGGGCACAAGATGTCCAAGTCCCGCGGCAACCTGGTCTTCGTCTCGGCCCTGCGCCGCGACGGCATCGACCCCGCCGCGATCCGGCTCGCCCTGCTCGCCCACCACTACCGCAGCGACTGGGAGTGGACGGCCGCCGACCTCGACGCCGCCCTGACCCGCCTGGCCACCTGGCGCTCCGCGGTCTCCCGCCCCGACGGGCCGCCCGCCGAGGCGCTGCTCGCCGAGGTCCGCGCCGCCCTCGCCGACGACCTCGACGCCCCGGCCGCCCTCGCCGCCGTCGACCGCTGGGCCGCCACCGCCCACGCGGAGGGCGGCGAGGACACCGGCGCCCCGGGCCTCGTCTCCCGCACCGTCGACGCCCTCCTGGGCGTGGCCCTGTAATCCCGTACGGCAGGGGCACAGCCTCCCCTGTCGCCTCCTGGCCCCCCGCGCCCCGCCAAGGGTCTCCGCGGGGCAGGGGCGCAGCCCCCTGTCGCCCGCTCGACTCCCGCGCCCCAGCAGGGGCGCGGGGAACTGCGCGAGCAACCACGCACCCACAGCAAGATCGGCCCCAGGAGAGCACCACCCTCCTGGGGCCGATCCACGCTGAGCGTCACGCTGCGCGTGAAGCGCCTACTCCTCGTCCTCGTCCTTCGGCCGCTCCGTCGCGTGACCGGTGATCGGCTTCTCGCCCTTCGGCCCCTGGTTCTCGCGCCGCCGCAGGTACCGCTCGAACTCCCGGGCGATCGCGTCCCCCGAGGCCTCCGGCAGCTCCGCGGTGTCCTGCGCCTCCTCCAACTGCTGGACGTACTCCGCGACTTCGGAGTCCTCCGCGGCGAGCTGGTCGACCCCGAGCTGCCAGGCCCTGGCGTCGTCGGCGAGTTCGCCCGGCGGGATGCGCAGGTCGAGCAGGTCCTCGACCTTGTTGATCAGGGCGAGGGTCGCCTTGGGGTTGGGCGGCTGCGAGACGTAGTGCGGGACGGCGGCCCAGAAGGTCACCGCGGGGACGCCGGCGTGCGCGCAGGCCTCCTGGAGGACGCCCACGATGCCCGTGGGGCCCTCGTACCGGCTCTCCTCCAGGTCGAGCGAGCGGGCCACCGTCGGGTCGGAGGTGACGCCGGAGACCGGGACGGGCCGGGTGTGCGGGGTGTCGCCGAGCAGCGCGCCGAGGATGACGACCAGCTCGACACCCAGTTCGTGGGCGAATCCCAGCAGTTCGTTGCAGTAGGAGCGCCAGCGCATGCTGGGCTCGATGCCGCGCACCAGGACCAGGTCGCGCGGCTTGGGCTCGGTGACCCGGACCACCGACAGCCGGGTGGTGGGCCAGGTGATCCGGCGGACCCCGCCGTCGAGCCAGATGGTGGGCCGGTTGACCTGGAAGTCGTAGTAGTCCTCGGCGTCGAGCGCGGCGAACACCTTGCCGCCCCAGGTCTCGTCGAGGTGCCCGAGCGCGGCGGAGGCCGCGTCGCCGGCGTCGTTCCAGCCCTCGAAGGCGCAGATCATCACCGGGTCGATCAACTCGGGAAGGTCTTCCAGCTCGATCACCCGGCATCTCCCTCCGTCAGTGGCGGGGGCAACTGCCGCCCCCGTGGTCCCTTACTGCCCAGCCTACGGGCATTGAATGCCCCCGCGGACCGGGCGAGGTGCCCAAGCGTAGTGGTGTCAGCCGACGGGCTCGGCGCAGGCGACGACCGCGTTCATCGCGAGGGTGCCGGGCGCGGGCGGGAGGGTGAAGCTGACGGTGGCCCCGTCCGGGCAGCTCGGCTGCTTCTCCTTGGTGCCGGTGACGGCCTTGGAGACGTAGACCTTGTCGACCTTGTACTCGGGCGCGTGCTCGCCGCCGCCGTCGCAGCGGGTCTCCGCGGTGCCCTCGCGGCCGGAGGCGTCCTTCGTGGCGTACACGCAGTCGCCGACCACGATGCCCGGGCCGCCGCCCCCGCCGGGGTCGCCGGGGTGCGGGTCGTGCAGGTTGCGCAGGCAGGCCCAGGCGGAGCGGCCCTTGGTGATGTCGGGGACGAGGGTGTTCTGGGTCAGGTCGAGGGCGACGTCGGTGCCGTCGGGGCAGTCCGCGCCCTGCGGGAGGGCGGCGGCGACGCCGGTCAGGGTGCCGCTGCGCTTGGTGACCCTGGCCTCGGCCTGGGGCGAGTCGCACGGGGTCATCTCGTAGCGGGGCGCGTCGCTGCCGAGGGTGGCGGGCAGCGCCCGGGCGCAGGAGCCCTCGGCGAAGTAGGCGTCGGTGAGTTGGTCGGGCGGCAGGTCGGTGGAGCCGGGGGCCGCGGTGGGCGCGTGGTAGGCCGCGCTGGCGCCGCTGCCGGGCGCGGAGGGGCCGGCAGCCGAGGAACCGGCGGAGGAGCCGGTGGCGCTGGGCGGCGGTGCGGCCGCGGGGTGCCCGGCGGACGAGCAGCCGGCCAGCAGCAGCCCGGCGGCCAGCAGTGCGGCGGTGAGCAGGGCCGGTCCCGTCCCGGTCCTGCGGGCGCGGGTGCGGGTGCGGGTACGCGTGCGCTCCATGGTTCCTTCCTCCGTGCCGTGCGGTGGTCCGTGGGCAGGCTAACCGCCCGACCCGCCCCGGGGTGACGGGTTTTCGTCAAACCGGCCCCGGCTCCGCGGCGGCGCGTCCGTTCGCGGTTCGGCCCGGGAACCCGCAGGCTGTTCGGGGGGTTCGCCCCTTTTGTCACCGTCGCTCAGCCTGCGAGGAGAGAAGGACATGAAGGCAGCCGTCGTCCGGGACTTCACCGAGCCGCTGGAGATCGAGGAGCGCGAGGTGCCGACCCCGGGGCCGCACCAGGTGCTGGTGCGGATCGAGTGCTCGGGCCTGTGCCACACCGACATCCACGCCGCGCACGGGGACTGGCCGGTCAAGCCGTCCCCGCCCTTCGTGCCCGGCCACGAGGGCGTCGGGATCGTCGAGGCGGCCGGTGCGGACGTCCGGCACGTGCAGGTCGGCGAGCGGGTGGCGATCCCGTGGCTGGCCGACGCCTGCGGCCGGTGCGACTACTGCGTGACCGGCTGGGAGACGCTGTGCCCGAGCCAGCACAACTCCGGCTACTCGGTGGACGGCGCGTACGCGCAGTACGCGCTGGCGCACGGCGACTACGTCGTCCCGGTGCCGGACGGGGTGGACCCGATGGACGCCGCCCCGCTGTCCTGCGCGGGCGTCACCACGTACAAGGCGGTGAAGCTCTCCGGCGCCCGGCCCGGCACCCGGGTGCTGGTCTCCGGCATCGGCGGCCTCGGCCACCTGGCGCTGCAGTACGCGCGGATCTCCGGCGCCGAGACGGTCGCCGTCGACGTCACCGACGAGAAGC
The DNA here is from genome assembly GCF_030268885.1 of Kitasatospora phosalacinea. Classification (GTDB taxonomy): domain Bacteria; phylum Actinomycetota; class Actinomycetes; order Streptomycetales; family Streptomycetaceae; genus Kitasatospora; species Kitasatospora phosalacinea_C. The sequence continues at coordinate 797,123 of NZ_BSSA01000001.1, forward strand.
TGGCGCTGGCGAAGGAACTGGGCGCCGACCACGTGGTCGACGCCCGCACCCAGGACGTCGCGCACGAGGTGCAGAAGCTCGGCGGCGCGGACGCGGCGGTCTCGCTGGCGGTCTCCAACGCCTCGTTCCGGGCCGCCTACGACTCGCTGCGCCGCGGCGGCACCCTCGTCCTGGTCGCCCTGCCCGCCGAGGGCGAGCTGACCCTGCCGGTGTTCGACACGGTGCTGAACGGGACGAAGGTGATCGGCTCGATCGTCGGCACCCGGCAGGACCTGGCGGAGGTGTTCCGGCTGCACCGGCTGGGCCGGACGAGGGTGATCCGGGAGACCCGCAGGCTGGAGGAGGTCAACGACTGCTTCGCGGAGGTGCTCGCGGGCAAGGTCTCGGCCCGGTTGGTGTTCGACCTGCGCTGACCCCGCACGGCGGGGACGCGGGCGGAGGACGGGACCGAACGGTCCCGTCCTCTTCTGCAAATCAACGCAAGCGGCTTGCGTTTTCTGTCGTACACTCGGCCCATGACACGACGACTCGCCGAGGTGGCGAAGAAGGTCGGAGTCAGCGAGGCGACCGTCAGCCGGGTGCTGAACGAGAAGCCCGGTGTCTCCGAAGCGACCAGGGCGGCCGTGCTCACCGCCCTCGACGTGCTCGGCTACGAGCGGCCCACCCAGCTGCGGGGGGAGCGCGCCCGGCTGATCGGGCTGGTCCTGCCCGAGCTGGGCAACCCGATCTTCCCGGCGTTCGCCGAGGCGGTGGGCGGCGCGCTGGCCGGCCAGGGCTTCACTCCCGTGCTGTGCACCCAGACCGCGGGCGGGGTCTCCGAGGCCGACTACGTCGACCTGCTGCTGGAGCAGCACGTCTCCGGCGTGGTCTTCTTCGGCGGCCTGTACGCCCAGGGCGACGCCCCGCACGACCACTACCAGCGCCTCGCCGAGCGCAGCCTGCCGACGGTGCTGCTGAACGCGGCGATCGAGGACCTGGACTTCCCCCGGGTGTCCTGCGACGACGCGGTGGCGGTCGAGCAGGCCTTCGGCCACCTGCGGCAGCTCGGGCACACGAAGATCGGCCTGGTGCTGGGCCCGCTGGACCACATGCCCTCGCAGCGCAAGCTGGCCGCGGCCCGCGCGGTGGTCGCCAAGCTGGGCCTGGAACTGCCGGACGCGCACGTGGAACGGGCGCTGTTCAGCCTGGAGGGCGGCCAGGCGGCCACCACCCGGCTGCTGCGCCAGGGCGTCACCGGCGTGGTCTGCGCGAGCGACCCGCTGGCGCTGGGCGCGGTGCGCGCGGTGCGCCGGGCCGGGCTCGCGGTGCCGGACGACGTGTCGGTGGTCGGGTACGACGACTCCTCGTTCATGATGTGCACCGACCCGCCGCTGACCACGGTCCGGCAGCCGATCGAGGCGATGGGCCGCGCGGTGGTGGACCTGCTGGTCGGCGAGATCGCCGGGGTCCGGGTCACCCACGACGAGCTGCTGTTCGAGCCCGAGCTGGTGGTGCGCGGCTCGACCGCGCCGGCCCGGGAGCGGAGCTGACCGGCAGCCGGTAGCGGGCCCCTGACGGGGCGCCACGACGAGACCGCCGAGCGGGCGGGCACTTCGGTGCCCGCCCGCTTTTCGTATGCGCACGCTCGGACCGATCCGTTGACATGCTCGTAGCCCCGCTGTAACTCTTGGCTGCCATCACGCAAAAGATGGACAGAAGATTGTCATCTTCTCGACCTTGTGAAGGGACGTCATGAGATCGAAGCGCATAACCGCGCGGCTGACGGCGTCGTCGGCCACGCTGGGAATGCTCCTGCTCGCCGGGCCGCTGCTCCCGGCGGCGCAGGCGGCCGGAGGGCCGAACCTGGCGCTCGGCAAGACCGTCACCGCCTCCAGCACCAACGGCAGCTACACGGCCGGCAACGTCAACGACGGCAACCAGGACAGCTACTGGGAGTCCAACGGCCTCGCCTCCGCGCAGTGGGTCCAGGTCGACCTGGGCTCGGCCGCCGCCATCGACACGGTGGTGCTGAAGGTCCCCTCCTCCTGGGGCGCCCGGACCGAGACGCTCAGCGTGCTCGGCTCCACCGACGGCACCACCTTCTCCACCATCACCTCCTCGGCGAACTACACCTTCGACCCGGCCTCCGGCGACAGGGCGACGATCTCCTTCGGGGCCACCACCGCCCGCTACGTGCGGGTCAGCATCACCGCCAACACCGGCTGGCAGGCCGCCCAGGTCTCCGAACTGGAGGTCTACGGCGCCGCCTCGGCCCCGGCCAACCTGTTGGCCGGACGCCCCTTCACCGCCAGCGGCTACTCGCAGACCTACGTGGCGGGCAACGTCGGCGACGGCAACCAGGCCACCTACTGGGAGAGCACCAACAACGCCTTCCCGCAGTGGGTCCAGGGCGACCTGGGCTCGGCCGTCCCGGTCAACAAGCTGGTGCTGAAGCTGCCGACCGGCTGGGAGAAGCGCACCGAGACGCTCAAGGTCCAGGGCTCCACCGACGGCAGCAACTTCACCGACCTGGCCGCCTCCGCCGACTACGTCTTCGACCCGGCGTCCGGCAACGCGGTGACCGTCAACCTGGCGACCACCACCACCCGCTACCTGCGGCTGACCTTCACCGGCAACACCGCCTGGCCGGCCGGCCAGCTCTCCGAGTTCGAGGCGTACGGCCCGACCTCCGGCGACACCCAGGCCCCCACCGCCCCGGCCAACCTGGCCTACACCTCGCCCGCCTCCGGGCAGGTGAAGCTGACCTGGGGCGCCTCCAGCGACAACGTGGGCGTCACCGGGTACGACGTGTACGCCAACGGCGCACTGCTGACCTCGGTGTCGGGCAGCACCCTGACGTACACCGACAGCCGCTCCGACAGCCAGACGGTGTCGTACTACGTGAAGGCCAGGGACGCGGCGGGCAACCAGTCCGCGGCCTCCAACACCGTCACCCGCACCGGCCAGTCCGGCGACACCCAGGCGCCCAGCGCCCCGGCCAACCTGGCCTACACCTCGCCCGCCTCCGGGCAGGTGAAGCTGACCTGGGGCGCCTCCAGCGACAACGTGGGCGTCACCGGGTACGACGTGTACGCCAACGGCGCGCTGCGCGGCAGCGTCTCCGGCAGCACCCTGACGTACACCGACAGCCAGCCGGACACCGCGACCGTCTCGTACTACGTGAAGGCCAAGGACGCGGCGGGCAACACCTCCGCGGCCTCCAACACCGTGGTGCGCACCGGCAGCGGCGGCGGGACGGGCACCAACCTGGCGGCGGGCAAGCCGATCTCGGCCTCCTCGTCGACCTTCACCTTCGTGGCGACCAACGCCAACGACAACGACACCTCCACCTACTGGGAAGCCGCCGCGGGCAGCTACCCGAACACCCTCGCGGTGAAGCTGGGGGCGAACGCCACCACCAGCGCGGTGGTGGTCAAGCTGAACCCGGCCTCGGCCTGGGGCCCCCGCACCCAGACCATCGAGGTGGACGGCCGCGAGCAGAACGCGAGCGGCTTCAGCACGATCGTCCCGGCGCAGAGCTACGCCTTCGACCCGGCGAGCGGCAACACCGTCACCATCCCGGTCTCCGCGACCGTCGCCGACGTGCAGCTGAAGTTCACCGCCAACTCCGGCTCCAGCGGCGGCCAGGCCGCCGAATTCCAGGTGATCGGCGTCCCGGCCCCCAACCCGGACCTGACCGTCACCTCGGTGAGCAGCAACCCGGCCGCCCCGGTGGAGACCGACACCCCGACCCTCTCGGCCGTGGTGAAGAACGCCGGCACCAACCCCTCCGGTGCCACCTCGGTCAACTTCTACCTCGGCGCGACCAAAGTCGGCTCGGCCGCCGTCGGCGCCCTCGCGGCCGGTGCCTCCACCACCGTGACCGCGCAGATCCCGGCGCAGAACGCGGGCAGCTACCAGCTGACCGCGAAGGTCGACGAGGACAACAAGGTCGTCGAGCAGGACGAGACCAACAACTCGTTCACCGCCGCGAGCGCGCTCACCGTCAACCAGGTCGCCTCCTCCGACCTGGTCGCCGCCCCGTCGACCTGGTCGCCCTCCAACCCCGCCGACGGCAGCGCGGTGAACTTCACCGTCGCGGTCAAGAACCAGGGCACGGTCGCCAGCGCCTCCGGCAGCCACGGCATCACCGTGACGATCGCGGACGCCACCAGCGGCACCGTGCTGAAGACCCTGACCGGCGCGTACAGCGGCACGCTCGCCCCCGGCGCCACCGGCGGCCCCGTCTCGCTGGGCAGCTGGACCGCCGCCAACGGCCGTTACACGGTCAGGACGGTCATCGCGAACGACGGCAACGAGCTGCCGGTCAAGCAGGCCAACAACACCAGCACCCAGTCGCTGTACGTCGGCCGCGGTGCCAACATGCCCTTCGACACCTACGAGGCCGAGGACGGCGCGCTCGGCGGCGGCGCCCAGGTGATCGGCCCCAACCGCACCATCGGCGACCTGGCCGGCGAGGCGTCCGGCCGCAAGGCGGTCACGCTCAACTCGACCGGCTCCTCGGTGGAGTTCACCACCAAGGCGGCCACCAACACCCTGGTCACCCGGTTCTCCATCCCGGACGCGGCGGGCGGCGACGGCACCAACGCCACCCTGAACGTCTACGTGGACGGCAGCTTCCTCAAGTCGATCGACCTGACCTCCAAGTACGCCTGGCTGTACGGCTCGGAGACCAGCCCCGGCAACACCCCGAGCGCGGGCAGCCCGCGGCACGTCTACGACGAGGCCAACGTCCTGCTGGGCACCACCGTCCCGGCCGGGCACAGGATCAAGCTGCAGAAGGACGCGGCGAACACCTCGCAGTACGCGATCGACTTCGTCAGCCTGGAGCAGGCCACCCAGATCCCGAACCCGGACCCGGCCAAGTACGCCGTCCCGGCCGGTTTCTCGCACCAGGACGTGCAGAACGCCCTGGACAAGGTCCGGATGGACACCACCGGCACCCTGGTCGGCGTCTACCTCCCGGCGGGCGACTACCAGACCGCGAGCAAGTTCCAGGTCTACGGCAAGCCGGTGAAGGTGGTCGGCGCGGGCCCGTGGTTCACCCGCTTCTACGCCCCCACCAGCCAGTCCAACACCGACGTCGGCTTCCGGGCCGAGTCCACCGCCAACGGCTCGACCTTCAGCGGGTTCGCCTACTTCGGCAACTACACCTCGCGGATCGACGGCCCCGGCAAGGTGTTCGACTTCGCCAACGTCGCGAACATCACGATCGACAACATCTGGACCGAGCACATGGTCTGCATGTACTGGGGCGCCAACACGGACTTCATGACGATCACCAACTCGCGGATCCGGGACACCTTCGCCGACGGCATCAACATGACCAACGGCTCGACCGACAACCTGGTCTCCAACAACGAGGCCCGGGCCACCGGTGACGACTCCTTCGCGCTGTTCTCCGCGATCGACGCGGGCGGCGCGGACGAGAAGAACAACGTGTTCCAGAACCTCACCTCGGTCCTGACCTGGCGCGCGGCGGGCGTCGCGGTGTACGGCGGCTACGCCAACACCTTCCGCAACATCTACATCGCGGACACCCTCTGCTACTCGGGCGTCACCATCTCCTCGCTGGACTTCGGCTACCCGATGAACGGCTTCGGGGCCTCGCCCACCACCGACCTGCAGAACATCTCGATCGTGCGGGCGGGCGGCCACTTCTGGAACGGGCAGACCTTCCCCGGCATCTGGGTCTTCTCCGCCTCCAAGGTGTTCCAGGGCATCCGGGTGAGCGACGTGGACATCGTCGACCCGACCTACAGCGGCATCATGTTCCAGACCAACTACTCGGGTGGCCAGCCGCAGAACCCGATCACCGACACCGTCTTCACCAACGTGTCGATCAGCGGGGCGCAGAGGAGCGGTGACGCCTTCGACGCCAAGTCCGGGTTCGGCATCTGGGCCAACGAGATGCCGGAGGCGGGCCAGGGCCCGGCGGTCGGCAGCGTCACCTTCAACCACCTGACGCTCAGCAACAACTACAAGGACATCCAGAACACCACCTCGACCCTGAAGATCACCGTCAACCCGTAGCACCCCGTACGCGGAGAGGGCGGGCGCCCGTGGCGCCCGCCCTCTCCGTCGTGCCCGCCCGCCCGGGCTCAGCGCCGCGGGGCCGGGCCGGTGGACGCCCGGACGACCAGCTCCGGCTCGAACAGCAGCTCGCCGGGCGCGGTCGGGGCGCCGTCGATCCGGCCGACCAGCAGCGAGACCGCGGCCCGGCCGATCGCCTCGATCGGCTGGCGGACGGTGGTCAGCGGGGGCCGGGTGCAGTTGATGAAGGGGGAGTCGTCGAAGCCGATCACCGACAGGCCGCGGGGGACGTCCAGCCCGGCCCGCCGGGCGGCCCGGACGACCCCCAGGGCGAGCGGGTCGCTGGCGCAGATCACCCCGGTCACGCCGGTCTCCAGCAGGCGCCCGGCGGCCGCCTGGCCGCCCTCCAGGCCGAACATGGTGTGCGCCACCCAGCCGGGGTGCGGCTCGCGGCCGCGCAGGGCGTACTGCTCGGCGAAGGAGGCCAGCTTGCGGCGGGACGGGACGTGGTCCTCGGGCCCGACCAGCAGACCGATCCGCTCGTGCCCCAGCGCGGCCAGGTGGGCGAAGGCCTGGGCGACCGCGGCCGCGTCGTCGGTGGAGACCTGCGGGAAGCCCAGCTCCTCCACCGAGGCGTTCAGCAGCACCACCGGGACGCCGCGCTCGCGCAGCTGCGCGAAGTGCTCGTGCGAGGCGTCCGCCTGGGCGCAGTGCCCGCCCGCGAAGACCACCCCGGAGACCTGCTGGTCGAGCAGCACGCCGACGTGGCTGGCCTCGCCGAGGCCCGCGGTGCGGGTGCACAGCAGCGGGGTGAAGCCGCCCTGCGCGAGCGCGCCGCCGACCACCTCCGCCAGCGCCGGGAAGATCGGGTTCTGCAGCTCGGGCAGCACCAGGCCGATCAGCCGGGCGCGTTCGCCGCGCAGCCGGCTCGGCCGCTCGTAGCCCAGCACGTCCAGGGCGGTGAGGACGGCGATCCGGGTGGCGGTGCCGACGCCCGGTCTGCCGTTCAGGACCCGGCTGACCGTGGCCTCACTGACGCCGACGTGCTTCGCGACCACGGAGAGCTTGCTCTTCATGCGCAAAAGTAGAACAGAATCAAGTAAGAACCGGCAAGGATGCCTGCAAGTCGGCCGAGGCCACTCTTAACCGCACGGGGCCAGGCTTAACGGCGACGAGCGGCCGTCGATGCACAGTCGTAACTTTTCACTTTCTCGTCAACCTCTTGCGTGGCGTGGTTCAAGGACCTACGTTCCTCACACGTCGGCTTTCGCCCGGCCTCACCCGAAACCTCTCCCACCCATGGGGTACGCATGATGCTGAACAGATCGAGCCGGATGGCCGCCCTCGCTCTCGCCGCGGGCCTGCTGCTGAGCACCGCCGCGTGCAGCAGCGACTCCTCCGGCAACAGCAACGACGCCGCGGCCGGCGTCGCGGACGGCAAGCCGCTCGACCCGAACGCGACCGTCACCATCTCCATCGACTGCGCCCCGGGTGCGGACCAGGCGGCGGGCAAGGCCAACTACGCCGACGACCTGGCGCTCTTCAAGACCAAGTACCCGAACGTCACCATCAACGCGAAGCCGTACGTCGGCCAGTGCGAGGTCCCGGCCCAGCAGACCGCCCAGTACAAGGCGCACGACGAGACCGGCGCGTTCCACGCCTACTTCACCGACCGCGACGCCACGCTGAACTCCGGCGACGCCCAGGACATCACCAAGTACGTCAACGACGAGACGCTGCCCGGCTTCTCCTCGATGCTGCCGTCCGTCAAGGACAACATGACGGTGGACGGCAAGGTCTACGCGCTGCCGATCAACTACTACACCACCGGCCTGATCTACAACCGCGAGCTGTTCAAGCAGGCCGGCCTCGACCCCGACAAGCCGCCGACCACCTGGGACGAGCTGCAGGCCGCCGCCAAGAAGATCTCCGCCCTGGGCAACGGCATCACCGGCTACCAGGACTACTCCGGCGGCAACACCGGCGGCTGGCACTTCACCTCCGAGCTCTACAGCCTCGGCGGCAAGATGGTCACCGACGACGGCAAGAAGGCCGCCTTCAACTCGCCCGAGGGCAAGCAGGTCCTCAAGCGCCTGCACGACATGCGCTTCACCGACCAGAGCATCAGCGCCACCCCGATCACCCAGTGGGCCGACGCCTTCCCGCCGCTGGCCACCGGCAAGGTCGGCATGTTCCTCGGCGCCCCCGACGTCATCAAGCACCTGATCGAGGTCCTCGGCGCCGACGCCAAGGCGTACGGCCTCGGCCCGATGCCGGGCGCCACCGGCCCGGGCAACAGCCTCGGCGGCGGCGACCTGTACTACATCAAGAAGGGCCAGACCCCGAACCAGATCAAGGCCGAGATCGCCTGGATCAACTTCCAGTACCAGACCCCGGACGCCGGCCAGTTCAACTTCGCCCGCGCCAAGACCCTGGCGGGCAGCAGCAAGGACCCGGTCGCGATCGCCGTCCCGCAGCCGTACTTCTGGTCCGCCGAGTCGCCGCAGATCAAGGCCATCACCGAGTCGCTGAAGACCAACGGCAACCTGCCGCTGTCCAACTACGACCCGTACGTCAAGAACCCCACCAAGTCGATCACCGAGCCGCCGGCCGCCCAGCAGCTCTACAAGATCCTCGACACCGCGATGTCGGCCGCCCTCACCGACCCCAACGCGAACCTCGACAGCGTCCTCGCCACCGCCGAGTCCCAGGCCAACCAGATCCTGGCCAACCAGTGACCGGTGCCGCCGGCCGGACCGCCCCTCCCCGCGGTCCGGCCGGCGGCCGGTCCACCGACGAGGAGTCACCACCCATGACCACCACGCTGACCCGCGGGCGGCCCGGAGCCGACACGGTCCGCACCCGCACCCCGCGCCGGGGCGGGCACCTGCGCCGCGCCCTCGCCCGGAACCTCCGCGCCCACGCCTTCCTGATCGGCGCCCTGCTCTGCTTCGCGCTGTTCACCTGGTACCCGATGGTCCGTGAGATCGTCATGTCGTTCCAGAAGGTCCGCTACGGCGAGACCCACTGGGTCGGGTTCGACAACTTCCGGCAGATCTTCGCCGACCCCGAGTTCTGGCCCGCCTGGCGCAACACCCTCGAGTTCACCGGCATCGCCCTGTTCTTCGGCTTCGTGGCGCCGTTCCTCACCGCCCTCGTGATCAACGAGTTCCGGCACGCCCAGAGCTACCTGCGGATCCTGGTCTACCTGCCCGTGATGCTGCCCCCGGTCGCGGGTATCCTGCTGTTCAAGTACTTCATGGACCCGGGCTACGGCCTGTTCAACCAGATCCTGGACTTCCTGCACCTGCCCACCTCGTCCTGGCTGGCCTCGCAGGACACCGCGATGTTCTCCCTGGTCATCGTCTCCACCTGGGCCAACATGGGCAGCGCCACCCTGGTCTACCTGGCCGCCCTGCAGAGCATCCCCGGCGAGCTGTACGAGGCCGCCGAACTCGACGGCGCCGGCCTGCTGCGCCGCGTCTGGCACGTCACCGTGCCGCAGACCCGCCTGATCCTCTCCCTGATGCTGATGCTGCAGGTGGTCGCCACCATGCAGATGTTCACCGAGTCCTTCGTCCTCACCGGCGGCGGACCGCAGGGATCGACCACCACCGTGGTCTACATGCTCTACAACTACGCGTTCAACTTCGACAAGTTCAACACCGCGGCCGCACTGGGCGTCGTCCTGCTGCTGGTGCTCGGCGCCTTCTCCGCCCTCTACCTGTGGCTGGAGCGCCGGGGCGGGGAGGAGTGACGATGAGCAAGCCCGTCCACAGCGGCACCCGCACCCTGATCTCGCCGGTCCGGCTCAACCAGCCCGGCGGCCGCCGGACCTACCGGATCGTCCTGGTCCTGACCCTGGCCGTCGCCACCCTGGTCTTCATCGGCCCGCTCTACTGGATGGCCACCGGCGGCTTCAAGTCCTCCCAGGAACTGGTCCGCACCCCGCCCACGCTCGTCCCCGAACACCCCAGCACGCACGCCTTCACCGAGGCCTGGGACCGGCTCGGCATGGGCCAACTGCTGCTGAACACCGTCGTGTACGCGGGCGGCGCCCTGCTGCTGCAGCTGGTCTTCTGCGTCGCCGCCGCGTACTCGCTCTCCAAGCTGCGGCCGATCCTCGGCAACGTGATCCTCGGCATGATGCTGGCCTCGATGATGATCCCGGCCGCCGCCCTGGTGATCCCGCAGTACCTGACGGTGCTCGACCTGCCGCTGATCCACGTGAACCTGATGAACACCCCGTGGGTGATCTGGCTGCCCACCGTGGCCAACGCGTTCAACGTCTTCCTGCTCAAGCGCTTCTTCGACTCGATCCCGAACGAGCTGCTCGACGCGGCCTCCATCGACGGGGCGGGCCCGCTGCGCACGCTCTGGTCGGTGATCCTGCCGCTGTCGCGGCCGATCCTCGGCGTGGTGTCGATCTTCGGTCTGGTCGCGGTCTGGAAGGACTTCCTGTGGCCGCTGATCACCGTGCCCGAGCACGAGACGCTCAACGTCGGCGTCAACACCGCGGCCACCTCGATGCCGCAGAACACCCTGATCGCGGGCCTGTTCCTGGCCTCCGTCCCGACCATCGCCCTGTTCCTGGTCTTCCAGCGCAACATCATGGCCGGCCTCACCGCGGGCAGCCTCAAGGGCTGAGGCCCGCACCGGCGAGCCCCAGGTCCAACAACTTCTGAAAGGAAACCCTGACCGTGTCAGAGCAGTGGTGGCGGAACGCGGCGATCTACCAGGTGTACCCGCGCAGTTTCGCCGACGGCAACGGCGACGGCATCGGGGACCTCGCCGGAGTGCGGGCGAAGCTGCCGTACCTCGCCGAACTCGGCGTGGACGCCATCTGGTTCAACCCCTGGTACCCCTCCCCGATGGCCGACGGCGGCTACGACGTCGCCGACTACCGGGACGTCGACCCGGTGTTCGGCACCCTCCAGGACGCCGAGAAGCTGATCGCCGAAGCGGGCGAGCACGGCATCCGCACCATCGTGGACGTCGTCCCCAACCACGTGTCCGACCAGCACCCGTGGTTCCGGGCCGCCCTGGCGGCCGCCCCCGGCAGCCCCGAGCGGGAACTGTTCCACTTCCGCGAGGGCCGCGGCGAGCACGGCGAACTGCCGCCCAACAACTGGAGGTCCGAGTTCGGCGGCTGCCCCTGGACCCGGATCGAGGACGGCCAGTGGTACCTCCACCTGTTCGCCGCCGCCCAGCCCGACCTGAACTGGGACCACCCGCGGGTCCGCCGCGAGCACGAGGAGATCCTGCGGTTCTGGTTCGACCGCGGCGCGGCCGGCGTCCGGATCGACTCGGCCGGCCTGCTCGCCAAGGACGCCGCCCTGCCCGACCTCGTCCCCGGCGCCGATCCGCACCCCTACCTCGACCGCGACGACCTGCACGACATCTACCGCTCCTGGCGGGCCATCGCCGACTCCTACCCCGACCCGCGCGTCCTGATCGGCGAGATCTGGGTGCCCGACACCGAGCGCTTCGCCCGCTACCTGCGCCCGGACGAGATGCACACCGCGTTCAACTTCGACTTCCTGGCCCGCCCCTGGGACGCCCGGCAGCTGCGCGAGTCCGTCGACGCCACCCTCGCCGCGCACGCCCCCGTCGGCGCCCCCGCCACCTGGGTGCTCTGCAACCACGACGTCACCCGCACCGTCACCCGCTACGGCCGCGCCGACACCCGCTTCGCCTTCGACGCCAAGGCCTTCGGCACGCCCACCGACCTCGCCCTCGGCCTGCGCCGGGCCCGGGCCGCCGCCCTGCTGACCCTGGCCCTGCCCGGCTCCCTCTACCTCTACCAGGGCGAGGAACTCGGCCTGCCCGAGGTCGAGGACCTGCCGCTGGACCGGCTGCAGGACCCGATGCACTTCCGCTCCGGCGGCACCGACCCCGGCCGCGACGGCTGCCGGGTCCCGCTGCCCTGGACCGGCCTGGAGCCGCCCTTCGGCTTCTCCCCGGACGGCGCGAAGGAACCCTGGCTCCCGCAGCCCGCCGACTGGGCGCAGCTCACCGTCGCCGCCCAGAGCGGCGACCCGGACTCCATGCTGGAGCTCTACCGCCGGGCGCTGCGCATCCGCCGCACCGAACTCGCCACCGCCCCGGCCGACCTGACCTGGCTGCCCACCGCCCCGCACGCCCTGCTCTTCACCCGCGGCACGGCCGGCTTCGCCTGCGCCGTCAACCTCGGCACCGAACCGCTCGACCTGCCCGCCCACGACACCCTGCTGCTCACCAGCGGGCCGCTGGCCGACGGCCAACTGCCCCCCGACACGGCCGCCTGGGTCCGCCTGTCCTGACACCGGACGGACCCCGGCCGCCCGGGGCCGCACCGCCCGCCCCCCGGGGGGGAGGGCGGTGCAGCCCCTCCCGCTCAGTTGCACCAGCCGTCCCGGTACGCCGCCCAGTGGTCCGGCGTTGCCGCGAAGTCCACGTACAGCGCGAGCCCGAAGTTCTGCCGCCCGCCCGGGCCCAGGCCCAGCCGGGCGCCGCGGACCGCCGCGCGGACGGTCTCGGCGTCGCCGCGGTGCGAGGGCGTGTCCGCCCAGTAGGCGGGCAGGCCCATCAGCAGGTCGACCCCCGGCGGGGTGTTGGCCAGGGCCAGCGAGGTCTGCCGGGCCACGTAGCCGCCGTACAGCGACTCCACCGGCATCGAGGTGTCGTACGACATCACCGCGACCTGGTCGACCCGCCGGGCCGCCGCCGCGAAGTACTCGGCGGACCAGTACTTGCCGTGGTTGCTGAGCGCGAAGGTGACCCGGCCCAGCCCCGGGACGGGATCGATCTGCGGGGCGGCGACGGACAGCGGCACCGAACGGGCCGCGGTCAGCGCGTGCACCTGGTCGAGCAGGGCCAGGAACCCGGGGGAGCCGGAGTGCACCGGCTCCAGGTCGAAGTGGACGCCGTCGAAGCCCAGGTCCAGGACCTGCCGCGCGGAGGCGGTGAGCCGGTCCCGGACGTCGGGGCGGTCCAGGTGCAGGCCCTCCTTCTCGGGCGCCACCACGTCCCCCAGCCAGGACTGGATCCGCACCCCCGGCAGCGCCGCGTGCGCCCGGGCCAGGAAGTCCGCGGCCCCGGGGGCCAGCGCCGGGTCGAGCGAGCCGTCGTGCTCCAGCGGCCCGGTGTGCACGTACAGGTCGTGGATGCCGGTGCTGCGCACCTTGGCGGCCAGCGCGGTCAGCTCCGCGGGCGTGCGCCGCCCGTCGACCCAGGCGTGGCCCAGCCAGAGCGCGTCCTTGCCGCGGGTGCGGGCGTCCGCCGCCGGGACGCCCGCGTACTCCCAGCGCAGCGCCGCGGCGGCCCCCAGCACCGGCAGGACCAGCAGGAGCAGGACGGTGCCGAGCGCGGTGAGGACGCGCCGCCGCCGGCTCCAGCGGGTCCGTCCGCGCCAACGGCGCCCCGCCCGGGCGGCCAGTGTCCGCCATTCGGACGCGCGCAGGGCGCGTCGCAGGCGCTTCGACCCGCTCTGTTCCCCCGAAGTGGGCATGATCGTTGCTCCCTTCCGGTGGACAAGGACGCCCACGATGTGGAAAGGGTTCCGACCGCACCCCCTCGGACCGATACCCTGGCGGGGTGCACCCCCGGTCCAGGCGGGGCGCATAGCCGACAGCCGTCGCACTCAGGGAGCAGCCACATGGCCACCGTTGTACCCACGTCCGCCCAGCAGGCCCGCGCCGACGCCCTGCGCGAGGCCCTCGCCACCCGAGTCGTGGTCGCCGACGGGGCGATGGGCACGATGCTCCAGGCGCAGGAGCCGACGTTGGAGGACTTCCAGCAGCTGGAGGGCTGCAACGAGGTCCTGAACGTCACCCGCCCCGACATCGTGCGCTCGGTGCACGAGGCGTACTTCGCGGTCGGCGTGGACTGCGTGGAGACCAACACCTTCGG
>NZ_BSSA01000002.1 GCF_030268885.1 Kitasatospora phosalacinea
CCGCTGCTGCTGCACGCGCCCAGGGTCAGGGCGAGGGCCCCGGCGGCGAGCAGGGCGGTGAGGGTGCGGCGGTTGCGGGTCTGCGCGGACATGGCGGATCTCTCCTCGGTGCTGGGGTGACGTGGTGGGTGGCTACGGATGGGGTGGCGGCCGGACGGTCAGGTGACGGTGGCGACGCCGGACGACCGCGGCAGTCCGCGGGACGGCGCGGCAGGAGGAGTCGGCCGGCTGCTCACACCCCCGGTTCGGGGCCTGGACGGACGCGGATTGGTGGCACCCTCCGACTCACCCGATCGGGTGAGGCCGGACATCGACGCCCGCACGCACCCGGCGACCGGCCGGAGCGACCTTCCCGCCCCCGGCCGCCTGCTCCCCTTCGATCGCCCCGGCGGTCGGAACCCCGCGGAAACGGTGGCGTCCCGTGCACGGAGCGACCAATCCGGGCACCGCGCGGCGTCGAACGCCGATCGGGAGCAGGTCCCTGCTCACCTGCCGCACGAGCCGCCGAACGCGGCCCTCCGACGGAAGGCGCCCATGTCACCCACCACCCCGGGAGCACTCCCCGCCCGACACTCCGGAGCCGCTCCGTGGTGAGCAGTGTCGTCCGCCTCCCCGATCCCGGCCGCCCCGGGCCCGACCTCGAGGAACTGATCGGCCGGGTCGCCCTCGGCGACCAGGACGCCTTCTCCCGCCTGTACGACGCGGTGGCCGGTCCCGTGCTCGGGCTGGTGCGCCGGGTGCTGCGCGATCCCGCGCAGTCCGAGGAGGTCGCCCAGGAGGTCCTGCTGGAGGTGTGGCGCACCGCCCCCCGCTACCGGCCGGAGCACGGGAGGGTCATGCCGTGGGTGATGACCATCGCCCACCACCGCGCGGTGGACCGCGTCCGGGCCGCCCAGGCCGCGGCCGACCGCGACCGACGCGCCGCGGCCGCCTCCCACACGACGGCCTTCGACGAGGTCGCCGAACAGGTCGAGGGCCGCCTGGAACGCGAACAGGTCCGCCGCTGCCTGAGGACGCTGACCGAACTGCAGCGGGAGTCCCTCACCCTGGCCTACTACCGGGGCTACACCTACCCGCAGGTCGCCGAGTCCCTCGGCGCCCCGCTCGGCACCGTGAAGACCCGCATGCGCGACGCCCTGATCCGCATGCGCGACTGCCTGGGAGTTGGCACATGAACGCCACCGCCGACCTGCACACCCTCACCGGCGCCTACGCCGCCCACGCCCTCGACGACACCGAACGCGCCGCCTTCGAGCACCACCTGGCGCACTGCGCCTCCTGCGCGCAGGAGGTCGCCGAGTTCGCCGCCACCCTCGCCAGGCTCGGCAGCGCCGAAGCCACCACTCCCCCGCCCCACCTGAAGGCCAAGGTCATGGCGGCCCTGCCCACCACCCGGCAGGACGCCCCGCGGGTCGCCCCCGCCTCCGTTGCCCGCCCGGGCGGCCGACTCTCCCGGCGGTGGCAGGGGTTCGCCCTGGCCGCCTGCCTCACCGTCGCGGTCGGTGCGGGCGCGGTGGCCGTCCAGCAGCACCGGGAGACCGAGCGGGCCCGGACGGAGGCGGCAGCAGCACGACAGCAGCAGGCCACCCTCACGGCCCTGCTCACCGCTCCCGACGCCCACCTCTCCACCGGCCGCGTGACCGGTGGCGGAACCGGCACCACGGTGTGGTCGCCCACGCTCGGCCGGGCCGGGTTCTGGGCCTCCGGGCTCCCCGCCCTGCCCGGCGACCGCGCCTACCAGCTCTGGTTCGACGACGCGGGCACCATGCGCCCCGCCGGACTGCTCCCCTCCGACGGCGCACTGGTCCTGGCCGGCCCCGTCGACGCGGCCTCTGGAGTCGGCGTCACCGAGGAACCGGCAGGCGGCTCCCCGCACCCCACCGGCGCCCCCCTCCTCCTGCTGCCCCTGACCTGATGCCCGGAGCACCGTCGGTGGCGGACGGTCCCGGCTCCGGAGCCCGGGACGAAACACCCGGAAAAGGTGACGTGTTCTGTCAGTTTTGCCGTGAACGATGGATGACATGAGCAACGAGGAGATCACCGAACGGAACACTTCGACGACCGCGGGAGCAGCCGCGGCGGGCCCGCTCGCGGGGCGGGTCGCGCTCGTCGCGGGCGCCACCCGGGGAGCGGGGCGGGCGCAGGCCGTGGAGCTGGGCCGGGCCGGTGCGACCGTGTACGTCACCGGCCGCACCACTCGGGCCCGGGCCAGCGAGGTCGGCCGGACCACCGAGACCATCGAGGAGAGCGCCGAACTCGTCTGCGCGGCGGGCGGGACCGGGATCGCGGTTCCCACCGACCACCTCGACGAGGCCCAGGTGCGCGCCCTGGCCGAGCGGATCGACCGGGAGCACGGGCGGCTCGACGTCCTCGTCAACGACCTGTGGGGCGGCGAACACCTGCTGGCCGCCTCGGTGTTCGGGAAGAAGAGCTGGGAGACGCCGCTCGCGGACGGCCTGCGGATCCTGGAGCTCGGCGTCCGCTCGCACGTGATCACGGCGGCGCTGCTGCTCCCGCTGCTGATCCGCTCCGACGCGCCCTTGCACGTGGAGGTCACCGACGGCACCGCGCGCTACAACCGCCGCTACCGGGAGAACATGTACTACGACCTGGCGAAGAACGCCCCGATCCGCCTCGCGTTCGGGCTGGGGCAGGAGTTGGCGCAGTACGGGGGCACGGCGGTCGCGGTCTCGCCGGGCTTCCTGCGCTCGGAGCAGATGCTCGCCCACTTCGGCGTGCGCGAGGAGAACTGGCGCGACGCGATCGCCCAGGAGCCGGCGTTCGCGATCGCGGAGTCCCCGCGCTACCTGGCCCGCGCGGTCGCGGCGCTGGCCGCCGACCCGGACCGCGCGAAGCGGTGGAACGGCGCGTCCACGTCCAGTGCGGAACTCGCCAAGGCGTACGGGGTGACGGACGTGGACGGCAGCCAGCCGGACGCCTGGGCGTACTTCGAGGACGTCGCCCGTGGCGGGGAGATCTCCCCCGAGGACTACCGCCGCGCCGCGCCCTCCGCGGGTTCCGCCGCCCCGGCTCCCGACTCCTCGGCTCCCGGCTCCGCGGGTTCCACCTCCGCGGAGTCCGCCCCGTAGAGGGCGGCCAGGGCGGTGGCGCGCTCGCGGAAGCGGGCGCGCAGGCGCGCGGGGGCCAGGACCTCGGCGTCCGCGTCGAGCCTGGCCAGCTGGTCGAAGGCGACGTCCTCGGACTCCACCGGCAGGTCGAGGGTGACCAGGCCGGCCGGGTCCGGGGCGCTCGCCGAGGCGAGCGCGTCCGCGACGGCGGCCCCGTCCACCACCGCGGGCAGCCGCCGCAGGCCCCGCTCGGTCAGCCGGACGGTGACGGTGGTGCGCAACAGGGCACGGGCGAAGGCGAGGGACCTGGCCTCCCAGTGGGCGGCCAGGTCGAAGGCCGGGTCGCGCGCGAACGGCCCCTCGGTTCCGGCAGCGGCGGCGAGCGCGGTGATCCGGTCGACGCGGTAGGTGCGCCAGCCGCCGTCGCGGTCCTCCTGCGCGCCGGGGACGCGGGCCACCACGTACCAGGTGCCGGCCTTCAGCACGAGCCCGTACGGCTCCACCACCCGCGCCACCACGGTGGGCGGCGCGCCGTCCCGGCCGGGCCGCGCGTACGACAGCTCGACGGGCCGGTCCGCCCACACCGCGCGGGCCAGCTCGGGCAGCAGGTCCGGGGCGGCGGGTTCGCGGAACCAGGCCGGGGCGTCGAGGTGGAAGCGGCGCACGGAGGACTCGGCGGCCCGGCGCACCGAGGGGAGCAGGGTCGCCGTCAACTTCAGCCGGGCGGTCTCGGCCGCGTCCGAGAGCCCCAGGTCCTGCAAGGCCGAGGGCACGCCGGACAGGAAGAGCGTCTCCGCCTCGCCGGGACGGAGCGTGGTGAGCCTGGTCCGGTACCCCGCGGCGAGGAAGTACCCGCCCACCCGGCCGCGCTCCGACCGCACCGGGACGCCCGCCTCCTGCAGGGCCTGGGCGTCGCGGATCACGGTGCGCTCGGAGACCTCCAGCTCGCGGGCGAGGGCGGCCGCGGTCAGGCCGGGGCTCGACTGGATCAGGAGGGCCATGCGGATCAGGCGGGCGGCACGCATCCCCCAAGGATCACCGACCCGGCGGACAACCGACACCTCCGCCGCCGGGCGGCCCGGAACCGGCCCCGCAGAGGAACACATCGGACGCGATTCCGGGTCGTCGTGGCCCATCGCCCGAGCGCCCGGTGGGGGAGGAGCCGGTCAGGCAGCGTCGGGCCTGGCTCTGGTGCGGTGGGCCGCCAGGGGTTCGAACCCTGAACCTACGGATTAAAAGATCAAGCCCGATCGTGCCCCGCACAGCTGTCATCGCTCACTACGTACTACCTCTGCAGGCTGGCATGTGGTGGCGTGCCGCTTGATCCGCCTGCGAGGCGGCTCTGCCGCGCGGTCCGCTCACGCACCGGCAGCGGGCCCGGACTCCTCATACCACCGATGACGCGGCCGGGCGCAGGGTCCGACGCCCTCCCTCCGCTGTTCTGTTCCGCGTTCGGGATCAGACCTGGACCACATGAACGTCCTGGGCGTCCAACGCCTTCAGGTAGGCCGTGAGGTCATCCGGGTCACTGGTGAGAACAACCGCGCTGCCATGCCGGGCCGCTGTCAACGCGACCAAGGCGTCCACGGCGTCCGGACGCTTCTTCGGAGGCAAATCGGCCACAGCAAGTGCGCTACCGATGCGTTGCCACTCCGCCAGATCCGGCCCGGTCGCGCACATGATGCAGACCGTCTGTCCAGCAGTGGTGGGGCGCATCGCCAGGGCCGAACTCCGTGCCTGCGGAACCGTACAGTCCTTGAGGGCCGCGGCCATGGCGTGCACAGTGGCCGGACTGGGCCTCCACACCTGGGCCAGTACCGGCCCGAGCACAACCGCGCGATGCGGCGTGTCCTTGAGGCCGTCGTGCAGCCGCACCGCCTTGGGCTTTCGGTCAGCAAGCGCGATCAGCATGCCGGTGTCGTAGACCGGTACCCGCGCGGTCACGCGGCGTTGCCCGGACGGGCCGTAGGAGCATCCGCGCCATAGATGAGCTCCATGGCGTCCGCGACCTCCCGGCGTTCCTCCTCCGTGAGGTCTTCATCGGCGACGTCGGGCAGCGGAGGCAGTTCGGCCGCCTCCGCCTCCGCTGCGGCGATTACCGCGTCGATCCGCGCGAACTGCGCCTCAGCGGCTTCCGCCTCGGCCATTTGCCGGGTAGCAGCGTTGACGAGATAAGCCGAAACATCCAGACCCGCCCGCTCGGCATGCTCCCGAATGCGCTCGGCGTGATCGCTGTCGAGGCTGATGCTGATCCTGGTCTTGGCCATGCCCTCAGCTTATTACGCGTATTACGACTCGCCAAGCGCCTTCCTCCCGACGGTCGCCTTCAGGGCCCGCCTTCGGTCCAGGCTCCGGGGCGAGGGACCCTCTCGTTGCCGGAAGCGGTTGCTCGGGCGCCTGGGACGTGACCGTTCCAGGGGCCCTGCACCGTCGAGCAGCACGACCGCCTTCGTGCCCCGACTCAGACTCGGCGAGCCGTTGAGCCAGTGCACCCACCAGCCGGATCACCCACCCCCGCGGCGTCGGTCACCCACCGGTTCATGGGCGCGCCGGTAGTCCTTGATCAGCCCGCTGGACAGGCGTCCACGCTCGCTGACCACCCGCCCCTGGCTCTTGGCCCACTTCCGGACCAGCCTCGGATCCACGCCCTCGGCCACCGCTGCGGCCGCGACCCCCCGCTCCCGTGGCGCTGGCACGGGGACGGGCTGCGGGGACGGCTCGGGCGGGTCCGTGACCGTCCCTTCCGCAGCGACGCCCGAACCACCAGCCGCATCGATCACCGCAGCCAGCGCCCGCAGCCGAGCGGCGACCAGAGCCGGCGGCACCGTGATGACGTGATCGCAGTGGTGCTGCGCTACCGCGGCCACGAACGGCGACGCCATGAACTCCAGGGCCTCTTCGATCTCTTGCCGCTCCAGCGGGGTCTCCAAGGCCCCTTTGGTCTCCCGCCAGATATCGCGCACCCCCAGCGCACCGGCGTTGTGCTCGATGTCGGCGGGGTCGTTTCCGCTCCGCCACAAGGCGAGCAGCACCTGGCTCAGCACGTCCTGCCGTCGCTCCGCCGCCTGCCAGACCGGTTCGAGCCTGCTCGCGTCCGTCACGGCCACCAGCCCGGAGATCTCGTGCGGTGCCAACGGGGTGCGACCGTGGCGCAGCACGGCATCCGCGAGTTGCTCCGCCGTCAGCAGGGCGACCCCGCCCTCGGCCGCCTCTCGCTGCACCCGGGCGTCGAACCGGGGCCCGACCAACAGGGTGTGTTGCGCTCCGTGGCGCGCCCGGCGCTCACCCAGCCGCAGGAACTTGACGTCCTGGTCCGTGACCAGCCCCGCTCCATCCGTCTTGGCCTCCACCGCAACTCTCAGCCGGTCGGTCGGCGACCGCCACAGGTCGATGACCACATCGGTCTTCTTCGGCCCGCTGTGAGCCTGGGTCTTCAGCCCGAGCGCACGGAAGGCCCCGGCAACCGCCCGCTCGAACCGCTGGTAGTCCGCACTGTCGGTGGCCGCCCTGACGATCTCGGCGGCCAGCAGCTCCCGCCGGTCCGGAACGTCGGCGATGCTCTCCGTCGTCCGTGGCGGATCGGGGTGCTCCCCGATCGCTCCGCCCGCTGGACCGGTGTCGTCCGCCGGGACGAGCAGCGGGAGCGTCCCGACCAGCGCGGTCCCCAACTGCGTCCTCCGGATGACCAGTCCGATCCGTTCCGCCAGCCCGGTCTCCAGCAGCAGCGCGACGCGACGCGTCGTCTCCTCCCGGGTGAGCTGCACACTGGGGTACCGGCGGGCCAACAGGTCCAGGAGCCCAGCGACCTTCACCCCGTCGGTGATCGCGTCCAGGGTCTCCCCAACCAACGCGACTTTCATGTGCAGGAACCGGATGAAGTCCAGTGCTTCGCCCGAAGCCAGGCAGCTCGCCCCCAGGTCACTCGCGGCGAACGCGTCGGCCCCCACCTGGGTCAGGAGCCCCAACGCTCGCAGGGTCTGCAAGGTCTGCTCCGCAGACGTTTCCGAAACGCCGAACTCCTCAACGCAGAATTCCGTGAAACCGCCCCGGTCGATCTCGGGAATGGCCGCATTCACCAGGCGGCTGATTCCCTCCACCCGCCACCCACCTGCGACATAACCCGTGGGAATCCTCCGCTCTCGTAGCGCCGCCTGGTCGAGGCACTCCAGGCCGGCCGCCAACAGGGCGGGAGGCGGCGGGAGTTCAAGATCCGCCACCGGGCTCTTGCGACGGTGCTGCAGGTCCTCCGGCTTCGCTAGCTCCAAGATCGGCAGGAACTGCCGGCCCCGTTCGGTCAGGACGATCCTGCCGTTGCTCCAGAATTCGACCAGCCCGGCCGCCCGGAGCCAGTACACACGTCGGCGCACTTGATCGAGCGACTCCCAACCGAGGCCGTACTGCTCGACCGCCACCCTGTTCAGCTCAACGTGGGTCGTCCCCTCCCCGACACCGGCGAGCGCCTCCCCGATGAACCTGACGTTCGCGTGGAGTACCCCGATGAGGTGGAGCTCGTCACCGGTGGCGAGGAAGTGACGGGCTGCCTCCGTGAGGCTCAAACGCGTCGGACGCCCCTCACGCACCAGCAGCCCACAGGTGCCTACAAGGTGCAGCACCTTGCGCAGTTGGGTCGGAGCGTCCGCCCCGGGCCAGGTAAAGGACCGGTCGTAGCCGGAGTCCCTCGCGACATCCTCCAGGAGCGCCCTGAGATTTCCGATGATCTCCGTCGGACCGCCCGGCACGTGCGGTGCGCCTCCGGCGCGAGCTGGCCACGGAAGAACCCTCGGAAAATCACCCGGAGTCGATTTCTGCCCTGAATTCACTGGCCGCCCTCATGATTTGCGCGATCACAAGCATCATCGGAGATGCCCTCATTGGCACAGGATGTGCGATGGACATCATCAATGAGTCCGGAAGCCCGAAATTCGACGAACTGTGATAAAAGGTGATCACGGAAGAACGGATCCGGCTCGTCTCCGCGAGCCGCCCCCGGCCCGAAACCACAACGGCACCCCGGCGCTTCGGTCAGCCAGGGTGCCGCACTACGGACGAGAAGAGCCCCTTCGTAGTAGGTGGGCCGCCAGGGGTTCGAACCCTGAACCTACGGATTAAAAGTCCGCAGCTCTGCCAATTGAGCTAGCGGCCCGCGGTAGGCGTGGTCCCGGTGGGGACAGCACCTGCCGGGGTGATCCTACCTGGTGCCCGGTGGGGGATGACCAGTGGATTGCCGGGTGGGTCGCGCAGGTCGGAGCGGGGACCGACGAGGGGTCAGGAGGCGGGCAGGTGGGCGGTTCGGACGCGGTGCAGCCAGGCTTCGACCGGGCGTTCGTCGGGGGCGGCGGGCAGGACGCCGGGGCGGCCGAGGCGGGTCTCGGCGTCGGCGAGGAGGGCGGTGGCCTCCTCGGGGTGGTCGGCGTAGCGCTCGCCGAGGGCGCGGACCCGTTCCGGGTCGGGGAGGCGGATCTCCAGGCGGCCGGTCTCGTGCAGGGCGACGCCCTGGCGGACCAGGCGGACCAGGTGCCGGGCGTTCTTGGCGGCCCTGGCGCGGCCGGTCGGGTCGGTGCGGTCGCGGGCGGTGAGCTTGCGGAACTGCTGCTCGGCGTAGCCCAGGTAGGCGCGGCGGACCGCCGGGCCGCACAGGAACGCCTCCCGCAGGCCGATCAGCTCCTCGCCGAGCGGCGTCCGGACCTCGTACAACTCCTCCGGCAGCCAGACGAGTTCGGTGGCGGTCGGGTTGCCGCCGAGGGCGAGCCGGCACCACTTGGCGGCCTCGTGGAGGGTGCGGTCGGGGGCGGTGGTGACGTGCGACTCGGCAGGGCGGTGCAGGCCGTGGAAGGCGACGGTGGGCGCGGCGAACAGGCCGAGCCGATCGAGGTCGGAGCCGGCGTGCGCCAGGCCGTACGCGGTGGAGCCGACGATGCCGGAGAGCAGGACGTTCACGGGCGGACGCCTCCTCGGCGGACGCGAGCGGGTGCGGGTGCGGTGCGGGTGGACGGGGGGGACGAGTGGGCGGGTGGGCAGTTTCGCCCGGGGAGGGCCGTCCGGGCGAACGATTTAACGGGGAGAGGGAGGGAGAGGACGCGGAGACAGAACCCGGCGTACCGGCCGACCCGCCCGCCGGGGCCCGCCGCCCTGCGCGCAGGCGGAGCGAACTAGCGCACTGCGTCCGGCATTTCGCGCGGGAGGTAGCCGTAGCCGGTCGCGTTCGGGACGGCCGTGCGCAGGGCGGCCAGCAGCGGTTCCGGCGTCGCCGCGTAGACGGTGGTGTAGTGGTGCTCGCCGAGCACCGGGTCGTTGGTCCAGGCGGGCCGCTCCTCGGCGGGGGTGGTGGCGAAGTGCCCGTCCGCGCCGTTCCGGTTGCCCCGGCCGTCCAGCCGGACCCACCACGAACTGCCGGGCAGCAGAACGCCGTTGAGCCCGTGCAGCACGTCCAGCTTCTGGTAGCACAGCCCGGCCGGGATGCCGTTGGCGCGCAGCAGCGCGGCCAGCAGGTGCGACTTGCCGTGGCAGATCGCGTTGCCCGCGGCGAGCACGTCGGAGGCCCGGTAGGCGGCCGACCAGCGGCCGATGTCCGCCGAGTGGTCGATCCGGTCGCGGACGTGCTCGAACACCGCCTCGGCGGTCCGCACCGGGTCGTCCTGCCGCAGCTGCGCGGCCAGGGCGACGATCGCGGGGTGGTCGTGGTCGACGACCTCGTCCGCGGCGAGGTACGCGGACAGGTCCGGCCGGTCGGCCCGCAGCGGGCCGTGGGGGGAGAGCGAGAGGTCCATGGCCGTGAATGCTCGGCCGCCGACTGCGCCGCCGCAAAGGGATTTCACCCCGTGGGATAGCGTCGGGGCGACACCGTCGTGGACGAAGGAGCTGACCGGCATGGCGCAGGGCGAGACGGACGGGGCGCTGGCGGACGAGGTGCTGGTGGTCACCGGCGGCGGTCGCGGCATCGGGGCGGCCACCGCGCTGCTCGCCGCCGAACGCGGCTACCGGGTGTGCGTCAACTACCGCAGCGACCGGGACGCGGCGGACGCCGTGGTGCAGCGGATCCGCTCCGCGGGCGGCACCGCGATCGCCGTCCGCGCCGACGTCTCGCACACCGCCGGGGTGACCGAGCTGTTCGACACCGTCGACCGCGAACTCGGCACCCTCACCGCCCTGGTGAACAACGCGGGCACGCTGGAGCGGCAGTGCCGGCTGGACGAGCTCGACGAGGACCGGCTGCAGCGGATCTGGGCCGCCAACATCACCGGCCCGTTCCTGTGCGCGGGCGCCGCGGTGCGCCGGATGTCCACCCGGTACGGCGGCCGCGGCGGCGCGATCGTCAACGTCGGCTCGGCGGCGTCCCGGCTCGGCTCGCCCAACGAGTACGTCGACTACGCGGCGTCCAAGGGCGCGCTCGACTCGATGACCACCGGCCTGTCGCTGGAGGTCGCGGCCGAGGGCATCCGGGTCAACGCCGTCCGCCCCGGCCTGATCCACACCGGCATCCACGCCCTCGGCGGCGAGCCCGGCCGGGTCGACCGGGTCGGCCCGAACCTGCCGATGGGGCGCGGCGGGCAGCCCGAGGAGATCGCCGAGGCGATCCTCTACCTGCTCTCCCCCGCCGCCTCGTACGTCACCGGCGCCTTCCTGGACGCGGCCGGCGGACGCTGACGGCCCGACCCGAGCCCCTCGGTAGACGCTGACGACCCGCCCCGGGCCCCTCGCCAGACGCTGGAGGCCCGCCCCGGCCCCCTCGGTGAACGCCGGCCGGCCCGCCCCGGGCCCCTCGGTACCGGTTCGGTGAACGCCCCGGCCCGCGTCGGGCCCGGCCCCTACCGTGGAGCGCATGACCGAGACCGAGATCGCCGCCGCGCCGTTCCTCGACATCCCCGACGTCCCCAACCTCCGCGACGCCGGGGCCGGCGTCTACCGCCCCGGACTGCTCTACCGCTCGGCCACCCTCAACCGCCTCACCGACGAGGGCCTGCAGCGCTTCGCGGAGCTCGGCATCCGCACCGTCCTCGACCTGCGCAGCACCCCCGAGGTCGCGGACTGGCCCGACCGCCTCCCGGACGGCGTCCACTACCTCCACCTGCCGCTGCTGCCCGACCCGACCACCACCGACCGGGCCTGGCCCGAGGACCAGGCGGCGCTCTACCCGTTCATGGCCGAGACCGGCGGCGTCGCCATCGCCGCCGCCGTCCGCGCCCTGGCCAACGGCGCCCCGCTGCTGGTCCACTGCGCCGTCGGCAAGGACCGCACCGGCCTGACCATCGCCGTCCTGCAGACCCTGGCCGGTCTGCCCCTCGAAGCGGTCACCGCCGACTTCCTCCGCTCCAACCCCGGCCTCGGCCTCGACCGCGGCCCCGTCCCCTACTACGACGCCGCCGGGGTCGAACGCCTCTCCCGCCCGGTCGAGGCCGCCCACCTGCACGCCGCCCTCGCCCACGCGACCACCGCCCACGGCTCCCTCGACGCCTACCTCCGCAACCACGGCGCCACCGAAGCCGACCTCGCCACCCTCCGCACCCTGGGCCCGGCGTGACGACGGTCGGCGACCGCACGGACAGGTGACGAGGATCGGCGTCACCCCGTTTCGTCGACGGCGAGAGCCACGGGGGCGCGCTGCTCGCCGATCCCGACGGGATCGTGCCGCCCCGCCCCCGGGGCCCCGCCCTCCGCGGCTGACGGCTGCCCCGCGGTCGGCTGTTGCCCGCTGCCCTGCCGCCGGGCCTCGGCGTGGAAGACGAGGGCCAGGACGGCGCCGGTGGCGGCGAGTTGGGCGAGCGGGCTGAGCCGGGTGCCGAGCGGGGTGGTGGCCAGGACGAGGGCGGCGGCGAGGAGGCGCAGGCGGGTGGGGCCGAGGGCGAGGATGCGGCGGACGGCGGTGTTGGCGCCCAGGAAGAGCGCGGTGCCGCCGGACAGGGCGAGCGCCTCGGGGAGGTGGACGGGCGAGGTGGGGTGGGCGGTGGCGGTCTTGGCGCCGGTGGCGAACAGGATGACGGCCAGCAGCAGGGCGTAGTGGCCCAGGTTGTAGACCTTGATCGCGGCCAGGTTGCGCCGGGCGTCGTCGAGCCGGGCCATCGCGCGGACGGCCCGCTCCTCGTCGTCCGCGCCGAAGTACGCCCACCACAGGCCGACGCAGACCGCCAGGGCGAGCATCGCGGCGGCGGCCGGGGCCGCGGTGAGTTCGTTCTCGCCGATGCCGACG
Source organism: Kitasatospora phosalacinea (assembly GCF_030268885.1). GTDB lineage: Bacteria > Actinomycetota > Actinomycetes > Streptomycetales > Streptomycetaceae > Kitasatospora > Kitasatospora phosalacinea_C. The sequence continues at coordinate 12,253 of NZ_BSSA01000002.1, forward strand.
CCGAGGGCGATCACCGACTCGCCGAAGGCGACGATCACCACCAGCCCGTGGCGTTCCACGAAGTGGTCGGAGCGGAGCTGGAAGCGCGGCAGGTCGACCAGGTACGGAATGGCCAGCTGGAGGCCGAACGCGGCCGTCCAGAGCAGGAGTTCGGACCCGCCGCGGAGGTAGCCGCCGGTGATCACCAGCCCGGCGCCCAGCAGGTTGAGCGCCCCCATCCGGGCGACCGCCTCGGGCCGGACCCCGGCGCCGACGAACATGCCGGTGTGCACGGCGATGACCAGCAGGTACGCCCAGCCGAAGACCTCGCCGCCACCGTCGAAGGCCCGCGGCACGCTGAGCGCGATGACCAGGAAGCAGCCCATCCCCAGCAGCATCAGGGCGCGCCGCCCGCGGGTGCGCGGCGGGACCGCGTTGGCGACCCAGATGTAGGCGTCGTACATCCACCAGATCACCGCCAGCATCACCAGCACCCGGGCGAGGCCGCCGGGGGTGAGGTGGTGGGCCAGGCTCGCGGTGAGCTGGGTGATGACGAAGACGAAGACCAGGTCGAAGAAGAGCTCCAGCGGGCTCGCCCGCAGCTCCCCGTCCCCCGTCGGTGCAAGCTCTCGATCGGTCACCGCCCGAGTATCCCAATCCCCGTTCCCCGCAAGGCGGGCGGCTCGTTAGGAGCGTTACCGTGGACGGGCCGTGGACGGCGCGTGCACCGGAGCCGCGCAGTCCCGAAGTCGTGAAGGAGTACGTCCGATGGCCCGTTTCCCCGCCACCGCCGCCGTTGCCGCCACCGGGCTGATCGGCGGGTACGCGACCGCGCGGTTCAGCGGCCGTCGCGAGCTGGGCGGTGCCGTGCTGGCCGCGGCGGGGGCGACCGCCGCGGTGCGCTGGGGGCGGCGGTCGGGGGTCCCGGCCGCGGCGGGACTGACCGCGCTGTACCTGGCCGCGTTCGGCGGCTCGCACCCGTTGGCGAAGAAGATCGGCGCCTGGCCGGCCGTGCTGACCGTGACGGGCGTGGTGACCGCGGCCTCGGCGCTGGCCACCGGCGACTGAGCCGGAGGCCGGGGCCGGGGCCGGGGCCGGTTCAGCCGCCGAAGCGCGCCTCGAAGGCCGCCCGGTTCGCCGAGGGGAGGCTGCGGTCCCAGACCGCGAACACCACCCGGTCGAAGGCCGCGCCCCAGTCGTCCAGGGCCTGCCCGAACGCGGCCGCCACCTCGGCCGGGTCGTTGCGGAACACCCCGCACCCCCAGGCGCCCAGCACCAGCTCCCGCGCCCCGTGCCGGGCGGCGACGGCCAGCACCCGCCCGGCCCGCTCGGCCAGCACCGGACCCAGGTCGAGCGGACGGCCGGGCGAACGCAGCGCCAGCTGGCCCGCGTTGGGCGCGGGCGAGGTCAGGAAACCGACCCGGTGGGTGCGCTCCAGCAGCTCTCCCCGGTCGTCCCGGATCACCGGCACGCCGGGCGACCAGATCACCCGGTGGCTGTAGCGCAGGTCGGTGGAGGCCCGGTGCGCCTCGTAGTAGTCGGGCGCCTCCAGCAGGCAGCGGTACAGCAGCGAGGAGCGGCAGACGTCCTCCTCCTGGGCCCGCGCGCCGCGCAGGTAGCCGCCGCCGGGGTTGCGCGCGGACGCGAAGTTCAGCACCGCGACGCCCCGCCCGCCGTCCGCCACCAGCCGCCGGGCGGCCTCCATGCTGCCCTCGCCGGTGACCTCGACCGCCGCCCCGGCCGCCAGCGGCCCCGGGCCCGGCCCGAACTCCGCGTCCGCCCGGTACGAGACCGTGCCCGCCCGGGCCTCGGCCAGCTCCTCGGCGATCCGCACCACCGCCCCGGTCGGACTGCGGTACTCGCCCCGGTCGGCGATCTCCTCGTTCTGCGCGGCCATGGCCCGCTGCCTACTGCTCATGCCTCGGCACGCTAATCCCCAACTCCCGCCCCCACCAGCGATTTTCGCCGCCCCGGGAACGCGGACGGGCCCGCCCCACCGAAGTGGAGCGGGCCCGACGGCCGGTCTGCGCGTCAGTTCTTCCAGCGCGGCTTGCGGTCGCCGCCGTTGTAGCCGCCGCGGTCGTCGCGGTTGAAGCCACCACGGTCGCGGTCGCCACCGAAGGAACGGCCGCCGCGGTCGTCGCGGTTGAAGCCACCGCGCTCACGGTCACCGAACGAACGGCCACCGCGGTCGCCGCGGTCGTCACGGTTGAAACCGCCCTGCGGGCGCCCACCGGTGCGGTGGTCGTCACGCCGCGCGAACGGACGGCTGCCGCCACCGGCCTGGCCGCGGTCGCGGTCACCGCCGAAGGAACGGGCCGGACGGTCACCGTACGAGCGGCCGCCGCGGTCGTCGCGGTTGAAGCCGCCACGCTCACGGTCACCGAACGAACGGCCACCACGGTCGTCACGGTTGAAGCCACCGCGCTCACGGTCACCGAACGAACGACCACCACGGTCATCGCGGTTGAAGCCGCCACGCTCACGGTCACCGAACGAGCGGCCACCACGGTCGCCGCGGTCGTCACGGTTGAAGCCACCGCGCTCACGGTCACCGAACGAACGGCCACCGCGGTCGCCGCGGTCGTCACGGTTGAAACCGCCGCGCTCGCCGCGGTCCCGGTCGCCGTACGGGCGGCTGCCGCGGTCGTCACGGTTGAAGCCGCCGCGCTCACGGTCACCGCGGTCCCGGTTGTTGTACGCCGGACGCTCGTTGCGGGCCTCGCGGTAGGACGGGGCGCGCTCCTCGGCCACCGCGACCGGCTCGGCCTCGGCGGCGACCGCCGCGGCGACGGGGGCCTCGGTCTCGGCCTCGGCGGCCGGCTCCTCGTCCTCGATGCCCAGCTCGGCGCGCTCGCGGGCGGCGCGGGCGGCCAGGCGGTCGGCCTCCTCGCGCAGCTCGGTGGCGCGGCGCTGGGCGCGCTCCAGCTCGCGGGTCAGCTCGGCGACCTCGCGCTCGGCGGCACCGGCGATGCCGGAGGCGCTCTCGGCCTGGACCTCGACCAGCGAGCGGGCACCGGTGATCCGGGCCACCTCGGCGTCGAAGGCGTGGTCGAGGATGTGGCGCGAGGCGTCCACGCCCGCGTCCTCCATCAGGCGGAACACGCCGCGGCGCTGGTGCGGCAGCACCAGGGTGACGACGGTGCCGGAGCGGCCGGCCCGGGCGGTGCGGCCGGAGCGGTGCAGGTAGTCCTTGTGGTCGCCCGCCGGGTCGACGTTCAGCACCAGGTCGATGCCGTCGACGTGGATGCCGCGGGCGGCGACGTCGGTGGCGACGACCACGTTCAGGTAGCCGTCCTTGAAGTCGCCGAGGACGCGGGTGCGGGCGCCCTGGGTCATGCCGCCGTGCAGCGCGTCGGCCTTCACCCCGGCCTCCAGCAGCTGCTGGGCGACCCGGTCCGCGCCCATCTGGGTGCGGACGAAGATGATGGTGCGGCCCTTGCGGGCGGCGATCGCGTTGGTGATCGGCGCCTTGTCCTTGGGCTTCACGACCAGGATGTGGTGGGTCATGGTGGTGACCGCACCGGCCGACGGGTCGACCTCGTGGGTGACCGGGTTCTTCAGGTAGCGCTTGACCAGGGTGTCGATCTCGTTCTCCAGGGTGGCGGAGAACAGCAGGCGCTGGCCGCCGGCCGGCACCAGGTCGAGGATCTCGGTGACCTCGGGCAGGAAGCCCATGTCGGCCATCTGGTCGGCCTCGTCCAGGACGGCGATCTCGACCTCGTCCATCTTGGCGGAGCCGCGGTTGATCAGGTCGCGCAGGCGGCCGGGGGTGGCCACCAGGACGTCGACGCCGCGCTCCAGGGCGTAGATCTGGTTCGACATCGAGGTGCCGCCGCAGACCACCTTCAGGCGCAGGCCGAGCACCGAGCCGAAGGGCTCCAGCGCGTCGGCGACCTGCATGGCCAGCTCGCGGGTGGGAACGAGGATCAGGCCGCGCGGGTGCTTGGCCTTGGTGCGCTCGCCGCCGGCCAGGCGGGTCAGCAGCGGGAGGCCGAAGCTCAGGGTCTTGCCGGAGCCGGTGCGGCCGCGGCCGAGCACGTCCTTGCCGGACAGCGCGTCCGGGATGGTCGCGGCCTGGATCGGGAACGGGGTGGTGACGCCGCGCTTGGCGAGCGCCCGGACCACGTCCTCGTGCAGGCCGAGGTCGCCGAAGGTGACGGTGGGCTCGGCGTCGGTGTCGGTGTCGTCCGCGGCGTCGGTGTCGGCGTCCGCGTCGAAGTCGGTGTCCACGTCGGCGTCGGTGAGCTCGGCGAGCTCCGCGTCCAGCGTGTCGGTGTCGAGGGAGTCGGCGTCGGACCCGTTCGCGGGCATGGCGAAGCGGGCGTCGTCAACGAGAGACATGCAAAACCTTCCGGAAGTGGCACGCGCCAAAGTCCGGTGGGTCTGTTGAAAAACCGCCTCTATGCGGTCAGCCACGGATCGCCGGAACGCGCCAAGGGCGCTCAAAGGTGTATGAGGAGCGCCAGCCAAATAGGATCAAACGAACGATCTACCACCATAGGGGAACCTCGGGATCAGAGGCAAATCCCCTGGTCATCGCCTTCGAACGAAGGTGTGGACCGCTCCCTCAGTGTACCGAAGACGGGTCGCTCGGCCCCTCCGACCCCGAACCGCTGGGCGTCGCCGACGGCGAGGCCGAGTGCGCGGGCGCCGACGGGCTGCCCTGCGGGGTCGGCGAGGCGGTCGTGCCGCTCCCGCCGGTGGGCCGGCCGGTCGGCGGCGCGGCCGGCCCGCTGGTCGCCCCGGACGGGGGCGTGCTGCTCTCCGCGGGGGCGGGCACCTGCACCGGCGCGCCGGGCACCCCCGTCGACCCGGGCGGCGGCGTGGACCCGGGCGCCGGGGCGCCGGCCGGGGGCGACGCGGCCGGTGACGCGCCGTCAAGGCTCAACGAGCCGCCGTGCTCCCCGTGCTGGCCGCCCTGCCGCCCGCCCTGGCCGCCGCCCGGCCTGGTGCTCGCCGCCGCCGTGCCGCCCGTCCCGGACGGCTTCACCTCGACCGTCCCGCCGGGGGCGTCCGCGCCCACCGACATGCACCCGCCCAGCCCCAGCACGGCCAGCGCCGCCGCCACCGAACCCGCCGCCGCACGCCGCCGACGCGCCGACCAACCCGCCACCATCGAGCCACCTCCCGCACGGCCCGCCGGGGCCGCCGCCTTTTCCGGTGCCCAACGCGCGGCCGCCCACCGGGACACGGGTGGCGCCCCACTCACCCCCAGAGCGCACGTCCGACGGCCGCCCCCGCGTACACCGCCGCCAGGCCCGCGCCCAGCGACAGCGCCACGTTGCCCAGCGCCGCGCCGCGGGCACCGTTCTGGGCCAGCCTCAGGGTCTCGAACGAGAAGGTCGAGTACGTGCTGAGCGCCCCGCACAGGCCGGTGCCCAGCAGCAGCCGGACGTCCGGCGGGGCGACCGCGGTGAGCAGGCCGAGCAGCGCGCAGCCCCCGACGTTGACGGTCAGCGTGCCCCACGGGAAGCCGAAGCCGACCCGGGCGTGCACCGCACGGTCCGTCAGGTACCGCAGCGGGGCGCCGACCGCGGCCCCCGCCACCACCAGCAGCCAGTTCACCCCGCCGCCCCCCGCCCGCCCGTCCCCGCCGCCCGCTCGCTGCGCGCCATCAGCACCGCCCGGGTCGCGCCCGCCGCCGCCCAGACGGCCGCCATGGCGGCCAGCAGCGTCCCGCCCAGGTAGAGCAGCGCCTCGCCGGGCAGCCCGTGGTCGAACAGCTGCTGCGCGTCCACCGCGTACGTCGAGAAGGTGGTGAACCCGCCGAGGATCCCGGTCGCCAGGAACGGCCGCAGCAGCGGGTGCGGCGTGCGCGGCCCCTCGGTGAGCAGCACCAGCACCACCCCGATCACCGCGCAGCCGAGGACGTTGACCCCCAGCGTGGTCCACGGGAAGGCGTCCCTCGCGGTCGGCCACAGCAGCCCCGCCCCGTACCGGGCGACCGCCCCGAGCACCCCGCCCGCGGAGACCGCCGCCACCACCCGCCCCTGCCCGCGCAGCACCGGTTCCCTCGTCGTCATGCCGCCAGTCAAGCACCCGCCGCGACCCCGCCGACCCGGCCCCCGACACCCCGCCGGTGGCCTGGCGTCCCGTCAGCGGAACTCCGACAATGGGCCCCGTGGAGATGACCCGGGACGAGTTCGAGGCGCTGGTGTCCGACGCACTGGACCAGATTCCGCCGCAGCTGGCCGCGATGATGGACAACGTCGCCGTCTTCGTCGAGGACGAGCCCGCCCCCGGCACCCCCGACCTGCTCGGCCTCTACGAGGGCATCCCGCTCACCGAGCGCGGCGAGTGGTACGCCGGCGTCCTCCCCGACCGGATCATGGTCTACATGGGCCCGACCCTCCGCCTCTGCGAGACCCGCGAGGAGGCCGTCGACGAGGTCCGCACCACCGTCATCCACGAGGTCGCCCACCACTTCGGCTTCGACGACGACGAGCTCCACGAACTCGGCTGGTCCTGACCCCCGCCCCCACCGCCGCGCTCCCGGCCGCCCCCACCGCCGCGCCGACCACCGGAAACCGTTTTGGCGTTCCCGCCCGGCATCCCATATGCTTCTCGACGTCCCCGAACGCCGGATGATCCGGCCGGAAGGGCCGCAAGCCCTCATCGTCTAGTGGCCCAGGACGCCGCCCTTTCAAGGCGGTAGCACGGGTTCGAATCCCGTTGGGGGTACGCAGTACCGTAGTAAGGTCCTGTGCGGAGCGATCCGCATGAGGTCCCGTGGAGCAGTTGGTTAGCTCGCCACCCTGTCAAGGTGGAGGTCGCGGGTTCAAGTCCCGTCGGGATCGCTCGTCTCGCAAGAGACGGTGCAGTACGGCCAGGTAGCTCAGTTGGTACGAGCGTCCGCCTGAAAAGCGGAAGGTCGCCGGTTCGACCCCGGCCCTGGCCACAGCTGCTGAGATGCAGAAAGACCCCCGGTGAGTCCGCTCACCGGGGGTCTTTTGCTGTCGGCTACACCAACGCGTACGCCAACGGTTCAGGAGAGGCTGTCGCTGAGCGACCCGAGCGCCTTGCGCTGCTCGTCCAGCGAGGCATGGGCGTAGACCTTCATCGTCACCCCGATGTCGCTGTGCCCGGCGATCTGCCGCACGATGTGCGGCGGCACCCCGAGGTCGAGCAGCAGGGTCACGCAGGTGTGCCGGAGGTCGTGGAACCGGAGCGTCAGCCCGAGCCGGTCCCGCAGCGGGTACCAGCTCCGCCGGAGGTTGTCCGGCTCGATCGCGGTCCCCACCCGGCTCGTGAACACCAACCCGGTGTCCTTCCATCGCTCACCGGCCGCCACCCGCTCCTGGGCCTGCCGCTCCTGGTGCTCCCGGAGCGCGACCGTCACGACGGGCGGCAGGGGCAGCGTCCGGAGCGAGGACGCCGTCTTGGTCGGCCCGAGCTGCAGCACCCCGTCCACCCGCTGCAGGTTGCTGGACACGATCAGCGTGCCGCGCTCCAGGTCGACCGCGGCCCAGTGCAACCCGAGCAGCTCACCGCGCCGGAGCCCCATCGCGAGCGCCAGCACGTACAGCGCGTGCAGCCGGTCCGACGCCGCGGTCTTCAGGAGCAGCCGGGCCTGCGGCACCGTGAGCCCCTTGCCGGTGCCGTACTCCGGGGTGGGCACCTGCACCAGCTTGGCGACGTTCCGCAGGATCAGCTCCTCGCGGACCGCGTTCTCCAGCGCGTTCCGGAGCACGGCGTGGATCGACTGGACCATGCGGCGCGACAGCCGACTGTCGCAGCACTCCCCCGCCGCACAGCACTCCGGCTTGGCCCGGGCCTTGTCCCACCCGTTCTTGCAGCACTGGCATGCGGAGGCGACCCGAGCGAGCCACGTCCGGACGTCGGCGGCCCGCAGCGTCCGGAGCTTCTTGGTGCCGAGCCCGGGGACCAGGTGGACCCGGACGACGCTCTCGTACCCCTGGTAGGTCTTCGGGCGCCGGTTCACCTTCACCACGGCGGCCAGCCAGTACGTCAGGTACTCGGCCATCTTCACGTTCGTGTCGGGCGTCGGGATGCCCTGGTTGTCCTGTGCCCGGAGAGCCGTGATCTTCTCCAAGACCTCCTCGCGCGTCTTGCCGTAAACGGACACTCGCTTGGGCAGGCCCGACGTCGTGGTGACGTAGACGCGACCGTGGTAGAGCCCGTCCTTGCGGCGGGTGATGCTGCCTTCTCCGTTGGGGCGCTTGGCCATCAGCGGTTCTCCTCGGTCTGGGTGCGGATGTAGGTGGCGAGGCTGTCGACGGAGACCCGCCGACAGCGGCCGATGGTGAAGCTGTTCAGGGTCCTGGCGCGGATCAGGTCGTAGACCTTGCTGCGGCTGAGCCGGAGCGCGGCCATGACCTCGGGCACGGTCAGGGCTTCGGGGAGGGCGGTGGCCAACGGAGTCCTTCCGGTGCGGGTTGGGGGATGCGCGTGCTGTCCGAGGTGGGGATTTCTGCGTCACTGCGACACCTGCGTCACGCAGGTGCTTTGAGCTGGTGTTTTGCGTGACGCAGTGCTGTTGGGCTGCGTCACGGGTGCGTCGCGGGCTGCGTCATCGCGTGACGCACGTGTCGCAGGGTGACGCAGCGTCCGTCATCTGCGTCACGGCCTTCGTCGCAGGTCAAGGGGCGTTTTTCGGCCCGCGTGACGCACGTGACGCAGCGTTCCCCTACTTAGGAAAAAGGGAGGGCGGTTCTGTTGGTGGCTGGGTGCGCCTCAGGGCGAGAAGGAGGAGCCGCTGCGCGGCACGCTCTGGGGCGGCGCCGCCGCCAACTGCAAGAGGAGCACCCGGTCGCTGAGCGTGGCCGTGCTCTTCTTGCTGTTCGGGGCGCGGTCAGTGCAGGTGGGGCTGTTCGGGCGTGGCCGGGGGTGCGGGGCGGGCCATCTCCAGGTAGCGGCCTTCGTGGGCCCGGCCGCTGTCGATGAGGACGCCGCGGGCGGCGAGGGTGGGTTGGAGGCGCTTGAGCCGGTCGGAGAGCACCTTCCCGGTCGTCGGCCACCCCTTCGGGAGGGGCCGCAGCTCGTCGCCCGCGTAGAGGCGGCTCAGGTGCGCCAGCCACTCCGTGGACGTCATCCGCTGCGCCTCACCAGGGGCCATGGTGTCGGCATGCTTGAGGACGGTCTGCGCCAGCAGGTCACCCTCGATCACGTCGTCGTTGAGGTCGTCGAGGCTAGCCCGGTAGGCGGGCAGCGCGCCCCACCCGGTGGCGGCGTCGAGCTGCGCGCACAAGTGCGCGAAGTCGGCCATCCGCAGGTCGGTCGGCGTCTCCGCCTCCGCGGCCCGGACCTGGACAGTGAGGTCGAGCAGGGAGCCGAGGACGACAGGGAGCACCTGCTCGTACTCCGCCCACAGCTCGGCCTCGGTGCGCCGGACGGCGGGCCGCTCCAACCGCAGCGGCAGCAGGCGCTCCGCCAGGTCGGGGCGGATCACGCCGACGTCGATGCCGGTCAGCAGCAGCGGACGCCGGTAGCTGGATCGGTGGACGTCCCCGTCGGTGAACAGGGCCCGCTTCACACTCTCCGCCCCGGTGACGATGCAGCACATCGCGTCCGACAGGTCCGGGGTCATGTGGCTCAGGTTGTCCAGGGCGGTGACCCACCCGGCTGCGACCGCGGCCACCAGGTTCTCCTCGTCCTTCGGGGCGCGGCGCAGGTCTCCGCTCATGCCTTCGATGATCCGCACCAGCATCCGGCCGCCGGTGGACTTGCCCGCGCCCTGCGGCCCGGTGAGAAACGGCGCTGGGACGGGCACGCTCGGGCCGAGGCACCCGATCAGCCAGGCCAGGGCCAGGCACTCGGTCGCGGCGGTGGCGAAGTTGCACAGCCCCAGCAGCAGGTCGATGCCCTTGCCGTCGGTGTCCTTGACCGGGACGGGCAGTTCGCCGGTGAGCTGGGTGCGCCGCCAGCACACCTCCCGCGGGTCGGGCGTGGTGACGTCCCATCCGTTCGGGTGGATGCGCACCGACAGACCGTCCGCCCGCCCTAGGTCGAGCCAGGTGGCACCGTCGAACCCGGGCGCCACCCGGATGTGCACCGCCTGGACGTCCTCGGACAGCGCGAGGGCCTCGATCAGGTCGAGCGCCTCCTTCAACGCGGTGCCGTTGAACACGCCGACGCCGTCCCGGAACAGCCCGACCATGAGTTCCTGGCGGTGGCTGCCGGTGGTGCCCTGCGAGCGGATCGGCCGGGCCACCGGGTGCCCGAGCTTCTGCGCGTAGACGGTGCCGTCGGCGGTGCGGAAGTACCTGAAGTGCGCTTGGGCGTAGTCGGCGATGATCTCCCGCGCCGGGGTCTTCTCGTCGTCGCTCACGAGTTCATCCCCAGCCTGTGGACAGCGTTCGCCCACGCCTCGGCGCAATGCCGCGGGCTCTCGCCCTTCGCCCCGGCCGCGGCGAACAGCCGGGCGACGTGCGCGTCGGTGAGACAGCCGCAGCGGCCGTGGGTAGCCAGCACCGCGAGGAACGCCGCGAACACGGTCGCGTGGATCCCGGTGGTCGCCGCGGCGATGCGCTGCTCCGCCATGGCGATGCCGCGCTCCAGGAACCTGGGGCTGCGGTGCGGGCACACCCCGCCCCGGGCCCCCAGGGGCGCCGTGGCGGGCCTCTGGCGGCCCGGGGAGGGCTGCCGCACCAGCAGGGCCCCCACGGCGTCCGGCAGGGGCTGCATGGGGCCGTTGCCGGGGCCGAGCCAGCGGGCGTAGGACATCAGCGACTTGACGTCCACACCGGGCCGCACGGCGTTGGCCGACGGCATGGTGCCACGGTAGAGCCAGTGCTCCCCGCGGGTGGTGCGCACGGTCCGGGTCGCGGGCAGGTGCTCCCGCGCCCAGGCGATGGCGCCTTCGTCGTCCAGGTCTACAACCGTGATTCCGGCGCCACCCGGGTGGTAGGCCACGACGGCGGCCTGCTGCCACGCCCGCGTCCACTCGGGGGAGTTGAGCACGGCCAGGTCGGTGGTGGCGGCGGCCCAGCCGTGGCATGGGGCCGGGCAGGTGCAGGGGCCGGGGGTCTTCATGTTCGGCCGCCCCCCGCACCGGTTGTCGGTGCAGTCGAGGCAGTTGCCGAACGGCACCTTCCCGGCGCGCAGCGGCAGCACGGGCACGCCCGCGGCGGCCAGGGAGAGCGCCACGGCCAGGTGCTCTCCCCGGACCAGGGCCTGTTGGGTCATGCTGGTGTCTCCAGTTCTCTAGAACGGTTCTGGATTGGCGGCGGCCCCGGTTCTTGGCAGAGAGGGGCCGCCGCTTTGGCGTTTCTCCTTGCGAGGGAGAGCCGGGCTGTCCGGCCCCCGCACCGCCCACCAGCCCGCCGCGGTGGCGGGTGCTGGGCGGAACGGCGGCGGGCACAGGCCGAAGGTCAGGCGGCCTCGCGCCAGGCGGCGAGGTCGACGACCGGGGCGAGGTGGACGACGGGGGCCGGTTCGGGCAGGGGCTCGCCGCCGTCGGGCGGGGTGGCGGTGTCGTCCTGCTCGGCGGCCTGGGCGCGCTCGTAGGCGGAGAGGGCGAGGACGGCGCGGACGCCGGCGGATTCGGCGGCGGCACCGCGGATGCTGAGGGCGTAGGCCGCGGTGGCGAGGGCGGTGGGGCCGAGGATGGCGGCGGCGGTGATGAGGTCGGTGGTGGTGCTCACGAGGCGGCTCCGTTTCGGGCGCAGTGGGCGAGCAGGTCGAGGACGGTGGTGCCAAGTTCGGCGGTGCGGTGCTGGATCGCCGTCCAGGAGGCGGGGTCGATGTTCATCAGGGCGGCGAGGGCGGCGGCGGGTTGGTGGTCGGCGGCGGCGGTGAGGGCGTCGCGCAGGTGGGCGGCGGCCAGCGGCCGGATCGCCGGGGCGCCGGGGGTGTTCATGCGCGGACCTTGCCGATCGCGTCGAGCACGGCGTGCAGGAGGTTGTTGATCGGCCCGGCCATGCCGGTGGAGGCGAGCAGGAAGCCGAACAGCACGGCGACGGCGGCGGAGCCGACGCCGATGGTCTTGGTCTTGAGCAGGAGGCCGAGGAGCAGCCCGAAGACCACGACCAGCGAGACGGTCAGGAGCATGACAGGGTCCTTCGTTCGACGGCCCGGGGGCCGGAGCGGGACGGGCGGGGGAGGGTTCAGCGGGTGCCGGAGCGCCAGGTGCGGTAGGCGAGGTTGTAGGCGTGGCGGCCGAGGCGGATGCGCTTGCCGACGCCCTTGCAGCGGCGGCAGGTCTTGCCGCGCTTCGGGATGCCGTGGCGGTCGTTCCTGAGGGCGAAGCCGAGGCCGCCGCAGCGGCGGCAGTCGCCGAACGGGCTCGCCGCACACACCATCGCGTAACCGAGGGTGACGAGGATGGTGGCGGCTATCGCGGGCAGTATGAGGGGGGTCAACGGGGCCTCCAGGGCGGTTTCCGGGGGTTTTCGCAGGTCGCTCGCTAGAAGCTAGGTTCCTGATCAGAAGCGGTTTGGGTCGCTAGCGGGGTCGCTAGGTCTAGCGAGGGTGCTTGCTAGACCTAGCGACCGTTTCGGCTAGCTGGCGTCGCGCTTCTTGTCGCGCTCTGTGACTGCCTTGGCGATGTCGGTGCGCTCGATGCCGCGACGGTTGGCGCCCTTACCGCCCTCCGGCGGGGTGCCCCAGACCTGCCCGGTGGTGATGCCGTAGGGCTTGAGCGCGGAGGCGAGCTGGTCGGCCTTCGCCCGGCCCTCCAGCGCGGCCCACGGCCCGTAGACGTCCGGCCGCAGCTCCGCCAGCCGGGACACCACCGTCTCGGACCACAGCTTCGGCTCGTCCGGGCCCATGACGGCGAGGACGTCGGCGAGCAGGTCGTAGGAGACCGCGGCGGCCGGGGTCGCGTCGGCGTGTCCGGCGGCGAAGCCGGTCAGCAGCCCTGCCTGCTCGCGGGCCCGTCGGCCGCGGGCGGCGATCGCCTCGGCCATCGGGGCATCGGCGAACACGGCCCGCACGATCTGCGCGTCCGCGCCCTCACCGCCGACGAAGTACGCGATGCCGCGGTCCTCCCGGCTGAAGGTGGTGGCCCGGATGCCCCGCTTGTAGCTGGACGTGCCGAGGACCATGTCGTTCTCGACCTGGCCCATGACCTTCAGGCACAACCTGAGGATCGCGTTCGCGCTGATGCCGGTGGGCAGGGACTTGGCGTCGGGGCGCTGGGTGGCCAGCAGCAGCACGATCCCGGTCGCGGGGCCGCGCTTGACCAGGTCGGTGCAGATCTCCTCGAACTCGGCCCCGTACTTGGGGTGTTCGAACCACACCTGGCACTCGTCCACACCGACCACGATCGGGTGCAACCGCAGCGACTTGTTGTCCGCCAGGGCGCTGGTCACCTTCGACTCGGGGCAGATGTCGCGGGGCAGGGAGCGGATCACTTTCGTGCGGCGCCGCAGTTCCTCGCGTAGCTCGCGCATGTCGGCAATCGCGTACTCGATGTCCTCTTCGTCGTCACCGGCGCGGTGCCGGTGGGAGACCTGGTTGCCGACGGGGTCCAGGTCGCCAGTGCCCTTCAGGTCGTAGGTGTGCAGCTCGGCACGCGGGTCGAGGGCGGCGATGAGCAGCAGCAGCCGCAGCAGGAAGGTCTTGCCCATGCGGGGGACGGCGCCGATGATCCCGGAGATGAACATCAGCGTGGCCGTCACCCAGTTGCCGCGCTGGTCGGTGGCGAACGGGACCGGGTCGAACAGGTCCACGGTCCCGGAGTTGGCCAGCGGCCAGGCGGGCATCTTGGCCTTGGCCATGTCCTGATCGCCCACCCACAGGATCATGCGGCCGGGGTGCTCGCCCTTGGCCTGCTCCGGCCACACCGTGCCCACCGGGCGGCGCAGCCCGGAGGCCAGGCGCCCGCGGCGCTCCATGACGTCGGTGACCTCCACACCGGGCGGGAGTTCGACGTCCGCGCGCCAGCCGGGGCCGTCGCGGGTGATCGGCGCGGGGAAGGTGATCCCCGAGTTCTTCGACTTCGCCGAGGTGATCGCGCCGATGCCCAGGGACTCCAGGGCGGCGACGACCATGTCGGAGGTGAGCTTGGGCGCCTTGGCCTTGACCACCGCGCGGGTGATCAGCGGCTCGTCCGCCGGAGCACCCACCGCACCCAGGGCCAGCACCACACCCACGGCCAGCGCCAGCAGCGTGGCCGTGGACGTCATCACCAGCAGCACGACGGCGGCGGCCAGGCCGAACACCGAGCCGAGCAGCATGACGGCCCCGCGCAGGCGCACCCGGTTGTCGCGCTGCCGCGACAGCTTCAGGTACAGCTCGGCGTCCTCGCGGCGCGCGGCGGCCGCGCGCAGAGGCTGCCCCTCCGCATCCGACGTCCACCGGCCCAGGAACCTCAGCGTCCGGGCCGCACCGCGCGGCGAGCGGGCGGCCAGCTTCGCCGCGTAGAGCGGGGTGCGGACCGCGTGGTAGGCCACGGAGTGACCGACGTACCCGGTCGCCCACCGGGCCTGCTTCGCCAGCTCCGACGTCGACAGCGCCCACACCGGGAGGATCGGCCGGCGCGCACCGACCGGGGCCGGGAGCGGGACAGCGGGCACCTGGTCGACGTAGACGGACGGCAGGTCGTCCCCGTCCTCGCTGCCGTCGTCGGCGAGCGCGGTCGGGGCGGCGGGGCGGCGCTCGGCCCGGGCCTTGTCCAGGTCGAGGACCTCGCCGCGGGCGACCGCCTCGGCGTCGGCGGCCATGGACGCTTCCAGCAGCATGAACAGCTCGTCGTCCGGGCCGGGGGGTTCGTGGTGGTTCACTGGTGCTTCCTTCCTCACTGCGGTCGTGGTGCGGAAAGGGGCCCCGGGGCAGCCGTCGTGCCGCCAAGCTGGGCGGCCGCCCCGGGGATGTTGCTGCTGGTCAGGCGCGCAGGTCACCGGTGGCGCGGAGCGCGTCGGCGATGATCTGGGCGTGGTCGAACGCCAGGCCGTTGGTGTCGCGGATGAGGTCGGCGACGGGCACCCAGCGGACGCGGGCGGCGTCGTCGGCGGCCACAGCCTGGGTGTGGGAGGCGACGGTGACGACGTAGGCGGTGGAGGAGTAGGTGCCGCGCGGGGTGGTGGAGCGGCGCGAGCGCCACAGCACTTGGGCGGCGACGGGCTGGCCGCCGGGTCGCAGTCCGCAGGCGCGGAGCTGGCGGCGGGTCTTGAGCCCGTCCGGGGCCAGGCGCCAGGGGTAGGTGGGGATGCCGAACCGCTCCCCCGTCGGGTCCCAGAACCGCGGGCGGCTCATGCGGCGTGCCTGAACGGGGCGTCGGTGAGCAGGGCGTGCAGGTTCTCCAGCTCGCGGTAGCGGGCGGCCACCCACCCGGTGGACCAGCCGGTCAGCTCGACCGCGCGCCGCTGCGGCAGCTTCTCCAGCACCGCGGCCCCGACGATCTCCTTCGCCAGCTCCTCCGAGACCTTCTCGGTCGCGGGCGGCCCAGACAACAGCTCCTCCGTCCGCGCCCGGATCGCCGCGGCCCGCTGCTGCTCACGCTCACGCTCGACGCGCTCACGCTCGCTCACCTCACGCTCACGACGCTCACGCTCCGCCTTCTCCGCAGCCTCCCGACGGGCCTGCTCGGCACGCTCGGCAGCCTCCCGCCGCTCCTGCGCCTCGCGTGCTTCGCGGGCCATCCGCAGCTCGTGCTCACGCTGCTCACGCAGACGCCGCTCCTCACGCTCGGCCTCCTCACGGCGGCGACGCTCGGCCTGCTCGAACTCCTCCAGCCGCTCCGCCCGCGCCCGCTGCCGCTCCTGCTCGGCCCGCGCCTGGCGTTCCTCGCGCTCGGCGCGCTCAGCAGCCTCCCGGGCGGCCACGGCCCGGGCGATGGCGCTCCGGTAGGCGAGGGAGGTCTCCGCGGTGACGATCAGCAGCAGCGGCGCCACCGCGTGCACCGCGACCCCGACCCTGTCGCCGTCCAGGGCGGACTGGCCCACGTTGAGCAGCAGTGTCGCCAGGCCGGTCATCCAGCGCAGCACCAGCGGCCACCGGCCACCACCCGCACCGAGACGGGCCAGGATGCCGTCCATCCGCACCACGATCACCACCGCCCAGTCCACGACCAGCGGCAGGATCGGCGCCGTCCACTCCCACCCCGCAGGGGTGTGACCGGACATCAGCGGCGTCACCGTGAGCATGCTGTACAGCACCGCCCCGAACGTGATCGCCCACGTCCCCCAGCTCAGCACCCGCTCCGCGGAACGGATCTGCTGCGGCGTCACCAGAGCACTCACCGCGCACCCCGCTTCCCGCCCCACGAACGGGCGATGAGCACGAACACGTACTTCGTGAGCGCCAGCGAGCGGCGGTGAGCACGCCGCTTGAAGCCGCTCACGCCGCCACCGCCGAACCGCGCATCCCACGGGCGCCGACCGGGCGACGGGACGCGCGCAGCGGCACCGGCGCGAAGGCCATCAGCCGCCGCGCGTACGCGGCCAGCTCCGGCTCCTCCCGCTCCAACTCCGCCAGCACCGCCGACGCCACGTCCAACCGCGCCTCACGCTCGACGGCCGACTCACCCGGCACACCGGCGAACAGCTCCTCGTCCACACCCAGCGCCAGCTCCGCGAACTCCTGCGAGTCCGCGGCCACTTGGCCTGCCACAATCGACCTCACGGGTCTCTACCTCTCTGATAGGTGAGCAGGCCCGTAGGGGCTGGCGTGCGCCCGGCCAAGGAATGCGCGCCAGCCCGCCCACGGGCCCGAGGAAAGACAGCAGCCCGGCGTACTTGGCGCCGGGGCTGTCGGCGAACGGGGAGGGAATCGCACCCTCGCCCCCGCAGGGGCCCACTACGGGCCGTCCGTTCGGTCTGCCTCCGCCTCACCCCAATCACCTCCTCACGTGGGGTTCTCGGCGGGACCAATGGAGTTGTCAAAGAGCTGTCGCTTCCTTCAGGGGGATGTCACCCCACCCCTCCGGGCACGTTCGCGCAGGTCAGGGCAGCCACAGAAGAATCAGTCTCCGCAGTCCTAGGACTGCTGCCCGACACGGAAGACGATGCACCACGCGACGGCAAGATGTCAACAGTCCTAGGACTGTGCTTCACTTGTCGTGGTGAGAGGAGCCCCTATGGCAGCGAAGTGGCGAGAGCTGGCAGACGAGCTGGCCGAGAAAATCCGGAGCGGGGAGTACCCCCCGGGGAGGCAACTGCCGCACATCCGGAAGCTGGTGGAGGAGGGCAAAGGGTCGAAGGCCACCGTGCACGCGGCCTACAAGGCTCTAGAGGCCGAAGGTCTGGTCACGTCCTCCCGAGGCCACGGCACCCGCGTCCGCGCGCAGTCTCCGCTCAAGCGTCTGGGCATCGAGCGGTACGACAAGGCGAAGTGGCGGGACGGGGACGAGGTAGCGTTCATCGCCGACCGCGTCGCCTCAGGCCGGGCGTACCAGCGGGGCGACCAGACCCAGACGGTCAACCTCGTAGCGGCGCCGGCCGCCGTCGCCGCGGCGCATGGCCTACCCGAGGGGGCACAGGTCTACGCCCGCGCGCGTCTCGTCAAGGAGGGCGAGCAGCCCACCCACAGCCTGACCAGCTACTACCGGCCCGAACACGTCGAAGGGACAAGGCTGGTGGACCCGACCCCTGGCCCCGCCGGACGCGGCGGAGGCTACCGCGTGCTGTACGACGCGGGATACGAGATCGACCACATGACCGAGGAGCTGTTCGCCCGGGTCGCTACGGCAGAGGAGGTCAAGCTGCTGCAGCTCCCGGCCGGGGAGCCCGTAGTCGAGATGCACAGGACGGCCTTCACCGCGGACGGCACCGTGGTGGAGTTCGCCGTTGGGATCCACGCTGCTTCTCGCTTCGCGTGGCGCTACGACTTCCAGGTCCCGGACTCCGCGAAGGATGGAAAGCTGGAGGCATGACTTCACCCCGGGCGCTCGCCGATGCTCAGCTTCTATGGGACTTCCACCAGATGCACCATGAGCTTCGGCCATGCTCGGTCGCTATTGGGCTCGGCAGCCACGACCTAGGAGTGGCAGACACCACCGCCGGGCTGTACCGGCGCGGGATGGCACCGCTGATCGTCTTCACCGGTGCCACCAGCCGAACAACCCAACACCTGATGCCCCGCGGCGAAGCAGTGCACTACCGCGAGCGGGCAGTCGAGCTGGGGGTACCGTCCTCGGCAATCCTGGTCGAACCGAACGCCCGCAACACCGGTGAGAACATCCTCTTCTCGCGCACACTGCTCGAAAACACTGCCACCCCCGTCTCCTCGGTCCTTCTGGTCAGCAAGCCGTACGAGGAGAGGCGGGCGTACGCCACCGCATGCAAGCTGTGGCCTGAAGTGGAGTTCGTCAGCGCCTCCACTCCACTCTCGTTCGAGGAGTACGTGGCATCCATCGGAGACGCACGCCTGGTCATCGACATGCTGGTCGGAGCCCTGCAACGCCTTCTGATCTACCCTCGCGAAGGCTTCATGATCAGCCTTCCCGTTCCTGACGACGTAACGTCCGCCTACAAACGGTTGATTCGAGACGGATTCACAAGCCGTCTCGTCACTGAAGCGGCGTAGGGCCATCCTCGTCAGCTTCTGCGTCGATCTTTTCTCTACGGGTTCAAGGGCGCTTCGCGCCCAGGGCGCGGCCCGACCGCCCGCCCCCGCCCTTGTCTTCGCCTGGGCGAGGGGCGGCCAGCCGCGCACGGCGGACGGACGGAGGTAGGTGGTTGCGGCCCAACGCGCCGTCGTGGCTGAGGCGGGCGGCTCCACGGTTTTACCCACCTGCCAGGACCGGGCCCCGCACCGAGCAAGACCAAGCAGGAACCGATCAAAACCGCTCCACCACCCGTGAGCTTGCGGCAGCATTTTCTGCAGTGCCTTTACTCGCCCGCTTCAGATGCTGATTGGCTTCCTTCGGCCCCACTCACATCGACTCCCGGGGCGGAGGAGGCCTCCTCCGAGTCGGGCGCATCCTCTTGTTCGGTGGCTAGTTCAGAATTTACTACTTGGGCCTGACAGTCGATCCCGTGAAGAATGGCTGAAACCATAGGCCAGTTGATCCGCTTGATATAGGCCTCTACGTCAAACTCTTCGCGAAGGCTGTCGATAAAGGATTCCACCCAAAGGTGGTTATTCCATCCTCTGCCGCCAAGAATAAATGATCGATTGGCGGAGACCTTCACGATCAGAGAAACGCTATAGCATTTGATTCTTCTCGGGTCGGGATTCCCGGCTTGATATTTAAGCAGGTCGAATGGAATATATTCGTTTGTTCCATAGAAGCCGACGCTGATGCTGGCCTTAAATGCTGGACATGAGATTCTCAGGCTCCCGTCATTGCCCCGGGTAACCGTGCTCTTATGGGGAAGTGGGAGACCGAACCTGCTGTAGTAGCCGCCAGAGCGAGACCATGCCGTCACCGTCCGGGTATTGGCGGGGCCACCCTCCTCGGGGAAGTCAGGCCTGTCGGACCTGTCCCGGGAGAAGAGTTCCATGAAGCGGTTGCTGAGAAGAACATCCGGGATGTCTGCGCGACCGCGCGTCACAAGTAGGTTTTCTGGAATGCCTGCCTGATTGAAATAGTCAGTTAGATGCGTTGCCATCCGCTCTAGTGTCATGTATTCGACAAGCTCGCGCGTCAGCTTTGCGCCAGAATTATCAACCAGCCTAACCCCCTCGTCCGTAAGTTCCAGCATGGACGAGACGGGCTCCCGGTCCCACTGTCGGGCGAGTGCTGGATTTTCGCTGAACGCAGATACGATTAGGCTGGAAAATTTTTCCGAAAAGCGATAACCTCTCAGGTCAATCGGCCGATTCTCTGGGCCAATGATGAATGATGCACCGATCCTTCCATCGAACTGGCGATCTTTTGTTTGTCGGATCGTCGAATATGCGAGACAGAGGGTGATTGTGCCAATGGAGGCAAAATAGAAGAACCTCCTGCCCGCCAGATCGAAGATGAGTGACGATAGGATATTGATAGAGAGTGATAGAATTACGGCAAGGACAATGATCTCTAGAAGGCTCCATTTTGCTTCCCTTAAGCGGGACAGGAACCTCTCTCTGGAATCCAATTCCCCTCCGGGGCGGTTGCGCGTTGCTTGGGTGGCAAGTACGTCGAGCCTACGGGCCACCGTATCGATTAAGTGGTGGTGTTGGTGGGGAGTTGCGACATATAGCGTTGTGGGAGATCTGACGCTGTGCCCGGGCTCGGGCGCCTCTGGAGGGCAAGATCCGGACTGGAGGCGGACCAAGGACAAATAGTTGGTGCTTCGTCACTGGTCAACGCTGGCGCGACTGGCAGACTGTAAATCTGTCGGCGATCCGCCCAGCTCAAGCCTCGCGGGAGGCTACGCCACCGCGTACGCCAACAGCCCCGGACACAAGGGCACCTCAGCCTCCGCCCACCGACCTGATCCATACTGGGGCCCGGGCAGGAGCCGCCCCTCGCGCGGCCTGAAAAGCGGAAGGTCGCCGGTTCGACCCCGGCCCTGGCCACATCGCCTGAACAGGCACGATGCCCTCGAAGCAGCTCGCTTCGGGGGCATTTTCGCGTTCCGGCACCGCCGGGGCGCCGAGTCGGGGGCGATCGTGGCGAACGACGCGGGTGGGCCGGGCGGGCGGGGGGCCGACTGGGCGGGGGTGCGGGAGCGGGTGACGGCCCTGGGGGAGGCTCCGTTCGCGGGGAAGGTCTTCGGGGCCCGCTTCCAGGGCTTCGGGCACGACTACCGGCTGCGGCCGCCGCTCACCGAGGCCGAGGTCGCGGCGGCCGAGGAGGAGTTCGGTGTCCGCTTCCCCGCCGACTACCGCGGCTTCCTGCTCCGGGTGGGCGCGGGCGGGGCGGGGCCGCACTACGGGGTCTTCCCGCTGTGCCGGGACGAGCGGGGCTGGCACTGGCTGGACGGCAAGGTCCGGAACGACGGCGCGCTCCTGGCGGACCCGTTCCCCTCCGCGGAGCAGCGGGCCCGCTGGCGGGCCGAGTTCGACGCCGCCGAGCCGGTCGCGGCGGACTTCCCCGACGAGGCGTCCCACCGCGCGGCGCACCGTGCCTGGGACGACGGGTGGGACCTGCTCGACGAGCGGATGACCTCCGGGGCGTTCTGCCTCGGCCACCAGGGGTGCGGCTACTACACCTGGCTGGTCGTGACCGGGTCGGAGCGCGGCACCGTCTGGAACGACCTCCGGGGGTGCGACCGGGGCATCGAACCGGTCACGCTGCCCGACGGCGGCTCCGACCGGACCACCTTCGGCGAGTGGTACCTGCACTGGCTGGAGGAGGCCGTCCGCGAGGCCCACGGCCGCTGAATCCCGGCCACCGCTCCGGTGGGCCCGCCCGGACGGCACGCGGTACCACCGGCGCGAGGACGTCGACTTCGGCGGGGCACTGCACGCCCCGGAGCCGTTCGGGTTCGGGCTGGCGACGGCCGGGCTGCTGCCCCACCGACCGGTCAGTCGGCCTGCTGCTCGATCAGGGCGGCGAGGCCGTCGAGGACGCGCGGGAGGCCGAACTCGTAGGCGCGGTCGGCGTTGTAGGCGCCGCCCTGGGCCTGGCCGGCGGCGGCGCCGACGCGGGTGGCGACGGGGTAGCGGGCGGGGTCGAGGACGCGGGCGAGGAGTTCGGCGTTGGCCTCCCACCACTGCTGGTCGTTCATGGCGCTGTCCTGCTGGGCGGCGCGTTCGTCGGCGGCGGCGCGGGCGCAGGTCTGGACGAAGCCGAGCAGGTGGGTGAGGGCGGCGTCGAGGCGGACGTCGTCGAGGCCGGTGCCTTCGAGGGCGCGGAGCTCGTACTCGTACTTGGCCATCAGGCCGGGGCCGAGCGGCGGGCGGGTGGTGGGGACGGCGGCGGTCCAGGGGTGGGCGGCGTGGAGGGCCCGGTTGTCGTCGGCGACGGCGGCGGCGCGGGCGCGCCAGCCCTGGTCGGCGGGGGTGGTGCGGGGCATCGCGGCGTAGAGGGTGTCGAGCATCAGGTCGAGGAGCTCGGCCTTGCCGGGGACGTAGGTGTAGAGCGCCATCGGGGAGAGGCCGAGCTCCTGGGCGACGCGGCGCATGGTGACGGCGTCCAGCCCTTCGGCGTCGGCGATCCGGATCGCGGCGGCGGCGATCTCGGCCGGTGAGTGGGCCTTCCGGGGTCCGCGGCGGCCCGCGGCGGGGGCGAGGGGGACGCCCCAGAGCAGGGCGAGGGTGTGCGCGGGGTCTCCGGCGCTGCTCCGGTTGCTGGCCATGCGGGGGATTCTCCCACGCAGAAATCTCCGTACTGTGTATACTGTACGACGTACAGAGATTCTGGCGCCCTCTGTGCGGCCCGACCCACACGATCCGGGAGGACCCCGCCTTGAAGATCAACCGCTCCGCCGTGTCCCTGACCGTCGAGGACGTCGCGGCCTCCGCCGCCTTCTTCTCCGAGCACCTCGGCTTCCGCGAGGAGATGTCCGCCGACGGCTTCGTCTCGCTCGGCCACCCGGACGCCGGGATGAACGTGGTGCTGCTGCGCCGCGGCCTGGAGGTGCTGCCGGCCGACTTCCGCGACCAGCACGCGGCCGGACTGATCCTGGCGTTCACGGTGGACGACGCGGCCGCCGCCGAGGCCCGACTGAAGGAGGCCGGGGTCGAGATCACCATGCCGCTGCTGGACGAGCCGTGGGGCGAGCGGCTGTTCCAGGTCACCGACCCGAACGGGCTGGTCGTGCAGTTCGTCCAGTGGCTGACCCCCCAGGCCTGACGGGCGCAACGCGGTGGTGCCCCCGGAGCGGACTTCGCTCCGGGGGCACCGCCGCGTTGCGCCTCAGGCGTCCGCGCCCGCCGGGAGGGCACCCGCCGGGAGGGCATCCGCGACCGCCCGCCGGGCGAACTCGACCAACTGCGCACGCAGGTCGGGCTCCGGGCCCGCGCCGAGGATCAGCCGGGACATCTGGGGCACCGCGCTGGGCCAGGCGGCCAGCGCGATCAGGCTGAGCAGGCAGGAGGTCACCTGCGGGGAGACCTCGGTGCCGAAGGTCTCGGCGAGCGCGGCGACCTTGCGCTCGTAGTGGGTGGCCCGGTGCGCCTCGTTGGGCAGGGCGTCGTCGCGGTAGTGCAGGCCCTCCCAGAGCGAGAGCCGGACCAGGACCGGGTTGGCCCGGTGGAAGTCGTACACCCGGCCGACGTACTCGGCGGGGTCGTCGCCGGGGCGCAGCGGGACGGCTTCGGCGAGTTCGTCCAGGGCCCGGGAGACCACCTGGTCGAAGAGCTTCTGCTTGCTGCCGAAGTAGCCGTAGATGCGCTCCTTGTTGACGCCCGCCAGTTCCGCGATGCGGTCCACCCGGGCGCCGGCGATGCCGTGGGCGGCGAACTCCTCCCGGGCGGCGGCGAGGAGCCGTTGCTTGGTGGTGGCGGCAGCGGCGGTGGCGGCAGCGGTGGCCGGGTCCTGGGTCATGCGGCCAGCGTAGGACGGAACGGCCCGGCTGCCAACCAACTGGATAGTTGACGCCAACCAACCGGTTGGATACCTTCGAGCAGCCGCACCGTCCACCCGCACAGTCCACCCGCACCGTCCACCCGCACCGCTCCCCGCCGCTCCTCGACCGAACAGGACGTGCCCCGTGTCGATCACCGCCCTCGAAGCCGACGCACCCGCACCCACCCCCATCACCGCCCCCGCCGAAACCACCGAGGCCGCGCCGCCCGCCGCCCCCTCCGTGCACGTGCGCGCCCTGCTCACCTGGCTGGCCGTCTACCCGGCGATCACGCTGGCCCAGGTGCTGCTCGGCCCCCCGCTGGCGGGGCTGGCCGTGCCGCTGCGGGTGCTGGTGATCACGGCGCTGGTCGTGCCCACCGTGGTCTACCTGCTGGTCCCGGGGCTGCTGCGGGCCCGGGCGGCGCTGCTGCGTCCGCGCCGCTGAGGGCCGTCAGCGGGCCGGGCGGACGGCCACCCTTCCGGAGGCGGGTCGCACCGCCGTCCGCCCGACCCCGGCCGGTAGCGTCGCGACCGCCCGGGGAGGTCCGCGGGCGCACCCACGTGCAGGAGGTCCCGGTGTTCCGGATGCCCAGGGCCGCGACCGCGGCCGCCGCGACGGCCCTGGTCGCCACCGTGCTGGGAGCGGCCCCGGCCACCACCGCCGCCCCGGACGCCGACCCGCTGCAGCGCCGGTTCGCCGCCGCCGCGGCCGAGTTCGGCGTCCCGGAGGACCTGCTGCTGGCGCTGGCCTACCAGCAGACCCGGTGGGAGTCGCACGGCGGGGCGCCCAGCACCACCGGCAACTACGGGGTGACCGGCCTGACCCGGGTCGACCCGGCCGCCGTCCCGGCCGGGGCGGACGGCCCGCAGCTGCACACCCTGGACGCCGCCGCCGCGCTGATCGGCCGCCCCGCCGGGGAGTTGGCCGTCGACCCGGCGCAGAACCTGCGCGGCGCCGCCGCGCTGCTGGCGCACTACCAGCGGGAGTCCGGCCGGGCGGTGGGGGGCGATCCGGGCGACTGGTACCGGGCGGTGGCCCGGTTCGGCGGGAACGCGCGCGGTCCGTTCGCCGACCGGGTGTTCGCGACCCTGCGCACCGGCGCCGAACGCACCACCGCCGACGGCCGCCACGTCCGCCTGGCCCCCTCCCCCGCCCTGCGCGTCGACCGGCCCGCCGACACCCCGGACACCGCCGGGCCCCGGGGCGCCACGGCCGCGGCCGACTGCCCGGCCGGACTGGACTGCGACTTCCGCCCGGCCGCGTACGCGCTGACCGACCCCGCGGACCCGACCTCGTACGGCAACTACACCGAGGCGGACCGTCCGGCCGACGGCCAGCGGATCCGGTACGTCGTGCTGCACGACACCGAGGGCGGCTACGACGGCTCGCTCGCGACCTTCCGCAACCCGAAGAGCCAGGCCAGCGCGCACTACCTGGTGCGCTCCTCGGACGGGCACGTGACGCAGCTGGTGGACAACCGGGACGTGGCCTGGCACGCCGGGAACAAGACCTTCAACATGCACGGCATCGGGATCGAGCACGAGGGCTACGCCTTCCCGAAGGACCGGCCGACCTGGTACTCGGAGCAGCTGTACCAGTCCTCCGCCGCGCTGGTGCGGCACCTGGCGGCCCGCTACGGCATCCCGCTGGACCGGGAGCACGTCCTGGGGCACGACGACGTGCCGGGGCCGGTGCAGGCGAACGTCGCCGGGATGCACTGGGACCCGGGCACCTTCTGGGACTGGGCGCACTACCTGGAGCTGCTGGGCGCCCCGCTGCCCGGCCCGGCCGGGCCGCCCGCGGTCGGCGACACGGTCGTGGTCTCGCCCGCGTTCGACACCAACCGCCCCGCGGTGAACGGCACGTCGGACCGTCCGGAGAACTTCGTCTACCTGCGCACCGGCCCGTCCCCGGACGCCCCGCTGCTGAACGGCGGCACCCGGGACGCCGCCGACTGGCGGGACAAGGCCGTCACCGGCGCCCGCTACGTGGTCGCGGAGGTCGCGGGCGACTGGACGGCGGTCTGGTACGACGGGCAGAAGGCCTGGTTCGCGAACCCGGGCGGCTCCGCCGCCGTCCGCGACCCCCGCCCCGGCCGGACGGTGCTCACCCCGCGGCCCGGCGCGGCCTCGATCCCCGTGTACGGCCGCGCCTACCCGGAGGCCGCCGCGTACCGGGACCACCCGTCGATCCCGGTGCAGCAGGTCGTCCCGCTGTCGGCGACCGTCCCGGCCGGGCAGGCGTACCCGGCCGCGGACCCCGAGCCGGTGCGGGGCGACTTCTACTACGCCCGGAACATCGACGGCGACGCCCCCGAGGACCGCACCCTGGTGGTCGGCTGCGACACGTACTACCCGATCCGCTACAACCACCGGCTGGCGTACCTCAAGTCGACCGACGTGCAGGGCGGTTCGGCCGCCCCGGCCTGCGCCGGGAACTGAGCCGCCGACCGGCGGACGGGCCGCCTGGGATCCGCCGCATGACGGCGGGCTCGGTGCAGATCGGCGAGCAGGGCTGCGGCCACTCCTCCTGGCCGGTGGTCTCCGGCCCGCACCGGGGCAGCGTGTGGGTGGACGGGTTCGCCGGGGACGGCCTGATGGTGCAGTCGGCCCCGGACTTCCGCACCTGGTGCCCGGGCCGGCCCGCCCGCGCCGAGGCCGAGGCCGAGGCCCGCGGGCACCGCTGAGGCCCGGTCAGCTGCGGCGCAGCGCCTTGCGGGTGGTGCGCACCCGCCGGTGCAGCCGCTGGACGTTCGCCAGGGTGTGCACCCGTCCGGCCACGGTCAGCCGGTACTTGAGGCGCAGGAACGGCGGCAGGGCGTCGATCCGGTCGCCCCCTATCGCGCTGACCAGCCGGGTGACGTGCCGGTGGTAGGCGTGGCGGTAGTCGCGGTCGCCGTCGGGGAGGGTCCAGAAGAACATCGGGACCTCCTCGACCAGGGTGTTGTGGTCGTAGGCCCGCAGGTGCTCGCGGAAGACCGGTTCGGGGCGGTCGAGCAGCCAGCCGCGGACGAGCTCGATCGAGCGGATCCGGTCGGCCAGGCCGCGCGGGTCGGTGCGGCGCTGGGTGATCGAGCGGTCGCCGTCCTCGCGGATCCGCCAGTGGTAGACGGGCTCGGACAGCACGTCGACGCTCTTCGCCAGGAAGTGGTGCGGGACGCTGACCGGGGCGTCCTCGTAGAGCATGCCCTCGGGGTACTCCAGGCCCGCGGCCTCGTAGAAGGAGCGCCGGTAGACCTTGTTCCAGGCGGTGCGGTCGGTGACCAGCGAGGGCAGTTCGCCGACGTGGGTGCGCAGCCGGGTCTCGGCGAACGGGCGGCGGTGCACGTGCGAGGGCTCCAGGCCGGTCGAGCGCAGCCGCAGCACGTTGCCGGCGGCGAAGTCGGAGCCGGTGCCGTCCAGGGTGTCGACCATCAGCCGGTAGGCGTGCGGCGGCACGACGTCGTCGCTGTCGACGAAGGCCAGGTACTCGGTGCCCGGGGCGAGGTGGCGCACGCCGGTGTTGCGGGCCGCGCCGAGGCCCTGGTTCCGCTGCCGGACCAACCGGAACCGCGGGTCGCGCGCGACGTACTCCTCGGCGACGGCGGCGCTGGAGTCGGTGGAGCCGTCGTCGACCACGACGCACTCCAGATCGGCGAACGCCTGGGCGGCGATCGAGTCCAGGCAGGCCGCGAGGTAGCGCTCGACGTTGTACACCGGGACGACGACGGAGAGACGGGGAGCCATCGGCTGCGCGGGCCTTTCGGGCTGGGCGCCCGGAATGGCGGGTGGAAATGCCGCCGGGCACGGACACGCGAAGCGTATCCGAGCAGAACTCCCCTGCGGGGAACGGGGGGTGAACGGGAAGTAGCGGAATTCCGCACTCCGAATTCACGACGGACGAGGGCGCGGCGGAACAGCGGCGGGAGAAAGCACCGCGGCGGGAGAACGGCACCGCGGCGGGCGCGGGAACAACCGAGCGCCGCTGCCCACCCCCGTGGGGCAACGGCGCCCGAGCATCCGGATGCCGATCCTGCCGACCTGGTCCACGGCGTGTCAACTATCGTGGATTCTCCGGCGCCACCCCGCACCCCGTGCACGAGCGACCCCCACGCTTTCCGCACGATTCCACCAACGGTCGTGCAGAAGGGGACGGACGAGGGATACGCCCGGGGGTAAGGAGCCTCTATGATCCGGCACATGCCCCAGGACACCTCCCGCGCCGGAGCCCCGGACTTCGCCAGCCGCTTCCGGCGCCTGATAGCGGTGATCTACCCCAAGGACCTCGGCCGTCCCTGGCGCGACACCGAAATCGCCGAAGGCACCGGGCTGAGCGGCACCTACATCGGCAACCTGCGCAAGGGCACCCAGAAACCGAGCCTGGAGAACGCCGTCCGGATCGCGAAGTTCTTCGGCGTCCCGCTCGACTACTTCTCCGATTCCGAGACCGCCCGCGCGGTGGAGCAGGACCTGCGCAAGATCGAGGCGCTGCGGGACGCCCGGGTCGAGCGGATCGCGATGCGCGCGGCCGGACTGCCCCCCGAGATGCAGGACGCCGCACTCACTATTGTGGAGCAGTTGCGGCGGGCCGTGGGCCTGACCGACGGGCCGCCGGACGCGGCCGGCCCGACGACGTGACGGAGCGTCAGCAGGTGCCGCTGGGACACTGGCGGCTGCCGGAGGAGGTCGACGTGCGGGGAGCGGGCAGCGGACTGGGGCGGACCCGCCGCCGGATGCGGGCGGTCGCGCGCGACCTGCGCCTGCCGCCGCTGAGCACCGTCGAGGAGCTCTGCGACGCGGTCTCCGCCCACCTGGGCCGGACCATCCGGATCGCCCCGCGCCGGATGCGGGTCGGCGAGCCCTCCGGCTTCGTCGAACGGCTCCCCGCCGAGGACGTCGTCCACGTCGAGGAGGAGACCTCCGGCCTGCACCGGGCGCACATCGTCTGCCACGAACTGGCCCACCTGCTCTGCGGCCACCTGCCCGTGCCCGCCGCGCACGACCCGGACGCCGCGCGGGTCGAACTGCCCACCCTCGACCCGGAGATGGTCCGGCTGGTGCTCGGCCGCTCGCACTACGACGACGACGCCGAGGAGGAGGCCGAGGTGCTCGGCGCCGAACTGATGCGCGTCCTGGTGCTGGCCCCCGGCGCCGGGACCACCTCGCAGCTCGCCCCCGCGCTGGAGCACCGCAAGGGACAGCATGTCTGAACTGCCGTACGACCTGGTCTACCTGGGCATCGGCGGCGGCGCCTGGCTGGTCGCCGCGCTGAAGCTGCGGGCCTGGCGGCGCGACCCGTCCTTCGGGCTGCTGGTGGTCGCCCTGGCGATCGCCTCCCCCGCCACCGCCTTCCTGCTCGCCTCCCCCGTGCTGTACCGGGCGATCGGGCACCTCACCGGCGTCGGCAACCTCGCCACCCTGTTCGTCTACCTCGGCATCGTCGGCTTCTCCGCCGCCGCCGTCGTCCTCGCCCTGGTCTGGACCCCGCCCGAGGAGCGCACCGGCAGCCGGGTCTGGGCCCCGCTGGACGAGCGGCTGCGGCAGCGGGTGCGCCACCGCACCGCCGTCTTCGCCGCCCTCGTCCCCGTGCTGGTCGCCCTGTTCCTGGCCGGCGGCCCCTACCGGCCCGAGACCCCGCTCACCTTCGACACCACCTTCGCCCCGCGCACCGCCACCGCCCTGTTCCTCGCCCTCTACCAGGGCCTGTTCGCCTACGCGCTGGTCGACATCGGCCGGGTCTGCCTCGGCCACGCCGCCCGCCTCCCGCTCGGCCCGCTGCGCCGCGGCATCCGGCAGATCGCCCTCGGCGCGCTCACCGCCTGCGGCTACGTGCTGTGCAAGATCGCCGCGATCGGGCTGGCCCACGCGGGCGTGGAGGGCGCCGAGTGGCTCAGCACCGCCCTCGGCCCGGCCTTCGCCGCCCTCGGCGCGGTCGGCATCACCTGCGGCTTCGCCGGGCCCGCCGCGGCCGCCTGGGCCGCCCGCCGCCGTGACTTCCGTGCCCTGCGCCCGCTCTGGGAGCTCGTCTACCGGGCCGACCGCCGCCTCGCCCTGGAGGGCCCGCCCTCCCCCGCCTGGCGCGAACGCCTGGCCCTGCGCGACCTCGAATGGCGCACCACCCGGCGCGGACTGGAGATCCGGGACGGTCAGCTGACCCTCCGTCCGTTCGTCGACCCCGCCGCCGTCCACGCCGCGCAGCGCCTGGCCGGACGCGCCTCGCTCGCCCCCACCCACCGCGACGCCCTGGTGGTGGCCGCGGCGCTGCGCTCCGCCGTCACCGCCCTCGCCGCCGGGGCCGTTCCCCGCCCCCGCGAGGAGCAGCCCGTCCTGCCCGGCCTGGACACCGCGCCCGACGAGGAGCGCACCCACCTCGTCCTGGTCGCCGCCTACCTGCGCTCCCCGCTGCTGGGGCGCGCCCTGGAACCCCCCGCGTGACCCTCCCGCCGCCGCCCCCGCGGGACGCCTTCGCCGCCCTCGTCCTGCACCGGCGCCCGCAGCGCGCCCGGGTCGGCCTGACGCTCGGCTTCGTCCGCACCTTCGCCGTCCCCGAGATCGCCGAAGTCCTCTCCGGCACCGGCAGGCTGACGTCCGCGCCGAAGGCCCGGGCGAAGGCCACCGGCGCCATGATGTTCGCCCTGATCGGCCACGGCGTCGACAGCCCCGCCGGGCGCGGGATCGTCGCCGAGCTCGCCGCGATGCACCGGCTCCCCGGCGTGGACGAGGAGTTGATGCGCTACGTGCTGGCCTGCTTCACCGTCTGCCCGGTCGAGTTCGCCGCCGCCACCCCCGCCGAGCGCGAAGCGGCCGCCGCCTTCGCCGCCGACCTCTCCGCGGCCCTCCGGCTCCCGCCGCCGCCCGGGCCCACCCTGGCCGGGACCGCCGCCTGGATGCGGGAGTTCGAAGCCGCCAGGTTCGCCCCCAGCGCGGCCGGACGCCACCTCTGGCACGCCGTCGCCCCGCTCTTCGCCGCCCGGCTCCCCGGCCCCCTCGCCCGCCACGCCCCCGCCTTCGCCGCCGCCCTCCTCGACCCCCCGCTGCGCGCCGCCTTCGCCCTCCCCCGCCCCGCCCTCCCCCTGCGCGCCGCCGCCCGCCTGGCCTTCCACCTCACCCGCTAGCGCCTTCGGCAGGATGCCCCTTCAGGGGCTCGGGAAGAACGGCGGTAGCCCCGTCAGAGGGCTCGGGAAGAACGGCGGTGGCCCCGTCAGGGGCTCGGGGAACGGCGAGTCCGTGCTGCTGACGGCCGGAGCCCATCGAAGGTCCGTGCTGCTTCGGGCCGCAGTAACAGAACCCGAAGCCACCGCACGCACCACCAGTGAACCGTGAGCAGCCCCGAGCCCGCCGTTCCCCGGGCCCCTGATGACGCGCCTCGCCGTTCTCCCCGGGCCCTGAGGTCTCAGCCCTACCGGCCCCCGTGCACCCGGCGGTAGCTCCAGCCCAGCAACCCGAGCAGGATCAGCCCGGAGAGCACCAGGCTCGCCCCCGTGGGCCAGCCCGCGAACGGCAGCGAGGGGACGAGCCCGGCGACCACGCCCGCGCCGATCAGGCCGAGCCCGGCGAGGACGGAGCCCGCGATCCGCCAGCCGGAGGCGACGCTCGCCTCGACGCCCTGCATGGCCTTGGCCCGTACCGGCTCCACGAAGCGGGCGAAGGCCGGCACCGCGCGGGCGACGAGCACCAGGCCGGCCAGCAGGAGGAGCATGCCGGGGCCGGGCAGGATCAGCAGCACCACGCCCACCGCGATGAGCACCGCCCCGGCGACGCCGAAGGCGACCCGGGCCACCGGATGGACCGAGGTGGGGTCGGCTTCGTACCCGGGGCGCTGCTGCTCGCTCATCGACCCACCCTAACCGGACGGCCCGCCGTTCCCGCCGCAGCGCGGCGTCGCACCGCCCGTCACATGCCGTTCTTGCGGATCGGGGTGTACTCGGACAGCTTGGACATCTGCACCTCGTGCGAGATGCAGCCCTGGCTGCCGGAGTCCTCCAGGATGATCGCCCGGGTGTGCGCCGCGTCCGCCCAGCCGCCGAAGAGCACCACGTGCTGCTCCCGGCGGTTGTCGACCACCAGCGCGTCGCCCGGCTGGAGGTCGCTGCGGGCGATGTGGTGGGCGATGCCCGAGGACTCGCTGATCAGCGGCCCGGTGGTGGTGCCGGGACCGGGCAGGCCCCAGGCGGCCGAGACGAAGCCGGAGCAGTCGACCCGGTAGCCGTTGGTCACGGCGCCCTGGCTGTAGCCGAGCCTGCGCTGGACGCGCTCCATCGCCCGCTCCACCATGGCCCGGCGCTCGTCCGACACCCCGTCCAGCTTGGGCTCGGCCTTCACGCCGACGCCCTCGCCGTTGCGCGGGTGCCGGTGGTCGGACCAGGCGTCCCAGCTGTTGCCGTTGACGATCTTGGTCTTCCAGTCGCCGGTCGAGCGGTCCTTCAGCTTGGGGCCGTCGTGCTTGCCGCCCGGGCCGCTGATGACCCCCGTCCCGTCGTTGCCGCTGGTGTCGGTGCCGCCGTGGTGCGGCGAGGAGGGCTGCCCGGCGTGGCCACCACCACCACCGCCGCCACCACCGGTCCCGCCGCCGCCCCGGCCGCCGCCCGCGCCGTCGATGCCGGTGCTGGGCGACTTGGGCGAGGTGGGCTGGGCCTGGCCGCCGTCGTGCTTGCGCTTGAGGTCCTCGGCGATCTTCCGCTCGACCGCCTCGTAGTCGGCGATCAGCTTCTTGATCTTCGCCGCGTCCTCGCCGAGCTCCTTGGTGAGCTTCTCCTTGGTCCTGGCGAGCGCCTCGGCCCGGGCGCTGATCTCGTGGACGTCCCGGGTGACCTCGGCCAGGATCTTCCCCGCACCGAGGACGCCCATGATCCAGCCCGAGAACACGTCGGTCGCCGCCGCCTTGGCCACGGTCGCCTTGATGTGCCCGAGTTGGCCGGACATCTCCTCCATCCGCTGGTTGATCTGCTCGAAGTCCCGCTGGATCTTCAGCAGTTCACCCGGCTGGAAGCCGAACTGGTTCCCCGCCATCGCGGTGTTCCCCCTCTTTCTCCGTCACCCCGACCGGGACGTGCTACAGGACGTTGGCGAGCTGCTTGACGGAGTCGCCGAGCTGCCCGAGCTCGTCCGCCACGGAGTTCAGCTCGCGCACCCGGCCCTGCGCGTGCGCGATGAACGCGTCCGCGGCCGCGCCGTGCCAGGTCAGGCTGCCGAGCAGGCTGTTGACCTCGCGGCCGAGGCCGTCGACCTGCTTGCCCAGTTCGGCGAGCTCCTGGGCGATCTTGTTCAGCTCGGCGTCGGCGTCGCCGAACATCTTGCCGAGCGCCCAGTGCGCGATCTCGGCCGGTGCCATGACGATGTCCTCGGCGACCTTCGCCGCGTCACCGACGAGGTGCTTGACGTCTCCGATCAGGTCCATGACCCGTCCCCCTGTTTCCCCGTGCGACTCTTCCCCGAAAGCCTGTTCCCCCCAGGCTAGTCAGTCCGCCGCCCGGACGAAATGGGTGGGTACCCGGTCGATTCCGCCCGCGGGCCCGGCGGCGGCTGTTCGCGGTCGGCCCGCCGTGCCTGTGACACTGGACGTGCTCGAAAACCGAGGTGCGCCCCGGCCCCCACTTTTTGCAACCTAGAGGGATGCCCGCAGTGAGTTCTCCCGTAGCCCCGCAGCCCGCCCCCACCTTCGCGGAGCTGGCCGCCCGGCTGCCCGGCGTGATGCTGCGCGACGCGCAGCGGCTCGGCCGCCGCCTGGAGGGCACCCGCAAGGTCAGGTCGGCCGAGGGCCGGCAGAAGGTGCTGACCGAGCTGGCGTCCGACTTCGACCGCTCCGAGGCCCGGGTGGCCTCCCGCCGGGCGGCCGTCCCGGTGATCAGGTACCCGCAGGAGCTGCCGGTCGCGCAGAAGAAGGACGAGATCCTGGCCGCCGTCCGCGACCACCAGGTGGTGATCGTGGCGGGCGAGACCGGCTCCGGCAAGACCACCCAGATCCCGAAGATCTGCCTGGAGCTGGGCCGCGGCGTCCGGGGCCTGATCGGCCACACCCAGCCGCGCCGGATCGCCGCCCGCACGGTGGCCGAGCGGGTGGCCGAGGAGCTGGGCACCCCGCTGGGCGAGGCGGTCGGCTGGAAGGTCCGGTTCACCGACCAGGCCGGCCAGGACACCCTGGTCAAGCTGATGACGGACGGCATCCTGCTGGCCGAGATCCAGACCGACCGGGACCTGCGCCAGTACGACACCCTGATCATCGACGAGGCGCACGAGCGCAGCCTGAACATCGACTTCCTGCTCGGCTACCTCAAGCAGCTGCTGCCCCGCCGCCCCGACCTCAAGGTGGTCATCACCTCCGCGACCATCGACCCGGAGCGCTTCGCCGCGCACTTCGACGACGCCCCGATCATCGAGGTCTCCGGCCGCACCTACCCGGTGGAGGTCCGCTACCGCCCGCTGGTCGAGGACGACGAGCTCGACGGCGAGGAGGACACCGACCGGGACCGCGACCGGGACCAGGTCCAGGGCATCTGCGACGCCGTCGAGGAGCTCCAGGCCGAGGGCCCCGGCGACATCCTGGTGTTCCTCTCCGGCGAGCGCGAGATCCGCGACACCGCCGACGCGCTGACCAAGCTGAAGCTGAGGTCCACCGAGATCCTGCCGCTGTACGCCCGGCTCTCCTCGGCGGAGCAGCACCGGGTGTTCCAGCGCTCCTCGCAGCGCCGGGTGGTGCTGGCCACCAACGTCGCCGAGACCTCCCTGACCGTCCCCGGCATCAAGTACGTGATCGACCCGGGCACCGCCCGGATCTCCCGCTACAGCCACCGCACCAAGGTCCAGCGCCTGCCGATCGAGGCGATCAGCCAGGCCAGCGCCAACCAGCGCAAGGGCCGCTGCGGCCGCACCTCGGACGGCATCTGCATCCGGCTGTACTCGGAGGAGGACTTCCTCTCCCGCCCCGAGTTCACCGACGCCGAGATCCTGCGCACCAACCTGGCCTCGGTGATCCTGCAGATGACCGCGGCGGGCCTGGGCGACATCGCCGCCTTCCCGTTCCTCGACCCGCCGGACTCCCGGAACATCAAGGACGGCGTCAACCTGCTGCACGAGCTGGGCGCCCTCGACCCGGACGAGAAGGACCACCGCAAGCGGCTGACCCCGCTGGGCCGCAAGCTCGCCCAGCTCCCGGTCGACCCGCGGATGGCCCGGATGGTGCTGGAGGCCGACCGCCTCGGCTGCGTCCGCGACGTGATGGTGATCGCCGCCGCGCTCTCCATCCAGGACCCGCGCGAGCGCCCCGCCGAGAAGCGCCAGGCCGCCGACGACCGGCACCGCCGCTTCCAGTCGGAGACCTCCGACTTCCTGTCCTACCTGGCGATCTGGCGCTACGTGCGGGAGCAGCAGAAGGAGCTGTCCTCCTCGGCGTTCCGCCGGATGTGCAAGTCCGAGTTCCTCAACTACCTGCGGATACGGGAGTGGCAGGACGTCTACGTCCAGCTGCGCACCATCGCCAAGCAGCTCGGCGTCACCGTCGACGAGCCCGCGGACGACGCCGAACCCGACGCGGACCGGATCCACCAGGCGCTGCTCTCCGGCCTGCTCTCCCACCTGGGCCTGTTCGACGCGGAGAAGCGCGAGTACGCGGGCGCCCGCGGCGCCCGGTTCGCGGTCTTCCCGGGCTCGGGGCTGTTCAAGAAGCCGCCGCGCTGGGTGATGTCGGCGGAGCTGGTGGAGACCTCCCGGCTGTGGGCGCGGATCAACGCGAAGATCGAGCCGGAGTGGGTGGAGCCGCTGGCGGCGCACCTGATCAAGCGCACGTACAGCGAGCCGCACTGGGAGAAGAAGGCCGGCGCGGTGCTGGCGTACGAGAAGGTGACGCTGTACGGGCTGCCGATCGTCGCGCAGCGCAAGGTCAACTACGGCCGGATCGACCCGGAGCTGTGCCGGGAGCTGTTCATCCGCACCGCGCTGGTGGAGGGCGACTGGGAGACCCACCACCGGTTCTTCGCGGAGAACCGCAAGCTGCTCGACGAGGTCGAGGAGCTGGAGAACCGGGCCCGCCGCCGGGACATCCTGGTGGACGACCAGACCCTGTTCGACTTCTACGACGCCCGGCTGCCCGAGGACGTGGTCTCCGGGCGGCACTTCGACGCCTGGTGGAAGAAGGCCCGCCGCGAGCAGCCCGACCTGCTCAACTTCGAGAAGTCGATGCTGATCAACGACTCGGCGGACGGGATCACCGAGGAGGACTACCCGGACTTCTGGCAGCAGGGCAAGCTGCGCTTCCCGCTGACGTACCAGTTCGAGCCGGGCAGCGACGCGGACGGCGTGACGGTGCACATCCCGCTGGCGGTGCTGAACCAGGTGGTGTCGGAGGGCTTCGACTGGCAGATCCCGGGCCTGCGCGCGGAGTTGGTGACGGCCTGGATCCGCTCGCTGCCCAAGGCGGTGCGCCGCAACTTCGTCCCGGCCCCGGACTACGCCCGGGCGGCGATGCGCGAGCTGACCGACCGCCAGGAGCCGCTGCTGCCCACGCTGGAGCGGGTGCTGCACCGGATGTCGGGCCTGCCGATCCCGCCGGAGGCGTGGGACGAGGAGCGCGTCCCGGACCACCTGAAGGTGACCTTCCGGGTGGTGGACGGCAAGCGCAGGCTCGCCGAGTCCAAGGACCTGGAGGAGCTGCGCCGCAAGCTGCAGCCGAAGCTGTCGGCGACGCTGTCCAGCGCCGCGTCCGGCCGCGGCATCGAGCGCACCGGCCTGACCGCCTGGCCGGACGACCTGCCGGTCCTCCAGCGCACCTTCGAGCAGCGCTCCAGGGGCCACTCGCTGCGCGCCTACCCGGCGCTGGTGGACGAGGGCACCAGCGTGGGCATCAAGCTGTTCGACACCCCGGAGGCCCAGCAGCGGGCGATGTGGGCGGGCACCCGCCGCCTGCTGATGCTGCGGGTCAACTCCCCGGCCAAGTCGATCCAGGGGCGGCTGGGCAACCAGGCCAAGCTGGCCCTGTCGTACAACCCGCACGGCTCGATCCCGGCCCTGTTCGAGGACGTGGTGGCGGCCGCGACCGACCGCCTGATGGAGTTGAACGGCGGCGTGGTCTGGGACGCGGAGGCGTTCGGCGCGCTGTACGACAAGGTCCGGGCGGACCTGTACGAGCTGTCGGCGGACACCACGCTGAAGACGGCCTCGGCGCTGATCGCCTTCCACAAGGCGTCGACCCGGCTGAAGTCGGTCTCCAGCCCGGTGCTGCTGTCGGCGGTGAACGACGTGCGGCTGCACCTGGCCTCGCTGGTGCACCCGGGCTTCGTGTCCGAGACCGGCTGGCAGCGCCTGGGCGACCTGAAGCGCTACCTGCTGGCGGTGGACCGCCGCCTGGAGGCGCTGCCCAACCACCCGCAGCGGGACCTGCAGAACCTGCTGAAGGTGCAGGCGGTGCAGCAGGCGTACGGGGAGCTGCTGGCGCGGGTCCCGGCGGGCCGGGAGCCGTCGCCGGAGGTGAAGGCGGTGCGCTGGATGATCGAGGAGCTGCGGGTGAGCTTCTTCGCGCAGGGGCTGGGCACGCCGAGCCCGGTGTCGGAGAAGCGGATCCTCAAGGCGATGGAGGCCGCCGCGGCGACCCTCTGAAGCCCTGGTCGGGCCGGGTGGCGGGCCGGCTCCGGGGTGCTCCGGAGCCGGTTCGACCTGGGGGGTCGCGATGCAGTACAGTCTGTCTTGTTCGCAGGCGAGAGCAGGCGGGCAAGGATCAGAACACTGGTCCCGTGGAGCAGTTGGTTAGCTCGCCACCCTGTCAAGGTGGAGGTCGCGGGTTCAAGTCCCGTCGGGATCGCAGTAGCGCAAGGCCCGGAACCGTGAGGTTCCGGGCCTTATCGCGTTCCCGGGGTGCCGCGCAAGATAACGTCGCTGTGATCACCGTCACTGGAAACCTTTTGAGATGTGACGCGGGGAGCATCTCCGCAAAGTGCCCTGATTTAATATGTAAAATTGTACTGGCTTTCCCAGTAATCCCCCCCTCCCCAGCCACCCCAAAGGGAATCACGCGTTCCGCGCCGGACCGCCCGCCGAACGCGACCGAGGGCCGCCCCTTCCGACCCGGCGGAGTCGGAGGGAGCGGCCCTCGGCCTGTCGGCGGCGCCCCGACCCGGCGGAGTCGGGGGGCTGCCCGGAAGAACGGGGATCAGACCTCGGTGCGCTGGGCCGGAATACCGGCCAGCAGGGCACGCACCTCCGCCTCGCGGTAGCGGCGGTGGCCGCCGAGAGTCCGGATCGACGTGAGCTTGCCTGCCTTGGCCCAGCGGGTCACGGTCTTCGGGTCCACGCGGAACATCGTGGCGACCTCTGCCGGCGTCAGCAGGGGCTCGGCGTCAGGGGTACGAGCGGTCATGAGCGGCCTCCTCGGGAGAACCGAACCAGGGCGGTTCTATCCTTCAAATTCTGCACCTTGGCCCGCGATGCCCGAAATGGCACGGACGGGCCGAGTCGGTTATAGGACGAACGGCTTGTCCTGGTGTCTACAACTACACCATCCGTCCAGCCCCATCGGCCAAACCGTCAAAATTGACCCCTCACGGGTTCAAGAGCGACGGAAGGCCCCGGACCACCCCATAGCGGACAGTCACGCGGTGGTGACGTCCGGTCACGGTGCGACACGCCTGCATGGCCTTGGGCTGGTTGTCCCATTTTGGCACATAGGTCTGAGTTCGCGTCAACGGTGAGTAGTATCACGTTCCATGGGGATTGACCCGATCCGGGACCATGGTCCCGAAACCGCGGCAATGGTACGGACCATCCTGGCCCCTCGCACCGACATTCGGCCAGGGGAAATTTCCTGACGGCCCGTCGCCTCCCCCGCGCCGCCCCCGGCCGGTTCAGGACGCCTGCCGCAGCGCCAGCACCCGCCGCCAGCGTGCCGTGAGCCCCTCGTAGGCCCGCAGCGCCGCGCCGGTGTCCCCGGCCCGCAAGGAGCCCAGCCCGTCCGCCAGTTCGCCCACCGAGCGCTCCCGGGCCAGCCCCTGCGGGCCCAGCAGCCGGGCCAGGCCGCCGTAGTCCAGCTCCACCAGCGAGCGCGGGTGGAACTCCTCCAGCCACCGCCCGACCTCCTCCGCGCCGTCCCCCAGCGAACCGCCCGGCGTCCGCTCCCGCAGCACCCGGTACGCCCGGGCCACCCGGCGGCGGGCCTGCACCATCGAGGTCAGGTAGAACAGCGCGGCCGGTTCCGGCCGCTCGCCCTCCCCCGAGGAGCCGTACTCGCCCTCCGGCACGTGCTGCCGGTCCTCCTCGCCGAACGGCAGGAACCAGCGCAGCGGCACCTCCCAGCGGCTGGTGGCGATCCACGGCCGGGCGTCCGGGTGGTCCAGCTGCCACTGCGCCCGGTCCGCCTCCGCGGCCGCCCGCAGGGCCGGGGGCAGCACGGTGTCCACCAGGTGCGCGGGCAGCGTCCGCTGCAGCTCCTGCAGGGCCAGCCAGCCGCGCAGCCGGGTCGTCCACGGGCAGACGTAGACCACCCCGTCCAGCACCCGCACGTACGCCCGCTCGTCCTCCTTCTCGGGCAGCGGGCGGGGCGTCAGGGCCGCCAGGGCGGCCAGCGCGGCCCGCTGCTCGGCCAGCGCCGCCGCGGTGACCGGCTGCCCCGGCCCCTCCGCGTCGGGCCCGTGCTCGGCGGCGTACGCCTGCCAGCGGGCGCGGTCGGGCTCGGGGAAGGCGGCCAGCGGCTCGTAGACCCGGAGCTGCGCGGTGTACGGAGGAAGCACGGTCGTGCGCCAGGCGGTCACGCTCCGCATCGTCGCACGCGCCCGCGGGAGGCGTCAGGGTGTCGTGCGAACGGCTTCGGTCGTTGTGTTTCCGGGGCCTCCGGGGGCAGATTCGAAGGCGACCCCGGCACTAGGCTTCTGTCCAGACGCCCGCACCACCGCCGCGGGCCATCCCTACTGGAGTCACCACAGTGACCGACGTACACACCACGCACCCCGCACCAGGCGTGCTGGGCCGAGTCTTCGGCACCGACCCGGACGGCGAGGGGCACGAGCAGGTCGTGCTCTGCCACGACCGCTCCACCGGCCTCAAGGCGATCATCGCCATCCACTCCACCGCCCTCGGCCCCGCCCTGG
Organism: Kitasatospora phosalacinea; assembly: GCF_030268885.1. Classification (GTDB taxonomy): domain Bacteria; phylum Actinomycetota; class Actinomycetes; order Streptomycetales; family Streptomycetaceae; genus Kitasatospora; species Kitasatospora phosalacinea_C. The sequence continues at coordinate 51,565 of NZ_BSSA01000002.1, forward strand.
GCGGCACCCGCTTCTTCCCGTACGCGACCGAGGAGGAGGCGCTGCAGGACGCGCTGAACCTCTCGCGCGGGATGAGCTACAAGAACGCCCTCGCCGGGCTCGACCTCGGCGGCGGCAAGGCCGTCATCATCGGCGACCCGGGCAAGGACAAGAACGAGGCGATGCTGCGCGCCTACGGGCGCTTCGTGCAGTCCCTGCGCGGCCGCTACGTCACCGCCTGCGACGTGGGCACCTACGTCCAGGACATGGACGTGGTGGCCCGGGAGACCGAGTTCGTCACCGGCCGCTCGCCCGAGCACGGCGGCGCCGGGGACTCCTCCGTCCTCACCGCCTTCGGCGTCTTCCAGGGCATGCGCGCCTCCGCCCGGGCCCGCTGGGGCCAGCCGACCCTGCGCGGCCGGCGGGTCGGCGTGGCGGGCGTCGGCAAGGTCGGCCACTACCTGGTCGGCCACCTGCTGGAGGACGGCGCCACCGTGGTCGTCACGGACGTCTCCGAGGCCGCCGTGAACCGCGTCCGGGCCGCCCACCCGGAGGTCGAGGTGGTGGCCGACACCGCCGCCCTGCTGAACGCCGCACTGGACGTCTACGCCCCGTGCGCGCTCGGCGGCGCGCTCACCGACGAGACCGTCGCGGCGCTCGGCGCGGCCGGCACCGCGATCGTCTGCGGCGCGGCCAACAACCAGCTCGCCCACCCCGGCGTCGAGAAGGACCTCGCCGACCGCGGCATCCTCTACGCCCCCGACTACCTGGTGAACTCCGGCGGCGTGATCCAGGTCGCCGACGAGATCGAGGGCTTCAACTTCGACCGGGCGAAGAACAAGGCGACGAAGATCTTCGACACCACGCTGGAGATCTTCACCCGCGCCGCCGCCGACGGCGTGCCCCCGGCGGTGGCCGCCGACCGGCTCGCCGAGAAGCGGATGCGGGAGATCGGCGCGCTCCGCTCGGTGCTGCTCCCGGCGGCCCGCCGGGGCTGACCCGCGACCGCCCGTGCGCGCGGGGCCGGCACCGCCCGGCCCCGCGCATCACGATGTGGAACCGGATTCTCAGTCCGTCCCCCGATCGGGCGATGCCGCGCCCCCTTCGGGGGATAATCTCTGCAGGAACGACGGGTCCGGCCACGTGCCGGACAGCCTGCGAAAGCCGCGTAATTCCCCTCTGACCTGGGCGGACCCGGTTCGGGGGGGCGAGGGTGCGCGCCACGTCACACCGGCGACGTACCGTCCGGCGGCGGAAACAGGTACCGTTAATGCTCCAAGGGACGGTTTCCCACTTCGGGCAGGCCGGACCTGATCATCAACACGTGTCAGACTCGGGGCCGTGAGCCCCACCGTTGAGGGGGTCGACCCATGGGGCGCGGCCGGGCCAAGGCCAAGCAGACGAAGGTCGCCCGCGAGCTGAAGTACAACAGCGGCGGGTTCGACGCTAACCGTCTGTCTCACGAGCTGGGTGTATCTCCGTCCACCGCGATCGAGCCTGAACCGATCGAGGACGACGACGAGGACGACCCCTACGCGGCGTACGCCGACAGGTACAACGACGACGACGATGACGACGAGGACACCCCTCCGGCTCGTCGCCGCGCCTGACGTTCTCCGACCGGGCCGGTCCGAGCGCTCCCCGTGAGCGCCGGGCCGGTTTTCGGCGTCCCCGCACGGGGCGTCGGCCGGAGGACGGACGCGAAGGGCCCCGCCGCAGCGCGACGGGGCCCCTCGACGTGCCTCGGCTCAGAACGCCTCGTAGGCGTTGTACAGCGCGGCGCCGCCCTCGTGCCCGTCGGTGCGCTCGACCACGTCGCCGAGCAGCCAGGCCTCCACGTCGCGGTCCTCCAGGACGGCGAGCACGGTGTCGACCGACTCCGGCGGGACGACGGCGACCATGCCGACGCCCATGTTCAGGGTCTTCTCGATCTCCAGGGTCTGCATCGCGCCGACCTCGGCGACGGTGCGGAAGACCGGCAGCGGCGTCCAGGTGCCGCGGTCCAGGCGGGCGTGCAGGCCGTCCGGGATGACCCGGGCCAGGTTGGCGGCCAGGCCGCCGCCGGTGACGTGCGAGAAGGCGTGGACCTCGGTGGCGCGGGTCAGCGCCAGGCAGTCCAGCGAGTAGATCCTGGTCGGCTCCAGGAGTTCCTCGCCGAGGGTGCGGCCGAACTCCTCGACCCGGCGGTCCAGCGACCAGCCGGCCTGGTTCAGCAGCACGTGCCGGACCAGCGAGTAGCCGTTGGAGTGCAGGCCGGAGGCGGCCATCGCGATCACCACGTCGCCCGCGCGGACCCGGTCCGGGCCCAGCAGCGCGTCGGCCTCGACCACGCCGGTGCCCGCGCCCGCGACGTCGTACTCGTCCGGGCCGAGCAGGCCCGGGTGCTCGGCGGTCTCGCCGCCGACCAGCGCGCAGCCGGCCAGCGTGCAGCCCTCGGCGATGCCCTTGACGATCGCGGCGACCCGCTCCGGGACGACCTTGCCGACGCAGATGTAGTCGGTCATGAACAGCGGCTCGGCGCCGCACACCACCAGGTCGTCGACGACCATGGCGACCAGGTCGTGGCCGATGGTGTCGTGCTTGTCCATGGCCTGGGCGATGGCGACCTTGGTGCCGACGCCGTCGGTGGCGGTGGCCAGCAGCGGGCGCTCGTAGCGCTTGAAGGCGGAGGCGTCGAACAGTCCGGCGAAGCCGCCGAGCCCGCCGACCACCTCGGGCCGGTTGCTCTTCTTCACCCACTGCTTCATCAGCTCGACGGCGCGGTCGCCGGCCTCGATGTCGACACCCGCGGCGGCGTAGGTCGCCCCGGTCTCGTTGCTGGTCACCTGGTGTGGCCCTTTCGAAGTGGTGGTACCGCCGCCCCCGGCACCCGGGCCGGGGGCGGTGCGCACGGTTACGGGCGTCGCAGCGCGTCCGCCGCGCCGGCGCCGCCCAGCAGCGACTGCACGCCGTCGAGGTCGCTGGTCTGCTTGCTGCCGCGGACGGGCTGCTTGGCCTGGCCGCCGGCGATCTCCGCTTCGAGCAGGAGCTTGCCGAGCAGCGCCGGGTCGGGCAGCTCCATCGGGTACTCGCCGTCGAAGCAGGCCCGGCAGAGCTGGTCCTTGGGCTGCTTGGTGGCCTCGATCATCCCGTCGATGGAGATGTAGGCCAGCGAGTCGGCGCCCAGCGAGCGGCCGATCTCGTCGACCGACAGGCCGTTGGCGATCAGCTCGGCGCGGGTGGCGAAGTCGATGCCGAAGAAGCACGGCCACTTCACCGGCGGCGAGGAGATCCGGATGTGGACCTCGGCCGCTCCGGCCTCGCGCAGCATCCGGACCAGTGCGCGCTGGGTGTTGCCGCGGACGATCGAGTCGTCCACGACCACCAGGCGCTTGCCCCGGATGACCTCCTTGAGCGGGTTCAGCTTGAGCCGGATGCCGAGCTGGCGGATGGTCTGGTTCGGCTGGATGAAGGTGCGGCCCACGTAGGCGTTCTTCACCAGGCCGGAGCCGAACGGGATGCCGCTGGCCTCGGCGTAGCCGATCGCGGCGGGGGTGCCGGACTCCGGGGTCGCTATCACCAGGTCGGCCTCGACCGGGGACTCCGCGGCCAGCCTGCGGCCCATCTCCACCCGGGAGAGGTGCACGTTGCGGCCGGAGATGGTGGTGTCCGGGCGGGCCAGGTAGACGTACTCGAAGACGCAGCCCTTGGGCTTGGCCTCGGCGAAGCGCGAGGTGCGCATGCCGTTCTCGTCGATGGCGATCAGCTCGCCGGGCTCGACCTCGCGGATGAAGCTGGCGCCGACGATGTCGAGGGCGGAGGTCTCCGAGGCCACCACCCAGCCGCGCTCGATCCGGCCGAGCACCAGCGGGCGGATGCCCTGCGGGTCGCGGGCGGCGTAGAGCGTGTGCTCGTCCATGAAGACCAGCGAGAAGGCGCCCTTGACGCCGGGCAGCACCTTGCGGGCCGTCTCCTCGATCGTCAGGTCCGGGTGGCCGGCCAGCAGGGCGGTCAGCAGGTCGGTGTCGTTGGTGGCCGCGGTCCGGCCGGAGCGGGAGACGTGCTCCTCGCCCGGCAGTTCGGCGACCATCGCCGCGAGTTCGGCGGTGTTGACCAGGTTTCCGTTGTGGCCGAGGGCCAGCGAACCGTGGACGGTCGCGCGGAAGGTCGGCTGGGCGTTCTCCCAGACCGAGGACCCGGTGGTCGAGTAGCGGGCATGTCCGACGGCGATATGCCCGTGCAGCGACCCCAGGGAGGTCTCGTCGAAGACCTGGGAGACGAGTCCCATGTCCTTGAAGACGAGAATCTGGGAGCCGTTGCTCACTGCGATGCCCGCGGATTCCTGTCCGCGGTGCTGCAGGGCATAGAGGCCGAAGTACGTGAGCTTCGCGACCTCTTCGCCGGGAGCCCAGACACCGAAGACGCCGCAAGCGTCCTGGGGGCCCTTCTCGCCGGGGAGGAGGTCGTGGTTGAGTCGTCCGTCACCACGTGGCACGTCTCCGAGTCTAGGGCAGCCTGGGCGAACGGCCTGATGGCAGCCTGCTGGTACGCGCGTAGATACCGCCTCTTACCAGTTTTCCGCCCGCGGGGTGGCCGCCTTCACGCCCTTGTCATCGGGCCTTCGCACGGTGGACGGGCGGGCGAACGTGAGCCTGCTCACCCTGGGTGACCGGGAGCGGTCGCGGGCGCTCAGGCGGCGGGCAGCAGCAGCCGCCAGGAGGCGGGGCGGACCGTCCAGGTGCGGTGCCGGACCGGGCCGACCGGGCAGCCGTCGGCCTCGTAGCCGAAGTCGCGCCCGGCGACGGTGAGCAGGCCGGCCCGGTGGCGCTGCGGGCGGCCGTCGAGGTCCAGGGCGAGCTCCATCGCGCCGTCGACCATCGCCACCCGCAGGTGGCGGACCCGCTGGTGGACGTCGGCCAGCAGGCGGCCGTCCGCCTCGATCCGCAGTTCCTCCGGGCCGGAGGGGCTCGCCTGCTCGGCCGCAGCCAGTTTCGCCCATAGCGAACGCCAACCACCCGTCCGGCCCTGGCGCGGCCCGGTGAAGCGCACCTCGGCCAGCACCACGCCGCCGCCGTCGTCCAGCAGCAGGTCCAGGCGCCGGGCGGTGCCGCCCAGCACGGCCCGGGCCGCCGCGACCGGCTCGGCGGGCACCCCGAGCAGCCGGGCGGTGGCGGTGGCCACCGGGCCGCCGACCGGGACGAGGCCCACCGGGTCGGCGTCCAGCTCGCGCTGCCGGTGCAGGGCCTGCAGCACCCGCTGCAGCGCCTGGTCGGACCCGATCACCACGGCCCGCCGCCGCCCCCGGTGCGCCAGCACCCGGTCCAGCTCGGACGGGCTCTCCGGCAGCGCGACCTTCACGTCGGCGCCGCCGCACAGCACGTCCTTGGCGATCCGCACCGACTCGCCGTCGGCCTCCCGCGCCGAGGGGTCGAGCAGCACCAGCAGCGGCCCGGGGCCCCCGGTGTCGTCCGGGGGGCGGGATACGGGCGTGGACAGCGACGACACGACCGGTCCTTCCTCAGGTAATCTCTCGGTGCAAGAGCCCCTTGCGCCATTGCGCTAGGGGCTTCGTCCATCTCGGGCCAGACTGCGGTCTACGCAGGATGCCCCAACCGGAAGGGGTGTACGCCTGTGCCGGCACTCGTGCTCGTTGGTGCCCAGTGGGGAGACGAGGGCAAGGGGAAGGCCACCGACCTCCTCGGCGGCTCCGTCGACTACGTCGTCCGCTACCAGGGCGGCAACAACGCCGGTCACACGGTGGTCATCGGCGACCAGAAGTACGCCCTGCACCTGCTGCCCTCCGGCATCCTCAGCCCCAACGTCGTGCCGGTGATCGGCAACGGCGTCGTGATCGACCCGGGCGTGCTGCTCTCCGAGCTCAAGGGCCTGGACGAGCGCGGCATCGACACCTCGAAGCTGCTGATCTCCGGCAACGCGCACCTGATCACCCCGTACCACCGGACGCTGGACAAGGTCACCGAGCGCTTCCTCGGCAAGCGCCGGATCGGCACCACCGGCCGCGGCATCGGCCCCGCCTACGCCGACAAGATCAACCGCGTCGGCATCCGGGTCCAGGACCTGTTCGACGAGTCGATCCTGCGCCAGAAGATCGAAGCCGCGCTGCACGACAAGAACCAGCTGCTGGTGAAGCTCTACAACCGGCGCGCGATCCCGGCCGAACTGGTGCTCGAGGAGTACCTGGGCTACGCGGACAAGATCAAGCCGTACCTGGCCGACACCACCCTCGTCCTGGACGAGGCGCTGAAGGCGAACAAGGTCGTCCTGCTGGAGGGCGGCCAGGGCACCCTGCTGGACGTGGACCACGGCACGTACCCGTTCGTCACCTCGTCGAACCCGACCTCCGGCGGCGCCTGCACCGGCTCCGGCATCGGCCCGACCAAGATCGACCGGGTCATCGGCATCCTCAAGGCGTACACCACCCGCGTCGGCTCGGGCCCGTTCCCGACCGAGCTGCTGGACGCCGACGGCGACGCGCTGCGCCGGATCGGCGGCGAGCGCGGCGTCACCACCGGCCGCGACCGGCGCTGCGGCTGGTTCGACGCGGTGATCGCCCGCTACGCGACCCGGGTCAACGGCCTGACCGACTTCTTCCTCACCAAGCTGGACGTGCTGACCGGCTGGGAGCAGATCCCGGTCTGCGTCGCGTACGAGATCGACGGGCAGCGGGTCGAGGAACTCCCGTACAACCAGTCGGACTTCCACCACGCGAAGCCGATCTACGAGAACCTGCCCGGCTGGAGCGAGGACATCTCGAAGGCGAAGACCTTCGCCGAGCTGCCGAAGAACGCGCAGGCGTACGTGAAGGCGCTGGAGGAGATGTCCGGCGCCCCGATCTCGGCGATCGGCGTCGGCCCCGGCCGGACCGAGACCATCGAAATCAACTCCTTCCTGTAGGCCCGGAAGGCGCCCGCGGAAGGCCCGGCACCCCTGCTGCAGGGGTGCCGGGCCTTCCGCATGCCCGGGAAGGTTTGCACTAGTGCATATATCGCTTGCTACTGGTGCAATGAGGCCCTACGGTGGGGCGCATGACCGCGAAGCTGCCCGCACCCGTCGTCCTCACCGGCCGCCACGTCCGGCTGGAGCCGCTCACCCGCGCCCACGTGCCCGACCTGTTCGCGGCCGGCGGCGGGGACGAGGAGGTGTGGCGGTGGATCCCGGTGCCCGTGCCGCGCACCGAGGCGGAGATGGCGGAGGTCATCGACGACCGGCTCGCCGACCGGACCTGCACGCCGTTCGCGGTGGTGGCGGTGGGGAGCGGGCGGGCGGTCGGGGTGAGCTGCTACTTCGACGCCAGTGCCGAGGAGGAGCAGCTGGAGATCGGCGGCACCTGGTACGGCCGCGCGGTGTGGCGCACGGCGGTCAACACCGAGGCCAAGCTGCTGCTGCTCGCGCACGCCTTCGAGGACCTCGGCATGGGCCGGGTCTGCTGGAAGACCGACCACCTCAACGAGCGCTCGCAGAACGCGATCCGGCGGCTCGGCGCCTCCTACGAGGGCACCTTCCGGCGCGCCAAGCGGCGGCCGGACGGCAGCTGGCGCGACAGCGTGTACTTCTCGATGCTGGCCGACGAGTGGCCCGCCGCCAAGGCCCGGCTGGCCGGGCGGCTGGCGGCCGGCTGAGGACCGGGGGTCAGTAGATGGCGGCGGAGACGATCGCCGCCACGGCCAGGTTGGTGGAGGCGGTCACCCAGACCGCCGGGTGCGGCTCGGGGTCGACCAGCAGCTCGCCGAGCCGGCCGGGCGTGACCAGGTCCAGCACCCAGAACGAGACCGCCATCAGCAGCAGGCCGAACAGGCCGAACACGGCGGCCGCGACCAGGCCCTTCACGAACTCCTGGTAGGTCGACACCACCGCGGTGAACACGATCGCGCCGATCGCCAGCAGCGCCGAGCTGAGCACCACGGCCGCGTTGCGGTTGCGGTCGATCCAGATCTGGCGGCGCAGCTCACCGGGCGTCAGCGCGTCCACCAGCAGCACGCCGAGCAGCAGCAGCACCAGGCCGACCGCACCGTACGCCGCCGCGTAGCCCAGCTGCTGAAGGATGTCGTCCATCCGCTCCGCCCCTCCTGCCCGTCCGCTCGCCGGCCCCGTGCCGAGGACCGGCACAACATAGCGCACGGGGCGGGCGGAGGCGGGGGCCGTGCCTCAGTCGTTGTGCTCGACCAGGCGGTCCAGGCAGACCGCGATCGCGATCATCAGCGGGACGTCGACGCCGTCCTCGACCTCCACGCCGTAGGTGTCGCGGATCCGGAACCACTTGCGGGAGACCTCGGCGAGGCGGTGGCCGTCGCCCTTGACGGTGTACTCCTTGTCGATCAGGTCGCCGTGCACCTCGTACTCGCCGCCGCCCTCCAGCTCCACGTGGTACTTGTCGTGGAACGGGGTGAACAGCTTCTTGCGGACGGTCGCGACCACGTCCCCGTCCGCGTTCTCGATCTTCATCGCGTCGCGGACGGTCAGCACCTTCTCCCGGATGGTGGCGACCGTGTTGCCTTCGGTGTCCTGCAGCTCGAAGGTGTCGCGGACCCGCAGCACCTTGCCGTCCACCAGGAACGCCTTCTCGCCGTGCTCGTCCTCGACCCAGTAGTCGTCGCCGACCGCGAAGAGGCGCTCCTTGACCACGAACTTCCGACCCATGTCCCCGACTCCTCGTCTGGTGCTCGCCGGCCCGCCGTCGGGCGGCACCCGACATGGTGCCACCGGCCCCTACGTCAGGTCCCACAACAGGCGGTAGTAGGCGAGGCGTTCGGCGTCCGGCTCGACGCCGTACGCCTCCAGCAGGGGACGCTCCCAGCCCAGGCCGTAGTTCCACACCGTGCTCCAGGAGGCCACCGCCAGGTCCGCCCAGCGGTCGGCGGTGCCCAGGGCGCCCAGGTCGACGTGGCCCGAGAAGCGGCCGTCGTCGCCGACCAGGGTGTTGGGCGCGCAGGCGTCGCCGTGGCAGACCACCTCGACGTCGACCGGCGGCGGGTCGGCGAGCACCGCCAGCGCCCGGTCCACCGTGCCGTGGTGGCGCACGTCCTCGTGCCAGTCGGCCGGGTCGCGGCGCAGCGCGACCGCCCGGGCGACCCGGCCCGGCGCCGACCAGTCGTACGGGCACTCCGCGACCGGCAGCGCCTCGTGGAAGGCCCGCAGGCCCTCACCGACGGCCCGCACCGCCGTCGCCGGATCCCGCCCGAACGCCTCGTCGACGGCCGAACGCCCCGGCAGGCCGGCCGTCAGCAGCCAGCTGCCGCGCTCGTCGCCGCCCAGCCCCAGCACCTCCGGGACGGTGGTGAACCGCCGCGCCCAGCCCAGCCGTTCGGCCTCCGCCGCCAGGTCCGCCGGGCTGCCGGACGGCGCCCACTTCACGAACCGCCGCCCCGGCCCGTCCCCCAACCGGAACGTCAGGCCGTCCAGCACGTTGCGCCACACCGCGACGATCGGCTCTCCGGCGGCCAACTCGACGACGGCGGGCGGAACTTCGGTGTCACCCTCCGGTACGTACGCGATCATCCGGCCATTGTCGCGCGGGCGGCGGCCGGGCGTCACCCGGGTTTCCGGCGCGGAACCGGGGCCGCCCCCGGGGCGTACTAGCGGCTGGCGGCTGGCGGTACGGAGAACGGAGGAAGCACGTGCTCGACGGTGTCCACGACGCACCACTCGGCGAACTGCTCGGCGAACCGCCCGGCGAACTGCTCGGCGCCGGTCGGACCGCCGACGTCTTCGCGCTGCCCGACGGCCGGGTGCTGCGCCGCTACCGCACCGGGGCCGACGCCCGCGGCGAGGCCGAACTCATGGCGCACCTCGCCGGGCACGGCTACCCGGTGCCCGCGGCGTGGCCCGGCGAACGGTCCACGGACCTGCTGATGGAACGGCTGGACGGCCCCACCCTGGCGCAGGCCGTCATCACCGGCACGCTCGCGCCCGACGCCGCCGGACGGATGCTCGCCGACCTGCTGCGCCGCCTGCACGCCGTCCCGCCGCGCACCGCCGCCCGGCCCGGCGACCGGCTGCTCCACCTCGACCTGCACCCCGAGAACGTCCTGCTCACCGCCCGCGGGCCGGTCGTCATCGACTGGGCCAACGCCGCCGAGGGCGACCCCGGCCTGGACGGCGCGATGAGCGCCCTCGTACTCGCCCAGGCCCTGCTCGGCATGCCGCCCGCGTACGCCGAGGCCGCCACCGCCGTCCTGGTCCCCCTGCTGCGCGGCCTCCCCCCGCTCACCGCCCACCACCTCGCCGCCGCCCGCGAGCGCCGCGCCGCCGACCCGGCGCTCGACGCCGCGGACCACGGCCGACTGGACGCGGCCCTCGCCCTGGTCCGCGCCTGCGCGGCGGAGGCGGCAGAGCAGAGGGGTAGCGGGGCAGCGGGGTAGCGGGCGGGTTGCCGGTCAGGCGTCTGCGGTTTCGGCTTCGGCTTCGGCTTCGCCGAGCAGTCCGGTCAGGAACTCCAGCCGGGCGCTCGCCGGGCCGGTCCTGCGGGCCGCGGCCAGCGCGGTGCGGGCCTCCTCGGCCCGGCCCGCCCGGTGCAGGGCCAGCGCCAGCGTCGCGTACGCCATGCTGCGGCGCAGCGGAGGGCTGGCGACGGCGGCCGCCGAACGGGCCTCGTCGACGGCCGGTCCGGTGCGGCCGTTGGCGAGGTGGTCCAGGGCGATCAGGTCGGTGCCGGTGCGGTAGTCGCGCGGCAGGAGGCGGGCGGCGGCGTACTGGGCGCGGAAGGCGGCGCGGTCGGCATCGGTGGCGGCGCCGGTCTCGTCCAGGTAGGCCAGCGCCCGGGCGTGCAGCAGGGCGGCATGGTCCACGCCAGTGGCGGCCAACTCCACTGCCAGGTCGGCGAGTTCGCGGTAACGGCCCTCGGCGAGCAGCACGCTCAGGGCGACCGCCCCGGTGTCGGGGCCCTCCCCCTCCGGCAGCGCGTCCAGCAGGCGACGGGCCTCGGCGACGTCGCGCTGCAGCACCTCCGCCACTTCCGGCAGGCCCGCCGGGGCCGGCTCGGGGGCGGGGACCGCACTGACCGCGACCGTCAGCAGCACCGGCCGGACCACCGAGAACAGGCACATCACCGCGGCGGACCGGCCGAAGCTCCCGCCCGCCAGGGCCAGCAGCTGCGAAGCCAGCACGGCCACCGTGAGGAACAGCAGCAGGGCGGGGACCAGCCGTCCCGGCCGCAGCGGCCTCCCGGGCCGGGCGCCGAGGGCGACGGGGGCCAGCACCGGCAGCGGGATCCGCCGCAGGTACCGCGGCCCGCTCCGCCCGAGCGTGGCGCGCACCACCCTCCCGACGCCGAACGACCAGCCGGCCGCCTGCAGCCCGAACCACCGCCCCGGCCCGGCCAGGTAGCCGGCCCACAGCCACCGCAGGGCGTACGTCCCGGCGAGGGCTCCGGCGGCGGGCGGCAGCACCGTCTCCGCGCCGCCGCCCACGTAGGGCAGGCACAGCGCCGCCGTGGCCGCGACCAGGAGCACCCGGTAGGTCTTGTCCACCAGCGTCCAGCGCCGGAGCAGCAGGTTCCTCACGGCGGGCGATCGTGCCAGAGCCCCCGCCGCGGTCCGCGCCCGGGGTCTCCAGACCGCGGCTTGCCGAAGCTTTGCCCGGCGGCCCGGGACGCGGCCGCCGGACCCGCAGTAGCCTCGCCCGGCGTACTCGGGGGGAGCGGCGATGACGAGCAGAGCCCAGCGCAGGAAGCGGACGCAGCCGGGGCGGCGCGCCCCCGTGCCCGCTCCCCTCGGGCGGCGGGACGCGGCGCTGTCGGCCCGGGCCGGGGCGAACGGCGTCCCGGCCCGGCGGACGCGCCAGCGGCTGCGGGCCGGGTGGGCGGTGATCGCGCTCGGGGCGGCGCTCTGCCTCGTCGGGCTGGAGGCGCTGCGCCGGGCGCACCTGCTGCCCGGGGACGCGCTGTTCTTCCTGGGGGACGGGCTGGTCGGCATCGTGCTCCAGGGGCTGCTCTGGTCGACGGTCGAGGGCCGCACCGTCGTCCACGGCCCGGGCGGACGGCTGGCCACTGCCCGGACCCTGATCGGGCTCCGGACCCTCCGCCTCGACCTGCCCGCCCGGGTCCGCCGGGTGCGGCTGTGGGGGCGCCCGCGGGTCTGGGACGGGCTGTGGGTCACCGACCGCCGGGGGGTGACCCTGCTGCTGGACGACGCCCGGGCGGTGGCCCGGATCGGCGCGGCGGTGCGCGCGGCGCAGCAGGCGGGGGAGCCGGTCCGGGTCTCCCGGTCCGCGGCCGTCCGGCTGGGTCTGGAGCCGCCGCCGGGCCGGGTGCGGCGCACCGTCCGGGGCGTGGTCGACTTCTCCCTGCAGATCGCCGTGCCGCTCGGGACGGTCGGACTCTGCGGCCTGTTCAGCTGGGTGCTCACCTTCGGCTGACCCGGCTCCCCGGAACCGGACACCGTCCCGAACCGTCTTGCACGGGTGGAGAGTTTGAACACGAAGGGCCCGACCGGGACCGACACCGCGAACGGCCAGGAGACGACGATGCGGTTCCCGCGGGTGCCGGAGCACCACCGGCGCCGGACGGGCGTGCTGCTCGCCGCCGCCTCCCCGCCCGTCCTGATCGGCCTGGGCCTGCTGAGCACCGGCGCGGGCCACGAGGACGTCTGCGCCGCGGCGGGCCTCGCCGTGCTGGCCGTCTCCCTGCTCGGGCTGGCCGCGCTGCGGGCGGGCCGGGCGCGGACGGCGGCGGCCGGGCTGTGCGGGTTAGCGCTGCTGCTGGTGCCGGGGTGGCTGCTCACCGACCAGCTGCGGCACCACCGGGGGGTGCTCGCCGAGGTCACCGTGACGGGGGCACACCGCACGGACGGCCTGTTCTCCGCCCCGTCCTGGGCCTGCGACGTCCGACGCACCGACGGACGGCCGCTGGCGCACCCGGTCGTCCCCCGCTGCGGCCCGTCCGACCTCGGCACCACGGTGACCCTCCTGGTGGACCCGGACGGCTGGCTGCCCCCGGCCTCCGCCGAGCGCAGCAACTGGGACGACCCCTCCCCCGCCCCGGACCTCGCCCTGACCGCCCTCGCCCTGACCGCCTGGGCCCGGATCACCCTGCGCACCACCGCGCCCGCCCGGCCCGCTGAAGGCGCCCGGGGCGCTCGCTGACGTCACGCCCCGGCCGGGGGACGGGCGCACTCCTCCCCGGCTGCGGCCGGCGCGTACAGCCGCCGCCGCTCCTCCTCCACCCCCGCCGGGTCCTCCCCGTCCACCACCGACTCCTCCCGTCGAGCTCCCGGCGAGCTCCCGCGCGGAATGCTGCCGCCGCGCGATGGGGTTGACTGGGGTCATGACTTCTCGTGCACGCGTCCGCGCCCCCGAACTGGTGGGCAAGGGCGGATGGCTGAACACCGGGGGCAAGGACCTGTCCCTGGTGGACTTCCGCGGCAAGATCGTGATCGCGGACTTCTGGACCTTCTGCTGCATCAACTGCCTCCACGTCCTGGACGAGCTCCGGGAGTTGGAGGAGAAGCACCGGGACACCGTGGTGATCGTCGGCGTGCACTCGCCGAAGTTCGTCCACGAGGCCGACCACCGGGCGGTGGTCGACGCGGTGGCCCGGTACGAGGTGCACCACCCCGTGCTGGACGACCCCGAGCTGGTGACGTGGAAGCAGTACGCGGTGCGGGCCTGGCCGACGCTGGTGGTGATCGACCCGGAGGGGTACGTGGTCGCCCAGCACGCGGGCGAGGGGCACGCGCACGCGATCGCGAAGCTGGTGGAGGAGCTGGAGGCCGAGCACGCGGCGAAGGGGACGCTGCGGCGCGGCGACGGGCCGTACGTGGCGCCCGAGCCGCAGGCGGGCGACCTGCGCTTCCCGGGGAAGGCGGTGTGGCTGCCGGACGGCCACTACCTGGTCGCCGACTCGGGGCACCACGCCCTGGTGGAGCTGGACGCGGACGGCGAGCGGGTGGTGCGGCGGATCGGCGACGGGGTGCGCGGGCTGGTGGACGGCGCCGAGCCGCGGTTCAGCGAGCCGCAGGGTCTGGCGCTGGTGCCGGAGGGGCTCGACCTGGGCTACGACGTGGTGGTGGCCGACACGGTGAACCACGCGCTGCGCGGGGTGCGGCTCGCCGACGGCTCGGTGACCACGCTGGCGGGCACCGGCAAGCAGTGGTGGCAGGGCTCGCCGACCGCCGGTCCGGCCCGCGGGGTCGACCTGTCCTCGCCGTGGGACGTCGCGTTCTTCGACGGCCGGGTGTGGATCGCGATGGCGGGCGTGCACCAGCTGTGGTCCTTCGACCCGGCGACGGGGACGGTGGAGGTCGCGGCCGGCACCACCAACGAGGGCCTGGTGGACGGCCCGGCCGACCAGGCCTGGTTCGCCCAGCCCTCCGGCCTGGCGGTGTCCGCGGACGGCGAGCGGCTGTGGGTGGCCGACTCGGAGACCTCCGCGCTGCGCTGGGTCTCCCGTGGGACCCACGAGGTGCGCACCGCCGTCGGCACCGGCCTGTTCGACTTCGGCCACCGCGACGGCGCCGCCGAACAGGCGCTGCTGCAGCACCCGTTGGGCGTGACCGTGCTGCCGGACGGCTCGGTGGCGGTCAGCGACACCTACAACCACGCGCTGCGCCGCTACGACCCGGCGTCCGGCGAGGTCAGCACGCTGGCCACCGACCTGCGCGAGCCGTCCGGCGCGGTGGTGGTGGACGGCGACATCGTGGTGGTGGAGTCGGCCCGGCACCGGCTGACCAGGCTGCGGCTGCCCGAGGAGGCCGTCCGGGTCGAGGCGGTGGCGCACCGCACGCAGCGGGCCGCGACCGAGGTCGCCCCGGGCGCACTGCAGTTGGACGTGGTGTTCTCCGCGCCGACCGGCCAGAAGCTGGACGAGCGCTACGGCCCGTCGACCCGGCTGCTGGTCAGCTCGACCCCGCCCGAGCTGCTGGTCTCCGGCGCGGGCGCGGACAGCGCGCTCAGCCGCGAGCTGGTGCTCTCCGCCGAGGTCGCCGAGGGCGTGCTGCACGTCTCGGCGATGGCGGCGTCCTGCGACGACGACCCGGAGGTCGAGTACCCGGCCTGCCACGTGCACCAGCAGGACTGGGGCGTGCCGGTGAAGCTGGTGGCGGGCGGCGCGAGCCGGCTGCCGCTGGTGCTGGCCGGGATGGAGTGAGACGCGGACGGGGGCGGGCCCGCGGGCCCGCCCCCGTCGTCCGGGAGGTCGTTCAGCCCTCCAGGAAGGCCTTGATCGCGCTCGCCAGGTAGTGCGGGTCCTCCGCGCCGCACAGCTCGCGGGCGGAGTGCATGGACAGCGCGGCGATGCCGCAGTCCACCGTGGTGATGCCGAGCCGGGCCGCGGTGATCGGGCCGATCGTGGTGCCGCAGGGCATCGCGTTGTTGGAGACGAAGGACTGCCACGGCACGCCGGCCTTCTCGCAGGCGGCGGCGAACACCGCCCGGCCGACCCCGTCGGTGGCGTACCGGTTGTTGACGTTGACCTTGAGGATCGGGCCGCCGTTGGGCATCGGGTGGTGGCCGGGCTCGTGCCGCTCGGTGTAGTTCGGGTGCACGGCGTGGCCCATGTCGGAGGAGAGGCAGACGGTGCCGGCCAGCGCGCGGGCGCGGTCCTCGAAGCCGCCGCCGCGGGCGTGGCAGGAGCGCTCCAGCACGTTGCCCAGCAGCGGGCCCTGCGCGCCGGTGTCGGACTCGCTGCCGGTCTCCTCGTGGTCGAACGCGGCCATCACCGGGATGTACGGCAGCTCGCCGCCCGCCTCGGCGACGGCGGCCAGCGCGGCGGTGGCGGCGTGCACGGACAGCTGGTTGTCCAGCCGCGGCCCGGCCAGCAGCTCGCGGTCGCGGCCGAGGTAGGCGGGCGGCTGGATGTCGTGCGCCATCAGGTCCCACCCGGCGACGTCGGCGGCGGCCAGGCCGGCCTTCTGCGCGACGTACTCCAGCAGGGCGCCCTCGCTGGTGCCGCCGATGCCCCAGACCGGCGTCAGGTGGCGCTGGCGGTCGAGCTTGAGGCCGTCGTTGACCCCGCGGTCGAGGTGGATGGCGAGCTGGGGGATGCGCAGCAGCGGCTCGTCCAGGTGCACCAGCCGGGTGCTGCCGTCGCGCAGCGCGAGCCGGCCGGACAGCCCCAGGTCCCGGTCGAGCCAGGTGTTGAGCGGGACGCCGCCGTAGATCTCCACCGCGACCTGCCGCCAGCCGGCCGAGCTGGTGTCGGGCACCGGCTTGACCCGCAGGTTCGGCGAGTCGGTGTGCGTGCCGGCCACCCGGTAGGGCGTCGCCGCCGTCGCGTTCTCCGGCACGTACCAGGCGACCATCGCGCCGCCGCGCACCAGGTAGCGGCCCCCGCTGCCGCCGTCCCAGGCGTCCGTCTCGCTGACCCGGCGGAAGCCGACCCGCTCCAGCCGCTCGGCCGCGCTCGCCACCGCGTGGTACGGGGACGGGGAGGAGGCGAGGAAGGCGATCAGGTCGTCCGTGTGCTTCCGGTCGAAGTGGGCCGTGCGGGCGGCGGTCGACATTTTGCTCCTGGGTAGAGGGCGGGGCGGGCCTGGTGGGGTTGCGGGTCCGCCCCCTGAGCATATGCCCGTACACGGACAGGACCGCCGGAAGTCCGCAACGGTGACACAACGGTGAACACCGCGCGACCCGGCGCGGTGCGCCCGCCCCCGGAGCCGGGCGGGGCGGGCCCGGTACGACGCCGCGGGGCCCGGTGCAGTACCGGGCCCCGCGGGGTGAGGGTGGGTCAGGCGGTCCTGTGGGGGCCGCGCCGGGTCAGAACGCCTCCTCGGCCAGCTCCATCAGCTCGTT
Organism: Kitasatospora phosalacinea; assembly: GCF_030268885.1. GTDB lineage: Bacteria > Actinomycetota > Actinomycetes > Streptomycetales > Streptomycetaceae > Kitasatospora > Kitasatospora phosalacinea_C. Next base: position 68,266 of record NZ_BSSA01000002.1, read on the forward strand.
GTCGACGGCCTCGGCGATCTGGCGCTGCGCGGCGGTGGTCGGCAGCACGGTGCGGGCGAAGTGCTTGGCGGCGGCGACCTTGCCCCGGTAGAACGGGACGTCCTTCTCGGAGGCGCCGGCCTCCAGCTTGGCGAGGGCGACCGCGGCCTGGCGCAGCAGCAGCCAGCCGACCACCACGTCGCCGGAGACCATCAGCAGGCGGGTGGTGTTCTGGCCCACCTTGTACATGTTCTTGACGTCCTGCTCGACCGCGGTCAGGTCGGCGATCAGCTTGCCGACGATGGCCTCCAGGTCGCCCGCGGCCTTGGCCAGCAGGTCGCGCTCGGCGGCCAGCTCGGCGCCGCCCTCGCCGGTGGCGAGGAACTTGGCGATCTGCTCGTTGACCGCGGTCAGCGCCTGGCCGCCGTCCTTGACGATCTTCCGGAAGAAGAAGTCCTGGCCCTGGATGGCGGTGGTGCCCTCGTACAGGGTGTCGATCTTGGCGTCCCGGATGTACTGCTCGATCGGGTACTCCTGCAGGTAGCCGGAGCCGCCGAAGGTCTGCAGCGACTGGGCGAGCTGCTCGTAGGACTTCTCCGAGCCGTAGCCCTTCACGATCGGCAGCAGCAGGTCGTTCAGGCGCTCGGCGGCGGCGTCGTGCTCGCCGCGCAGGCGGGCGGCCAGCATGTCGTCCTGGACCGAGGCGGTGAACAGCACGAGGGCGCGCATGCCCTCGGCGTACGCCTTCTGGGTCAGCAGCGAGCGGCGCACGTCGGGGTGGTGGGTGATGGTGACGCGCGGCGCGGTCTTGTCCATGAACTGCGAGATGTCGGCGCCCTGCACGCGCTCCTTGGCGTACTCCAGCGCGTTCAGGTAGCCGGTGGACAGGGTGGCGATGGCCTTCGTGCCGACCATCATCCGGGCGAACTCGATGATCTTGAACATCTGGCGGATGCCGTCGACGGTCTCGCCGAGCAGCCAGCCCTTGGCCGGGTGCTTGGCGCCGAAGGTCATCTCGCAGGTGTTGGACGCCTTGAGGCCCATCTTGTGCTCGACGTTGGTGGCGTAGACGCCGTTGCGCTCGCCGAGCTCGCCGGTCTCCCAGTCGAAGTCGAACTTCGGCACGATGTACAGGCCCAGGCCCTTGGTGCCCGGCTTGCCGCCCTCGGGGCGGGCCAGCACCAGGTGGATGATGTTCTCGGACATGTCGTGCTCGCCCGAGGTGATGAAGCGCTTGACGCCCTCGATGTGCCAGGAGCCGTCCTCCTGCTTGATCGCCTTGGTGCGGCCGGCGCCCACGTCGGAGCCCGCGTCCGGCTCGGTCAGCACCATGGTGGCGCCCCACAGCCGCTCGACCATGCGCTGGGCGACCTTCTGCTGCTCCTCGGTGCCCTCGTCGTAGACGACGCCGGCGAAGGCCGGGCCGGAGGAGTACATCCAGATCGCCGGGTTGGAGCCGAGCACCTGCTCCGCGTACGCCCAGACCAGGGAGTTCGGGGTGACCTGGCCGCCGATGCCCTCCGGGATGCCCAGGCGCCACCACTCGGCGTCCATGAAGGTCTGGTAGCTCTTCTTGAAGGTCTCCGGGATCGGAGCGGTGTTGGTCTCCGGGTCGAACACCGGCGGGTTGCGGTCGGCGTCGACGAACGAGGCGGCGAGGTCGTTCTCGGCCAGCCGGGCGATCTCGCTGAGGATGTTCTTCGCGGTGTCGACGTCCATCTCGGCGAACGGACCGGTGCCGTACACCTGGTCGCGGCCGAACACCTCGAAGAGGTTGAACTCCACGTCCCGCAGGTTGGACTTGTAGTGACCCATGACCGTTTCTCCGGTTCGTCTGCTCCACGGGCGGCCGCTTCCGGCGCACCGCTTACCCACCAGTACGCCCCATGATGCTACCCGTTGGTAACTTGTTCAAGCCCCCTGACGTGACGGGGCTATGAACGTGGTCACGTCCCACAATGGCGCCCCGGCCGGGATTGTGCGGATCACCCGCCCCCAAGCGGGGCGCGGCCCGATAGCCTTGTCCCCGTGTACGGCTACGAGCAGAGCGCCTACCAGGACCCCTACCAGCAGCAGATGCAGCAGGGGATGTCCGGCATGCCCGGCCCCGGGTACGGCGACCCGCAGGCCGCCCAGCAGTCGCTCTACCCCGAGCCCTCCCCGCCCTCCCTGGCGGACGCGGTGCGCGCCTTCACCACCGGCGCGATGCCCGTGGAGGACTTCCAGGCCATCTTCATCACCTCCAAGGTGTACTGCCCGCGCGGCGACCGCCCCGGCTTCCTGGCCCTGCACAACACCCCGACGCCGGTGATCCCGATGTTCAGCTCGCTCAAGGAGCTGAAGCGGTACGCGGGCAAGGAGTCCAAGCACTTCTCGGTGACCGGCGCCGAGGTCCTCGACCTGCTGCCCACCGGGTACGGCTTCGCCCTCGACATGGAGGGCGAGCACCGGATGGTCTTCGACGCCCGCGCGGTCGAGCAGATGGTGGACTTCACCATGCGCCGCATGTACGGCTGACCCGCCCCCCTCCCCCCGCCCTCCCCGTCTCCGCCCGGGCGGGAATGCGCCCACATAGTTCAACGTTCAACCTTGCGAGTGGTTGAGAGTTGAACTACTGTGGTGGACGTAGGCCACAGACCGCCGAAGGAGGCCGACATGCCCGCCGTGACCGTCGAGAACCCGCTGATCCTGCCGCGCATCGCCGCCCCGGCCGAGGGCACCGCCCCCCGCCCGGTGCTGACGGTCGCCACCGCGCCCGAGGGCTTCGAGGGCGAGGGCTTCCCGGTCCGCCGCGCCTTCGCCAAGATCAACCAGAAGTTCCTGGACCCGTTCATCATGATGGACCAGATGGGCGAGGTGGACTACCAGGCGGGCGAGCCCAAGGGCACCCCCTGGCACCCGCACCGGGGCTTCGAGACCGTCACCTACATCATCGACGGCACCTTCATCCACCGTGACTCGCACGGCGGCGGCGGCGTCATCACCGACGGCGACACCCAGTGGATGACCGCGGGCTCCGGCCTGCTGCACATCGAGACCCCGCCGGAGTCGCTGGTGATGTCGGGCGGCGTCTTCCACGGCCTCCAGCTCTGGGTGAACCTGCCCGCCTCCGACAAGATGATCACGCCGAAGTACCAGGACATCCGCGGCGGCAGCGTCAAGCTGCTCGCCTCCGCCGACGGCGGCGGCCTCGTCCGGGTCATCGCGGGCGAGCTCGACGGCCACCAGGGCCCCGGCACCACCCACACCCCGATCACCATGATCCACGTCTCGGTGAACCCCGGCGCCCAGGTCACCCTGCCCTGGCGCCCGGACTTCAACGCCCTGGCCTACGGCCTCGCGGGCAGCGGCTCGGCGGGCGAGGAGCGGCGCCCGTTCCGGATGGGCCAGGCCGTGGTCTTCGGCGACGGCGACAGCCTCACCATCCGCGCCGACGAGAAGCAGGACTCCCGCTCGGCCAACTTCGAGGTCGTCCTCCTCGGCGGCCTGCCGATCCGCGAACCCCTCGCCTGGTACGGCCCGTTCGTGATGAACAGCCACCGCGAACTCCAGCAGGCCATGGAGGACTTCCAGGCCGGCCGCCTCGGGACCGTCCCGGCCGACGAGAACTGACCCGTCGGCACCCCCCGAACGCCCGCGCCGCTCCCCTACCCCGAGGGGCGGCGCGGGCTTTCGCCGTGCCCAGGGGCGGCTCCGTTCCGGTGAGGCAACGCGGCCAGGGCGCCATGTGCCCGGCACTGCGGGTACGGATGCGGGTCCACGCACCGCTGAGCCGAGGGAGGATCGCCGGTGCACCCTCACGAAACATCGCCCGAGCCGGAGAAGAGGAGCGTAGGGCACCTGTGGGGGCGGATCGCCCTGCTGGTGCTCCTGCCACCGGTTGCCCTGGTGCTGGTGTGGCGCTCGCACCGACTGCGGCGGACCGAGCAGGTTCTGCTGACGGTGCTGTGCGGGCTCTGGACGGTGCTCCTGCTCGCACTGGTCATCAACTCGTTCGCAGGGAAGGACGCCCCCGCCCCGACCGGGAACGACCCCTCGCCGCCGCCCGGCAGCAGCTCCGGCCCGTCGAGCCCGAGCCCGCCGCCCAGCCCGAGCCCGCCGACCAGCCCGACCCCGCCGTCCAACCCGACATCGAGCCCGACGACCGGTGCACCGACGGCCGTCGTGAGCCCGCCCGCCGTGGTGACGCCGACGACCGAAACGGCCGCACCCGAGTCGGCTGCCAGTAGCGCGTCGGCCAGGCCGTACTACGGCAATTGCGCGGAGGCGAAGGCCGCAGGCGCAGCCCCCCTGCACGCGGGACAGCCCGGCTACCGTCCCGGGCTGGACCGGGACGGTGACGGGGTGGCCTGCGAGAAGTAGGCGTCCGGCCGGTGGAGGAGCCCGTCCCCGACCGCTGCGAGGCGGTGGGGCGGGCTTCTCCGCGTTCCGGGCTCAACCTTCCGGAGGGTTCGCGCATTGAGAACGGTTGACAGGGGCGGGTCGCCGGAGGGGCGGGGGAGCGGATGCGCGGGCAGGACGAGTTGAGCTTCGAGGAGTACGCGGCGGTGTGCGGGCGCCGGCTGTACCGGACGGCGTACCTGCTGTGCGGGGACGTCCACCGGGCCGAGGACCTGGCGCAGGCGACGCTGGCCAAGCTGTTCGCGCACTGGCGGCGGGCGTCGCGGATGGAGCACCTCGACGCCTACGCCAGGACGGTGCTGACCCGGACGTTCCTGGCCGAGCAGCGCAGACGGGCGGTGGCCCGGCGGCTGGGCCTGCTGGCGTCGCGGCCCGAGAGCTCGCCCGGCGAGGACACCGACCTGCGGGTGACGCTGATGAACGCCCTGGCCGAACTACCGGTCCGGGCGAGGGCGATGGTGGTTCTGCGCTACTGGGAGGACCTGAGCGTGGAGACCGTCGCCGACCTGCTCGGGTGCAGCACCGGCACCGTCAAGAGCCAGTGCTCGCGCGCCCTGGCCAGGCTCCGCGAGCAGCTGGGCGAGTCCAGCCCGTACGCGGCCGCCTGAGCGCCCGTTCGCACGCCCCCCCTTGCCGCACGAGGCACGTAGGCACGAGCTCGGGTGCGCGGCGGACGCCGGGCCCGAGGACGAGACACCGTGAAGGAGCTTCGACATGCAGGATCAGGAGCAGGTCCCCGGGGCGCTGTTCGTCAGAGGGGCGATGGGCCGGGTCACCGACGGCCTGGCCGAACCGGTCGGGCTGACGGCCGGGGCGGTGCGGCGGGGGCGTCGGCGGCGGCTGCGGGCGCGGCTGGCGGTCGGCGGGGCGGCGGTGTGCACGGCGGCGCTGGCCGCGGCGGGGCTGGCCCTGCTGCCCCAGCCCTCGGGCGGGGGCGCGGGGTCGGCGCCGTTGCAGATGGCCGCGGCGCCGACCGCGAGTCCGCGGGCGTTCCCCACCACGACGGTCGCCCCGACCGCGTCCCCCGACCCCTCGCGGTCCGTCCCGGTGGTCCCGGAGGCCGAGCGGCTGCGGATCGAGGACTTCCGGCAGCGGAGCGCCGCCGTGCTGCAGGACCTGCTGCCGCCGGAGGTCGGCGCGGTCAGCCTGCTCAGCGACCGCGTCTCCGACTACCTGGGGAGGTCCGCGCAGGGCGACCTCCTGCTCCGGTTCTCGGTGCGCCCCCACAGTGACGCGGGTCCGCCGAGCACGCTCTGCGCCGACACCCCGATCGGGCAGGAGGTGCAGGTGAAGGGCTCGACCTGCAAGCGGGTCCAACTGGCCGACGGCCGCACGGGCACCGCCTGGACGGGGCTGGACAGCGACGGGCGGACCTCGACCAGCGTCGTCTTCCGGCTCGGCAACAGCGACGTGGACCTGAGCGTCGGCCCGTACGCGCACGGGGGCGGCACCCCGGTCTCGTCCCCGCTGACGGTCGACCAGGTGGTCGCCTTCGCCCAGCAGCCCCGGGTGACGGCCCTGCTCGACGAGGGCGACCTGCACCCGGTGGAGGAGGCCCAGGTCCACTCCCCCGCGTACGAGGAGTAGGCCCCGCCCGCACCGGACGGCCGGGCGGGTCTTCCGGCCCGGTCCCTCCCGCCCCGCCCCTCGGCCGCCGCACCGGCGACGGCTCGCGGCACATGTCTGTCATGCCCATGCACACACGGCGTTCGACGTCCGACGAAGGAGAGAGACCGTTGAAGCACCGCACCGCCACGGCCGCCCTGCTGCTGGCCGCCGCCCTGTCGGCCACCGCCGCCCCCGCGGGCGCGCAGTCCGTCCCGCCGCCCGGGGAGCGGGTCCGGGTCTGGACGGTGGACGCCTTCCCGGCGTCCGACGTCCGCCTCCAGGACGCGGCCCGCAGCGGCGGCGGGAGCTGGGCGGTCGGTGCCCGGGTGGCCCCGCAGGGCCGGGGCGAGTCCGTCTCCCCGGTGGCCTTCACCCGGGGCGGCGCCGACCGCCCCTGGCGCGAACTCGCCCTCCCCGCGGGCCTGGAGGCGGACACCGTCGCCCCCGACGGCTCCGGCGGCACCTGGGTGACCGGCAGCCGGCGGGGCGGCGGCGTCCCGATCGGCCACTACCGCGCCGGGCGCTGGCAGGTGCAGGACGCGCCGCTGCCCGCGCACGCCGTCGGCGGCGGGTTCGGCGGCATCACGACGGCCGGCGGCCCGGACGACGCGTGGGCGGTGGGCTCCTACCAGCCGGACGACCTGCTGACCTTCTACGGCGTGATCGAGCACTGGGACGGCGCCTCCTGGCGGCAGGTGCCGACCCCCGACCTCGGCACCGACTACTGGACGCTCTCCGACGTGGCCGCCACCGGCCCGTCCGACGTCTGGGCGGCCGGCTCGGTCGGCACCCCGGAGGGCTGGCCGCGCCCGCTGCTGCTGCACTACGACGGCCGCGCCTGGAGCCGGGTCGCCGCCCCCGACCTGGACGCCCGCTACGGCGAACTCACCCGGCTGGTCGTGGCGGGCCCCGGCGACGTCTGGGCGGCGGGCACCGAGAACGACGCCTCCCGCACCAGCTACCGGCCGCTGGTGGCCCGCTTCGACGGCCGCGCCTGGACGCACCAGGACACCGGCATCGCCGGGGGCCGTCTGAGCGGCCTCGCCCGCACCCCCGGCGGGGTGGCCGTGGTCGGCTCGGTCGCCGTCGACGGCGTCTCCCGCCCGACCGGCGCCCAACTGACCCACCGCGGCTGGGAACCGCTGGACCTCCCGCAGGGCACCGCCCCCGGCGGCCGCGTCCCCCGCGGCGTGGTGAGCGTCGACGGACGGCTGACCGTCGTCGGCCTCGACTCCGCGGGCACGGACGCGGACGGCCGACCGCTGCCGCCGCAGCCCTTCTCGGTGACGCGCTGACCCGGTGCCGCCCCGACGGCCCCTTCGCGCGCAACCCTCCGGGCCCGGACCCGCGTCCGGAGGGTTTCCGCACGAACCGTTCGTGCGGCCGCGGAAGGACGGCACACGTGCACGACGACCACCCCGGCGACTACCTCGACGCCACCGTCCGGGCCTACGACCTGGACCCCGCCCGCTACGAGCGGGCCACCGCCGCCATGCTGCCCACCACCGAGATCGACGCCTTCGTCCGGCTGCTGCCCGACCCCGCCGGGCGGGTGCTGGACGTCGGCTGCGCCTTCGGCCGCGACACCGCCCTGCTCGCCGACCGCGGCCTGCGCGCCCAGGGCGTCGACCTGTCGCCCGCCTTCGTGGCCCGCGCCGCCGAACGCCGCCCCGACCTGAGCTTCCGGGTCATGGACGCCCGGCAACTCGACTTCCCGGACGGGCACTTCAGCGGCATCTGGTGCCAGGCCGTGCTGCTCCACCTCAAGGACCACGACATCCGCACCGCCCTGGCCGGCTTCCGCCGGGTGCTGGCCCCCGGCGGCGCGCTGTTCGCCAGCTTCAAGGAGGGCGAGGGCGAGGAGGAGGTCGTCGAACCCTTCAGCAGCGACGCGTCCCGCTTCTACCGCTACCAGTCCGTGGCCCGGGTCACCGACCTCCTCACCGCCGCGGGCTTCCGCCCCGCCGCCGTCGACCGCTCCCACGAGTCCGAGCGCTACGGCCCCGGCCACCGGGACCTGACCTGGCTGCACGCCTTCGCCACCGCCCCGGCCGGGGCGGTGGGCTGACCCGCTCGACGGGCGGTCAGTCCCGGGGCGGGCGCCGGGCGTCCAGCTGTTCCAGTTCGGCGAGGGCGGCGGCGCCCACCTCGGCCTTGCTCCGCCCGGCGTCGGGGTCGGCCTCGGCCTCGGGGTCGGTGGCGCGCAGGCGGCGGAGGGCCTCGGCGAGGCGGTCGGTGGCGCCGCGGAGCTGGGCGGCGCGTTCGGCGTGCAGGCCGGTCATCGGGTCGTCGACGACGGTGACCGGGACGCCCCGCTCCCGGGCGGCGGCGAGCAGGGCCTCGCCCGCCTCCGGGATCAGGGTGAGCGCGGAGGCCGCGAACAGGCCGCCCGCCAGGTTCTTCGGACGGCCGATCAGGTTCTTCGCGACGATCTCGCAGGGCAGCGAGCGCTCCTGGCGCTCGGCGGCGGCGCTCGCCGCGAGGGCGACCGTGAGCAGCGCCTCGGCGGCCCTGGTGACCAGCCACCTGCGGCCGGGGACGGGCGGCAGGAACTCGCGGATCCGGTCGACCTCGCGCTCGACCACCACGTCCGGCAGCAGGTCGACGGTGCTGTGGCAGCGGATCTCCAGGACCTTGCCCCAGGCGACCGACTCCCCGTCGAAGCCGACCTCCTCCGGCCCGACCGCGACCTGGCCGAGCCCGTCCAGCAGGTGCAGCAGCCGCACCGCCGGGCCGGGGACGTGCGGGAGGCGGCCGATCAGCCCGGCGAGCGAGACCTCCCACTCCTCCTCCAGCGGCACCCCCGGCTTCGGGTGCGTCTCCAGGGCCCGCCGCGCCCAGTCCGGCCCGGCCTTGGCCCGCGCCGAGGCGACCGCCCCCGAGACCGCGCCCGTCACGGCGCCCGACACCGACCCCAGCGCCGCGCCGACCCCCTCGCCGACCTGCCTGATCCCCACGACCGCCCTCCCCGCGTTCCGTCCGGCCCACCACGCTACCGGCCCGGGGTTCGTAGGCTGGGGCCGACGGGAACCATCGGAGCGAGAGGCCGGCCATGGCGACGATCCACCACACCACGATCGAACCGGGGAAGCTGGAGCTGCTGGCGGCGTGGCTGCCGGCACAGAGCTGGTTCCGGCCCGGAGGAGGGGAGTTGACCCGGGCCGGCGGGTTCCGGCTGGACGATCCGGCGGGCGAGGTGGGCATCGAACTGCTGGTGGTGACGGACGACCGGGACGCCTACCTGGTGCCGATGGCGTACCGGGGCGTGCCGCTGGCGGGGGCTCCGGAGGGGGCGCTGATCGGGACGGCCGAGCACGGGGTGCTGGGCACCCGCTGGTTCTACGACGGGGCCCAGGACCCGGTGGTGCGCGCGGAGTTGGCGCGGCTGCTGCGCGGGGAGACGGTGCCGCAGCAGCAGTCCGAGAGCGACGCGGTCGACACGAGCGTGACGGTCGCACCGGTGGCGGGCGCGGTCGAGCCGGTGGTGCACCGGGTGCTGGCACCGGTCGAGGAGTCCGCCGGGGAGCCCGTGGCGGGCCGGGTGGTGGCCGGGTACACCGCACCGGACGGGTCGGCGCGGCGCGCGGTGTTCGTGACGGCGGGCTGACGGCGGGCCGACGGCGGCCGACTCCGGGTCAGAGGCGGGCGTAGAGCGCGGCGGCGTCGTCGTGGGCCTTGCCGCGGGGCCAGCGCAGGCAGGCGGAGTCGGAGCGTTCGGCGGCCCGGACCTGGGCGATCAGCTCGGCCGGGCCCGCCTCCGCGAGCAGCCGCACCGCGTCGGCCCAACTGCCCAGCTCCAGGCGGTCGGTGTAGCGGGCCGCGCCGTCGGAGAGGGCGGCCACGCCGTGCAGGTCGGCCCGGACGACGGTGCCGGTCTCGGCGTGCTCGGCGGCGTGCGGGGTGGCGGCGGCGATCCACGGGCCGTGGCCGGTGTTGCGGGCGGCCCGGACGGCGACCGCGTACCGCAGGTAGAGCGCGGCGCGTTCGGCGGTGCCCGGGACGGTCGACCAGATCTGTCGGCGCAGCGCCTCGCCGCCGGGGAAGCGCTGGTTGTCGCCGATCACCCGCGGCGGGCCGTCCTTGAGGTGCAGCACCAGCAGGGAGTCGCCGAGCGCCAGGTACTCCAGGGTGTCCTCGCGCAGCCGGGCGGCGACCACCATGGCGGCGGGGGTGGCCGGGTTCGCCAGGTCGCAGCCGCCGCCGTGCAGGGCCGCGGTCTCGGCGATCGCGTCGGCCAGGCAGTCGGCGATCGGCCGGTCGGCCCGGTCGGTGAGCCTGGCCAGCAGGTGGACGCCGAGGCGGCGCACGTACCAGGCGATGCCGTGGGTGCAGCCGGACGGCAGGGTGTCCGGGGCACTGGAGCCGTCCAGGAGGACGAACGCCTCCGGGGTGGCGACCGCGAAGTCCTCGTTGGCCCGGTCGGGGCGGCGCGCGTCGACTGCCAGCTCTACCCGCATGCCCTCCAGTCTGCGGCCGCGGCCCGGTCCCGAACAGGGGTCCGACCACGATCCGTCCCGGGAGTGGCCGGGAGCGCGCGGGAGTGGCCGGGAAAGATCGGACATAATGGTGCGAAGCCGGTCAATCGGCCTCGGCTCTCCCGACGTCCCGCGACAGGAGCGACCCCATGGTCTGGCAGTTCTTCGTACTGGTGATCGCCTCGATCGGCTTCCCGACGCTCACCCTGCTGTTCATGATCGGCGGTCTGGAGTACCGCGAGGACCGGCAGCACCCGAAGGCGGGCGCCGACCGGGGCGCCCACCGGGTGGCATAGCGCCGGCACGGCGCGCCGGGGGCGCGGACGCCGATATCGGCTGACAGCACCCCCGGTCGGCATGGCAGGGTGTGCTGCAGCACACCCGCTCCCCGTCCAGGAGGTCCCCATGAGCAGCGACACCGCCCCGGCCGCCGAGCCCGCGCCGGACGCCACCGCCGACGCCGAGACCGGCACCGGCGCCGGGGCCGCCGCCCCGGACGACCAGAAGGCCAAGTTCCTGGCCGCCCTGCAGCGCAAGGGCAGCGGCAACCGGAGCACCGGCGGCGGCCCCGGCGGCGACTCGAAGATCCACGGCACCCACGGCGCGGCGGGCGGCAAGCGCACCTTCCGCCGCAAGAGCGGCGGCTGAGCGCCGTCCGCCCACCCGTCGCACCTCCGGACGGCCGGTCCCGCGCACGCGGCGCGGGACCGGCCGTCCGGCGTTCCGACCCGCCGTCAGGCGGCGGGCACCGCGGGCCCGACCGGCGCCGACGCCTCCGGCCCGACCGGCAGCGGTTCGGCCAGGAAGGCCAGCACGTTGTCGACCACCGTCGGCTCGGTGAGCACCCGGCGGTGCCCCAGGCCCCGGGTGGTGACCAGCCGCACCTGCCCCTCGCCGTACGCCGCGCGCAGCAGTTGCGACTGGCGGTACGGGACGACGTCGTCCTCCTCGTCGTGCACCGCCAGGATCGGCGCGGTGACCAGCTCCGGGCGGCGGGTGGCGTCGAAGCGCCGCCAGACGTCCCCGGCGCCGGGCAGCAGGACCTGCTCGATCCGGCGGACCAGGTCCCGCTCCAGCCGCTCGTTCAGGCCGGTCACGGCGCTGAACGCCTCGACCAGGTAGCCGAATTCGGCGAGCCCGGCGATCGAGGCGAACCGCCCGACCGGCACGCCCTCGGCCATCGCCAGGAAGGTGCAGCAGGCCCCGAAGGAGTGCGCCACGGCGGCCTCGAACGGCCCGTACCGCTCGGCGAGCCGGACGATCAGCTCGTGGTACTCCAGGATCGTGACGGTCCGTCCGCCCGAGTCGCCGTGCCCGGGCGCGTCGAAGGCGAACGGGCTCATCCCGAGGTCCAGCAGCCCCTGCACGTACGGGGTGAACCGGGACGCCCGGGAGCGCCAGCCGTGCACCAGCAGCACCGGCCGCCGCCCGTCGCCCCAGCGGTAGACCCGCACCCGCTTGCCGTTCACCGACAGCTCCTCGGTGACCGCGCGGTCGTGCAGCTCGCGCTCGGCGGGGCGGACCCGGCTGCGGCGGATCGGGTGCCGGAAGAGCTCGAAGGCCACCCGGCCCGGCGGGGCGGTGGCGACCCGGGAGGTGGCGTTCAGCGCGGTGCGGACGAGAGCGGAAGCGGCCATGGGCGGGATATTAGCACGACCGTTCGTACAGTTTTAGGGGCGGCCGCAGAACCCGGCGGTCGGGCGGGAAGGCCCCCGGAGCGGGCGGTCAGGCCGGCGGGAAGCCCAGCAGGCGGCGGATCGCGCGCATCGTCCGGTCGTAGCGGGACGGGTCGTCGTGCAGCACCGCGAGGCTGTTGGCGCTGTCCATCAGGCCGGTCAGCAGCATCGCCAGCTCCTCCGGGTCGGGGCCCGGCGGCAGTTCGCCGGCCGCCCCGGCCTCCCGGGCCAGGTCGACCACCAGGCCCTCCCACTCCAGCGCCGACCGGGCCAGCGCGTCCCGCACCGGACCGGGCTGGGCGTCGAACTCGGCCGTCACCGAGTAGAAGAAGCAGCCGCCGTCGAAGACCCGGCCCCGCGAGTACTCCAGCCAGTGCTCGCACAGCGCCAGCAGCCGGGACGCCCCCGCGGGCCGCTCCAGCGCCGGGGCCACCACCCGGTCGTGGAAGATCCGCCGCGCCGCCCGGACGGTCGCCAGCTGCAGCTCCTCCTTCGAACCGAAGCCCGCGAACACGCCGCTCTTGCTCAGCCCCAGGTCCGTCGCCAGCCGCCCGATCGACAGCGCCCCCAGCCCCTCGACCGAGGCGATCTGCACCGCCCGGCCGAGCACCGCCCGCCGGGTCTCGTTGCCGCGCTGGACCCGGCCGTCGGTGGTGGAGTCGATGACCACGGGAGCACCTCCGGCGGAACGGGTCGGGACACCCGCCAGGGTACGCCGGGGCCGACGACCGCCGGGGCCCGGCGGTCGTCGGCCGTCAGCCGTCGTCCTTCGGCCGTCAGCGCTCGTCGTGCTCGTCCGGCAGGTACGGGGTCTCGCGCAGGAACAGCGCCCCGCAGGTGTGGCAGTTGTGGTCGGGGTCGACCGTCCAGCGGGCGGCGTCCTGGACGGGCGCGGCGGCGGCCAGTTCCCGGCCGCACAGCGCGGTGAGGTCCGCGTTGCGGACGATGTGCCAGCTGACCACGGAGTCCGTGGCGCCGGCGGGGTCGGTCTCGGCGCGCATCTGGTGCATCATGATCACCATGGTCCGCCGCCCGGACCGCCCCGGCAATTCGCGCGGGGAGCGGCGGCACGGCGGCGCCGCGCCACCGCTCCGCCCCCTCAGCCCTGTGCCGGGGGCTCCGACATCAGCTGGCGGACCTCGATCGGCATGTTCATCGGCTTCCCGTCGTGCCCGGGCGCGGCGGAGATCCGGGCCGCGATCTCGACCGCCCGGGCCTCGTCCGCGCAGTCGACCAGCCACCAGCCGAACAGGAACTCCTTGCTGCTCGGGAACGGCCCGCCGGTGACGAGCGGTGCCCCGTCGGTGGCCCGGACGATCCGGGCGGTGTCGGGCATGGCGAGGCCGCGGGCCTCGACCAGCTCGCCGGTGGCGGTCAGGTCGGCCACCGTCCGCCGCATGTGCGCGACGTGGACGGCCACGGCTTCGGGGCTCCAGGTGGGGATCGGCGGGACGGCGGTGTCGTCCTGGCTGAAGTGCATCTGCAGCACGTACGTCACGGCGGGGGCTCCTCGTGGTGCGGTTCGGTGTCTTCCGCACCTGGGTCGGAGCCGGGACGCCGTTCTCGACGTCCCGCTGCCGGGCGGCACCCCGCGGTCCGGCGCGGGTCCGGCGCGGGTCAGGTGTTCGGGCGCAGGGCCCGCCAGGCCGCCAGGGTGGCGAGCAGGAGGGCGGTGCCGGAGAGGGAGAAGCCGAGCCGGGCGTCGACGTGCTGGGAGACGGCGGTGACGACGAGGCCGGTGACGGGGAGGGTGCCGGTCATCGCGCTGCCCCACAGGGACATCACGCGGCCGCGCATCTCGGGCGCGGAGCGCAGCTGGGCCAGGGTGTTGGCGGTGGCGATGAACCAGATCGAGGTGAGGCCGACGGCGGCCAGGCCGGGCACGGCGACGTAGGTGTTCGGCGCCAGGGCGGTGAGCAGGATCGCGGCGCAGGTGGCCAGCGACAGCGTGCGCACCCGGCGCGGGGTGGGTTCCGGCGAGGCCGCGGCGAGCAGGGCACCGGGCAGGCCGCCGATGCCGAACGCGGCCATCAGCAGGCCGTACCCGCCGCCGCCCCCGTGCAGGGAGTAGCTGACCAGCGGAGGGAGGGTGAGCCCCATCGCGAAGATCAGGCCGCTGGCGGCGGACATCGGCAGCAGGCCGCGGACGAGCGGGGAGCGCCAGGCGTACGAGAGCCCCTCGCGGGCCTTCGCCCTGGGCGCCCGGACCCGCTCGCGGCGCGGACCGCCGCCCGCCGGGCGGAGCCTGACCAGGGCGACCATCGGGGCGGTGTAGGAGAGCGTGTTGAAGGCGAAGCAGAACGCGGGGCCGCTGGTGGCGAGCAGGGCGCCCGCGATGCTGGGGCCGATCACCCGGGAGGCGTTGAGCGCGACCTCCCAGAGCCCGACGGCGCTGGCCACCGCGCCGGAGCCGACCAGGTCGACCACGAAGACCTGGCGGGCCGGGGAGTCGACGGTGGTGATCAGCCCGGTGCAGGTGGAGAGCGCCAGCAGCACCCACAGGTTGAGGCCGCCGAAGGCCGCGATCAGGGCCAGGGCGAGGCTGACGGCCGCCATCAGGCTCTGGGTGACCAGCAGCAGGCGGCGCCGGTCCGCGCGGTCGACCAGCGCCCCGGCCCACGGGCCGAGGACCAGGGTCGGGCCCCAGGCGCAGGCCGTCTGGACCGTCAACCAGACGGCGTTGTGCGTGAGTTCGAGGATCGTCCAGGAAGTCGCGACACCCTGCGCGAGGGCGCCGGACGCGGAGGTCAGCTGGCCGTGGAACCAGAGCCGGAAGTCGCGCCCCTGCAGGGCCTGGCCCATCCGGGACAGCGCGCGACGGGAGGCGGAGGCGGGCTCCGCAGCAGTGGTGGTCATGGTCCCCTCCGGTGGCTGGTCCAGACCATAACCGGCGGCCTCGGAGACCCCGCCAGCGAATTTCGGACCGTGAGACGCCCGGGAGGGGGCGGGGCGCGACCGGTCAGGAGGCGGTGCGCAGCAGGGCGGCGGCGGGGCGCGGGGTGAGGAGCTTGTCGAAGCTGACGGTGGCGCCGCGCAGCGGGTGGGTGCGCAGCTGGACGTGGTCGGCCAGGGCGTGGATCAGGAACAGGCCGCGGCCGCACTCGGCGTCCAGGTCGGGCAGGCCGTCGGGGGCGGACAGCACGGGGCGCAGCACGGGGGGCAGCACGTGGGTGTCGTACGGGGCGGGGCGGTCCGCGGCGGGGCGGTGCGCGGTGAGCACCCGGGCCGGGACGGAGGCGCGGCCGCGGCGGGTGCGGCAGCGCGGGGCGGGGCGCTCGGCGGCGGGTCGGCGCGGGGCGGCCGGACGCGGGGCGGGGCGGTCGGCGGGCGGGCGCTCGGCGAGCGGGACGCCGAGGAGGGCGGGGGCGGGCGCGGCCGGACTGGCGTTGGCGACCTCGATCCGCAGCAGGTCGCCGCTGCGCGAGACGGTGACCTGGAAGGTGTCCCCGGCGGGGGCGGGAGCGGCGTGCTCGACCGCGTTGGCGCAGGCCTCGGTGAGGGCGAGGCCGAGGTCGAAGGCGACCTGCGGATCGACCCCGGCGGAGTCCATCGCCCCGAGCAGGATGCGGCGGGCGAGCGGCACGCTGGCCGGTTCGCGCTTGAGGTGCAGAGTCCACCAGATTTCCACGGGAGATCCCTCCTGGCTGCGGCTCCACATACAACTAGCTATCTCCTCGGCGGTGCACGGCGAACCGTCCGCACGAGCCAAGCCCGCCCGTTCGGCGGATGGACTGGTCCCGTCGGGTGTGCCGATCAGCGCGCGGACGGGTGAGTGCGCCGGTCGGTTTCTCGCCATTCGGGGCCGGTTCACGCCCCTGCCCGGGGGCCGGGTGTAGGCGGTGAGATGATGTCCCGGCCATGACCGTATCCACCGCCGCCGCCCGCCGGGGCGCCGCCGTGCCCGCCGGACGGGTGCCGGTGGCGGCCTGGGACCTGCGGCTGCTGCGGGCGGTGCCGTTCGCGCTGGTGTGCACGCTGGTCGCGGCCCTCGGGCACGCGCGGGCGGGTGGCACGGTGGCGCCGGACGTGCTGCTGCTGGGGTTCGCCGCGGTGTGCGCGGCGGCGGCGCTGGTCGGCGGGCGGGAGCGCTCGCTGCCGGCGATCGCGGCGGCGCTGGGCGCCGGGCAGCTGGGACTGCACCTGCTGTTCCACTTCCTCGGCGGCGGCCTGGGCGGCGGTGCGCCGATGGCGCACGCGCAGATGGCGGGGATGGCCGGTTCCGGTCCGGCGGACCCGCTGACGGTGGTCGCCGGTCGGCTGCTGTGCGACGACGCCCCCGGCAACGGGCTGACGGTCGTCCCGCTGGACACCACGCCGGAGCAGGTGGTGAGCGCCGCGGGCCTGGACCCGCAGGCGCTGGTCGCGGCCGCGGCGCCGCACGCGGCGTCCGGCTGGATGGGGCTCACCCCCGGCATGCTGCTGGGCCACCTGGCGGCCGCACTGGTCGCGGGCTGGTGGCTGCGGCGCGGCGAGGCCGCGCTGTGGCGGCTGCTGCGGACGGCCGCGCTGACCGCCCGGGAGTGGGCGGCCCCGCTGCGCACCGCGGTGGCGCTGCTGACGGCGCTGGTGCTGGGTGCCGAGCGCCCGGCCGCGCCGCGCCCGACCGGGCGGGCGGAGGACTGGCCGCTGCCGGTGGCGGCGGCGCTGCGGCACAGCCTGCTGCGCAGGGGACCGCCCGCGGTGGCGTTCGCGCGCTGATCGGGTCCGGGGCAGACGCCGGGGCCCGGGCGCGCACCGCTGCCGCCGTGCCCGCGCCGTGAGCGGGCCGGACGAGTCCCCGCACCTCCCCCCGTGCCGACGCGGCACCGCCGCTCGGCCCCCTTCCTCAGGAGTCCCCTGATGCGTTCGCTTTCCGCCCGTCGTTCCCTCGGCGCGCTCGCGCTGGCCGCGGGCGCCCTGCTGGCGTCCGCCGTCCCCGCCTCGGCGCACGTGACCGTCCAGTCGAACAGCGCCCAGCAGGGCGGGTACACCGCCGTGGCGTTCCGGGTGCCGAACGAGAGCGACACCGCCTCCACCGTGAAGGTCGAGGTCAACCTGCCGCTGGACCACCCGATGGCCTCGGTGCGCACCCAGCCCGTCCCCGGCTGGACGGCCGTGATGGAGAAGTCGAAGCTCGACAAGCCGCTGAGCTCGCACGGCCAGCAGATCACCGAGGCCGTCTCGAAGATCACCTGGACCGCGAACGACGGGACCAGGATCGGGCCCGGGCAGTACCAGGACTTCGCGGTCTCGCTCGGCGCGCTGCCGACCGACACCGAGCAGCTGACCTTCAAGGCGCTGCAGACGTACGACAACGGCGACGTGGTCCGCTGGATCGAGGAGGCCAAGGACGGGCAGCCCGAGCCGTCCAAGCCCGCCCCGACGCTGAAGCTGACCAAGGCGGCTGGCGCGGCCTCCGCGGCCGCCGACCACCACTCGACGGACTCCTCCGGCACCCAGCAGGCCGCCGCGTCCGACGCAAAGGCCTCCGACGCGACGGCCCGCACCCTGGGCGTGGTCGGCATCGTGGTCGGCGTGGTCGGCGCGGCGCTCGGCGTGGCCGGGCTGCGCCGCCGCTCCGCGCAGTCCTGAACCACCGCCGGGACGGGGCCGCGCGCCCCGTCCCGGCGCTCCTCCCCCTTCCGTGGACGTACGCTCCCCCGCACCCCGCACGAACAGGAAAGTCCCTTGGCTCCCCTCCACCGCCCCCGCCCCCGGCTGCTGACCGCCGCCGCCCTCGTCCTCGGCGCCTCGCTGGCGCTGTCCGCCTGCTCCTCCTCCGGTGGCGGCGGGGAGAGCACCGGGGCGGCGAAGGTCAGCCGGAAGGCGTCGACCAGCCAGTACCAGGGCACCGTGCTCAGCAAGAACTTCGAGAAGCCGGACCTGGTGCTGAACGACACCTCCGGGCAGCCGTACGACCTGCGGGCCAGGACCGCGGGCAAGACGGTGCTGCTGTTCTTCGGCTACACCAGCTGCCCGGACGTCTGCCCGACCACGATGGGCGACATCGGCGTCGCGATGTCGAAGCTGACCGCCGAGGAGCGGGAGAAGCTGGCGGTCGTCTTCGTCTCCACCGACCCGGAGCGGGACACCCCGCAGGTGCTGCGGACCTGGCTGGACTCGATGGGCAAGGACTTCGTCGGGATGACCGGCGACCTGGCGAAGGTGAAGGCCGCGGCCAGGCCGCTGGGCATCGCGGTCGAGGACCCGGTGGTGGACGCCAAGGGCGCGGTCACCTCCACCCACGGCGCGCAGGTGCTGGCGTTCCTGCCCACCGACGACAAGGCGCACCTGCTGTACATGGCGGGCACCTCGATCGACGTCTACCGGCACGACCTGGAGCTGATGGCGAACGGGGTGGCGGTGTGAGCAGCCGATCGTTCCGGCGCTCCGCGCTGCTCGGGGCGGGGCTGGCGGCCGCGCTCGCGGTCGGCGCGGGCGCGGTGGCGTACCGGTCCGGGGACGACGACGGCGGCGCGCCGCGGCTGACCGTCGCGGACCCGTACATACCGCTGCCCGCCACGCCCGGCGGGATGGGCGCGGGCTACCTGACCGTCCGCAACAGCGGCGGCGCGGACACCCTGGTCAGCGTGAGCAGCCCGGCCGCCGGGTCGGTGACCATGCACCGCTCGACCGACACCTCGATGGAGCCGGTCGACCGGATGGACGTCCCGGCCGGCGGCACCCTCGACCTGTCCCGCGGCGGCGCGCACCTGATGATCATGGACTGGACCGCGCAGCCCGCGCTGGGCGACGAGTTGGAGCTGGACCTGCAGTTCGCCAGGGCGGGCCGGGTCGTGGTCAAGGTTCCGGTGAAGCCGCTGACGTACCGTCCGGGTAGCTGATCGGCGATGGCGACGAGGAGAGGCACGCACGTGGTGACAGGGGCGAGGCGGCGGCTGGGCGCGCTGCTGGCGGTGCTGGTGGCGGCGCTCGGGCTGGTGCTCGGCGGGGCGACGGCGGCGTCCGCGCACGCCACCCTGGAGGGCACCGACCCGGAGCGGGGCTCGGTGGTGGCGACCGCGCCCACCGCCGTCACGCTCACCTTCAGCGAGGGCGTGTCGCTGTCCACGGACTCGGTCCGGGTGCTCGACCCGCAGGGCAACGCGGTCGACGACGGCAAGCCCGAGCACGTCGACGGCCGGGCCGCCACCGCCCGGGTCGCGCTGCGCTCCGGCCTCGCCAACGGCACCTACACGGTCGCCTGGCGGGCCGTCTCGGAGGACTCGCACCCCGTCGGCGGCGCCTTCACCTTCTCCGTCGGGGCCCCGTCCGACACCTCGGTGAACGCCGCCGCCGTCCAGGGCGCCGAGGCCGACGACGCGGTCGCCCTCGCCTACGGCACCGCCCGCACCGTCGCCTACCTCGCGTTCGCGCTGCTGGCCGGGGCCGCCGCGTTCGTCCTCGCGGTCTGGCCCGGCGGCGCGGCCGTGCGCGGCGTGCAGCGACTGCTGATGACCGGGTGGGTCGCGCTGCTGCTGTCCACCGTCGCCGTGCTGATGCTGCGCGGCCCGTACGAGCGCGGCACCGGCCTCGGGCAGTCCTTCGACCTCTCGCTGGTGCGCGCCACCCTGGACGAGCGGATCGGCACCGCGCTCGCCGCCCGGCTGCTGCTGCTCGCCGCCGCGGGCGTCTTCCTCTCGCTGCTGGTCGGCCAGTTGGGGACGCCGCAGCCGAAGCCCGCCCCCGCCGCGGGGACCGCGGGGACCGAGGAGCCCGCGGAGACCGAGGAGCCCGCGGACGAGGAGGAGGCGGAGCTGCGCCGGCTGGAGCGGGCCGCCGCCGAGCGCCCGCAGCGCGACGCCCGGCTCGGCCTCGGCCTGGCCGGACTCGCCCTCGCCCTCGCGCTGGCCGCGACCTGGGTCGGCGCCGACCACTCCTCGGTCGGCATCCAGGTGCCGCTGGCGCTCCCGATGGCCGCCCTGCACCTGCTCGCGATGGCCGGCTGGCTCGGCGGCCTCGCCGCCCTCGCCGTCGGTCTGCGTCACGGCCTGCCCGCCGCCGCCGTCGACCGCTTCTCCAGGCTGGCGTTCTGGCTGGTCGCGGTGCTCGCGGTGACCGGCGTCTACCAGTCCTGGCGCGGCCTCGGCTCCTGGAGCGCCCTGGTCGACACCGAGTACGGGCGGCTGCTGCTGATCAAGGTCGGCTGCGTGGCGGCAATGCTCGGCGTCGCCTGGATCTCCCGCGCCTGGACGGCCAGGCTGCGCACCGCCGACGAGACGGCGGCGGTCACGGCCGGGGCAGCCGGGATCGGCGGGGCTGCTGGGGCGGCCGGTGCCGGGGGCGGCGCGAACACCGCGGTCACCGCGGGCGCGGGAACTGCCGCGGACGTCGACGGCGGGGCCGTCGCGGACGGGGAAACCGTCGCGACCGGGGCGGAGCGCGCCGCGCGGGCGGCCGGCGCCGCGGGCGTGGCCGGTGCGGCGGGCGCGGACGCCCAGGACCGTTCGGCGGCCGTCGCGGGTGCCGACCCGGAGCGGGCCGCGCGGGCGGCCGGCGCCGCGGACGGGGCCGGTGCGGGCGCGAACACTGCGGTCACCGCGGGCGCGGGAACCGCCGCGGGCGGGGCCGGTGCGGCGGGCGCGGACGCGGCCGTCGCGGGTGCCGACCCGGAGCGGGCCGCCCAGCTGGCCCGGCAGCGGGCGGCGCGTGACCGGGCCCGGGGCGAGCGGGCCGCCGACGGCTCCCCCGCCCGGGCCGGGTTGCGGCGCAGCGTGGTGGTGGAGACCGCGGTGGCGGTGCTGGTGCTGGTGGTGACCACCATGCTGACCAACTCGCCGCCCGGACGCGTCGCGCAGGCCGTCGCGGGCGCCCCCGCCGCGTCGACCCCGTCGGCCGGGGCCCCGTCGGTGCCGGGGCGGACCGAGGAGCTGAAGCTCCCATACGACACCGGTGGCCGCACCGCCGGTGCCAAGGGCACCGCGGTCGTCACCGTCAACCCGGTCGCCACCGGGCCCAACGCCGTGACCCTGACGCTGACCGACTCGGCCGGGCAGCCCGCCGAGGTGCCGGAGCTGGAGCTGGCCTTCACCCTCCCCGACCGCGATCTCGGCCCGCTGCCGGTGGCCCTGCAGGCGCAGGGCACCGGCCGGTGGACCGGCACCGCGCAGCTGCCGCTGAACGGGGTGTGGGTGGTGTCGGTGACCGTCCGGTCCTCCGACATCGACCAGGTCACCGCCACCCAGCAGCTGAAGGTGGGGCAGTGAGCGGCGGTGCGGTCGGGCCGTCCCGGCGGGCGGTGCTCGGCGGGGCCGGGGCCGGGCTCGCGGTGGGGGCGGTCGGCGGGGCGTGGGGCGGGCGGGCGTCCGCGCACGCCCCCGCCGACGGGGGGACGCCGGGCGCGGCCCGGGTGCCGTTCCACGGGCCGCGGCAGGCCGGGATCGTCGAGCCCGCCCAGGCCCGGGTGGAGTGGGCCGCGTTCGACCTGCTGGCCAGCACCGGGCGGGACGGGCTGACCGCGCTGCTGCGCGGCTGGTCGGCGGCGGCCGCCCGGATGGCCGCGGGCGAGCCGGCCGCGGAGGGCGAGAACCAGATCGCGCTGGACGCCGGACCGAACTCGCTGACCGTCACCTTCGGCTTCGGCGCGTCCCTGTTCGACAAGGTCGGCCTGGCCGACCGCCGTCCGGCGGCGCTGGCCGCGCTGCCCGCCTTCCCGGGCGACGCGCTGGACCCGGCCCGCTCCGACGGCGACCTGTGGGTGCAGGTCGGCGCGGACGACGCCCTGGTCGCGGTGCACGCGCTGCGGGTGCTGGTGCGGCTGGCCACCGGGCTGGCCGCGCCGCGCTGGCTGATGTCGGGTTTCGCCCGCACGCCCGGGGCGACGCCGCACCCGATGACCGGCCGCAACCTGATGGGCCAGGTCGACGGCACCAACAACCCGCGCCCGCAGGACCCGGACTTCGCCGCCACCGTGTTCGCCACCGGCCCGGACTGGATGGCCGGCGGCAGCTACGCGGTGCTGCGCCGGATCCGGATGCTGCTGGAGGGCTGGGACACCCTGCCGCTGGACAAGCAGGAGCGGATCATCGGCCGCCGCAAGAGCGACGGCGCCCCGCTCTCCGGCGGCCCCGACGCGGTCGAGCGCACCCCGGTCGACCTGGCCGCCACCCACGCCGACGGCACCCTGAAGATCGCCCCGGACGCGCACGTCCGGGTCGCCGCGGCGGTCTCCAACGGCGGGGCGGCGATGCTGCGGCGCGGCTTCTCCTTCCACGACGGCCTGCTCGCCGACGGCTCCCCCGACGCCGGGCTGCTGTTCGCCGCGTACCAG
This sequence comes from Kitasatospora phosalacinea, assembly GCF_030268885.1. GTDB lineage: Bacteria > Actinomycetota > Actinomycetes > Streptomycetales > Streptomycetaceae > Kitasatospora > Kitasatospora phosalacinea_C. The sequence continues at coordinate 90,654 of NZ_BSSA01000002.1, forward strand.
GCCGACCCGGCGCGCGGCTTCGTGCCCGTGCAGCAGCGGCTGTCCCGGGGCGACGGCCTGTCCCGGTACCTGCGGCACGAGGCGTCGGCGCTGTTCGCGGTGGTGCCGGGCGCGCCCGCGGGCGGGTACGTGGGACAGCAGCTGCTGGAGGGCTAGCCCCCGGTCCGGTCCGCTGCCCGCAGAGCGGGACGGGGCCGGGCGGGGCCGGGAAAGTGGCTATGGTGACGGGGTGGGCCGGGGATGCCCACGCGTACGCGCAGTGAGTTCGGAGGCGGTCATGTCGGCGACCCGTTACACCTACCTCGGGCCCGCGGGCACCTTCACCGAGGCGGCGCTGCGCACCCTTCCGGAGGCGGCGACCCGGGAGCTGACGCCGGTGGCCTCGGTGTCGGCGGCGCTGGACGCGGTGCGGGCCGGCGAGGCCGCGGGCGCGATGGTGGCGATCGAGAACTCGGTGGACGGCGCGGTCACCACCACCAGCGACGAGCTGATCAACGGCAGCCCGCTGATGATCTACCGCGAGGTGCTGCTGCCGATCTCGTTCGCGGTGATGGTCCGGCCCGGCACCACCGCAGGCGACGTCAAGACGGTCAGCGGCCACCCGGTGGCGCAGCCGCAGGTGCGGCACTGGCTGGCCACCAACCTGCCCGACGCGCAGTGGGAGTCGGCGGCGTCCAACGCGGAGGCGGCCCGGCTGGTGCAGGAGGGCCGCTACGACGCGGCGGTGGCGGGGGCGTTCGCGGCCGAGCTGTACGGGCTGGAGGTGCTGTCGGACGAGATCCACGACGCGGCCGCGCCGACCACCCGGTTCGTGCTGGCGGGCCGTCCGGGGCGGGTGTCCTCGGCGACCGGCTGGGACAAGACCTCGATGGTGGTCTGGCTGCCGGACGACCACCCGGGCGCGCTGCTGGAGCTGCTGCAGGAGTTCGCGGTGCGCGGGATCAACCTGATGCGGATCGAGTCCCGGCCGACCGGCGAGGGCATGGGCAACTACTGCTTCCTGATCGACTGCGAGGGGCACCTGAGCGAGCGGCGGGTCAGCGAGGCGCTGATGGGCCTGAAGCGGATCTGCCCGCAGGTGCGCTTCCTCGGCTCCTACCCGCGGGCCGACAAGGGCACCGCCTTCCCGCTCCGCAACGGCACCTCGGACCTGGACTTCGCGAACGCCGCGGACTGGCTCTCGCGCTGCCTGGACGGGCGCGGCGAGCTGTAACCGGGCCGTTCTCCGGGCGGGGCCGCCCGTTCACCTCCGGCCCGCCCGGAGGTCACCCGCCCGGCGCAGCCCCGTTCACCTGGGGCGCGGTCGGCCCGGCCGGTCCGGGCGGCGGGCGGGGCGGTTCATCCACAGGCGGACGGGCGGCGTCCACAGGCCCGGTTGTCCCCAGCTGACGGGCAGTTATCCACAGGCCTCGGCCGGAGTCGACAAAGCGGTAAGGAAACCCCCAGAGCCGGTCAGATCATCTACTAGCGGCGCGGAGTGGACTTATCGGACCAGAGTCGCCCCCGCAGTGACAAATCACCTGGGCGAGCGAGCGAATTCCCTCACTCGGGAAGCCGAATCGAGGTTTGAAACCTGCAATTCGCGGTTCGGACGTCTGCGGACCTTTGCTCCCCCACTGTCCACAGGATGACGTGCGGTCCTGTGGATAACCCGCTCCCGGAAGGGTTTTCCACCGGGGTTATCCACAGGCGGAGCGCAGTTATCCCCAACCCCGGGCGGCGTCCCGGAACGGCCCCCGGCCACCGGTAGGCTGGAGCGCGTGATCGACCTCCGCCTGCTCCGTGAAGACCCCGAGCGAGTGCGCGCCTCGCAGCGCTCCCGTGGTGAGGACGTCGACCTGGTCGACGCCCTGCTCTCCGCCGACGAACGCCGCCGCGCGTCCGGCACCCGCTTCGACGAGCTGCGCGCCGAGCAGAAGCAGCTGGGCAGGCAGGTGGCCGCCGCCAAGGGCGAGGAGAAGGCCGCCCTGCTGGCCCGCACCAAGGAGCTGGCCGCCGAGGTGAAGGCCGCCGACGCCGCCCAGGGCGAGGCGAAGGAGGAGGCCGAGCGGCTGCAGCGCGCGCTGGCCAACCTGATCGACCCGGCCGCCCCGGTCGGCGGCGAGGAGGACTTCGTCACGCTGGAGGAGATCGGCACCCCGCGCGACTTCGCCGCCGAGGGCTTCGAGCCCCGCGACCACGTCGAACTGGGCCAGCTGCTCGGCGCGATCGACACCGAGCGCGGCGCCAAGGTCGCCGGTGCCCGCTCCTACTACCTGACCGGCCCCGGCGCGCTGCTGGAGCTCGCCCTGGTCAACATGGCGATGGCGCAGGCCACCGCGGTCGGCTTCACCCCGATGATCACCCCGGCGCTGGTCCGCCCCGCCGCGATGGACGGCACCGGCTTCCTCGGCCAGGCCGCCGAGAACGTCTACTACCTCGCCGACGACGACCGCTACCTGGTCGGCACCAGCGAGGTCCCGCTCGCCGCCTACCACATGGACGAGATCCTGGACGCCGAGCGGCTCCCGCTGCGGTACGCCGGCTTCTCCTCCTGCTTCCGCCGCGAGGCCGGCACCTACGGCAAGGACACCCGCGGCATCATCCGCGTCCACCAGTTCGAGAAGGTGGAGATGTTCGTCTTCACCACCCCCGAGGACGCCGAGGCCGAGCACCGCCGCCTGCTCCAGTGGGAGAAGGACTTCCTGAACGCGCTGGAACTGCCCTACCGGGTCATCGACGTCGCCTCCGGCGACCTCGGCGCCTCCGCCGCCCGCAAGTTCGACATCGAGGCGTGGGTTCCGACCCAGGGCAAGTACCGCGAGGTCACCTCCACCTCCAACACCACCGAGTACCAGGCCCGCCGGCTCTCCATCCGGATGCGCGACGGCGAGGGCGTCCGCCCGCTCGCCACCCTCAACGGCACCCTGGTCGCCGTCCCCCGGGTGATCGTCGCGCTGCTGGAGAACCACCAGCGGGCCGACGGCTCGGTGGTCCTGCCCGAGGCGCTGCGACCCTTCCTCGGCGGGAGGTCCGTGCTGGAGCCCGTCGCCGCCCGGTAACCCCACCTTCGTCCAGGAGCACCCCGCGCCATGAGCACCGCCCCCCTGCCCTACCGGCTGGTCGCCACCGACCTCGACGGGACGCTGCTCACCAGCGCCGAGAACGTCTCCGCCCGCACCCGCGAGGCCCTGGGCGCGGTCACCGCGCTCGGGGCGAAGCACATCATCGTCACCGGCCGCTCGGCCGGCTGGACCAGGCCGGTCCTCGACGAGATCGGGTACACCGGGATAGCGGTCTGCGGGCAGGGCGCCCAGGTCTACGACGCGGGCGCGCACAAGCTGCTCACCTCCGTCACCCTGGACCGGCAGCTGGCCGCCCTCGCCCTCGCCAAGATCGAGGCCGAGACCGGCCCGCTGGCCGTCGCCGCCAACCGGGACGGCCTGGACGGCGAAGTGGTCGCCGGGCCCGGCTACCGACTGCGGATCGGCACCGACCTGCCGATCCGGCCGGTCGCGCCCGAGGAACTGCTCGCCGCCCCCGTCAGCAAGCTGTACATCCAGCACCCCGACCTGACGGACGACCAACTCGCGGAAGCCGCACAGGCGGTGGCCGGGCAGCTGGTCAACGTCACGATGGCCGGCGAGAGCATCGTCGAGCTCCTCCCGCTCGGTCTGACCAAGGCCACCGGCCTCTCGCTGGCCGCCCGCCGCCTGGGCGTCACCGCCGCCGAGACCATCGCCTTCGGCGACATGCCCAACGACGTCCCGATGTTCCGCTGGGCCGGGTACGGCGTGGCGATGGGCAACGCGCACGAGCAGCTGCGCGCGGTGGCCGACGAGGTGACGGTCGGCAACGACGAGGACGGCGTCGCCGTGGTGCTGGACCGGGTGTTCGGGCTGCGCTGAACCCCGCGCCCGCGCCCCGCGCACGGCCGTCGCCGGGCGCGGGGAGCCGGACGCGGGGAGCCGGGCGCGGGGTTCCGACGGGCCGTCAGCCGAAGGACAGGTCGGAGCAGGCGTCCTGGTCCGCGGAGCGGGCCCCCTCGGCGACCTGGGAGGGGACCGGGCCCGGGTTGGTGGCACCGGCCGAGGCCGTCCCGCCCCCGGCCGCGGCCGCGTAGTCCTTGCCGAGCACCAGCGAGATGCCGGACGCCCCCCCGGCCTCGACCGTCGCGCCGGGGAACAGCGCGGCCACGGCCTGCGCACGCTCCTTCAGCGCGGCCGAGGCGTACTGGACCACCGTGGTGGCGTGGCTCTGGCTGGGCGCGTTGCCGGTCGTGGTGACGGTGTAGTTGGCGGCCTTGAGCGTCGCGGCGGCCTTGTTGCCGAGGCCGCCGGTGGTGGTGCCGTTGTAGACGGCGACCTTGACGCCGGTGCCGTCCGCCGGCGGGGCGGGCGTCGCGGTGGGCGTCGCGGTGGGCGTCGCGGCCCCGGCCGGGGACGGGGAGGCGCTGCCGGCGCTGGCGTCCCGGTTGTCGAGGGTCCGGTCGGCCTTCAGCGCGGCCCACAGCTGGTCGACCTCGGGGTGGTCGAGGCCGATCTTGGCGCCCTCGTAGTGCCAGGGGGTGGTGACGAACTTGATGTCGTGCAGGTCGATGCCCTTGAGCGTCATCGCCAGGTCGGTCAGCTTCTCGACGCTGTCCAGGTCCTCGTCCACGGTCAGCGACCTGGTGGCGGCGTCGGCCAGCGGGTACAGGCTGGTCGGGCTCATCCCGTTCGACTTGACCTGCTTGATCAGCGCCGAGAGGAAGGCCTGCTGGCGCTTCATCCGGCCCACGTCGGAGCCGTCGCCGATGCCGTGCCGCAGTCGGACGTAGTCCAGCGCGCCCTGGCCCTCCACCTTCTGGACGCCCTTGTGGTAGATCAGCTTGCCCTTGTGGCCCAGGTTGGGGTTGAGGTCGCCCTCGTAGATGTCGTTGGGCAGGCAGACCTGGACGCCGTCGACGGCCTTGGTCATCGAGGAGAAGCCCTCGAAGTTGACCACGATGGTGTGGTCGACCCGCAGGTCGGTGAGCTTCTCCACGGTGTTCTGGGTGCAGGCCGGGTTGCCCTGCTCGGTGTTGCCGACCGAGAAGGCGGCGTTGAACCGGGTGCCGGTCTGCTCCTTGGTCCACGTCTTGTTCGGCAGCTTGCAGCTGGGGATGGTGACCAGCGCGTCGCGCGGGATCGAGACGCCGACGGCGTGCTTGTGGTCGGCGTAGACGTGCAGCAGGATCGTGGTGTCGGAGCGGGCGCCGCCGTCCTCGCCGCCGCCGAGGTCCTTGTTCGCGCCGTCGCGCGAGTCGGAGCCGATCAGCAGGATGTTCATCGGCTTGTTGCCGTTGGCGTCGGCCGCCGCCTCCGGGGGGCGGCTCTGGCTGACGCCGGACTTGTCCCAGGAGGAGAGGTTGGAGTTCAGCCGCCAGTAGAGGAAGCCGCCGGTGCCGACCACCGCGAGACTGGTGCCGACCAGGCTCCAGACCACGATCCGCTTGGTCCGGCGGGGCTTGCGGCGCCCCTGCGCCGCCCGCCGGGCCCCGGCCCGGCCGCCCTCCGGCGGTCCGCCCGCGTCCGCGCCCTGGGTCCGCCGTCCGCTCCGCCCCTGCGCGGCGCGGCGCGCCTCGGCCCGGCCCCCGGTGGGGGCGGCGTCGTGGCTGCCGGTGCGGCTGCGCGGCACCCGCGGCCCGGGTGCGTCGTCGCGCTGGGGCGCGTCCTGCCGGTACGGATCACCCTGCGGGGTGAGGTCCTCCCACCACCCGGGGTCCTCACCCGGCGCCCCCGCCCTGCGGCCTGTCATACCTGCACCCTTCACCGGAGGCGGCCTTCGGGCGCCTCTGCCACCGCTCGCCGCCGCACGCGTCGTCGCCGACGGGCGGAAGGAGCCGGAGAGCGGAGCATACAAAGGGATCATTTCCGAGTCACTGCCCGGGGCACGCTCCGTGCAGTGGAACGCCCGTGCGCGGACCGCCGGTTCCCGGACCGGGGTGTGAGGCGCGCAACGCCCGGCGGCGGGACGGGCGTTCGCCGCTCCCGGCGGCGGGCGGCGAACGCGCGTCCGGGACGCGGCGCCGGGGTCCGGATCAGTTGTAGGATGACCGGGCAAGCAGTTGTAGGATGACCGGGCAGGTCGGCGGTGAGCATGGAGAGGAGTCCGGACGTGGAGGGGTTGCAGGCGGCGGGGCGGCGGTCGCTGGTGGATGCCGCGATCGAGCAGCTGCGCGAGCAACTGGCGTCCGGGGTCTGGGCGGTGGGGTCGCGGATCCCGACCGAGCACGAGCTCGCGGAGCGGCTGCAGGTGGGGCGCAACACGGTGCGCGAGGCGATCCGGGTGCTGGTGCACGCGGGGATGCTGGTCTCCCGGCAGGGCGAGGGGACGTTCGTCCGCTCGACCAGCGACCCGGCGGCGGTGCTGCGCGGGGTGCAGCGCTCGGGGGTGCGGGACGTGCTGGAGGTGCGGGCCGCGCTGGAGACCGAGGCCGCCCGGCTGGCCGCCGAGCGGCACACCCCGGAGGACCTGACCCGGATGCGGGCCGCGCTGGCGCGCGAGGCCGAGGTGATGGCCGCGCACCCGGAGCGGGCCGGCCGGGAGGCCACCGTCGAGCACGACCTGGAGTTCCACACGGCCGTGGTGGAGGCGGCGCACAACCCCGCGCTGACCGAGGTGTACCGGTACTTCGGGGCCTCGGTGCGGGAGTCGATGCGCACCGCGTTCGGCGACCACGACATGCCGGAGGTGGTGATCGCCACCCACGCGGCGCTGGTCGACGCGATCGAGAGCGGCGACCCGGAGCGCGCCGAGGCGGCCTGCCGGGCGCTGCTGGCGGAGCCGACGGCGGCGGTGGAGCACCTGCTCGCCGCGATCGCCGCGCGGAAGTGACCCGCGGCCCGCTCCCGCCGTCCGCGCCGTAGCCAGTAGCACCACCGAGCACAGAGAGTCAGTCCAGCCATGTCGGTCACCCGTGCCGTTCAGCCCGCCCTCGACCGGAAGGTCGGTACCCGAACCGCCGCCCGCTTCGCCCACCCCGCCCTGCTGCTGGCCGGGATCGTGCTGGTGGCCCTGAACATGCGGGCCTGCCTGGCCGCGGTCTCGCCGATGGTCGCGGAGATCCAGCGCACCTTCGGCCTGTCCGCGACCGCCAGCGGCCTGATCACCACCGTGCCGGTGCTGTTCCAGGGCGTGGGCGCGCCGCTGACCCCGCGGCTGACCCGGCGCTTCGGCACCGAGCGGGTGGTGCTGGGCGCGGTGCTGGCGCTGGGCGCGGGCGTGCTGCTGCGGGTGCTGCCCTCGGTGGCGGCGCTGTACGCGGGCTGCGTGGTGATCGGCGTGGCGATCGCGGTGCTGAACGTGTCGATGCCGGGCCTGGTGAAGCGGGAGTTCCCGCACAAGGCGGCCATGATGACCGGCGTCTACTCGACCACCATGCTGGTCGGCGCGACCATGGCGGCCGCGCTGTCGGTGCCGCTGGAGCACGCGCTGGGCGGCGGCTGGCGGGCCTCGCTGGGCGCCTGGTCGGTGCTGGCGCTGGTCGCCGCGGTGGCCTGGCTGCCGCAGGTGCTGCGGGCCCGGCAGCAGCGCACCGTGCCGGTGCAGGCGGTCGGCGCGGTGCCCGCGAAGGCGGTCCCCGGCAGCCCGTGGAAGTCCCCGCTGGCCTGGCAGATCAGCGTGTTCATGGGGATCTCCTCGCTGCTGGTGTACACCCTGGTGGCGTGGATGCCGACGATCCTGTCCGACCACGGGATGCCGCGCGGCGAGGCGGGCCTGGTCTTCGCGTTCAGCAACCTGGTGCAGGTCGCCGGGGCGTTCCTGGTGCCGCTGCTGGCGGGCCGGATGACCCGGCAGCGCGCCCTGGCGCTGGCGATGGCCGGGCTGAACGGGGCGGGCGTGCTGTGGCTGCTGCTGGCGCCGGTCTCCGGGGCGTGGTTCTCGGCGACGCTGCTGGGCCTGGCGCAGGGCGGCTCGCTGGGCCTGGGCCTGGCGTTCATCGTGCTGCGCACCGACAGCGTGCTGGGCGCGGCCCGGCTGGGCGGGATGAGCCAGGCGGTGGGCTACCTGGTCGCGGCGGCCGGCCCGGTCGGCGCGGGCGCGCTGCACCAGCTCACCGGCGGCTGGGACGCGACGCTGCTGGTGCTGCTGGTGCTGGCCGCGGTCGCGGCGGTGGCGGGCTGGGGCGCGGGCCGCAACCGGACGGTGTGAGGCACGGGAACGGGCGGGGACGGTCGGCACGACCGTCCCCGCCCGTTGCGCGTCCGGCCGGGCCTACTCCTCGCCGCTGAGCGTCAGCCCGGAGAGCTTGACCGAGGCGTACGCGGTGGCGCCGACCCCGACGATCACCAGCAGCCACAGCGCGGTGCCCAGGCCGACCGGGGCGATGACGGTGCCGTCGGCGGCGATCGCCTCGGCCAGCGACAGGCCCCACTGCTGGACGGAGAGGGTCTGGGCGCCCTCGACGTAGCTGCCGATCAGGCTCTCCCAGATCAGCGCGTAGGCGAGGCCCGCGATCACCGCGTGCCGGGTCAGCACGCCCAGCAGCAGGAACAGCGCGCTGTACGCGGCGCCGGAGGCGAGCGCGCCCACGGTGTAGCCCAGCACGACCCGGTCGCCGGTGCCGTACAGGAGCAGTCCGGCGACGTAGAGCGGGACGGCGGAGAGCAGCCAGGTGCTGCCGACCGCCACGACCAGCTTGGTGGTGACGATCTTCCAGCGGGGCAGCGGCTTGGCGAGCAGGTAGACGATCGAGCCGTCCTCGATCTCGGTGGCGATCACGCCGGTGCCGACGATCAGGCCGGTGATCGGGACGAGCGTGCCGAGGGCGAGGGTGCCCAGGACGCGGTGCGCGAGGTCCAGCTCGTCCAGGCCGCTGCTGCGGGCGAGCACGGAGACGACCAGCAGCAGGACCGGGACGGCCAGCAGGATCAGGACCCGGCGGCGGCCGAACAGGCCGCGCGCGGTGAGCCTGGCGACGGTGGTGTTCATCGGGGGCCCTTCAGGACGAGACCAGGTACGAGAAGACGCTTTCCAGCGACTCGTCGGCCGGGGAGACGGTGTACAGGCGGATGCCGGCCGCCCGGGCGACCCTGGGCAGCAGGGTGGTGAAGCCCTGGAAGTCGACCGCCTGGATGCGCAGGGCCTTCTCGGAGGCGTCGAACTCGATGCCCGCGGTGGAGCCGTCCGCGATCAGCGCCGAGGCGAGCTGCCGGTCGTCGCTGGAGCGCACCAGGTAGCGGTGCGGGCGGTCGGTCATCAGGCGGCGGATCTCGCGGAAGTCGCCGGAGGCGGCGTGCCGCCCGGCCACCACCACCTCGATGTGGCGGGCGAGCTGCTCGACCTCCTCCAGGATGTGCGAGGAGAACAGCACGGTGCGCCCGTCGGCGCCGAAGCGGCGCAGCAGCTCCATCAGGTGCAGGCGCTGGCGCGGGTCCATGCCGTTGAACGGCTCGTCCAGCAACAGCACCGAGGGGTCGTGGACCAGCGCGGAGGCCATCTTGACGCGCTGCTTCATGCCCTTGGAGTAGGTGCCGGTGTGCCGGTCCTGGGCGTAGCCCATCTCGACCAGGGCCAGGGCCCGCTCGGCGGCGGCGCCCGGGTCGGCCAAGCCGTGCAGTTCGGCGTTGGCGAGGACGAACTCCCAGCCCGTCAGGTAGTCGTACATCGACTCCTTCTCGGGGACGAGGCCGATCTCCCGGTACACCTCCTGGTTGCGCCAGATCCGGGCGCCGTCGAGGGTGACGGCACCGGCGGAGGGGGCGAGGAACCCGCTCATCATGTGGATGAGGGTGGACTTCCCGGCGCCGTTGGGGCCGAGCAGGCCGGTGATGCCCGGCCCGATGGTCATCGTGACGTCGTTGACGGCGACCACGTTCCCGAACCAGCGGGAGACCTTGTCGATGGTGATGACGGCCATGGCTGCCTCTCAGACGTTCCGGTAGCGGCGCAGCGTCAGCGCGTAGCCGCCGGCCGTGAGGGCGAGGAGCACCGCCAGGAAGACCGCCGCACCGGCCCCGGTGGGGGCGTGCAGGGCGGAGAAGTCGTCGGTGCTCAGGTCGAAGAGCCGGTTGACCAGGGCCTCCACCGAGGCGGACGGCGAGATCAGGAACGCCCAGGAGGAGGAGGTCCGCGCCGGGTTGAAGCCGCCGTTCAGGGCGTAGGTGAGGTTGGCCAGCGCGAAGCTGATCATCAGCACGCCCATGATCGCGGCCACGCCGAAGCCGCGGCGCGGGGTGGCGGCGGCGATCAGCAGGCCGAGCGCGGTGTACACCAGCGCGTACAGCACCGCCGCGACCAGGCCGTACAGCAGGTGCAGCAGGTTGTCGCCGACCGGGAACTTCGCCAGCATCGCGCCGGTGAACAGCAGCAGCAGCGGCAGCGCCAGCACGATCATCAGCGCGCTGAACATCGCCGCGAACTTCGCCGCCACGTAGTCGCCGCGGGTGGCCGGGCGGGAGAAGTACAGCGGGACGACGTGGTGCCGCAGGTCACGGGACATCAGCACCGGGGCCTGCGCGGCCAGGAAGATCTGCGGCAGCACCGAGAACGAGGCCAGGTAGTCGACGTAGTCCTTCGGCATCCTGTCCAGGTGCGCGAACAGCGCGATCGCCAGCATCACCAGCGCGGGCGCCGCCATGCCGCCCAGCAGCAGGAACGGCAGCACCTTGGACCGGCCGGAGCGGCCCAGGCCGAACGCGGCCCGCAGGCTCTGCACGTACAGCGAGCGGGTGGCGTACCGGCGGCCCAACCGCGGCCCGGTGTACGGGCGGTAGCCGATGTCGTGGATGACGCCGCCGTGGGCGTCGGAGCGGGTGGTCATGCCTGCTCGCCTCCTGCGGCCGCGGCCCGGTGCGCGTCCGCGCCCGCGTGCCCGTGCTCGTGCCCGTACTCGTCCGCGTCCTCGTCGGACCGGGTGCTGAAGATCTCGGCGACCCGGTGGCGGCGCTGCTCCAGCCGGACCAGGCCCAGGCCGAGGTCGTCCACGGCGTCGCGGACGGTGTCGTACGTGTCGTCACCGGTCAGCTCCACCAGCAGGATCCGGCTGCCGTCGCCGCGGACGGACAGGCCCGCCGCGGTCAGCCGCTCGGTCAGCACCGCGTCGGCGTCGAAGGCGCGGTCCACCGGGTGATCGGTGACCTCGACGGCCAGCAGCTGGGTGGTGCCGGTGAACGAGGCGGTGGAGGAGGAGCGCAGCAGCTTGCCGCCGTCGATGACCACCAGGTGGTCGCAGGTCCGCTCCAGCTCGCCCAGCAGGTGGGTGGTGACCAGCACCGAGATGCCGAAGTCGGCGTGGATGCGGCGGATCAGCCCGAGCATCTCGTCCCGGCCGACCGGGTCGAGGCCGTTGGTCGGCTCGTCCAGCAGCACCAACTGCGGGTCGTGGACCAGCGCCTGGGCCAGCTTCACCCGCTGCTTCATGCCGGTCGAGTAGCCGCCCATCGGGCGGTAGCGCTCCTCGTACAGGCCGACGTGGCGGAGCGTGTCGGCGGTGCGCTCGCGGGCCGCGGAGGCGGGCAGGCCGGACATCCGGGCCATGTGCACCACGAACTCGGTGGCGGACACGTCCGGCGGCAGGCAGTCGTGCTCCGGCATGTAGCCGACCCGTTCGCGGATCGCCGGGCCCTGGGTGGCGATGTCCAGGCCGAGCACCTGGCCGGTGCCCTCGGTGGCCGGGGACAACCCGAGGAGGATCTTGATGAGAGTGGACTTTCCCGCACCGTTCGCCCCGACCAGGCCGACCACACCGGGCTCCACCTCCACGGTGAGCCGGTCCAGCGCGGTGACCCCGGGGAACCTCTTGGTGAGGCCGTCCGTCTTGATGACTGTGGACACGGGCTCAACGTAGCCGTCCGGCCCCACCGTGCGGAATGCGCTGCGGAGCCCGGGTTGCCTCCCTCCACGGGATGACCTCCCCGGTCCGCCCCCTAGGGGACGGCGGCGGACCGGGCCGCGGCGCTCAGGCCAGCAGGCTGCTCTGCAGGGCGACCACCTGCCGGAACGCCTGCGCGGGGACGCCCTCGGGGTTGGTCATCTGGATCAGCGCGACCACGTCGCCGCTCTGCAGCCAGCACAGGCTCCCGGTCGGTGCCCCGCCGGCCTTCTCCTCCGACAACCGCACGTCCAACTGCCCCGCCGCGGCCGGGTACTTCCCGTCGCTGTCCAGGGTGGTCGTGCCGATGTCCTTCGTCCCGTTCATCATCCGGGCGCCCGCGAAGTAGTCGGCGGCCTCGTCGGACGACCCGAAGTGGAACAGCCGCAGCTCGGTGCGGGTGCCGTCGGGGGTCGTCCAGCCCTGCGCGGCCGCGCCCCGGCAGGCGTCCTTGGTCAGCCGCAGGGTGTACGTGTCGTCCGTGGCCAGCATCGCGTCCCGGTCGCACGGGATCCAGCGGCCCGCCACCGACGGCAGGCTCGGCATCGGGGACGCCGGGCCGGACGGGGACGCGGACGCCGGAGCGGACGGGGACGGGGACGCCGGGGCGGACGGGGCGGCCGAGGCGGACGGGGCGACCGACGGGCCGGTGGCGACCGCTCCCGCCGGGAGCGGCAGCAGCAGCCCCCGCAGGTCCGCCGCGTGCGTCTTCAGCTTGGAGTCGGCCGGCGCCGACGCGCCCACCGGCAGCGGCGGCAGCGTCAGCTCCGGGAAGGCGTACCGGCCGTCGTTCGGCGTGGCCAGGCCCGGAACGTCGGTGCGCTCCGGCAGGGTCACCAGCACGGCCGCGGCCGCCCCGGTCACCACCGCCAGCAGCAGCGCCCCGCCGACCTGCCAACGGCGGCGGCGCTCGGCCCGCGACGGCCCCGCCGGGGCGCCCGGCTGCTGCGAGGGGTCCTGCCACGGGGCCTGCCACGGGTCCGACGGGTCCTGTGCAGGGCTCTGCGGCGGGACCGGCGGGGGCGGCGGGGTCTCCTCGACGACCGGTCCGACGGCCGGCTCCGACCCGGCGTCCGGCCCGCTCTGGGGGGTGGTGTCACTGCTCATGCGGAGGCTCCCGGTCGGGCCAGTCGGTCCAGTTGCTGACGGAACAGGTCCACGACCTTGTTCTGGTCGAGGGGCGCGACCCCCGAGACCCGCATCCCCACCAGCAGGTCGCCCTCGGCGGAGTAGCAGGACATGTAGTCGAGCTGGTCGCCCGCGACCAGCGGCGGCAGCGCGCAGCGCGCGTCCGGGTGGCCCGGCACGTCCGGCCCGCGCCGGAACAGGTCGGTGTCGTCGACCAGCGCGCCGAACAGCGCGCCCCGCTCCGACACCGCCAGCTGGTTGAACTGGGTCAGCTTCAGCACCACCATCAGCCGGTCGTCGGTCGGCACCAGGGTGCGCACCCCGAGGCCGGTGAAGTGCAGGCTGGTGAGCGCCTCCTTGTACTGGCCCCGGTACTTCTCCGGGACCGCGGACAGCTCCTCCTCCTGGGCCTGCTCCAGGGTCCCGGCGAACTCGCCGTCGTTGCCGAGGCCCTTGTAGTCCGGCCCGAGCCGGTACCCGTCGGGCACCGGCAGCAGCAGGTCGCGCAGGCTGCCGAAGTGGTTGCCGTTCGACTTGGCGCCCCACGGGGCGGTCCCGCTCGCCGACGGCGCCGGGGCGGGCGCCGCGACCGCCGGGCGGTCCGGCCCGTCCTCGTAGTGCACCTTGATGATCAGCTCGCCGACGCCGACGCCGACCAGCGCCGCCGCGAGCACCGCCGCGAGCGCCCTCGGCGCCCGCCGCCGCGGCTTCGCCGGGACGGCCGTCCCGGCGGATTCGATGTCGGTCACGCGAGCTTCTCCCACTGGCGCTTGGCGATGTCTTCGAGTTGCGCCCGGTCCACCGGGTTCTTGGCGTAGACCGCGACGGTCATCACCACGTTGCCCTTCCGGGCCAGCGCCTCGCCGTAGTAGTAGGTGTCGGTGCTGCGCGCGTAGTGCAGGGGCTGCTTGCCGATCACCAGGTAGCTCTCGGAGTTGCCCGGGATCGCCGTGACCTCCGAGTCGCGGGTCGAGTTCGGGGCGGCGTTGGTGATCGCCTTCAGCGTCGACTCCGGCGCGTACTGCACCAGCGCGACCTGGTACAGGTCGTCGCCCGACTTCCAGGCCACCGAGGCGGCCCGGCGGAAGCCCTCCGACAGCATCGAGCTGAACTGGCGTGCGCTGTCGCCGTAGTTCTCCGCCACGTCGGCCGGGGACACCCAGCCGTCACCGTCGCCGTCGGTGCGGTCCTCGGTGCCCGCCGGACGCTCGATCAGCAGCTTGCGCAGGTCGCCGTCGATGTCCAGCGGCTGCGGCCCGGCCGCGGCCAGCGCCTTCGGGTCCACCCGCTCGGCCGGGTAGGACAGCTTCGGCGCGGCGATCTTCGGCAGCGGCGTCGGCGGCCGGGACGCCTGGATCGCGTACCCGACCCCGGCCCCGACCACCGGACCGGCCAGGACCGCCGTCAGGAACAGCGTGCCCGCCCCGAACCGCGGCTTCTTCCGGACGGGTTCGGCACCGGCCTCGATCACCTCGACCGCGCCGAAGGCCCCGGGGACCGCGGAGGTCTCGGGGACCGCGGAGGTCCCGGGGACCGCGGGCGGAGCGGGCGGCGTGGAGGTCCCGGGCGGCGCGGAGGGCCCGGGCAGGGACGGCCGGGCGAACGGGTTCGCGGGCTGCGGCGCGGCCGCGGCGGGCGGGGCGGCGGGCGGGGCGGCGGGCGGGGCGGCGGGCGGCGGGGTGGACGGCTCAGCGGCAGCGGCCGTCCCGGGCTCCGCCGCGTCCGCGGATTCGGTGCTCAACTCTGGCTCCTGGGAAGGGGGTTCGGGTCGGCCGTCAGCCGTTGGCGAGGCGGTCGCGGGTGCGCTTCATCGCATCGGCGAGCAGCGCCTTGTCGGGGTCTCCCTGCACGTCGACGGTGACCTCGTAGACCACGTCGCCGACCACGCCGATGCCGATCAACTCACCGGTGTACGCCTGCTGTTCGGGCTTGAAGACGTAGCCCTTGGCGTTCGGCACCCCGTCGACGTCGAAGGACTCCCGGTCGTAGCTGCTGTGGTCGGCGAAGCCCTGGGCCCGGTCGGTGCGCTTGAAGCGCTTGAGCTCGACCCGCACCTCGGTCTTCCCGTCCCGGGTGCGGTAGGTGCGGGTGGCCGCGTCCTTGAAGTCCCAGGAGTCGAGGATCTCCTTGATGTCGACGTCCTTGCCGTACCCGGCCTGGATGTCGTCCATGGTCATCATCGCGCCGTCCGGGGAGCCGTACGGGTCCGCGTCGTCGGGCACCGGCAGCAGGAAGTAGCGCAGGTCGCCGCTGTGCTTGCCGCCCGAGACGCTGCCCTGCAGGGTGCTGGCCGGGCGCGGGGCCACGGTCGGCGACGGCGTCGGGCTCGGGGTGGGCGTGGGCGTCGGGCTCGGGGAGGCCGACGGGGACGGGGCGGTGCTCGCGACCGCGCCCGGCGAGGCCGCGGCGACGGCCTGCCCGGGGTGGTCCGGCCTGCCCACCGCGACGGTGACGGCCGCGCTGGCCGCGGTCACCGCGAGCAACCCGGCCACCGACAGCGCCACCCCGACCGCCCGGGGCAGCCGCCGCGGGGCGTCCGGCGCGGACACGGGCCCGGCCCCGCTCGCGGGTTCGGCCGCAGCTGCGGGCACGGTCGCGAGGGCGGGGTCGGGCTCGGGTGCGGCCGCGGCCGCCGGTTCGAGCGCGGGCACGGGTTCGGGACCGGCCGCCGGTTCAGGGGACGGTTCGGGAACGGACAAGGGTCTCCCCCCAGGGTTCACATGGCTGCCCGCGCCGCAGTACGAGCCGTCCCCCCGGTCGGCTCGAACGTGGTCGTCTACACGCGGTGCACGAATTATGTGAGACCTGTGCTCCCGTCAACAACAGGGTTCCGGGGCCCATTTGCCGTAATGGCGGCCAATCGGGCAGCCCGTGACTGAACCGCAACCAGCCGCGGTCAGCTGTCCTCCGACCGCTCGTCCGCGGGGCGCCCGTCCGCGGGCCCCCCGTCCGCGGGCCGCTCGGCGGTCGGCGCGGGCTGCGCGGGGGCGGGCGGCGCGGGCTGCGAAGGCACCGACGGGGCGGTCGGCGCGGGCTGCGCGGGCGCGGCCTGGGCGGGGACGGGGGCCTGCTGCGGGTAGCCGTAGGACTCGGCGAGGTGGATGCCCGCGGCCTCGGCCAGCGCGATGTCCAGGCGCTCCCTGCGGATCCGGCGGTCGATGTAGAGCACGCCGTTGGCCAGCGGGACCAGCGGGCCGGTCGCCACCGCGGTGAGCAGCGCGATGCCCGTGCTGAGCATCAGCACCAGGGTCATCGTGCCGTGGGTGACCTGCCCGCCCAGGGCGCTCCCCGCGTAGTCGGTGGTGGTGGTGGTGTCGAACGGCAGGGCCAGCGTCACGACGATCCGGAGCGGGAGGCTGACGAGGCCGGCCGCGAACGCGCCGGCGATCGAGGTCACCGTGACGAGGCCCAGGGAGCGCCACCAGTTGCCCTTGTTGAGCTGCCAGGCCCGGCGGATCGCGGTCTTCGGGCCGCTCTCCTCCAGCACCACCACCGGCACCTGCAGGGTCAGCCGGACGATCGCGTACAGGGCGCCGACCATGAGCGCCCCGAACAGCAGGAGCAGGGCCAGCGCCCCCAGGTCCCCGTCCACCAGGCCGATCAGGAGCCCGGCGGCCACGACCAGCAGGTACCCCAGCAGCACCCCGCCGAACAGCAGCGCCGTCACGGCGGCGGTGGTCCGGAGCCGGGGACGGGTCTCCCGCCAGGCCTGGCCGGGCGTCAGCTTGCGCCCGAGGGTGGCGGCCCGCAGCACCACCGTGGCCAGCGGACCGGCGACCACGTACTGCACCACGAGCGCCAGCAGGTACAGGCCGCCGAGGACCAGGACCGGGCGGACCACGTCCCACAGCTGTTCGGAGGTGGCGTCCGCGGGGTCCGTGGGGAACGCTTCGAGCGCGTCCGCCAGGGGCCCGGCCAGCATGGCGCAGGCCACCAGCAGCGGCACCGCGAGGATCGCGGCGAACACCGCCAGCGGCAGGTAGAGCGCGGCGGCGTAGCGGCGCACGGTGTCGACCACGGCGCTGAACATCTCGCCGAACCCGAGCGGGCGCAGCGGCAGCACGCCGGGCTGCGGCGCGACCGGGGGGAGGCCCCACGGGCCCTGGCCCCAGCCGCCGCCGGTGTTCCACCCCGGCTGCCCGTAGGCCGGCCCGTACCCCGGCCAGTGGCCCGGCCCGCCGGTCGGCCCCTGGGCCCCCGGCCCGTACGGCTGTCCGCCGTGCTGCTGCTGACCCGGACTGCCGCCGTCCCCGCTCATCCGTACCCCTCCATGAGGCCGTCGGGCCCGACGTTCGGGCTCCGGGTCCGAGCCTAGGGCCCGGTTCGGACCCTCGTGGAGGCGCCCCGGCGTCGATGCCCGGGACGCGGCACGGCTCGAAACCGGACCGGCACGGACCCCGGCCCCGCACGGGCGGACCACCGCACCGGTCCGCTCCCTGCGCGACCTGGTGGGCGACCGGGAGCGCTTCCGGCCGGCCCGCGGGCCGGCCGGAAGGCTGGTCTCAGCTGCTCACGGACATCTCACCGAGCTGCAGGTAGGACGTGCCGAACTGGTCGGCGCTGAGCTTCGTCCCGCTGACCTTCACGTACCGGGCCGTGACCGCGGGGAACGTGAAGCTCTGGACGGCCGTGGTGGGCCGCGGGTACCCGGTCCGGGTGACCACCGTGGTCCAGTTCACGTTGTCCGGTGACACCTGGACGGTGAAGTCGACCGGGAAGCCCAGTCCGGTGTTGGCGCCGTCGGTCCGGGCCGTGAGGTCGACCCTGCTGACCGGAGTGGCACCGCCGAGGTCGACCGTCGCCCACTCCGCTCCGGTCGCGGTGCTCGCCCGGCTGCTCCACCCCATCGAGTACCCGAGGTTCGAGGCGACCGAGCCGTCCGTCAGGGCCGGGCGGACCCAGCCCGCGCCGTAGTCGTCGACGGAGCTGGAGGCGCTGACCGGACGGCCGAGCGCGAGGTCGCCCCCCGCGGCCTGGATCTCGGCGAACTGCATGTAGTAGTGGCCGAGTTGGTCGGTGCTCAGCTTGGTGCCGGTCACCTTGACGAAGCGGACGTCGGTCGTGGCGAACGGGAAGGACTGGGCTCCGGCGCCCGGCCGGGGACTGCCCGTCACCGAGGCCACGGTGGTCCAGTTGGTGTTGTCCGCGGAGACCTGGACGGTGAAGTCCACGGGGAAGCCCATCCCGGTGTTGGCGCCGTCGCTGCGCGGGAACAGGTCGATCCGGCTGAGCGGCTTGGCGGTGCCAAGGTCGGCGGTGATCCACTCGGTGCGGGCGGGGGTGGTGCCGAGCGCGCTGGACCAGCCCATGGAGGCCGGGCCCGACCCCTTGGCGCCGTCCACGGCCGCGCCCGCGCTCCAGCCGTCGGCCTCGTACGAACTGGAGACGGTGACCGCGGCGGCCTCCACCGGATTCACCATCGGGTTGATCCGCACGTTCGAGAACTTGGCGCTCGCCCCACCGGTGGCCAGGCCGATGCTGCCGACCGGGAAGCTGCCGTCCGTGACGGTGAGCAGCGGGGCGGTTCCGTTGGCGTACACCTGGATGGTGCTGCCGCGCGTGACCACGCGCAGGTGCACCGGCTGGCCGGCCGTGTAGCCGGGGACGGTGGTCGAGGCGAGCTGGGTGCCGCTGCGGTAGACGAACAGACCGCCGTTGTTGCGCACGGCGACCAGGTATCCCGAGTCCGTGTCGGTCGGGTTCAGGCTGTGCACGGTCAGACCGGCCCAGTTGCTGTTGCCGCCGTCCGCGGTGTTGACCCCGGTGATCTGCAGGTCGACCGCGGCCGCCACGTCCCGGTAGGCACGGCCGGCGACGGCTGACACCACGTCCCAGGAAGCGGTGCCGGTGCTGCTCTGGACGTACGCGGGGTCGGCGGTGACGGACCAGGAGCCGTTGAGGTGGCGCCAGTTGGCGTCGTTGCCCGAGCTGAAGTCGTCCGCGAACGGGAAGCTCGCGTCGCCGCCCGGCGCGACCAGGGCGTCGAGGATCTGCTTGTGGCGCTGGTCGATGTCGGCGCCCGAGGTGTCGTAGGTCGTGGTGTTGGTGACCAGCGTGTTGAGCAGGGCCCGGGCGGTCACCGGCTTGACCGCGGAGAGCTGGTGCAGCAGCTCGTAGTCCTGCAGGCCGTAGAGCTGGGCCTCGCTGCGCACGCTGTCGTAGATGCCGTAGGTCGCCTTGTCGGGACGCACCAGCATGTAGTTGCCGCTACTGGCGCTCGCGGTGACCTGGTTGGAGTAGTTGAAGGTGTCGAGGGTGACGAAGCCCTTGCTGTAGTCGTTCCAGTCGAGCGGGTCCACCCAGTAGTTCCAGCCCCAGTGCAGGTAGCCGACCGCGCCGACGCTCGACTCCATCAGCGGGATGAGCCGCGACTCCGCCAGCGGGTAGCTGATGAAGCGGTTCAGGTGGTCGTCGATCGGGTGGTCGGCGTCGTACAGCCACAGGTCCTTGCCGGCCAGGCGCTGGCTCTGGTAGTAGGCGTAGTGGGCGTCGAAGTCGGTGTCGTTGCCGACCGGCGTCAGCGTGGAGAGCCGCTGGTGGTCGCTCGGCGCGATGTTGTACTGGGCCTCGTTGGTCATCCCGCCCGGGAAGTGGGCGTGGTACCGGTCGTAGAGCCAGTTGGCCGCGGCCATCTGCGCGGTGTCCGCGTTGGTCGGCTCGTCGACGGCGCTCATGTAGAGGACGTCGCTCCAGCGCCGGCCCGGCGCGCAGGTGGGGGTGGTGTCGAGGCACTTGCTGTCCAGGTGGGCCTTGAGGGCGGCGAACACCGTGTCGAGGTAGGCCGTGGCGGCGGCGGTGTTGGCCGGGGCCCGGACGTGGCCGAGCACGCCGTTGACGTTCTGCAGCTCGTGCAGTTGGGGCGAGCCGTAGGTCCCGCCGATCAGGGGCGTCTGGTAGATGTACTGGAGCGCGCCCGCGTCGATGAAGGTCTGGATGAAACGGTCGTACGTGTCCCAGCCGAAGGTGTAGTTGCCGTTCGCGTCCTGGCTGGAGTTCGGGATCAGCAGCGCCTGGAAGTCCGCCCAGATCACGTTGTTGCGGTGCTTGGCGTGGTCGGCCGCGATGTTGCCGATGACCTTCCACCAGTTGGCGTCGTACATCTTGACGCCGTACTGGAGCGGGATGGCCTGCTCGGTGCCCGCGTAGTCCCAACCCGCCGAGGTGAACCAGTTGTTCATCCGGAAGGTCGACCGGTTCGTCGGCGGCACCGTGACGTCGTACACGGTGACGCTCACCGGGACGGACACGTTGCCGAGCGAACTCTGCACGGTGGCCGTACCGGAGTAGACGCCGGGCGCCTGCCCGGTCGGGACGGCGACGCTGTAGTAGTACGGCTGCGTGTAGTTGGCGGCCAGCGCGCTCGGGGTGTTCTCGACCAGGGCGTCGTAGTAGTTGCTGCTTCCGTCGGGCGGGTTCTGGGTCTGCGCGCCCGGCTTGTTGACGTTGGGGTGGTTGTACTCCGACGACACCGTGATGTCGGCGGCCGGAATGCTCGCTCCGCCGGGACCGGTGAGGTCACCGGCCACCACCGAGACCCCGGTCGCGTTCGAGGTCGAGCGGACCGCGATCTGCGCGGCCTGGACCTCGTTGCGGGCCGCGTACAACGCGATGCCGGTGACCGGCGCCGACGGCCGCACGGAGGACGAGAAGACGTGGTCGGAGGCGCTCTGGACCCAGACGGACGGAGTGGCCGCGAAGGCCGGCCCCTGGGCGAGCCCGGCGAAGAGTGCGGACGCTGTCAGGAAGACCGACGACTTGAGCAGGCGTCTGCTCATGTTTCCCCCCTCGGATGACGCAGCAGCCGCTCGTGCTTCGGACGAGCGGCTCGGATGCGCGCATGGTATCGATGCGTGCACGGCCGGTCCTGCCGATATCGACCCCGGCCGGAATCCGCAGGCCACCACGCCGGGGGCGTCCAACAGGCGGACACCGATGAGCAGTTGGCCCGCGCGGACAGCGTGGTGCTTCGCACCGTGCCGCGGCCTCCCGAGCCGACGGCACGCGTGCGAACCGAACCTCTCGGACGGATCGGGCGATACCGCCGGCCGCGTTTCTCACATGCCGAGAAGCTTCGGAAGTTCGACCCCGTTCAATCAAATCCCGTGCCAGGCTCATGAATTGACAAAGAGCCGGTAAAGGACCGCCCCCGCGACAAACCCGTCCGCCCCGCCGCCGGCCCGGCGCTCGGGGCGATCGCCCCCCAGAAGGTCCGGGACCAGAGCGCCGCCCAGGAACTGGCCGACCGGATCACCGTGCTGGCTCGCACGCAGCCGTCGACCGGGTTCACCGGCCTGACCGTGACTCCCGACGGGCTCACCGTGCACTGGAAGGGCCGCGTTCCGGCCCAGGTGCAGAAGCTGGTCGACGCCTCCCCGGTCGCCGTGACGATACGGCCGACCGCGTTCTCCCTCGCCGAACTGGACCGGGCGGCCCGCGAGCTGGCCGACTCCGTCGCGGCGTCGGGCGCAGCGGCCTCCCGGATCGGGCCGTCGGCCGATTTCTCGGCCATCGAGGTGTCGGCCGCATCGCCGGTCAGCACGCTGGCGGCGCAGCTCGCGGCAGGCCGGAGCGGCATCCCGGTCCGGTACGTCGTCGAGCCGGAGGCCGTCCCCGCCTACGGCCGCTGGGACGACACGTCGCCGTTCTGGGGCGGCAACGCCATCGACCGCCTGACCGACCCGATCCTCCGCCACTACACCTACTGCACCACCGCGTTCTCCGTGACGAAGCCCAACGGCACCTCGGGCCT
This sequence comes from Kitasatospora phosalacinea, assembly GCF_030268885.1. Lineage (GTDB taxonomy): Bacteria > Actinomycetota > Actinomycetes > Streptomycetales > Streptomycetaceae > Kitasatospora > Kitasatospora phosalacinea_C. The sequence goes on from NZ_BSSA01000002.1 coordinate 112,346, forward strand.
CCTCACCGCCCAGCACTGCGGCACCAACGAGGAGTGGCGCACTCCTTACGGCGACGCACTGGTCGGCACCAGCGACGGCGGCAACACGACCCTCGACTCCGTGGTGATCACCGGGAGCTCCTACGCGCCCGTCGTCTACGTCGGCGACACCAACTCCTCCAGCGGTGCGGCCGTGACCGGCGCGGCCAACCCCGGGGTGGGGTCGTACGTCTTCGCCTCCGGTTCGTGGTCCGGCGCCTCCGTGCTCAAGGTCACCGCGGTGAACCAGTACGCGGTGGCGGACGGCGTGACGCACGGCCCCGGCTTCTGGGCCGTCAACGAGGAGGGCGTCGCGAGCGTCGGGCAGGGGGACAGTGGTGGACCGGTCGCCGGGGTGAACAGCGACCTGCAGACGGTCAGTGCCCGCGGTCTGATCTCCATGGTGTCCACCGGCTCCTACCAGGGCGCCTGCGTGGGCCGCACCTCTGACGGGCGCATCTGTTCCACGCGTTCCTTCCACATCAACATCGACGCGGTCACCTCCGGTCTCGGAGTCTCCGTGGCCACGCTCTGACCGAACGGTTACGGTGAAGTCATGACTCCTCTTTGGAATCGTCAACTCGCTTACCACGCAAGGTTGTTGGCCGCTTCCTTGGCTCTGGCCGCCTGCGGGACGGCCGGCAGTCCGGAGGGTGCGGCGACCAAGCCCTCCCTCCCGGCGAGCGCGTCCCCGCCCGGGGCGGGCACGCCGACTGCCGGGGACAGGAGCGCGGCCGTCGCGGAGTTCGCGCGTCGACAGTTCCCCGAGGTGTTCAGCGGCCTGACCGTGGACCGCGACGGCACGACCGTGCACCGGGTCGCGCGGGGTGCCGCCGCCCTGGAGCAGGCGCTCGCCCGGGAGTTCCCGGGCGAGCGCCTGCGCTTCGCGGACTCCCCCCGCACCGCGGTCGAACTCGACGACCTCGCCCGCCGGGTGGCCGCCGACGTGCCCGGGCTGCAGGAGGAGGGCGTCAGCGTCACGGAGGTCGGCCCCGATCCCGCGCTCGGCACCGTCAGGGTCACCGTCGAGGACCCGGACGCCGCCCGGGACCGGCTCGCCGCCCGCTACGGGCCCGGCGTCACGGTCACCGGTCCCGGCCCGGACGCCGTCCCCGCCGGGGGGTGAACGAGGCCCGGTCAGGGCGGACGGCCCGGAGACCGGGCGGCGGAACCGTTGTAGGCCGTCCGTGTCGCCGGTGTTCACGGTGACGTCGCCGCGTGCTCTTCGCGGGCGCCCGTCGTCGAGGAGTCCACAGGGGCGTTCACCGGTTGCGGAGACACCGGGTTCACGCCTCCACGTGCAGTGTCGGATCCGGTTCGGCCCGGTGCGGATTCGCCGGACCGGCCGGTGGAAGGCATTTGTGTGAACAAGAAAGCGAATCTCGTGCATTCTCTCGTTCGCAGGTGATGGCACCTTCGCGCGCCGGTGGCTCCCCGGCGACCGGGCTCCGGCGACCGGGCGGCCGGGGCCGCGGACGTCCTCCAACCGGCAGCTCAGGACGGTGTTCGGGGGCCGGACCGACGGCCGGCCGAGCCCGTGGTCGGCGACGGAGAAGGCGGCGCACCAGCAGGGGCGCACATGTCGGCGCTACGGATCGTCCGGGGGACGAAGCACGCGCCCGGTGCGTTTATTGCGCCGGAACGGAATCCGCACTCCGTTGCCCACGGAATCATCGGGAATAAATACTTCTGGTTGTCGCATCGACGGCGAAGGGATTTCCCTCACCGCCGACCCGGCGTCACGGCCCGTCCGCACCCCCGCGCCGAGGAGGTTTCGTTGGACAACCGCTACGAGGCGTACGCCTACGCGGACCCGCTCTTCTACGACTCGCCCCGCCGCTGGGGGGCCGCCGAGGAGTTCGACGCCGTCACCCGCCCGCTGCCGGCCGGTTGGGAGCGCGGCGACCTGGAGATCTGGGCCGTCGTCAGGCCCACCGGGGTGCGGCTGCCGGACCAGGGCTGGAAGGTCCACGTGTCCTCGTGCGCCGAGGACGCCGAAGAGGTGCTGGAGACGGTCTTCGCGTACTGCCTGCGCGAGCGGATCGCCTTCAAGTTCCTGCGCGGACTGCCGATCCTCCAGGTCCAGAACTCCAAGTACGCGGCGCGTGGTGCCAGCGGCAAGTTCTGCACGATCTACCCGGTCGACGACCACGCGCTGGAGCGGTGTCTCGACGGCCTCGGCGCCCTCCTGGCGGGTCGGCGCGGCCCCTACGTCCTCAGCGACCTGCGCTGGGGCGAAGGGCCGCTCTACCTGCGGTACGGCGGCTTCGCCGAGCAGTACTGCCGCAACGAGGCGGGGGAACGGGTGCTCGCGCTCACCCGCCCCGACGGCCGACAGGTGCCCGACGTGCGCGGGCCCGGGTTCGCCGTCCCCGACTGGGCGCCGGTGCCGTCCTTCGTGGCCGCCGCCGTCGCGGCCCGCGCCGCCCAGCACGACGACCAACTGCCCTACATCGTCGAGCGGGTGCTGCACTTCTCCAACGCCGGCGGCGTCTACCTGGGCCGCGCCGCCGAGGGGGACGGCCCGCAGGTGGTGCTCAAGGAGGCCCGGCCGTTCGCCGGCCTCGACCAGCGCGGGGTGGACGCCGTCACCCGGCTGCGCAACGAGCACCGGATCCTGACCCGGCTCGCCGGCCTGCCCGGAGTGCCCGAGCAGTACGGGCTGCTGACGGTCTGGGAGCACGAGTTCCTGGTCCAGGAGTACGTCGAGGGCCGATCGCTCAGCGAGTGGCTGACCGCCGAGTACCCGCTCGTCCACCCGGACGCCGGCCCGGAAGCCGTCGCCGCCTACACCCGCGACGCCCTCGGGATCGTCGACCGGCTGGAGCGGACCCTGGCCGGCCTCCACGCCCGCGGAGTGGTCTTCGGCGACCTCCACCCCCGCAACCTGATCCTGCGCCCGGACGGCGAGCTCTGCTTCATCGACTTCGAACTGGCCAGCACCGTGGAGGAGTTCGTCCGCCCGGCGCTCGGGGCCGCCGGCTTCACCGCACCGAGGGGCTACACCGGAGCGGAGATCGACCGCTACGCGCTCGCGGCGGTCCGGCTCTGGCTGTTCTACCCGCTGGCACAGCTCCCCGCGCTCGACCCCGGCAAGGCCGGGGAACTCGCCGACGCGATCGAGGCCCGCTTCCCGGTCCCGGCCGGGTTCACGGACCCGATCCGCCGCTACCTCGGCGCCGCCCCGCACGACGGGCGCGCCGAACGGCCCGCGCTGGGCCGGGGGCGGGCCGAGGCGCACGCCCTGCTGGCCGCGGCGGAACCGGACTGGCCCCGGATCAGGGACGCCCTGGCCGACGGGATCACCGCCACGGCCACCCCCGACCGCGCCGACCGGCTGTTCCCCGGTGACGTCGCCCAGTTCACCCACGGCGGGCTCGGGATCGCCCACGGCGCCGCGGGCGTCCTGTACGCCCTGCACGTCACCGGAGCCGCCGTCGACCCCGGCCACGTCCGCTGGCTCACCGACGCCGCCCGCACCCGCGGCACCACGCCCGGCCTGTACCACGGCGGCCACGGCGTCGCGTACGTCCTCGACCTGCTCGGCGAACGCGAGACGGCCCTCGGCCTGCTCGAACGCGCGGCCCCGCCGGGCACCCGGCAGAGCCGCGGAGCGGCCGACGAACGGGCCGACGGGGACCCGGGCACCGGGCTGGCGACGGGCGCGCCCGGCATCGCCCTGACCCTGCTGCACTTCGCGACCGTCACCGGCGACGAACGGCACCTGGACGACGCCCTCGCCCTCGCCCGCTCCGCGGCCGCCACCCTGGAGAAGGCCGGACGGGCGGATCCCGGGCGGCGCGCCGGACTGCTCGCCGGTGCCTCCGGCGCCGCCCTGGCCCTCGTCCGGCTGGCCGAGCACACCGGGGACCGGGCCCTGCTGGACCAGGCCGAGGCACTCCTCGAGCTCGACCTCGACCGCTGCGCCGCCGTCGCCGACGGCACCGTCCAGGTCGTCGACGGGCGCCGGGTCCTGCCGTACGTCGAGACCGGCAGCACCGGCATCGGGCTCGCCGTCGACGCCCTGCTCGCCCACCGGCCGGACAGTCCCGCCGGACGGCACCAGGCGGCGATCCGCGGCGCCGCGGCACCCGAATTCATCATCCAGCCCGGCCTGTTCAACGGTCGGGCCGGACTGATCGGCTACCTCGCGCTCACCCAGCACCGGGCCGCGGACCCCGACGACCGGACGCTGCTCGACCGTCACCGTGCCCTGCTGACCCTGCACCAGACCACCTACCGGGGCCACCCCGCCTTCCCCGGCGACCAGTTGCTGCGGCTGTCCGCCGACCTGGCCACCGGCTCCGCCGGCATCCTGCTCGCCCTGGGCACGGCCCTGGCCGGGACACGGTTCCTGCCCTGGACCGGCGCCGGCGGGCAGGACTGACACCGCGGCGGGAACGGCCGCACGCCACCACCGGGCGCACCCCGCGCCCCCACCGAACTCCCGGCCGTCCGGCCGGGTGGGTCACTGTAGTGAGAAGGAGAAACGTCATGGCGATCCTCGACCTCCAGACCATGGAGCTGCCCGAGACCGAGGCGGCCCCGATCGACGACACCCTCGCCAGCACCAGCTCCCTGAGCGTCCTCAACTGTGGGACCAGCACGGTCAGCACCCTCCTCTGCCTGTGATCTGATCCCGCACCGTTCGCGGCGCGGAAGGGCAGGAACGCCGGTCGGGTCCCTCGCACCACGGGGCCCGGCCGGTCTCCGGGCCGCAGCTCACCGCTGCGGCCCGATCCACGTCCGGGCCGCGCCCCGCCCGGCCCCGCGCCTGCGCCCCGCCGAGCAGCGCACCCGGTGCCGCCCACGAACCGAGTCCCGTTCGAGCAGAGAGGTTGGCCGTGGCCGTCGACCGTTCCCCCCGGACCACCCCGCGCACCGCCGACCCGGCACGGCTCCGGCTGCGCCGCGAACTCACCTCCCACCCGGTCCGGCTGTTCTGCGCCCTGCTGTTCGCCCTCGCCGCCACCGGCGCCGGCCTCTCCCTCCCGCTCCTGGTTCAGGAGGTCATCGCCGACTTCTCCGCCCACCGCCCGCTCGGCCCCGACGTGCTGCTGATGTGCGCGGCGGCCGTCGCCGGCGCGCTCGCCCAGACCGGCTCGGGTTTCCTGCTCGCCAGGATCGGGGAGCGGCTGGCGTACCGGCTGCGGACCCGGCTGATGGAACACACCCTGCGGCTGCCGCTGGCCGTGGTCCGCGCCCAGGGCGTCGGCGAGCTCGCGGCCCGGATCACCTCCGACGCGCTGCTGCTGCGCCAGGTCGTCGAGGTCGCCACCCAACTGCCACTGGCCGCCCTGACCGTCCTGGCGACGCTCCTCGTGATGGTGTGGATCGACTGGGTCCTCACCGCGGTCACGGTCGCCGCGCTCGGCGTGCTCACCGCCCTGGTGCTGCTGATCGTGCGCCGGATGAAGGGCAACGTGACCGGGCAGCAGGACGCCGTCGGCCGGATCGCCCAGCGCTTCACCGCCACCCTCGACGCCCTGACCACCGTCAAGGCGTACCGCGCCGAGCCGGTGGCCGCGCGGGCCCTCGCCGCTGACGCCGAACGGCTGCGGGTGGTGTCGCTGCAGGGCGCGAGGCTGAGCGCCCTCGTTCCTGCGGCGCTGACCCTCGGCAACCAGTTCGCGATGATCGCCGTGATCCTCACCGGCGGTGCCCGGCTGGCCTCCGGGGACCTGGAGGTCGGTGCGTTCGCGGCGTTCCTGCTGTACCTCCTGCAGACCGTCCCGGCGGTCAGCACGCTCGCCACCGGCTTCGGCCGCCTCCAGGCCGGTCTGGCCGCCCGCGACCGCTGCAACGACCTGCTCGCCCTGCCGCCCGAGGCCGACCCTCAGGACACGGCGCGGCCCGCGCCCGTCCCCGTCCCGGACGCGCCCGCCGTGGTCTTCCGCGGCGTCAGCTACACCCACGCCGGTGCCACCGACGCCGCGCTGCGCGGCGTCTCCTTCACCACCGCCCGCACCGGTCTGACCGCCGTGGTGGGCGCCTCCGGTGCGGGCAAGAGCACCACGCTCGCCCTGATCGACCGGTTCATCCACCCGTCGAGCGGCTCGATCACCGTCCTCGGGCACGACGCCGCCCACTGGCCGCTCGACGCCCTCCGGGCCCGGATCGCCTACGTCGACCAGGCGTTCACCCTGCTCGAGGCCACCGTCCGGGAGAACCTCCAGCTCGGACGCCGCAGCACCGCCACCGACCACGACCTCGACGCCGCGCTGGAGGCCGTCGGACTCGGCGAGGACGTCGCCCGTCTGCCGCAGGGCCTCGACACCCCGATCGGACGCGAGGCCGACCTGTCCGGCGGGCAACGACAGCGGATGGCCCTGGCCCGTGCGCTCCTCTCGGACGCCGAGATCATCCTCCTCGACGAGCCCACCAGCCAGCTCGACGGCCTGAACGAACAGCGCTTCCGCGGCATCGTCGGCCGTCTCGCCGCCACCCGGGCCGTCATCGTGGTCGCCCACCGGCTCTCCACCGTGCAGGACGCCCAGCACGTGGTCGTGATGAACCAGGGCGCCGTCCTCGACGCCGGCGACCACCGCACCCTGCTGGGGCGCTGCGCCCCCTACCGGGACCTGGTCGCCAGCCAGGCGCCCGCCCCGCGCGCACCCGGACCGGGTGGTCCAGAGCGCCCCGCCCTCGTCGTGACCCGTCGCGCCACCGGACCGCGCGCGTAGGGCTCGGCACCACCGTGGTCAGCTACGGTTACGACGCGCGGCCGACCGGGTCGGCAAGGGGCACGGGTCGGGCGGGGCCCTGGAGGCGACGTTCACCTACGACGGAAGCCCCGTCCCCACCGTCACCGACCGGGCCGGACCGACCACCGCACTCACCGACCCGCCCGGTCACGCCAAGAAGAAGCGATCGGGTGGCGGCGGCAACCTGCGGCCCCGCCGGGAGGACGGGAGGCACATCCACGAGTGGGACTCGCGGCACGGTGAGATCGGGAAGTGCACCAAGCAGGGCAAGCACCTCGGCGCCTACGATCCTGTCTCCGAACAGCAGCTCAAGGGCTCCGATCCAGGGCGGAAGTGCGTGAAATGATCTGGGCGGTACTCGGTTTCGACCGGAACAGCGACTCCGTGGTGGTGGAACGGGAGCTGCCCGCGAGCTTCACCGAGGACGACGCGGCACGGCTGGTCGGACCGCACCCCGACCTGGTCGGGTCGTCCTTCCCGCTCTCGGAGAGTCAGCTCGCAGCGGTCGCCCCGCTCCTGGGGGTCAAGCCGGACACCGATCGGATCGCCTACTTCCTCGAAGCACAGGACGATTCGTGGGGGACCCACTGGTCCTTGGTGACGTAGGGACGCCGACATGCGTCCGAGTACGGTGACCCTCCCCGTCCACCGGTGGAGCGAGGGCAGAAGGTGTGGCGGCGGGCCGAGGAACTCGGCTTCCACGCCGCGTGCACCTACGACCACCTGTCGTGGCTGTCGTTCCGGGGCGAGCCTTGGTTCTGCTCGGTGCCGACCCTCACCGCTCGGCCATGTCGTCGACGTCCGAGGTGAGCACGGCAACCGGCCCCGGCTGGCGGAGCGCCCTCTCGGCGACAGTGGCGTCGGCGCCGATCACCAGGGGGTTCCGTCGAGTGGAGAACCCTGATCATCGCGAGCCCGTCCCGGTCAGGGCGTCCGTCGGAGCCGGCCGACAGTCGTGCCCCGCCCGTGAACGGAGGCTTCCCGTCCACGGTCAAGACTGGGAAAAGTCCGCCTGTCGGCCGCCGTTGCTGGCTAGGGTCGGGCGAACGTGCGTTCGTCTTCGGGGGAGGGCTTGGCGTGGCGATCGAACTGCCGGGTGAGGTCGTGGAGTTGCTGTCGTTCTTCGGCATCAACTGGCCGACGGTGAACGAGGACAGGGTGCGCGAGTTCGCCGCGCACGTGCGGGAGTTCGCGCAGAACGTCGAGTCCTCGCACCAGGAGTCGACGGCGACGGTGCAGCGGTTGGGCGAGGCGTACGAGGGGGCGTCGTACGAGGCGCTGCTGGCGAAGTGGGCGTCGGTCTCGGACCGGCACCTGAACGAGCTGGTGCAGGCGTGCCACGTGGTGGCGGAGGCGTTGGACGTCGCGGCGGGCGTGATCGTGGCGATGAAGGTCGAGACGATCGCCGAACTCGTCGCGCTGGCGGCGGCGTTGGTGGCGGACCAGGCCGCAGCGGTGGCCACCTTCGGGATCGCGGAGGCCGCGGTGCTGGCGATCGAGGAGGCCGCGAAGCGTCTGATCAACTACCTGGAGCAGCAGTTGGAGCAGTACATCATCGCCCAGGTGGTGGAGGCCGCGATCGGCCCGCTGGTGGACACGGTCGCCAACGCGGTGAGCGGGCTGGTGTTCCAGGCGGCGGAGTCCGCGCTGGGGGTGTCCGGCGGCGGGGGCGGCGGCAGCGGGTTCCGGATCGACCCGGACGCGCTGGAGGAGCACGCGCGGATGATGCACGACCACGCGGAGACCGTCGCCGGGCACGCCGAGGTGTTCCAGTCGAAGGTTGCGGGGGTGAGCTTCGAATGAGCAACCAGATCGTCAGGGCGCTGGAGCACGCGGCGCAGAAGCTCGGCAAGACGCTGGCCGAGGACGCCGGGAAGGCGCTGAAGGGCTTCTACCGCAAGGCCGGCGACAACATGAGGAAGGTCGCCAAGAACGTCCGCGAGGTCGAGGAGAAGCACGCCAAGGACCTCGCGAAGATCATGCGCGGCGAGGGCAGGGACGGCGTCCCGCACCCGCGTTCGGGCGGCGGGCGGCGGCCGGGCCGGGGCGGCTCGCACCCCAGGGGCCGCGGCCGCGACCAGGTCAAGAGCCCCCGCACCGAGGGCCGCCCGCAGGACACCCGCTGCGGCGGCGGCGAGCCCGTCGACATGGCCACCGGCCGGATGTACATCGACCAGGTCGACGCCTCGCTGCCCGGCTCGCTGCCGCTGCTGTTCACCCGCAGCTTCGACTCCGGTCTGCAGACGGGCCGTTGGATGGGCACGCGCTGGATCTGCACCTTCGACGAGCGCCTGGAGATCGACGCCGACGGCGTCGTCCACGTCCGCCCGGACCGGATCACCCAGGCGTACCCGCACCCCGAACCAGGCGACCCGGTCCACGCCTCGGCCGGCTCCCGACACGAACTCGACCTCGTCGAAGGCCGCTTCACCGTCACCGACCCCTCCACCGGCCTGGTCAAGACCTTCATCCCCACCCCCGACGGCGACGAGGCCCTGCTCACCGAGGTCCGCGACCGCCACGGCCGCCACTACACCCTGGCCTACGACGAGGACGGCGTCCCGCTCTCGATCACCCACTCCGGCGGCTACCGGCTCCTCGTCACCGTCGACAACGACCGCATCACCGCCCTGCGCCTCGCCAACGCCACCGAGAGCGGCGGCGACGCGCTCCTGATGCGCTACTCCTACACCGACGGCCACCTCAGCGCCGTCTACAACTCCTCCGGCAAGCCGATGCGCTTCACCAACGACGCCACCGGACGCCTCACCTCCTGGACCGACCGCAACAACTCCCAGTACCGCTACACCTACGACCACCTCGGCCGCGTCACCGACGAGGGCGGCACCACCGGCGCCCTGCGCTTCACCTTCACCTACTCCGACCCCGACCCCGCCACCGGCCTGCGCACCCACACCGAAACCAACGCCCTCGGCCACACCACCACCTACACCGTCAACGACCACGCCCAGATCACCGCCGTGACCGACCCGCTCGGCCACACCACCACCTACGAACGCGACGAGTACGACCGCCTCCTCGCCGAGACCGATCCCCTCGGCCGCACCACCCGCTACGACTACGACGGCGCCGGCGACCTCGTCCGCATCACCCGCCCCGACGGCGAAGAGTCCACCGCGCAGTACACCGACCGGTTCAGCCTGCCCACCGTCATCACGATGCCCGGCGGTGTGACCTGGGAGCAGACCTATGACGAGAGCGGTCGCCGACTCACGCTCACCGACCCGCTCGGCGCCACCACTCAGTACGACTACGACGACCTGGGTCACCCGGTCTCGGTCACGGACGGGCTCGGCGGTGTCACCCGGCTTCGGTGCAACCCGGCCGGCCTTCCGATCGAGGTGACCGGCCCCACGGGGGCCACCGCCTACTACCAGCACGACGTCTTCGGACGCACCGTCGCCATCACCGATCCTCTCGGTGGTGTCACCCGCATGACCTGGGCCGTCGAGGGTCACCTGGTCAGCCGGACCACCCCCGACGGCGCCACCCGGACCTGGACGTACGACGGCGAGGGGAACCGGCTCACCCACACCGACCAACTGGGCCGTACCACCACTTTCGAGTACACCCACTTCGAGACCCTCGCCGCCCGTACCACCCCCGACGGCGCCCGCTACACCTTCGACTACGACGCCAACATGCAGCTGACGGCAGTCACCGATCCGCTCGGTCGACAGTGGACCTACGGCTACGATCCGGCCGGACGGGTCATCGCCGAGAGCGACTTCAAAGGGCGCGGTACCACCTGCGGGTACGACGCGGCCGGTGGCTTGACGGAGGTGACCGATGCCCTCGGCCAGCAGACCCGGTACCGGTACGACCAGCTCGGCCGGGTCGTCACCAAAGAGATCGATGATCGTGTCACGACATACGACTACGACGCTGCCGGACACCTGATCGGTGCTGCCAATCCGGACGCGGAGATCTCCCGGACCGTCGACGCGCTCGGCAATCTGCTGAGCGAGACCGTCAACGGGCGCACCCTGGTTCAACAGCGCGACGTCCTCGGCCGCCGGACCCGGCAGATCACCCCGACCGGGCACACCAGCACCTGGACCTACGATGCGGAGGGCCGGCCGACCGAACTGTCCACGTCCGGAGGCAAGTTCGACTTCGCCTACGACGCCGGCGGCCGCGAGTACGAACGAACCGTCAGCGGCACCCTGACCCTCACCAGCGCCTGGGACGGGCGGCACCGGCTCACCGGCCAGGCCCTCCGCAGCAGGTCCGCCACCCTGCAACGACGCAGTTACCACTACGAGGCCGACGACAGTCTCGTCGGTATCACCGCCCAGGTCGGCGGCGAGCGCACCTTCGAGCTGGACAGGGCCGGCCGGGTGACCGCCGTCCGGGCCGAGACCTGGACCGAGAGCTACGCGTACGATCAGACCGGCAACCTCGTCGACGCTCATTGGCCCGCCGGTGAATCGGCGGGTGCCGCCCTCGGTGCCCGCACCTACGAGGGCACCCAGCTCGCGACCGCCGGCCGGGTCCGCTACGAGTACGACGCCTCGGGGCGCACGGTTCTCCGGCAGAAGACGCGCCTTTCCGGCAAGCGCGACACCTGGCGCTACACGTGGAACGCCGAAGACCGGCTGACCGGCGTCGTCACCCCGGACGGCACCCTTTGGCGCTACCGCTACGACCCGCTCGGTCGCCGCATCTCGAAGGAACGGCTCGCAGCCGACGGCTCGACGGTCGAGGAGCGCGTCGAGTTCACCTGGGACGGCTCGCGCCTCGCTGAGCAGACCACCCACGCCCCGTATCTGCCCGGACCCTACACGCTCAGCTGGGACCACCAGGGGCGGCACCCGCTCGCCCAGACCGAGACGATCACCACCAACAGCGCCTCGCAGGACCAGGTCGACCGCCGGTTCTTCGCCATCGTCACCGACCTCGTCGGCACACCCACCGAACTCGTCGACCCGACCACCGAGACCGTGTCATGGAGGAGCCTCGCGACCTTGTGGGGCAACACCACCTGGCCCAGCGACAGCGCCGCGTACACACCGTTGCGCTTCCCCGGCCAGTACTTCGACCCGGAGACGCGGCTCCACTACAACCTGCACCGGTACTACGACCCGGAGACCGCCCGCTACACGTCCCCGGACCCGCTCGGCCTCGCTCCCGCACCGAATTCGGACACCTACGTCCACAACCCGCACACCTGGTCCGACCCGCTCGGCCTCTCCCCGCACCCGCCGCGACCGCCCATGCGGTGGGATCCCAAGAACATCGACGCAAAGTACGACAAGCACGTCCTGGGACAGGGGAAGCGTCCCGGGGAGAAGGCCGACATGCCCGAGTACAAGGACCGGGACAAGAACGACGACGGCTTCGGCCGGTACGAGCAGGACGCGGAGGACTTGATGAACCGTCCCTTGGGCCCTGACATCAGAGAGGCGGTTCGCGCGAGCGACGGCGCCGTCCTCCGCCTGCACACGCCCACGGGCCGCCTCGTGTTCGGCCAGAACGGTAAGATCACCAACTTCTTCCGGCCGGACGACGCGCTCGAGTACATGGAGAAGGAGAGCAACAGATAGTGGGATCGGATTTCGATCGGGAGTTCTCACTCGCCTTCGCCGAACAGGGGTGGCGCACCGAGACCTCCCCTCGGGAGGCCCTGAACCAGTGGCAGCGGTTCGCCGCCGACTGCACGGCCGGGTTCCCCTGGGACCTTGAGGACTACCTCAACGACCTGTCGCTGCGGACCGTCCTCTCGAAGGTCCTGCCGGAACTGACCGGCCCGGAAGCCGACGGTGTCCGCGACGCCGTCGAGCGGGCCGACGTGGATGTCCGGCAGGTGCTGACCCAGGAGTCGTTCCTGTCCTTCCCGAACGACCAGTGGTGGCTGCGGAACAGTCCGTCGTACGCCGCCCGGCATTTCTGCGAGGAGTTCGAGTCCGCATACGGTGTACGGATCCGTGCGCGGTCACGCTTCGACGACGACGTGGCCGCGTTCTCCCTGCTGGTCGCCGACGGGTTCGAGCCCGCCGACGCCTGCCTGCGCTTCCGGAGCTCCGGCCGCTACGCCACCACCGCGAACGGGCTGTTCCTGCGTGCCGCCAGGGAGGCCCTCGGCCTTGACCGGAGAGCCGCCAGGACAGTCTGGTCATGGCTCACCGGCGAGATCACGGACGACGAGTTCCGGGCGTCCCTCCGCGCGGCGTGACGATCCTCCCGCCAGAGCCGGCGGCGGGACTGCCTGGGGAACCCGCTGGACGTGTCCGGTCAAGTGCCCGCCCGACAGCGTCAAGGAAGGGCATCTGACCACCGAGGCCCTGCGAGGAAAGGTCGGGGCGGGTGAGCGGAGCAGAGGGGGACGGGTCGGCCGGAGACGGCACCGTGGCTGCGCCTGGGAGGGCGGGGGCCGCCCCGCGACGTAGGGTCGCCCATATGCGACTGAGTACGGTGATCCTCCCCGTCCACCGGTGGAGCGAGGGGCAGAAGGTGTGGCGGCGGGCCGAGGAACTCGGCTTCCACGCCGCGTACCCGTACGACCACCTGAGCTGGCGGAGCTTCCGGGACGAGCCCTGGTTCGGGTCGGTGCCGACGCTGACGGCGGCGGCGTGCGCGACCGAGCGGATCAGTCCGGGGACGCTGGTGACCTCGGTCGAGCCTCGTTCACCCATCACGATCTGACCTGCGAAGACGCGGCAGGTCGTCGAGTGGGGTGCTCAGATCGGCTCGACCGCCACCCGTGGGTGGCAGAGTCGGCGGAGGTCGTCGGTGTCGCTCGTGACCACGGTGACGTCGCCGCGTTCAAGGTGGGCCGTGGCCGCGAGCATCGCGTCGATGGCGTACTTGTGGCCGTGCAACCCTTCGGTCGCAAGGAGCTTGCTCGCGGCGCGTGCGATCTCCTCCGTGACGGGGCGCACCTTGGCCAGGGAGACGGCGTGGTCGAACGCGGCTTGCGGCACTTTCGGATCACGGGCCTCCACCAGGGTCGCCGCACTGGTGACGACCAGGAGGTCGAGGGTGCGGGCGACGTCCAGCCAGACCGTCATGTCACGGTGGCGCCGGGAGAGCTTGGAGAGCGCTTCGCTGTCGAGGACGAGCGTTCCGCTCACGCCGCGTCCGCCGGAGCCGAGCTGCCGCGCCGGGCGGCGTGGTGGGTGCGGATGCGTTCCACTCTGGCCGCCACTTCGGCCGGATCAACAGGGCCGTGCTCCGCTTCAGCGGTGGCGATGTACTCGTCGATGGCTTCGCGCTGGAGCTGACGCTGCACGGCCTCCTCGATGTACGAGGAGACCCCCTGCTTCCCGGCGCGCGCGCGGATCGCCTCCAGCGTCTCGGCGCGCAGGGAGACGCTGGTGACCCGGGTCTTGCCGGCGCGGGGAGCATCCATGGGAAAATTGTAGTACACCACTTGTGAATCGTGCGGCGACGCTCCGCATTCCGGAGACCCGGGCGATCCCGACGGCAGTGCACCGCCCGGTACTACCGCCGACCGGCGGCGAGTTCGGCGAGGCGATCGCCGATCACGGAGACACCGGGGCGGGGCTCGTTCTCGTAGTACCAGGGCTTGCGCCGACGCAGCAGTTCCTCACCGTGCTCGGCCCAGCTGAATCCGGGTTGCCGCAGCAGTTTCCGGAAGACCGTGTCGACGGTCCCCGGGTGGGCGGCGGCGAGGCGGCGGATCGGCAGTGGTGTGATCGAGTCCTCGCGCAGGTAGGTGCGCAGCAGGTCCTGGTGCTTCCGGCGGCCCGTCAGGTTCGGGTCGGCGAACAGGTCTCGCAGCATCCCGTAGTCGGCGTAGAAGTTGAGCCCGTCGATCTCGTCGTAGATGATGCCGACGGTGTCCGCGTCCGCGAGGTCGGGCGGCAGTTCGAAGGACGGGAAGTCCGGATCGGGCAGCCGCTTTCCCCGTGCGCGGCCGGGGTGCGCAGCAGCGGTGGTCTCCTGCCGGTGCCGGTAGTAGGCGTTCAGCAGTTCCTCGGCGTCGCCCGGGGAGAGGACGAGTTCGCCGGCGCCGCAGAACTCGACGAAGGCGGTCCGGTCCTCCCGCATCTGCTGCCAGCCCTGTTCGATCTTCTCGGGGTTGCGGAAGACCAGTTCGGGCCGACTGACTGCCAGGTGGAGCGCGGCCTGGGCGATTTCGGCGGCGCCGGCCCCGAGGTAGTGCTCCATGGCGCCCGAGACCAGCCAGGCCCCGTCGGCCGGGACGAGGGGCACCAGGCAGGTGAGGAGGAACCCTCCCTCGGACACGCCGCGGAACGCGGCCTGCCCGACGTTCGAGTACGTGCGGTACTCCAGGTCGTCGACCAGGTTCAGCAGGACGACGGCGTCGCCGTCCTTGCGCCGCACCTCGAAGATCCCTTCGACCGGCTCGCGCCAGCCGAGCAACAGCTCCCGGTCAGCCTCGGTCAGGTCCCGCCGTCCGGCGACGAACCGGTCCACCACGGTCGCACCGTCCGGTAGGCGGTACCGCAGGAGGAAGTGGTCGATGATCCGGATCGCCTCGGTCTCGTCCAACTTCAGCTCCGGGCCGGCGGCCTCCAGCAGCAGCGGCGTCAGCCACCGGTCGAAGCGCGCGCTCTGCCCGAAGGCAACCAACTCACCCTTCAACTCGGCACTGCGGTCGATCAGGTTGGCAAACACGCGCGCGTCCGAGTCCACGGCACCACGTTAGCGATCGCCCTGGCGCCTTCGCTCCGCGTTGCCCGGTCCTCACCCGTAGCGGCTCGCGTAGGGTCGGGGCCATGCGACTGAGTACGGTGATCCTCCCCGTCCACCGGTGGAGCGAGGGGCAGAAGGTGTGGCGGCGGGCCGAGGAACTCGGCTTCCACACGGCTTACACGTACGACCACCTGAGCTGGCGGAGCTTCCGGGACGAGCCCTGGTTCGGGTCGGTGCCGACGCTGACGGCGGCGGCGTGCGCGACGGAGCGGATCAGGCTCGGCACGCTGGTGACCTCGGTCAAGCCTCGTTCACCCATCACGCACTGACCTGCGGGAACGCGGCCGTGAACGCCCTGACCTGCTGTCGGCTCACATCGCGATGAGCTGGATCCGGTCACCGCAGAGCTTGGCCATGTCGTCGACGTCCGAGGTCAACATGGCCACCGGACCTGGCTGGCGGAGCGCCATCTCGGCGACGGTGGCGTCGATGGCGTACTTGTGACCGTGCAGACCCGCCTGCTTGAGAAGCGCCGCGGAGGCTCTGGCCGCGTGCTCGGTCACGGGCTCGATCCTGACCTGCGAGAGCACCCAGTTCAGGCGAGCGGTGTTCGCCCTGGCGTGCGAGATCTCCACGATGGTGTTGGCGCCAATGACCAGGCCGGCCCCCATCGAGTGGAAAGCCTTGATCATCGCGAGCACGCCCCGGTCCTGCGAGATCCAGGCGGACATTCCCTGGGAGTCCAGCACGACGGTCTCGATCCGCACGCTCACGCGGCAGCCGCTCCGCTGCCCGGCTCGGACGAACCGAAGATCCTTGCGTGCGCGGCAGCAAGCTCCTCTTCCGTGAACGCGCCGTGCTCCTCCTCGTACTGACGGAGTTCCTCCGCGAGCAGTTGGTGCCTGATCTGCCGGGCCACCGCTTCCGCGACGTAGCCGGAGACGTTGTCGGTGAGCTTCTTCAGCTCGGCCACCTGCTCAGTGGGCAGGGTGACCGTGATGCGCGTGGTAGCCGCCATGAAGCAAGCATACCGCCGGTATGCACGTTCCGGCTGGTCTTCGGCGGCATAGTGTCGGGCCATGCGACTGAGTACGGTGATCCTCCCCATCCACCGGTGGAGCGAGGGGCAGAAGGTGTGGCGGCGGGCCGAGGAACTCGGCTTCCACGCCGCGTACACGTACGACCACCTGAGCTGGCGGAGCTTCCGGGACGAGCCCTGGTTCGGGTCGGTGCCGACGCTGACGGCGGCGGCGTGCGCGACGGAGCGGATCAGGCTCGGCACGCTGGTGACCTCGCCCAACTTCCGGCATCCGGTGACGCTGGCGAAGGAGCTGATCACGCTGGACGACGTCTCGGGCGGGCGGTTGACGCTGGGGATCGGGGCGGGCGGGGTCGGGTTCGACGCGACGGCGCTGGGGCAGGAGGCGTGGTCGGCGAAGGAGCGGGCGGCGCGGTTCGGGGAGTTCGTGGGGCTGCTGGACGCGCTGCTGCGCAACGACGCGGTGACCCGGGAGGGGCAGTACTACTCGGCGGTGGAGGCGCGGAACGTCCCCGGGTGCGTGCAGGCGCCGCGGGTGCCGTTCTACGTGGCGGCGACCGGTCCGCGCGGGCTGAAGCTGGCGGCCGAGCACGGGCAGGGCTGGGTGACGTACGGGGACCCGCGCGGTCCGGCGGACGTGCCGGTCGAGCAGGCGCCGGAGGTGATCGCCCGGCAGGTCGAGAAGCTGGCGGCGGCCTGCGAGGCGGCCGGGCGGGACGTCGGCGAGTTGGAGAAGGTGCTGCTGCAGGGGTCGACGGCGGAGAAGCCGCTGCAGTCGGTGGACGCGTTCGTGGACTGGGCCGGCCGGTACCGGGAGTTGGGGATCACCGAGCTGGTGATCCACTGGCCGGTGCCCGGATCGATCTTCGAGAACGACCTCGGCGTCTTCGAACGGATCGCCACCGAGGGCCTGGCGCAACTGGGCTGAGCCGGGGCGGGCCGGTCAGCGGCGGCGCCGGACCCGCTGGAGGAGCGAGCCGAGCGGGTCGGCGCAGCCGTAGTACAGCCGCTGCCCCAGGCCCTGCACCCCGGACACGCACCGGCGCCACCGGAACCACGGGGGCAGCTCGGCCCACGGGACGAAGGTGAGGACGTCGAGGACGGCGTCCTGCGCCTCGTGGTGTGGGCCGAGTTCGCGCAGCCGGGCGTAGATGCCCGGGGAGAGGCGGCCGAAGACCCGGGTCATGTCCCCGGCGGCGACGCAGCCGAGTTGGCGGGTGTAGAGGTCGGGCGCGTGCAGGGCGCGCTCGACCCGGGGGGCGACCAGGGCGAGGTCGGGGCAGCGGAGGACCATCCGGATCACGGCGGTGCCGGCCAGCCGGTCGCCCCGGTCGAGGGAGGCGTCGACTTCGGCGGGGGTGCGGACGGCGTCCAGTCGCCGGTCGAGTTCGGCCGCGGTCGCGTCGTGGTCGGTCACGGGTGCTTCCTCTCGGGGCGGGCCGTCAGGAGAACGGTAGGACGGGAGAGGGGCGCGGTCGGATCGTTCATCCGCGTTCTCCCGGCGTCCACGGCGGTGCCTCCGGGTGTTGGCCGGTCGCTGGCACGCTCACGGCCACATCCAGCCGTCCCGCAGGGAGCACCATGCGATTCCGAGTCCCGTCCGCCGTGCCGCTGCTGGCGGTCGGCGCGGCCCTGGTCAGCGTCGCCACCACCGCGCCGGCCGCGTTCGCCGCGCCCGGCGCGCCGGGTGAGCGGCCGTCGTTCTGCGGCCACGACAACCGCAGCACGCCGTTCGCCCCGTACCTGTGCGCCCGGCCGGGCCAGTTGCTGGACGTGCGGATCGGCGACGTGCACCCGACCCAGCCGTCGCTGGGCTACGACGAGGTGTACTACAAGCTCGGCCGCTACACGCTGGGCAAGGACGCGATCAACAAGAAGTTCAGCGACTGGTGCGAGGCCGACGGCCGGGTCGAGGCGGTCGCGGTGCAGCCGGGCGCACGCCTGGACGACCCGTCCTCGTTCACCTGCGCGCTGCCGGTGGGCGGCGAGACCGCGGACAGCACCGCCGCGATGAAGACCGTGGTGATCGGCCCGGGCGGCGAGCCGTTCCTGACGGACGGCCACCACACCCTGACCTCGTTCTACGAGACCCCGGACGGCGGCGCGGACCTGCACGTGCGGCTGCGGGTGCTGGCCAACCTGAGCACGCTGACCCGGAAGGACTTCTGGGCGCAGATGCAGGCGAACAAGTGGGTGTACCTGAGCGACCCCGCGGGCCGCCCCGTCGAGGTCAACCGGCTGCCGAGCTCGGTCGGGCTGGCGAACTTCCAGGACGACGCGTACCGCAGCCTGCTCTACTTCGGCCGCGACATCGGCTACACCCAGGACTCGGTGCCGTTCCAGGAGTTCTACTGGGGCAGCTGGATCCGCGACCGCTCCGGCGTCGACCTGTCCGGCTGGGACCGGAACGACCTGACCAGCTACCTGGCCGCGGTCGAGGCCACCACCCGGGCGATGACCGCACTGCCGAGGACCGCCCCGGTCGACAGCGGCTTCACCGCCGGCGACCTGGACGCGCTGGACCGGTGGAACGCCGGGAAGGCCGCCGACAAGGGCGAGTTCGGCAAGCTGAGCAAGCCGTACGCGGACGCCAAGCCGGGCAAGCTGGCGTACGCGCTGGAGTACAAGCGGGTCAACGGCCTGGGCTGACCGGCCGCTCGAACGCCCCGCCGGTGCGCGGTTCCGGCACCGGCGGGGCGTTCGCCCGCGCACGGGCGGCGCGCTCTCACCAGGGGATCGGCCCGTCCTCCGTCAGCAGGGCGCCCGTCGGGCCGTCCTCGCCCACCGTCGCCAGGGCGACCGCGACGGCCGCGCCCTCCCCCGCCGTGCGCACCCCGCTGTGCCGGTTGAGGTCGGTCGCGCAGTAGCCGGGGCTGACCGCGTTGACCAGGATGCCTTCGGCGCGCAGTTCGTTGGCGTAGAGCACGGTGACCGCGTTCAGCGCGCTCTTCGAGGTGCAGTACGGGAGCAGGACGGCGGTGTAGGGGGCCCACGGGCCGTCCGGGTCGGACAGGTGGGAGAGCGAGCCGAGTTCGCTGGACATGTTGACGATGCGTCCGGCGGCGGAGCGGCGCAGCAGCGGGAGCACGGCGTTGGTCACCGCGATGACGCCGAACACGTTGGTCTCGTAGACCTCCCGGACGGTGGCGGCGGAGGTCTCGCTCGGCCTGCGGTGCCCGACGGCGATCCCGGCGTTGTTGACCAGGACGTCGAGGCGGCCGAAGGCGGCGTCGATCCGTTCGGCGGCGGCCCGGACCGAGCTCTCGTCGGTGACGTCGAGCGGGAGGAAGCGGGCGTCGGCGCCGTCGGCGCGGAGCTCCTCGGCGGCCGCCTCGCCGCGCTCGGCGTCGCGGGCGCCGATCAGCACGGTGGTGCCGAGGGCCGCGAGTCCGCGCGCCGTCTCCTTGCCGATGCCCTTGTTGGCGCCGGTGACCAGGGCGATCTTCTGCGGTGTCGTCATGCCCCAACCCTCCCTTCTCCCACGGCCGGTGGGGAAAGACCGGGAGGCTCTGGACCTATAGTCCACGGGTATGAACGAGCTGGAGGTACGGGAGCTGAGGTACTTCGTCGCGGTCGCCGAGGAGCTGAACTTCAGCCGGGCCGCGCAGCGCCTGCAGATGGCGCAGCCCCCGCTGTCGAAGGCGATCGCGCAGTTGGAGTCCCGGCTCGGCGTGCGCCTGTTGGAGCGCACCACCCGGCAGGTGCGGCTGACCGCCGCCGGGCAGGTGCTGCTCGACGAGGCCCGGCTCGTGGTCGACGCGGTGCGGGCGGCGGCCCGGCGCACCCGCCGGGCCGGACGGCCGACGCCCCGGCTCGTCGTGGCGGTCAAGCCGGGCGGCGACGCCGGACTGCTGGGGGAGGTCCTGGCCGCCTACCGGGGGGCGGACCCGCGGCTGCCGCCGCCCGAGGTCGTGGTCGGCGGCAGCGGGGAGCCGGTCGCCATGCTGCGGGACGGCCGGGCCGACGTGGCGCTGCTGCGCAGCCCGTTCGACGGGCGGGGGCTGGACTCCCAGCCGCTCGTGGTCGAGCCGCGGCTGGCCGTCCTGCCCGCCGCGCACCGCCTGGCCGGTCGTCGGCGGCTGCGGCCGGGCGACCTCGCGGGCGAGCCGGTGCCGCGCTGGCAGGGGGCCGACCCGGCCGACGCCGCCTACTACGCGGGGCGCGACGGGACGGGCGACGGCCGGACCGGCCCGGTGCCGGACGACGCTCCCGAGGGGCCGCTGGTGGCCAGCGTCGAACAGCTCCTGGAGGTGGTCGCGCTGGGCCAGGCGGTGGCCTTCCTGTCGCTCTCCACCACCGAGCGGCACCGGCGTCCGGACCTCGCCTACCGGCCGGTGGTCGGCCTCAGCCCCAGCACGGTCGTGGTCGCCTGGCCGGAGACCTCGCGGTCCGCTGCGGTCGCCGCCTTCGTCCGGGCCGCCCAGGACGTCGCCGCCCGGCAGCCCGACCCGCTGGCCGACCCGGCCCTCTGACCGGGGCCCTCGCCGGAGCCTCCCGCACGACCGCACGACTGCACGACCGCACGGCCGCACGACCGGACGACCGCACGACCGGACGGGCATGCGGACGCACGGTCGTTCGATACCGGGAGGGGGTATGGTGAGCGGGATGACGGAGTGGACGGCGCGGGCCACGGGAGCGGCACCGGCCGGGCGGACGGCCGCCCGGTGGACGGTGCTGTGCGCCCTGCTGCTCGGGCTGTTCCTGATGCACGGCAGCCCGGCGAGCGCCACCGGCTGCCACCCCGCACAGACCCCCCGAACCGCGCACCCCGCGCACCCCGCACGGACCGCCCACCCCGCCCGGCCCGGGCACGCCGCGGACCACCCGGCCGTCAGCACGCCGCTCCCGCACGGGAGTTCGGCGTCCGCCTGCGTCTCCACCCCGGCCCGCGACCGGCTGCCGCTGCCCGCCCCGGGCCCGGCCCTGCCGCCCGCCCCGCCGCACCCGCAGCTCGCGGGGCCGCCGGGCACCGGCGCGGAGCGGGGCGGACGGGCGCCGCCGGACGGCGGGCGGGACCTGCTGCTCCTGGTCTGCGTCGCCCGCAGGTGAGGGCGCCTCCCGGCCCGGTCCGCACCCGCGCGACCGGCCGGGCGCCGCGTCCTGTCCGTGACCGCGCACCCGCGCGCACCCTGGAGCGACCTCCGATGACCCGTACCACCACCCCCCGCCGCCGCGCCCTGCTCGCCGCCGCCGCGGCCGCCGCGCTCTCCCTCACCCTGGCCGCCTGCGGCGGCGACACCGACGGCACCGACGGCACCGGCGACATGAGCGGCATGCACCACGCCGCCTCCCCCGCCGCCACCGCCTCCCCCACCGGCCACGACATGGCCGGGATGAGCCACGGCCCGGACGGCGCGGGCAGCGGTGGCGCCGCCGACGGCCCGGCCGCCGAGCGGGGCGGCTACCGGCTGGACGGCGCGCTGTCCGGCGCCGAGTACCGGTTCACCGTGACCGGCCCGGACGGCAGGGCGCTGACCTCGTACCGGCCCGAGCAGACCAAGGAGATGCACTTCTACGCGATCCGCTCCGACCTGTCCGGCTTCCGGCACCTGCACCCCGCGATGGCGCCGGACGGCACCTGGACGGCCCCGCTGGAGGGCCTGGAGCCCGGCGACTGGCGGGTGTACGCCTCGTTCGTCCCGGGCGCGGGCAGCGGGGCGGGCACCGGCCTGGTGCTCAGCCGCACCGCGACGGTGCCCGGCGCGGCCACCCCGGTGCCGCTGCCGCCCGCGGCCACCAGCACCACCGCGGACGGCTACACGGTGACCGTGGCGGGCACCCCGAGGGCCGGGGCGGCCGGGGAGCTGACCGTCACCGTCAGCAAGGACGGGCAGCCGGTCACCGACCTGCAGCCCTACCTGGGGACGTACGCGCACCTGACCGCCTTCCACGCGGGCGACCTGGCGTTCGCGCACCTGCACCCGGAGTCGGAGGCCGCCGGGAGCGCGGGCGGCGGCCCGACCCTGGCCCTGCACGCCGAACTGCCGCAGCCGGGGAACTGGCGGCTGTTCCTGCAGTTCCAGACCGGCGGCACGCTGCACACCGCGGCGCTCACCCTGGACGTCGCGGCCTGACCCCGGCCCGGCCCCGGACCGGACCCGCCCGCACCGGGCGGGTCCGGTTCCCCGGCGAGTGCGCGAAGATGGACGGATGACCGCCTCCCCGCGCCCCCGTCTGATCGCCACCGACCTCGACGGCACCCTGCTGTGCTCCGGCGGCACGGTGACCGCCCGGACGGCCGCCGCGCTGGCCGCCGCCGAGGCCGCCGGGGTGCAGGTGGTGTTCGTGACCGGGCGGCCGCCGCGCTGGATGCGGCACCTGGGCGCGCACATCGGCGGCCACGGCGTGGCGATCTGCTCCAACGGCGGCGCGGTGGTCGACGTCCGGCGCGGCGAGCTGCTGGAGACCTACCCGCTCGACCCGGCCGGGACGCTCACCGTGGTGGACCGGCTGCGGGCCGAACTGCCCGGCACCGCCTTCGCGTTCGAGTTCCCCGGCGGCTTCGCCCGGGAGCCGGGGTACGACGTGCTGATGTGGGAGTCCGACCAGGAACACCCGGTCGGCACCGCCGCGGAGCTGCTCGCCGCCGGGCAGGTCGAGGGCCTGTTCAAGATCCTGGGCAAGCACCCCGACCTCTCCCCCGACGCGTTCCTGGACCGGGCCCGGGCCGCGGTCGGCCCGCTCGCCGAGGTGACCCGCTCCAGTCCGATCCCGCTGGTGGAGATCAGCGCCCCCGGTGTCACCAAGGCCAGCAGCCTGGCCCGCTGGTGCGGCCAGCAGGGCATCGACGCCGCCGAGGTGGTGGCCTTCGGCGACATGCCCAACGACCTGGAGATGCTCGCCTGGGCCGGGCAGTCCTACGCCGTCGCCAACGCCCACCCGCTGGTGCTGGCCGCGGTCGGGCAGCACACCGTCAGCAACGAGCAGGACGGCGTCGCCGCGGTCATCGAGACCCTGCTCTGACCTCCGCCCGCCCTCACAGGCCCAGGTCCAGCTCCGGCTCCCGGGGCGGCTCCGGCTCCCGGGGCGGGTCCAGGCCGAGCAGGCCGGTCATCGTCTCGGCGGCCCGGACGGCGGCGTCGGCGCAGCAGTTGTTGAACAGCACGTGCACCTCCCGGGCCCGGTCGGCCATGGCGCGGACCCGCTCCACCCAGGGGGCGAGTTCCGCGGGCGCGTAGTCGTGGCGGAAGCGGTCCTCCTTCGAGCCGGTGCCCCAGGCGGGGCTGCGGCCGTGGAAGCGGACCACCGCGAGGTCCGGGGAGGTGACCGGGGCGACCGGCGGCATCGAGGTGGGCAGGCCCTGGGCGGTGTCCACGGCCACCGCGGCCGCGTCCAGCTCGGTCAGCAGCGCGCGGGTGTCCTCGGCGAGCTCCGGGCGCCACCAGTCGGGGTGGCGGAACTCCACCGCCAGCGGCCAGCCCGCGGTGCGCTCCCGGCAGGCCCGCAGCACCGCCCGGGCGGGGGCGCCCGGGGTCAGCCGCGGCGGGAACTGGAAGAGCAGGGTGCCCAGGCGCCCGGCCGCCCGCAGGGGTTCGAGGGCGCCGCTGAACCGGGCCCACGCCTCGTCCAGCAGCCCGGGGTCGTCCCGGCGGGCCGTCCGCAGGTCGGCGGGGAGCGCGGCGGCCCGGGTGGGGTGGCCGGTGAGCAGCGAGAACGCCTTCACGTCGAAGCGGAAGCCCGCGGGGGTGCGCTCGACCCACAGGGTGCTGTTGCGGGTGCTGGGCAGCGCGTAGTACGTGGCGTCGACCTCGACGACCGGGAACCTGCTCGCGTAGTGGCGCAGCCTGCCCTCGGCGTCCCGGTGGCCCGCCGGGTACCAGCCGCTGGCCAGCAGCTCCCGGTCCGTCCAGGAGCACGCACCGACCCTGATCTCTCCCATGCGGCCGCGCCTTCCCCGTCCGGGCCCGGTGTAACGGCCGGGCCGCCGTCGTCAGAGCCGGGCGGTCCAGCGGACCCGGGTGCCCTTGCCGTGCGGTCCGGCCTCGTGCCAGGCATCGCCGCCGAGGGCCTCGGCGCGGCGGGTGAGGTTGCGCAGGCCGGAGCGGCGGCCGCCCTCGGGGATGCCGACGCCGTCGTCGGTGACGGTGAGCAGGACGCCGGGCGGGCCGGTGCGGCCCGGGGCGGGCGAGAGCGGGCGGCCGTCCTCGCCGAGGTGGACGGTGGCGTCGAGCTCGACGGCGACCCGGGAGGCGCGGGCGTGCCGGGCCGTGTTGGAGAGCATCTCGCGCAGCGCGGCCAGCAGTTGGCGGGAGGTCTTCTCGCCGACCAGGCTCTCCACCGGGCCGGTGAAGGTGACGGTGGGCCGGAAGCCGAGCGCCGCCGCGGCCTGGCTGCCCTCGCGCAGCACCCGGGTGCGCAGGGTGTCCGGCTCGTCGTCGGTGTCGCCGTGCTGGAGCGCGTAGATGGTGGTGCGGACCTCCTGGATGGTGGCGTCCAGCTCGTCCACGGCCTGGCCGATCCGTTCCTGCACCTCGGGGACGACGGCCCGGCGGGCCGCCGACTCCAGCATCATGCCGGTGGCGAACAGCCGCTGGATGACCAGGTCGTGCAGGTCGCGGGCGATCCGGTCGCGGTCCTGGAACACCGCCAGGCGCTGCTGGTTGCGCTGGTACTCGGCCAGCCGCAGGGCCAGCGCCGCCTGCGAGGCGAAGGTCTGGGAGAGCTGCCGCTCGGTGTCGGTGAACGGCACCGTCCCGGCCTCGCGCCACACGCACAGCGCGCCCAGCACCCGGCCCGCGGAGACCATCGGCACCGCCATCGCCGGGCCGAACTCCCGTGCCAGCCGGTCGAACTGGGCGTCGGAGCCGGTCTCCGGCGCGGTCGCCAGGTCGTCCAGGTAGACCGCCTCCCCGGCCAGCAGCCGGGGCGCGAAGCCGTCCTCCGGCAGCAGTTCGCCGGTCAGGTGGTCGGCCCGCTCGCCGGAGGCGTGCGCCACCCGCATCCGGTCCTCCCCCGCCGGGAGCAGGATCATCCCCAGGGCGCCGTCGGCGAGTTCGCGGACCTGCTCGGCGGCGACGGTGAGCGCGACCTGCGCCTCGTCGGTGGACAGCAGCGAGGTGGTGACCGCGGCCGCGCCGGTGATCCAGCGCTCGCGGCGGCGGCCCTGCTCGTACAGCCGGGAGTTCTCGATCGCCACGCCCGCGGCCGCGCCGAGCGCCAGCACCACCTGCTCGTCCTCGGGCGTGAACGAGCCGCCGCCCTTCTTCTCGGTCAGGTACAGGTTGCCGAACACCTCGCCGCGGACCCGGATCGGCACCCCCAGGAAGGACACCATCGGCGGGTGGTGCGCCGGGAAGCCGACCGAGCGCGGGTCGGTGGACAGGTCGGTCAGCCGCAGCGGCCGCGGGTCGTCGATCAGCGCGCCCAGGATGCCGCGGCCGGTCGGCAGGTGGCCGATCTCGGCGGCCGTCGCGTCGTCGATGCCGATGTGGATGAAGTCCGACAGGCCGCTGCCGTTCGGGTTCACCACGCCCATCGCCGCGTACGTGGCGTCCACCAGCTCGGCCGCGCCCGCCGCGATCCGCTGCAGCGTGGCGTGCGGGTCCAGGCCCGCGCCGACCGACACCACCGCCTCCAGCAGCCGCTGCATCCGGTCGGTCACCGCGGCGGCCGACTGCAGCCGCTCGGAGACCTCGGTGACCAGGGTGTCCAGTCCGAGCGAGGAGATCTCGGGGATGCGCGGCCGACCGCCCGTGGCGGCCGGCTCCTCCGGCGTCTGCATGCCACCAGTGTGCACGTACGTCCCGGTTTGACCCGTTTCCCGGGACGGTCGGGCCCGGTCAGGCCGCCACCCGCTCGCCCGCCCGTTCCCGCTCCGCCATCGCGGCCAGCCGACCGCCGGGCCGCGCCACCAGCTCCGACCAGCGGCCGCGCTCGACCACCCGTCCGCCGTCCAGCACCAGCACCTCGTCCACGCTGCCGTCGTCCAGACCGGCCAGCCGGTGCGTGATCAGCAGCGTGGTGCGGCCCGCGGTGGCGGCCAGCAGGTCGGCGGTCAGCGCGTCCGCGGTGGCGACGTCCAGGTGCTCGGCGGGCTCGTCCAGCACCAGCACCGGGAAGTCGGCGAGCAGCGCCCGGGCCAGCGCCAGGCGCTGGCGCTGGCCGCCCGACAGCCGGGCCCCGTGCTCGCCGACCATGGTGTCCAGGCCCTCCGGCAGGCCGTCCACCCAGTCCAGCAGCCGGGCCGCGGCCAGCGCCGCCCGCAGCGCCGCCTCGTCGGCGTCCGGCCGGGCCAGCCGCAGGTTCTCCCGCACCGAGCTGTCGAAGACGTGCGCGTCCTGCGCGCACAGCCCCACCACCCGGCGGACGTCCTCGCCCGCCAGCTCCCGGGTGTCGGTGCGGCCCCCCAGCAGCACCGCCCCCGCCGACGGCTCGACGAAGCGCAGCAGCGCCTGCGCCAGCGTGGTCTTGCCCGAACCGGACGCCCCCACCACCGCGACCCGCCGCCCGGCCGTCAGCTCCAGGTCGACCCCGCGCAGCGCGTCCCGCCCGGCGCCGGGCCACCGCACCGTCAGGTCCTGGACGGAGACCGGCAGTCGTACGGCGGGAAGCGGCTGCGGCGCGTCCGGCTCGCGGACCGGGAGCGGCGCGGCCAGCACCTGCTCCAGCCGCTCCCGGGCGGCCCGGGCCCGCTCCCGGTGGCGCACCGCCGTCGGCATCCCCGCCACCGCCTCGAACGCCGCCAGCGGCGTCAGCACCACCACCGCCAGGCACACCCCCGGCAGCGCCCCCGCCGCCACCGCGTGCACCCCCGCCGCCGAGGCCGCGACCACCGTCAGGCCCGACACCAGCGCCACCAGCCCCGCCGAGAGGCCGCCCGCGGCGGCCGAGCGGGCCGCCAGCCGGGTCAGTGCGCCGTCCGCGTCCGCCGCGGCGGCCAGCCGCCGCGGCAGCGCCCCGGCGACGGTCAGCTCCGCCGTGCCGGTCAGGGTGTCGACCACCGCGGTCGCCAGCTCGCCGCGCGCGGGGGCGTGCCGCCGCTCCGTCCGGCCCGAGACCCACCGCTCCAGCGCCGGGACGGCCGCGCCCGCCAGCAGCAGGCCCAGCGCCAGCACCAGGCCCGCCAGCGGCAGGAACGCGGCCAGCGCGGCCGAGGCGCCCAGCGAGACCAGCACGGCGACGGCGGCGGGCAGCCGCCAGCGCAGGTGGAAGTCCTGGACCGCGTCCACGTCCGCGACCAGCCGCGACAGCAGGTCGCCCCGCCGGAACTGCGGCAGCCCGGCCGGGGCCAGCCGCTCCAGCCGCCGGTAGACGGCCGTCCGGACGCCGCCGAGCGCCTTCAGCACCGCGTCGTGCGCGACCAGCCGCTCCGCGTACCGGAACACGCTCCGCCCGATCCCGAACGCCCGCACCGAGGTCACCGCGACCATCAGGTACAGCACCGGCGGCATCTGCGAGGCCCGCGAGATCAGCCAGCCGGAGGTGCCCATCAGCGCGACGGCGCAGCCGAGCGCGAGGGCGCCGAGGACGACGGCGAGCCAGAAGCGGGGGACGCGCTGCCGGGCGGCCCCTTCGGGCGGCAGGTCGTCGTCGTGCCGGGGCCGCGGGGCGGGTCCTTCCGCTCCGCGCAGTTCCTCGCGCCCCTGGTTTCGCCCCTGGTTTCGCCCCTGCGGGGCGGCGGTCGGCCCCGGCAGGTGGACGTGGTGGTCGGCGAGGGCCGTGAGCGCGGGGCGGTGGGTGATGAGCAGGACGGTGCGGTCCAGGGCGCGCAGGGTGTCGAGGAGGGCGGCCTCGGTGACGGGGTCGAGGTGGGCGGTGGGTTCGTCGAGGATCAGGACGGGGCGGTCGGCGAGCAGGGCGCGGGCCAGCGCGAGGCGTTGGCGCTGGCCCGCGGAGAGGCCGTGGCCGTTCTCGGCGAGGGGGGTGTCGGGGGTGGTGAAGTCGACGTGCGCGGCGGCGAGGGCGGCGGCGAGTTGGGCGTCGCTCGCGTCGGGGCGGGCCAGGCGGACGTTCTCGGCGACCGTCCCGGCGAACAGGTGGGGGTGCTGCGGAACCCAGGCGACCTGGGCGTGCCAGCTGGCCCGGTCGGTCTCGGCGAGGTCCTGCTCGCCGAGCAGGACGCGTCCGCCGTCGGGGCGGGTGAAGCCGAGCAGGGCGCTGACCAGGGTGGTCTTGCCCGCGCCGCTGGGGCCGGTGAGGACGGTGGTGCGCCCGGCCGGGACGGTCATCGAGAACCCCGACAGCGTCTCGCCGCCGCGGCCGGGGTGGCGGACGGTCAGCCGCTCGACCCGCAGGTCGGTGCCGGTGGGGGCGGGTCGGGTGCCGTCCGCGGGGAGCGGGGTCTCCAGGACCTCGAAGATCTTCCCGGCGGCGGCCAGGCCCTCCGCGCTGGAGTGGTAGAGGGCGCCGACCTGGCGGATCGGCAGGTAGACCTCGGGGGCGAGGACGAGGACCAGCAGCCCGGTCTCCAGGTCGAGGGTGCCGTCCACCAGCCGGAAGCCGATCGAGACGGCGACCAGGGCGACCGAGAGGGTGGAGAGCAGTTCCAGGGCGAAGGAGGAGACGAAGGCGAGGCGCAGGGTGCGCAGGGTGGCGCGCCGGTAGTCCTCGGTGATCCGGCCGATCGCCCGGGTCTGGGCGCGGGCCCGGCCGAAGACCTTGAGGGTGGGCAGCCCGGCGACCACGTCGAGGAAGTGGTGGGAGAGCCGGGCGAGTCCGGCGAACTGGCGGTCGGTGCGGGCCTGGGTGGCGTACCCGATCAGGACCATGAACAGCGGGATCAGCGGCAGGGTGACGCAGACGATCGCGGCGGACTCCCAGTCGGCGCCGAGGATCCGGGCCAGCACGACGAGCGGGACGACCACGGCGAGGGCCAGCTGCGGGAGGTAGCGGGCGAAGTAGTCGTCGAGGGCGTCGACGCCGCGGGTGGCGAGGGTGGCGAGGTCGCCGGTGCGGCGGCCGGTGAGGTGGGCGGGGCCGAGGGCGGTGGCGTGGTCGAGCAGGCGGCGGCGCAGGGTCGACTTGACGGTGGCGACCGAGCGGTGGGCGGTGAGTTCGGTGAGCCAGGCGACCAGGGCCCGGCCGAGGGTGACGGCGGCCAGGCCGAGCAGCTGCCCCCACAGGGGGGAGCGCCCGTCCTGGAACGCGCCGACCACCAGGGAGGCGATCAGCGCGGCCTGGGCCACCAGCAGGACCGCGCCCGCCCCGCCGAGCAGGACGGTGCCGACGAGGAAGGCGCGGGTGGTGCGGGCGTGCGCCAGCAGCCGGGGGTCGATCGGACGCATCCGCTGCTGGCGGTCCATGGGTTCTGCTCCTGCGTCAGTGGTGGGCGGCGGCGGGGATGTGCTGGACGCCGATCCGGCGGCGGAACACCCAGTACGTCCAGCCCTGGTAGAGCAGCACGAGCGGGGTGAAGACCACGGCGACGACCGTCATCACCTTGAGCGTGTAGCCCGAGGAGGAGGCGTTGTCGACGGTCAGCGACCAGTCGGGGTTCAGCGTGGAGGGCATCACGTCGGGGAACAGCGACAGGAAGAGCATCGCGACGGCGGCCACGATGGTCAGGCCGCTGAGCGCGAACGCCCAGCCCTCGCGGGCCAACCGGTTGGCGCCGAGCGCGCCGAGCAGGGCGAGCACGGCGACCACCAGCGCGGCCAGGCTCCAGCCGTTGCCGGAGTGCGCCTGCGTCCAGACCAGGAAGACCAGGGCGAGCACGGCGGTGGCCAGGCCGAGCCCGGTGGCCTGGGCGCGGGCCCGGAGCCGGATCTCGCCGCTGGTCTTGAGCGAGGTGAACACCGCGCCGTGGAAGGTGAACAGCACCAGGGTGGTGAGCCCGCCGAGCAGCGCGTACGGGTTGAGCAGGTCCCCGAGGGTGCCGACGTAGTTCTTGTCGGCGTCGATGTCGACGCCGTGCACGATGTTGCCGAAGGCGACGCCCCACAGGAAGGCGGGCAGCAGCGAGGTCCAGAAGATCGCCAGCTCCCAGTTGCGCTGCCAGCGTTCGCCGCTGCGCTGGTGCCGGTACTCGAAGGAGACGCCGCGGACGATCAGGCAGACCAGGATCAGCAGCAGCGGGACGAAGAAGCCGCTGAACAGGGTGGCGTACCAGTCGGGGAAGGCGGCGAAGGTGGCGCCGCCCGCGGTGAGCAGCCACACCTCGTTGCCGTCCCAGACCGGGCCGATGGTGTTGATCAGGACGCGGCGTTCGGCGGTGTTCCGGGCCAGCGTGCGGGTGAGGATGCCGACGCCGAAGTCGAAGCCCTCCAGGAAGAAGTAGCCGGTCCACAGGACGGCGATCAGGATGAACCAGAGGTCGTGCAGGTGCATGGTGATCCGTCCTCAGTACGCGAAGGCGAGGGGTCGGTCGGCGTCCTCGTCGTCGGAGGGTCCGCGCAGGGTCGGGTCCTTGGCGGGCGGCTGCTCGCCGGTGTCGGGCCCGGCGGCGGCGTACTTGGCGAGCAGCCTGACCTCGATGACGGCGAGGACCGCGTACAGCACGGTCAGCGTGGTCAGGCCGACCAGCTGGGTGCCGACGGTGACGTTGGGGGAGACCGCGTCGCGGGTGCGCATCAGGCCGAACACCACCCAGGGCTGGCGGCCCATCTCGGTGAAGATCCAGCCGAAGCTGTTGGCGACCAGCGGGAAGCCCATGGTGAGGATGCCGATCCGCCAGCTCCAACGGGTGAAGAAGACGTTCATCTCGCGGTTCCGGGTGAGCATCAGCTTCGGCGGCTCGTCCTCGCCGGTGCGGTGCTCGGGGGCCAGCCAGAACTTCCGGCGGGTGGTCCACAGGCCGATCAGGGCGGCGGCGAAGGAGGTCATGCCGAAGCCGATCATCAGCCGGAACCCCCAGTAGGTGACGAAGATGTTGGGGATGTAGTCGTTCGGCTGTCCGCCGTACTTCGCGGCTTCGGCGGCGGCGGTGTCGTTGATGCCGGGGACGGCGGAGGAGAAGTCGCTGTGGGCGAGGAAGGACAGTATCCCGGGGATCTCCAGCTCGACCGAGTTGTGGCCCTTGGACACGTCGCCGATCGCGAACACCGAGAACGGGGCGGGCGCCTGGGTGTCCCACAGCGCCTCGGCGGCGGCCATCTTCATCGGCTGCTGCTCGAACATCACCTTGCCGAGGGTGTCGCCGCTGATCGCCACGCCGAGGCCGGCCACCACGGCGATGGCCAGGCCGACCCGCAGCGAGGTGCGCATCGCGGCGGTCCGCTTCCGGTCGGTCTCCTTGCCGCGCTTGGCCCGCCACAGGTGGTAGCTGGCGATGCCGACCACGAAGGCGGCGCCGGTGAGGAAGGCGGCGGTGAGGGTGTGGAAGACCTGGACGACGGTGGTGTTCTGGGTCAGCACCCGGACGATGTCGGTGAGCTGGGCCTTCCCGGTGGCCGGGTCGATCCGGTAGCCGACGGGGTGCTGCATCCAGGAGTTGGCGGCCAGGATGAAGTACGCGGAGAGCGCGGTGCCGATCGCCACCAGCCAGATGCAGGCCAGGTGGACCTTCTTCGGGAGCCGGTCCCAGCCGAAGATCCACAGGCCGATGAAGGTCGACTCGAAGAAGAAGGCGATCAGCGCCTCCATCGCCAGCGGGGCGCCGAAGACGTCGCCGACGAAGCGGGAGTAGTCGGACCAGTTCATGCCGAACTGGAACTCCTGGACGATGCCGGTGACCACGCCCATGGCGATGTTGATCAGGAAGAGCTTGCCCCAGAACTTGGTGGCGTGGAAGTACTTCTCCTTGCCCGTGCGGACCCAGGCGGTCTGCAGACCGGCCACGATCGAGGCCAGGCTGATCGTGAGGGGCACGAAGAGGAAGTGGTAGACGGTGGTGATGCCGAACTGCCATCGCGAGATGGTCTCGTGAGCGACTGCTAGGTCCACTGCGCCCTCTCTCACAGGGGTTGTGCCACATACCGGACGAAAGGGAAGATCTAGCACGCAAGCGTGCCGAAGCATCCCAAGCTTGTCCGCTTGTGAACGTGAACACGTTCACAAGGGAAGTATCCACGATGCTTATCAGTGCGGTGGCAGGGGGGTTGGGTGTTGTGCGACACACCGATGATCCGGCCTCCCGCCGACCGCCCACAAGCGGCAGCCGGGCAGGCCGGGTGTACCGAACGGCGCTTGACGCGGACGCCCCTGACGGGACGTCAGTACTGGCGGGGCAGCGTGAGCCGGAAGGCCGCGCCGTGGCCCGGGGCGGTGCGCAGGGACAGCTCGCCGCCGTGCGCCGAGACCAGGGCGTTGGCGATCGCCAGGCCCAGCCCCGATCCCCCGCTCTCGCCCGCCCGGCGGCTGCGCGAGGCGTCCGCCCGGTAGAAGCGCTCGAAGACCAGGGCCGCCTGCTCCTCGGTCAGGCCGGGACCGCGGTCGGCGACCTCCAGCAGGCAGCCGCCGTCCGCCCGGCCCACGCCGATCCGGACCGCGGTGCCGGCCGGGGTGTGCTTGACCGCGTTGCCGACCAGGTTGGTCACCACCTGGCGCAGCCGGGCCTCGTCGCCCAGCACCGGGGCGGGCTGCGGGGCGCCCTCGCCGCCCGGGCCGGTCAGGGCGACCGGGCGGCCCGGGTCCAGGGCGGTCAGGTCGTGCAGGGCGTCGGCGGCCAGCGTGCGCAGGTCCATCGGGGCCAGGTTGAGCGGGCGCTCCTCGTCCAGGCGGGCCAGCAGCAGCAGGTCCTCGACCAGGGCGCCCAGGCGCACCGCCTCCGACTCGATCCGGTCCATCGCCCGGTCCACGTCCTGCAGCGCGCCCATCCGGTGCAGCTCGGCGAAGCCGCGGATCCCGGCCAGCGGGGTGCGCAGCTCGTGCGAGGCGTCCGCGACGAAGCGGCGCATCCGCTGCTCGGAGGCGGCCCGGGCGGCGAACGCGGTCTCGATGTGGGTGAGCATCCCGTTCAGCGCCGCGGACAGCCGCCCCGCCTCGGTGCGGACCGGCAGCTCCGGCATCCGGTACGACAGGTCGCCGTC
Organism: Kitasatospora phosalacinea; assembly: GCF_030268885.1. GTDB lineage: Bacteria > Actinomycetota > Actinomycetes > Streptomycetales > Streptomycetaceae > Kitasatospora > Kitasatospora phosalacinea_C. The sequence goes on from NZ_BSSA01000002.1 coordinate 145,657, forward strand.
GGCGATCCGCTGGGCGCCCGCCTCCAGCTGGCGCAGCGGCCGCAGCCCGGCCCGCACCGCGAGCGCACCCAGGCCCGCGAGGCCGACCAGCACCGCGCCGCCGATGGTCAGGAAGGTGGTGCGCAGGTGCGAGATGGTCGACTGGACGTCCGCCAGCGGCACCGCGACCTGCACGTACCGGGGCGCGGTGGGGTCGTTGGCGGTGGCGCGCTGCAGCGGCTTCACCATCGAGCGCCACTCGCTGGAGCGCGGCCCCGAGGCGGTGAACGGCTCGTCCAGCCGGTCGGTCAGCCCCTTGCGGTCCAGGGCGGGCAGCTGCGGGGCCGGGTCGGACTCGCTCAGCGGCTGCCGGATCACCGACAGCACCGTGCCGTCCTCGGCCAGGTAGCGCACCACGTACTCGCTGGGCAGGCCCTGGCCGGTGCGGCGGCCGGGGGTCTGGGTGCTGCTGAACACCGAGGCGGTGCTCTGCTTGGTCGGCGCGCGGCGCGACAGCGGCTCGGCGAACCGGTCGAGCTGCTCGTCGGCCCGGTCCACCAACTGCCCGCGGACGGTGCCCAGCACCAGGGTGTCGCTCACCACCAGCCCGGTGGTGACCAGCAGCAGCGCGAGCACCAGCAGGCGCACCCGCAGCGAGAAGCGGGCCATCTCAGCTGTTCGGCGGGCGGCGCAGCGCGTAGCCGATGCCGCGCACCGTGTGGATCAGCTTGGGGCCGTGCGCCGGACCGGAGTCGAGCTTGCGGCGCAGGTAGGAGATGTACGACTCGACGATCGACAGGTCGCCGCCGAAGTCGTACGCCCACACGTGGTCGAGGATCTGCGCCTTGGAGACCACCCGGCCGACGTTGGCCATCAGGTAGTGCAGCAGCTTGAACTCGGTGGGGGAGAGCGAGACCGGGACGCCGCCGCGGGTGACCTCGTGCGCGGTCGGGTCCAGGGTGAGGTCGGCCACCACCAGGCGGCCGTCGTCGGCCGGGCCGCCCGCCCGGCGCAGGATCGCCCGGATCCGGGCGATCAGCTCCTCCAGGCTGAACGGCTTGGTGACGTAGTCGTCGGCGCCGACCGCCAGGCCCTGCACCTTGTCGCCGGTGCCGTCCTTCGCGGTCAGGAACAGCACCGGGACGTGCTCGGGGCTCTGCGGCCACTGGGCCTGGTCGCGCAGCCGCTGCACCACGGTGAAGCCGTCCAGGTCGGGCAGCATCACGTCCAGCACGACCAGGTCGGGGCGCTCGGCGGCGACCGCGTCCAGGGCCTCCTGGCCGGTGGCGGCGGAGGCCACCCGGAAGCCGGAGAAGCGCAGGCTGGCCGAGAGCAGCTCGCGGATGTTGGGTTCGTCGTCCACGACCAGGAGGAAGGGCTCGCCCCCGACCTGGGTCGCCGCCGCCGGGCTCGACTGCACTGCGCCTGACACGATTGCTCCGCCTCCCGGCCGGACGAATGGGCCACCCCCGGACACCGCGGGGTCTGTCCGACGGCGCCCGCCGGGTTGCACCCCGGCGGAAACCGTCGTACAGACCCTAGCCCGGGCAGGCTACGCGAAGGGAATGAAGATTGGATTAGTCATCCGGTCGTGCCCGAACCGGTACCCGCGCCGCCGCCGTTCCCGCCGGTGCCGCCGGTTCCGCCGCCCGCGCCGCGGCCGCCGAAGCCGCCCGCCGCGTTGCCCTCGGTGAGCTGGGTGGCGCTGTAGGAGCCGTCCGCGCCCTTGCTGCCCAGCACGGTCACGGTCTGGCCGGGCTGCAGGTCGCCGACCTTGCCCTCCTTGGTGGTGGTGACCTTGGTGGAGTCCTGGGTGGTGACCTTGACGGTGTTCCCGTTGGCGTCGGTCAGGTAGACGGTGCTGCCCTCCACCGACTTCACGGTGCCGCGGGTGAAGCCGCCCGCCGCACCGCCGGGGAACTGGCCGCTGCCGCCGGCGCCCTGGCCGGCGCCGGCACCGTAACCACCGCGGCCGGTGCCGGCGCCGTAACCACCGCGGCCGGTGCCGCCGGCGAAGCGGTCGCCGGAGGCGCCCGCCCGGTTGCCGGTGCCGCTGCCGTCGTCCTTCTGGTACCAGACGCCGCCCGCGAAGGAGAGCACCGCGATGACGCAGCCGGCCAGCGCCAGGGTGGGCCAGGGGAGCTTGCGGCGCGGCGGCGCGGCCAGCTCGGCGGTGATGTCGCGGGCGTCCGGCGCGGTGGCCAGCAGCTCCTGGTCGTCAGACACGGGGGTCTCCTTCTACTCGTGCCGGAGGGCGTCGATCGGGCGCAGCGCGGCGGCCCGGTTGGCGGGGTAGCTGCCGAAGAACAGGCCGATGGCGACGGCGATGCCGAACGCGCCGAGCACCGACTCGGGGATCACCACCGGCTTGATGCCGACCACCGAGAAGTGCGAGCCGACGATGCCCGCCAGCACGCCCAGCCCGGCGCCGATCACCGACAGCAGGGTGGACTCGGCCAGGAACTGGCCGAGGATGACCGCGCGGGGCGCGCCGAGCGCCTTGCGGATGCCGATCTCCTTCGTCCGCTCGGTGACGGTCACCAGCATGATGTTGGTGATGCCGATGCCGCCGACCAGCAACGAGATCGCGGCGACCGCGCCGAGCAGGACGGTGAAGGTCCTGGTGGTCGACTCGCGGGCGCTCAGCAGCGAGGTCTGGTTGCTGATCCGGAAGTCGACCTTGGTGGCGTCCTTGACGGCGTGGGTGCCCATCAGGATCCGGGTGATGTCGGCCTGCGCCTCGGTGGTGCTCTCGGCGGAGGACGCCTGCACCAGGATCTGGTTGACCGAGCCGAAGCCGGTGAACGCGTTCTGCACGGTCGGCAGCGGGGCGATCACCACGTCGTCGGGGTCGTTGAAGCCGGTGGAGCCCTTGGTCCTCAGCACGCCGACCACGGTGAACGGGGTGCCGCCGATGGTGATCCTCTTCCCGACCGGGTCCTCGGTGGCGAACAGCTCGGTGGCGGTGGTCGAGCCGAGCACCGCGACCTTGCGGGAGTTCAGCACGTCGTCGGCGGAGAAGTAGTCGCCCTTGTCGACCTTCAGGTTGGCGGTCTCGAAGTAGGCGGGGTAGGTGCCGACGATCTGCCCGGGCTGGTACGAGACGTTCCCGTACAGCGCGGTGCCGCTGGTGGTGACCACCGGGGCGACCGACTTGATGGACGGGGCGTCCGCGGCCGTGGCGAGCGCCTTGGCGTCCTCCACGGTGAGCTTCTTCGCGGCGGTCGCCGATCCGCGCGAGGAGGCCGAGGAGACGGTCAGCGCGTTGGTGCCGAGCGAGGTGATCGAGTCCTTGACCGCGACCGAGGAGCCGTTGCCGACCGCGAGCAGCAGGATCACCGAGGCCACGCCGATCAGCACGCCGAGCATGGTCAGCGCGGAGCGGACCTTGTTCGCGGCCAGGCCGGCCACCGCGAAGCGGAGCATCTGCCAGGCGATCACGCGACCACCCCCGCGGCGGCCAGCGCGGGCGGCGGCCCGTCGACCGGGGCCTGCCGGACGTCCGAGACGATCGCGCCGTCGACCAGCCGCAGCACCCGCTTGGCGTGCAGCGCGACCTCGTCCTCGTGGGTGATCACCACCACGGTGCGGCCGCGCGCGTTGAGTCCGTCGATGATGCCCAGCACCTCCTCGGTGGAGCGGATGTCGAGGTTGCCGGTGGGCTCGTCGGCGAGCAGCATCGCGGGCGCGGTGACCAGTGCCCGGGCCACCGCGACGCGCTGCTGCTGGCCGCCGGAGAGCTGGTTGGGCTTGTGCCCGGCCCGGTCGGCCAGGCCGACCAGGCCCAGCGCGGCCATCGCCCGGCGGCGCCGCTCGGCGGACCGCACGCCCGCGTAGGCGAGCGGCAGTTCGACCTGGGCCAGCGCGGTGGTGCGGGGCACCAGGTTGAAGGACTGGAACACGAAGCCGATCTTGCGGTTGCGGACCAGGGCGAGCTGGCCCTCGTCGAGGTGGCCGACGTCGGTGCCGTCCAGCAGGTAGCGGCCGGAGGTCGGCACGTCCAGGCAGCCCAGGATGTTCATCAGGGTCGACTTGCCGGAGCCGGAGGAGCCCATCACCGCGACGTAGTCGCCCTCCGCGACGTCCAGGTCGACGCCGAGCGGCTCGCCGCCGCCGGTCACCGGCCCGCGCAGGGCGTGCACGACGGCGTCGCCGTGGCCGTACGACTTGGTGACCCGGCGGATCTGGATCACCGGGGGCTTGGCGGTGCGCATCAGCGGGTGCCTCCGGCGCCGCCGTTGCGGGTGCCTCCGGCGCCGCCGAAGCCGCCCGCCGCGCCGCCCGCGCCCGGGAACTGGCCGGACGGGAAGCCGTTGCCGGTGCCCGCGGTGGTGGAGGTCAGCTCGACCTTCTCGCCCTCGGTCAGGCCCTCGGTGACCTGCACGGTGCTGTCGCCCTCGATGCCGACGGCGACCTGCACCCGCTCGGTGGAGCCGTCGTCGTGCACCACGGTCGCGGTGCGGGTGCTGCCGGTGCCCTGCAGGGCCGCGGTGGGCACCGACAGGGCGTTCTCGGCGGAGCCGGTGGTCACCGAGATGGTGGCGCTCAGGCCGGTGCGCAGGGTCGAGGTGTCACCGGTGATCTGCAGCGTCGCGCCGTACTGCACGGCCCCGTTGGTGGAGCTGGAGGGCAGCGAGCTGACCGACAGGACGGTCGCCTCCAGCTTGGTGTCGGACTGCGCGTTCAGGGTGACGGTGGCCGGCTGGCCCTTCTTCAGCTTGAGCGAGTCCAGCTCGGAGAAGTTCGCGGTGACCTCCATCCCGGTCGGGTTGGTCAGCACGATGAAACCGGACGGGGTGGTGCTCGAACTGCCGCTTCCGGTACCGGTCTTGGTGCCCGAGGAGGAGCCGCCCGAGGAGCCGCCCGCAGAGCCGCCGGAGGAGGACGAACCGGAGGAGCCGGTGCCGGGGACGGTGTCGCCGACCTTGCCGGAGATCGAGGCGACGGTGCCGTCGGTGGTCGCGGTGAGCGTCGTCCCGGCCAGCGCCTCCTTGGCGTTGGTCAGCGTCGTCTCCGCGTTGTCGACCTGCTGCTGGGCCGCGGCGACCTGCGCCTGGTCCACCTTGACGGTGGTCGTGGTGGTCGGCTGCGGGGTGCTCTGGGCTCCCGCGCCGCCGGAGGCCGCGCCGCCGCGGCCGGAGCCGGAGGAGCCCGCGGAGCCGGCCACCGTGGTGGTGACGCTCTCGCCCGCCTCGGCCTTGGTCAGGTTCGCCTCCGCCGTGTTCAGCGCGGACTGCGCCTGGTCGACCTGCTGCTGGGCCGCGGTGGTGTCGACGGTCGCCAGCACCTGGCCCTTCTTCACCGCGTCGCCGACCGCGACCTTCACCGAGGTGAGCCTGCCCCCGGTGACGAAGTCCTGCCCGGCGTCGGAGGGCGAGAACAGCGTGCCCGAACCGGACACGGTGGCCTGGACCGTCCCCTTGGCGACCGTGGCGGTCCTGACCCTGGACGTGGTCGCGGCCTTGCTGCTGCCACTGTCCAGGGTGGTGTACGCCAGCGCGACCCCGCCCAGCAGGGCCACGCCGAGCGCGGAGTTGACGAGGACGGCCCCACGCCGTCGCGGAAGCACCTTCATGGCGCAGAAGCATCGCCCCGCGCTCTTGCGCCGCCCTGTGCGGATCCTGGACGCCCGCTGTGACCAGCGATCCGGACGGACCGGCACGAAACGACCGCCCGGGGGCCGGTGGTCTACCGGCCGACCACCAGCCCTTGACCCGGCTCCCAGAAACCTCCCAGCGAAGTCCCGTCACCGCTTCACGCGGGCCCGGCGGTCAGTCCGTGAGCCGCCCCGCGAAGTGGTCGAGGTACGCCTGCATGTCGAAGTGCCCGTGGCCGGACAGCGCGAACACGATCGCCTTCGACTCGCCGGACTCCCGGCAGGCCAGCGCCTCGTCCACGGCCGCCCGCACCGCGTGGGTGGACTCCGGCGCGGGCACGATGCCCTCGGCCCGGGCGAAGGCCACGCCCGCCTCGAAGCAGGCGGTCTGCGGCACGGCGACCGCCTCGACCAGCCCGAGCTCCTTGAGGTGGCTGACGATCGGCGACATGCCGTGGTAGCGCAGCCCGCCGGCGTGGATCGCGGGCGGGGTGAAGCCGTGCCCCAGGGTGTGCATCTTCATCAGCGGGGTGGTGCCCGCGCTGTCGCCGAAGTCGTAGTCGTAGCGGCCCCGCGTCAGCGAGGGGCAGGACGCGGGCTCCACCGCGACCGCCCGCACCGCCCGGCGGCCCGCCAACTGCTCGCCCAGGAACGGGAAGGCCAGACCGCCGAAGTTGGAGCCGCCGCCCGCCGCGCCGATCACCACGTCCGGGTAGTCGTCGATCCGGGCGAACTGGGCCAGCGCCTCCTGTCCGATCACCGTCTGGTGCAGCAGCACGTGGTTCAGCACCGAACCGAGCGCGTACTTGGCCGCGCCGCCCGCCGCCGCCACCGACTCGACCGCCTCGGAGATCGCCAGCCCCAGGCTGCCGGTGGCCGCCGGGTCGGCCGCCAGCGCGGCCCGCCCGGCGGCGGTCAGCTGGGAGGGCGAGGCGTGCACCGCGGCGCCGTAGGTCTCCATCAGGGCCCGCCGGTACGGCTTCTGGTCGTAGGAGACCCGGACCATGAAGACCTCGCAGTCCAGCTCCAGGAAGGAGCAGGCCAGTCCGAGCGCGCTGCCCCACTGCCCGGCGCCGGTCTCGGTGACCAGCCGGGTCACCCCGGCCCGCTTGTTGTAGTACGCCTGCGCCAGCGCGGTGTTGAGCTTGTGCGAGCCGGTCGGGTTGCCCCCCTCGTACTTGTAGTAGATGCGGGCGGGGGTGCGCAGCGCACGCTCCAGGCGCTCGGCGCGCACCAGGGGCGCGGGGCGGAAGCGGCGGTACAGGTCGAGGACCGGGCCGGGGACGTCGACCTCGCGGGGGCCGCCGAGTTCCTGGGCGACGAGTTCGGCGGGGAACAGCGGGGCGAGGTCGTCGGCGGTGACCGGCTCCTTGGTGCCGGGGTGGAGCATCGGCGGGAGGGGCTCCGGCAGGTCCGGCAGGATGTTGTACCAGGCGGTGGGGGTGAGGTCGGCGTCGTGCTGGGTGGTCATCCGGGCTTCTCCCTGTGGTGCGTGGGCCTGCCCCCGGAGTCCTTCCACCGCGGCGGGGCGGGCAACCGCGCTGCTCGCCCCGCCTTCTGACGAGCGCTCAGAGCTCCTTGCGGAACGCCTCCGCGGCGCCCAGGAACAGGTCGTTGCCCTTGACCTCGCCGATCGAGACCCGCACGCCCTCGCCCGCGAAGGGGCGGACCACCACGCCGGCCTCGGCGCAGGCGGCGGCGAAGTCGAGGGTGCGCTCGCCGAGGCGGAGCCAGACGAAGTTGGCCTCGGAGTCGACGACCGTCCAGCCCTGGGCGCGCAGCGCGGCGGTGACCCGGGTGCGTTCGGCGACCAGCGCCTCGACCCGCTCCAGCAGGGCGTCCTCGGCGCGCAGCGAGGCGACCGCGGCGTCCTGGGCGAGCTGGCTGACGCCGAACGGGACGGCGGTCTTGCGCAGCGCGTCGGCGACCGGCTCGTGGGCGATCGCGAAGCCGACCCGCAGGCCGGCCAGGCCGTACGCCTTGGAGAAGGTGCGCAGCACGCAGACGTTGGGGCGGTCGCGGTAGAGCTCGATGCCGTCGGGGACGTCGGCGTCGCGGATGAACTCGCGGTAGGCCTCGTCCAGGACGACCAGCACGTCGGCCGGGACGGCGTCCAGGAAGCGGACCAGCTCCTCGCGGTGGATGGCCGCGCCGGTCGGGTTGTTGGGGTTGCAGACGAAGACCAGCCGGGTGCGGTCGGTGATCGCGGCGAGCATCGCGTCGAGGTCGTGGGCCTCGTCGTCGGTCAGCGGGACGGGCACGGGGGTGGCGCCGGCGACCTGGGTGATGATCGGGTACGCCTCGAAGGAGCGCCAGGCGAAGACCACCTCGTCGCCGGGGCCGGCCGCGGAGAGCACCAGGGACTGGGCGACGCCGACCGAGCCGGTGCCGGTGGCGACGTGCTCGGCGGGGACGCCGAAGCGCTCGGCGAGTTCGGCGACCAGGCCGCTGACCGCCATGTCGGGGTAGCGGTTGAAGTCGCCCGCGGCGGCGACCGCGGCCTCCAGCACGCCGGGCAGCGGCGGGTAGGGGTTCTCGTTGGAGGAGAGCTTGAAGGCGTCGGCCCCGGCGGGCTTGCCCGGCTTGTAGCTGGGGATGCCGCCCAGGCTGGGCCGCAGGCGGGGGCCGTGTTCGCGCTGAACCACGGGGTTCTCCGTTTCTCGTTACTCGGCGGTGGCGCCGTTCCGCCCCGGTCGGGTGCCGCGAACGATACCGGCCGCCCTCACCCGTGCGGGTGAGATGCTCGTCCGGGTTACGGGTGCAGTTCGGCCATTCTGCCGGGTTCCTTTGGCACATGTCAGAGGTATCCCGGCCGGAAAACCGTGGCGATCGAAGGGCACCCACCCAAGGCGTTCATGGAGAAACGTATCTCCGGCCTCCTGTAGCGAACCGGTCACGCAGCGCCGTCACGAGCCATACGATCGGTCCGCCATGACAGCAGCAGCCAACCAGAACGGTCGACGGGCCACCGCGTCCCGGCGCCTGGAGCGGGCCGGCATCCGGGACGTCGCGGCGGCCGCCGGCGTGTCCATCACCACCGTCTCGGACGCCCTGAACGGCAAGGGGCGCCTCCCCGACGAGACCCGCAGCCGGGTCCGCGAGGTCGCCGAGCGACTCGGGTACCGGCCGTCCGCGGCCGCCCGCACCCTGCGCACCGGCAGGTCCGGCCTGATCGGCCTGACGGTCACCACGTACGGCGAGGAGCCGTTCACCTTCACCGAGTTCGCCTACTTCGCCGAGATGGCCCGGGCCGCCACCAGCGCCGCGCTCGGCCGCGGCTACGCCTTGGTGGTGCTGCCCGCCTCCTCCCGGCACGACGTCTGGAGCAACATCGCGCTCGACGGCACGGTGGTGATCGACCCGCCCGACCAGGACCCGCTGGTCACCGAGCTGTACCGGTCCGGCGTCCCGGTGGTCTCCGACGGCAAGCCCGGCAACTGCCCGGTCACCGCCTGGGTCGACAACGACCACGAGGCCGCCGTGCTGAACATCCTGGAGCACCTCAGCGAGGCCGGGGCCCGCCGGATCGGCCTGCTCACCGGCACCTCCACCGACACCTACACCCGGCTCTCCACCGAGGCGTACCTCGCCTGGTGCGACCGGGTCGGCCAGGAGCCCGTGTACGAGGCCTACCCGGCCCACGACCCGGCCGCCGGGGCGGTGGCCGCCGACCGGCTGCTGGCCCGCCCCGACCGGCCCGACGCGGTGTACGGCCTGTTCGACCCGAACGGCACCGACCTGCTGGCGGCCGCCCGCCGCTACGGGCTGCGGGTGCCCGACGACCTGCTGCTGGTGTGCTGCAGCGAGTCCGACGTGTACGCCAACACCGAACCCCCCATCACCACGCTGTCGCTGAAGCCCCGTCGGATCGGCACCACCGTGGTCAACCTGCTGATCGACGCGATCGAAGGGGTCGACGCGGGCACCGGCACCGCCACCGGACGGCTCTTCCCGCCGCGCTACCGCACCGCCGGGACCGGCCCGCCGCCCGGCACCCTGATGCCCACCGAGCTGCTCGTCCGGGCCTCCTCGCAGCGCCGCACCCCGCGCACCACCGTCAGCCCGCCCCGGGCCCCCGGCGAGGGGTAGCCGCGGGCCCGGCGGCCCCGGCCCGGACCACCCCAGACCGGTACGGACCGGACGGCCGGAGGGCCCGTGCGGGGCCGGCCGGGCGGGCCGACAGGAATCGGATGGCAACCAGGTGAGGACGACGGGAGAGTGCGCTTCCTATGATGGGCGAATGACACCCGAGGACCTCTTCCGCGAACCCGAGCACCCGCACTCGGGCCCCCGCCCCCGCCAGGACCTCGACGTGCTCCCGCAAGGCTCCTACTTCGAACCCGCCGAGCCCGCCGGGTACCCGTACGAGGAGACGTACAGCACCTACGGCGGCGCCCGCTACCTGGAGCAGCACTGGGCACCGGCGGGCCAGTTCGGCGCCGACGCGCCCCCCGCGCCCGGCCAGCCCGGCCACTACGCGCCCACCGGCGGGGCCCCGCACGAGGACCCGCCGACCATCGAGCTCGGCCCGCCGATCGACACCCCGCCGGTCGAGGTGCACTTCCCCTACCCGCAGCCCGAGCCCGGCGAGGGCCCCGGACCGCTGTTCGTCATCGGCGACGTCCACGGGTACCTCGACGAGCTGCTCGCCGCCCTCCACCAGCAGGGCCTGATCGACACCGAGGGCCACTGGTCGGCCGGCCGCTCCCGGGTCTGGTTCCTCGGCGACTTCACCGACCGCGGCCCCGACGGCATCGGCGTCATCGACCTGGTCATGCAGCTGGCCGCCGAGGCCGCCGCGGCCGGCGGCTACTGCCGCGCCCTGATGGGCAACCACGAACTGCTCTTCCTCGGCGCCTCCCGCTACGGCGACGAGGCCGTCCAGTCCACCGCCGGGACCGCCTCCTTCCTCGCCGCCTGGCGCCTCAACGGCGGCCAGCAGCACGACCTGGAGCGCCTGCAGCCGCACCACATCAGCTGGCTCTCCCGGCTGCCCGCGATGGCCCTGGAGGACGGCCACCTGCTGCTGCACTCCGACACCACCGCGTACCTGGAGTACGGCGAGACCATCGCCGACGTCAACGACGCCGTGCACGCGCTGCTCGCCGACGAGGGCATCGACGAGTGGTGGGACGCCTTCCGCAAGTTCACCAAGCGCTTCGCCTTCCGCGGCCAGGCCGGCACCATGGCCGCCCAGGAACTGCTCGCCGTCTACGGCGGCTACCGGGTCGTCCACGGCCACAGCCCGATCCCGTACCTCACCGGCGACCAGCCCGAGGACGGCACCCCGCCGCACGTCCCCGGCCCCTACATCTACGCCGACGAGCTGGCCATCGCGATGGACGGCGGCGTCACCATGGACGGACGCCTGCTGGTCGCCCGGCTGCCGCTGAACTGACACCCGCGGGCCCGGCCCGGAACTGAACAACTGAACGGCACGCGCCTTGTCCGGCAAGGGAACTGAGCACCCGGAAGTTCCGGAAAGAGGCTGTCGGCCCGCTCCCGCGCGCCCCTACCATCGAGGCCACTGACCTCCGTCGACCTCGCGGAACGGGGTACCCATGAGCAACCCCCCGCGCCTGCTCGCCGAGGACCGCGCCGACTTCGCGCGGCTGCTCGACGAAGCGCTGCGCGACACCGGCGTCCGCCAGGCCCTCGCCGGGCCCGGCGAGCACCTCACCGCCGAACAGCTCCACACCAAGGCGCTCGCCGACGCCGACACCGTCGCCGCACCCGCCGCCCCCGAGTACGCGCACTACCTGGCGCTGCGCACCGCGCTCGCCGAGCACCCCGGCAGCGCACCGCCCGCCGGGGCCGGGCTGTTCCCCGTCCTCACCGTGCTCACCCCCGTCCTGGCGGGCGCCGCCGGGCTCGTCCTGCTGCTGCTGGGCTGGCTGCTGCGCGCCGCCGCGCCCGACCTCGCGCTCGGCCGCTCCACCGTCACCGCCGGGGTCGTCGCCCTCGCCATCGCCGCCGCCGCCCTGCTCGTCGGCGGCGCCGGGCTCGTCCTCACCGCGCTGCGCGACGCCTCCACCGGCCCCGGCCACGTCGACCCCCAGCAGCACGCCGACCTCGCCGAGGCCCGCGAGGCCTGGCGCACCGCGCTGCGCGAACGCGCCCTGCTGCCCTGGCTGCACGCCAACCTGTCGGCCGCGCCCGTCGCCCCGCTGCCGCCCGCCCGCACCGCCCCGCCCGACCTGCACAGCCCCGGCTACAGCCGCGCCGCCTACTCCTCCCCCGGCTTCACCAGCCCCGGCGTCGAGGGCCTCACCGACGACCGGGGGCGCCCCCGCGAACGCTCCGCGGAGTTCACCGGGCCCGGCTACTCCTCCCCCGACTTCACCAGCCCGGGCCCGGAGGGGCTCACCGACGACCGGGGGCGCCCCCGCCCCGAGGGCCCGGGGTTCACCGGCCCCAACGAGGTCTGAACGCCCGGAGGCCCCGTCAGGGGCTCGGGGAACGGCGAGTCCGAGCTGCTGACGGCCGGAGCCCATCGGAATGTCCGTGCTGCTTCGGGCCGTGGTGACAGAACCCGAAGCCCATGGCACGCACCGGCAGTGCACCAGCCAGCAGGCCCGAGCCCGCCGTTCCCCGGGCCCCTGAAGGGCCCTTCAGCAGCGGGCCCGCAGGGCGACCGGCACGCCCAGGGCGCACAGCAGCGCGCAGCCCGTCCACAGCAGGGTGTACGCGCCCTCGGTGGGCACGCCCGTCCGGAGCACCAGGTGGTTCAGGACCGCGGCGGCGACCACCCCCGCGGCCGCGCCCGCCAGGGACTTGAGGGTGTTGTAGACGCCGGTGCCGATGCCGGTCCGGTCGGCGGGCAGCCGCTGCATGAGGAGGGCCGGGAGCAGGCTCAGCCCCAGCCCGGCGCCGTAGCCGGCCAGCGCGCCGCCGAGGACGAACTGCCAGGCGGCCGCGTGCCCGAGGGCGATGGCGCCGTAGCCGGTGGCGCACAGCGCGAACCCGGCGGCGAGGACGGCGGCCGGGGCGCGGCGCCGGGTCAGCCGGTGGGCGGTGAGGGCGCCGAGGGTGGCGGCGGCGGTCTGCGGGAGGACCAGCAGGCCGAGCACCAGCGGCACCGCGCCCAGCCCGTAGCCGGTCTCGGCGGGCTCGGCGGCCTGGAAGGCCAGGGTGGGGCCCTGGGCGCCGTACAGGGCGCAGCCGAGCAGGAAGCTGAGGGCGAGGACGGGGGCGGTGGCCCGGCGGACGAGCAGCCGGACGTCCACCGTCGGGGTGTCGGTGCGCAGTTCCCGGCGGACGAACAGCGCCAGCAGGGCGGCGCCCGCGGCCAGCAGCGGCAGGGTCGCGGTGACCGGCAGCACCCCGCTCGCGCCGAGGGCGGACAGCAGCAGGGTCAGGCCGAGCGAGAGCAGGGCGGTGGCCGCCCGGTCGACCCGGCCCGCGGCCCTGGTCCGGGACTCGGGGACGAGCCGCCACACCACCGGCAGGGCCAGCGCCGGGAGCACGGCCAGGGCCCACAGCAGCGGGCGGGTGGCGGCCGGGTCGGCGCCGAGGCCGCCGACCGCGAGGGCGCCCAGGGTGGAGCCGACGGTCAGCGAGCCGACCAGCGGGCCCACCGCGCGTCCGCCGCGCTCCTCGCCGAGGCGGTCGCGCAGGATCGCGAACTCCAGCGGCAGCCAGCAGGCCAGGAACCCGGCCAGGGCCCGTCCGGCGAGCAGGACCGGCAGGTCGGGGGCGAGGGCGGTGACGACCGAGCCGAGCAGGGTGAGCAGGACGGTGGCGCGCAGCAGGCGGCGGTGGCCGTACAGGTCGCCGAGCCGGGAGGTGAGCGGCACGGCGACGCCCGAGACCAGGAACTCGACGCCCAGCGCCAGGCTCAGGTCGGCGGCCCGCAGGCCGAGGTGGTCGCCGAGGCGGGGCAGCAGGATCGGGAAGCCGCCCTGCAGCACGCCGCTGGCGAACTCGACCAGGGCCAGCAGCAGGACGGCGGAGCGGACGGGGCGGGCGGAACGGGCGGGCGGGGGCACGACGGTGGCGGTCATCGGCGGTTCCGTGGGGGTGCGGAGGGGTGGTGGGGGTGGCGGCCAGGATGGCTAACCTGGAGGCCACCGCACCGCCCGCGCACGAATCCGTTCCTGCGGCCGACCCCGCGCAAGGATCAGCCATGATCGACGAACTCGACCTGGCGCTCGTCGACGCCCTCCGGGTCGACCCGCGAGCGCCGTGGTCCCGGCTCGCCGCCCCGCTCGGCGTCGACCCGGCGACGCTCTCCCGCCGCTGGGCGCGGCTGACCGCGGACGGGGACGCCTGGGTGACCTGCTACCCGTCGGCGGACCGGATCGGCCGCGGCCTGACCGCGCTGGTCCAGGTCGACTGCCCCGCCGACCGGGTGGGCGCGGTGGCCGCGGCGGTGGCCCGGCACCCGCAGACCGCCAGCATCGAGCTGGTCACCGGCGACGCCGACCTGCTGCTGACCGTCGCCGCGTACGACCACGGTTCGCTGACCTCGTACCTGCTGGAGCGGCTCGGCGCGGTGCCCGGGGTGCTGCGCACCCGGACCGCGCTGGTGGAGCGGACGCCGGTGGAGGGCAGCCGCTTCTCCAACGGGGCGCTGGACGCCGAGCAGCGGCGGGCGATCGCGGCGCCCGTGCCGGGGGCGGCCCGGCCGGTGGCGGACCGGCGGGTGGAGGAGGACCTGGCGCTGATCCGGGCGCTGGGCGCGGACGGCCGGATGTCCTACGCGGAGCTGTCCGCCCGCACCGGGCTGCCCGCCAGCACGGTGCGCCGCCGGCTGGCCGACCTGCGGGACTCCGGGCGGGCGGTGCTGCGCTGCGACGCCTCGCCGCGGGTCACCGGCCATCCGGTGGGCGCGATGCTGTGGCTGGACGTGCCGCCCGCGGACCTGCCCGACACGGTGCGGCGGCTGACCGCGCTGCCGCAGACCCGGATGTGCGCGGTCACCGTCGGCCCGGCGAACCTGGCGCTGTACCTGATCGCCCCGCAACTGCCGGACCTGCGGCGGATCGAGCAGGAGCTGGCGCGCCACCACCCGGCGATCCGGGTCCACGACCGGCACGTGACCCTGCGCACCCTGAAGCTGGTCGGGCACCTGCTGACCGCGGACGGCCGCCGGACCGGCTACGTCCCGATCGAGCCCTGAGCCTCCCGCGGCCCGGCTACCGCAGCCGGCCGAGCGCCAGCGCCGCCAGCAGGGCCGCCGCGTCGCCGAGGACGCCGTCGTCGAAGCGGGCCTCGGCGGAGTGGTTGTAGGCGGCGGTGAACGGGTCGGCGTCGGCGGGGCAGGCGCCGACCATGACGTACGCGGCGGGGACGTGCTCGGCCAGCACGCCGAAGTCCTCGGACCCGGCCAGCGGGCGGGGCATCTCGACGTAGCGGTCCTCACCGAGGAGTCGACGCACGGTGCGTTCGGCGTACGCGGCCTCGGCCGGGTCGTTGACGGTGACGGGGTAGCCGGGCTCGACCACCGCGTCGACCTGGCAGCCGTGCGCCTCGCCGATGCCGCGGACCACCCGGACGGCCTCGGCGAGGACCAGTTCGCGGGCGGCGGGGGAGAAGGAGCGGACGGTCGCGCCGAAGGCGGCCTCGTCGGGGATGACGTTCTCGGCGGTGCCCGCGTGGAAGGTGCCGACGGTCAGCACGACCGGGTCGAAGGCGTCGAAGCGGCGGGTGACCATGGTCTGCAGGGCGAGCACGGCCTCGCAGGCGACCGGGACGGGGTCGGTGGCCAGGTGCGGGCTGGAGCCGTGGCCGCCGCGGCCGCGCACCACGACCCGCAGGGTGTCGGAGGCCGCCATGATCGGCCCGGGCCGTCCGGCCACGTACCCGGCCGGGAGCAGCGCGGCGCCGACGTGCAGGGCGTACGCGGCGGCGACCCGCTCCCCGGCCGCGTCCAGCACGCCGTCCTCGACCATCAGGGCGGCGCCGCCGCCGCCCTCCTCGCCGGGCTGGAACGCGAGCACCACGCTGCCGGACAGTTCCTCGCGGCGGGCGGCGAGCAGCCGGGCCGCGCCGACCAGCGCGGCGGTGTGCAGGTCGTGGCCGCAGGCGTGCATCGCGCCGGGGGCCTGGGAGGCGTACGGGAGGCCGGTGTTCTCCTGCACGGGCAGGCCGTCCAGGTCGGCGCGGAGCAGCACCGCGGGGCCGGGGCGGGCGCCGCGCAGCACGGCGGTGACGGAGGAGAGCCGCTCGCCGAGGGTGACCTCCAGCGGGAGGCCGTCCAGGGCGGCGAGGACCCGGGCCCGGGTGCGGGGGAGGTCGAGGCCGATCTCGGGTTCGCGGTGCAGGGCGCGCCGCAGTGCGACGAGTTCGGGGTGGAGCGCGGCGGCGTCGCGGCGGAGTCCGTCGAGCGGGGGGTGAACGTCGGCCGACATGGGTGCGCCTCCTGGGTGGACGGGGAGCGGACGGTTCCCCGGCATCCTCGTACCGCCGCGCGTGCGCCCGGCCCGGGCGCACGGATCACCCGCGGGCGGCGGGCTCCGCGCACGGATCTTCCAGTCCCGGTCCCGGCGGCTCGGCGGCCAGCAGGGCGGCGGCGATCGTCCGGGCCTCGGCGGCGGGGGCGGGGGTGCCCTCGCGCAGGGCGGTGACGATCGCGCCGTCCATCAGCAGGACGATCCGGTGGGCGAGGGCGGCGGCCCGGTCGGCCGGGTGGCCCCGGTCGGCGAGCAGCGCGGCGACGTAGTCGACGACCTGCTGCTTGTGGGCGGCGGCGACCCGGTGGGCGGGGCTGTCGGGGTCGGCGGTCTCGACCATGGTGTTGATGAAGGCGCAGCCGCGGAAGTCGGCGCGGGCGAAGCGTTCGGCGAGGGCGTCGAACACGTCGAGGGGGCGGCCGCCGAGGGCGGTGACGCGGTCGGCGAGCCAGTCGCGCCAGGCCCGGTCGCGGCGGGTGAGGACGGCGACGACCAGGGCGTCCTTGCCGGTGAAGTGCCGGTAGAAGGAGGCGCGGCCGACGCCGGACTCGGCGAGGATCCGCTCGACCCCGACCGCGCGGATCCCTTCGGCGTAGAACAGCGCCTCGGCGGTGTCGAGCAGGCGGGCGCGTGCGTGGGTGGCCATGTCCCCCAGGCTAGCGGGTGGTTGACGGATTTCGGTACCGATCGGTACCGTCTTGTCGCGTCAGAACGGAACCGATCGGTACCATCTGGAGGGGACGATGCCACGCCTGCCGCAGCTCACCGAGGACCCGGACGGACTGCTGGAACGCACCCGCGCCCGCCTCGGACGGCTCCCCAACCTGTACGCCACCCTCGCCAACTCCCCTGCCGCCCTGGGCGGTTACCTCGCCCTGCACGAGCACCTCGGCAACGGCGCCCTCACCCCGAAGCTGCGCGAGCAGCTCGCCCTGCTGACCGCCCAGCACAACGAGTGCACCTACTGCGTCAGCGCCCACACCCTGCGCGGCCGCCGCCTGCTCGGCCTCAGCGAGGAGCAGCTCGCCCGCACCCGCCGGGGCGCCGACGACACCGACCCGCACGCCGACGCGGTGCTGCACCTGGCCGACCGCGTCCTGCACAGCCGCGGCCGGGTCACCGACGAGGAGCTCGCCGCCGCCCGCGCGGCCGGGGTCACCGACGCCGAGCTCGCCGAGATCACCGCCCACGTCGCGCTCAACACGCTCTCCAACTACTTCAACCACCTCGCGCAGCCCGCGCTCGACTTCCCGGAGGTCCCGGCATGACCCCCGCCCCCCGCCGCGGCACGGTCGAACTCCGCCCCGGCTACACCGTCCTGGACGCCACGGGCACCCCCGTCGACCGCGCCGAGGACGTCGAGTTCACCCTGGAGGGCGGCTTCGCCCACCTCCGGCTGCCCGGCACCGACACCGTCCAGGTGGTCTCCGCCCCGGCCGTCCACCGCCTCACCCACCCGGCCTGATCCCACCCCGGCCCGCGCTCCCCGCGCCCACCCCGCTCCGCCCGGCCCGCCGCCCAGGACGGCTAGGATGTGTGCCAATTGTGTTCGGGGGGCGATGTGGGTGCTCCCCCGTATCCGGGGAGATCGTCTGTGAACGCACCGAACATATCCGGTGGAGTGCGGGGAGCACTGTCGAAGCCGCCGGTCCGCCTGTTGCTGGCCGTCGTCGTCGTGGCGGCCTGCCTGGTCGCCCGGCTGCCGAAGTGGCACGCCGAATCGGTGGACTACCAGGTCTTCCTGCAGAACTGGTACCACTACATCGCGGACCACGGCGGCCTCCGGGCGCTCAGCGACCCCGGCTTCGCCGACTACAACGTCCCGTACCTGTACCTGCTGGACGGCCTGACCCACCTCCCGGTCTCCGCGCTCACCGGGATCAAGGCGCTCTCCGTCGCCTTCGACCTGCTGCAGGCGTTCTTCGTGTTCAAGCTGGTGGCCCTGCGCTTCCCGGGGCGCTCCGCGTGGCAGCCGTTCGCGGCGGCACTGCTGGCCGTGCTGCTGCCGACCGTCGCCGCGAACAGCGGGTGGTGGGCGCAGGCCGACTCGATCTACACCTCGTTCGTGGTGGGCGGCGTCTACTTCGTGCTCCGACACCGCCCGTGGTGGGCCTGCACCCTGTTCGGCCTGGCCTTCGCGTTCAAGCTCCAGACCATCTTCGTCTTCCCGTTCCTGCTGGTCATGGTGGTCACCCGGCAGGTCAAGTGGCAGAGCCTGCTGGCGATCCCGGCCGTCTACCTCGCCCTGGACGTCCCGGCGCTGCTGGTCGGCGCGGACCCGGTCCAGCTGCTCACCGTCTACAGCCGCCAGACCGGCAGCTACCAGAGCCTGGCCCTCAACGCCCCGTCGCTCTACCACTTCGTCAAGACCCCCGGCAGCACCGGGACAGCCGACCTCGTCCGCACCGTCGGCGTGGCGTTCGCGGCCGCCGTGGTGATCGCCCTGACCGCGTTGGCCGTGTTCTCCCGGACCGGCCGCCGCGCAGTACGCCGCGCCTCCACCGGGGCCTCGCTCACCCCGAACCAGGTCCTGCTGACCGCGCTGGCCTCGGCGGTCACCGTGCCGATGCTGCTCCCCTCGATGCACGACCGGTACTTCTACATCGCGGACGTGCTCAGCCTGGTGGTGGCCTTCCAGCTGCCGCGCCGGCTCTGGTACGTGCCGGTCCTGGTGCAGGCTGCCTCGCTGGCCAGCTACCTGCCGTTCCTGTACTACGAACTGCCGGGCCACTACCGGAAGTACCACTGGTCGGCGAACGAATGGCGGCTGATCTCCGGCCTGATGATCCTGGCCGCCCTCGCCGTCCTGACCGCCGCCGTCCGGGAGTACCGCTGCGGCCCCGCCGAGTCCGCCCGGGCCGCCTCCGCCCACGACTCCGACCAGCCCCCGGCCGAAGCCGCGCTCTCCCGCTGACGGGGCCCCGGCCCGCAACGCACGCGGCCCCGGCGGGATCTCCCGCCGGGGCCGCGCCGTCACTGCTCGCGCCGCGTCACTTCTCGCGCCGCGTCACTTCTCGGTCGGCGTCAGGCACAGCACGAACTTCTCGGTGCCCTTCTGCTGCGCGATGGCCACGAAGTCGTCGCCGCAGGCGTTCACGTCGAAGCTGTTGTCGATGACCTTCGAGACCTTGGTGTTGGCCTTGGCGTCGTCGCAGCCCACGACCTTGAAGTCCGGGTCCTTGTCGGTGCCCGCGACCACGGCGCAGTCGCCGACCTTGGCGCGGACCGGGTCGTCGCTGAACAGCGAACCGACGCCGACCTTGACCGCGACGATGAGGGCGATCGTCCCGACGGCGGCGAGCACCTTCTTGCCCTTGCCGCCCTTCTTGGGAGCCGCGGCGGCCTGCGCGGCGGCGTACTCGAAGGGGGCGGCGGGCGCCGCGGGAGCGGCCGGGGACTCGGGCTGGGGGGTCTGCGGAGTGGACATGGGTTCCTCTGGTCTGGGTCGCCCTGCGACGATGGTGCGCGCACCCTATCCAGGTCCGAATCGGGCCTTCCCGGCATTCACCGCGATATCCAGCGGGCGTGACCCAAAAGAAATGCAAAGAATTCCCAAAGGGATTCCCGGGCCTTCCGCCGGTCCCGGCCCGGATGCCTACAATGCGCCGTTCCGGGCCCGGAGTTCCTCGACCACGCAGAGGAACAGGAAGAAGTTCGGGATCTTGTGGACCGGGGTGTTCGACCAGGGCAGCCACTTCCCCGCCCGGCGCACCGCCACCGTGCCGCGCCGGACCTCGACCTGCTCGACCTCGCCCCACGGCACACCGTTGCGGTTGGCCGTCGCCACCCCGGCGGCGTTCACCACCATGTCGCCGAAGTGGACCGTCCCGCCGCCGCCCAGCAGGCCCAGCACGCCCGGCAGCTGGGCCCGGGTGATCTCGTGCTGCACGGCCGCTCCCCACACCTCCGGGTCGGCGTAGAAGCCGGTCAGCCGGGCCTTCACCCCGTCCGGCCGGAACAGCCGGTACTCGTAGGACGTCCCGACGTAGATCCCGTTCACGTACCGCCGGGTGATCCGCTGCAGCACCGAGAGCGCGTCCCAGCGGAACGCGAGCGGGCCGCCCGGCTCGTCCAGCACCAGCCCGTGCTCGAAGCAGTGGATCCGGCGGGCCGCCTGCCTCCGGTTGACGTTGGGCGTCTGCCAGAGCTGCCACAGGAAGAACAGGCCCGGCAGCACGAAGACGAACAGGCCGAACAGGCCGAACACCGCCAGGCCCAGGATGCTCCAGGCACTGCGGCGCTTCGGGGCGAACGAGGCGCGGAGCCCGCCCAGTCCCTCCGCGGCCGCCAGGGCGGCCACGTCGTCGGAGAACGGCTGCCCGGCGGGCGGGGCCTGTACGTCGTGCACGGAATTACCTCTTCACTGCGCATCACCACCGACAACACCGCAGGTCAGCGGCGGAACCGGATGCTACTGGCAATCGGCCGCCCCGAACAGGCCCTTTCCAGGGGGAGGACGACGCCCGTTCCGGCGCCTTACGGTCGGGTGCGGAATTCCCTTTCCGGCCCCGCCGCCCCTTCCGCGGAACCGGTCCGCGCCCATCCCGCCGACCGCCGGACCGACCACCACGAAGCACCCGCGCCGCACCGCCGACTCCGCCGCCCTGCTGCTCGTCTGCGCCCTCGGCACCGCCGCCTGCGCCTCCGACCCCGCACCGCCGCCGCCCGCTTCACCGTCCGCCCCCACCGACCCGGCCGCACCCACCGGCCCCCGGACCACGACCACCTTCACCACCGACCGGCCGCTGAGCGCCGACGCGCTCGACCGGGCCACCGAACAACTGCGCCACCGGGCCGAGTTGCTCGACCCGGCCGACCCGAAGGTGACCACCGCCGACGGCGACGTCCTCTCCCACCCCCTACGTCAGCCAGGCCATCACCGGCGGACAGGCCGTCGCTCCGGCTCCTTCAGCGAGGAGGAGGCCCAGCAACTGGCCGCCCAACTCGCCACCCCCGCCCTCCCGCCCGGCCTCCACCCGAGCAGCACCACCACCCCCGCCCCCTGAGCCCGACCGGCCCGCCGACCCGGTCGCCGGTCACCAGCGGACCGGGCCGTCGTCCTCGAAGAAGCCGCCGGTCGGCCCGTCCGGCCCGAGGGTGGCCAGCCGGACGGCGACCGCCGCACCCTCGTCCGCGGTGCGGGTGACACCGCGGGCGAAGGGGAGACCGCTGGTGAAGTCGGTGGCGCAGGCGCCCGGGGCGGCGGCGTTGACCAGGATGCCCTCCGGTCGGAGCTCCCTCGCGTACTGCACGGTCAGCATGTTGAGCGCGGCCTTGCTCACGGGGTAGGCCGCCATCGGCGGCAGGCCGGA
This sequence comes from Kitasatospora phosalacinea, assembly GCF_030268885.1. Classification (GTDB taxonomy): domain Bacteria; phylum Actinomycetota; class Actinomycetes; order Streptomycetales; family Streptomycetaceae; genus Kitasatospora; species Kitasatospora phosalacinea_C. The sequence continues at coordinate 166,938 of NZ_BSSA01000002.1, forward strand.
CACGTAGTGACCGGGGTCGGTCTGCCGGTCGAGGGAGCCGAGCCCGCTGGACACGTTGACGATCCGGGCCCGGGCGGAGCGCCGGAGCAGGGGCAGCATCGCGTTCGTCACGGCCAGCACCCCCAGGACGTTCGTCCCGAGGACCGCGCCCACCTCCTCCGGCGTTGCGGCGCTGGGGGGTCGGCGGTCCACCGCGCCGGAGATCCCGGCGTTGTTGACCAGGACGTCGAGCCGGCCGAACCAGGCGTCGACCTGCCGGGCGGCCTCCCGGACGCCGGACGGGTCGGTGACGTCCAGGGTCAGCGGCCGGGCCGCGGCCCCGGCGGCACGCAGCCGCTCGGCGGCGGCCGCGGCCCGCTCCGGGCTCCGGGCGGCCACCAGGACGGTCAGGCCGCGTTCGGCGAGTTGCCGGGCGATGGCGAACCCGATGCCCCGGTTGGCCCCGGTCACCAGTGCGAAGGTGCTGCTGTCATCGGTCATGCCTCCAGCCCACCACCCCCAACACACCGGCGAACAGGACCAGTTGGGTCGCGAACGATACCGTGGCGGTATGGACCGACCGGAGACCCGCGAACTGGCGTACTTCCTGGCCGTCGCCGAGGAACTGCACTTCGGCCGGGCCGCCCGACGCCTCGGCATGGCCCAGCCCCCGCTGTCCCGGGCGATCCGCCAACTGGAGCGGCGCATCGGTGTCCCGCTGCTGTTGCGCGAGCACCACCGGCTGACGCTGACCGAAGCGGGCCGGGTGCTCGCCGAGGAGGCCGCCGCGGTCCTGGCCGCGGCGAGCGCGGCGGTCCGCCGCACCCGGCGGGCCGGACGGCCGGATCCCCGCCTGGTGGTCGCCCTGAAGTCCGGCGGGGACGGCGACCTGCTGCCCGCCCTCCTCGCCGCCTTCCCCACCGCACCGGAGGCCGTCCCGGTCGAGGTCCTGCTGTGCGACGTCCCCGACCGGGCCCGCCTGCTCCGGGACGGCACCGCCGACGTCGCGTTCCTGCACGCCCCGTACGAGGACTTCACCGACCTCGACACCGAACCGCTGCTCACCGAACGCACCGTGGCGGTCCTCCCCCGCTCGCACCGGCTCGCCGACCGCCCCCGCCTGCACCCGGCCGACCTGGCCGACGAACCCACCGCCCGCTGGCAGGGCCGGCCGGGCACCGGCCCCGAAGTCCGCGACCTGGCCCAGCTGATGCACCTCGTCGCCCTCGGCCGCGCCGTGGCCCTCGCCCCCGCGTCCGTCCGCACCCAACTCCGCCGCGACCTGTGCTGCGTCCCCGTCCCCGACGCCGCCCCGACCACCCTGGTCCTCGCCTGGCCCTCCCGCTCCCGCTCCCCGGCCCTGGCCGCCTTCGTCCGCACCGCCGCCGCGGTGGCCGCCGGACACCGGCCCCCGGCGGGCCCGAACGGCTGATCCGGCCGCGAGGGATTCGGCTGTCGAGGCCCCATATCTGTCAGGATCAGAACAACAATCGCGGGAGCCCGGCGGCGCGGGTCGGCGCGGCCTCTGTTCCGAGTGTCCGGAATGGCGCCATATCCGGCGTTCACGCGCCCGAAATACTACTTGGCTGCAGACTGTCGCAATTGCCGACCGGAATTACCCGTTCCGCATCCCTCCGGAGCCGCTCCGACCGCGGCAATATTCTGGTCTAGACAACGTATCGATACGTCCTATAGCCTCGGTCCCGCGAGCTCGCCGGCAATGCAACACCGAAGAACCGGAATTTTCGCCCGTCAATGGGGGTTGGAATGCTTCAGGCAATGAAGGCCATGGCTGACCAGATGCTCGGGAAGCTGCTCAGGGAGGAGACGGCCGAGGCCGACGGGTCCGCCGGCTGCCTCCGGTACACCGGCACGGAGGGGTGCAGCGCGGGCGGCTGGCGCTGCCGCTACGCCTGGTACTCCTGGAACTGCGCCGCGCAGCCGCAGCTCGTCTGCGCCGAGTACAGCGTCCGCTGCTAGTCGCAGGCGGCGTCGGCCGCTGACGGCCGAACGGCCGACCGCCCCCGGTGCCGTCCACGGGTGGCACCGGGGGCGGGTGCGCGGAATGGGGGAAATCATGAACGACCAGCTCCTCCTGGTCTGTCGTGCCGTGATGACGATCGTCTTCGCGGCCTCCGTACTCGGGAAGGTGCGGTCGCCGGGGGCGTTCGCGGCCGCGGTGCGGGTGATGAGGGTGGTTCCGGCGCGGCTGGCCGGCCCGGTGGCGGCCGCGGTGCCGGTGCTGGAGGCGGGGCTGGCGCTGGCGGTCTGGGTGCCCGTGCTGACCGCCTGGGCGTTCGGCGCGGCCGCGGTGACCCTGGTCGCGTTCACGGCGGCCCTGGTCGCGGTGCTGCGGCGGGGGATCGACGCCTCGTGCTCCTGCTTCGGGATTTCCGCGGCCCCGGTCGGGCCGGCCCAGGTGGTGCGCAACTGCGTTCTCCTCGCATTCTCCTCCACCGGCCTGGCGACGGCGCTGGCCGCCGACGGCGGAGCAGTTCCGGCGGATCACGGGAAAATCCTGCTCGGAATTCTCGTCGCCGCCCCCCTGAGTATTCTTCTCATTTTTTCCGAGGTCCTTCACGAGGTCTTCGGCAGATCAACGGTGAAATGACACCGGACTGTCGGGGCGTGCTTTCCGGATTGCCTGATCGGGGTTCCCTGTGTTGGTCGCTGCAGTTGTCGTGATCGCTCTTCTGTCCGTTTTCAACCTGGTCCTCACGTTCGCGGTGGCCCGCAGGATCTCCGGCACCGCGCAGCAGACCCCCGCGCTACCGGGCAACCGGTTGCTCAGCGGGTCCCCGCTGCCGGAGTTCGCCGCCGTCACCCGCTCCGACGGCCCGGTCACCCGGGCCGACCTGAGCGGGGAGGCGTTGATCGGCTTCTTCTCCAGCACGTGCGAACCGTGCCTGGAGCAGGCGCGCGAATTCGTCGTCACGGCGCGTGCGCTGCCGGGCGGACGCGACGCGGCGCTGGCCGTGGTCAAGGGCGGCGGCCCGCTGGAGGAGGAGCTGGTGCAGCTGGTCGAGCCGGCGGCCCGGGTGGTCGTGGAGTCGTCCGGCGACGGGCTCATCGACGCGTTCGGCATCAAGATCTGGCCGAGCTTCCTCTCGGTGGGCCCCGAGGGGAACACCGCCTGGGTTCCGCCGTCCGGCGGCCGACTCGTGTCCGCCGGCGGGGCCGGGTGAACGGCCCCCGCCCCGAACGGCGCTCCGAGCACCGGCTCCTGGGGTCCGCCGCCCGGGCGGCGGTCCTGGCGTGGAGGTCGGGAAGGGCCCTGCTCCTGGGCTCCCTGGCCGGGAGCGTGCTGGTCGGCCTGCTGCCCACCGGAACGGCGCTGCTGGTCCGGGACCTGTTCGACACGGTCGTCCGGAACCCCTCGGACGACCGCCTGTGGCGCACCGCCGGCCTGTTGGCCGCCGCCACGCTGGCCATGGCGGTACTGCCCGCGCTCACCTCCTACCTACAGGCCCAGCACGCCCGCCGGGTGCAGCTGCGGGTCCAGGACGAGCTGTTCGAGGGCGTCAACCGGCTGCCCGGCCTGCGGCACTTCGAGGACCCGGCGTTCCAGGACGAGCTGCGGCTCGCCCAGCAGTCCGGGCAGACCGTACCCTCCCAGCTGATCGGCTCCGCCGTCTCCGCGCTCCAGGCCGCGGTCACCCTGGCGGGCTTCCTGACCACCGTGTTCGTGCTCAACCCGGTGCTCGGGGCGCTGGTCGTCCTGGCCGCGCTCCCGGTGCTGGGCACCCAGCTCACCGCCGGGCGCCGCCAGGCCGTCCTGCAGCAGGGCATCACACCGGCCCTGCGGCGGCAGATGTTCTACGGGAGCCTGCTCACCGACGTCGACGCGGTGAAGGAGATCAGGCTGTTCGGCCTGCAGGACTTCTTCCGCGGCCGGGCCCACCAGGAGCTGGCCTCGGCGGTCGAGGCCGAACGCCGCACCGCCCGGCGCAACCTGCTGTGGCAGCTCCCGCCGTCGGTCCTGGTCGCCGTGGTGTACGGCGTCGGCCTGTTCTGGGCGGTGCGGGAGGCCCGGGCGGGGGCGCTGTCCCTCGGCGACGTGTCGGTCTTCCTGGCCGCTGTCGCCGGGGTGCAGGGCGGGGTCACCCAGATCGCCGGCACCGGCGGCTCCGTGTACCAGGGACTGCTCACCTTCGGGTCCTACCGCGCGGTGCTCGGCACCACGCCCGACCTGGCCCTGCCCGGGACGGCCGTCCTCCCGGTCTCCCCGGTGTCGGCGATCACCGTCGAGGACGTCTGGTTCCGCTACCACGAGGACGCGCCGTGGGTGCTGCGCGGCGTGGACCTGACCATCCCGGTCGGTGGGACGCTCGCCCTGGTCGGCCTGAACGGCGCGGGCAAGAGCACCCTGGTCAAGCTGCTGTGCCGGCTGTACGACCCGACCCGCGGCACGATCCGCTGGGACGGCACCGACATCCGCGAGTTCACCCCGGAGCAGTTGCGCGAACGGATCGGCGTGGTCTTCCAGGACTACTGCCACTACGACCTGACGGCCGGCGAGAACGTCGGTCTGGGCCGGATCGACCGGCTCCACGACGCCGAGGCCGTCGCCGACGCGGCCCGCGCCGCCGGCATCCACACCCGGCTCACCGAGCTCCCGGACGGCTACCGCACCCTGCTCAGCCGGATGTTCGCCCCGGACCCGGGGCAGGGCGGCAGCGCCTCGGGCACCTCGCTCTCCGGCGGGGAGTGGCAGCGCGTCGCGGTGGCACGGGCGTTCATGCGGCGCGACTCCGACCTGCTGATCCTGGACGAGCCCAGCGCCGGCCTGGACGCCGAGGCCGAGAAGGAGATCCACGACCACCTGCGCACGCTGCGCGCCGGCACCACCGCCGTGGTCATCTCGCACCGGCTCAGCTCCGTCCGCGACGCCGACCGGATCGCGGTGCTGCGGGACGGTCGGATCGCCGAACTCGGCGACCACCGGAGGCTGATGGAGCTCGGCGGGGACTACGCCCGGCTGTTCGACGCCCAGGCCGACGGCTACCGCGACCCGGCCGACGACCGGCAGACGATCGGCGCGTCGAGGTGAGCGGCGCGGAGAGGAGGGGGACGTGATCGAGGGCTGCGTGCTGGTGGCGACGGTGCTGGCGGCCGCCGCCGGGACGGCGGTGCTGCTGCGCCGGTCGTTGGTGCGGCTCCGGATCAGCGGACCGAGCATGGAGCCGACCCTGCGCAGCGGTCAGCGGGTGCTGTACCTGCGCTCCCGTCGGCTCGCGGCGCGCCCCGGACGGATCGTGGTCGCCACGGTGCCCGCGGACCTGCGGGGCGGCCGGAGCGGCCTGGTGGTGAAGCGGGTCGTCGCGACCGCCGGGCAGCCGATGCCGGACGAGGTCTGCGCCGCGGCGGGGCTGCCCGCCGGGTCCGCGGTACCGCACGGGCAGGTCGTCCTCCTCGGCGACAACATGTTCGCCAGTCGCGATTCCCGGCTCTGGGGACCGGTCCCGGTGTCCGGCGTGGTCGGCGCGGTCATCGGTGCGAGCGGACCGCGAGGTTGACGGAACGATGAGCGGAACGGGCGGTTCGGCGTGTTGTTGATGGTGCGTTCGCAGGTGCGGCACCGGTGGGGCCGGGCGGTGGCGTTGATGTCGGGGATCGCGGTGGCGACCTCGGCGTTCACGGTGCTGACGGGGGCGGCCCGGACGCAGGAGTTGCAGGTCGAGGAGACGGTGGAGGCCAACTCCCGTTCCTCGTACGACATCCTGGTCCGGCCGGTGAACGCGCGCAGCGCCACCGAGCGGGACCAAGGGCTGGTACAGGCCGGGTTCCTGTCCGGGATCTTCGGCGGCATCACCCTCGACCAGTGGCACCGGATCCAGCAGGTCCCGGGGGTGCAGGTCGCCGCTCCGCTGGCGCTGGCGGGCTACATCACCCCGGAGGTCGCCGTCCCGATCGAGCTGGAGTCCCAGATCCCGGCGGGGCAGGACAGCGCGCTGTTCCGGGTCACGGCCACCACCACGACGGACGGCGGCCGCAGTCGGCTCCCCACCGGCACCACCTACCTGTACCTCACCCGCAAGGGCCTGGTCCGGCAGACCGGGGACCCGACGCACCGCCTTCCGGTGCTGGAGGAACAGCCGGACGGGACCCGGGTCGAAGCCTGTCCGGTGGACGACCCGGGTGTCGGCAGCGGTCCGTTCGACCGGCCCGACCGGGTCGCCTGCGACTCCACCGCCGGGTCGCGGACGGAAGCGAACGGAGAGGCGCTCCCGGGCGGCGGGGCACCGGCCGGTCCGGTGGGCTACCGGGCCGAGATCCCGACGCCGATGCTGATCGGTGCGATCGATCCGGCCTCGGAGGCGGCACTGGACGGCCTCGACCGCGCCGTGGTCTCCGGCCGGTACCTCGCCGACCACCAACTGCCCGGCACCCACGAGGTGCCCGCCACCGTGACGGGCGGGAGCACCACCACGGTCCAGACCCTCACGATGCCGACCTTCCCGGTGCTGGCGGCGAACCGCAGCGACCTGGACAGCACCGTCGACATCACCGTCCAGCGGCTGGACGGCACCGGCGGCCGCACCCCGCTCCAGCTCGGCCGGGACGTCCTGGGCACCCTGACGGGCCGGCAGGTGGCGGCCCGGACGGTCACCGCGGGCGAGGCGTACGACCGGGCGCTGGCCGACGCCGCGAGCGGCGAGCCCGGTTCGATCAGCAACAACAGCTTCTACGCGGCGTTCACCGTCGGCCCGGTCCGGTGGAGCACCGGCCCCGACGGGTCCCTGGTGCCCGCTCCGGTCGACAACCCCGACGACACCTGGTCGGTGACGGACCAGGGCACGACCTGGATGAACGTGCCGCGGAGCAACGCGGACACCGCGGTGCGCGAGGTGCGGACCCACCGGTCGGCCTCCCTGTCCTGGCCGCTGCCCAGCATCGAGGGCGTCTACGACCCGGCGAGGCTGGCGGCCGTCAACCCGCTGACGGCCGTTCCGCTCGGCGCGTTCGACGCGCCGGTCACCACGGGGGCCGACGACGCCTCCCGGCAGGCGCTCGGCGGGCAGCCGATGCGGCCCGACGGCAACATGGCCGGGCTGCTCACCCAGCCGCCGCAGCTGCTCACCACGCTGGACTCGCTCCACACGATCACCGGCGGTGCGTACGCGGGGAACATGCACTTCGGGGATCCGATCAGTTCGATCCGGGTGAAGGTGGCCGGGGTGACCGGCACCGACCCGGTGAGCCGGGAGCGGGTGCGGCTGGTCGCGGAGCAGATCCAGCAGGCCACCGGGCTGCTGGTGGACGTCACCTACGGTTCCTCGCCCCGGCCCGTCCGGATCGCGCTCCCCGCGGGCGAGTTCGGTCGGCCGGCGCTGCTGCTCGACCAGAACTGGGTGAAGCTGGGGGTGGCGTTCACGGTGCTGGACGCCCTCGACCGCAAGAGCCTGACGCTGTTCGTGCTGATCCTCGCCGTGTGCGCGTTGTTCGTCGTCAACTCGGTCTCAGCAGCGGTCCGTTCACGGCGCACCGAGCTGGGTGTGCTGTCCTGCCTGGGCTGGACGGCGGGCCGGATCGGGGCGACGCTGCTGGGCGAGGTGGCACTGCTCGGGCTGGTCGCCGGGCTGGCGGGTGCCGGGCTGGCGTGGCCGGTGGCCGGGTTGTTCGGCCTGCACGCGACCCTGCTGCGGGCCTCCCTCGCCGTACCCGGCGCGGTGGTGCTGGCGCTGCTCGCCGGGGCGGTACCGGTGTGGCGGGCCTCCCGGGCGGTCCCCGCCGAGGCCGTCCGGGAGGCCGTGTCCGACCCGCGCCGGACCCGGCGCAGCCGCGGACTGCCGGGTCTCGCCGCGGGGAACCTGCGCCGCACCCCCGGACGGAGCCTGCTGGGCGTGCTGAGCGTGGCGATCGGCAGCACCGCGCTGACGGTGCTGCTCGGGATCACCTGGGCGTTCCGGAACTCGCTGGTGGGCTCGCTGCTGGGGCAGGCCGTCTCGTTCCGGATCCGGGGCATCGACTACGCGGCCGTGGGCACCGTGCTGGTGCTCGGCGCGCTCGCCGTCGCCGACGTGCTCTACCTGGGCCTGCGCGAACGCGCCGGGGAACTCGCCGCGCTGGCCGCCTCCGGCTGGCGCGACGGCGAACTCGGCCGACTCGTCCTCGCCGAAGGCTGTCTGCTCGGCCTGACCGGCGCCCTCGGCGGGGCCGCCGCCGGGACGGCCGTCACGGCAGTACTGGCCGGACGGCTGCCCGCCCCCCTGCTCGCCACCGCCGCTCTCGTCGCCGCCGGAGCCGTCCTGGTCACCGTGCTGGCCTCCCTCGTCCCGGCCGCCCTGCTGCGCCGCATCCCGCTCGGCCGACTGCTCACGGAGGACTGACCCCCCATGACCGAGACCCAGCTCCCCCGGGGCGCGAAGGTGGTCGTCACCGACGTCCGCAAGACCTTCCGGACCGGCGGCGACCAGCAGCTGGCCGCCGTCGACGGCGTCAGCCTGCGGATCGAACCGGGCCGGCTGGTCGCCCTGACCGGCCCCTCCGGCTCCGGGAAGTCGACGCTGCTGCACCTGCTCGGCGCCATCGAGCGCCCCGACAGCGGCAGCATCGAAGTGGCCGGAACCGACATCGCCGCACTCGGCCGCCGAGCCCTCGCCGACTACCGGCGCGGCATCGGCATCGTCTTCCAGCGCTTCCACCTGCTGCCCGCACTCACCGCCCTGGACAACGTGATCGCCCCCGTCCTGCCCGTCCGCACCACCTACGACAAACGCGCCCGCGCCCGCGAACTCCTCACCGCCGTCGGCCTCGCCGGACGGGAGGACGCACTGCCCTCCAAGCTCTCCGGCGGCCAACAGCAACGGGTCGCGATCGCCCGCGCCCTGATCAACTCACCCGCCCTGCTGCTCGCCGACGAACCCACCGGCAACCTGGACAGCCGCACCGGCGCCGAAGTGGTCCACCTGCTGAAGGAACTGCGCACCACCCACGGCACCACCATGGTCATCGCCACCCACGACCAGGACCTGGCCGACGGCTGCGAACAACAGGTCCGACTGCACGACGGCCGACTGCTCTGAGTCACCGCCCGGGAGGAGTTGCCCGCTCCTCCGGCACGTCCGCGTCGCTCACCCCTGCCAGCGCGTCCCGGACCGAGGCGTCGGGCTCCACCCCCCACCCGGTCCTCCGTCAGCCCCAGTGGACCAGGCCCGACCGGCACCGGCACCGACCGGGACACCGCACCGGGGCACCGCGCCGGGAAGCCCCCTCCTGCCTCCCGGTGCGGTGCCCCGGTGAGCTGCGTCGTCAGTCGGCCAGCGGGAGGTAGACCCGGTTGCCCCGGGCGGCGAACTCGGCGGACTTCTCGGCCATCCCGGCCAGCGCGACGCGTTCGGCCTGTTCGGCCTCGCCGCCGTGCTCGTCGCGGATCTGGCGGCTGATCTTCATCGAGCAGAACTTCGGACCGCACATGGAGCAGAAGTGCGCGGTCTTGGCGGGTTCGGCGGGGAGGGTCTCGTCGTGGAAGGCGCGGGCGGTCTCCGGGTCGAGGGCCAGGTTGAACTGGTCCTCCCAGCGGAACTCGAAGCGGGCGTCGGAGAGGGCGTCGTCCCAGGCCCGGGCGCCGGGGTGGCCCTTGGCGAGGTCGGCGGCGTGGGCGGCGATCTTGTAGGTGATGACGCCGGTCTTGACGTCGTTCCGGTCGGGCAGGCCGAGGTGTTCCTTGGGGGTGACGTAGCAGAGCATCGCGGTGCCCCACCAGGCGATCATCGCGGCGCCGATGCCGGAGGTGATGTGGTCGTAGCCGGGTGCGACGTCGGTGGTCAGCGGGCCGAGGGTGTAGAACGGGGCCTCGTCGCAGATCTCCTTCTGCAGGTCCATGTTCTCGCGGATCTTGTGCATCGGGACGTGCCCGGGGCCCTCGATCATCACCTGGACGTCCTTGGCGCGGGCGATCCGGCCGAGTTCGCCGAGGGTGGTGAGTTCGGCGAACTGGGCCTCGTCGTTGGCGTCGGCGATGGAGCCGGGACGCAGGCCGTCGCCGAGCGAGAAGGTGACGTCGTAGGCGCGCAGCAGGTCGCAGAGCTCCTCGAAGTGCGTGTAGAGGAAGTTCTCCCGGTGGTGCGCCAGGCACCAGGCGGCCATGATGGAGCCGCCGCGCGAGACGATGCCGGTCTTGCGGCGGGCGGTCAGCGGGACGTACCGCAGCAGGACGCCCGCGTGCACGGTCATGTAGTCGACGCCCTGCTCGCACTGCTCGATCACGGTGTCCCGGTAGACCTCCCAGCTGAGTTCCTCGGCCCGGCCGTCGACCTTCTCCAGCGCCTGGTAGAGCGGGACGGTGCCGATCGGGACGGGGGAGTTGCGCAGGATCCACTCGCGGGTGGTGTGGATGTTGCGGCCGGTGGAGAGGTCCATGACGGTGTCGGCGCCCCAGCGGGTGGCCCAGGTCATCTTCTCCACCTCCTCCTCGATGGAGGAGGTGACCGCGGAGTTGCCGATGTTGGCGTTGATCTTCACCAGGAAGTCGGTGCCGATGACGGCGGGTTCGACCTCGGGGTGGTTCACGTTGACCGGGATGACGGCCCGCCCGCGGGCCACCTGCTCGCGCACGAACTCCGGTTCCAGGCCCTCCCGCAGGGCCACGAACTCCATCTCGGGGGTGATCAACCCGCGCTTGGCGTACGCGAGTTGGGTGACAGCAACGCCGTCGCGGGCGCGCAGCGGCCGGCGCGGGCGGCCGGGGAAGACGGCGTCCAGGTTGCGCAGGTCGCCGCCGCGCGGGGCGGTGTGCCGGATGCCGTCGTCCTCGGGCCGGGCCTCGCGGCCCTCGTACTCCTCGACGTCGCCGCGCTGGCGGATCCAGGGGTCGCGCAGCGCGGCCAGGCCCCTTCGGACGTCGGTGGGTTGCGACGGGTCGGTGTACGGCCCCGAGGTGTCGTACAGCGGGACGGTGCGCCCGTCGGTGAGGTGGACCTCGCGGTAGGGCACCCGCAGGTCGGGGCGGCTGCCCTGGCGGTACGCCTTGCGCCAGGCCGGGGTCGGGTACCCGGTGGCGGACGGCCGGTCGGCGGACGGCTGGTGGGCAGACGTGTGCTCGGTGAATGCGGTCATGCGACCTTCAACTCCCTACGCCGGCATTACCCGGTCAGGTTCCTGCGGTCGGCGCAGCAGGTGGTACGCGGGCCCGCGTACCGTCAGCGCCCTCTCAGCCCGGTGCTCCGAGCTCCCGTTCCGCGCAGGGGCGTGCGCCACCTGCGTTCGCCGACCACGGTAGGGCACCGGACGGGCACCGGTCCAGGGCGCCGCAGCCGGTACGGGCGCGCGGGGGTAGAACTCCCGGGCGGGGCTTCGCTGTTCACACCGGCGCCCCGAGGGGGAGAATCCCGGTGTGATCGGACTGGTGGGGCGGGTGACGGGACGGATCGGCGCGGGCCTGGTCGGCGAGGTGATGGTGCACGTCCCCGAACGGCTGGGCACCGAGGCGTTCCTGGCGTACCGGGCCGTGCCGGGCGAACCGCTGCTGCCCGGCACCATGGTGGTCGTGGTCGATTACCAGCCACCGCGCACGGTGTACGTGGAGCCCTTCTGACCTCTCCCCGCCAACCGCGGGCAAACCCCCTGCAACAGTTTCGGGACAGTGAGGGCCACCACCGTCGCGTCCCCTTCCCCCGCGATCACGACAGGCGCAGAATGCGGCTGCCACCGGGTTCCGCGCCCACGAACTGCACCACCCAGCGCAGCCACGGACCGGTGTGCCACGAAGGGGGAGATCGCGATGCTGATCGGCATCGTCGGAGCGGTTGTTGCAGGACTCGTCCTGATCGTCCTGCTTTTCAAGCTGATGTGGCGCGTTGCCGAACCCAACGAGGCCCTGGTCATCTCGGGTTCCAAGCACGGCGAGGGCCTCGGCTTCCGCGTGGTCACCGGACGGGGCACCTTCGTGGTGCCCGGCGTCCAGGTGGTCCGGCGGCTGTCGCTGGACCTCAACGAGGCCGCGCTGGACGTCGAGTGCGTGACCTCGCAGGGCATCCCGGTGCACGTCAAGGGGGTCGTCATCTTCAAGGTCGGCGACGACCCGGCGTCGATCGCCAACGCCGCCCGCCGCTTCCTGGACCAGCAGAAGATGATGGGCCAGCGGGTGCACAACGTGTTCGCGGGCCACCTGCGCTCGATCGTCGGCGGGCTGACCGTCGAGGACATGATCCGCGACCGCGAGCGGCTCACCGGGGAGACCCGCTCCGCCTCGGGCATCGAGATGGAGAAGCTCGGCCTGATCATCGACTCGCTGCAGATCCAGGAGATCCTGGACCCGACCGGCTACATCACCAACCTGGCCGCGCCGCACGCCGCCGCCGTCCAGCGCGACGCCCGGATCGCGGCCGCCGAGGCCGACCGCCGGGCCACCGAGGCCGAGCAGGAGGCGTTCGCCCGCAAGGCCGAGGCGACGCGCAACTCCGGCATCCAGCAGGCCGGTTACCAGGCCGAGATGGACACCGCCGCGGCCCGCGCACTGCAGGCCGGGCCGCTCGCCCAGGCCGCCGCCCGACAGGAGGTCGTGGTCCAGGAGACCAAGGTCGCCGAGCTGGAGGCGCACCGCAAGGAGCAGCAGCTCCAGGCCGACGTCCGCAAGCCCGCCGACGCCCGCGCGTACGAGACCCGCACCAAGGCCGAGGCCGACCGCGACGCCCGGATCTCCGCCGCCGAGGCGCTCTCCCGGGAGACCGAGCTGAAGACCGCCGCCGAGGCCAACCGGGTCAAGGTCGCCGCGGCCGCCGAGGCCGAGGCCACCCGGGCCCGCGGCCTGGCCGCCGCCGAGGCCACCCGCGCCACCGGTGAGGCCCAGGCCGCCGCCGAGGCCGCGAAGGGCCTGGCCGAGGCCGAGGCCGCCCGCGCCAAGGGCCTCGCCGAGGCGGAGGCCACCCGGGCCCAGGGTCTGGCCGAGGCCGAGGGCATCAAGGCCCGCGCCGCGGCCCTGGCCGAGAACCAGGAGGCCGTCGTCGCCCAGCAGTTGGCCGAGAACTGGCCCGCCATCGTCCGGGCCGGTGCGGACGCCTTCGGCAACGTCGAGCACATGGTGCTGCTGAACGGCGCCGAGGGCATGTCCGAGATGTTCGCCAAGGCGCTCACCATGGGCGGCACCGGCCTCGGCCTGGCCCGCCAGCTGCTCAACTCGATGAACGCCCCGGCCCCGGCCGAGGCCCCGGCACCCGCCCCGGCCCCGGCCCCGGCCACCCAAGTCATCCCGGTCCAGGCCGGCAACGGCGACTGACGCACCCGCGCACCACGGCCCGTACGGCAGCACCACCGCCGTACGGGCCGCGCCGTCCCCGCACCCCGCGCCGTCTCCGCATCCCCGGCCCCGGCTGAGTACCCGTACTCACGCCCCGCCCGCCGCCCCGGACGACCATCGGGGCATGGACCTGCTGCCCCGCGTCGGAATCACCGCCGTCGGCTCCCACCTCCCGCAACGGACCGTCACCTCACGGCAGTTGCAGGACGAGGTGGCCGCCGGTGCCCGCCTCCCGCTGCCCGACGGCATGTTCGAGAAGGCCACCGGCATCCGCACCCGCCGCTTCGCCGGACCGGACGAGCACCCCTCCACCCTCGCCCTCGGCGCCGCCCGCACGGCCCTCGCCCGCCGCGGACTGGACCCCGCCGACCTCGACCTGCTGCTGTTCGCCTCCGCCTCCCGGGACGTCTGCGAACCCGCCACCGCCCACCTCGTCCAGGCCGAACTCGGCTCCCGGGCCCACGCGTTGGACGTCTCCAACGCCTGCAACAGCTTCCTCAACGGCATCGACACCGCCCGCGCGATGATCCTGGCCGGCCGGGCTACCCGCGCCCTGGTCGTCACCGGCGAGACCCCCAGCCGCGCCATGCGCCGCGACCCCTCCGGCCTGGCCGAGTTCCGGGAGGGCTTCGCCGGGTACACCTTCGGCGACGGCGCCGCCGCCGTCCTGGTCGAACGCGTCGAGCGCGGCGGCATCCTCGACGTGGAGACCCAGACCGCCTCCGAGCACTGGGAGGTCGGCGGCATCCCCGGCGGCGGCTCCCGCCACCCGCGCGGCGACGAGTGGAGCTACTTCCGCGGCGGCGGCAAGGAGTTGCGCGGCGTCTTCGAGCAGATCGGCGCCGACATCCTCACCCGCGTCGCCGCCCGCACCGGCCTCGGCTGGGACGCCTACGCCCGCGTCCTGGTCCACCAGGTCACCCTGCCCTACCTGGAGCGCTTCGTGGAGCTCACCGGCGTCCCCGCCGACCGGCTGGTCGTCACCGTCCCCGAACTCGGCAACCTGGCCTCCGCCACCATCGGCGTCCAACTCGACCTCGTCATGGACGAGTTGGACGCCGGTGACCGCGTCCTGATGGTCGGCCTCGGCGGCGGCGTCAGCCTGATCACGATGGTCTGGGAGAAGTCGTGACCGAACCCCGCACGACCGACCTGTGGGTGGTCGTCCCCGCCTACCAGGAAGCCGCCCGCATCGACGGCACCCTGCACGCCCTCGCCGCCCAGCACGACCGCGACTTCACCCTGCTGGTCGTCGACAACGGCTCCACCGACACCACCGGCGACCAGGTCCTCGCCTTCGCCCGCACCGCGCCCTTCCCCGTCCACCTGATCACCGAACCCGAGAAGGGCGTCGGCTGCGCCGTCGACACCGGCTTCCGCCACGCCATCGCCCGCGGCGCGAGCCTGCTCGCCCGCACCGACGCCGACTGCCTCCCCGAACCCGGCTGGACCGGTGCCGCCCGCGCCGCCATGCTGGCCTGCGGCGGCCTGGTCTGCGGACGCGTCACCGCCCGCCGCGACGAGCACGGCCCCCTCGGCCGCGCCGTCTTCCGCGTCCTGGTCGCCCTCGGCGCCCTCTTCGGCCGCCTCCGCCCCGCCCACCACCGCCGCCACGGCTACCTCACGCCCTACCGCATGCACGCCGGCAACAACATGGCCGTCACCGCCGCCCTCTACCTCGCCACCGAGGGCATGCCCCGCCGCCCCTCCCCCACAGACCGCACCTTCATCAACCGCGTCCGCCGCCACACCACCGCCATCGTCCACCGCCCCGACATGGTCGTGCAGAACTCCACCCGCCGCATCCGCGCCTACGGCCTGCGCGGCACCGCCCGCTGGTACCTCGAACGCGGCCCGGGCCACCGCGACGTCGACATCAGGTGAGGGAGCCCCGCCGGGGAGCCCCACCAGGGGCTCGGGGAACGGCGAGTCCGTGCTGCTGGCGGCCGGAGCCCGTCGAGGTGTCCGTGCTGCTTCGGGCCGCCCGAACAGAACCCGGAGCCACCGCACGCAACGGCAGTGCACCGCCGGCAGCCCCGAGCCCGCCGTTCCCCGGGCCCCTGACGGACCCTCTCCTCCCCCTCCGACTGCCGAAAGGTGACGCCGTGCTCGACCAGCTCGCCCGCACCCTGCACGAGGGCGCCTCCCGCCCCGCCCTCCTCGGCACCACCCGCCGCGGCGCCCCCCGCGTCCTCGCCCGCTGCGGCGACCTCGCCGCCCTCGCCGAGCGCTACGCCGCCGCCCTGCACCACGCCCACGGCCTGCGCCCGGGCGACACCCTGGGGGTGGCGGTGCGTCCGGGCCCGCGGGCCCTCGCGGTGCTGCTGGCGGCGCACCGGCTGGGCCTGCGCAGCGCCGTGCTCGACCCGGGCGCCGGGCCGGAGGTGCTGCGGGCGCGGCTGGCGCTGGCCCCGCCCGCGCTGGTGCTGGCCGACGCGACCGCGCAGGCCGTCGCGGGGTGGGCCCGTCCGCTGGCCCGTCGCGCGCGGCTGGAGCTGCCGCCGCTGAGGACCCTCGGCCCGGTGGCCACCGTCGGCCCCCGCCACCCGTGGTGCGCCCGCCCGCTGACCGAGCACGCCGCGCCCGCCCCGGCCGCGTACGAGGGCGACGGCGACGCGGTGGTGGTGTTCACCTCCGGCACGACGTCCGCGCCGCGCGCGGTGGTGCACTCGCGGGCCTCGCTGGCCGCCGGGATGCGGGCGGTCGACGCGCTGGTGCGGCCCCGGCCGGGGCGCACGGTGCTGGGCGGGACGACGTTCGTGCTGGTCCCGGCGCTGGCCGCGGGGGCGACGGTCGCCCTGCCGGCCCGCCGCCCTGCCGTGCTGCAGCGCCAGGTCGACCGGCTCGCCCCGGACGAGACCTACCTGACGCCGCCGCAGCTCCGTCCGCTGACCAGGCTCACCGGCCGGGTCTGGACGGGCTCCGCCCCCGCCGACGCCGCCCTGCTGCGCCGGGCGAAGCGGGCGGGCGCGAGCGAGGCGTGGGGGGTGTACGCGCTGACCGAGCTGTTCCCGGCCGCGGCCGTCGAGGAGCGCGACAAGAGCGCCCACGACGGCCCGGGTGACCTGCTGGGCCACCCACTGCCGGGCGTCCGCACCCGGCTCGGCGCGGACGGCGAACTGCTGCTCGCCGCCCCGTCCGCCCGCGACCGCTACCTCGGCGAGGCCCCGGACCGGTGGGTGCGCACCGGCGACCTGGCCCGCCTGGACCCGGCCGGGCGGATCGTGCTGGCCGGGCGCCTCAAGGACATGGTGCTGCGCCGCGCCGAGAACATCTACCCGGGCCTGTACGAGCCCTCCCTGCACCTGCCGGACGTCGAACTGGCCGTCCTGGTGGGCGTTCCGGCCCCGGACGGCGACGAACGGCTGGTCGCCCTGGTGCAGCCCCGCCCGGGCGCCGACCCGCACCGCCTGCGCGCCGCCCTGCACGTCCCGCTCGCCCGGATGGGCACCGCCCGCCCCGACGCCCTCCTGCTGGGCCCCGTCCCGCTGACCGGCCGCTCCCGCAAACCCGACCGCCCCGCCGCCGCCCGCTACTGCGCCGCCCGGCTCGCCGACTCCCGCTCCCGGAACACCCGTTGACCCGCACCTCAACTCAACACCGCTTCCCAGCAGTCCCGTTGCCCACCTCTGCCCAGCAACCCGCCCCCCCGACACCCCCGTTGCCCCGCCACACTCCCCAGCTCGTCAACTACCTTCCCCGGAGCCCCCGTTGACCCGAGCCAGCCGCTCCGACCGCACCGTCTACCTGCGCAGCCACCCGCTGCTGTTCGCCCTGCTCGCCGCGACCAGGCGGCGTCCGCTGCTCCGGCTCGGCCGCACCGTACTGGTCCACCACCCGGACGCCTACCGCGAGGTCCTCACCCGCGTCCCGCTCGACCGGACGGCCGCGCGCACCACCGGCGGCACCGCCGCCCGCCTCACCGGCGGCAGCCTGCTCTTCGACCAGCAGGGAGCCGAACACCGCACCGCCCGCCGCGAGTTGGCGCACCTGCTGGGCCCGGCGGGGGTGGCCGCGCTGCAGCCGCTCTGGCAGCGGATCCTCGACCGGCACCTGGGCGGCCTGACCGCGCCGGTCGACCTCGTCCCGGCCGTCCGCGAACTGGCCGGCGCGACCGCCGCCGCGCTCACCGGCAGCGACGCCGACCCCGTCCGCCTCGCCCTGGCCGCGGAACGGGCCGCCGCCGCCACCGCCCGCGCCCACCTGCCCGCCCTGCTGCCCCGCCCGGGCCGCGGCCGCCGCGCCCGCCGGGCCGCGCTGCGGCTGCAGGAACTGCTGCCCGACCCGCGGGACGCGATGCTCGCCGTCGCCGCGGTCAACACCACCCTCGCCGCGCTGCCCCGCGCCGCCGCCTGGTGCGCCCGCGACCGCCTCTGGGCGCAGGCCCGCCACGACGCCCCGGCCCTCGCCGCGGAACTGCTGCGCCGCACCGCGGCCTCCCCCGTCCTCCCGCGCGCCGCGGCCGCCGACGCGACCGTCCTCGGCCACCGCATCCGGCGCGGCGACCGCCTCCTGCTGGTCGCCCGGCACGCCGCCCAGTCCCACCACGACACCCCCACCCACTCCCACGCCGTCCGCGCCCCCTTCGGCCTGGGCCCGCACGCCTGCCCCGGCGCGGCCCTCGCCCGCGCCCAACTCACCCTCCTGCTCAGCACCCTGGCCCCCCACCGCCCCCGCGTCCTGCGCACCGCCCCGCACCCCGCGGGCGCCCTCCCCTCCTACCGCACCTGCATCGTCCGGGCCTCCTGAGCCCTCGGCAGCGGCCCCCGCCGGAAGGAATCCCGCCGTGTCCCTCACCCTCGCGCTGACCGGTGCCACCGGCTTCTGCGGCTCCCACCTGGCCGCCCTCGCCACCGCCCGCGGCCACCGCGTCCTGGCGCTCGGCCGCCGCCCGCCCCGCCACGGCACGCACGTCCCCTGGGACGCCACCTCCGCCGCCCCCGTCCCGCCGGAGGTCCGCGCGGCGGACCTCGTGGTGCACTGCGCCGCCGCCGTCGGCGACCACCCGCCCGGGTCGCCCGCGGAGCGGACCCAGCACCTGGTGAACGTGGTGGCGACCGAGCGCCTGCTGGCGGCCGCCGCCGGTCGGCCCTTCGTGTTCGTGAGCAGCGCGAGCGTCTACGACCCGCGCCGGGACCGCTCCTCGGTGACGGAGGAGCACCCCACCACCGGCGGCCACCTGAACGCGTACGGGCGGACGAAGTCGCTCGCGGACGCCCTCGCGCTGGCCGCGGGTGCCGTGGTGCTGCGCCCGCGCGCGGTGTACGGGCCCGGGGACCCGCACCTGGTGCCGCGGCTGCTGGCGTCCGTCCGGTGCGGGGTGCTGCCGCTGCCGGGCGGGGACGTGGCGCTCAGCCTGACGGCGGTGGAGAACCTCGCCGAGGCGTGCCTGCGGGCGCGGGACTGGCCGCCGGGGGCGTACAACGTCGCCGACCGCGCCCCGTACGCCCGGGACGCCGCGCTGCGCGCCGTCCTCGCCGCGCACCGGCGGCGGGCCCGGCTGCTGCACGTCCCGCCCCGGCTGGCGGCGCTCGCGGTGGGCCGCCGACCGCACCTCACCGCGTACGCGCTGGACCAGTTGGCGCACCGGGTGGTGCTGGACACGCGGAAGTCCCGGTCCCGGGGCTTCACCCCGGGCCGGGACCTCGACGACTACCTGGCGGGCCTGGCCGCCCCGGCCCGCGGGGGCCGCTAGCTCCTGGCGGCCTTCTTGAGCAGGATCACCACGACCGCGGCGATGCCGACCAGCACCAGCACGTTGATCGCGAACCCGATGATGCCCGCCACCACGGCGAGGATCGCCGTGAAGATCTTCCAGGCGAGCACCAGCAGCAGGATCGGCACCACGATGTTGCGCACCCACGAGGGCAGCGACTTCCAGAGCTCGGCCATGTCCGTGCCTTCTCCTCTCGGGGTCGGTGCCGGTGGTTCCGGCTGCGTTCCCGCTCCCTCGATCTCGACACGTCGATCGTAGGCGGGGCCGGGAGCCGAAATCGAGGGGGAACGGCCCGGAGAGAACCCGGAGATCCTTCCCTGACCCGGGGCCCGGTCCGGCCTCGGGGAGAACCCTCAGACCGGCCAGGTCTCGCCGCGCCAGGCGGCGTCCCAGAACATCCACTCGTAGCGCGAGGTGGTGGTGAAGTGCCCGACCACGCGCCGCCGTTCGGCCGCGGACAGCTCCTCGCCGACCCGGTCGGTGAGCTCCAGGACGCGGCGCACCACGGTCTGGAAGCCCTCGTCCCCGTAGGCGGCGATCCACTTGGCGTAGAGCGGCTCGGGGGAGGAGCGGCGGGCCAGCTCCTCGCCGACCCGGGCGTAGATCCAGTAGCAGGGCAGGACGGCGCCGAGCGCCTCGGCGAAGGAGCCGCCGTACGCGGTGGCCAGCAGGTAGGAGGTGTAGGCGCGGGTGGTGGGCAGCACCACCTCGTCGCCGTCGGCGGCGCCGCCGAGCGCGGCCATGAACTCGCCGTGCATCTCCTGCTCGGCGGCGATCGCGCCGACCGCGTCGTTGGAGAAGGCCAGCACCTCGTCCTCGCCGGGGGCCTTGGCGGCGCAGACGGCCAGCGCCCGGGCGTAGTCGCGCAGGTAGTGGGAGTCCTGGACGACGAAGTGCCGGAACGCGGCGCGCGGGAGGGTGCCGTCGGCGAGGCCGAGCAGGAAGGGGTGGTCGAGGATCCGGCGGTAGGTCGGCTCGGCGGCCGCCCACAGTTCGTCGGTGAGCTTCACGGGTTCGTCCTCCTGCGCGGGTGCGGCCTCGGCACGGTCAGTCCTCCGGCGGGGAGAAGACCACGAGCACCCGCAGTTCCTCGGTGATGTGGTGGAAGCGGTGCTCCGTCCCGGCGGGGACGAACACCACGCTGCCGCGCCCGACCGTGGCGGTCTCCCGGCCGACGGTCAGCTCGGCCCGGCCGCTGACCACCAGGTAGATCTCGTCCTGGGCGTGCGGGGTCTGCGGGTCGGTGTCACCGGGGGAGAGCGCGTACAGCCCGGCGGACATCGTCGGCTGCTTCAGGAAGCGCAGGTACGCGCCGTCGCCCGCGGCGCGCTCGGCGTCGAGTTCGTCCAGCCGGAACAGCTTCATCGGGGCTCGGCTCCTCTCCCGGTCGGGCCCCATTCAACAACACCGCCCCGGAGAGCTTCCGCCCACCCGTCCGGGCCTGTCACCATCCGCAGCATGAAGAATTTCGTGATCAAAACGCTCATCAACGCGGCGGCGATCTGGGTCGCCGCCTGGATCGTCACCGGGATCACGCTCACGGGGGACAACGACGACTGGCAGCACAAGGCGCTCACCGTGATCGGGGTCGCCCTGGTCTTCGGCGTGATCAACTTCCTGATCAAGCCGCTGGTGAAGCTGTTCTCGCTACCGCTGTTCGTCCTCACCCTGGGGCTGATCACCTTCGTGATCAACGCCCTGATGCTGTGGCTGACCTCCTGGGCCTCGGACAAGCTGAACCTGGACTTCCACGTGGACGGCTTCTGGTCGGCGCTGCTCGGCGCGCTGATCATCAGCCTGGTGTCCTGGGGCCTCAACCTCGCCTTCGGCGACGACTGAGCCGACCGGAACGACCGGGACGACCGACCGGCCGGTCCTGCGACGGGTGCACCGTCGGAGGACCGGCCGGTCCTGCGGGCCGGCCCCGGAACGCACCCGGGGTCAGCCCGCGTTCTCGTGCCCGGTGGTGGAGAGGATCGAGGCGAGTTCCTCGTCCAGCTCCCCGCCGGCCAGCTCCTGGCCCATCGGCACCAGCCGGTCGGTGCGGGCCAGGAAGGCCAGCAGCGGCGGTGCGGCCGCGCGCATCAGGGCGTCGCCCTCGGCGGAGCGCAGCACCAGGCAGACCTCGGCGAGGTCGTCGCCGACCGGGTGGATGTGCACGTCGCCCTCACCGGTGGGGCGGCTCATCCCGTCGACCAGGAGCTCGCGGGCGAACACCCAGGTCACCGGTTCGTCGCCGGGCAGGTGGAAGGTGAAGCGGACGGCGAACGGGTCGTCACCGTCGTAGTCCAGGTCGACCGCGATGCGGAAGGAGAGCTCGCTCGACACCACGAGGTGCATCGCCGTCTGGGCTTGGACCGTGCTGTGCATGCGCCAGTACCTCTCGTTCTGCCCGCCCGGTGCGCCGAGGGTCGAGCGGTGGGCGGGCATATCGGTTCGATCTTGTTCGCTGTGCTGGAACGGCACCCCGGTGGGGCTGGCCCGTCAGGTCGTGCGGGTACCTGCGGACGGGTGGCTGCATCTGTGGGGCTTTGTCCCCTGATTCCCCGTTCGAACCTCATCGTCCACGTTTGCCAGCGATGCGGACAAGGTTCGCTTTTTCAAATGGTGAACGAACACGACACGGAATCACCGCACGGGAGCACCCCTCCACCACCTCCTCCACCGCGCGGGGCCCCTCACCGCACGAACGCCGGGAACATCGCGCCGACCAGCGAGCGCAGCCGGGCCGCCGCGGGGCCGAGCCGGTCGGCCTGCTCCAGCGGCAGCGAGATGGCCATGGTGGCGACCACCGAGCCGACGGTGATCGGGACGGCCGCGCAGACCGTGCCGAGCGCGTACTCCTGGCGCTCCAGCACCGGCATGGTCGGACGGACCCGCTCCAGCCTGCGCAGCACCGCCCGGACGTCCCCCGAGGTGGACGGGGTGAGGGCGGCCGGACGGTGCCGGGAGAGGTGGTCGAGCTGCTCCTCGGTGCCGAGCTGGGAGAGCAGGCAGAGCCCGATCGCGTGCGCGTGCGCGGTGGACCGGAAGTCGGCCCACTCCTCGACCTGCGGCTGCCCGGTGCCGGAGACCACGTCGACCACCCGCACCTCGCCCTCCTGGTAGACCGCGTAGTAGACGGCGGCGCCGAGCTCGTCGCGCAGCTCCTCCATCCGTCCGTGCAGGTCGACGTGCTCGGACTGCCGGGTGTCGGCGCGGCTGATCCCGTCGACCGAGGCGCCGTAGTAGAACCGGCCGCCCTCGCGCCGCAGGTAGCCCTCGTGGGTGAGGGTGCGCAGCAGGTGGTAGGTGGTGCCGAGGGGGAGCCCGGCGGAGCGGGCCAGCTGCTTGGCGGTGGCGCCGTGGACGTGCGAGCCGACCGCCTCCAGCAGGCGCAGGGCGCGCTGCACCGAGGTGATCAGGGTGGGCGCCCGCGGCGCGCGTATGGCGCTGTCGGTCGTCGAAGCCGTCCCCCGGCCCGCGGGTTCCCCGATCCGGTGCATGCTCATCCCCATCCCCCGGGCGTCGACTGGCACTCGGAGGAGGCTGCTCCGAATCCGCCCGGCAGGCGGACATTTGAGCACAGGGCGGGCATCGCCGCAATGACAATGATGTACACATCGGGCAATTCGCCTTCAATGCGAAGGATACACCCCAAGTATGTCGATAGATTACAAGGCGTCAGTTCGCAGGGCAGGACGAATCGAAGATCCATAGCGGATGTGTCCATCGCCACGGCCTGACACCCCCGGGCATGCCGGTGCGCCCGTACGGCGCAACAGGTCCCGCCGATTCGTCCCCGTGTGCGAGTTTCGCGCCCTCCGCCGCGCGGCAGACTCCCGCACAACGCTCGCGCCCCGGAGGTGGCAGCCATGTCGGGCCCGGTCCGTCCTGTCGTCAAACGCACCGCCCGCGCGATCCTGCTGGAGGTCGATCCGGACGACCCGCACGCGCCCGCCTCGCTGGTGCTGATCCGCCGGGTCCGCCCCGGTTCCCCGCGCCCGTACTGGATCACCCCCGGCGGCGGCGTCGAGCCGACCGACCCGACGGTGGTCGCCGCCCTGCACCGGGAGGTGGACGAGGAGCTGGGCGGCAAGGTCACCGACGTGGTGCCCGCCTTCGTCGACACCGTGGCGCACTCCCACCACGAGGACGGCACCCCGGCGCACCCGCACGGCGTCAAGGTGCAGCACTTCTTCGTCTGCCGCCTCGCCGGGATGGACGAGTCCCGTCGGCACGGCCCCGAGGTGGAGCAGCCGAACGGCGAGTACGCGATCGTCCGCGTCCCGTTCACCCGCGAGGGCGTCACCTCGGTCAACGTGGTCCCTCCCAGCCTCCGCGCCTACCTCGCCGCCAACATCGAGGGCGTCCGCGCCCTGCTCGCCCCGGACCTGGGCTGACCGGACGTCAGCCCGGTCCCGTCAGTCCCGCCCGTCCTCCCGCGCCGCCAGGTCGTGCCGGACGCTCCCCTCCGGCACCCCGCAGCGCCGCAGCACCGCCGCCCCGGACCGCACCATGGCCGCCGGGCCGCTCAGGTACGCCGCGAAGCCGTGCCAGGGCGCGTAGCGGGCCACCGCGTCCGGCAGGTCGCCGAGCAGTGCCCCGGCCGGGGCGCCCGCCGCCTCCGACACCACCGGGCGGACCGTCAACCAGGCGTGCCGGTCCGCCAGTTCGCGCAGCTCCTCCAGCCGGTACAGCTCCGCGGCCCGCCGCGCCCCGTAGAACACCTCCACCCGGCGCCCGGCCGCGCCGCGCTGCGCGACCTCCTCGACCAGCGCCGCGACCGGCCCGATCCCGGTGCCGCCGCCCACGCACAGCAGGTCCTCCCCCGCCGCGTGGTCCACCGTCATCGTCCCCTCCGCCGCCCCCAGCCGCAGCACGTCGCCCGGCCGCGCCCGGTGCACCAGCGCGTTGCTCACCCAGCCCGCCTGCACCGCCTTCACGTGCAGCGTCAGCAGCCCGTCCGGCCGCGGCGCCGAACCGAACGAGTACGGCCGCCACACCCGCGGCCACCACGGCGTCTCCACCGCCGCCCACTGCCCGGCCCGGAACGGGTACGCCTGGTCGGGGCGGAGCGTCAGCACCGCCACGTCCGGGGTGGCCTGCCGGTGCTCCACCACCTCCGCCTGCCACCACGGCGGGGCCGAGCGGGCCTCCTCCTCCGCACCCTCCACCATCAGCCGGGACACCAGCGCCAGCAGCCGCCGCCAGGCCGCCTCGGTGCGCCCGTCCCAGCCGCTGCCGCCGTACCTGGCCAGCGCCGCCACCAGGCAGTCCGCCACCGAGGCGTAGTGCCGGGACAGCGCCCCGTACTTGCGGTGCCGACGCCCCAGCGGGCCCAGGTACGCGCGCAGCGCCTCCGGGTCGCCCGCCCGGGACGCGCAGAGCCGCAGGGCCTGGAACAGCCGGGTGCGCTGCTCGTCCATCGCGGCCGGGAACATCGCCCGCAGCTCCGGGTGGCGCAGGAACATCAGCGCGTGGAAGTGCGCCATCGCCCGGTCCGCGTCCGGTGCCACCGCGGCCAGGCAGGCCCGCACCAGCACCAGGTCCTCGGCCCCCGGCGGCTCGACGTCCGCCTCCGCGGCCCCCACCGGCTCCAGCGCGGCGGGCGCCTCCACCGCCGTCTGCACGCCCCAGGCCCTGGTCCACCGGTCGTCCGGGCCCACCCAGTTCAGCGCCGGGGCCTGCCGGAACAGCGGCTCGAACGGCGCCGCGGCGGGCGCGACGGCCACGGCGGGCGCGGCGGGCGCGGGCACCGCGGGCGCCCAGGTCGGCTTCGCCGGAACGGCCGGCACCGGGGTCAGCCCCGGCGGCCGCACCGGCCCGAGCGCCGGCGGCGGCACCGCGGAGACCGACCGCGACCCCACCACCACCGCCGGGGCCGACTCCGCCCCGGCGGCCGGCTGCTCCGCCGCCCCGGACGGCTCCCGCGGCTCCGGCGCGGTCGGAGGTTCGTCCGCGGGCTCGGCCGGGGCGGACGGGCTGGCGGGAGCGGCTTCGGCACCGGGCAGCACGGGGCCGGCCGCGGTGCCCCGGCCGACCCCTGCCTTCGACGGCCTGCTCTCCCGTACGAGCTGACGAGTGCTCAAGAGAATCGTTTCGCTTCCGATCGACCTGTGTACTGACGCCCCAGCACACTGACACCGACCGCACAGCTCATCAGACGAATCCAGCGAACCCCGGACACCCGGGCCGTCCACCCGCTACCCTCCCCCGCGCCACCCCGGGACGCCCCCTACAACGCCCGCACCAACACCCCCGGCCGCTCCACGCAGTCCGCCACGAACCGCAGGAACCCACCCGCCGTCCCCCGTCGCACACCCCGCTCCCCCACACCCGCCCCGCGGCGCCGCGCAGCGCCCCCCACCCCGCGCAGCGCCCCGGAACAGCCCCTTACAACGCCCGCACCAACGCCCCCGGCCGTTCCACGCAGTCCGCCACGAACCGCAGGAACCCGCCCGCCGTCCCCCCGTCGCACACCCGGTGGTCGAAGGTGAACGACAGCTGGGTGACCTGGCGGACCGCCAACTCCCCCTCGTGCACCCACGGCTTGGGCGCGATCCGCCCCACGCCGAGCATCGCCGCCTCCGGGTGGTTCAGGATCGGCGTCGAGCCGTCCACCCCGAAGACCCCGTAGTTGTTCAGGGTGAACGTCCCGCCGGTCAGCTCCGCCGGGGCCAGGGTGCCCGCCCGGGCGCCCTCGGTCAGCCGGGCCATCTCCTGCGCCAGCCGCTCGGTGCCCAGCCGCCCGGCGTCGCGGACCACCGGCACCAGCAGCCCGCGCGGGCCCTGCGCGGCGAAGCCCAGGTGCACCGAGGCGTGGCGCCGCACCGCCTCTCCCTCGACGCTCGCGTTCAGCTCGGGGAAGCGCTCCAGCCCGGCCAGGCAGATCCGGGCCAGCAGCGCGAGCACGCTCAGCTTCGGCCCCGGAGCCCGGTTCGACTCCGCGCGCAGCGCCATCAGCGCGGTGGCGTCGGCGTCCACCCAGCAGGTCGCGGCGGGGATCTCCCGGTGGCTGCGGGTCAGCTTCTCGGCGACCGCCCGGCGCAGCCCGCGCAGCGGCACCAGCTCGTCCTCCGGCCCGGTTCCACGTGGAACAACCGCGGGCTCGGGCGCGGAGGTTGCCGCGATCGCCCGCTCCACGTCCCGCCGGGTGACCAGTCCGTCCGGCCCGCTGCCGGGCACCGCGGCCAGGTCGAGGCCGTGCTCCCGGGCGATCCGGCGCACCAGCGGCGAGATCACCGCCACCACGCCCGGAGCCGCCGCCGCGGCCGGAGCCACGCCCGGAGCCGCCGCGGCCGGAGCCACGCCCGGAGCCGCCGCGGGCACCTCAGCAGGCACCGCGGGCACCGCAGGGACCTCCGCAGACGCCCCGGCCGGTCGCACCCGCCGCCGCCCGGCCCGCCGGGTCTCGGCGACCCCGTACCCGACCAGCGGCCGCTCCACCGCGGGTTCGTCCGCACCCCCCGGCACGGGCGCGACCGCGACGGTCACCAGCGGGGCGCCGACCGGCACCTCCTGCCCGACCTCGCCGTACCGCGCGGTCACCACCCCGCCGTACGGGCAGGGCACCTCGACCACCGCCTTGGCGGTCTCCACCTCCACCACCGGCTGGTCGACGGCGATCACCTCGCCGACCTCGACCATCCAGCGCACCACCTCCGCCCCGGTGAGTCCCTCACCGAGGTCGGGCAGCGTGAACTCGCGGACCACCGGCATCGCCATCACTCCTCCCATTGGAGCCGGGCGACGGCGTCCAGGATCCGGTCCACCCCGGGCAGGTGGTGGTGCTCCAGCATCGGCGGCGGGTACGGGACGTCGAAGCCGGTGACCCGCAGCACCGGCGCGGCCAGGTGGTGGAAGCACTTCTCGGTGAGCCGGGCGGCGATCTCCGCCCCGGCCCCGCCGAACCCGGCCGACTCGTGCACCACCACGGCCCGGCCGAGCGAGCGGACCACCTCGCAGGCGGTGGCCTCGTCGAACGGCACCAGGGTGCGCAGGTCGAGCACCGCCAGGTCCCACCCCTCGGCCTTCGCGGCCTCGGCGGCCTCCAGGCAGACCGGCAGCGAGGGCCCGTAGGTGACCAGCACCGCGGAGCGGCCGGGGCGGCGCAGCACGGCCCTCCCGATCGGTTCGACGGCCGCCGCCGGGTCCCACTCCGCCTTGCCCCAGTAGAGCCGCTTGGGCTCCAGGAACACCACCGGGTCGTCGGAGGCGATCGACTCCCGCAGCAGCCCGTACGCGTCGGCGACGGTCGCGGGGGTGACCACGTGCAGGCCGGGGGTGTGCGCGTAGTACGCCTCGGAGGCGTCGCTGTGGTGCTCGACGCCGCCGATGCCGCCGCCGTACGGGATGCGGACGGTGATCGGCAGCGGGAGCTTCCCGGCGGTGCGGTTGCGCATCTTGGCGACGTGCGAGAACAGCTGCTCCAGCGCCGGGTAGGCGAAGGCGTCGAACTGCATCTCGACCACGGGGCGCAGCCCGTACATGGCCATGCCGACGGCGGTGCCGAGGATGCCGGCCTCGGCCAGCGGGGTGTCCAGGCAGCGGTCGGGGCCGAACTCGGCGGTCAGGCCGTCGGTGATCCGGAAGACGCCGCCGAGCGCGCCGACGTCCTCGCCGAGCACGTGGACGGTCTTGTCGGCGCGCATCGCGTCGCGCAGCGCGAGGTTGAGGGCCTGCGCCATGGTGCCGGTGCGCAGGCCGGACTGGTCGCGGACGGCGGTGCTCATCGGCTGTGCCCCCCGCTCCCGGCCTCGGCCTCCGCGGCGAGTTCGGCCGCCAACTGCTCGGCCTGCTCGCGCAGTTGCTGGGTGGGTTCGGCGTAGACGTGCGCGAACAGCGACATCGGGTCGAGCTCGGGGTCGGCGTGGAACTCGGCGCGCATCCGGGCGGCCAGCTGCTCGGCCTGTTCGGCGGCGTCGGCGGCCAGTTGCTCGTCGAGCAGTCCGCGGCCGCGCAGCGCGTCCTCCAGCAGCCGGACGGGGTCGTGCGCCCGCCAGGCGTCGACCTCCTCGGCCTGCCGGTAGCGGGTGGCGTCGTCGGCGTTGGTGTGCGCGTCGAGGCGGTAGGTGAGCGCCTCGACCAGGGTGGGGCCGCCGCCGCTGCGGGCCCGCTCGACGGCCTCGGTGAGCACCTGGTGCACGGCGAGCGCGTCGTTGCCGTCGACCAGCCGCCCGGGCATGCCGTAGCCGACCGCCTTGTGGGCGAGGGTCGGCGCGGCGGACTGCCGGGTCAGCGGGACGGAGATCGCGTAGCCGTTGTTCTGCACCAGGAACACCACGGGCGCGTGCAGCACGGCCGCGAAGTTCAGGCCCTCGTGGAAGTCGCCCTCGCTGGTGCCGCCGTCGCCCAGCAGGGCGAGCGCGACGGTGTCGTCCCCGGCCAGCCGGGCGGCGTGCGCCAGGCCGACGGCGTGCGGGACCTGGGTGGCCAGCGGGGTGCACAGCGGGGCGGTGCGGGTGGCGCGCGGGTCGTAGCCGGTGTGCGCGTCGCCGCGCAGCAGGGTGAGCGCCTGCAGCGGGTCGACGCCGCGGGCGACCACGGCGAGGGTGTCCCGGTAGGAGGGGAACAGCCAGTCCTGGGGGCGCAGCGCGAGCGCGGCGGCGACCTGGCAGGCCTCCTGGCCGGTGGAGGCCGGGTAGACGGCGAGGCGGCCCTGCTTGGTCAGGGTGGTGGCCTGCTGGTTGTAGCGGCGCCCGGCGACCAGGCGCCGGTACAGCTCGCGCAGCAGCTCGGGGTCGGCCGCGTCGGCGGCGGCGGTGCCCAGCGCGCGGTGCGGTTCGGGGTCGGGCAGCAGCGGGGCGGGGTCGGTGCGGGGCGCGGTGGCGCCGGGCCGCCAGCCGGGCACGGCCGCTACCGGGTCGTTCCTGTGGTCCAGGACGGTCATCTGGGGCACCTCCGGGGTGGTGGGGGCTCCCTACCGATTGTTCGGTCGTCTGTTCATCTTGACCATAACCCCGTCAAGACGGTGGACAGTCGGCCGAAAGGGAGGTCTGCTGGGGCCAGCACGTCCAATCGCGAGGGGTGGGGGGCCATGTCGGCTGAACAGGTGTCCAGACTCGACCGTGTCGACCGGTCGATCCTGCGGCTGCTGCGGCAGGACGGTCGCGCCTCGATCCGCTCGGTGGCCGAGCGGGTGCACGTGTCCCGGGCGAACGCGTACGCCCGGATCTCCAGGATGGTCGAGGACGGGGTGATCCGCGGCTTCACCGCCCGGGTCGACCACGAGAAGGCCGGGCAGGCCGCGTCCGCGTACGTCACGCTGCGGATCGTGCAGAACTCCTGGCGCACGGTGCGCGAGCAGCTGCTGCGGCTGCCGGGGGTGGCGCACATCGCGCTGGTCGGCGGCGACTACGACGTGCTGATGCTGGTCCACACGGCTGACAACCGGGAGCTGCGCGAGCTGGTGCTGGGCAGCATCCAGTCCATCCCGGAGGTGCTGAGCACCCGCACCATGCTGGTGTTCGAGGAGACCGACCAGATCCCGGCGGACGGGCTGTGACGCCCCGGCTCAGTCCTCGCCGGTGGCGACGGCCACCACCGTCCGGCCGCCCCCGATGCCGACCAGCGCGGCGTCGAAGGTGAACGGGGTGACCGGGCTCCAGCTGCGGTTGCCGCCCGCGGGCGCGGGGTGCGCGGCGTAGCCGTTGGCCCGCCAGTCGGCGTCCGGGCCGAGCAGCTCGACGATCGGCTCGGCCAGCGCCCGGGCGTTCGGGCTCGGGCCGCCCGAGCGGTGCACCAGGCTCCCGCCGAGCGTGTGGGTCATCCAGGCCGGTGCGTCCGCCGCCGGGACCCGCACCCGCAGCCGCTCGTGCATCAGCCGGTCGTCGTGCGGGACGCTGTGCCAGCCGGGGTCGCGGCACCAGCATCGGGGGCCGACCAGCCCCGCCGCGCCGAGCACCTCCCAGCACAGCGCGCCGTGGTCGAGCCCGCGGTCCTCGCCGATCTCCACCACCAGGTCGGAGTGCTGGTGGGCGGCCCAGTCGGCCAGCAGCTCGCGCAGCGCCGCCAGCTCGTCCGGCAGGTGCAGGCTCACCGGGCGCGCAGGCCGTCGAAGGCGAAGCGGGCCACCGCGTCGGGCAGCCCCTCGGCGCCGCGCTGGCCCGGCCGGTACCACTCGACCAGCGAGTTGACGGTGCCGAACAGCAGCCGGGTGGCCAGCCGGGGCTCGACGTCGGCGCGCAGCTCACCGGCGGCGACGGCGGCCTGGACGAGTTCGGCGACCCGGTGGTCGAAGTCGCGGCGGCGCTCCAGCGCCCACTGCTCGGTGGCGGTGTTGCCGCGCACCCGCAGCAGCAGCGTCACGTACGGGAGTTCGGCGAGCAGCACCTCGGCGGTGCGGCGCACCACGTGCTCCAGCCGGTCCACCGGGCGGCCCGCGGCGGCGCCCGGCTCGTCCAGGATCGCGAACAGCGCGTCCAGCGCCCGGCCGACGGCGAGCCGCAGCAGCTCCTCCTTGCCGCGCACGTGGTGGTAGATCGAGGACTTGGAGATCCCGGCCGCCCTGGACAGGTCCTCCATCGAGGTCCCGTCGTACCCGCGTTCGTTGAAGACCCGCACGGTGACCGCGAGGAGCGACTCGACGGTGTAGGCGGCGCGCGTGGAGTGGTCGGCCATGCGACGAGTATCCCCGGGGCGCCGCGGCACCGCCCCGGGGGGTGGCCCCCGGGAAAGGGCGCAACCGCACGCCGTGCGACCAGGTACAGACCAGGGGTGCGTGCCGTAGGCTCGCCCGAGCATCCTGGTGGCCCGGCGCGGCCCGAGAATCCGGACAGGACCTGATGGCGATGGCAGTGAGCCCCGACACCGAAGTGGCCGAACGACCCGAGCCGCCCGCGGACGCCGACGCACCGGAGACGGGCCCCCGCGCCTGGCTGCGGCGCGCCGTCGAGGAGTACGGGCCGGCCCTGGCGGTGTTCGCGGCGGTCCGGCTGATCGCCTTCACCGTCTTCATGTGGCTGCTGTCCTGGTCCGGCGAGTACCTGACGAAGAACCCGAGGTTCGGCGGCGGCAAGAACGTCTGGGACGTGCTGGGCGGCTGGGACGGCTGGTGGTACCAGCAGGTCGCGCAGAACGGCTACGACCCGAAGCTGCTGCCGTCCGCCTCCGGCCCGTGGACGCTGGAACAGAACTCGGTGGCGTTCTTCCCGCTCTACCCCGGCCTGATCAAGATGGTCTCCACCGTGACCGGCCTGAACTCGCTGGGCGCGGGCATCCTGGTCTCGGTGCTGACCTCGTTCGTCGCGGCGGCCGGCATCTACGCGGTGGCCAAGCTGGTCTCGGGGCGCCGGACGGCGGTGATCGCGGCGGGCGTCTGGGGCCTGTTCCCGGGCTCCGGCGTCGAGTGGGCGGTCTACTCGGACTCGCTGTTCGTCGCCCTCGCCGCCTGGGCCTGCTACTTCGTGATGACCCGCAACTGGCTGGCCGCCGGCGTCACCTCCTTCGTCGCCGGACTGAACCGCCCGACGTCGGCCGCCCTGGCCGCGGCGATCGGCGTGGCCGCCCTGATCGCCCTGTTCAGGCGGAAGGACGGCGTGCTCGGCCCGCTGTCCGCCATCGTGATCGCCCCGCTCGGCTTCGTCGGCTACATCGCCTGGGCGAACTGGCGGATGGGTAGTTGGACCGCCTACTTCGACCTCCAGCGCGGTGCCTGGCTGCACTACTTCGACTGGGGCAAGCACACCGAGAACGTGATCCGGAACATCCTGTTCGGGCAGCACGACTACATCTTCGGCTACCCCACCGAGGACCTGATCGCCCTGCTCCTGGTGTTCAGCCTGCCGGTCCTGCTCTACCTGCTGATCCGGATGCGCCCGCCGGTCCTCCTGGTCGTCTACACCTGCGTCACCGTCGTCCTGGTCCTCGGCAGCCAGCAGATCTTCGGCAACACCTCCCGCTACCTGCTCCCCTGCTTCCCGCTCTTCCTCCCGATCGCCGAGGCCCTCAAGCGGCTCTCCCGCACCTCACTGGCCGTCACCCTGGGCACCGTCGCCGCACTCTCCGGCTGGTACGCCGGCTACGTCCTGTTCGAACTGGGCATCCCGTAGGACCCGCACCCCGCCGCGGACCAGGTCGTCACCCCCTGGACCGGGCGCTCCTCCCGGAAAGCGCCGCGGGCCCCTTGCACCGACCGATCGTTCGGTTACGCTGAGGAGCGTCCCGCCCAGCCCCCCGTGAGGAGCGCACCATGGCCGCTGCGACCCCCGCCCTGCCGGTCGCCGAACTGCTCGCCCGCCACCAGGACACCCTGGACCGCGCGCTGGCCGCGATCGCCGCCCGCGACTACTGGTCCCCGTACCCGGAGTTCCCCAAGGCGTACGGCGAGGGGGCCGCCGCCGACGGCAAGGCCGCCTTCGAGGCGCTGCTGGGGCGGGAGTTCGAGCTGCCCGGCCACCCCGGCGGCGGCGAGCCGGTGACCGGCGAGGCGAGCCCGTACGGCCTCGAACTGGGCGTGAGCTACCCGCACGCCGAGCCGGACGCGCTGCTGGCCGCGCTGGAGGCGGCCCGGCCGGGCTGGGCGCGGGCCACCCCCGCCGAGCGGGCCGCGGTCTGCCTGGAGGTGCTGGCCCGGATCAACGCCCGCTCGCACGAGTTCGCGCAGGCGGTGATGCACACCACCGGCCAGGCGTACGGCATGGCCTTCCAGGCGGGCGGCCCGCACGCGCAGGACCGCGGCCTGGAGGCGGTGGCGTACGCGTACGCCGAGCAGACCCGGCTGCCCCGCTCGGCGAGCTGGTCCAAGCCGCAGGGCAAGCGCGAACCCCTGGTGCTGACCAAGGAGTTCACCGCGGTGCCGCGCGGCACCGCGCTGCTGGTCGGCTGCAACACCTTCCCGACCTGGAACGGCTACCCCGGCCTGTTCGCCTCGCTGGCCACCGGCAACGGCGTGCTGGTCAAGCCGCACCCGCGGGCGGTGCTGCCGCTGGCGCTGACGGTGCGGATCGCCCGCGAGGTGCTGGCCGAGGCCGGGTTCGACCCGAACCTGGTCTGCCTGGCCGCCGAGCACGAGGGCGCGGCGGTCGCCAAGGTGCTGGCGCTGCGGCCCGAGGTGAAGCTGATCGACTACACCGGCTCCACCGGCTTCGGCGACTGGCTGGAGGACAACGCCCGGCAGGCGCAGGTCTACACCGAGAAGGCGGGCGTCAACACCGTCGTCATCGACTCCACCGACGACTACCGCGGCATGCTGGACAACCTGGCGTTCGCGCTCAGCCTGTACAGCGGCCAGATGTGCACCACCCCGCAGAACCTGCTGATCCCGCGCACCGGCATCCGCACCGAGGACGGCGAGCGCAGCTACGAGCAGGTCGTCGCCGACCTGGCCGCCGCGGTCGAGGGCCTGCTCGGCGACGACGCCCGGGCCGCCGCGATCCTGGGCGCCGTGGTCAACCCGGGCGTGCTGGCCCGCAGCGCCGCCGCCGCGGGCGGCGAGTACGGCGAACTCGCCCTGGCCCCGCGGGTGGTGGCCTCCCCCGAGTTCCCCGGCGCGACCATCCGCACCCCCGCCCTGGTGAAGGCCGACGCCGACAAGCCGGACGACCGCGCCCGCTTCCTGACCGAGTGCTTCGGCCCGGTGGCCTTCGCGGTCGCCGTGGAGTCCACCGCCGCCGCCGTCGAGCTGCTGCACCGCACCACGGTCGAGCACGGCGCGATGACCGCGGGCGCCTACACCACCGACCCGGCGGTGGCGGACGCCCTGGTCGGGGCCTGCCTGGACGCCGGGGTCTCGCTCTCGCTCAACCTGACCGGCGGCGTCTACGTCAACCAGACCGCGGCCTTCTCCGACCTGCACGGCACCGGCGCCAACCCGGCCGCCAACTCGGCGTACTGCGACGCCGCGTTCGTGGCCAACCGCTTCCGCACCGTCGAGATCCGCAAGTAGCCCGGCCCGGCAGCGAAGAGCGGGCCCGGTCGCCGTCCCACAACGGCGTCCGGGCCCGCGCCCTGTCCCGGGAGGGGGGAGAAGGGACAGGGGGTCGGGGGAGCGGCTACGCGCGCCGCGGGTGGAACACCCAGGCCCGCAGCAGCACGAAGCGCACCAGCGTCGCCGCCGCGTTCGCCGCCACCAGCACCGCCAGTTCCACCCCGTGCCCGGCGTCCGGCGCGGCCGCGTGCAGCCCGGCGACGGCGCCGCTGCTGAGCACCAGCCCGACCAGGAAGGCCAGCCCGCCCTCCAGTTGGTGCCGGAGGGCGCCCCGGCGGCCCGTCACGCCGAAGGTGAAGCGCCGGTTCGCGGCGGTGTTGACCACCGCGGTGACGGCCAGCGCCAGCGCGTTGGCCGCCAGCGCGGGCACCACCTGCCGCGCCAGCAGGAACAGCAGCAGGTACGCCAGCGTGCACAGGCCGCCGACCACCGCGAAGCTGACGGCCTGTCGGCCCGGCCCGGGCGGCACCCGCGCGCCGCGCCCCCGCCCGGGCAGGTCGACGCTCCCCTTCCCGGCCAGGGTGCGCCGGGCGACCCGGGCCATGCCCCTGAGGTCGTCGACGACGGTGCGGACGATGTCGACCCGGCTGTCCGGGTCGTCCACCCAGTCCACCGGCACCTCGTGGATCCGCAGCCCGGAGGCCTCGGCCAGCAGCAGCAGTTCGGTGTCGAAGAACCAGGCGTTGTCCTCGACCTCCGCCAGCAGCCGCTTGACCACCTCGGTGCGGCCCGCCTTGAACCCGCACTGCGCGTCGGAGAACCCCGCCGCCATGGTGGCGCGCAGCAGCAGGTTGTAGGTGCGCGAGATGAACTCCCGCTTCGGGCCGCGCACCACCGCCGAACCGCGGTGCAGCCGGCTGCCGATGGCCAGGTCGCTGTGGCCGGACAGCAGCGGTGCGACCAGTGGCAGGAAGGCGTCCAGGCCGGTGGACAGGTCGACGTCCATGTAGGCCACCACGTCGGCCCCGCTGGCGCCCCACACCTCGCGCAGCGCCCGGCCCCGGCCCTTGAGGTCCAGGTGCACGGCCCCCACCGGCGCGAGTTCCGCGGCGAGCGCGGTGGCGACCTCCCAGGTGCCGTCGACCGAGGCGTTGTCCGCCACCGTGATCAGGTAGTCGTACGGGAAGGTCTCCGCCAGGTAGGCGTGCAGCTCGCGGACGCAGCGCTCCAGCGAGTGCTGCTCGTTGTACACGGGTACGACGACCTCCACGAGCCTGGTCCCCACCACGGTGTCGGCCCGGTCCCGGCCGTCCACCGCCGGGACGGGGCGCAGGTTTTGGCGCATCGCTGGCTGTGTCATGGGAAGGAGGTTCACAGCCCCCCATGGGCCCGCGATGATGTGAGTCTGAGAGCGCGCTGAGAACCCGGGCGCCGTGACTCCGGCCGGTGACCGCCGGCCCTGCTGCAAGACGAGGGGAGAGACGGATGTCCGAGACGGAGTTCACCGCCGACGTGCTGGTGGTCGGCGCGGGCCCGACCGGCCTGCTGCTGGCCGGCGACCTGGCGGCGGCCGGGCTGCGGGTGACGGTGCTGGAGAAGCGGACCGAGGAGTCCGGCCTGACCAGGGCGTTCGCCGTGCACGCCCGCACCCTGGAGCTGCTGGACGCCCGCGGCCTGGCCGACGAGCTGATCGCCACCGGGACGGCGATGTCCTCGCTGCACCTGTTCGGCCGGATCCGGGTCGACCTGGCCCACCTGCCCACCCGCTTCCCGTTCGTGCTGGTGACCCCGCAGTACAACACCGAGCGGGTGCTGCGCGAACGGGCCGTCAAGGCCGGGGCCGACCTGCGCCGCGGCACCGAGGTGACGGGCCTGCGGCAGGACGCCGAGGGCGTCACGCTGACCGCCCGCACCGCCGACGGCACCGAGCAGGGCTTCCGGGCCCGCTACGCGGTCGGCGCGGACGGCGTCCGCTCCGCGGTGCGCGACCTGCTGGGCGTCCCGTTCCCCGGCGAGTCGGTGGTGCGCTCGGTGATGCTGGCCGACGTCCGGCTGGAGCACGCGCCCGAGGAGCCGCTGACGGCCGGAGCGGGCGACGCCGGGTTCGCCTTCCTCGCCGGGTTCGGCGACGGCTGGTACCGGGTGATCGGCTGGAGCCGCGAGCACCAGGAGCCGGACTCCGCACCGGTCGACCTGAGCCGGCTCGCGGACCTGGTACGCGAGGTGACGGGCCGTGACCACGGCATGGGCGAGGCCCGCTGGACGTCGCGCTTCCACAGCGACGAGCGGCAGGCCCCGAGCTACCGCTCCGGCCGGGTGCTGCTCGCGGGCGACGCCGCGCACTGCCACTCCCCGGCGGGCGGCCAGGGCATGAACACCGGCCTGCAGGACGCCGCGAACCTGAGCTGGAAGCTGGTCTCGGTGCTCCGCGGCTGGTCCCCCGACGCCCTGCTGGACACCTACCAGACCGAGCGCCACCCGGTCGGCCGGGCGGTGCTGCGCTCCTCCGGCGCCCTGGTCCGCCTCGCCCAGGGGCGGCACGCCCCGACCCGGGCGCTGCGCTCGGCGATCGGCGCGGCCGCCGGGCACCTGGCCCCGCTGGCCGAACTGGGCGCCAAGCAGGTCTCCGGCATCGGGTACGCCTACCCGGCGGAGAAGGGCGCCCACCCGCTGGTCGGCCGCCGCGTCCCCGACCTGCGCCTGGCGGTGGACGCGCCGGGCGGCCCGGCCCGGCTGCACGAGGCGCTGCGCTCCGGGAAGGCCGTGCTGGTCAGCAACGACGAGCTGTCGGTGGCGGACTCCTGGGCGGAGCGGGTGGTCACCGCCGCCCCGGCGGACCCGCACGGCAAGCTGCGCGACACCGTGCTGCTGGTCCGTCCGGACGGGTACGCGGCCTGGGCCTGCGCGGACCCGACCCGGGGCGAGCTGCGGGCGGCGCTGAGCCATTGGCTGGGCCGCCCCTGACATTCAGTTTCCACCGCACCGGAATTGAATCAATTCACTGAATTGCCGTCCGTTTCACAGTTGACTGTTTTTTAGTAAGCAATTGCTCAGGCATGGGCCTTTTCCTGCGAGTTCTCTGAGAGATTCTGGCGAGCGTTTTCGAAACCCGGAACGCCGCCAGATTTCCGGAGGAGCCCGTGCGACCCCGCTCGCTCGCCCTTGCCGCCGCCCTCGCGGTCCTTCCCCTCGCCGCCCTCTCCCTGGGCACCGCGACCGCCCAGGCCGCGCCGACCCCCAACGCCGCGGCCCGGGTGGCCCTGCCGCAGACCGTCACCCCCGCGGTCGCCCGCTCCCACAAGCAGGGCGACGTCCCCGCCGACCGCCGGATATCCGTCGCGGTCTCGCTGAAACTGCACGACACCGCCGCACTGGACCGTTTCCTGACCGCGGTCGCCACCCCCGGCACCGCCGATTACGGGCACTACCTGACGCCCGCCCAGTTCACCGAGCGCTTCGGCCCGACCGCGGCCGACGTCGAGCAGGTCCGGGCGTTCCTCACCGCCCAGGGCCTGACCGTCGACGCGGTCAGCGCCAACCGCCAGGTGGTGGACGCCACCGGCACCAGCGCGCAGCTGGCCGCCGCCTTCGGCACCCACGAGTCGACGTACACCGACCCGCAGGAGAACGGCCGGACCTTCTTCGCCAACGACGCGGCCGCCTCGGTGCCCGCCGCCCTGGCGGGCGTGGTCGAGGGCGTCAGCGGCCTGAACGACCACACCGTGCGCACCACCCGGATCGCCAAGCCCTCGGCCGCCACCCCGCAGGCCACCCCGTCCGGCTACGGCCCGGCGACGTACGACGGCGCCTACCGGCTGAACCAGCTGGGCGCCGACGGCACCGGCTCGACCGTGGCGCTCTGGGAGTTCGACGGCTACAAGTCCTCGAACCTGACCACCTACGACAGCCAGTTCGGCCTGTCCGGCCCGGCGGTGAGCACCGTCTCGGTGGACGGCGCGAACTACGACGCCAGCCCCGGCCAGGGCCAGGGCGAGGTGGAGCTGGACTCCGAGATCGTCCGCGGCGTCGCCCCGAAGGCCACCCAGCTGGTGTACGAGGCGCCCAACAGCGACCAGGGCGAGATCGACATGGCCGCCAAGATCGTCGCGGACAACCGGGTCTCGGTGATCTCCATCTCCTGGGGCTCCTGCGAGCCGGACACCACCGCCTCCTCGATGACCGCGGTGAACAACTCCTTCAAGCAGGCCGCCGCCCAGGGCATCTCGATCTTCTCGGCCTCCGGTGACGACGGCTCCCGGGACTGCACCCGCTCGACCTCCGGCTCGACCGTGAAGGCCGTGGACTTCCCCGCCTCCAGCCCGTACAACACCGGCGTCGGCGGCACCAACCTGAAGGTCTCCGGCACCACCTACAGCTCGGAGAGCGCCTGGTCGACGGCGGGCGGCGGGGTCTCCACCCAGTTCGCCAAGCCGAGCTGGCAGACCGGCACCGGCGTCAGCGGCACCATGCGCACCGTTCCGGACGTCTCCTCCAACGCCGACCCGAACAGCGGCTTCGCGATCTACACCCAGGGCAGCTCCGCCCCCGGCTGGCAGGTCTACGGCGGCACCTCGGCGGCGGCCCCGCTGTGGTCCGGCTTCGCGGCGCTGTACAACCAGAAGGCCAAGGCCGCCACCAAGCCGGTGCTGGGCGAGGCCAACCCGAAGATCTACGCGGTCACCACCTCCGCCTCCTACGGCAGCGCCTTCCACGACGTCACCAGCGGCGCCAACCAGGACTTCTCCACCAGGACCGGCTACGACCAGGTCACCGGCTGGGGCAGCCCGATCGCCGACGGCCTGGCCACCGCCCTGCTGGGCGGCGGCGGCACCACCCCGCCGCCCACCGGCTCCTGCACCGCCGCCCAGCTGCTGGGCAACCCGGGCTTCGAGACCGGCACCGCCTCCCCCTGGACCGCCTCCTCCGGCGTGGTCGACAACTCCTCCTCCGAGGCCGCTCACAGCGGCTCCTGGAAGGCCTGGATGAACGGCTACGGCTCCGCCCACACCGACAGCCTCGCCCAGACGGTGTCCGTCCCGGCCGGCTGCACCGCCAAGCTGAGCTTCTGGCTGCACGTGGACACCGCGGAGACCAGCACCACGACGGCGTACGACAAGCTCACCGTCTCGGTGAACGGCACCACCGTCGCGACGTACTCCAACCTGGACAGGAGCACCGGCTACGTGCAGAAGACGATCGACCTGAGCTCCTACGCCGGGCAGAGCGTCACGGTGAAGTTCAACGGCGTCGAGGACGCCTCGCTGCAGACCTCGTTCGTGGTCGACGACACCGCGCTCAACGTGTCCTGACCCCGCATCGGCCCGGGTGCCGGGGGACCCTCCGCGGGTCCCCCGGCACCCGTGTGTCGGCAGTGTTGCCGGTTCGGTCCGCTTGCGAAATGCTTGTCGTGACCACTGTCATATGTCCTGATTAATGACGTAGCCTCTCAACCCTCATAGGGTTCCCACACGCTCGGCGGCGCACCACCGACGCACCGTCCGAGCACCGTGGAGCCGGGGGTGATCCCGCCGAACCCGCCGGGTGGGGAAGGTGTCGCATGGGCTCGCAACAACCGCAGCACGCCGGCCGGCTCCGACTGGTCGGCCAGCGCGACCACAGCGGCGAGCAGCCGCCACCGCCGCCGACCGGCCCCCCGGCCCCGGCGGGCGGGTTCGCCGAGGCGCTCAACGCCGCCATCGAGAGCAGCGGACTGAGCCTGGACCGGATCCGCGCCGCGCTCGCCAAACAGGGCGTCAGGATCAGCGTCACCACCCTCAGTTACTGGCGCCGCGGCCGCAGCCAGCCCGAGCGCGCCACCTCGCTGCGCGCCGTCCACCTGCTGGAGGAGCTCCTCGGCCTGCGCCACACCGCGCTGACCGCCCTGCTCGGCCCGCCCCGCCCGCGCGGCCGCTGGGTCACCCAGGGTCCGGCCCCGGACGGCCTGCGGCTGGAGCAGGTCTGGCCCGGCCAGGCCGAACTGGTCGAGGTGTTCGCCGAGCTGGACGCCCCGCCGGCCGGC
Organism: Kitasatospora phosalacinea; assembly: GCF_030268885.1. Lineage (GTDB taxonomy): Bacteria > Actinomycetota > Actinomycetes > Streptomycetales > Streptomycetaceae > Kitasatospora > Kitasatospora phosalacinea_C. The sequence goes on from NZ_BSSA01000002.1 coordinate 206,737, forward strand.
CAGCTGGAGCGCCAGTCCATCCACGACGCCTACTACGTCGACGCCTCCCGCCGCGGCCACCTGCTGCGGATGCGCCAGGTGGTGCGCGCCACCGTGGACGGGGTCACCCGGCACGTGGTCGTCCACCAGGCCGACGAGGGCGTGGAGAGCTGCCCGGAGATCACCTCTGTCCGGCACGCCCGCCTCGGCCGGGTCCGCCGCCGCCCGCTCAGCGGGCTGCTGGTCGCCGAGCTGCTGCTCGACCGGCCGCTGGCCCTGGGCGACTCCACCGTCCTCGAGTACGAGGTGCAGATCCCCGACTCCGGCCCGACCACCGACTACGGGCGGTTCTTCCCCGCCCCGGTGCGCGAGTACGTGCTGCAGGTGCACTTCGACCCGGCCGCCGTGCCGGTGCAGTGCGAGCGGTTCGACCGCACCCCCGGCACCGAGGTCGACCGGCACCGCGAGCCGCTGTGGATCGGCGCCTCCGCCAGCGCCCACGTGCTCACCGCCGACCAGCAGCCCGGCCAGGTCGGCATCCGCTGGCAGTGGGAGTAGCCCCCGCCGCCCCTCCGCTTCCCTCCTGGTCCTTCCCTATCCTTCCCTTTCCCTCCCATTCGCTCCCTTTTATTACCTTTCCTTCAATTTCGTTCACTTTCGCCCGTTTCACCCCGTTGGCCCCGTTTCGCCCCTCGCCACGCCCGACCCCGCGGTGCGCGCGTTCACCCGAACCGCCCTGCCGGACGCCCCATCAGGTGGTCCGCACCACCGGCCGCGGGGAACGTGAGTCCCACTCAGCGAGCTCACCGAGGAAAGGCGGGACCCCCGTGCTGATGGAGTTCAGCGATGTCGAGCCGGACGACTCCTGCACCTGCGGCGGCTGCACCGACCGCCGCCGGGCCCGGTCGCACGCCGTCCGCTCCCCCCGCCACCGCCCCCTGCGGGCCCGCCAGGCGGCCGTCCTGCTCGCCGCCGTCGGCGGCGTCCTGGGCGGCTCCGCCGCCTCCCTGGCCGCGGCCGCGCCGCGCACCGACAGCAGCCCGCTGATACCCGACTCCCCGCAGGGCGAGGTGGCGGGCCCGTACGGCGAGGACGCCCGGGCCCGCACCTCGATAGCCGCCCAGCCCGCCACCACCCGGGCGGAGATCCTGCGCCGGGCGCAGGTCTGGGTGGACCGGAAGGTGCCGTACAGCATGGCCGCGTACTGGTCGGACGGCTACCGCCAGGACTGCTCGGGTTTCGTCTCGATGGCCTGGGGCCTGGGCAGCAGCCAGACCACCTGGACGCTGCCGGACTTCGCCGACCGGATCACCAAGGACGAGCTGCAGCCCGGCGACGCGCTGATCTACAACAACCCCAAGGACCCCGAGGGCGGCTCGCACACCGTCCTGTTCGGCGGCTGGGTCGACGCGGCGCGCACCAGGTACACCGCCCTGGAGCAGACCCGCCCGGGCACCACCAAGCGCAGCACCCCGTACGCGTACTGGAGCAACGCGAGCGGCTACCTCCCCTACCGCTACAAGGGGCTGAGCCAGCCGATGCCCGCGCCGGACGACCCGGACGCCTTCCCCGGGGCGGACAAGTTCGGGCCGGGCAAGGTCAACGCGTACGTGACCAGGCTGGGGAGGATGCTGGTCGAGCGGGGCGGCGGGCGGTTCTACCACGAGGGGCCCAGCCCGGACTGGGGCGAGGCGGACCGGAAGGCCACCGAGGCGTTCCAGCTGGCGCAGGGCTGGCGCGGCGCCGAGGCCGACGGCTACCCGGGCAAGGACACCTGGGACTACCTGGTGCACCACAGGGGCAAGGACATCCCGCCCGCGACCGCCCCCGCCCCGGCCCCCGGCACCCCGAAGCCCCCGCCGCCCGCGCAGGCCCCGGCCTTCCCCGGCGCCGACCGCTTCGGCCCCGGCCGGGTCAACGACGACGTGCTGCTGCTCGGACGGCAACTGGTCGCCAAGGGCTTCGGCGCCGCCTACCGGGAGGGCCCCAGCCGGGACTGGGGCGAGGCCGACCGCCTCAACGTCGCGGCCTTCCAGCGCGCCCAGGGCTGGAGCGGCGCCGAGGCCGACGGCTACCCCGGCCCGCACACCTGGCGGCTGCTGTTCTCCTGAGCCCGGCCCGGCGGGAGCGCGCTCAGGACGGCGCGGCGTGCTCCCGCACCCAGGCGTGCATGGCGATCGCGGCGGCCGCGCCCGCGTTGATCGAACGGGTCGAGCCGAACTGGGCGATCGAGCAGACCGCCGCCGCGTGCTCCCACGCCTCGGCGGTCAGCCCCGGCCCCTCCTGCCCGAACAGCAGCACGCAGCGCTCCGGCAGCCGGAAGGTCTCCAGCGGCACCGCGCCCGGCAGGTTGTCGATCCCGATCACCGGCAGCCCGCGCTCCGCCGCGTAGGCGGCCAGCGAGGCCACCGAGCCGTGGTGGCGCACGTGCTGGTAGCGGTCGGTGACCATGGCGCCGCGCCGGTTCCAGCGCCGCCGCCCGACGATGTGCACCTCCTGCGCCAGGAAGGCGTTGGCGGTGCGCACCACCGACCCGATGTTGAAGTCGTGCTGCCAGTTCTCGACCGCGACGTGGAAGCCGTGCCGCCGGGTGTCCAGGTCCGCGACGATCGCCTCGTGCCGCCAGTAGCGGTAGCCGTCGACCACGTTGCGGCGGTCCCCGGCGGCCAGCAGCTCCGGGTCCAGCCGGGGGTCGTCCGGCCACGGCGCGGGGTGCGGGCCGACGCCGATCTCCCGGTCGTCGCCAAGGTCGTCGTACTGCTCGCCCAGCTGGGGCACCGAGGTGTCGCTCACGCCCCCAACGGTACGGGCTCGGGCCTGGTCGGCCGCGTCCGCGTCCGCACCGAGCGCTCCAGCTCGGTGAGGGCCTGCATGACCAGCCGGGCTCCCGCCCGGGTGACGTCGATCCGGTCGTCCCGGGGCAGCGCGGCCAGCTGGTGGTCCCAGGTGCGGTGGGCGTCGCGCAGCTGGGCGAAGTCGACGTCCTGGCCGAGCAGGACGGCGGCGGCGGCCAGCGCGGTGGCGTCCCGCAGCTCCTCGCCGAACGCGGCGGCGCCCGGCACCGGCGGGGCGTCCTCGCCCGGCAGGTGGGCCTCCAGCAGGACGGTCGAGCGGTCCAGCATGCCGACCGCCGAGCGGGCCTTGTCGAACTGCTTGCGGGTCAGCTCCCGCAGCACCTGCTCGTCGTGCCGCACCGGTTCCACCTCGGCCCGGTCCAGCGCCGCCAGCATCTCGCTGCGCGCCTCCCGCACGTCCAGCAGCGCGGGCCGCACGTCCTGCTCCGCGTGCCCGCCCGCCGGGTCCCCGTACGCGGTGAACACCGCCGCCGCGTACCGCCCCGCCGAGGCCAGCCACTCAGCCAGGCGCTCCGGCAGCCGGGCGGTCTGCCAGGTCGGGAACAGCGCGTACGCGGCGAGCGCGACGAACCCGCCCAGCAGCGTCATCGACACCCGGTCCACCGCCAGCCGCACCGGGTCGCCCGGCTGCAGGCCGAGCAGGAACACCACGTACGAGGAGATCGCCACCGTGGTCACCGCGTACCCGGTGCGCATGGTCAGGTACGCCAGCCCCATGCAGCACACCGCCAGCACCGCCAGCACCCAGTCCCCCGGGTCGAACAGCTGCACCACGGCGGTGGACAGCAGCACCCCGGCGGCCGTCCCGGCCACCCGGGCGACGCCGCGGCTGAAGGTCTGCGCGAAGTCCGGGCGCATCACCATCGCGGTGGTCATCGGCGCCCAGTAGCCGTGCTCGATCCGCAGCAGCCGGGCCGCCAGGTAGGCGGAGGTGACCACCACCGCCATCCGCGCCGCGTGGTGGAAGATCGCCGAGTGCCGGTGCAGCTGCCGCCCGACGGTGGCCAGCGCGGCGGGCGCCACCTCGACCAGCGGCGGGCGGCGCAGGCCGGTGGTGGGCTCGGTGCGGGCCTGGACGGTGCCGCGGTCCTGCCGGTCGAGCCGGTCGGCGGCCCGGCCCAGCAGCCCGGACAGCCGGCGGGCCGAGCGGCGGGCGCCGCCGCGCAGCAGGTCCTCGCCGCTGCCGCTGCCCGGGCGGGCCAGCGCCAGGCCGGGGGTGTCCTTGGGCAGCCGGAGCGGGTCTCCGCTGCGGATCGCCCGGGTCAGCGCGTCGAGCACCTCGGCGGCGGCGGCCAGCACCTCGCGGGCCCGGTCCCGCTCCGGCCCCTCCTCGGCGGCCCCGACCCGCGGGTCGGCCAGCGCGGCCAGCGCCGGACGGATCCGCTCGGCGATGGTGCGCAGGCCGCGCAGCTCGGGCGGGCGGCGCCGGGCCTGCCGGGCGGTCAGCTTGGCGGCCTGCCGCCCGACGATGAACGGCTCCGGGTCGACCTGCGCCACCGGGTCGTGCCGCAGGCGGCGGGCGTAGTCGCCGAGCCCGGCGTAGATGTCGGCGAGCGCGTCGCGCTGGGCCCGCCAGCTGTCGATCGGCCAGAGCGTGACCACCAGGGCCTGGACGGCGCCGCCGACCGAGCAGAGCAGCCCGTGCTCGACCGCGGTGGGCACCGACACCGGCAGCTGCACCACCACCATCATCACGGCCAGCGTGTTCGCGGCCACCACGCCCGCGGTCGGCCCGATCGCCCAGGCCAGCCCGGCCCCGAACGCCCACAGCGCCAGCAGTACCGGGTACGCGCCCGGGATGCCGACCGCGACGTAGCCCAGGAAGGTCGACAGCCCCAGCCCGGCGGCCGCCACCAGCGCCAGCGAGGCGCGCGGGCGGAAGGAGCGCTGGAAGGTCGCGGTGCCCGCGATGAACGCGCCCATCGCGGCCGAGGTGGCCTGCGCGGGGCCGAACAGCAGCAGCGTCGGGAAGACCACCAGCGCGGCGGCCACCGCCCCGCGCAGCGCCCGCTTGGGGTTGGTCAGCGAGCGGTCCACGGTCAGCCCGGCCTTCGCGGTGTCGCGCAGGGCCGTGAACCAGGACATACCGCGAGCTTAACGACTTTTCGCCCACCGGCCCGTCGGTCGCCCGGCCCGTCAGCCGTCGGCCCCGCCCACCGGCTCGACCTCGGCGTCCACGGGCCGGGCCGTCTCCCCGGCCGTCTCCCCGGCCGTCCGGCCCGCCCGCCGGGCCGCCCACCAGCCCGCCGCCCGCCCCTGCACCGCCAACAGGAAGGCCGTGGGCAGGAACACCGCGTCCGCCGAGACCATCGCCAGCGAGAAGAACGGCAGCCCCAGCAGCAGCGCGATCGCCAGGTGCTCGACCACCATCACCGCCAGCAGCACGTTCTTCAGCCGCCGGGCGGCCAGCGAGAACGGGAAGCCGACCTGCATGACCACGGTGCCGTAGGTCAGCACGAAGGTCACCAGCAGGCTGCCGCCGAGCAGCCCGGACAGCTCCGGCCAGGGCGTGAAGTAGTCCAGCTGCAGCGGGTAGAAGACCGCGGTGCCGTCCTGCCAGCGGCTGCCCTGCACCTTGTACCAGCCGGCCGTGGCGTACACCAGCACCACCTGGACGGCGATCACCAGCATCGCGCAGTTGTGCAGCATCGCGGCCAGCGCGTCGGCCAGCGCCCGCGGCTCGCCCCACTCGGCCGGGTCCCTGCCCGGCCGGCGGGCCCGGCGGCGGGCGTCCAGCGACCAGACCGCGCCGCAGCGGGTGAACACCAGGTAGATCGCCATCAGGTGGACCAGGTTGTCGCCGCCGTCGCCGAGGAACACGTTCCGGTTCTGCAGCGACAGCACGGTCAGCGCGAACAGCACCGTGGACGCCCGGGTGCGCCAGCCCAGCGCCACCGCCCCGGCCGAGAGCAGCGCCAGCAGGTACACCGCCTCGAACCACCAGCGGCCGTCGCTCCAGGACAGCGCGGTGAACGCGTGGGTGTCGGCCAGCAGCCGGTCGTTCAGCTCCGCCGACCAGGGCGAGCGGTCCCCGTACAGCACCCGCCGGTTGCCCCACTCGCGCAGCAGGTAGGCGCCCCACGTCCCCGCGGTGCCGATCCGCACCACGGCGGCCTGGTACGGGGCGAGGGTGGTCAGCAGGCGCGGCAGCACGGACCGGACGTCGGCAGGAGCGGGGGCAGGGGCGGGGGCGGTCACGACAGGCCCTTCCCGTCCTCGGGCTGGACCGGCCACCAGGGCAGCTCGCGCACGTGCGGGGCGGTGTCGACCTGCTCCCGGCTCCAGGCGGGCGGGGCGACGGCGGTGACGGTGACCCGCAGCTGGACCTGGATCACCCGGCCCCCGGCGGAGACGATCCGCTGCAGGGCGATCCGCTCCAGGTACCGCTCGGCCAGCTGCCCGCGCGAGCCCGGCACCGCCCGCGCGTCGCCCTCGCCGTGGGTCGACTCGTAGAAGTCCCAGGCCCGGCGCAGCAGGTTCTGGTCCCGGTGGCTGGGCGCCGGGTCGTGCCGGATCGCCGCCCAGTCCTCGGCGCTCAGGCCGTGCCAGTCGCCGGTGACCACCGTCCCGTCCGGGCCGATGCTCTGCACCCGGGCGTCCACCGCGACGTTGCGCTGCAGCGGGTCCGGCGCGAACAGCTTCCAGTTCTGCTCGAACTCCGGGTACACCAGCCGGTCGACCTGGGTCCGGTACTCCTTCGACAGCGAGTTCGCGGGCGCCACGTGCAGGAAGAGCGCGCCGAGGAACGCCAGGACGCAGGCCCCCAGGCCCACCCCGGCGACCACCAGCACCACCCGGGCGGGCTTGGACCAGACGCGCACGGCGGACATCCTGCCGCACCGCCCACGCGTTCGAACAGGGGCCGGAGCCCTTGCGGCCGCTACAGGACGAACGGCTCCTGCCCGGTGCCGCTCACCATCGGACGGCCCGCGGCCTCCCAGGCGAACATCCCGCCGTGCACGTTGACCGCGTCCCGGCCGCCCGCCACCAGGTACTGCACGACCTGCGCGGAGCGCCCGCCGACCCGGCACAGCACGTACAGCCGCCCCTCGGGCAGCTCGTCGAGCCGGGCCACCACCTCGCCCATCGGAATGTGCAGCGCGCCCTCCACGTGCCCGGCGTCCCACTCGTCCTGCTCGCGGACGTCGAGCAGGACGGCGTCGTCGGGCACCGAGGCGGCGTCGGCGGTGGGCAGCTGAGCGAACATCGGGGGGGTCTCCTGAGGGGTGTCGGACGGTGTGTTCCCGCCATTGTCGGGCAGCAGCGCGGCCAGCCTCGCCTGCCGGTCGGCGGCGGTGGCCAGCAGCTGCTCGGCGAGCTCCTCCAGCAGCCGCTCCGGCTCGTCGGGGCGCAGCAGCAGCAGCTCGCCCATCGGGGTGCGCTCCAGCCGGACGCGCTCCACCGCCAGCGCGGTGATCCGGCCGGTCAGCCACTCCAGGCGCTGGCGCAGCCAGGCCAGCCGGTCGGGGGAGTCGGCGGCGGGCGCCGAGTCCGGGGAGGTGGACCACTCATCGGCCAGTCGCTCCAGCCCGTCGGTGTCGGCCAGCGCGTACGCCTCGTTGACCCGGGCGATGAACGCCGAGCGGCGCTCCTGCTCGGCCGGGTCCGTGGTCAGGTCGGGGTGGGCGCGGCGGACCAGCTCGCGGTAGACCCGCTGGGCGTCCTTGTCGGGGCGCACCCGGCGGGCCTCCGGCTCGCCCTCGCGCGGGCCGCGCTCCTGCGGCGGCTCGACCCGCTCCCGGGCCTCCCGGGCCCGCCGCAGGTCCTCCGGGTCGCCGCTGAGCGCCGCCACCGACTCGGCGATCAGCGCGTCCAGCTCGTCCAGCTCGGCGTACAGCGGGCCCAGCAGCTGGTGGTGCGCCAGCGCGAAGTTGTCGATCTCCACCCGCAGGGTGGCCACGTCGACGTCCAGGGTCAGCCAGGCCAGCTCGGCCGCCGCGACCCGCTCCTCCAGCTCCTGCCGCTCCGGGTCCGCCCACACCTCGACGCTCGGTACGCTCACCCTGGCCACCCTACCGGGGTCCGCCGCGCACCCGATCGGGTGACGTAGCAGCAGTCCGGGGCGTACGCCGGACGACACGCAACTGATACTGACGAATCTGCCCGATTAACTACCTCCCCCCGGCATCTCCGTGCTTCATTGGAGGGCGCGTGCAAGGACGCGCGCACCGGCCAGGAGGAGCAGCAAGCACAACAAAAGGGGCAGACCGATACCCATGGTGGACCAGCCCGACTCCCCACCCCCCTCCGGAGTGGTCGCCCTGCTCCGGGTCGCCGCCGTGCTGGTCGACCCGGACGGCCGGATCGCCCTGTGGAACCGCACCGCGGAGGAGCTGTTCGGCCACCGGGCCGAGGTCGCCCTCGGCCGCACCGCGCACGGTCTGCTGCCCGCCGTCGAGCCCCGCCCGGACGGCGCCGTCCCCGCCCAGCGCCACGACGCCCTCGACACCCTCGACGACCTCGTGCTGGACGGCCCGTGGGCCGGTCCGATGGCCGTGCACGACCGCGAGGAGCGGCTGCGCGACGTCCTGTGGTGGGCCTACCCGCTGGTCGAACCGTCCGGCCGCTCGCTGCTCGCGCTGGCCGCCGACGCCCGCCCGCTGCGCACCGCCGGGCCGCGGATCGCCCTCGGCGAGCGCCTCGTCCCGTACGCCGCCGCGCCCGCCGCGGCCCGCCCGCAGCAGGTCGCCGCCGCGTTCGCCCCGCCCGGCCCGGCCGCCGCCGAGGCGCTCGCCGCGCTCCTCCCGACCACCTCCGAGGAGCGCCGCCGCCGCCTGCTGGACGCCCTCGCCCAGGCCGGCCCGCCCGCCCTGCAGGTGGACGCCGCGACCCGGCTGCCGGTGGTGCCCTACCAGTCCTCCCCGGAGGGCACCGGCACGGCCAGGGTCGCCGCCGGGATCGGCCGCCGCTACCCGACCCCGCAGCAGCGCGCCGCCCGCCGCGCGGACGCCGCCGCGCCGGGCACGGGTGCCCAGGGCGGCGCCGGGGTACGGATAGCGCCTGCCGGGTCCGCCGCCGCCCCGCAGGGCGCGCCGGGGACCGGCCGCACCGTCCCCGGACAGCGCGAAGCCGCCGCCCACCGCCCGAACCCGGGAGGCCCCGCCATCGACCCCGCAGCCGCCGCCCCCGAACCGACCGCCGCCCCCACCGCCGCCGTCCCGCCCAGCCGGACGGCCGACCCCGGCACCGGCGTGGAGGTGGTCCGCGGGCTGCCCGACGACGGCGACCTCGCGCTGCTGGCCTCGGTCGGCAGCCAGGTCGGCACCACCCTCGACCTGGACACCACCGCCCGCGAACTGTGCGAGGTGCTGGTCCCCCGGGTCGCCGACTTCGCCTGCGTCGACCTGCTCGACGGCCTGATCTCGGACGGCGAGCTGCCCGCCGCCTCCCCCGACGACACGGCCGTGCTGCGCCGGGTGGCCCGCACCTTCAACCCGTCCTCGCAGCGCTGGAACCACGTCCTGGACGAGGGCGCGCTGCTGACCATGCCGCGCTCCACCCCGCCCGGCCTGGCCCTGCAGGAGAACCAGCCGGTCCTGGTGCCGCTGATCTCGCCGGACGTCGCGGTCGACTACGCCGCCTCGCTCGGCGGCCCCGAGCTGGAGCCGACCGTGGTGGGCCGCTCGATGCTGGTGCTGCCGCTGTCCGCCCGCGGCGCCGTACTGGGCATCCTCAAGCTGCTGCGGCTCTCCGACCGGGCCCCGTTCGGCCGCTCGGACGCCGACACCCTCAAGGAGATCGCCGCCCGCGCCGCGCTCTCGCTGGACAACGCCCGGCTGCACCGGGCCGAGTCCAAGGTCGCCACCACCCTGCAGCGCTCGATGATCCCGACCCGCCCGCCGAAGATCCCCGGCGTGCAGGTCGCCCACCGCTACATGCCGGGCGACCGCAAGGCCGAGGTCGGCGGCGACTGGTTCGACGCCATCCAGCTGCCCGGCAGCCGAGTCGCCCTGGTGGTCGGCGACGTGATGGGACACGGCCTGCACTCGGCCGCCGCGATGGGCCGCTTCCGCACCGCCATGCAGACCCTGGCCGCCCTCGACCTGCCGCCCGGCCAGCTGCTTCGCCACCTCGACAACCTGGCCCACAAGCTCGGCGACGACCACCTGGCGACCTGCCTGTACGCCGTCTACGACCCGATCAACCGCACCTGCGAGCTCGCCTCCGCGGGCCACGTCCCGCCGGTCCTGGTGCACCCCGACGGCCGCGGCGAGCTGCTGGAGCTGCCCTCCGGCGCACCGATCGGCGTCGGCGGCGTCCCGTTCCAGACCAAGAAGATCGACGTCTCGGACGGCTCGATGCTGGTGCTGTGCACCGACGGCCTGGTCGAGGTCCGGGGCGGCGACATAGGGGAGGGCCTGGCGGCGCTCTGCGGCAACCTGATCGACCCCAAGCAGACCCCCGACGAGGCCTGCGACACCGTCCTGAACACCCTGCACTCCGACGACCGACAGGACGACATCGCCCTGCTGGTGGCCCGCTTCGACGGCGTCCCGCCGACCGAGGTCGCCACCTGGCAGCTCGGCGTCACCGAGCTGGAGGTCGGCCGGGCCCGCCGCCTGGTGCGCGACCAGCTCACCGCCTGGCAGCTGGACCCGCTCGCCGAGACCGTCGAACTCCTGGTCTCCGAACTGGTCACCAACGCGGTGCGGGTGGCCCGGGCCGAGGTGCAGCTGCAGCTGATCCGGGTCGACAAGCTGCTGGTCGAGGTCAGCGACGACAACCACAACCTGCCCTCGCTGGAGCCCGCCGAGTCGATGTCCGAGCACGGTCGCGGACTCAACCTGGTCAGCAAGCTGGCCGAGAAGTGGGGCACCTCCCGCAAGGCCGTCGGCAAGGTCGTCTACTTCGAGATGCCGCTGCCGCGCAGCACCTGACCGCCCGACCCCGCCGACCGCCGGATCAGGGGGTGATGACCGCCCTGGTCCGGCGCTGCGCGGCCACCGCCGCGGCCGCCCCGACCCCGGTCAGCACCCGCGGCCAGTAGTCGCCGAACACCTCGACCCACACCGCGATCAGCACCGCCGCGCTGATCGCCACCAGGTGCTCCAGGCCCGCCAGGTTCGGCAGCACCAGCGCCTCCAGCGCCATCGCCAGCACCACCGCCCCGCCCGTCCACCACGCCCGGCAGCGGAACGCCACCACCACGGCCAGCGCCACCACCGCCGCCGAGGGGCCGGTGTCCCGCACGTGCGCCACCCAGCGCGGGAAGCCCAGCGCGTGCTGCGGGCCCAGCGCCACCCCGACCCGGGCGAACAGCGTGCCCGCCACGGTGCAGACGTACGCCACCACCAGGGTCAGCCGGCGGCCCAGCACGATCTCCGCCACGCCGAACACCAGGAACACCTGCGCCAGCGCCCCCCACACCGGCAGGTCCAGCGCCGGGACGTACAGCGACAGCGGCGTCCGCAGCAGCGACACGTCCAGCGGCAGGGCCGCCTTCACCACGCCGATGTCGGACACGAACCTGTCCCCGCCCGGCAGGTGCTGCACCACCGAGAACAGCAGCACCAGCGCGGTCGCCGCGGTCGCCAGCGGCACCGCGGCGAATTTCCGCCGCACCACCCTTTCCTTCACGGAGGCGAAGAGCTCCCCCCACTCGGCGACCGCGGCCCGGCGGAATACCGCCCACCGCTCCGGCCGCGCGCCCCCCGCGCGGGTGATCAGCTTCACGAGCCCGTTTCTCCCGTCCGATCCGGTACCTCTCCGAACCACCGCTTCTTCTACGCCTCGTACCCGAGGCTACGCACCGGATTAACCGGCGGCATCAGCTTCGATGACCATTCGCCTCATCCTTTCGGAGGGGGTGCGGGGCCCGCTCCGCCCCCCGGCGGAGGGACCACCCCCGTCCCGTGCCGTGTCCGGCCGGGAAGCGCTCCTCACCCGTGGCGGCGGCGGAACAGCACCGGCATGCTCGGCGCCGTGATGAACCCCTCGGCGCGGGCGCTGGCGATGCCGATCCGGGGAATCTCGCTGCTCTTCTCGAAGAGCAGGTAACGCGGTTCCCAGATCGGCCGGTATTTCGCGTTCGCCCGGTAGAGCGACTCGATCTGCCACCAGCGGGAGAAGAAACCCAGCACCGAACGCCACAACCGCAGCACCGGCCCGGCGCCCAGCTTCGACCCGCGCTCGAAAACCGACCGGAACATCGCGAAATTCAACGAGACCCGTTCCAGCTCGACCTCCTTCGCGCGCTGCAGGAGCTCGATCACCATGAACTCCATCAGCCCGTTCTCGCTGTCCCGGTCGCGCCGCATCAGATCCAGCGACAGCCCGTGCTCCCCCCACGGGACGAAGCTCAGCAGCGCCCGCAGCTCGCCCTCCCCGTCGAAGCACTCCAGCATCACGCAGCGCCCGTCGCCCGCGTCCCCGAGCCGGCCCAGCGCCATCGAGAACCCGCGCTCGGTCGCCCCGTCCCGCCAGTGGTCGGCCTTGGCCACCAGCTCGGCCATCTCGCACTCGGGGATGTCGCCGTGCCGGCGGATCCGCACCGTGTACCCGGCCCGCTTGACCCGGTTGTACGCCTGCCGCACCACCCGCATCGCCCGGCCGTCCAGCGAGAACTCGTCCAGCTCGACGATCGCCTCGTCACCCAGCTCCAGCGCGTCCAGCCCGTGCCGGGCGTAGATCACCCCCGCCTCCTCCGAGGCGCCCATCACCGCCGGCACCCAGGCGTGCTCGCGGGCCTCCGCCAGCCACGCCTCGATCGCCCCCGGCCAGGCCTCCGGGTCGCCGATCGGGTCGCCCGAGGCCAGCGTCACCCCGCCCACCACCCGGTAGGCCACCGCCGCCTTCCCGGAGGGGGAGAACACCACCGCCTTGTCCCGGCGCAGCGCGAAGTAGCCCAGCGAGTCCCGCTCGCCCTGCTTCTCCAGCAGCCCGCGCAGCCGCTCCTGGTCCTCGTCGCTCTGCAGCTCCTCGCCGCGCGGCGAACGGAACGCCACCCACAGCACGAACAGGAACAGCACCGCGCTCATCGCGTTGATCGCCGCGTTCACCCAGGTCGGCACCGAGACCACGTCCTGGACCCGCTCGGACGGGTTCAGCGTGATCATCCGGTGCACCGCGTAGCTGAAGCGCATGCCGAAGCCCGCGCCGGAGACCTCGTTGGTCGCCTGCACCAGCACCGAGCCGACCAGGCCGCCCAGCAGCAGCCCGCCCACCGCGGCGGCCGCGGCGGTCTTCGGGTTGGAGCGGTCGCCCTTGGAGGTGAACTCCCGGCGGGAGACCAGCAGCGCCACCAGGAACAGGCCGGTCAGCGCCACCGAGAAGTAGTTCCAGGGATGGTCCTTGTAGCGGTCGCCCCAGGCCAGGAAGGCCAGGTACCCGAGGAACGTCACCCCGGCCAGACCGGTGTTGAAGATCCACGCCGCCCGCTTGCGGCGGCGCATCGCCACCGCCAGGAACAGCGACGCCAGCACGAAGGTCAGGCCGCCGGTCATCAGGTAGGGGGTGAAGTACTCCCCCTCGCGGTGGCGCTCCACCTGGTCCCGGAACGGCACCGAGAGCACCGCCACCAGGTTCAGCAGGGCCATCAACCGCAGGTACCAGACGGTCGACGCGGCGGCCCGCGGCCGCCACCGTGCCAGCGGCCCGGGGTCCTCGCCGTTGGTGGGGGACACGGCAGAGGAAGCCGTCTTCACAGTGGACACAGCAACCATTCCAGACGATCGATCAGCGGGGCGCATCCGCTCGCGGTCGCGCGCACTCCACCCCGATTTCCATGGTTGCCCAGCGGAGATGAGAATTGCGTGAATCCGGTAGCGGATTCCCACCCCCGCCGATCGGCGGGGGTGCCGGAGCGCCACCGGGACCGAACCCGCCCCACCAGGGAGAGACATGCCGCCCACCCGGGTCCTGATCGTGGACGACGAGGTGCTGGTCCGCTCCGGACTCGGCCTGATCGTCGGCAGCGCACCCGACCTGGAGGTGGTCGGCGACTGCTCCGGCGGGCAGGCCGAGCAGCTCACCCGCGAGCTGGCCCCGCAGGTCGTCCTGCTCGACGTCCGGATGCCCGACCTGGACGGGATCAGCGTGCTGCGCCGCCTGCGCACGCTGCCCGAGCCGCCAGCCGTCGCGATGCTCACCACCTTCGACACCGACGAGCACATCGGCACCGCGCTGCGGGCCGGGGCCGCCGGGTTCCTGCTCAAGGACACCGCCCCCGACCAGCTGGTGCACGCCGTCCGGGTGCTCGCGGCCGGCGGCAGCGTGCTCTCCCCGTCCGTGGCCCGCACCGTGATCAGCGGCTACGTCGAGGGGGGCGCCCCCGACACCGCCGCCGCCTCCCTCGCCGGACGGCTCACCGGCCGCGAGCTGGACGTCCTGGCGCTGCTCGGCGAGGGCCTGTCCAACGCCGAGATAGCCGACCGGCTGTTCCTCGGCACCGGCACCGTCAAGGACCACATCAGCGCCATCCTCGCCAAGCTCGGCGCCGCCAACCGCGTCCAGGCCGCCGTCCTCGCCCACCGCGCCGGACTGGTCCGCGACCGGCGGGACGGCGCGTGACCCCCGAGGAGCCCGCCGCCCCGCGCCGCCGGACCCCGGCCTGGCTGCGCTCCCCGCGCACCGCGCTGCTGGCCCCGGTGCTGCTCGCCGCGATGGACTCCGCCCTGGTCGCCAAGGACTCCGCGCCCTGGCAGCTGGCGCTGTCCGCGCTCTCCGTCCTGGTCCTGCTGTGGCGCCGCCGCCACCCGCTGCCGGTGGCCCTGCTCACCCTGCCCGGCGCCTTTTTCAACGAGATCTGGCTGGCCCCGATCACCGGCGTCTACTCGGTCGCCGCCGCCTGGCCCCGCCCCCGCGTCCCGGTCGCCTGCGCCACCGCCTTCGCCCTGGTCGAGTTCTTCCACTGGCCCTTCGACCCCGGCCTGTTCGAACTCAGCCGGGACAACGCGCTGTACGCCATCCAGTCGGTGATGCTCGGCGCCGGACCGGCCGCCCTGGGCGTGCTCGCCCGCACCCGCGGCGAACTCGCCGACCGGGTCACCGAGCTCACCGCCGGGCGCCAGCGCGAGAGCCGGCTGCTCGCCGAGAAGGTGCTGTCCGCCGAACGGGCCCGGCTCGCCCGCGAGATGCACGACGTGGTCTCGCACCAGGTCAGCCTGATCTCGATCCAGGCCGGGGCGGTGCAGGTCTCCAGCACCGACCCCGCCGCCCGCGAGGGCGCCCGCACCATCCGCGAGCTGTCCGTCCGCACCCTCGAGGAGCTCCGGCAGATGGTCGGCGTGCTGCGCGCCGCGGGCGTCCCCGGCACCCCGCTCGCCCCGCAGCCCACCCTCGCCGACCTGCCCCGGCTGATCGACGGCAGCGGCCTGGCCGTCACCAGCCGCCTCGACCCCGGCCGCCGGCCCTGGCCCGAGGCGGTCGAGCGGGCCGCGTACCGCACCGTCCAGGAGGGACTGACCAACATCAGCAAGCACGCCCCCGGCGCCCCCGTCACCGTCCGGGTCACCGCCCGCGGCGGCAAGCTGCACGTCGAGGTCCGCAACGGCCCCCCGCCGGCCCGCACCCCGCACCCCGACCCGGACGACGCCCCCCTCCCCGGCGGCGGCCACGGCCTGATCGGCCTGCGCGAACGCGCCGCCCTGCTCGGCGGCACCTTCAGCGCCCGCCCCGCCCCCGACGGCGGTTTCGTCGTGCACGCGGTGCTGCCCGCCCACTGAACCCGGACGGTCCAACCCGGACGGTCCGCCCCGCCGCCCGCCCGGTCGGCCCGTTCCGTCCCGGAGAACGAGAAAGCCCCCCAGATCCGGAGATCTGGGGGGCTTCGCTGTGCGCGAGGGGGGAGTTGAACCCCCACGCCCTTTCGGGCACTGGAACCTGAATCCAGCGCGTCTGCCTATTCCGCCACCCGCGCATGGGTGTTGTCTTCAGTTGCTTACCGCTTCTTCCGACCTGTCGAGAAGCTTACCGCATCTCTCGGGGTCTTCCGTTCGGCTCCCTCTCGGGCGCCCCTTCCGACATGGAAAACATTAGCACGCCCCGAGCCGTACCTGCGAATCCATTCCCCGCGGCCCCCCTGCACGGCCCCCGACGGCCCGCAACCGGAGGCGGGGCGAACGAGTGAGCGGGCCGCCCGGCGGGTACCCCTCCGGGCGCGACCTAGGCGGGGAACCGTACGGAAGGGCCGGGCGTGGATACGATCAGTACGGAAGTACCGCTTTCCAGCCGACGAGCCGGCCCGTCCGACGCCCTGAGAGGGGGTGCCCCGTGGGAGTCCTGAAGAAGTTCGAGCAGCGACTCGAAGGTCTCGTGAACGGCACCTTCGCGAAGGTGTTCAAGTCCGAGGTCCAACCGGTGGAGATCGCCGGCGCCCTGCAGCGCGAGTGCGACAACAACGCCACCATCTGGAACCGGGACCGCACGGTCGTCCCGAACGACTTCATCGTCGAGCTCAGCCCGCACGACCACGAGCGGCTCAGCCCCTACGCCACCCAGCTCGGCAACGAGCTCGCCGGGATGGTCCGCGAGTACGCGGAGGCGCAGCGCTACAGCTTCATGGGCCCGCTGCAGGTCGCCCTGGAGAAGGCCGACGACCTGGACACCGGCCTGTACCGGGTGCGCAGCCGCACGCTGGCCGCCGAGGACCCCCAGCGGGCCCAGGCCGCCCAGCCGCCCGCCGCCCAGCCCGGGTACGGGCGCCCGCCGACGCCGCCCGCGCCGGGCGCGCCCTGGCAGCAGGGGGCGGCCGCCGCCCCGTACGGCGCCCCGCCGCCGCCCGCCGCCCCGCCCGCGATGCCGTCCGCCCCGCCGGCGGGCAACGTCCGGCCCTTCCCCGGCGCGGGCCACGGCGGCGCCGGCACCCGGCGCTGGGTCGAGGTGAACGGCGCCCGGCACCAGATCAGCCAGAACGCGGTGGTGCTGGGCCGCTCCACCGAGGCGGACATCCGGATCGACGACCCCGGGGTGTCCCGCAAGCACGCGGAGATCCGTCCCGGTACGCCCGCGATGGTCCTGGACCTCGGCTCCACCAACGGCATCGTGGTGGACGGGCAGCACACCCAGCGCGCTACGCTCCGCGACGGCTCCCGGATCGTCCTGGGGTCGACCACCATCGTCTACCGACAGGTCGAAGGGTAGAAGCGGGCCGGTATGTCTGATCTGACCCTGACGGTCATGCGGCTGGGCTTCCTCGCCGTCCTCTGGCTGTTCGTCATCGTCGCGGTGCAGGTGATCCGCAGCGACCTGTTCACCACCAAGGGCACGGCGCGGACCGCCCAGCGGGCCGCCGCCCCCGCCCCGGCCGGGGCGGGCCGTCCGCCGCAGGGCCAGGGCGCCCCCGCGGCCGCCGCCCAGCAGGCGCAGGCCCGGCAGCGCCGCGGCCAGCCCACCCACCTGGTGGTGGTCCAGGGCTCGCTGGCCGGGACGACCGTCGCGCTGCAGGGCCAGACCATCACGCTGGGCCGGGCGCACGACTCCACGATCGTGCTCGACGACGACTACGCGTCCTCGCGTCATGCCAGGATCTACCCCGATCAGGCTGGGCAGTGGACGGTGGAGGATCTAGGCTCCACCAACGGCACCTATCTCGACCGGCAGCGGCTCACCACGCCGATGCCGCTCCAGATCGGCGTGCCGATCCGAATCGGCAGGACCGTCATCGAGCTGCGGAAGTAGTCAGCGCATGAGGACCAGCTCCACCCGAAGGAGGGCCCGGACAGCATGAGTCTCGTGCTGCGCTTCGCCGCCGGCTCGCACAAGGGCCTGATCCGCGAGGGGAACGAGGACTCCGGCTACGCCGGGCCCCGGCTGCTCGCGGTGGCCGACGGCATGGGCGGGGCGGCGGCCGGTGAGGTCGCCTCCTCCGAGGTCCTCGGCTCGATCGTCCGGCTCGACGAGCCGCACCCCGGCGCCGACCTGCTGAGCCTGCTCAACGAGGCGGTGCAGACCGCCAACGAGCGGCTGCGGCAGATGGTCGAGCAGGACCCGCAGCTGGAGGGCATGGGCTGCACCCTGACCGCGCTGCTCTGGGACGGCCAGCGGATGGGCCAGGTGCACATCGGCGACTCCCGGGCGTACCTGCTGCGCGACGGGCGGCTCGACCAGATCACCCAGGACCACACCTGGGTGCAGCGGCTGGTCGACGAGGGCCGGATCACCGCCGAGGAGGCCGAGACCCACCCGCAGCGCTCGCTGCTGATGCGCGCCCTGGACGGCCGCGGCCAGGTCGAGCCCGACCTGTCGATCCGCGAGGTCCGGGCCGGCGACCGCTACCTGATCTGCTCCGACGGCCTGTCCGGCCCGGTCAGCCACCAGACCCTGGAGGAGACGCTCGGCAGCTACTACGCGCCCGAGCAGACCGTCCAGGAGCTGATCCAGCTGGCGCTGCGCGGCGGCGGCCCGGACAACATCACCTGCATCGTCGCCGACGTGATCGACGTCGGCGCCACCGACCCGCTCAGCGGCCAGGCCGCCGAGGCGCCGGTCGTGGTCGGCGCGGTCGCCGACAGCCAGCCGCACCACTTCCACGACCCGCAGCTGCTGGACACCCCGGCCGGCCGCGCCGCCGGTCTCGGCCGCGGCCCGGCCCCGCAGGCCCCGCAGGGCGCCTTCGGGCCCGCCCAGGGCTACGAGGGCGGCTACGAGCAGCAGCAGCCCGGCTACGGCGCCCCCGCGGGCGACTTCGGCCCGGCCGAGGGCTACGGCGCCCCCGCGGGCGACTTCGGCCCCGCCGAGGGCGGCTACGGCGGCGAGGCGGGCTACGGCGCGCCCGGCGAGGAGTTCGACCCGGACGCCCCGGTGGACCGCCGGAAGAAGAAGCGCGGGCTGAAGCTGACCCTGATCGGGGTGCTGGTGCTCGCGGTGCTCGGCGGCGCCGGCTTCTTCGCCTGGCAGTGGAACCAGGACCAGTACTACGTCGGCGCCCAGGACGGCCACGTCGTGGTCTACCGCGGCCTGGACCAGAACCTGGTCGGCATCGAGCTGAGCTCGGTCTACCAGCAGTTCTCCGACGTCCAGCTCAAGTACCTGCCCGCCTACCAGCAGGACCAGATCGCCAAGAAGATCCAGGCCGAGGGCCTGGCCGACGCCCGCAAGCAGGTCGACGTCCTGCGTGCGCAGGCCGCGGTCTGCAAGAAGGTCGAGGATTCCAGGAACGCCCCGGCCACCGGCGAGGGCACCCAGCCGTCGGCACCGCCGCTGACCGAGCAGGAGCAGCAGCTCGCCGCCGCCTGCCCGGCCCAGTAGGACCGCGGTCCAAACCCGGGGGGTTTCACACAGGCATGAGCACCTTCGACGTGAGCGGCGGCCGCACGCCCGCCGCCGGACGCCGCCGCGCGACCGGACGCGGCAGCACCGCGGAGACCGTCCCGAACCGGCGCAACACCGAGCTGCTGATGCTGCTCTTCGCGGTGGCCGTCCCGGTCTTCGGGTACGCCAACGTGGGCCTGGCGATGGACGGCACGCTGCCCGCCAACATCCTCGCGTACGGCCTGGGCCTGGGCGTGCTGGCGGGCGTCGCGCACCTGGCGGTGCGCCGCTTCGCCCCGTACGCCGACCCGCTGCTGCTGCCGCTGGCGACGCTGCTGAACGGGCTCGGCCTGGTGATGATCTGGCGGCTCGACAAGGCCGGCAAGCTGCTGAGCAACAACTTCCCGGCGACCACCAACCAGCTGATGTGGTCGGGCCTGGGCATCGCGCTGTTCATCGGCGTGATGTGGCTGCTCAAGGACCACCGGATCCTGCAGCGCTACACCTACATCTCGATGGTGGTGGCGCTGGTGCTGCTGGCCGCACCGGCCTTCTTCCCGTCCCGGAAGGAGGACTTCGGCGCGAAGATCTGGATCCGCTTCGGGTCCTTCTCGATCCAGCCCGGCGAGTTCGCCAAGATCATCCTGACCATCTTCTTCGCCGGCTTCCTGATGGTGAAGAAGGACGCCCTGGCGCTGGCCAGCCGCAAGTTCATGGGCCTGTACCTGCCGCGCGGGCGCGACCTCGGGCCGATCGTGGTGGTCTGGCTGCTGTCGATCATGATCCTGGTGTTCGAGACCGACCTCGGCACGTCCTTCCTGTTCTTCGGCCTGTTCGTGGTGATGCTGTACGTCGCCACCGAGCGGACCAGCTGGATCGTCTTCGGTCTGCTGATGTCCTTCGGCGGCGCCGCGCTGGTGGCCACCAGCGAGCCGCACGTGAAGACCCGGATCAACGCCTGGCTGGACCCGATGGCAGCGTTCGCGCCGAACCACCCCAAGGACTCCTCGGAGCAGATCGGCCAGACCCTGATGTCGCTGGGCTCCGGCGGCACCGTCGGCACCGGGCTGGGACAGGGCCGCAGCTGGCTGATCCAGTTCGCGGCGAAGAGCGACTTCATCCTCGGTTCGTTCGGCGAGGAGCTGGGCCTGACCGGCCTGATGGCGATCTTCCTGGTCTACGGCCTGGTGGTGCAGCGCGGCCTGCGCACCGCGCTGGCGGCCCGCGACCCGTTCGGCAAGCTGCTGGCGGTCGGCCTGAGCTCGGCGTTCGCGCTGCAGGTCTTCGTGGTCGCGGGCGGCGTCACCGGCCTGATCCCGCTGACCGGCATGACGATGCCGTTCCTGGCCCAGGGCGGTTCCTCGGTGGTCGCCAACTGGGCGCTGATCGCCGTCCTGATGAAGATCAGCGACACCGCCCGCCGCCCGGCCGCCGAACCGACCGCCGAACCCGCCCCGGCCATCCCGGAGCCCGCCGGTCCCGACCGGTTCGGGCCGCCCGGGTACGGCGCGCCGGGCCAGAGCAGGGGAGCGTCCTCGTGAACAAGCCGATCCGCCGGGTGTCGATCTTCTGCCTGGTGCTGATCCTGGCGCTGATGGTCCGGGTGAACTGGGTGCAGGGCGTGCAGGCCTCGGCCTGGGCGAACAACAAGCACAACGAGCGGACGAAGTACGACCGGTACGCCACCCCGCGCGGCAACATCATCGTCGGCGGCCAGCCGGTCACCAAGTCCGACTTCGTCAACGGCCTGCGCTACAAGTACAAGCGCGCCTGGATCGACGGGCCGGTGTACGCCCCGGTCACCGGCTACTCCTCGCAGATCTTCGACGCCACCCAGCTGGAGAAGCTGGAGGACCCGGTGCTCTCCGGCACCGACTCCCGGCTGTTCTTCCGCAACACCCTGGACATGCTGACCGGCAAGCCCAAGCAGGGCGGCGACGTGGTCACCACCATCGACCCGAAGGTGCAGAAGGCCGGCTTCGAGGGCCTCGGCAACCGGAAGGGCGCCGCGGTGGCGATCGACCCGAACACCGGGGCGATCCTGGCGCTGGTCTCCACCCCGTCCTACGACCCGGGCACCTTCGCCGGCGGCACCGACGCCGACTCGGCCGCCTACAACGCGCTGAAGGACGACCCGAACCAGCCGCTGCTGAACCGGGCGCTGCGCCAGACCTACCCGCCCGGCTCGACCTTCAAGCTGGTCACCGCGGCCACCGCGTTCGAGACCGGCAAGTACAAGAACCCGGGCGACGCCACCGAGACCCCGGAGACGTACATCCTGCCCGGCACCAGCACCCCGCTGGTCAACGACAGCCCGGACGAGGACTGCGAGAACGCCACCCTGACCTCGGCGCTGGCCATCTCGTGCAACACGGTGTTCGGCAAGCTCGGCGCCGAGCTCGGCCGGGACGCGCTGCGTGCGCAGGCCGAGAAGTTCGGCTTCAACAACGACAAGGTGGACGTCCCGATCCGGGCCGCCGCCAGCTACTACCCCAGCGGCTCCTCCCCCGACGGCACCGCGATGGACGCCATCGGCCAGCACGACACCCGGGCCACCCCGCTGCAGATGGCCATGGTGGCCGCGGCCATCGCCAACAACGGCTCGCTGATGCAGCCGTACCTGGTCGCCCAGGAGGGCGCGCCCGGCCACGCCATCTCGACCCACTCCGAGCACCAGATGAGCCAGGCCGTCTCGCCCGCCACCGCCCAGAAGCTGCAGCAGATGATGGAAGCGGTGGTGAAGGACGGCACCGGCAGGCGGGCGAACATCCCGGGCGTGACGGTCGGCGGCAAGACCGGCACCGCGCAGCACGGCCAGGACAACGCGGGCAAGCCGTTCGCCTGGTTCGTGTCCTACGCCAAGGACTCCTCCGGCAAGCAGGTCGCGGTCGCGGTGGTGGTCGAGGACGGCGCCGCGCAGAGCTCCGAGATCTCCGGCGGCTCGCTGGCCGCGCCGATCGCCAAGTCGATGATGCAGGCGGCGCTCGGCAAGTAGGCCGGTCGCATGCGTCACATTCCGGCCGCCGGGGCTCGCTCGGCGGCCGGAATTGTCACAATGGGACGGTCCCGGTCGGTACCGGTCTGGTCTCAGCTGACGGCCTGCTCGGGTCCGCTCAGGTTCGCCCGGTAGCGTATCCGCCAGCAGCGGGTGTACCCGCGGCCGGAGATCGTGGCCTCGACCGTGAAACCGCGGCCGCGGCCGACGCGTCCGAAGAGAGCGTGCGGGGACACCTACGTCACATCCTCACCGACCGGTGGGGGAGAGGGTCGGAGATATGGAAGAGCCTCGTCGCCTAGGCGGCAGGTACGAGCTCGGCGGCGTCCTCGGGCGCGGTGGCATGGCCGAGGTGTACCTCGGCCACGACACCCGGCTCGGCCGCACCGTCGCCGTGAAGACCCTCCGCACCGACATGGCCCGCGACCCGTCCTTCCAGGCCCGGTTCCGCCGCGAGGCGCAGTCCGCGGCCTCGCTGAACCACCCGGCCATCGTCGCGGTCTACGACACCGGCGAGGACTACATCGACGGGATCTCCATCCCGTACATCGTGATGGAGTACGTCGAGGGCTCCACCCTGCGCGAGCTGCTGCACACCGGGCGGCGGCTGCTGCCCGAGCGGGCGCTGGAGATGACCATCGGCATCCTGCAGGCGCTGGAGTACTCGCACCGGGCCGGCATCGTGCACCGCGACATCAAGCCCGCCAACGTGATGCTGACCCGGCAGGGCAACGTCAAGGTGATGGACTTCGGCATCGCCCGCGCCATGGGCGACGCCGGCATGACGATGACCCAGACCTCCGCGGTCATCGGCACCGCCCAGTACCTCTCCCCCGAGCAGGCCAAGGGCGAGACCGTCGACGCCCGCTCCGACCTGTACTCCACCGGCTGCCTGCTGTACGAACTGCTCACCGTGCGGCCGCCGTTCGTCGGCGACTCGCCGGTCGCGGTGGCCTACCAGCACGTCCGCGAGGAGCCCGCGCCGCCGTCCTCGTACGACCCCGAGGTGCGCCCCGAGATCGACGCGATCGTGCTCAAGGCGCTCGCCAAGGAGCGGGACTACCGCTACCAGTCCGCCGACGAGATGCGCGAGGACATCGAGCGCTTCCTCGACGGCCTGCCGGTCAACGCCGCCCAGCAGGCGGCCTACGGCATGGGCGCCGCCGGGTACGGCTACGACCAGGGCGGCAACCAGTACGACCCGTACGGCCGGACCAACGTGCTGCCCCAGCAGGGCGGCGGCCCGACCACCGTGCTGCCGCCGGTCGGCAACCAGCAGCCCGCCCCGTACGGCGGCTACCAGGACAACGGCTACGGCGGCAACGGCGGGGACGGCTACGACAACGGCTACGAGGGCCGCGGCAGCCGTCGGCGCGAGGAGCAGCCGAAGAAGAGCAACACCTCCTGGATCGTGCTCGCCGTCGCGGCGGTGCTGGTCCTGGTCGGCGCGTTCTTCGTGGTGCAGTCGATGCTGAAGAGCGGCAGCGCCACCGCCGGGAAGACCGGCGTCCCGAACCTGTCCGCGCTCTCGCTGGCCGACGCCGAGAACGCGGCGAAGGCGCAGAGCCCCACCCTCAAGGTGGTCGCCGGGGCCCCGGCCGCCACCTGCCCCGACACCAAGGTCCAGAAGGACCAGGTCTGCACCCAGGAGCCGGCCGCCGGCGGCACGATGGCCGCGGACGGCACGATCACCGTGCACCTGGCCGCCGCCGCGGCCCAGGTCGACGTCCCGGACGTCTCCGGCCAGTCCAAGGACGCCGCGACCAAGGCGCTCAAGGACCAGGGATTCGACGTCAAGGTCACCTACGCGAACGACGACAAGGTCGACCAGGACAAGGTCGTCTCGCAGGACGTCAAGGGCAAGGCCGCCCCGGGCACCACGATCACCCTGACGGTCTCCTCCGGCCAGCAGAAGGTCCCCGTGCCGAACGTGATCGGCAAGGCCCAGGACGAGGCCACCCAGATCCTCACCACCGCGGGCTTCACCGTCACGCCGACCAACCGGACCGTCACCGACCCCACCCAGGCCGGCCAGGTCCTCGACCAGAGCCTGAAGAACACCCAGGCCAAGCAGGGCACCGCGATCACCCTCACGATCGGCCAGCTGGCCGAGAAGGTGAGCATGCCGCCGCTGCAGAACGTCAAGCTCGGCCAGGCCACCAAGCAGCTCGACGGCATGAAGATCGGCTACCAGATCTCCGGCCCGCAGGACCCGAACGCCACCGTGGTGGCCACCAGCGTCCCGGCGGGCACCCCGCTCACCCCGGGCGTCGACCGGGTCACCCTGGTCACGCAGTCCACGCCCAAGACCGAGGACCCGAAGCCGTAACCGCGGCAGCAGCGACGCCGAGGGGCCGCACCGTCCACTGCGAACGGTGCGGCCCCTCGGCCGTCCTGACGCCCGGTCAGCGCAGTTCGGGCGGCGGGGTGCGCTTCGCGTCCACCGGGTCGACCCGGACGAGCTGCGCCCAGACCGCCATCCGGTAGCGGGAGGTGTACACCGGCGTGCAGGTGGTCAGCGTCAGGTAGCGGCCCGGGCCGGTGAACGGCGAGCCCTCGGGGACGGGCGCCACCACGCCCACGTCGTACTTGGAGGTCTGCGGCAGCGTCCCGGCGACCCTGTAGACGTACCAGGCGTCCTTGGTCTCCACCACCACCGGGTCGCCCACCGCCAGCTTGTCCAGGTCGTGGAACTTCGCGCCGTGCCCGTCCCGGTGCGCCGCCAGCGCGAAGTTGCCCTCCGCGTCCCAGGGCATCGCCGAGCGGTAGGGCTCCTCGTACACGCCCGCCACGCCCTCGTCGAGCACCTCCGCGGTGGTGCCCATCCGGATCAGCGTCTGGTCGTCCCGGCCGAAGGCGGGGACGTGCAGGAAGCCCACCCCGTCGCCCGCCGCGTACTGCGGCGCCGGGGCGGCGCCGGTGGTGCCCCCCGGGGGCGCCGCCGGGGCGGACCAGGTCTGCCGCAGCCGGTCCCCCGCCCGCCCGGCGGCCCGGTCGGCCACCACGTCCGTCCACCACAGCGAGTACCCGACGAACAGGGCCAGCACCAGCCCCAGGGTGATCAGCAACTCCCCCAGCAGCCCCAGGGCCGTCCCCAGCCGTCCGCGCCGCCGCCCGCCCCGAATGGCTGTGCCCATGGTGCCGTGCCTCGCTGCTCAGTGGTGCCCGGTCAGCGCCTCCGGCTGCCCCTGGCTCCTCGGCCGTTCCTCGACCATCTTGCCAAAGACGATCAGCCTTCCCCGGGCACTGAACTCCGGCGTGCATGTCGTCATGGTCAGGTAGCGGCCCGGCGCGGTGAACGGCGAGCCCTTCGGGACCTTCTGCAGCACCGTCACGTTGCTCGGCGGGGTCTCCGGGATGCCGCCCGCCACCTCGTACGTGTAGTAGGAGGTCGCGGTCTCCACCACGACCTTGTCGCCCGGCACCAGCTGGCCGATCTTCCGGAACGGCTGCCCGTGCGTGGTGCGGTGCGCGGCGACCGCGAAGTTGCCGTCCGGGTCGGACGGCATCGCGGTGCCCGTGTAGTGGCCCACCAGGCCGTGGTCGAGCACCTTCTGCTTGTCGGTGCCCTCGGCGACCGGGTAGTCCAGGCCCAGCTTCGGGATGTGGATGATGGCGAAGCCCTGCCCGGGCTCGAACGTGCCCGGCGGGGCCGGGGTCGCCCCGCCGGACGGCGCGACGGGCTGCTGCGCCCACTGCTGCTCCAGCTTGTCGCTGGCGGCGCCCGCGTCCCGGTCGGCCATCACGTTGGTCCACCACAGCTGGTACGAGACGAACAGCAGCATCACCGCGCCGAGGGTGATGAACAGCTCCCCCAGCAGCCGGGCCAGCACCACCCGCTTGCGCTCCTTGGGGCGCGGCGGCCGCGGCCCGGTGCGCTTGCCGGTGGCCCGGCGGCGGCCGGTGCCCGCGCCCCGGCGGCGGTCCGCCCGGCCGCCCGCCGGGCGCGCCCCGGGCACCGACCCGGGTGCCGCTCCGGCGCCCGCGGTGTCGGACAGCCGCAGCTTCAGGGTCTGCTCGGCCGGGGCCTCGTAGACGCCCCACTCCTCCGGCTCCCCCAGCTCCTCCGGGACGCCCCCCTCCGGGCGCACGGCGGTCACCCGTCAGCTCCGGCCGATGACCGGGGCGAGGCCGGCCGAGCGGCCCACCGCCTCCGGGAAGCCGCACTCGGCGAGCCAGTTGGCCAGCATCCGGTGACCGCCCTCGGTGAGCACCGACTCCGGGTGGAACTGGACGCCCTCGATGAGGAGTTCGCGGTGCCGCAGCCCCATGATCACGCCGCTGTCGGTGCGCGAGGTCACCACCAGCTCGGCGGGCACGGTGTCCGGGTCGACCGCCAGCGAGTGGTAGCGGGTCGCGGTCAGCGGCGAGGGCAGGCCCGCGAACACGCCGCCGTCCTCGTGCAGCACCGGCGAGGTCTTGCCGTGCAGCAGCTCGGGCGCCCGCCCGACCACCGCGCCGTGCGCCACCGCGATCGACTGCAGCCCCAGGCACACCCCGAACAGCGGCAGCCCGGTCCGCGCGCAGTGGTGCACCATCTCCACGCACACCCCCGCCTCCTCGGGCGTGCCGGGCCCGGGCGAGAGCAGCACCCCGTCGTAGCCCTCCTCGCCCGCCCGCGGCCGGGCGTCGGCCACGGTCAGCTCGTCGTTGCGGACCACCTCGCAGACCGCACCCAGCTGGTACAGGTACTGGACGATGTTGAAGACGAAGCTGTCGTAGTTGTCGACCACGAGGATCCGGGGCGCTCTGCCGACGGAGGTCATCGCTACTCCTGGGGGTACGGGTGCGTCGGGGGACGGACTGGCTCGCAACGGCGCCGGGATCAGCCGCCGTTGCCCTGGTCCACCGTCACGTTCCCGAAGGGGAGCAGCGGCTCGGCCCACGGGAAGACGTACTGGAACAGGACGTAGACCACCCCGAGGACGAGCAGCAGGGCGATCAACGCGCGCACCGGCGCGGGGCCCGGGAGATGCCGCCAGATCCAGCCGTACATGGTGCTCCTCGGTGTTGCGGGTCTGCACAAGCGTAGACGCCCGACCACCCGGCCCAGGAGGGTATCCGGGCAACCGGGCCGCCCGCGGTGCGGGCGGCCCGGCGGCGGGCGGACCGGCGGCGGGCGGACCGCCGACGGACGGCGGGAGGGCTCAGGGCGCGGAGGCGGCCCGCAGGTCGGCGGAGCCGGTGTAGCCGGGCAGGGTCAGCTCACCGCTCTCCTGGACCTTCCAGCCCAGCCCGTACGCGGCCACGTAGCCCAGGTAGTTGCGGATCGTCGGGTCGGCGTCCACCGCGGAGCGCAGCGCCTCGGTCCGGCCGACCGCGCGGATCACGTACGGCGGCGAGTAGACCCGGCCCTGCAGCAGCAGCGTGTTGCCGACGCAGCGCACCGCGCTGGTGGAGATCAGCCGCTGGTCCATCACCTGGATCCCCTCGGCGCCGCCCCGCCACAGGGCGTTCACCACAGCCTGGATGTCCTGCTGGTGGATCACCAGGTCGTTGACGTCGGGCTCGGGGACGCCGGGGATCCGGGCGGTGGCGTTCGGCGGGGCGTCGTCCAGGGTCACGGTCAGCCCCGGCCCGCGCAGCGCGTCCAGCCCGGCGGCCTGCTGCAGCTCGGCCAGCTTCGCGGCGTCGTCCGGGCTCTGCCCCTGCTGCCGGGCCAGCCGGTCGGCCCGGTCCTGGTCCGCGGAGACCTGCTCGGAGAGCTGCTGGTTCTGGGTGGAGCGCTGCTGTATGACGTCGCTGAGCTTGAGCAGCGAGTTGTCGGTGCGCAGGTCGGTGCCGTGGGCGGTCTGCGCGCTGACGTAGAAGAGCAGCCCGGCGAGGGCGAAGACGGTGCAGGTCAGGGCACGTCCGACAATTCGCCCGCGACGGGGGCGCGGAGTCGGGGACGGCGAAGAAATCGTGGAATCAGGCACCGTACCCTTATCTCCTTACGACCCGGCGAGCCACTACGCTAACGGACGCCGGTGGCATGTGCGGACGACCAACCGTACGGACCGGCCCGCCATTTGCCGCCCGCCCACGCTGACCCACCCGCGCGGTCACAGCGCATCGACAGGAGAACCCCTCGTGCCGAAGTCTCGACTCCGCAAGAAGGCCGACTACACGCCGCCCCCGAGCACCGCGACGGCCGTGAAGATCAGTTCCGGCCGGAGCTGGGTGGCACCACTGATGCTGGTGTTCTTCCTGGTCGGCCTGGTCTGGATCGTCACCTACTACGTGACCAGTGGCGACTGGCCGGTCGGCAGCTGGGGCAACTGGAACATCCTGGTCGGCTTCGGCTTCATCGCGGCGGGCTTCGGCGTCTCCACGCAGTGGAAGTGACACCGGCCCCGCCCGCCCGGCGGACCGGCTGACCGCAGCACCCGCGCGACACCCGCACCGCTCCGGACACCCGCTCCGGGGCGGTGCGCGGGCTGCCCGGGCGCGGGCCGTGACGGAGCGTCCGAACGTTTATCCACAGGGTTGTCCACACTGGGGAAAACTCCGCCCGGCCTGTGGATAACTCGCAACGCAGCAGCATAACGCGCGTAGAGCCGAGAAATCCAATCGACGGGCGCGCCCCGGCTGTGGACAAACCTCAGCCGGGCAGCCGCGCCGTGCCGACCAGCAGCATCAGCAGGACCACCGCCACTCCCCCGGCCACCGCCAGCCCCTGCACCAGGTTCCGGCGCTCCCGCGGGGCGTAGAACATGCCGATGGCGACGGCCGCGCCCATCACCAGGCCGCCGACGTGCGCACGCCAGTCGATGTTGATCGTGTTGGATCCGGCCGGACCGTTCCCGTGCAACGCGAAGCTCAGCACCAGGTTGACCACCAGCAGCGCGATCACCGGCTGCATCGGCGTCCTGGTCGCCTTGAACAGCACCGCGGTGGCGCCCAGCAGGCCGAAGATCGCACCGGAGGCGCCGACCGTGAACATCTCCCCGCCGACCAGCAGGTAGGCGAACGCGTTGCCCGCCAGCCCGGACAGCAGGTAGAGGGCCAGGAACCGGAGGCGGCCGAGCACCCGTTCCAACTGCGGTCCGAGCACCCAGAGCGAGAACATGTTCGTCGCGATGTGCAGCAGCCCGGCGTGCACGAACATCGCGGTGACCAGCCGGTACCACTCCGTCGGCCCCTGGGCCACGCCACCCCGCCCCGGCAGGTTCGGCGCCGACGCCCAGCTGACCATCCCCAGCCGAAGCTGCCACTCAGGTGCCAGGTACTGGGTGAGCAGGAACACCGCCAGGTTGATCCCGATCAGCACCTTGGTGACCAGCGCCCCGTCGCCGAGCGCCAGCAGCGCCCCGGCCGAGGTC
Organism: Kitasatospora phosalacinea; assembly: GCF_030268885.1. GTDB lineage: Bacteria > Actinomycetota > Actinomycetes > Streptomycetales > Streptomycetaceae > Kitasatospora > Kitasatospora phosalacinea_C. Next base: position 236,058 of record NZ_BSSA01000002.1, read on the forward strand.
CTGGGCCGCTGCCGGGCCCGCTCCTCGCGGGCGGCGGTGCCGTGCACGCAGTCCGGGCACTGGAAGCCCACGGCGGCGGGCACCATGCACTCCGGGCAGACCGGGCGCCCGCACCTGGTGCAGCCCACCCCGGTCTCCCGCTCGGGGTGGCGGTAGCAGCCGGGCAGCCCGCTCCCCGCGCCCCGTCCGTCCGCCGGCGTCGGCCGCCCGGGCTCCTCCGGATGCATCGCCGCTGTTCCTCCCTCAACGAAGACGGTCCCGGCGCCGCCACCGCCGAGAACGGGGCACCGCCGGGACCGCCCAGGCTACTGCGCGCCGCCCGCGCGGGGCGGCCGGGCGCGACGTCCGCGTCAGCCGCGCGAGATGACGACCTGCTGGATCACCACGTCCTGGACCGGGCGGTCGTACGGCTTGGTGGTGGGGGTGGTGGCGATCGCGTCCACGACCTTCTGGCTGTCCGCGTCCACGACCTCGCCGAAGATGGTGTGCTTGCGGGTCAGCCAGGTGGTCGGGGCGACCGTGATGAAGAACTGCGAACCGTTGGTGCCCGGGCCCGCGTTGGCCATCGCCAGCAGGTACGGCTTGGTGAAGGCGAGGTCCGGGTGGAACTCGTCGGCGAACTTGTAGCCCGGGCCGCCGGTGCCGTTGCCCAGCGGGTCGCCGCCCTGGATCATGAAGCCCTCGATGACCCGGTGGAAGACCGTGCCGTCGTACAGCGGCTTGGCGGCCAGCTCGCCGGTCTCCGGGTTCTTCCACTCGCGGGTGCCCTCGGCCAGCTCGACGAAGTTGGCCACGGTCTTCGGAGCGTGGTTCGGGAAGAGCCGGACCACGATGTCACCGTGGTTGGTCTTCAGGGTGGCGGTGAGTTCCTCGGCCACGACAGCACCTTCCTCAAAATCTTCCATACGACTATCCGAGGAATCATCCCACGCGGCTCGCGGACGGCTCAGCCGAAGGTGCCCGGCGGCCGGACGGGATGCATGATCTCCTATCAGGTGGAAAGGTGCAGACCGGACAACGCCGGACACCCGCCGAGAAGGAGAAGCCCGTGAGCCGTACGGACACCGCGCGCGAGACCGCCGGACGGGCGAAGGACGCCGTCGCGCCCTACGCCGCCTCCGCCAAGGAGACCGCCCTGCACTACGCGGAGGAGGCCAAGCAGGTGCTCGGCCCCAAGCTGGAAGCGCTCGCCCCGAAGGCCGCGGCCGCCGGGGCGCAGGCCAAGGCCGGGGCGGGCCACGCCGCGGCCGTCGCCCGGGTGCAGTACGTCAAGCACCTCGCCCCGCACCTGGAGCACGCCTTCACCAGCCTCCCCCCGGAGACCCAGAAGGCCGCGCTCCGCGCCGTCCACCGGGCCCAGGAGGCGGCGCTCGCCGCCAAGCTGTCGGCCGGGCAGGCCGCCGGACACGCCAAGGCCACCGTGGCGCCCAAGGTCGTCGAGACCTTCCAGGCCGCCAAGGACAGCGTCACCCCGATCGCCCAGGAGGCGCAGACCCGCGGCGCCGCGGCGGTCACCGCGCTGCACGGCAACGTCAGCGCCGCCGAGATCAGCGCGCTGGCCGCGAAGAACGCCAAGAAGCAGCACCGCAACGGGTGGGCCACCGGGCTCGCGGTGGCCGGGACGCTGGCCATCGGCACCGGCGTGCTGGCCTGGCAGTGGTACCGCAAGCAGAACAACCCCGAGTGGCTGACCGAGCCCCCGGCTCCGGTCACCCCGCCGAACGGCACCCCGGCCGGGGCCCCGTCCACCGTCGCCGCCCCCTCCACCGCGACCTCCGAGCCCTCCGCGGCCGCGCCCGGCACCGCCGCGGGCCGCCCGGTCGGCGGCGCCGTGCTCAACGGCTCCGTCCCGCACGAGGAGCCCGGCCCGGCCGACGGGCCGAAGTCCGAGGCCAAGCCCGCCGACGACGACCGCCCCAAGCCGCACGACCCGCGCAAGCCGCACTGAGCGCGTCCCCGGACCCGCGCGAACACCCCAGCGGTCCCCGCCCCCGGGCCTCCCCCGGCGGCGGGGACCGTTCCGCGTCCGGCCCCGCTCAGCGGCGGACCGGCACGTCCCGCACGGCAGCCTCCGCTACCCGCACCCGGCCTCGCCGAGGACGACGGCTGGAACACCTCAAGCGGCTCGGCAGTCGGCTCGGCGGAACCGTGCGACCCCGGCACGGACCGGCCCCGGACACGCGAACGGCCCCCGACCTGGGGAACCAGGTCGGGGGCCGTTCGGCGACTGTGGAGCCTAGGGGAGTCGAACCCCTGACATCTGCCATGCAAAGACAGCGCTCTACCAACTGAGCTAAGGCCCCGAGCAACGGGGGATAGCCTACCCGCTCCCGGGCGGCCGCCCACGCGGGTTTCGGACCGGCCGCGGCCCGTGCTCCGCGGGCCGGCCCGGGAAGACTTCGTCAGTCGGCGCTCAGCGGCCGGCGGGGACCGGGTCGGTGGCCTCGGTCCACAGGTCCTGCTCGGCGCGGTCCGCCTGGACCTGACGGTAGACAAAGAAGCCGCCGAGGGCGACCAGGGCGACCAGGAGGAGCTTCTTCACCGCGGGACCTCGTCCTTCTTGCTTGCTTGGATGGGGGAGCACGAACCAGCGGTCAGGGTGCAGACCGCCCTGGGGCCGATGATACACACCGGTAACCGGTTCAAGAGCGGCCCCCGCCACCGCCAACCGACCGATCCGCCACCGGCTTTGACACCCCACCATCAGTGCGATCTTCGGACCGCGGACCCGCGGCCCGGATCACCGCCACCCCGCCGTCCAGGTCGACCGTCGAGCGCGGCGGGGCGCCCTCGCCCTCCTCGTCCCGGAGCATCAGGGTGGTCTTCCGCTGCTCCAGTTCGGCCTGCTTCCCGGCCGCGAACTGGGCGTGCAGCTGCTCGAACCCGGTCGCCGAGACCTGCCCCTCCCGCCCCGACCCGCGCCAGGGCACCCAGCGACTGCGGCTGGCCCGCAGCGCGACCTGGTCCACGAACGCCAGCACCACCAGCGCGCAGACCAGGCCCGGCAGGCTCATCGCCCAGAACACTCCCATGCCCGCGACAACGCGCCCGGGCGCGCCGCCGTTCCCGCCCGACGACACGCCCGCGCGCACGACCGACCGCTACCGGCTACCCCCGGCGCCGCCGCAGCCGGGCCAGGTCGCGCCGGATCGCCCGGACGTCCTCGACCAGGCCGTCCAACCGGGCGTCCACGACGTCGATCCGCACCTCCTGCCGGGCGATCCGCTCACCGATCGCGGTGATCACCACCCCCTGGGCCTCCAGCCGCCGCTCGACCGCCCCCACCGACACCACCAGGCCCCCGACCACCGTCGGCAGGTCCTCCAGCGTGAACGCGTACTCCGGCCCCTCCGCGTACGGCGGGACCACCGGCTCGTCCTCCTCCGGCAGGTACGCCCCGAACGGCTCCAGCCCGTCGATCCGCCGCCGCCAGGCCGCCACCGACGGGTCCCGCCGGCCCGCCTCGTGCTCGTCCCACCGCAGCTCGCTCCACCGCCGCCACGGCCGCGCCCGGAACGCGTGCACCACCGGCGGCTCCACCACCGGCCGCACCGCCGCCTCCACCGCGTCCAGCAGCCGGGCGCGCACCCGCCGGGCCACCTCGCTGTCGCGCAGCAGCATCGCGACGTTCAGCACGGCCCGCCGCGAGTAGAGCGCCACGCCGTTGCCGCCGCCCTGCGGACGGTCGTAGGGGTTTTCCACAGGCGGGACGGGGCCGGAGGGGGTTCCGTCACCTCCTCCGGCACCGCTGACCTGCCAGACCTTCGTTTTGAAGGTCTGGTTCTCGGGGTTATCCACAGGGTGCACCGGTCGCTCGGCCCGGTCGGACCGCCGGTCACCCCCCTGCAGGTCGCTGACCTGCCAGCCATTCGTTTTGAATGTCTGGTTCTCGGGGTTATCCACAGGCCTGAGGACGGTGAACCCGTTGCTCTCCAGCTCCTGCCGGTGGCGGCGGAGCAGGCTGTAGATCGCGGGCTCGTGGACCTCGAAGTAGTCCGCCACCATCCGCGTGGTGACGTACAGCCCGTCGGGGAGCAGGACGAGGGCCTTGACCTCGTCGAGGACTTCGGTGCGCTCGCACAGGCCGCTTCGGAGCGTCCTGGATTCGAGCAGCGCGGCTTCCATGGACATGGGAGGTGCCTCACAGGGTGAACGAAGACATGACGTGGGAACCGCCCTGTCGCCCGGGGCGGGCGGGGCCGGGTCATCCGCCGGCCGGAGCAGAGGTCGCGCTACGTCCCACGTCACCCAATGGCCGGTTCTGTCGCCCGGCTATCCCCGACTTCACATCAGTTTCGAGTCAGCTCACCCTGTGTTGCCTCTGCGCACCGGGCCCAACGAGCGGGCGGGGCACGGGTTACGGGCGGAACGGGGGCAACACGTCGAAGGCCCCGATCACCAGGTGATCGGGGCCTTCGCGCCGGTGGGCCTAACAGGACTTGAACCTGTGGCCTCTTCCTTATCAGGGAAGCGCTCTAACCGTCTGAGCTATAGGCCCTTGCCGCACTGAAAGATTAGCGGACCGACGGCCGATCTCCCAAATCCGTATCCCGGGCCCCCTCCGAACGGCCCTGCTCGCGGTGCTGCTCAGCGGCCCCGGCGGCCCCGGCGAGCCACTGCGGGCGGGTCGGCGGGAGGCCGGAGGCGCCCGCGGGGGTGGGGCGGACGGCGAGGACCTGGTTGATGCCGATGTGGTTCTGCTCGAAGGAGACGGCGGAGGCGGCCATGTAGAGGCGCCAGACCCGGGCCCGGTTCCGGCCGACCAGGGCGACGGCCTCGGGCCAGTGCGCCTCCAGGTTGGCGACCCACTCGCGCAGGGTGCGGCCGTAGTGCTCGCGCAGGGCCTCGACGTCGCGGACCTCGAAGCCCGCCTCCTCCAGCCGGGAGACCGTGGTGCCGACGGGGGAGAGCTCGCCGTCGGGGAAGACGTACCGGTCGATGAAGGGGGAGAGCCGGTACTCCTCGCCGGGGGGCAGCGGACGGCGGGCGATCTGGTGGTTGAGCAGGCGGCCGCCGGGGGCGAGCAGCTCGTACAGGTGGCGGGCGTAGACCAGGTACTGGGCGGAGCCGACGTGCTCGGCCATGCCGACGCTGGAGACGGCGTCGAAGGGGCCGTCGGGGATCTCGCGGTAGTCCTGGAGCCGGATCTCGATCCGGTCGGCGAGGCCCGCCTCGGCGACCCGCTGCCGGGCCAGGGCGACCTGCTCGGTGGAGATGGAGACGCCGACCGCGCGGACGCCGTAGTGGCGGGCGGCGTGCAGGACCAGGGAGCCCCAGCCGCAGCCGACGTCCAGCAGGCGCATGCCGGGGCGCAGGCCGAGCTTGCGGCAGATCAGGTCGAGCTTGGCGGCCTGGGCGTCCTCCAGGCTCTTGGCGGCAGGCTCCCAGTAGGCGCAGGAGTAGACCAGGCTGGGGCCCAGGACGAGCCGGTAGAAGTCGTTGCCGACGTCGTAGTGGTGGCTGATCGCGGCGCGGTCGCGGCGGCGGCTGTGGGCCCGGCCGCGGCGGTGGCGGACCTCCTCGGGCGGGGGAGCGGGGTTCGGGCCGACGGCGCCCAGCCGCAGGGCGGTGGTGAGCAGGCGGCGGCCGGGGGCGCCCAGGAGGTCGCGGGGGCCGATCCGCGGCCGGGGGACGGCCGGGTCCTCGGCGAAGGCGGTGACGGCGGCCAGCACCTCGTACAGGTCGGTGTCGGGGGCGAGTTCGAGGTCGCCGGAGACGTAGGCGCGGGCCAGGCCGAGCTCGCCGGGGGCCCAGAGCAGGCGGCGCAGCGCGCGGCGGTTGCGCAGGACGACGGTGGGGGCGCCGGCCGGGCCGGCCTGGGAGCCGTCCCAGGCGCGCACCCGCAGGGGGACCGGGCGTCCGAGCAGTTCCTCCACCGCGCCGACCAGTTGCTGTGCGTGCTGCCCCATGACGGACCTTCCGACCAGTCGTACCCGTCGGGTCGCCCGGTGACCGCCGGAAGCGGCCGGGCGGCCCGCTGGACCGTTCCCGTTCTTCCATCTGTGCACGGCGGGCCGCGGCGCAAACCCCGGCGCGCCGGGTGGTCACCCGATTGCCCCGGGGACGGCGAAGGGCCCCGGAGGCGTCAACGGCCTCCGGGGCCCCGGGAATTCCGCCGGACCGACCCGGGTCGGCGCGGGGTCAGTCCTCTTCGGCGAGGGTCAGCTCGATGCCGCCGGTGAAGCCCGCCGCGGAGTTGTAGATGAAGGCGGCGAGGGTGGCCAGGGCGGTCATCAGGACGATGTCGACCAGGGCGATCAGGGTGGTGAAGAGCATCACCTTGCCGAACCCGATGTAGCTCATCAGGTCGAAGGCGCCGGAGCTGTCGCTGCCGCTGCCGGTGACGTCCTTCAGGGTGCCGTTCAGCGAGGAGAAGACACCGAGGCCGTCGAGGGTCATCCAGAGCACCGCGGCGGCCACGATGATGATCACGCCGAGGGCCAGCGAGAGCAGGAAGCTGACCTTCATCACCGACCACGGGTCGGCCTTGGTGACCCGCAGCCGGGCCTTGCGGGTGCGGCCGGTGCCGCCGCCGGAGGGCGGCGGGCCGGGACGGCGGGGCTGGCCGCCGGGGCCGCCGGGAGCCCCCGGGGCGCCGGGGACGCGGGTGCCGCGCGGCGGGGTGGGCTGGCCCTTGGCGTACGTGGTGGGCTGGGAGAAGCCGCCCGCGGGCGGGGCGCTCGGCGGGGGCGGCGGGGTCTGACCCCCGTAGGGCTGCTGGGCGGTTCCGCCCGGCCCGCCCGCCAGGCCGCCCGTGGCACCTCCAGCACCCGTGGCTCCGCTCACCGTGGTCCTCCCGAACCGTCCGCCAGGACGGTGGCACACCGTCCTGGTCCGTTTTGTGCTCCTGTGCCGCGTGCCCCGGTGGCCCGCGGTTCAACCCGTGGTGCCCGCTCCGCCGGGGGCGGGGCGGGCACCACGGTGCGCGTCCGGGCGTCAGCCCTGTTCGGGCGTGCCGTCCGCGTCCTGCTCTGCGGGGGTTGCGGACCCCGTCTCGTCGACGGCGTCGTCCGCGCCCTCCTCCTCGTCGGCCTCCGCGTTGCGGGCCATGCCCACCACCGCGTCGCGCTTCCCGAGGTTGATCAGTTGGACGCCCATGGTGTCACGTCCGGTTTCACGCACTTCGGAAACCCTGGTCCGGATCACGCCGCCGGACAGCGTGATGGCCATGATCTCGTCGCTCTCCTCGACCACCAGGGCGCCGACCAGCGAGCCCCGGCCCTCGACGATCTTCGCCGCCTTGATACCGAAACCACCGCGCCCCTGGACACGGTACTCGTCAACCGAGGTCCGCTTGGCGTACCCGCCGTCGGTGGCGGTGAAGACGTAGGTGCCGGGCCGCACCACGTTCATCGAGAGCAGTTCGTCGTCCTCCCGGAAGGCCATGCCCTTCACCCCGGAGGTGGCCCGGCTCATCGGGCGCAGCGCCTCGTCGGTGGCCTTGAAGCGGATCGACTGGGCCTTCTTGGAGATCAGCAGCAGGTCGTCGTCGGCGGAGACCAGCTCGGCGCCGATCAGCTCGTCGTCCCGGCCCTCCTCGTCCTGGCGGAGGTTGATCGCGATCAGGCCGCCGGAGCGCGGGGAGTCGTAGTCCTTGAGCAGGGACTTCTTGACCAGGCCGCCGCGGGTGGCGAGGACCAGGTACGGCTTGTCCTCGTAGGTGCGCACGGCCATCACCTGGGTGATGTGCTCCTCCGGCTGGAAGGCCAGCAGGTTGGCCACGTGCTGGCCGCGGGCGTCGCGGCCCGCGTCGGGGAGCTCGTAGCCCTTGGCGCGGTAGACCCGGCCCTTGTTGGTGAAGAACAGGATCCAGTTGTGGGTGGTGGTCACGAAGAAGTGGTCGACGATGTCGTCCTGCTTCAGCTGCGCGCCGCGCACGCCCTTGCCGCCGCGCTTCTGCGAGCGGTAGAGGTCGGAGCGGGTGCGCTTGACGTAGCCGCCGCGGGTGATGGTGACCACGATGTCCTCCTCGGCGATGAGGTCCTCGATGGAGAGGTCGCCGTCGGAGGGGATCAGGGTGGAGCGCCGCTCGTCGCCGTACTTCTCGACGATCGCGGTGAGCTCCTCGGAGACGATCTCGCGCTGCCGGGCGGGCGAGGCGAGGATCGCGTTGTACTCGTTGATCTTGGCCTGGAGCTCGTCGTGCTCGCTGAGGATGCGGGCGCTCTCCAGGGCGGCCAGGCGGCGCAGCTGCATCTCGAGGATCGCGTTGGCCTGCAGCTCGTCGATGGCGAGCAGCTGCATCAGGCCGGTGCGGGCGGCGTCGGCGCTCTCCGAGGCGCGGATCAGGGCGATCACGGCGTCGATCTGGTCGAGCGCCTTGAGCAGGGCGCGCAGGATGTGCGCACGCTCCTCGGCCTTGCGCAGCCGGAAGGTGGTCCGGCGGACGATGACCTCGATCTGGTGGGCGACCCAGTGCCGGATGAAGGCGTCCAGCGAGAGGGTGCGCGGCACGCCGTCGACCAGGGCCAGCATGTTGGCGCCGAAGTTGGTCTGCAGGTCGGTGTGCTTGTACAGGTTGTTGAGCACGACCTTGGCGACCGCGTCCCGCTTGAGCACGATGACCAGGCGCTGGCCGGTGCGCGAGGAGGACTCGTCGCGGACGTCGGCGATGCCGGCGATCCGGCCGTCCTTGACCAGGTCGGCGATCTTGAGGGCGAGGTTGTCCGGGTTGACCTGGTAGGGCAGCTCGGTGATCACCAGGCACTGGCGGCCCTGGATCTCCTCGACCTCGACCACGGCGCGCATGGTGATCGAGCCGCGGCCGGTGCGGTAGGCGTCCTCGATGCCGCGGCGGCCGACGATCAGCGCGCCGGTCGGGAAGTCGGGGGCCTTGATCCGCTCGATCAGGGCCTCCAGCAGCTCCTCGTTGGAGGCCTCGGGGTGCTCCAGCGCCCAGAGCGCGCCGGAGGCGACCTCGCGCAGGTTGTGCGGCGGGATGTTGGTGGCCATGCCGACCGCGATGCCGGTGGCGCCGTTGATCAGCAGGTTGGGGATGCGCGAGGGAAGGACGGTCGGCTCCTGCTGCCGGCCGTCGTAGTTGGCGGCGAAGTCGACGGTCTCCTCGTCGATGTCGCGCATCATCTCCATCGCCAGCGGCATCATCTTGCACTCGGTGTAGCGCATCGCCGCCGCCGGGTCGTTGCCCGGGGAGCCGAAGTTGCCGTTGCCGTCGACCAGCGGCATCCGCATCGACCAGGGCTGGGCGAGGCGGACCAGGGTGTCGTAGATGGAGGTGTCGCCGTGCGGGTGGTAGTTGCCCATCACGTCGCCGACCACGCGGGCGCACTTGTAGTAGCCCTTCTCGGGCCGGTAGCCGCCGTCGTACATCGCGTAGAGCACGCGCCGGTGCACCGGCTTGAGGCCGTCGCGGACCTCCGGCAGGGCGCGCGAGACGATGACGCTCATCGCGTAGTCGAGGTAGGAGCGCTGCATCTCGGTCTCGAGCTCGATGAGCTCGACCCGGTGGCCGCTCTGGGCGGGGATGGTGCTGTCCTCGGGCTGCTCGCCGCCGTCCGGACGGTTGTCGTCGACCACTGGTGGTCAGTTTCCTTTCAACGATCCTGGGCGGACGTCAGACGTCCAGGAAGCGGACGTCCTTGGCGTTGCGCTGGATGAAGGAGCGGCGGGCCTCGACGTCCTCGCCCATCAGGACGGAGAACAGGTCGTCGGCGCGGGCGGCGTCCTCCAGGGTGACCTGGAGCAGCAGCCGGTGCGCGGCGTCCATGGTGGTGACGCGCAGCTCCTCGGCGTTCATCTCGCCGAGGCCCTTGAAGCGCTGGATCGCGTCGTCCTTCGGGAGCCGTCGGCCGGCCTCGACGCCGGCCGCGATCAGCGCGTCGCGCTCGCGGTCGGAGTAGGCGTACTCGAACTCGTCCCGGCCCCACTTGATCTTGTACAGCGGAGGCATCGCCAGGTAGACGTAGCCGGCCTCGACCAGCGGGCGCATGAAGCGGAACAGCAGGGTCAGCAGCAGCGTCCGGATGTGTTGTCCGTCGACGTCGGCGTCGGCCATCAGCACGATCTTGTGGTACCGCAGCTTCTCCGCGTCGTAGTCCTCCTGGATGCCGCAGCCGAAGGCCGAGATCAGCGCCTGGACCTCGGTGTTCTGCAGCACCTTGTCGATCCGGGCCTTCTCGACGTTCAGGATCTTGCCGCGGATCGGGAGGATCGCCTGGGTGCGCGGGTCGCGGCCCTGCTTGGCGGAGCCGCCGGCCGAGTCGCCCTCGACGATGAAGATCTCGCACTCGGACGGGTCCTTGGACTGGCAGTCCGAGAGCTTGCCGGGCAGCGAGGCCGACTCCAGCAGGCCCTTGCGCCGGGTCAGGTCGCGGGCCTTGCGGGCGGCGACCCGGGCGCTGGCGGCCTGGATGGACTTGCGGACGATGTCCGCGGCCTCATTGGGGTTGCGGTCCAGCCAGTCGGCCAGGTGCTCGTTGACCACCTTCTGCACGAAGGTCTTGGCCTCGGTGTTGCCGAGCTTGTCCTTGGTCTGGCCCTCGAACTGCGGCTCGCCGAGCTTGACCGAGATGATCGCGGTCAGACCCTCGCGGATGTCCTCGCCGGAGAGGTTGTCGTCCTTCTCGCGGAGCAGCTTCTTGTCGCGCGCGTAGCGGTTCATCAGACCGGTGAGCGCGGCCCGGAAGCCCTCCTCGTGGGTGCCGCCGCCGTGGGTGTGGATGGTGTTGGCGAAGGAGTACACGCCCTCGGTGTAGGACGAGTTCCACTGCATGGCGATCTCGACCGAGATCGTCTTGTCCTTGTCCTCGGCCTCGAAGTCGATCACCGAGGGGTGGACCACCTCGCCCTTGCGGGAGTTGAGGTGAGCCACGAAGTCCGCGATGCCGCCGTCGTACCGGTAGGTGACGGAGAGCGGCTTGCCCTCCTCGTCCAGGTGCTCGGGGCGCTCGTCGGTCAGCGCGATGGTCAGGCCCTTGTTGAGGAAGGCCATCTCCTGGAAGCGCCGGGAGAGCGTCTCGAAGGAGTAGACGGTGGTCTCGAAGATGTCCGGGTCGGCCCAGAAGGTGACCGTGGTGCCGGTCTCCTCGGTCTCCTCGTGCCGCGCCAGCGGGGCGGTCGGGGCACCGGACTTGTACTCCTGCGTCCAGCGGGCGCCGTCGGTGCGGATGTCCACCGCGAGGCGGGTGGAGAGCGCGTTCACCACCGAGATGCCGACGCCGTGCAGACCGCCGGAGACCGCGTAGCCGCCGCCGCCGAACTTGCCGCCCGCGTGCAGGACGGTCAGCACGACCTCGACGGCGGGCTTGTCCTGGCCCGGCATGATGCCGACCGGGATGCCTCGGCCGTTGTCCACCACCCGCACGCCGCCGTCGGCCAGGATCGTGACGCCGATGGTGTCGGCGTGCCCCGCCAGCGCCTCGTCGACCGAGTTGTCGACGATCTCGTAGACGAGGTGGTGCAGGCCGCGCTCACCGGTCGAGCCGATGTACATGCCCGGGCGCTTGCGGACGGCGTCGAGGCCCTCCAGCACCTGGATCGCGCTGGCGTCGTAGGCCTTCTGGTCGGACGGGTCTGGGGTCTGGCTGGGGTTGCCGGAATCGGCCACGAAGCGCCCTCTCTGGCACAGCGCGGGCCGCGCCCCCGTCCGGCTGTCCGGGCAGGTGTGCGACCACGGCGTTTCGACTCTGTTGCTCCACGCAACGTTGTTTGCTCTTCAGTCTACCGGTACGACCGACAGAGAGGGGCGTTTGGCAGCCTCTGAGGGCAGATGTGCCGCCCTGAATCCCCTCGGGACGTGTCCCGATACTCGCCAGGGGGGCTCAGAGCGCCTGGCAGGGCCGCCAGCGATTCCGGAAGATCCCGGTCCGCTCCGTCCGGCTCAGCCCCAGGTGTCGCCCGGCCCCTTGCTCCCGGGCGCCCGCAGCCGCCCGTACCCGCGCACCGGGGCGTCCGGTCCCAGCACCTTGATCACCCGGACCGTCCCGTGCCCCAGCTCGTGGTTCAGCCGGGCCACCAACTGCCTTGCCAGCAGGCGGAGTTGAGTCGCCCAGGCGGTGGAGTCGCACTGCACGGTGAGCACCGCCTCGTCCTCCGCGTACGACTTCGGCTCGCAGTGCGCGGCGATGTCCGGCCCGACGATCTGCGACCAGCGGCCCATCACCCCGCCGACCGCGGCCGGGGCCTCCCAGCCGCGCTCGGTGATCAGCCGGTTCAGCGCGGCCCCCAGCGGCACCGGGTCCCGCCCGTCCGCCCGGGCGCCGCTGCGCAGGCCGGTCCGCTTGGCCTCCCGCCGCTCGCGCACCTGCTCGCCGCGCTGCCGCGCCTGCTCCTTGGCGGCGCGCAGCGCCACCCGGGCCAGGTCCACGCCCGAAAGCTCCGGCCCCTCCGCCATCACGCTCCATCCCCAGGCTGTGGACAACTGTTCCGACGAGCCGCCCAGGCTACGTGGTTCCCGGGGCTCACGGGGTCAGCCGGTCCACCGAGCCGCCCGAGACGCCGTACCGGGCGCCGTGCAGCGCCTTCGGCACGTCCTCGGCCACCGCGGCGGTGACCAGCACCTGCTCGCCCCCGGCGACCAGCTCGGCCAGCCGGTCCCGGCGGCGGGCGTCCAGCTCGGCGAAGACGTCGTCCAGCACCAGCACCGGCTCCCCGCCCTCGGCGCGCAGCAGCTCGTACGAGGCCAGCCGCAGCGCCAGCGCGTAGGACCAGGACTCGCCGTGGCTGGCGTAGCCCTTGGCGGGCAGCGGGCCCAGCCGCAGCAGCAGTTCGTCGCGGTGCGGGCCGACCAGGGTCAGGCCGCGCTCGACCTCCTGCTTGCGGGCGCCCTGCAGGGCCGCCAGCAGCTGCTGCTCGGCCTGCTCGCGGCTGGTGGGCAGCTCGCCCTCGAAGGAGGAGCGGTACTCCAGGACGGTGTCGCCGCCACCGGGGGCGAGCTGCCGGTACGCCTCGGCGACCAGCGGCTGCAGGGCGGCCACCAGCTGGATCCGGAAGGCGGTCAGCTCGGCGCCGGCCCGGGCCAGGTGGCCGTCCCAGACCTCCAGGGTGGCCAGGTCGGCGGACTTGCCGCCGCCCGCCCGGCGGGCCATCGCGGCGGTCTTCAGCAGGGCGTTGCGCTGCTTGAGCACCCGCTCGTAGTCGGAGCGCACCCCGGCCAGCCGGGGGGCCCGGGCGGTCAGCAGCTCGTCCAGGAAGCGGCGGCGCTCGCCCGGGTCGCCCTTGACCAGGGCGAGGTCCTCGGGGGCGAACAGCACGGTGCGCAGCACGCCCAGCACGTCGCGCGGGCGGACGTTGTCGGAGCGGTTCAGCCGGGCCCGGTTGGCCTTGCCCGCGGTCAGCTCCAGCTCGACCAGGGTGGTGCGGCCGCCCTGGGAGACCACGCTGGCCCGGATCACCGCCCGCTCGGCGCCGAGCCGGATCAGCGGGGCGTCGGTGGCCACCCGGTGGCTGCCCAGGGTGGCGACGTAGCCGACCGCCTCGACCAGGTTGGTCTTGCCCTGGCCGTTGGGGCCCACGAACGCGGTGACGCCCGGGTCGAGCGGGACCTCGACCCGGGCGTAGGAACGGAAGTCGGCGAGCGACAGGTGCGCGACGTGCATGGCTGGACTGCGCTCGCCTTCTGTCCGGGGCTGCTTACTTGGACTCGACCGCGTGGCCGCCGAACTGGTTGCGCAGCGCGGCGATCATCTTCATCTGCGGGGAGTCCTCCTGGCGGGAGGCGAAGCGGGCGAACAGCGAGGCGGTGATCGCGGGCAGCGGCACCGCGTGGTCGATCGCGGCCTCGACCGTCCAGCGGCCCTCGCCGGAGTCCGCGGCCCAGCCCTTGAGCTTGGCCAGGTGCTCGTCGTCGTCCAGCGCCCGGACGGCGAGGTCGAGCAGCCAGGAGCGGATGACGGTGCCCTCCTGCCAGCTGCGGAACACCTCGCGCACGTCGGTGACCTCGGGGGCCGCCTCCAGCAGCTCCCAGCCCTCGGCGAAGGCCTGCATCATCGCGTACTCGATGCCGTTGTGGACCATCTTGGCGAAGTGGCCGGCGCCGACCTTGCCCGCGTGCACCGAGCCGAAGTCGCCCTCGGGCTTGAGCGCGTCGAAGACCGGCTGGACCTTGGCGACGTCGGCCGCCTCGCCGCCGTACATCAGCGCGTAGCCGTTCTCCAGGCCCCAGACGCCGCCGGAGACGCCGCAGTCGACGAAGCCGATGCCCTTCTCGGCGAGCAGCTCGGCGTGCTTGACGTCGTCGGTCCAGCGCGAGTTGCCGCCGTCGACCACCACGTCGCCGGGGGAGAGCAGCTCGGCCAGGTGCTCGACGGTCTCCTGGGTCGGGCCGCCGGCCGGGACCATCACCCACACCACGCGGGGGGCCTCCAGCTTGGTGACCAGCTGCTCGACGCTGTCGACGTCGGCGAGGTCCGGGTTGCGGTCGTAGCCGATGACGGTGTGGCCGGCGCGGCGGATGCGCTCGCGCATGTTGCCGCCCATCTTGCCGAGACCGATGAGGCCGAGCTCCATGACAAGTCCTTCACTGTGGTGTCGTGCCTGATGGCGGCGCCGTTGCCGCACCCACTGAGCCTACGCCGACGCCGAGGGCGCGCCGGGCAGCCACAGGGGCGCGGGGGCTGTCCGCCCCTCGCGCCCCTGGTGGTGACGGCCGGTCAGCCGGAGAGGCGGACCGGCATGATCAGGTACTGGTAGGCCTCGTCCGGCTCCGCGTCGACCGCGGGCTTGCCGGTGAGCAGGGCCGGCTTGGTCGGGGTGGTGAAGCTCAGCTGCGCGTACGCGGCGTCGATCGCCTTGAGCCCCTCCTCCAGGTAACCCGGGTTGAAGGCGATCGAGATGTCGTCGCCCTCCAGGTCGGCGTCGATCCGCTCGGTGGCCTGCGCGTCGTCGCCCGAGCCGGCCTCCAGGGTGAGCACGCCCTGCTCGAAGTTCAGCCGGACCGGGGTGTTGCGCTCGGCCACCAGCGAGACGCGCTTGAGCGCCTCCAGGAAGGGCTGGGTCTGCACCGCGGCGACCGCCGAGAACTCGGTCGGGAAGATCGACCGGAACTTGGGGAACTCGCCCTCCAGCAGGCGCGTGGTCGTCCGCCGCCCGGCGCCCTCGAAGCCGATCAGGCCCTCGCCCGCGCCGCCGGTGGACAGCGCGATGCTGACCTGGTCGCCGCTGCCCAGCGACTTGGCGATGTCCTGCAGGGTCTTGGCGGGGACGAGCGCGACCGCGTTGACGTCGTCCTGCTCGGGCTTCCAGAGCAGCTCGCGGACGGCGAAGCGGTACCGGTCGGTGGCGGCCAGGGTGATCCCGCTGCCGTTGATCTCGACCCGGACGCCGGTGAGCACCGGCAGGGTGTCGTCGCGGCCGGCGGCGACCGCGGCCTGGCTGACCGCCGAGGCGAACACGTCGCCCGGGACGGTGCCGGTGGCGGTCGGCATCTGCGGCAGCGCCGGGTACTCGTCGACCGGGAGGGTCGGCAGGGTGAAGCGGGAGGTGCCGCAGACCACGCTGACCCGGGCGCCGTCGGTGGAGATCTCCACCGGGCGGTTCGGCAGGTTGCGCGAGATGTCGTTGAGCAGGCGGCCGGAGACCAGGACGGTGCCGGCCTCCTCCACGTCCGCCTCCAGCTCGACCCGGGCCGACACCTCGTAGTCGAACCCGGACAGCGCCAGGCTGCCCTCCTGGGCGGTCAGCAGCAGGCCGGCCAGCACCGGCACCGGCGGCCGCGCGGGGAGGCTGCGGGCAGCCCAGGCCACCGCCTCCGCGAGGACATCACGCTCCACCCGGAACTTCACCGGTAACCGCCTCCTGGCTGCTGTCGCCGCACGGCGGCCGGTACCGCCCGCCGTGCTGTTGATCGTCTGATCCTCTTCCGGCCCCCGGGAGGCACCGGGCGGATCCGCTCCGCCCCGGCCTGCTTCCGGTTGCCGAAGGACAGTCTGACGTACTCGGCTGACAGCCGGGGCAGATGGGCACAAGCGGGCCGAACAAATGTCGGGGCCCGGTTGTCCACAGATTCGGGCCACCCCCACTGTTGATCAAGCTCCGAGCTCTCTATGTGTAGCAGTAGTAGTAGGGCCTGTGGATACCGTGGATAACCCCGTTTTCGCAGCTCAGGGGCCAGATTTTGTCCACAGGACCTGTGGACGGCGGCTGTGGACAACCAGGCCCCGCTGTGGACAGCGGAGAGTAATCCACAGGGCACGCTGAGTATCCACAGGTTATCCACAGCTGTGTCCACAGAAATCCCCGAAGTTATCCACCGCTCCCGATCAACATCACGTGACGCCTTTCACACCCAGGGCTGACAAGGGAGTTGATGTTGCCGAACTGTGGACGCAGCTGTGGAAAACCTGGGGATAACTCACCCGTTCCTGTGGACAGCCGGTGGATAACCCTGTGGACCGGCTGACGGGGCCTCAGTTCTCCACAGCCTGTGGATAACTGTTGTGCACAAGTCCACAGGTGGTTGACCTGCGCCGAAGAGCGTAGCGGCGATCCACCTGTGGAGGAACCTCGGGATAACTCGGCCCCGCGCACCCTGTGGACGGGGAAGACCCACCCGTTCCTGTGGAAAACCGGGGTGCGCACCCGAATCGTTCGAATTGCTGCGCAAGCGTTCGGTGCGGCGGCGGGCCCGGAGAACGGGCCGACACGCGGATCCCTGCCCCGCCGCAGGCCCTTCCACACCCACCGGGCCCGCCCGGCCGCCCCCGACCGGCGCGATCCGGCCACCGCCGGAGCCGTTCCGCGTTCGATCGGCCGCCCCCTACTACGCGGCGGCCGCCGCAGTCCGCGGAAGGGGCCCGCGTGCACTCGGACGAGTGCTTCCGGCCGCGGGCCCACCACTCGTCCGGGTAACGCTCCGGGGCTGCGAAAGGGGAGCCGGGCCGCCCTGGCCCGACTCCCCTACGTGTCGTCAACTGCTCTTCCGGCAAAGGTTATTGACCGTTGCGCGTGGTGCCGCCGCGGCCGCTCCGCCCGGTGCCGGACTTTTGTTAGCTAGCTCTTGATGCGGTTGGTCAACTCGGTGACCTGGTTGTAGATGGACCGGCGCTCGGCCATCAGCGAGCGGATCTTGCGGTCCGCGTGCATCACCGTGGTGTGGTCCCGGCCGCCGAACTGGGCGCCGATCTTCGGCAGCGACAGGTCGGTCAGCTCCCGGCACAGGTACATGGCGATCTGCCGGGCCGTCACCAGCACCCGGCTGCGCGAGGACCCGCACAGGTCCTCGACGCCCAGGCCGAAGTAGGCGGCGGTCTGCTGCATGATCACCTGGGCGGTGATCTCCGGCCCGGCGTCCTCGTCCCCGCCCGGGATCAGGTCCTTCAGGACGATCCCGGCCAGCTCCAGGTCGACCGGGGCCCGGTTCAGGTTGGCGAACGCGGTGACCCGGATCAGCGCGCCCTCCAGCTCCCGGATGTTGCGGGTGATCCGGGAGGCGATGAACTCCAGCACGTCGGCCGGGGCGTTCAGCTGCTCCTGGATCGCCTTCTTGCGCAGGATCGCGATCCGGGTCTCCAGCTCCGGCGGGGTGACGTCGGTGATCAGCCCCCACTCGAAGCGGTTGCGGAGCCGGTCCTCCAGGGTGATCAGCTGCTTGGGCGGCCGGTCCGACGAGAGGACGATCTGCTTGTTCGCGTTGTGCAGGGTGTTGAAGGTGTGGAAGAACTCCTCCTGCGTCGACTCCTTGCTGGCCAGGAACTGGATGTCGTCGACCAGCAGGATGTCGATGTCCCGGTAGCGCTTGCGGAACGCGTCCGCCTTGCCGTCCCGGATCGAGTTGATGAACTCGTTGGTGAACTCCTCCGAGCTCACGTACCGCACCCGGGTGCCCGGGAACAGGCTGCGCGAGTAGTGCCCGATGGCGTGCAGCAGGTGGGTCTTGCCGAGGCCGGACTCGCCGTAGACGAAGAGCGGGTTGTAGGCCTTGGCGGGCGCCTCGGCCACCGCCACCGCCGCGGCGTGCGCGAAGCGGTTGGAGGCGCCGATCACGAAGGTGTCGAACAGGTACTTGGGGTTCAGCCGGGCGTTCGGCTCGTCCTTGCGCGGGCCGCCCGCCGGGGGAGCGCCGGGCGGGGCCGGGACGCCGGGGGGCCGCTCGACCTGGGCGTGCTGCGGCTGGGCCGCGGGCCGGGCGCCGCGGCGGGAGCCGCCCTGGCGCGGCCGGTCCTCGTCCGGGGAGCCGAGCGCCCCGCCGAACAGGTCGCCCTGCGCCGAGTCCGGGCCCGGCCGGTGCGAGCGCCGCGGGGCCGGGTCCGGCCGCCGCTCGGGCACCGGGGCCGACTCGCCCCAGCCGCCGGCCTCCGCGCCGGGCTGGTGGTCGCGGTACGGCGCCTGGGCGGGCGCCCGGTAGGGCTCGGCCGCCGGGTAGCCCGGGGGCTGGTACGGCGGGTGCTGGTAGTCGTCCCCGCCCCGGCCCGGCCAGGCGCCGGGCGGCGGGCCCGGCTGCTGGTAGCCCCCCGGCCCGGCCGGGTAGGGCTGCTCGACGCGGCCGGGGTACGGCTGCTCGACGCGCGCCGGGTACGACTGCTCGGGGCGCGGGTGCGGCCACTCCGGCACCGGCTCGGGGTCGAGCTCGGACTCCTGCTCCGGCTCGCCGACCGGGGCGGCGTTGGCGTCCACCATCACCGCGATCCGGACCTGCCGCCCGAACTCCTGCGAGATGGCGTCGGTCAGCTGCGGCAGCAGCCGTCCCTCCAGCACCTGCTTGGCGAACTCGTTGGGCGCCGCGAGCAGGGCGGTGTCGTGCATCATCCACATCGGCTGGGTGCGGCGCACCCAGTTCTTGTCCTTCTCCACGACGTCGCTGTCGCTCACCAGTCGCTCGACGACCCTCGACCACATCAGGACGAGATCGCTGTTGACATCAGCCACTGGTACACGCTTTCTCGTTCCCCGGACAGGGGGAGCCAGGCAAGGTCAAGGAAGGGGGAGGGGTTCGGGTGGCGCGGCGCCGGTGCGGTCGCGGGCACAGAACAAAAGAGACAAGTCCTGCAACGGTAGTCAGCGCGCAGAGCTGATTCAAGTTTCTGTCCACAGGCTGTGGGCAACGGCGTGGCGGCCACCTGGTTTGACCCTCGGACCCGCTCCCGCGTACCGTAACCAGGTCGAGTTGTCGATGGCCGCTGCCGCATGTCCGCGGGTCCGCCCGCTTCCATGACGCGCGCAGCACGGGCGCCGTGGTGGTCCCAACCCAGCAGATCTGGGGCCGGGTACCGGATTTCCCAGTGCAAGGGGAGATCGCGCGGACGCACGGTGACGGCCAAGCGATTCCCCGTCATCCTACGATTCACCCCAGGAGCCCCCGAGTGAGCAAGCGCACCTTCCAGCCGAACAACCGTCGTCGCGCCAAGACCCACGGCTTCCGGCTGCGCATGCGTACCCGTGCCGGCCGCGCCATCCTGGCGTCGCGCCGCGCCAAGGGCCGCAGCGCCCTGTCCGCCTGATCCGCGCAGAGGGTCTGCCGTGCTGCCCACCGAGAATCGGCTGCGGCGGCGCCAGGACTTCGCGACCGCGGTGAAACGCGGTCGCCGCGCAGGTCGGCCCCTGCTGGTGGTCCACCTCCACAGAGAGGTGGACCCCGACACGGGCGCCGACCGGAACAGCGACTCACACCCGCACGTCGCCGAGGGGCTTCCTCCGGCGCGTGCGGGTTTCGTCGTGAGCAAGGCAGTCGGGCCGGCGGTGGTCCGCAACGCGGTGAAGCGTCGGCTGCGTCACCTGGTCCGCGAGCGCCTGTCCCGGTTGCCCGCAGGTAGCCTGATAGTGGTACGGGCGCTGCCGGCTGCGGCGACGGCCCCGTACCCGGACCTCGAGCACGACCTGGACGCGGCCCTGCGCCGTCTTCTCAGGTCGGAGCCGACCGGCGGTGCCCCGACGGGAACAGGGCGATGAAGTACCTGCTGATGGGCCTGATCAGGCTCTACCAGTGGACCATCAGTCCGCTGCTCGGTCCGGTGTGCCGTTACTACCCCTCGTGCTCGCGCTACGGGTACGAGGCGGTTCGCGTCCACGGCGCGATCAAGGGCGGTTGGCTGACCGGCTGGCGCATCCTGCGCTGCAACCCTTGGTCTCCCGGTGGGGTTGACCACGTTCCGCCGCGAAAGCACCCGGTGTGGCACCGCCGGTTGCGCAATCTGCTGAACCCCACGAGCGGGACCGCCGAGCCGGAGCCGGTGGCGAAGCCCGATGCCCAAGGAGTCTGACCGGTGACCTTCGGTTTTCTGAGTCCCCTCTACACAGCGGTGTCCTGGATCATCGTCCAGTTCCACTCGCTGTTCAGCCACGTCTTCGACCCCGACGGTGGCCTGGCGTGGGGTCTGTCCATCGTGATGATGGTGGTCGTCATCCGGATCTGCCTGATCCCGCTCTTCGTGAAGCAGATCAAGGCGACCCGGGCCATGCAGGCGATCCAGCCGAAGATGAAGGCCATCCAGGAGCGCTACAAGAACGACAAGCAGCGCCAGTCCGAAGAGATGATGAAGCTGTACAAGGAGGCGGGCACCAACCCGTTCTCCTCGTGCCTTCCGATCCTCGTGCAGGCGCCGTTCTTCACCGCCCTCTACGGCGTGCTGGCCTCGATCGCCAACGACAAGACGATCGGCGTGATCGACCAGCCGCTGCTGGAGAGCGCCAAGCAGGCGCACATCTTCGGCGCCCCGCTGTCGGCCAAGTTCGTCGGTGCGGACAGCATCCACATCCAGATCGTCTGCGCGGTCATGATCGTGCTGATGTCGCTGTCGCAGTTCATCACCCAGCGCCAGCTGATGACCAAGAACGTCGACCTCTCGGTCAAGACGCCGTTCATGCAGCAGCAGAAGATGCTGATGTACGTCTTCCCGGTCATGTTCGCCGTGATGGGCATCAACTTCCCGGTCGGTGTGCTGGTCTACTGGCTCACCACCAACGTCTGGTCGATGGGCCAGCAGCTGATCGTCATCCGCAACAACCCGACGCCGGGCAGCCGGGCGTGGGACGAGCGCCAGGCGCGGCTGAAGAAGGCCGGGCGGATCAACCCGGACGGCTCGATCCAGAAGGTCGGCCTGGTGGCCATGCTCACCGGCTCCAAGAACCCCAAGGGTGCGGAGGCGGCGGCCCAGGCGGCGGTGGCGGAGAGCGTGCAGGTGCGCCGCCAGCAGCCGCGCAAGCAGAGCAAGGCCCAGCGGCAGGCGACCGCCGCCCACCAGCCGCACACCGCGGAGCAGGCGGACGCGCCGGACGCGGCGCCGGTGGCGGACCAGGCGGAGGCCAAGCCGGCCGCGTCGACCGGGGCCGGGAAGCCCGGCACGAAGGCGGGCGGGTCGAAGCCGGGGGCCCAGCCGGGCCAGCGCCAGCAGCCGCGGCGCGGTGGCCAGACCGGCCAGCGGCCGAAGAAGAAGTAGAGTCCCACCCTCGTTCTCGGCCCCACCCGAGGGCCTCGTTTCCGAAGGAGTCCACCTGTGACGGATGGCACCACCTCCGCCGTCGACACCGCCCCGGCCGGTGAGAGCGCCCTCTCGCGTCTGGAGCACGAGGGTGACATCGCCGCCGACTACCTGGAGGGTCTGCTGGACATCGCGGACCTGGACGGCGACATCGACATGGACGTCGAGGGGGACCGGGCGCTGGTCTCCATCGTCAGCGAGGGCGACGACCGGACGCTGCAGCGGCTGGTGGGCCAGGACGGCGAGGTGCTGGAGGCGCTCCAGGAGCTGACCCGGCTGGCCGTGCACCGGGAGACCGGTGAGCGCAGCCGCCTGATGCTGGACGTCGCGGGCTTCCGGGCGCGCAAGCGGGCCGAGCTGGCGGAGCTGGGCGCGGAGGCGGCCGAGCGGGTCAAGAGCACCGGCGAGCAGGTCAAGCTGCGGCCGATGACCCCGTTCGAGCGCAAGGTGGTGCACGACGCGGTGGCCGCCGCGGGTCTGCGCAGCGAGTCGGAGGGCGAGGAGCCCCAGCGCTGCGTGGTCGTGCTGCCGGCCTGACGCCGGTGGTGCTGCCGTTCCGGCGTCCGACCCCGCCCGCCTCGCGCGGGCGGGGTCGTCGGCTCTGCGGCGGAGTGGCGTTTCACGTGGAACAGTGCTGGTACGGCGGGTGGATTCGACGGTGAGCGGAGAGGCAGAGATGGACAGGGACGGCACGGAGGCCGAGGCGCCGCTGGAGGGGCCGGGTCAGGCTCCGGAGGCGGCGGGACGGATCTTCGGCGATCGGCTGCCGCAGGCCGTGCGCTACACCGAGCTGCTGGCGACCGCCGGGGTGCAGCGCGGGCTGATCGGCCCGCGCGAGGTGCCCCGGCTGTGGGACCGGCACGTGCTCAACTGCGCGGTGCTGACCGAACTGCTGCCCGCAGAGGTCTCGCTGTGCGACGTCGGCTCGGGCGCCGGTCTGCCGGGCATCCCGGTGGCGCTGGCCCGGCCGGACGTCTCGGTGACCCTGCTGGAACCGCTGCTGCGGCGCACCACCTTCCTGGAGGAGGTGGTCCGCGAGCTCGGTCTGGAGAACGTCACGGTGCTGCGCGGCCGGGCCGAGGAGACGGTCGGCAAGCTGGCGGTGGACGTGGTGACCGCCCGCGCGGTGGCGCCGCTGGACCGGCTTGCCGGCTGGGGGATGCCGCTGCTGCGCCCGTACGGGCAGATGCTGGCGCTGAAGGGCGACACCGCCGAGCAGGAGCTGGCGGACTCGCGGGCGGCGCTGACCCGGCTCGGTGCGGTGAAGTGGTCGGTGATCGGCGTCGGCGAGGGCGTGCTGGTGACCCCGACCCGGGTGGTGCGGGTGGAGGCGGGGGAGAGCCCCGGCGGCGTGCGGGCGGCCACCCGGCGGGCCAAGGCGGCCCGGGCGGGGCGCGGCGGCAAGGGCGGCGAGGGCGCGGGTCGGCGCAGTGGCGGTCGCGGGCGGCGCTGAGTCCGCTGGTACTGGTGTTCGGGGTGGGTGGCCGGTGGGCCGCCCGCCCCGTTTCCGTTGGGGTTCCGATGGTGCCGGACTCGGAGTGTCGAGGCGGTTGATCCCGACATTCCGGGCATCGTGTTCCACGTGAAACGTCGCTTCCTGCTCTCCGGCGTACTTGATCAAGACCGCAACCGGGCCCGGGACCGTCACCCGGAGGTGACTGTCGCGGGTCAGGTTTCACGTGAAACACTGACCCCCATGCAGGAGTCGGAGATCGTCGATCAGGTGGATGACACCCCCGCCGCCCGGGCCGCGCACGGCGCCGCCCCGGCCGTCGGGCACACCGGGGAAGCGCTGCCCCGGCCCGCCGCGACCCGGGTCATGGTGGTCGCCAACCAGAAGGGCGGGGTGGGCAAGACCACCACCACCGTCAACCTGGCCGCCGGTCTGGCCATGCACGGGCTGCGGGTGCTGGTCATCGACCTCGACCCGCAGGGCAACGCCTCGACCGCGCTCGGCATCGACCACCACGCCGAGGTGCCGTCGATCTACGACGTGCTGGTCGAGGGCAAGCCGCTGGCCGACGTGGTGCAGCCGGTGGTCGAGGTGGAGGGGCTGTTCTGCTGCCCGGCCACCATCGACCTGGCGGGCGCCGAGATCGAGCTGGTCTCGCTGGTCGCCCGGGAGAGCCGGCTGCAGCGCGCCATCGCCGCCTACGAGCAGCCGCTGGACTACGTGCTGATCGACTGCCCGCCCTCGCTGGGGCTGCTGACCGTCAACGCGATGGTGGCCGGGCAGGAGGTGCTGATCCCGATCCAGTGCGAGTACTACGCCCTGGAGGGCCTCGGCCAGCTGCTGCGCAACGTGGAGCTGGTGCGGGCGCACCTGAACCCCTCGCTGCACGTGTCGACGATCCTGCTCACCATGTACGACGCCCGGACCAGGCTGGCCGCGCAGGTCGCCGAGGAGGTGCGGACGCACTTCGAGAAGGAGGTGCTGAACACCGCCATCCCGCGGTCGGTGCGCATCTCCGAGGCGCCCAGCTACGGACAGACCGTGCTGAGCTACGACCCGGGTTCCACCGGTGCGCTCTCCTACCTGGAGGCGGCGCGCGAGCTGGCGCTGCGGGCCGAGGTCGCCAAGACGACGGTCGGGCGGCACCGGGCGGGTGCGGCGGTCGTTCCGCCGCGCAGCGGCGGGGAGACGTCCGCGCCGACGGCACAGCACAGTTCGATGGAGGGCAAGCGGTGAGTGGCACGCGCAGGGGTCTGGGCAGGGGTCTGGGGGCGCTGATCCCGGCGACCCAGCCGGCGGCCGCCGGGGGAGCTCCGGCCGAGCCGGCCGAGCCCGGGACGGTCACGGTGGTGCCGGTGGTGCCGGTGCCGACCGACCGCGGCACGGTGGCCGCCAAGGCCGCCGCGGAGAGCCTGCGGGAGCTGGCGGGCGACCAGCGCCGCAGCGTCCTGGAGGCGGCGCTGACCCCGGTGAACGGCGCCCAGTTCGCCGAACTGCCGCTGGAGTGGATCCGGCCCAACCCGCGCCAGCCGCGCGAGGTGTTCGACGAGGAGAAGCTCGCCGAACTGGTCACCTCGATCAAGGAGGTCGGCCTGCTGCAGCCCGTGGTGGTCCGTCAGACCGGTCCCGACCGGTACGAGCTGATCATGGGTGAGCGTCGCTGGCGGGCCTCCCGGGAGGCCGGTCTCGACACCATCCCGGCGATCGTCCGGGCCACCGAGGACGAGAAGCTGCTGCTGGACGCGCTGCTGGAGAACCTGCACCGGGCCGAGCTGAACGCGCTGGAGGAGGCAGCCGCGTACGACCAGCTGCTGCGCGACTTCGGCTGCACGCACCTCCAGCTGGCGGAGCGGGTCGGCAAGTCCCGGGAGCACGTGTCAAACACGCTGCGGTTGATGAAGCTTCCGGTGTCGGTGCAGCTGAAGGTTGCGGCCGGAGTGATCACCGCCGGGCACGCCAAGGCGATCCTGATGGTGCCGGACGCGGAGCGGCAGGAGAAGCTGGCCGAGCGGGTGCGGGCCGAGGGGCTGTCGGTGCGCTCCACCGAGGAGGCGGCCAAGCTGCTGGCGGGCATCGAGCCGAAGAGGCGGGCCCCGCGCGCGGAGCGGCTGCCCACCCCGGCCTTCGAGGAGCTGGCCGGGCGGCTCTCGGACCGCTTCGAGACCCGGGTCAAGGTCGAGGTCGCCCAGAGCGGCGGCAAGTTCGGCAAGGGCAAGGTGGTACTGGAGTTCGGTTCGGTCGAGGACCTGAACCGGATCCTGGACAGTCTGGCCCCGGGCGAGCAGGGTCTGCCGCTCTCCTGACCCCGGGACCACGATCGGCGAACCAACGGGTGCATGTTTCACGTGAAACGTGCACCCGTTCCGTCGGGCGGAGCAGACTGGAGGTCTGGACCGTTTCCGCCTGGAGGAGGAGGTGCGGGCGTGGGACGGAGGGTCGTTCCGCTGACGCTGGACAACCTCTCGGATCTGCCGAACACCTGCCGCTCCTGCGTCTTCTGGGAGCTCGACCCGGTCAGCGGGCGGGACGCGCAGGACGCCGGCAAGGGGGAGTTGGAGAAGGAGGGGTGGATCTCCGCGGTGCTGCTGGAGTGGGGCTCCTGCGGGCGGGTCGCCTACGTGGACGACCGCCCGGCCGGGTTCGTGCTCTACGCCCCGCCCGCCTACGTGCCGCGCGGGCAGTCCTTCCCGACCAGCCCGATCTCGCCGGACGCGGTGCAGCTGATGGTGTCCCGGGTGCTGCCGGACTTCCAGGGGCAGGGCCTGGGACGGGTGCTGGTGCAGTCGGTGGCCAAGGACCTGGTCCGGCGCGGCTTCCGGGCGATCGAGGCGTTCGGCGCGCAGGGGCGGGAGGTGCCGAGCTGCGTGCTGCCCGCCGACCACCTGCTGGCGGTGGGCTTCAAGACCGTCCGGCCGCACCACCGGTACCCGCGGCTGCGCTTGGAGGCGCGCACCACGCTCTCCTGGAAGGAGGACGTGGAGGGCGCGTTGGAGCGGCTGCTCGGCGGGCGGCGCACCGAACCGGCGCTGCGGCCGTTCTGAGCGGGCTCCCGGGGGCTTCCGTGGGAGCGGTTCTCCGCTGCGGGGCGGCCGCCCGCGGTGGGATGCCGCGGCGCTGAGGGCTTCTCAGCGAAGCCTCCGGAGCACCGGGCCCGCGACCGGACGGAGGCCGTCGCGCTCCCGGGGCCTCCTGACGAAGCCTCGGACCACCCCGGGAACGCCGAGGCGGCCCGGACGGATCATCCGTCCGGGCCGCCTCGGCGGTGCGGGAGGACCTACAGGTACTCGGCGAGCTCGCGCAGCAGCGCGGCCTTCGGGCGGGCGCCGGTGATGGTCTTCACCAGCTCGCCGCCCTTGTAGACGTTGAGCGTCGGGATGGAGATCACGTTGTACGCCGCCGCGGTCTCCTGGTTGGCGTCCACGTCGAGCTTGACGACGGACAGCTTGTCGCCGTGCTCGGCCGCGATGTCCTCCAGGACCGGAGCGACCTGGCGGCACGGGCCGCACCAGGTGGCCCAGAAGTCGACGAGGACGGGCTTGTCGCTCTTGAGGACCTCGGCCTCGAAGGTGGCGTCGGTTACTTCCTTGGTGGCGCCGGCCACGGGAACTCCTTGGGGTCGGAGGAGAGGTGCGTCAGTGATAACAACGGCGGGGGCGGATCTGTTTCTGCCTCCTCCGCCCGGACGGGCCTGTTGCTGCGTCAGGCCCGTCACGGACGCCGGGTGCTGCGGGTACGGCCGGGTCAGACCGCGGCGACGGCGGCCGGGGCCTCCTCGGCGTCGGACAGCGCGGCGAGGTAGCGCTCGGCGTCCAGCGCGGCGGAGCAGCCGGTACCGGCGGCGGTGATGGCCTGGCGGTAGGTGTGGTCCACCACGTCGCCCGCGGCGAAGACGCCGGGGAGGTTGGTGCGGGTGGAGGGGGCGTCGACCTTGAGGTAGCCCTCGGCGTCCAGGTCGAGCTGGCCCTTGAACAGCTCGGTGCGCGGGTCGTGGCCGATCGCGATGAACAGGCCGGTGACGGGCAGCTCGCGCAGGTCGCCGGTGTTGGTGTCGCGCAGGGTCAGGCCGGAGAGCTTCGGGTCGCCGTGGATCTCCTCGACCGCGCTGTCCCAGGCGAAGGTGATCTTCGGGTCGGCGAAGGCCCGCTCCTGCATCGCCTTGGAGGCGCGCAGCGAGTTGCGGCGGTGGATCACGGTGACGCTGCGGGCGAAGCGGGAGAGGAAGGTGGCCTCCTCCAGGGCGGTGTCGCCACCGCCGACCACCGCGATGTCCTGGTCGCGGAAGAAGAAGCCGTCGCAGGTCGCGCACCAGGAGACGCCGCGGCCGGAGAGCTTGTCCTCGTTCGGGAGGCCGAGCTTGCGGTGCTGCGAGCCGGTGGCGACGATCACGGCGCGGGCGCGGTGCACGGTGCCCTCGGAGTCGGTGACGGTCTTGATGTCGCCGGTGAGGTCGACGGCGACGACGTCGTCCGGGACCAGCTCGGCGCCGAAGCGCTCGGCCTGGGCACGCATGTTGTCCATCAGCTCGGGGCCCATGATGCCGTCGCGGTAGCCCGGGAAGTTCTCCACCTCGGTGGTGTTCATCAGCGCGCCGCCCGCGGTGACCGCACCCTCGAAGACCAACGGCTTCAGGGAGGCACGCGCGGTGTACAGCGCAGCGGTGTACCCGGACGGGCCGGAACCGATGATGATCACGTTACGGACGTCGCTCACTGCTTCTCCTGGTTCGCCTGGCGTCCCGCTCGCGCGGTGGAGGGCGGTCTGCTCCGCCGCCCCGGACAACGACTCACCAGTCTCCCGCATTCCCAGGCCCGACCGCACCCACCGCCCGCACTCCGGTCGCGGCGGGCCCGGCCGGGCGAGGAATCAGGGGGCCGGAACGGTGCTGTGCAGCAGGATCGTCGAACCGGGGCAGTCCGGGGTGGCCAGGTAGACGTCCAGGGGACCGCTGCCGCCCGGCGGGCGGAACACCAGGGCCAGCACCGGTCGGCCCTGGTAGCGGCCGGGGCCGACGGCGGCGGGCTGCTCGCCCGGGTGCCCGGCGGCCTCCAGCACGCAGGACGCGGGCACCGACGCCGCCTCGGGGGTGGGCGCGCCGAGCTGGTGCGGGGCCTTCCCGTCCAGCAACTGCCGGACCTGGGCGGGGAGCCGGTCGGGGGTGAAGTCCGGCCCGGTCGCCTCGGCGCCGTTGCCCGGGGCGACCTGCCGGGGGGCGGTGGGGTCGCCGCCGGTGGTCTTGTCGGCCTGGGAGCCGTCGGCGGCCGTCACCGGCGCGTGGGCACTGGCGGCGCCGGAGTCCCGGCTGCTGCCGCGGTCGAGCAGCGCACCGCCCAGGCCCGCGCCGAGCGCCACCAGGGCGACGGCCGCGGTGGCGAGCAGCAGCCGGGCCCCGCGCCGACGGCGGCGCGGCGGGCGTCCGGGGCCGGTGGTCGCGGGCGGCGCGCCCGCCGGGGAGCCGGTGCGGGCGGGGGCGGACGGGGTGGACGGGGGAGTGGGGCGGGGCGGCTCGGCCGGGGTCGCTGCCGGGGTCTGCGGCCGGGCCTCGGCGCGGGCGGCCGACTCGGCGGCCAGGGCGGCCGCCAGCCGGTCCGCGAGGTCCTGCGGCATGGCGGGCACGGGGGTGTCGGCCAGCAGGTCCGGGAGTTCGCGCAGCAGGGCGAAGTCCTCGGCGCAGGCCGGGCAGGCGGCCAGGTGCGCGTGCAGCGCGGCGGCCCGGTCGGGCGGCAGCAGCTCCTCGGCGAGGTCGGCGAGGGCGTCCGGGCCGGGGTGGTCGGAAGGCGGGTGCGGCGTCATCGCGGGGTCGCATCTCCTTCCAGCGCGGGCGAGGGATCCGTGGGTGGGACGGGGGAGGGCGGGTTCGGGTTCCCGCCCCGGGGAGCGGGCGGGGAGGCGGTGCTCCGTGCCGGTGTTCCACGTGGAACACCACCGGGCGGTCGGAGCGGTGTTCCACGTGGAACACCGGCGGCGGGTGCGCCGGGCGCGGCGGCCGTTCCACGTGGAACCGGGGCGCTCCCGTCGGGTTCGGTTCCACGTGGAACCGAACCCGGGCCGAGGTGGCGCAGCAGCGGCAGCAGCCGGGCCCGGCCGCGGGCGCAGCGGCTCTTGACCGTGCCGACCGGGACGCCGAGCACCTCGGCGGCCTCGGCCACCGGGTAGCCCTGCATGTCGACCAGCACCAGGGCGGCCCGCTGCTCGGCGGGCAGTTCGGCCAGCGCCTCGGCCACCTCGCGGCGGGTCTCGGCCCGTTCCGCGTGCTGCTCCGCGTCCTCGGCGCTGCCGAGCGCGCGTTCCGCGGCGCCCCCCGGTCGCTGGTCGAGCGGCTCGGCCCGGCGGACCGCACCGCGACGGGCCCGGTCCAGGCAGGCGTTCACCACGATCCGGTGCAGCCAGGTGGTGACCGCCGAGCGGCCCTGGAACCCGGCGGCGGCCCGGAACGCGGAGACCAGGGCGTCCTGCAGGGCGTCGGCGGCCTCCTCGCGGTCGCCGAGGGTGCGCACCGCGACCGCCCACAGGCGGTCCCGGTGGCGGTGCACCAGCAGCCCGAAGGCGTCCGGGTCGCCCGCGGTGTGCCGGGCGAGCAGTTCGGCGTCGGTGGGCTCCTCGGCCATCCGCCCCCTCCTCGCGGTTCGGCCGTCCGCTGCGGCGGCGGCCCGGGGCGCGCCGTTGCGGCCCCGGGTCACATCGTTGGGGATGGGCCGGAACGGATCAAGGGGTGTTCGGTAACGGGGCCTAACCGTTGACCTGGATCTCGGCCACCTTGCCGCGGAAGCCGCCGCCGTCGTCGTTGACCGGGACGTTGGTCAGCCAGAGCAGCAGGTACCGGGTGGTGACCGGGCTGTCCGGCCGCAGGGTGACCCTGGTGCCGGAGCCGGCCGCCACCGAGGCGCCGAAGCTGCGGAAGCCGGACTCGTCGGCGGTCGGCGGGACGGCGGTGCCGGTGGGGGCGGCCTTCAGCTCGGCCTTGGTGTCGCCGAGGAACTGGACGTCCACCGAGCCGACCCGGCGGGCCGAGCCGAGGTCGATCAGGATGCCGGTGCCGGGCCGGTAGGCCCCGCCGAACTGGTCGTTGTAGCGCTGGGTGGTCCAGGCGGTGGACGGGTTGCCGTCGGTGGCGTTCGGCAGCTCGCTGCTGTGCTCGTCCTTGGTGTCGCCGAAGGCGTTGAACGGGGCCAGCGAGGCGATCGTGAGCTTCTCGCCGGTGCCGGCGGCCGCCGACCCGGTCGGGGCCGGCGCGGGGCTGCTCTGGGTGCTGCCCGCCTTGTCCTGCTGGTCGTTGACGTACTGGGCCAGCTGCCAGGAGCCGACCGCCACGGTGGAGAGCGCGACCAGCGCGGCGGTCCACTTCAGCAGGCGGCGCAGTACGCGGCGGCGCGGCGCGGGGGCCGGGACGGGCCCGGTGGGCGCGGCGGGCTCGGTGCGGGGGAGCGCCTGGGTCGGTGCGCCGGCGGCGTAGCGCGGCCGGGCGGCGGGCAGCGCGCGCAGCGCGGGCGGGACGGGCTGCTCGGGCTGCCGGATCTTCGGCATCCGGTTGATCTCCGCCGCCAGCTCGGCGGGGCTGGTGATCGGCTCCTTGTGGTTCGGGGGCTGCTCGCACAGGATCCGCGCGGCGAGCTCCGCGAGGCCCTTGTGGACACCCGCCCGGACCTGGTCCGGCGGGAGGCAGCCGAGGCCCTTGGGCAGGCCCTGGAGGTCGTAGCGGTCCTCGGGGTAGGGCCAGCGGTGGGTGAGCGCCGCGTACAGCAGCGCGCCGATCGCCCGGACGTCGGTCAGTTCGGCGTCCTCGGCGGGCAGGCCGCGCAGGGCCGCGTCCACCGCGATGCCGTTGATCCGGTACTGGCCGCCGTCGGTGCGCAGCACGCACTTGGGGGTGAGCCGCAGGTGCGCCTGGCCGCGCTCGTGGGCGGCGGCGATCGCGTCGGTGACCTGGCGGACCATCTGGTACGCGTCGTAGGGCTCCATCGGGCCGTCGGCCAGCAGTTCGCCGAGGTCGTGGGCGCCGGGCAGCCACTCGCGGATGACGTAGACCAGCTCGCCCTCCTGCACCGCGTCCAGCACCTGGACGAAGCGCGGGTCGCCGAGCAGGGCGGCGCTGCGGGCGGCGGTGAGCACCGACTTGGCGCGGCGGTGGCCGGCCGCGAGCAGGTGGACGCCGACGGCGCGGCGGAGCTTCTCGTCGACGGCGCGCCAACTGGTGAAGGTCTCCGACTCGGAGATGCACTCCTCCAGTCGGTAGCGGGCGCCGATCTTGTCGCCGCTGTGCCGCTTCGGAGCGGGCAGCACGGTCGGCAGGGTGGCGGTGTCGGCGTCCAGGGTCTCGGTGCTGGTGGCGGGGGCGGGCTCGGCCGGCTCGAGCGGCGGCAGCGGGCGGCGCACCCCGCGGCTGCGGGAGGGGCGGTCGGGGCGGGCGCCCTGGGCGGCGAGCTCGGCGTCGATCTCCTGGGCGGAGAGCGGGGCGGTGGCCTCGGGGGGCAGGCCCTGCGGCTGCTCCGCGGAGCCGTCCCGGGCGGGTGCGGCCGGTGCGGCGGCGGGTGCGGCGGGGGCGGGCGCGGGGGCGGCTGCCTTCGGACGGGCCGGGCGCAGCGGGGTGGTCTTCGGGTCCGCCTTCGCGGTGCCCTTGCCGTTGCTCCGGCCGCCGTTCCTCGCGGTGCCCTTCGCTGCGCCCTTCGCCGTGCTGCCGTTGGCGGTGGCCTTCGTCGCGCCGTTCACCGCGCTCTTTGCCGCGCCCTTCGCCGGCTCCTTCGCCGAGTTCGCGGCGGCGCGGTCGGGCGCGGGCGCGGGGTCGGACCCGTGGTCGGAGCCGGCGCCGGGCTCCGGGCCCGTCGTCGGCGCGGCCTCGCTCGCCGCCCCGCCCGTCTCGGACGTGTCGACGATCGCCTTGGTGCCGTCAGCCACCGTGGTCCTGCCTCCCCTTGAGTCGCCCCGGTCCATCCCTGGACGGTCGACGTTCCGTTGCCTGCCGGAGCGGTCGGCCGTGCAGGGTCAATTGTGCCCACTTCCGGACCCCAGGTACGACCTCTGGGAGTGGCGGGAGGTTGCCCGGTGCCCCACTTCCGGCGGAACAGCAGACGAACGGGCCGGAGCCGGGGGCGAACCCCGACTCCGGCCCGGGAGAAGCGTACTGAGGATCCGACGGTTCGTCCGCGTCCGGGTTGACGGCTCGTCAACGCGGCGCCCGCGGGCGGTTCAGCGGCCGAGCCGCCTGCGGACCATTCCGGTGAGCGCGCCGAGCTCCTCGATGCGCATCTTGCGGGCCAGCACCAGGAAGACCGCGAGCTGCGCGCCGCCCGCGACCAGCAGGGTCAGCACGTTGCCGATCCAGCCGTCCAGCACCTGCAGGGCGAGCAGTTCGAGGGCCAGGCCGACGGCGGCGGCGGGCAGCGAGGCGATCGCCAGCCGGACGTAGGTCTTGGTGATCCGGGCGGTGTCCAGGCCGCCGACCTTGGCCTTGAGCTTCGGCACCGCGACGGACACGCCGACCGCGTAGGAGAGGCCGTAGCCCAGCGCCATGCCGGTGACCGCCCACTGCGCGGGCAGCACCAGCCAGCACAGCACCGCGGTGGCGGCCTGGGTGAGCGCCACCCAGACGGTGTTGGAGAACGGCGTGCGGGTGTCCTCGTAGGCGTAGAAGCCGCGCAGCAGCACGTACTGCACCGAGTACGGGACCAGGCCGAGGGCGAAGGCGGAGAGCATGTAGCCGACCGCGGTGGTGCCGTGGGCGACGGCGCCGCCGTTGCCCAGGCCGTAGATCGAGGAGCCGATCACCGGTCCCAGCGACAGGAACAGGAACGCGGCCGGGACGATCGCCACCGCCGAGGTGCGCAGGCCGTACGAGAGGTCGTCGCGGACGGCGCCGGAGTCCTGGTCGGCGGCGGCCCGGGAGAGCCGGGGGAGCACCGCGCTCATCACCGAGACGGTGATGACGGCCATCGGCAGCTGCCAGATCAGCAGCGCGTTGGAGTACGCGGCCAGGCCGACGCCGAGGTGGCCGTCCTGCTCGGCGGCCTTGCCGGCCGCGGTGGCCAGCTGGGTGACCACCAGGAAGCCGGCCTGGTTGGCCAGCACGAACAGGAAGGTCCACTTGGCGAGGCGGGCGGCCTTGCCCAGGCCGTGGCCGCGCCAGTCGAAGCGCGGCCGGAAGGAGAAGCCCGCCGCCCGCAGGTACGGGATCATCGCCAGCGCCTGCACGGCCAGGCCCAGCATGGTGCCGATGCCGAGCAGCCGGACGCCCTCGGGGGAGATCGACTGCGGGGTGACCTCGGTGTGCTGGAAGGTGCCGTACACCGCGATGTACATCACGAAGGTGAAGATCACCACGACGTTGTTCAGGACCGGCGTCCACATCATCGCGCCGAACCGGCCGCGCGCGTTGAGGATCTGGCCCATCACCACGTGCACGCCCATGAAGAAGATGGTCGGCAGGCAGTACCGGGCCAGCGCCACCGTGGTGTCGGCGCTCGCCTGGTCGCGCATCAGTGCGTGCGAGATCAGCTGCACCAGCACCGGAGCGGCCAGCACCGCCACGAACACCACGCCCGCCAGGCCGGTCACCACCAGGGTGAGCAGCCGGTTCGCGTAGGCGGTGCCGCCGTCCTCGTCGTTCTTCATGCTGCGCACCAGCTGCGGCACGAACACCGCGTTCAGCGCGCCGCCGCCGATCAGGATGTACAGCAGGGTGGGCAGGGTGTTGGCGGCGTTGTACGAGTCGCCCATCGAGGCGACGCCGATCGCGGCGGCGATCACCATGGTGCGCAGGAAGCCGGTGCCCCGGGAGACCAGGGTGCCGGCCGCCATCACGGCGCTGGAGTTCAGCAGCCCGGCGACCCGGCCGCCGCCGTCGGCGGGGCGGTCCGGCTCCGCGGGGGCCTCCGACGGGGCCGGCCCGGGCGCGAGGGCGGGTGTCGCCGGGCCGGTGGGCGCGGCCGCGGCGGCGGCCGCGTTCGCCTCCAGCACGGCGGCGTCGGCCTGCAGCACCGCCTCCTCCTCGGACAGCGGGGGGTCGAACTCGATCGGCGGCACGTACGGGCGCCGCTCCTCCTCCGCGGCGGGCCCGGGCCGCTCCGGCCCGTCCTCCGCGGGCCCGTCGGCGGTCGCCGACAGCAGGGAGTCCACCCCGACGTAGTCCTCCGCGGGCTCGGGGTCGGTCTCGACCTTCCACCGCGGCCCGGCCGTGCCGTCCTCCGCGTCGGCCTCCGTGCCGTTCTCCGCGTCGGCCTCCGGCTCGGGCCGCGCCTCGGTGCCCGCCTGCGCCGCGACCTCGGCGGCGATCGACGCCCAGCGCGGGGCCGGGGCGGTCAGCTGCAGGGTGGCCTCGGGCCCGCGCTCGCTCTGGCCGGGCACCGCGGCCGACCCCTCGGGGGTGTCCGTCTCGTCGGGGCCGGCCCCCGGCAGGTCGATCGCGCCGTACGGGTCCGCGCTCCCGAACGCCTCGGCGGCGTACGGGTCGTGGGCGTAGGTGTCGGCGACGTACCAGTCGGCGGCCGGGTCCGCGGGGGCGGCGGACCGGGTGCCGCCCGGGCGCTCCTGGGGCGGGCCGCCGCCCTGGTCCTGGGTTGCTCGCTCGCTCCGCTCGTTCATGCCACCAATCCACGTCAGAGAGGGGGATGGGCGCCCGGGGGGTGGGGCGGCCTAGTGATCCACCTTCTCATCACCGGCGACCCGATCGGTGTCATCCGCAGCGGACGAGGGGTCCGCGTCGGACGGCGCCGCGGGGCCGGACCCGGCCCCGCCGGGGCCGTCGGCCGGGCGGTCCGGGTCCTCGTCGACCTCGCCGGCCGCCCGGCGCTTCTTGCGCTGCAGGGAGAACCGCACCCCGGCCAGGACCATCAGCACGGTGCCGCCGGCGATCACGTACATCACGCCGCTGGCCACCGAGGTGACGTCGACGGTGAACTCCATCGCCTCGCCGTAGGGGCGGGCGTCCGGACCGGTGGTCCACAGCTGGGCGGTCACCTGGACCGGGCCGTTGACCTGGGCCTCGACCGGGAAGCGGAGCGAGGAGTTGGTGGTGGCGTCCAGCACCAGCGGCTGGATCGGGTAGTCGATCCGCAGCCGGTTCGGCTGGGTGGAGACGACGCGCAGCTCCAGGTTGCCGACCGACTGGGTCAGCCCGTTCTTGACGCTGACCAGCATCGTCGCGTTGTCGCCGGGCAGCGTCACCACGCTCTTCTGGACCACCCGGACCGCGGCCTTCAGGTTGTCCAGGTAGGTGCGCACCCCGCTCCGGTACTCGGTGCCGGCCTTCGGCTGGTCGCGCCACTCGGTGGACATCGAGCGCACCATCGCGGCGCTGAACGACTCCCGCACCCGCTCCGGCCGGCTGAGGATCATCATCAGCTGGTCCACGCCGTCCTGGAGCTGCATGGTGGCCGTCAGCTCGGCGGTGGACAGCTCCCCGGCGGCCGCGTCGGACGGGTAGGACCCCGGGACGGCGGTGTTCGCCTCCTCGTCCGCGGTCATCCCCGCGACCTTCTCCAGCGTCGCCCGGGCCACCCAGCCCCCGGCCGCGGCCTCCCGCACCGACTCGCTCAGCGCCTTCGCGGTGCCGACGGTCAGCGCGCGGGGCGGCAGCACCAGCAGGCCGCGCGGGTGCTCCGGCTGCTGGTGGGCGATGGCCATGGTCTCGGCGAGGAAGTGCTGCTCGGTCAGGGTGCGGTCGTGCTCCGAGACCAGGTCCGACTGGAACATCGCGGCGAGCACCTGGTCGGAGACCACCGCGGTCTGCCCGTTGCCGATCGGCCGGGCCGCGCCCGGCGTGAAGGGCAGCTTGTCGGACTCCGGCAGCGACGTGCCGTCGACCAGCACGATCCGCCCGCCCGCGACGGCCGCCACCGACGCGGTGCGCTGGTCCAGCAGGCCCCGGTACGGCCAGGCGACGTCCGAGCGGGCGTCCACCGACAGCCGGGCCTCGGTGGTGATCTGCCCGGCCGTCACCGCCTTGCGCAGCGCGTTGTCCATCCCGTTCAGCCCGGCGCCGTGGTGCGCGATCGAGGCCAGGTCGGGGTCGGCGTACGGCAGCGAGACCACCGCGCTGCCCGGGGCGGCCAGCGCGGTGCGCAGCTTCGCCAGCCAGGTCGTCGCCGCGTCGCGGCCGGTGCCCGGGACGGTGTTCTCCTCGCTCGCGGACTCGCCGGAGGTGCCGGGCTTCTGCACCCGGTACGACTTGGTCATCGCGTACACGGTGTCCAGCAGGTTGGGGTCGATCGCCCAGGTCAGGTTCGGCATGTCGGTGCCGAGCTCGACCAGCTGGTTCAGCCGCCCGTCGCCGGTCAGCTCGGCGGCCAGGCTGTCGTCGCGCAGCACCGGCGTCTGGTCGGCGTCCGCCATCGTCTGGGCGACCAGCACCGGCGCGTGGGTGAGCGGCCAGACCACGGCCAGCTGCGAGGGCTGGGCGCTCTCCTTGCCCTGGTACGGCAGGTACGTCCGGCCGATGCCCAGCGGGTGGGGCTGCTCGCCGCCGGTGCT
The DNA here is from genome assembly GCF_030268885.1 of Kitasatospora phosalacinea. Taxonomy (GTDB): domain Bacteria; phylum Actinomycetota; class Actinomycetes; order Streptomycetales; family Streptomycetaceae; genus Kitasatospora; species Kitasatospora phosalacinea_C. The sequence continues at coordinate 272,340 of NZ_BSSA01000002.1, forward strand.
GCCCCAGACGTCCACCGCCAGCTCGTAGGGGCCGGTGTCCCTGACGCTCAGCGCGGAGACCGGCACGGTCAGGGTGAAGTCCTCGCTCTGGCCGGGCGCCAGGTCGCCGACGGCCTTGGTCGGCTGGTCCAGGGACAGGCCGTCCAGGGTGCTCGGGGTGGTGCGGGACTCGGCCAGGTCGATCTCGCTGCGGGTCTTCATCGGCCGGGCCTGCGGCTTGCGGACCTTCACGGTCGGCGCCTTGAGGGTCGCCTGGCCGGAGTTGAGGACCTTGCCGGTGATCGTCACGTTCCCGTTCTCGTGCGCGACCTTCGGCGCCACGGCGTCGATCTCCACCACGGCCGGGTAGTCGGCCGTCGCGGCCGGTCCGGCCGCCGCCGGGGCGGCGCACAGGACGCCGACCAGCCCGCTCGCGAGCAGGGCGGCGGAGGCCCTGGCCAGCAGGCCCGTCCACCGTCCGCGACGCGCCGTCACTGCCGCGTTCCGCCCGGTCCGCTCGTCCACGCGCGTCCTCGCCGTTCCCGATCGTCTCGATCACTCCACGCACCGCCGCGGCCGCCCCGACCGCGCGGGCCCCTGCCGAGGAGCGCCCACCCGGCATGGTAACGACGCCGTCCGGCCCGCAGTGTCGCGGCCCGGGAGCTGCCGGGGCGGCCCGGCGGCGCGAAACGGGAGGGCGGCGGAGCGGGCCGGGCACGTACCCTTGTGAGCCGTGTCCACTGCCAATGCGTCCAGCGCCAATCATTCCAGCTCCGCCGACCGGGTCGCCCTGCCGGGGCTGACCGAGGCGCAGACCCTCGGCCTGCAGGAACTGCTGCGGGTCTCCCCGGTCGCCGACGAGATCGCCCGCCGCTTCCAGGAGGCCGGCCACCGGCTGTCGCTGGTCGGCGGGTCGGTCCGGGACGCCCTGCTCGGCCGGCTCGGCAACGACCTCGACTTCACCACCGACGCCCGCCCGCAGCAGATCCTCAAGCTGGTCAAGGGCTGGGCCGACGCGGTCTGGGACGTGGGCATCGCGTTCGGCACCGTCGGAGCCCGCAAGGACACCCCCGAGGGCTCGTTCCTGATCGAGATCACCACCTACCGCAGCGAGGCGTACGACCGCACCTCGCGCAAGCCCGAGGTCAGCTACGGCGACTCGATCGAGCAGGACCTGGTGCGCCGCGACTTCACCGTCAACGCGATGGCCGTCGACCTGCCCGGCCGCGGCTTCGTCGACCCGCACCGCGGCCTGGAGGACCTGGAGGCCCGGGTGCTGCGCACCCCCGCCACCCCCGAGGAGTCCTTCTCCGACGACCCGCTGCGGATGATGCGGGCCGCCCGCTTCGCCGCCCAGCTGGACTTCGACCCGGCGCCCGAGGTGGTCGCCGCGATGACCGCGATGGCCGAGCGGATCACCATCGTCTCGGCCGAGCGCGTCCAGGCCGAGCTGAACAAGCTGCTGCTCGCCGAGCACCCGGTCAAGGGCCTGCGCCTGCTGGTCGACACCGGCCTGGCCGACTTCGTGCTGCCCGAGCTCCCGGCGCTGCGCCTGGAGAGCGACGAGCACCACCGGCACAAGGACGTCTACGAGCACTCGCTGACCGTCCTGGAGCAGGCCATCGCGCTGGAGACCGAGGGCCCCGACCTGGTGCTGCGGCTGGCCGCGCTGCTGCACGACATCGGCAAGCCGCGCACCCGCCGCTTCGAGTCGGACGGCCGGGTCTCCTTCCACCACCACGAGGTGGTCGGCGCCAAGATGACCCGCAAGCGGATGCGCGAGCTCAAGTACTCCAACGAACTGGTCGGCGAGGTCTCCCGGCTGGTCGAGCTGCACCTGCGCTTCCACGGCTACGGCGGCGGCGAGTGGACCGACTCCGCGGTGCGCCGCTACGTCACCGACGCCGGGCCGCTGCTGACCAGGCTGCACAAGCTGACCCGCTCCGACTGCACCACCCGCAACAAGCGCAAGGCCGCCGCGCTGGCCCGCACCTACGACTCGCTGGAGGAGCGGATCACCGCGCTCCAGGCGAAGGAGGAGCTGGACGCGATCCGTCCCGCGCTGGACGGCAACGAGATCATGCAGCTGCTCGGCCTGCGCCCCGGACCGGCGGTCGGCCGGGCCTACAAGCACCTGCTCGAACTGCGCCTGGAGAACGGCCCGATGGAGCACGAGGAGGCGGTGGCCGCCCTCCGCGCCTGGTGGGCGGAGCAGCCGCAGGACTGACGCCCGCCCGGCGCCGCCCCGCGGTGGGTCAGTGCTTGCCCGCGGTGGCGCCGGGCGCGGGCGCGGCGTTCACCGGGCTCAGGCAGAGCCGGTAGCGGGTGGTGTGCTTCCGCGACCGGTACTGGCCGTCGTAGGGGGTGGTGCCCGGGCGTTCGCTGGCGCAGTTGAGCAGGGAGATGGTGCCGTTCTTGCGGTAGTCGACCCTCCACCTGGCGTCCGAGGCGGTGCAGGACACCTTCTTGTGCTGGGCGCTCAGGCAGTCCCCGACGTTCGGTCCCTTGTTGACGCTGCCCAGGAACACGATCCACAGGACGCCGACCGCGATGCCGAGCAGCACCACGCCGAGCGCCACCCGGCGGACCACGGTGCGGGCGGTGACCGGCCCGGCGGGCTTGACCGGCGCCCGCGGCGGCTCCTGCCCCCAGGCGGGCAACTGCCCCTCCCCGGCGGGCGGTTGGCCGTACGCGGGCGGCTGTTGGCCGTACGGGGGCGCCGGGGGTTGCTGCCCGTACGCGGGCGGCTGGCCGTAGCCGGACGGGGGCTGCTGCCCGTACGCGGGGGGCTGCTGGCCGTAGGCGGGTGCGGGGGGTTGCTGCCCGTACGCGGGTGGCTGGGCGTAGCCGGAGGGGCCGCCGTACGCGGGCGGCGGCTGCTGGCCGGGCGGTCCGTACGGGGTGGGCTGTCCGTAGGGCCCGGGTGGCTGCGGTGTGCTCATCTGATGATCCCCCCTGCGGCGGTTAGGTTGCCGTGCGCCCACGTACCCTAGCGGCCGACCCCCCGTCAGGGACGGCGGGTCGCGCGGAAGTAGAGCACCGCCCCGAGCGCGTACAGCCCCGACAGCGCCAGCAGCACCGGCACCGAGCGGCCGTCCAGCGGCAGCACCAGCGCGGTGACGGCGGCCGCGGCGACGTACGAGACGTTCATCAGCACGTCGTAGATCGCGAACACCCGGCCGCGGTACTCGTCCTCCACCGACTCCTGCACCAGGGTGTCGGTGCAGATCTTGGTGCCCTGGGTGACCACGCCCAGCAGCAGCGCCGCCGCCATCACCGGGGCCTCCCGGAAGGTCAGGCCGAGGGTCGGCACGGACACCGCGGCCCCGGCCAGGCAGATCGTCATCCAGCCGTGCAGGCCGAACCGGCGGGTGGCCCACGGGCTGGCCGCCGCCGCCAGGAAGAAGCCCACCGCGGACATCACGACCGTCAGGCCCAGGGTGGCCAGGCCGCCGTCGACGTCCTCGGCCCGGTTGAAGGTGTAGCGGCACAGCATCAGCACCACCACGGTCAGCACGCCGTAGCAGAACCGGGCCAGGCTCACCGCGGCCAGCGCACGCACCGCCGGGCGGCAGTCCCGCAGCAGGTGCCGCAGTCCGGCCCGCAGGTCGTGCCAGGCGGTCGCCAACGCCTGCCGCAGCGGCGGGAGTTCGAGGTGCAGGTCGGGGCCCAGCTCGTCCGGCGCGATCGGGCGCACCGCCAGCGCGGCGACCAGGTACAGCAGCGCGGAGAGCCCCACGGTCAGGGCGGTGGCGGTCGAGCCGGAGGCCAGTGCGCCCCCCACCAGGCCGAGGGAGCCGCCGACCGTCGCCGCGACGGTGCCCAGGGTCGGCGACACCGCGTTCGCGGTGACCAGCGCCGACGGGTCCGCCACCACCCGGGGCAGTGCGGCCGACAGCCCGGCCAGGATGAACCGGTTGACCCCGATCACCACCAGCGCCGCCGCGTAGAACACCCAGCGCGGCAGCCCGCCGAGCAGCAGCAGGGCGGTCAGCAGGCAGAGCGCGCAGCGGAGCAGATTGCCCGTCAGCAGCACCTGCCGCCGCCGCCAGCGGTCCAGCATCACCCCCGTGAACGGCCCGACCACCGAGAACGGCAGCATCACCACCGCCAGCGCGACGGCGATCTCGGCGGGGGAGGACTGCTTGTCGGGGGAGAAGAGCGCGTAGGTGGCCAGCGAGGCCTGGAACACCCCGTCCGACAGCTGCGAGAGCAACCGGACCGTCAGCAGCCGCCGGAAGCCGGGACCGCGCAGCAGGCCGAGCAGCAGCGCGGGCGGGGTGGCCTCCCGCGGGGCCCGTTCGGTGATCACCCGCCAAGGGTGCCACGCGACCGACCCTGTTTCACGTGGAACATCCGCCGACTTTCCGGCGGCCGGACGCCCCCCGCGTGCTCCCGCACCACCGATGACCTCGCCGCCGCGAGGTCGTTGACCACTCCGGGAGGGAAGAACCACCTCGGACAACGGGAGGCTCCCATGCGAGAAGAGTTCACCGCCCTGCTGCTCGGACAGGTCGGCCAGCACGAAGGCCGCGACCCCGACGGCACCTGGAACAACCGCCAGCGCTACAGCACCGAGACCCCCGGGCTGGAATGGTCCGACGGCCAGCCCTGGTGCGCCACCTTCGAGGCGTGGGCCGCCCACCGGGCCGGCATGGACGCCCTCTGGCCGATGACCGCCTCCTGCCTGACCGCGGTCGCCTGGTGGCGCGAGCGCGGCCGCTGGAGCGAATACCCCGTCCTCGGCGGCCCCTTCTACCTCGGCCCGGACGGCGGCACCCACACCGGCGTCGTCGTCGCCTACGACGCCGACACCATCAGCACGGTGGAGGCCAACACCAACGACAGCGGCTCCGCCGAGGGCGACGGCGTCTACCTCAAGTCCCGCCCGCGGCGCGGCCCCGGCTCGCCGTACGGCTACGGCGTCCCGGCCTTCCCGGAGGGCACCGTCTCCGCCGACCCGGCGCTCGGCGGCGTCCCCGCGGCCCGGACGTCGGCCCAGGCGACCGCCCCCGCCGCCGGGGCGCCGCGCTGGCCCGGCCGCTACCTGCGGGTGCGCACCCCGATGCTGCACGGGGACGACGTGCTGATGTGGCAGCGGCGGATGGCCGCCCGCGGCTGGTCGATCACCGCGGACGGCTGGTACGGCCCCGCCTCCGCCCGGGTCTGCCGGGCCTTCCAGCAGCGCCACGGCCTCGCCGTGGACGGCGTGGTCGGCCCGGCCACCTGGGCCGCGACCTGGTCCTGAACGCACCGGAGGGCCGCCCCGCACGAAGCGGGACGGCCCTCCGGCCACACCTGGCGTCGACTCGGTCAGCGCTCAGCGCTCACCCACCAACAGCGAGCAGGCTTCGCTGCGCTCAGCGCTCGACCTCGCCGCGGATGAACTTCTCGACGTTCTCCTTGGCCTCGTCGTCGAAGTACTGCACCGGCGGGGACTTCATGAAGTACGAGGACGCGGAGAGGATCGGGCCGCCGATGCCGCGGTCCTTGGCGATCTTCGCGGCGCGCACGGCGTCGATGATGACACCGGCCGAGTTCGGGGAGTCCCAGACCTCGAGCTTGTACTCGAGGTTCAGCGGGACGTCGCCGAACGCGCGGCCCTCGAGGCGGACGTACGCCCACTTGCGGTCGTCGAGCCACGCGACGTAGTCGGACGGGCCGATGTGGACGTTCTTGGCGCCCAGCTCGCGGTCGCGGATCTGGGAGGTGACCGCCTGGGTCTTGGAGATCTTCTTGGACTCCAGGCGCTCGCGCTCGAGCATGTTCTTGAAGTCCATGTTGCCGCCGACGTTCAGCTGCATGGTGCGCTCGAGGATGACACCGCGGTCCTCGAAGAGCTTCGCCATCACGCGGTGCGTGATGGTGGCGCCGACCTGCGACTTGATGTCGTCGCCGACGATCGGGACACCGGCCTCGGTGAACTTGTCGGCCCACTCCTTGGTGCCGGCGATGAACACCGGGAGGGCGTTCACGAAGGCGACCTTGGCGTCGATGGCGCACTGGGCGTAGAACTTGGCGGCGTCCTCGGAGCCGACCGGCAGGTAGCAGACCAGGACGTCGACCTGGCGGTCCTTGAGGACCTGCACGACGTCGACCGGAGCCTCGTCGGACTCCTCGATGGTCTCGCGGTAGTACTTGCCGAGGCCGTCGAGGGTGTGGCCGCGCTGCACGGTGACGCCGGTCGGCGGCACGTCGCAGATCTTGATGGTGTTGTTCTCGCTGTTGCCGATGGCGTCGGCCAGGTCGAAGCCGACCTTCTTGGCGTCCACGTCGAACGCGGCGACGAAGTCGACGTCCTTGACGTGGTAGTCGCCGAACTGGACGTGCATCAGGCCGGGGACCTTACCGGCCGGGTCGGCGTCCTTGTAGTACTCGACACCCTGCACCAGCGAGGCGGCGCAGTTGCCCACGCCGACGATGGCTACGCGAACCGAACCCATTCCGGTTGCTCCCTGAATCTCATGAGGTCCGCCGTGCTGCGGCGGCAACCTCGTTCCACATCTGTTCTTACTGTCTGATCGGGCGCGCGGGGCGCCCGCGCCTCGCCGCGGGCGGCGTGGCCGGCGCGGTGGTGCAGCGCTCCGCTAGGAGCGCCCCGGGCGGTCGTACGGTGGCCCGGGCGGGTCGGAGGACCCGTCGGCCGGACCACGGCCGTCCGAAGTACTGGGGGACGCGGCGTTGCGTCCGGTCCGGGTGGCCCGCTCGGTCTCGATCAGCTCGTTGAGCCAGCGGACCTCGCGTTCCACGGACTCCAGGCCGTGGCGCTGGAGTTCGAGGGTGTAGTCGTCGAAGCGTTCGCGGGTGCGGGCGATGGAGCTGCGCATCCGCTCCAGCCGCTCCTCCAACCGGCTGCGGCGGCCTTCGAGCACGCGCATCCGGACCGCCCGGTCGGTCTGGCCGAAGAAGGCGAAGCGGACGCCGAAGTGCTCGTCCTCCCACGCCTCCGGGCCGGATTCGGCGAGCAGCTCCTCGAAGCGCTCCTTGCCCTCCGGGGAGAGCCGGTAGACGATCTTCGACCGCTTGCCGTTGAGGGCGGTGGCCGGGACGTACTCGACGTCCGGGTTGTCCTCCACCAGGAAGCCCTGGGCGACCAGGCTCTTCAGGCAGGGGTAGAGCGTTCCGTACGAGAAGGCCCGGAACGAGCCCAGCAGGACGTTGAGCCGCTTGCGCAGCTCGTACCCGTGCATGGGCGCGTCGTGGAGCAGGCCGAGGACGGCGAATTCGAGGACGCCGGAGCGTCGGCTCATACCGCCTTCCTCCTTCCGTGAGGGTTCCTGCTCGTCGGGTGCGGGCCCCGGCTCGGCAGTGTATGCCGAACCGATGTGTCGCGCCGATGTATCGGCTCGATATATCGGCAACAGTAACCCTGGGTCACGGATGGAGCAAGAGGGGCACGCGTAACTGCGATCACAAGGCCCCTGGGCAACGGGCGTGTAATGAATCGCAGTCAGTTCGTCCTGGTTGGCTTCCAATGTCCGATTAGGTGGTTTTTCGGGAGCCGTACTCTTTCGCCTGTGCACCCTGACCGAGGAGCTGCGGAGAGATGAGCGAACACCGGCGCAGGTCGGCCAACCCCGGAGGCGAGCAGCCGCCTCCGCGGCGGTCCGACTCCGGAAGGCCGTATGCGTACGGGAACCCGGTCGAGGGCGCACCCGAGTACGGCCGTGGCGGGCCGGGCCGTCCGGGGGCTCCGGGCGGCGGGCAGCCCGGTCTGGGCCGGGCCGGTCGTCCCGGGCAGGTGCCGGGCCAGGGCGGTCCGGGCGGCCCCGGTGGTCGGCGCGCCGCGCGGGAGACCGCCGAGCAGCCCCGGCTGACCCGGGCGGAGATGCGCAAGCAGTCCCGCAAGGGCGGTGGCGGTGGCGGCAACGGCGACGGACCGCAGGGCGGCCGCGCCGCCGGGCGCAACGGCAAGCCGGGCAAGAAGCGGCTGATCGACTACCCGCGGTACGGCAAGCAGGGCTTCCGGCGCTGGATGCCGTCCTGGAAGCAGGTGCTGAGCCTGTTCCTGGTCTTCTTCGGCGGCAGCGTGGCCGCGGTCGGCCTCGCCTACGCGATGGTCCAGGTGCCGAACGAGAAGACCCCGCTGGAGATCCAGAGCAACGTCTACTACTGGGCCGACGGCAGCGAGATGGCCCGCACCGGCACCGAGAACCAGCAGCTGGTGGAGCTCTCGCAGATCAGCCGCCCCGCCCAGGACGCGGTCATCGCGGCGGAGAACGCCACCTTCCGCACCGACTCCGGCATCGACCCCAAGGGCATCGCCCGCGCCGTCTACAAGATGGCCACCGGCGGCGAGACCCAGGGCGGTTCGACCATCACCCAGCAGTACGTGAAGAACGTCTACCTCTCGCAGGACCAGACGCTCTCCCGGAAGGCCAAGGAGTTCTTCATCACCCTGAAGGTCAACGGTGAGAAGACCAAGGACCAGATCCTCGAGGGCTACCTGAACACCAGCTGGTTCGGCCGCGGCGCGACCGGCATCCAGGCGGCCGCGCAGGCGTACTACGGCGTCGACGCCAGCAAGGTCGACGTCTGCCAGGGCGCCATGCTGGCGGGCCTGCTGAAGGGCGCGGGCCTGTACGACCCGAGCCTGAGCAAGGCCAACCACGACCGCATGGTGGACCGCTGGAACTGGATCCTGGACCGGATGGTCACCACCAAGGTGCTGTCCGCCGAGGACCGGGCCAAGTGCAAGGACTTCCCCGAGCCGGTCGACGCGCAGAAGGTCACCAAGACCACCGGCGAGACCACCTACCTGGTCCAGATGGCCAAGCAGTACGTCAGCGTCAAGGACCCGAGCATCACCCCGGCGGCCCTGGACCGCGGCGGCTACGAGATCCACACCACCTTCCAGAAGGACAAGGTCGACGCCCTGAAGAAGGCCGTGGACGACTTCTCGGCGGCCACCCTGAAGCCGGACCGGGACAAGGACAAGAACGTCCAGGTCGGTGCCGCCTCGGTGCTGCCGGGCGACGGGGCGATCGTGGCCGTCTACGGCGGCCCGGGCGCGGAGAACGGCCACTACAGCAACAACGCGGACGGCTCGGTCCTGGTCGGCTCGACCTTCAAGCCCTTCGTGCTGGCCGCCGCGATGGAGAACGGCGTCCTCACCAAGAACGGCCCGGACGGCAAGCCGGCCAAGATCAACCCGGACTCCCGCTACCTGGCCGACGACATGGCGCAGATCTACCGCGCCGACGGCAGCAAGGCGATCGGCGACGACGGCCAGCCCTACCGCCAGAAGAACAGCGACCCCGGCAACAAGGGGTACGTGACGCTGCGGACGGCCATGCAGTGGTCGTACAACGTGCCGTTCGTGCAGCTGGGCCAGGACGTCGGCGGCGACAAGGTCGTCGCGATGGCGGAGAACCTCGGGCTGCGCAAGGAGACCCTGGCGGGGGCCAACACGCTGACCCTGCCGCTGGGCACCTCGACGCCGAGCTCGATCCGGATGGCCTCGGCCTACTCGGTGTTCGCGGCGCACGGCCAGCAGCTCGACCCGTACTCGGTGACCTCGGTGAAGTTCCGCGGCAAGGAGCTGACGCAGTTCACCAAGCCGACGCCGAGGACGGCGCTGGACCCGCTGGTCGCCGACACCATCACCGACGTGCTGCAGAACGCGGCGAAGAACGGCACCGGCAGCAAGACCGCCGAGCTGGGCTTCCCGGTGGCCGGCAAGACCGGCACCACCGACCACAGCGTCTCGGCCTGGTTCGTCGGCTACACGCCGAGCCTGTCCACCGCGGTCGGCATGTGGCGCGACGACGTGAACGACAAGGAGAAGAAGGAGCCGCTCACCCTGGAGGGCACCGGCGGCAAGAAGGAGGTGCACGGCGGTGACTACCCGGCGGACATCTTCACCCGCTACATGAAGATGGTCGGCCCGGGCAACCCGCGCAACTTCACGCCCCCGTCCGGCACCTGGGGCGAGGAGGTCGACTCCTCCGGGGCCCCGGCCACCGCCTCGCCCTCGGCCTCGGCCTCCAGCTCCGAGTCGCCCACGGCCCCGCCGACCGAGCAGGTGCCGAGCGAGACGCCCGACCCGTCGCCGTCCCCGTCCGACCGCCAGAGCGGCAAGCCGACCGGACGTCCGACCTCGCCGACCTCGCCCCCGCCGAGCTGCCTGATCCCGAGCCTGTGCCCGACCTCCAGCCCGAGCTCGGGGACGAACGGCGGGACGAACGGCGGCACGACCGGCGGCACGACGGGCGGCACGACCGGTGGCGGCGGCAAGAACGGCGGCACCACCGCCGGCACCACCACGCAGTAGCCGCCGCATCCCGGCGCAAACACCGCAGAGGGGCACGGATCGCGAGGGCGATCCCGTGCCCCTCTTCGATTGCGCACAGCGGTGCGGCAGTATGTGCGCCATGACCTCCAGCCTTCGTGACGAGACCTCGCCGCCCGGCCCCGCGCAGGCCGACGGTCCGCTGCCCAACACCGTGGTGGTGCCCGCGGACGAGGACCCGGTCGCGGAGGCGGGCAGCGAGCTGTTCGGCGGCCCGCCCGGGCGCCGGGCACTGCTGGGGGTCTCCTGGTGGACGCCGGCCAAGTTCCTCGCGCTGGCGGTCATCGCGGTCTACGTGCTGGGCCTGTTCCAGAAGGCCCCGTGCTACACCGACGGCTGGTTCCACGGCGCCACCACCCAGTACACGAAGGCCTGTTACAGCGACATCCCGCACCTGTTCTCCGGCCGCGGCTTCGCCGACGGGCTGCACCCGTACCTGGACCCGATCCCGCAGGGCTCGCCGGACATGCAGTACCTGGAGTACCCGGTGCTGACCGGCCTGTTCATGCAGGTCGCGGCCTGGCTCACCACCCGCAGCGGCGACCTGATGAGCCGTGAGCAGTGGTTCTGGATGGTCAACGCCGGGATGCTGATGATCTGCGCCGTGGTCGCGGTGGTCGCCACCTCCCGCACCCACCGCCGCCGCCCGTGGGACGCGCTGCTGTTCGCCCTGGCCCCGGCCCTGGCGCTGAACGCCACCATCAACTGGGACCTGCTGGCGGTCGCCCTGGCCGCGGTGGCGATGGCCTACTGGTCGAACTCCAAGCCGGTCTGGGCGGGCGTCTTCATCGGGCTGGCCACCGCCGCCAAGCTCTACCCGGTGCTGTTGCTGGGCCCGCTGCTGGTGCTCTGCCTGCGGGCCGGCAAGTGGAAGGAGCTCGGCCAGGCGTTCGGCGGCGCGGTCGGCGCCTGGCTGGTGGTCAACCTGCCGATCATGCTGGCCAACTGGAAGGGCTGGGTGACCTTCTACAGCTTCAGCCAGACCCGCCGGGAGGACTACGGCTCGTTCTGGCTGATCCTGATGCAGGGCATCCGCGAGGGCAAGGCCCTGGAGACCCTGAACACCTGGATCGCCGTCCTGCTGGTGCTCAGCTGCCTGGCGGTCGGCTGGCTGGCGATCAGCGCCCCGCGCCGCCCGCGCTTCGCCCAGCTGGCCTTCCTGGTGGTGGCGGCGTTCATCCTGACCAACAAGGTCTACTCGCCGCAGTACGTGCTCTGGCTGATCCCGCTGGCCGCGCTGGCCCGGCCGCGCTGGCGCGACTTCCTGGTCTGGCAGGCCTGCGAGGTGCTGTACTTCCTCGGCGTCTGGTCGTACCTGGCCTACAACGGCGACGGCAAGCACCACGGCATCGACCAGCAGTGGTACCACTTCGCCATCGCCCTGCACCTGGTCGGCACCCTGTACCTCTGCTACGTGGTGGTCCGCGACATCCTGCAGCCCGACCGCGACCCGGTCCGCTGGGACGGCAGCGACGACCCCTCGGGCGGCGTGCTGGACGGCGCCCCGGACCGGTTCGTGCTCGGCTCCGCCCGCGCCCTGCGCGAGCAGGAGACGTACGCGGCGTACGCCCCGGAGGGGGACTGGCTGAGCAAGGAGCCGGAGCCGGAGCCGGAGCGGGAGCTGGAGGTCCGGGTCGAGCCGGGCGTCGGGTCCGGCCCCGGGCCGGAGGCCGCGAAGTAGCCGACCGCCGCGCCCCGGACGCACCGGAGCCCGCCCGCCGTGGTCCGGCGGGCGGGCTCCTGCGTCGTGCGGGCTCCTGCGTCGTGCGGGCTTGGGCCCCTACTGCTCGACCACCCGGTCGAAGTGGGTGGTGGTGTGGCGGACGGTCAGCGCCAGTTCGTCGCCGATCGCGGGCGGCTTGAGCTCGCCGGGCAGGAACAGGATCGACACCTGCATGTGCGGCGGCTCGGCGAACCACAGCTGCTTGCCCTGCCAGGAGTACGGCGAGAGCGTCCGGTTGACGGTGGCCAGGCCGGCCCGGGCCAGCCCCTTGGCCCGCGGCAGCACCCCGTGCACGTACTTGGGCGCCTCCAGGCCGACGCCGTGCGCGGTGCCGCCGCCGACCACCAGCAGGTGGCCCTCGGAGGGGGCCTTGTGCTGCCGGTAGCCGTAGCGCTCGCCGCGGGCGACCGGGGTGACGTCCAGGACGGCGGCCCGGGAGGACAGCGCCTCCACCTCGCCCAGCCACAGCCGGGTGCCGATCCGGGAGCGGAACGCGGTGTCGGGGTGCCGCTCGGCCAGCCGCAGGCCGTCCTTGGCGGACAGGTGGCTGAGGTAGACGGTGCCGGTGGGCAGCCCGGCCTCGGCGAGCGCCCGGACCAGCCGGTCCACCTCGTCCACCGGGTCGGAGCCGTCCGGCCGGTCCAGCGGCAGGTGCAGGGCGAAGCCCTCCACGGTCAGGTGGCGCACCGGCAGCCGGGACAGCTCGCCGACCGCGACGCCGTGCCGCCGCATCGAGGTCATGCACTCGACCACGACCCGCGTCCCGGCGGGCAGCGCGGCCAGCGCCTCGGCGTGCGCGACGGTGCGCACCACCCGGCCGGCGGGCAGGTCGACCTCGGGCTCGCCGGGCCGGTAGGGGGTGAGCACCAGCAGGTCGCCGGGGAAGGCGTCGGCCACCGCGGCCGCCTCGTCCGCGCTGCCGACCGCCAGCATCGGGACGCCCAGCCGGGCCGCCTCGGCGGCCAGCCGGACGTTGCCGAAGCCGTAGCCGTTGCCCTTGGCGACCGGGACCAGCCCGGCGAACTCGGCCAGCAGCCCGCGCTGGTGCGCCCGCCAGCGGCCGGTGTCCACGTACATCGTCAAGGTCATGGCGTTCTCCCCGTGGTGTTCTTCAGGTGGCTCAACGACGCGACATGTAGAGGTCGAGCGCCTTGTGCAGCAGCTTGTTCAGCGGGTAGTCCCACTCGCCGAGGTACTCCGCGGCCTGGCCGCCGGTGCCGACCTTGAACTGGATCAGACCGAACAGGTGGTCGTCCTCGTCCAGGGTGTCGCTGATCCCGCGCAGGTCGTAGACGCTCGCGCCGAGCGCGTAGGAGTCCCGGATCATCCGCCACTGGATCGCGTTGGACGGCTTGACCTCGCGCTTGTGGTTGGCGGAGGCGCCGTAGGAGTACCAGACGTGCTCGCCGACCACCAGCATCGTGGTGGCGGCCAGCGGCTCGCCCTCGTGGTAGGCGACGTAGAGCCGCATCCGGTTCGGGTCCTCGGCGGTGAGGGCCTGCCACATCCGCTGGAAGTAGGAGAGCGGCCGGGGCGTGAAGTGGTCGCGCTCGGCGGTGACCACGTACAGCTTGTGGAAGACCGCGAGGTCCTCGTAGCGGCCCTGGACCACCTCGACGCCACTCTTCTCGGCCTTCTTGATGTTGCGCCGCCACAGCTGGTTGAAGCCGCGCTGCACGTCGTCCAGCGAGCGGCCGCCCAGCGGCACCTGGAACACGTACCGGGGCTGGACGTCGCCGAAGCCCGCGCCGCCGTCCTCGCCCTGCAGCCAGCCGGACCGGCGCAGCCGCTCGGCGGTCTCCAGGGCGCGCGGCTCGGCGAAGTCCGGGTCGACGTCGCGCAGCCGCTTGGCCTGCTTGCCCGCGATGGCGTCCTTGATGGTGCTGGCCTCCCAGCGGCGGACCACCACCGGCGGGCCCATCTTCACCGAGAACGCGCCCTGCGACTTCAGGTGCGCCAGCATCGGCTTGAGCCAGCGGTCGAGGTCCTGGTCGAACCAGTCGATCACCGGGCCCTCCGGCAGGTACGCCAGGTACCGCTTCACCTTCGGCAGCTGGCGGTAGAGGACCAGTCCGGCGCCGACGATCGCGCCGGAGGCGTCGAACCAGCCCAGGCTCTCCGCGCGCCACTCCGCCTTCACGTCCGCCCAGGAGGGCACCTGCATGTGGCTGGCCGAGGGCCGGCTCTCGATGAAAGCCAGGTGCTCCTCGCGCGTGATCGTCCGCAGTCGCAGGCTCATGCCGCGTGCTCCTCCTCGTCGGATCTACCCATGGTGACCCTATCGCCCGAATGGTCCGATTCGACCGGGAACCGACCCGACATGATGATGCCCCCCCGCACGCACCCGCTGGTACAGGTACTACGCCGGGAGGGCATCGGAGGTTGCGCGGCGGGCCGCAGGTTCACCCCCCGCCGCGCCCGGGGGTCACCACACGCCCCCGAACAGGCCGCCGTGCGCGACCCCGAGGAAGAGGCCGAACGCGGCGGCGCCGGTGCCGATGACGACCGCGAAGCGCTCGGCGGTGGTCACCGAGACGAACAGTCCGGTCAGGCCGGTGATCACGCCGATCAGGCCGGTCCACGAGGTCAGGATGTGCAGGTTGTGGAAGAACGAGGTGACGAAGGCGATCGCGCCGAGCAGCACGGTCACGCCGACCAGCGCGTTCTCCCGGGGGTGCGGGTGCCCGTCGGTGTTGAGGGTGAACTGCGGCCGGTGGTGCTGCGGCCTGGGTGCGGCCTGTGCCATGGGGGCCCACCTCCTGGGGGAGGGAACGTTCGTTCTGTCCAGGTTGCGACCGATGTGACCGAGATGACAACCCGAGCGGGCAACTGTTTTGTCCGCCGGTCGGCTCACCCGGTAGGCTGGCCCCTCTGCACTGGTGTAGGGGCGTGCCCGCATGCCCGCAACCACCGGTGCCGACGCGCACAACCCTCCTGCCACGGAAACGCCGTGGCCGTTGAGTCCAAAGGAGGTGGGTTACACATGCGTCACTACGAGGTGATGGTCATCCTCGACCCCTCGGTCGAGGAGCGCGCTGTCTCCCCCCTGATCGAGAGCTTCCTCAACGTCGTCCGCACCAGCGGCGGCAAGGTTGAGAAGGTCGACACCTGGGGCCGTCGTCGCCTGGCGTACGAGATCAACAAGCAGTCCGAGGGCATCTACTCGGTCATCGACCTCAAGGCCACGCCCGAGGTCGTCAAGGAGCTCGACCGCCAGTTCAGCCTGAGCGAGTCGGTTCTGCGGACCAAGGTCCTGCGCCCGGACACCCACTGAGCCCACTCCCGGCGTCCGCGCCGGAGGGTTCACGTCCGGTGTTCCACGTGGAACACCGCTGACGAGCACCGCAGAACTTCTTTCCGAGAGGTCATCACCACATGGCAGGCGAGACCGTCATCACCCTCGTCGGCAACCTCGTCGACGACCCCGAGCTGCGCTTCACCCCGTCGGGTGCCGCGGTGGCCAAGTTCCGTATCGCGTCCACCCCGCGCACCTTCGACCGCCAGACCAACGAGTGGAAGGACGGCGAGAGCCTCTTCCTCACGTGCAACGTCTGGCGCCAGCCGGCGGAGAACGTGGCCGAGTCGCTGCAGCGCGGCATGCGCGTGATCGTGCAGGGCCGACTGCGCCAGCGGTCTTACGAGACCAAGGAGGGCGAGAAGCGGACGGTCTTCGAGGTCGAGGTCGATGAGGTCGGCCCGAGCCTGCGCTCGGCGACCGCCAAGGTCACCCGCGCCAACCGGACCGGCGGTCCGGGCGGTGGCGGCGGCTTCGGCGGCGGCCAGCAGGGTGGCGGCGGCTTCGGCGGCGGCAACCAGGGCGGCGGCGGCTGGGGTGGAAACTCCGGCGGCGGCAACCAGGGTCCGTCCGACGACCCGTGGGCGTCCAGCGCCCCCTCGTCCAACCAGGGCGGCGGCTGGGGTGGAAACTCCGGCGGCGGCTACTCGGAAGAGCCCCCGTTCTAAGCGGTGCACGGCCGGGCCCCCGCGGGCCCGCCGATGCTGACAGATCTCGTACCTAACGGAGCACACAATGGCGAAGCCGCCTGCTCGCAAGCCGAAGAAGAAGGTTTGCGTCTTCTGCAAGGACAAGGCCACGTACGTGGACTACAAGGACACGAACCTGCTGCGGAAGTTCATCTCCGACCGCGGCAAGATCCGTGCCCGCCGGGTCACCGGCAACTGCACCCAGCACCAGCGTGACGTCGCCACGGCCGTGAAGAACAGCCGTGAGATGGCGCTGCTGCCCTACACCTCCACCACGCGCTAAGAGAGGGTGACCGAAGAATGAAGATCATCCTCACTCACGAGGTTCCCGGCCTCGGCAGCGCCGGTGAGGTCGTCGAGGTCAAGGACGGCTACGCCCGCAACTTCCTGGTCCCGCGCGGCTTCGCCATCCGCTGGACCAAGGGCGGTCAGAAGGACGTCGACGCCATCCGTCGCGCCCGGAAGATCCACGCCATCCAGACCCTGGAGGCGGCCAACGAGGTCAAGGCCAAGCTGGAGGGTCTCCAGGTCAAGCTGGCCGTCCGCTCCGGCGAGGCCGGCCGCCTGTTCGGCTCGGTGACCCAGGCCGACGTCGTGGAGGCCATCAAGGCCGCCAGCGGCCCGGCCGTGGACAAGCGCGCCGTCGCGATCGCCTCGCCGATCAAGACCGTGGGCAGCCACAAGGTCTCGGTCAAGCTGCACGCCGACGTCCAGGCCAACCTCGACGTCAACGTCGTCGCCGCCTGAGCGCAGCAGTAACGCAGTCCGGAGGGCCGGACCCCGTGCGCGGGGTCCGGCCCTCCGGCCGTTCCCCGCGGTTCATGACCGGACGGCGCCGGTGACCATCCAGTGGCCGGTGCGCACCCGGCCGGCCAGGAACCCGGCCCGGGTCAGCATGAACAGGTTCATCGCCCACCACAGCCCGGCCAGCCCCAGGCCCAGCGCGGGCACCGCCAGCGCCGCCGGGACGAAGACCAGCAGGGTGGCCAGCATCGCCCAGGCCAGGTAGCGGCCGTCGCCCGCGCCCATCAGCACGCCGTCCAGCACGAACACCAGCCCGCCCACCGGCTGGGTCAGCGCGGCCAGCAGCAGCGCCGCGGACAGCTGGTGCTGCACGGCCGGGTCGGAGCTGAACAGCGGGACGTACAGCGGTCGGCCCAGCACCATCAGCAGCCCGAACAGCACGCCCGCGCCCAGGCCCCACTCGACCATCCGCCGGGTGGCCGCCCGGGTGCCCGGCAGGTCGCCCGCGCCCAGGTAGCGGCCGATGATGGCCTGCCCGGCGATCGCCACCGCGTCCAGCGCGAAGGCGACGAAGGACCAGACGGTCATGGTGATCTGGTGGGCCGCCACCTCGGCGTCGCCCAGGTGGGCGGCCACCGCGGTGGCCAGCAGCAGCACCGCGCGCAGGCTCAGGGTGCGCACCAGCAGCGGGCCGCCGGCCCGGGCCGAGGCGCGGATGCCGGGGGCGTCCGGCCGCAGGGTCGCGCCCTCCCGGCGGGCGCCGCGGACCACCACCGCGACGTACACCGCGGCCATCGCGTTCTGGGCGATCACGGTGCCCCAGGCGGAGCCCGCCACGCCCAGGCCCGCGCCGTACACCAGGCCCAGGTTGAGCAGCAGGTTGGCGGTGAAGCCGCCGACCGCCACCAGCAGCGGGGTGCGGGTGTCCTGGAAGCCGCGCAGCACGCCGGTGGCGGCCAGCACCAGCAGCATCGCGGGGACGCCGAGCGCGCTGATCCGCAGGTAGGTGACGGCGTGCGGGGCGGCGGTGGCGGAGGCACCGAGCAGCCGGGCGGCCTGCGGGGCCAGCAGCAGGGTCAGCGCCACCACGCCGACCGAGAGCAGCAGCGCCAGCCAGATCCCGTCGACGCCCTGCTGCACGGCCGCCCGCCGGTCGCCCGCCCCGATCCGGCGGGCCACCGCGGCGGTGGTGGCGTACGCGAGGAAGGCGAACACGCCGACGACGGTGGTGAGCGCGGCGGAGGCGACGCCGAGGCCGGCGAGCTGGGCGGTGCCGAGGTGCCCGACGATCGCCGAGTCGGCCATCAGGAACAGCGGCTCGGCGACCAGGGCGCCGAAGGCCGGGACGGCCAGGGCGAGGATCTCCCGGTCGTGGCGGCGGCGCTCGGCGGCGGCGGGGGATCTGGCGGGCATGGAGTCAGCCTACTCATCCACAGGTAATGGGTACAGAGGTATTTGGACTCTTACCCGGGCTGTGGACGGCGGATGTGTCGAACACCTCTTCGGCGCGGGCTCCGGCCGTGTGAAGAATTTCTCATGCACAGGCTAAGTGGGGAGTAGTCGCAGGTCAGCGGGTTGACATCGGGCCGATAGGATGGTTATCCACAGGGTTGTGCACAGCTTTGGCGGGGTTCTCCACAGTCTCGGAGCGGTTATCCACACCCCCTGTGGATAACATCACCCGGCGCGTCGGCCCCGCGTACCGTGGCGCGGGCCGGACCGGCGGCCCTTCAGGGGCGACCCGCGCGGGGCGGGTGCTGTCGGCTCGGTACCGTAAGAAGGACAGGCGCCGCAGACGGTACGTCACCGGCCCGGCCCGTACCAACTTCGCACGCTCGCTGATCGGGGAACACGCGTGACCGGCCCCCAGTACGACGACCACGACGCCCCGCCGCCGCCGGAGGACGACTGGCAGCCCTCCGACGACGCCTTCCCGCTGGACGCCTTCCCCGACGTCCCGGGCGACCGCCTGCCGGTCACCCGCCGCTCCGGCGGCCCGGCCGGGCGCGACGGCGGCTCCGGGTCCGGCGGCCCGGGCGGTTCCGGCGGCTTCCAGCGGCGCGACGGCGGCAAGGGCGGCGACCGCTTCCCCGGCAAGGGCGAGCGCCGCGACCGGGACGGCGAGCGCGACGGGGGCTTCGGCGGCGAGGGGTTCGAACGCGTCCCCCCGCAGGACCTCGCGGCCGAGCAGTCCGTGCTCGGCGGCATGCTGCTCTCCAAGGACGCCATCGCGGACGTCGTCGAGGTGCTCAAGCCCGCCGACTACTACCGCCCCGCCCACGAACTCATCCACGGCGCGATCCTCGACCTCTACGCCCGCGGCGAGCCCGCCGACCCGATCACCGTGGCCGGCGAACTCACCAAGCGCGGCGAGCTGGCCCGCGTCGGCGGCGCCTCCTACCTGCACACCCTGGTCAACTCCGTCCCCACCGCGGCCAACGCCGAGTACTACGCCGAGATCGTCCACGAGCGCGCCGTCCTGCGCCGTCTGGTCGAGGCCGGCACCCGCATCGCGGGCATGGGCTACGCCGCCGAGGGCGACGTCGACGACATCGTCAACGCCGCCCAGGCCGAGATCTACGCCGTCACCGAGCAGCGCACCAACGAGGACTACGCCCCCCTCGCCGACATCATGGAGGGCGCCCTCGACGAGATCGAGGCCATCGGCTCCCGCTCCGGCCAGATGTCCGGCGTCCCCACCGGCTTCGCCGACTTCGACCAGCTCACCAACGGCCTCCACCCCGGCCAGATGATCGTCATCGCGGCCCGCCCGGCCATGGGCAAGTCAACGCTCGCGCTGGACTTCGCGCGGGCGTGCTCGATCCACAACAACCTGCCGAGCGTGATCTTCTCGCTCGAAATGGGGCGCAACGAGATCGCCATGCGACTGCTGTCGGCGGAGGCGCGGGTGGCGCTGCACCACATGCGGTCGGGCAACATGACGGACGACGACTGGACGCGGGTGGCCCGGCGGATGCCGGAGGTCAGCGCGGCGCCGCTGTACATCGACGACTCGCCGAACCTGTCGATGATGGAGATCCGGGCCAAGTGCCGACGGCTCAAGCAGCGCAACGACCTGCGGCTGGTGGTCATCGACTACCTGCAGCTGATGCAGTCCGGCGGGTCGCGGCGGGCGGAGAGCCGGCAGCAGGAGGTCTCGGACATGTCCCGGAACCTCAAGCTGCTGGCGAAGGAGCTGGAGATCCCGGTGATCGCGCTCTCCCAGCTGAACCGCGGCCCCGAGCAGCGCACCGACAAGAAGCCGATGGTCTCCGACCTGCGCGAGTCCGGCTCGATCGAGCAGGACGCCGACATGGTCATCCTGCTGCACCGCGAGGACGCCTACGAGAAGGAGTCCCCGCGCGCGGGCGAGGCCGACCTGATCGTCGCCAAGCACCGCAACGGCCCGACCGCGACCATCACCGTGGCCTTCCAGGGCCACTACTCGCGCTTCGTCGACATGACCAGGGACGTGACCTGACGTCAGCGGGTGTGGCGTCGGACCGCTTCCACGGGGCGGGCGGAGGGAGGTGAACCCTCGGCCCGCCGCCCCGGGCCAGAGGCGGCTGCCCTGGACGGTCGAGCTACGCCCGCAGGGCCCGGTGGCGGGTCGTCGGCAGGGCGGACGCGGCCGTCGGTGCCGGTCAGAACCAGTGCAGGCAGTGCGGTTCGCGGTCGGAGCGGAACAGGGCGTCGGCGCGGGCGGGGACGTCGGCGTGGTGGGGGTGCAGGTGGCCGGCGCGGACCAGGGTGCTGGGGGTGGTGCCGCCGAGCAGGATCGAGCCGAGGTCGCTGACGTCGAGGGAGAGGTCGGGCGCGAGGTCGGTGGGGGTGCACTCGGCCCTGCCGTCGCGGACGGTCAGCAGGTGGCGGTGGTGCTCGCCGAGGAACGGGTCGTCGACGTCGAGGACGAGCGTGCCGTCGGTGCTCCAGCCGCGGGCGGTGAGCGCGCCCGGGACGTCCAGCACCCGGGCCCAGAGCCAGTCGGTGTGCTTGCCGGGCTGGGCGGCGTTGTAGTCGGCGAGCTGCCAGGGCAGCGGGCTGTCCGGCGGGACGTGCCGGAACACCACCTCCTTGACCAGGTCGTGGCCGAGCAGGTAGCGGACCAGGGCGGTGTACCCGGCGTCGGTGACGGCGACCGTCTCGTCGACGACCAGGCTGCGCTCGTCCGCGACGGAGTAGCTGGCGTACCCGTCGGGCTCGCCGTCGGCGTCCCGGTGCAGGGCGACGTAGCGGGGCTTGGGGGCGACCGGGGGCTGGCCGGCGCCGCGGGCCCACCAGCGGTGGGGGCGGGAGACCGAGCCGGGGCGGGTGCGCCGGTAGCGGTCGTAGACCTGCTCCAGCAGTTCCACCGCCTTGTCGCGGTGCAGCAGTTCGACCGTCCCGGCGGGCTCGGCCCCGGCGCGCGGCGGGGTGAGGGCGGCCTTGTGCCGGGGGACGGTCAGCGCCCGGGTGTAGGTGGCGGGGCCGTAGCCGAAGCGCCGGTAGATCACCGACTCGGAGGCGAGCAGGACGGACAGCACCTCGCCGCGGGCCCGCAGGTCGGCGAGTTGGCGGCGCATCATCGCGGTGAGCACGCCCTGCCGCCGGTGCGAGGGCAGCACGCCGACGGCCGTCACCCCGGAGACCGGGACGATCCGCCCGCCGGGGAGGGTCAGTTCGAAGGTGTACGCCCCGGCGGTGCCGATCGGCCGGCCGTCCGCGTCGCGGGCGAGCAGGCCGCGCTCCGGTTCGAAGGCCGACCACCAGACGCCGCCGCCGTCCTCGCCGGGCGGGTCGACGAACAGGCCGAACGCGGCGTGCATGGTCTCGACGAAGAGTTCGTGGTCCTGCTCGGTGGTGGGCCGGATGTCGATCAACTGCCGCTGCCTTCCCGGGGTCGCCGTCGCTGCTGCGGATCAGTGCAGCCGTCTGGAGCGTGCACGGTCAAGTGGTTAAACGGGGCCGCCCCGAGGGTGGGGTAGGGTCGCCCGCCATGGACGAGGACCTGGAGCTGTGCCCGCTGCCGGACGAAGTGCTGGTGCTGCTGGGCGAGTTGGCGGCGCCGCCGCGGCTGGTGGCGCACCTGCGGCTGGTGCACGACGTGGCCCGGCAGCTGGCCGACTGGGTCGCGGAGCGCTGCCCGGAGCTGGGCCTCGACCGGGACGCGGTGCTGTTCGGCGCAGCCACCCACGACATCGGGAAGACGGTGCACCGGGGCGAGCTGTCCGGCCCGGGCTCGGCGCACGAACCGGCCGGACGCGACCTGCTGCTCGCCGCTGGCGTGCCGCCCCGGCTGGCCCGGTTCGCGGCCGGGCACGCCGACTGGGGCCCGGCCGCCACCGCCGAGGACCTGCTGGTCAGCCTGGCCGACAAGGTGTGGAAGGACCGGCGGGTGCCGGAGCTGGAGGACCTGCTGGTCGACGCCCTGGCCCGGGCGGGCGGCGGCGAGCGCTGGTCGTGGTTCCTCGCCCTGGACGAACTGCTGTCCGCCGTCGGCGAGTCGGCGGCGGCGCGCCTGGCGTACCAGGCGCGCCACCCGCTCTAGCGGAGCGTGACGGTGCTGCGGAAGACCGTCGCCCCCGGGCCGGTCAGGACGGTCGCGGTGCCGCGGGCGGGGAGGAACGCGGACTCGCCCCGGCGGAGCGTCAAGGTCTCTCCTGCGGAGGCGAGTTCGGCCGTGCCGGCGGTGCACAGCAGGATCTGCGGGGCGTCGCCGGGCAGGGTGGCGGGGCGGTCGGCGAGGTCGTAGCGGGAGAGCCGGAACTCGTCGATCGGCACCGGGTAGAGCCGCTCGCCGTCCGCAGCGGGCTCGGGGCGCAGGACCTCCGGGAGGCCGCTGCGGAAGTCGACCACCCGGAGCAGCTCGGGAACGTCCACGTGCTTGGGGGTGAAGCCGCAGCGCAGCACGTTGTCGGAGTTGGCCATGATCTCGACGCCGGTGCCGCGCAGGTAGGCGTGCGGCAGGCCGGCTCCGAGGTAGAGCGCCTCGCCGGGCTGCAGCAGGACGTGGTTGAGCAGCAGTCCGGCGACCAGCCCGGGGTCGCCCGGCCACTTGGCGGCGGCGAACGCGTACCCGGCCAGCTCGCCGGTCGGGTCGGACGGGGCGGCGGCGGTGACGGCGCGGGCGACGGCGTCCACGGTCTCCCGGCCCGCGGCGTCGGTCAGCCCGAGCGCCCCGGCGAGCGCCCCGGCCAGGGCCTCCGCCTCCGGCTTGGTGCGCAGCAGCTCGATCAGCGGGTCCAGCCCGGGGACGCCGAGCGAGGCCATCAGCGCGGCCGCGTCGGCGGGCGGGCGGAAGCCGCACAGCCCCTCCAGCCCCTCGTCGAGCGCGCAGATCAGCTCCGGCTTGTGGTTGTCGTCCTTGTAGTTGCGGTGCGGTGCGTCGATCGGGACGCCGCGGGCCTCCTCGTCCGCGTACCCGGCCCGGGCCTGCTCGCGGGTCGGGTGGACCTGCAGGGAGAGCGGCAGGGCCGCGGAGAGCACCTTCGCCAGGAACGGCAGCGTCGTCCCGAACCGCTCCACGGACGCGGCGCCCAGCTCGCCGACCGGGTCCGCGGCGATCACCCGGTCGAGGGCGACCGGCCCGTCGCCGCGGTCGACCAGGGACGGCGCGCCGGGGTGGGCGCCCATCCACAGCTCGGCCTGGGGCGCACCGGTGACGGGGCGGCCGAGCAGCTCCGGGATCGCCGTGGACGAACCCCAGGCGTAGTCACGGACGGTGTTGTCGAGCCGGTCCATCAAGTTCTCCCGGAATGGTGGGTGCCGAACTGCCAGGTACGAGGAGAGCACCGACAATAGTCGACGCCCCCGGGCCGCCCGCCCGCTCGGTGATCACCCTCCTGGGCGTGCCCACCCGGCGGCACCCGGGTCTTCCGGCCAGGCTGTTCGGTACGGGACCGCCCTCGGGCCCGCCGCACCGACCACCGGACCGAGCAGGGAGCAGCCGTGAACGCGTCACCGCCCGACGAGAGCGCCCACGGCCGCCCGACGGGCGCCGCCCCGGCCCCCCGCCCGCTGCAGGTCGAGGTCTTCACCGGCCCGGAGAGCGCGTTCTTCGCCACCTCCAGCCTGATCATGGGCGAGCGCACGGCGATCCTGGTCGACGCCCAGCTGACCCGCAGCGCGGGCCGGGAGCTCGCCGAGTGGATCGCGGGCAAGGGCCGCGACCTGCTCGCCATCGTGGTCACCCACCAGCACCCCGACCACTACTTCGGCGCCGAGGAGGTGCTGCGGCTCTTCCCGACCGCGCACCTGCTGGCCGCGCCCTCGGTGGTCGAGGGCATCGGGCGGACCGCGGCGGCGAAGGTCGCTCAGTGGAAGCCGGTCTACGGCGACGACGTCCCGGACCAGCCGCTGCTGCCCGCGCCGCTGCTCCCGCAGCCGCTGATGATCGACGGCCAGCTGATCCGCGTCCTGCAGCTCGGCCAGGGCGACAGCGCGGGCTCCACCGTCGTCCACCTGCCGAGCATCCGCACCGTGGTCGCGGGCGACTTCGTCTACAACGGCACCCACGTCTGGACGGCCGACACCGATCCCGACGCCCGCGGCCAGTGGTCGCACAACCTCGGCCTGATCGCCGACCTCGGCGTGGACCGGGTCGTCGCCGGGCACCGCGCCCCCGGCGCGGACGACGCCGCGCACCGGGTGCTCGCCTTCACCGCGGGCTACCTGCGCGACTTCGACGAGGCGCTGCACGACCACCCGGACGACCCGGAGGCGCTCGTCGCCGCGGTGAACGCCCGCTACGGCGGTCTGACCCTGCCGGCGATCCTGGAGCACGGCGCGGCGGCGAACACCGCCCGCCGGGAGATCCCGACCGAGCCGACCGGGCCGACCGGGCCGGACGGGGAAACCGCGGAGGACGGGGCGGTCGAGGCCGAGGTCGGCGACGGCGAGCGGTGATACTGCCGGGGTGACGGAGAGCGGGTACGACGCGGTGGTGGCGGCCGGCGGTGCGGGGCGCCGGCTCGGCGGGGCGGACAAACCGGCGCTGACGGTCGGCGGCCGTCCGCTGCTGGACCGGGTGCTGGCGGCCTGCCCGGACGCCCGGGCGGTGCTGGTGGTCGGCCCCGAGCGGCCGACCGAACGGGGCGGGGTGCGCTGGCTGCGCGAGGACCCGCCGGGCGGCGGGCCGGTCGCGGCGGTGGCCGCCGCCCTGCCCGCGGTGACCGCGCCGCGGGTCCTGCTGCTCGCCGCGGACCTGCCGTTCCTGGACGCCGCGACGGTGCGGCGGCTGCTGGCCGCGCTCGACGACCCCGCCCGCGACGGCGCCCTCCTGGTCGACGCCGCGGGCCGCGACCAGCCCCTGGCCGCCGCCTACCGCACCGCCCCGCTGCGGGCCGCGCTCGCCGCGCTGGGCGACCCGGCCGGGCGGCCGCTGCGCCGCCTCCTCGACGGTCTGCGCCTGGCCCGGCTGCCCGATCCGGCGGGTGCCTCCTTCGACTGCGACACCTGGGACGAGCTGGCGGCGGCCCGCGAGCGGGCGGGCGACTGAGCGCTCGGGGCCCGCGGGCGGGCGTCTCACGGCGGGCGGGGGCGGGCGGTGAGCGAAACGAACCGCGGTGCTCACCGGGGAAGCGGCGTGCCGGGGGCCGGATCGGGCAGCATGGCGTCATGGAACGCACACTGGACGACTGGATGGCCGCGGCCGCTGCCGAACTGGGCGTGGAGCTGGACGTGGACGTCCGCGGGCTGCTGGACATGACCCGGGTGGTCGCGCACGGCGTCGAGCGCCCGGCCGCGCCGCTCACCGCGTTCCTGGTCGGCTACGCGGCGGCCGCGGGCGGCGGCGGGGCGGCGGCGGTGGCCGCGGCGAACGCCAGGGTGACGGAGCTGGCCGGGCGCTGGGCCGCGGAGACCGACCGGGCGGACGGGGCGGACGGGCGGTGAGCCGGGCGGCGGCGGAACGGGCGGAGGAGGTCAGGGTGACCTCCGGGGCGACCACGTTGCGCGGGTGCCCGTGGCCGGCGGCCCGGCAGGCGGCGCGGTCGGCGGCCCGCCCGCTGCCGGTGGAGCGGGTGGAGCTGGCGGCGGCGACCGGGCGGACGCTCGCCGAGCCGCTGGTGGCGCTCACCGACCTGCCCGCCTTCGACACCTCGGCGATGGACGGCTGGGCGGTGGCCGGGCCGGGCCCGTGGCGGCTGTCCGGCCGGGTGCTGGCGGGCCAGGACTGCGCGCCGCTGGCGGACGGTGCGGCGGTGGAGATCGCCACCGGCGCCCAACTACCGCCCGGCGCCACCGGGGTGCTCCGGCGCGAGCACGGCGTGCGCACCGAACTCCCGGACGGCACCGCCCAGCTGCGCGGCGAGGTGGTGCCCGGCCAGGACGTCCGGCCGCGCGGCCAGGAGTGCGGCCGGAGCGAGGAACTGCTGCCCGCCGGGCTGCCGGTGACCCCGGCGGTGCTCGGGCTGGCCGCCGCGGCCGGGCACGACCGGCTGGCGGTGCACCGGCGGCCGACCGTGGAGCTGCTGGTGCTGGGCGACGAGCTGCTGGTGTCCGGGCTGCCCGGGCCGGGGCGGGTGCGGGACGCGCTGGGCCCGCTGCTGCCGCCGTGGCTGGCCGGGGCGGGGGCCGAACTGCTGGGCAGCCGCCACGTCCGGGACGACTTCGGACTGCTGCGGGACGCCGTCCGGCACTCGCCCGCCGACCTGGTGCTGACCACCGGCGGGACGGCCGCCGGGCCGGTGGACTTCCTGCACGCCGCGCTGGAGGCGACCGGCGGGCACCCGCTGGTGGACGGGGTGGCGGTGCGGCCCGGGCACCCGATGCTGCTGGCGGCGCTGCCGGGCGGACGCCACCTGGTGGGCCTGCCCGGCAACCCGCTGGCCGCGGTGGCGGGCACCCTCACGCTGGCCCTGCCGCTGCTGCACGCGCTGTCCGGCCGCACCGCCCCGGCCGCCGGACCCGCCGAGCCGCTGGCCGTCGCGCTGCCCGGCCACCCGGCCGACACCCGGCTGCACCCGGTGCGCCGCACCGCCGCCGGGCTGGCCCCGCTGCCGCACGACGGCCCGGCGATGCTGCGCGGCCTGGCCCGGGCCGAGGCGCTGGCGGTCGTCCCGCCCGGCGGCCTGGCGGCGGGGGAGTGCGCCGAGGTGCTGGCGCTGCCGCTGTCCTGAGGCCCGGGCGGGATGTTCCACGTGGAACCGGACCGCTCGCGTCCGGGGAGCGCGGCGGGGGAACGCGGTGGGAGAACGCGTCCGGGAGCGCGTCGGCCTCGGTTCCACGTGGAACCGAGGCGTCGGCGGGCGTCAGTGGGCGAC
Organism: Kitasatospora phosalacinea; assembly: GCF_030268885.1. Taxonomy (GTDB): domain Bacteria; phylum Actinomycetota; class Actinomycetes; order Streptomycetales; family Streptomycetaceae; genus Kitasatospora; species Kitasatospora phosalacinea_C. The sequence goes on from NZ_BSSA01000002.1 coordinate 299,302, forward strand.
CGGGGTGCCCGGCTTGATGACGATCAGGCGGTCGGTGAGCTGCAGGGTGGCGGCCTCCGGCTCGGTGTAGTTGAGCACCCGGCGGCCGCGGACCACCGCCACCACCAGGTCGTCCAGCTCGCGCGGGTTGCGTCCGGCCTCGGCCTTGGTGACGGGGCGTTCGGCGACGTCCAGGCCGTTGCCGTAGGTCAGCAGGTCCTCCATCACCGACCCCGCGTTCGGGCTGAGCATCGACATGCCGAGCAGTCGGCCCGCGGAGCTGGACGAGGTGACCACCACGTCCGCGCCGCTCTGCCGCAGCAGCGGGGCGTTCTCGTCCTCGCGGACGGCGGCGACCACGGTGGCGCCCTTGTTCAGCTGGCGGGCGGTCAGCGTGATCAGGGCGGCGGTGTCGTCCCGCTCCGGGGCGACCACCACCTGCGCGGCGCGCGGCAGTTCGGCCCGGAGCAGGGTCGCGGCCCGGGTCGCGTCGCCGAGCACGCCGACCAGCCCGTCGTGGGTGGCCTGGTCGATCGCCTTGGCCTGCGGGTCGACCACCACGATGGACTCCTTCGGGACGCCCTGCCCGAGCAGGGTGTCCACGGCGCTGCGGCCCTTGGTGCCGTAGCCGATGACGACGGTGTGGTCCCGCACGGTCTGCCTCCAGCGTTCGATCCGCCACTGCAGGCGGGTGCGTTCGGTGAGCACTTCGAGAGTCGTGCCGACCAGGATGATCAGGAAGAGCACGCGCAGCGGCGTGATCACGAAGATGTTCACCAGCCGCGCGCTGTCGCTCACCGGGGTGATGTCGCCGTACCCGGTGGTGGAGAGGGTGACGGTGGCGTAGTACGCCGAGTCGAGCAGGCTGACCGAGGAGTCCGCGTTGTCGTGGTAGCCCGCGTGGTCCGCGTACACGATCAGCGTGGTGGCCACCAGCACGCCCAGGGCCAGCAGCAGGCGGCGGGCGACCTGGCGCAGCGGCGGGCGGGTCCGCCGGGCCGGCAGGGCGATCCGCCGGGTGGGGTCGATGGTGTCGGTGCCCGTGTCCCGGAAGCGGTTGAGCGTCAGGCGGGACGGCCGGGCACCCGTGTCGTGGGGCGGCGTGGAATTCGGCACAGGCACAAGGATGGGGGGTCCGAACGGCGCCGGGGGGCGGTGGGGGCGGAGTGTCGCCACCCTGTCACCGGGGCCCCGCCGACCCTGACGGACTGTCCGTTGACGGCGAGGGGGCCGGGGTGCGAAGGGGACGGGGGCGTAGCGTGGCGGCCATGCGAGCCATCACGATTCCCGAGCCCGGCGGCCCCGAGCGGCTGGTCTGGGCCGAGGTCCCCGATCCCGTCCCGGCGGCCGGCGAAGTGCTGGTCGAGGTCGCCGCCACCGCGGTCAACCGGGCCGACCTGCTGCAGCGCCAGGGCTTCTACGACCCGCCGCCCGGCAGTTCGCCGTACCCCGGCCTGGAGTGCGCGGGCCGGATCACCGCGCTCGGCCCCGGAGTGGCCGGCTGGGCGGTCGGCGACGAGGTCTGCGCGCTGCTCGCGGGCGGCGGGTACGCGCAGCAGGTCGCCGTCCCGGCCGGTCAACTGCTGCCGGTGCCGAAGGGGTTGACCGCCCAGCAGGCGGCGGCGCTGCCCGAGGTGGCCTGCACGGTGTGGTCCAACGTGTTCCAGGTCGCCCACCTGCGCCCCGGCGAGACCGTCCTGCTGCACGGCGGCGCCAGCGGCATCGGCACCATGGCGATCCAGCTCGCCAAGGCCGTCGGCGCCCGGGTCGCGGTCACCGCGGGCAGTCCCGAGAAGCTCGCCCGCTGCGCCGAGCTCGGCGCCGACCTGCTGATCGACTACCACCGGCAGGACTTCGTCGCGGAGGTCGCCGCGCTCGGCGGGGCCGACGTGATCCTCGACATCATCGGCGCCAAGTACCTGCAGCGGAACGTCGACGCACTGGCCGTCAACGGGCGCCTGGTGGTGATCGGCCTGCAGGGCGGCGTCAAGGCCGAGGTCAACCTCTCCACCCTGCTCGGCAAGCGCGCCGCGCTGGTCGCCACCAACCTGCGCGGCCGCCCGCTCGGCGAGAAGGCCGCCATCGTCGCGGCCGTCCGGGAGCACGTCTGGCCGCTGGTCGAGGCGGGCGTGGTCCGTCCGGTCGTCGACCGCGTCCTGCCGATCACCGACGCGGCCGAGGCCCACCGGGTGGTCGAGGACGGGGACCAGGTCGGCAAGGTCGTGCTGGAGGTCCCGGGCGGCCCGCAGGACTGACCGGCGGGGTGGCGGGGCGTCCGGGCCGGCGTCGCGCTCGCGGCCGTGCAGCTGCCCGGTCGGTCCTCGACCTGCTCCGCCTCGACGGCCGACGGCCGACGGCCGACGGCGTCGTCGGGGCGCGAGTGCCGGGCCGGCGGACGGCGGTCTCCGGAGGCCCCGGGGGCCCGGTCCCCGCCCCGCTCCCCGGTGGCGGTGCGGAGCGGCGGTAGCAAGGCCGGGGCGCCCGATATGCCTGGTTCGCGATGGTATGTGAGTCTGGTCACAAGCTGTTCCGCCTCCGCCCGCATCCCCCTGCGGCGGCCGTCGGGAGGACCTGCTTTCCATGCTCGCTCGCCGCCGCTCCGTGCCCGCCGCCCCGGTCCGCGCCACCGTCGCCCGTCCGCTCGCGCTGCGCCGTTGGGCGGCGCTGACCGGCGCGGCGGTGCCGCTGCTGCTGGCCGTTCCGGCCCTGGCCGCCGATCCGGCGGCCGCCGCCCGGCAGCAGGCGCAGGCGCAGCTGGACGCGGCCCGGCAGCAGGCGCGGGCCCAGCTGGACGCGGCCCGGCAGCAGGTGGCGGGGCTCGCGGCGGGGGTCACCGCGCTGCCCGGGAGCCCGCTGCCGAGCGGCGCGCTGCCCGGCAGTCCGGCGCCCGGCAGTCCGGAGCCCGCCGCGGGGCGTCCGCCGGGCGGCGCGATATCCGGGACGGCGGTGCCGTCGGCCCCGGCCACCGGGACCGCCACGGCCACCCGGGCGGCCGCCTCGCCGCTCGTCCCGCCGGTCGTCGCACCGCTCCCGTCCGCCCCGGTCGAGCCCTCGCAGCCCGCGCGGCCGTCGGAGGAGCCGCAGCCGGCGCAGTCGCCGGAACCGTCCCCGTCCCCCTCTCCTTCCCCTACGCCCGCGCCCACTCCGACGCCCCCGGCGCCCTCCGGTACGGCCGGGGAGCCGCAGCCGTCCACGGGCCCCGGGCACGGGCGGCACCAGCAGCCGGTGGTGCCGATGTTCCCCGCGGAGCCGTGGACGCCGTGGACGCCCGGAGCGGGTGGGGCGGGCGGGCCGGACGGCGGCCGGCCGGGGGTGCCGGACGCGGGGGAGGAGGGGGACGCGGCCACCGCCCCGCCGAGCACGCACACGGGCACGGGCACGGGCGAGACCCTCGGCCCGGACGCGGACACCGACCCGGGCGCGGCCCTGGGAGCGGACCCGGGCGTCGGCACCGCACCGGACGACCTGGCGGGCGCGCCCGCGGAGGAGTCGGCCGCGGCGGGCGGGGTGCTGGCCGCGGGCCCGGTGGTGCCGGTGCTCCCGTCGCTGCACCACCGGAGCGACCCGTCCGCCCGGCTGCTGCCGCTGGGCGTCGGTCTGGGGCTGATGGGCCTGGGCCTGGGCCTGGTGGGGCTGCGGCTGCGCCGCCGCTAGGCCGTGCCCGGCCGTCCGGTCCGGGACGATCGGCGGGTCAGCTTCGTTGACCATCGTGGTGGACGAAGCATATGAAGGAGCTATGACCAACCCGATGAACGAGCGGTCGCAGCAAGAGTCCTTCCCGGCGTCGCAGGCCGCGGCGGGCGGGAGGGCGGAGGACAGTCCGAAGGTGCTGATCGTCGGACCGGACGGGATGGCGGTGGGCACCGCGTCGGCCGGCGGGCTCGGGCGCGGCGGCGAGGAGGACGAGCCGCGCGAGCTGCCGGTGACCGAGATGGTCGAGCAGCCGGCGAAGGTGATGCGGATCGGCAGCATGATCAAGCAGCTGCTGGAGGAGGTGCGGGCGGCGCCCCTCGACGAGGCGAGCCGGGCGCGGTTGAAGGACATCCACGCCAGCTCGATCAAGGAGCTGGAACTGGGCCTGGCCCCGGAGCTGGTCGAGGAGCTGGAGCGGCTGTCGCTGCCGTTCGCCGACGACACCATCCCGACCGAGGCCGAACTGCGGATCGCCCAGGCGCAGTTGGTGGGCTGGCTGGAGGGCCTGTTCCACGGCATCCAGACCGCGCTGTTCGCCCAGCAGATGGCGGCGCGTGCCCAGTTGGAGCAGATGCGGCGGGCGCTGCCCCCGGGCCTGCAGGGCGCGGAGGGCGAGCACGAGGAGGGCCCGGGCCGCGGGATCCGCTCCGGTCCGTACCTGTAGCCCTACCCACGGTGGCCTCGTGGGGGCCGCGTCTCGGCGCGGCCCCGAACCGCTACCCTGACCGGTGTCCGGAGTAGTACCGCGCGCCGAGGGGGAGCTGGGACGATGACAGAGGGCACCACCGAGGGGCACTCGCTCGGGCACGGCCGGTACGTGCTGCAGCGGCTGCTCGGGCAGGGCGGCATGGCCTCCGTCCACCTCGCCTACGACACGGTGCTGGACCGTCAGGTCGCGGTGAAGACGCTGCACACCGAACTGGGCCGGGAGGCCTCGTTCAAGGAGCGGTTCCGGCGCGAGGCGCAGGCGGTGGCGCGGCTCCAGCACACCAACATCGTCTCGGTGTTCGACTCCGGCGAGGACGTCGCGCCGGACGGCTCGACCACGCCGTACATCGTGATGGAGTTCGTCGAGGGCCGTTCGCTCAAGGACGTGCTGGACGAGCAGGTCACCACGCTCGGCGCGATGCCCAACGAGCAGGCGCTGAAGATCACCGGTGCGGTGCTGGCGGCCCTGGAGGCCTCGCACGACCAGGGGTTGGTGCACCGCGACATCAAGCCGGCCAACGTGATGGTGTCCACCAAGGGCGTCGTCAAGGTGATGGACTTCGGCATCGCGCGGGCCCTGCAGTCCGGCGTCACCTCGATGACGCAGACCGGCATGGTGGTCGGCACCCCGCAGTACCTCTCGCCGGAGCAGGCGCTCGGCAAGAGCGTGGACGCCCGTTCCGACCTGTACTCGGTCGGCTGCATGCTGTTCGAACTGCTCAGCGGGCAGCTGCCGTTCGACGGCGACTCGGCGTTCTCGATCGCGTACAAGCACGTGCAGGAGACCCCGCCCGCGCCGTCCACGCTGAACCGGGCGGTCACCCCGGCGATCGACGCGCTGGTGGAGCGGGCGCTGCGGAAGGACCCGGCGCACCGGTTCCCGACCGCGGAGGCGATGCGCGAGGAGCTGGAGCGGGTCCTGGCGGGGGCGCAGGGCGGCGGCAACACGCCGCTGCAGGCGTCCACCCCGCTGGTGATCGGCGAGGGCCCGCGCTCGGTGCACGCCGCGCCGTCGCTGACCAACTTCCCGCCGGTGCCCGGTCCGCAGGGCCCGCCGTCGGTGCAGCAGCCGTACCAGCCGGTGCCCGGCCCGTCGACCCCGCCGCCGTACGCGGCGCAGACGCCGCCGCCGTTCCCGCAGGTCGCGCAGACCCCGCCGCCGTTCCCGCAGCAGGGCTTCCAGCAGCCGTTCCCGCAGGCCACCCCGGCGCCGTTCCCGGCGCAGGCGCCGATGCCGTACCCGGCCCCGGCGGCGAGCGGGCGCAACGGCTGCTCGACGGCGGCGATCGTCATCTGCGTGATCGCGGGCGTGCTGCTGCTGGGGTTCATCATCCTGGTCGTCGTGCTGGCCAGCGCGAACAGCTGACGCCCGGGCGCACCCGCCCGACACGGTACTCGAACCCGCTTCCCCCGCGGGCCCGCGGTGTCCGATCCCACCCCCGCGCGCGTGCTCCCGTTCCACGCCGGAGGGCGCGAGACGGTAGCGTGCTGGGGAAGAACCGACAGGGCGAGCGCACGCCGAGCGGGTGCCCGGGGCGAGGAGCGATGGGTCAGAGCGAACGACCGGACGACGGCGGGGAACAGCGGCGGGACGTGCCGGGCGGGGACGCCCGGGACGGGGACGCGGAGCGGCCCGAGGAGGCCACCGGACCCACCGAGGTCATCCCGGCCGGGCCCCGAACTCCCGGACGGGGCAGCTCGGTTCCGTTCCCCACGGTCGGTGACGGCCGCTACCGGCTGACCCGGCGGCTGGGCCGCGGCGGGATGGCCGAGGTGTTCGCCGCCCAGGACATCCGGCTGGGCCGCACCGTCGCCGTCAAGCTGCTGCGCTCGGAGCTCGCCGAGGACGACACCGCCCGGCTGCGCTTCACCCGCGAGGCGCACGCCGTCGCGGCGCTCAACCACCACTCGATCGTCGCGGTCTACGACACCGGCGAGGAGCAGCACGGCGGGGAGTCCACCCCGTACATCGTGATGGAGCTGGTCGAGGGCCGCACCGTGCGCGAGCTGCTGGTGGACGAGGAGGCGCCGCCGGTCGACCAGGCGCTGATCATCACCGCCGGGGTGCTGGAGGCGCTGGCCTACAGCCACCGGCACGGCATCGTGCACCGCGACATCAAGCCCGCCAACGTCATCATCACCACCACCGGCGCGGTCAAGGTGATGGACTTCGGCATCGCCCGGGCGCTGGCCGGCGGCGCCACCACCATGACGCAGACCGGCATGGTGATGGGCACCCCGCAGTACCTGTCGCCCGAGCAGGCCCTCGGCAAGGCCGTCGACCACCGCTCCGACCTGTACGCGGCCGGCTGCATGCTGTACGAACTCCTCACCCTGCGGCCGCCGTTCGTCGGCGAGACGCCGCTCTCGGTGGTCTACCAGCACGTCCAGGACGCGCCGGTGCCGCCGTCCCGGGTCAACGACCGGGTGCCGCCGCAGCTGGACGCGCTGGTGCTGCGGGCGCTGGAGAAGAACCCGGACGACCGCTTCCAGAGCGCCGACGAGTTCCGCGCCCACGTGCAGCACGCGCTGCGGCAGATGCACGGCGCGGCCGGTGCGGGCTACCCGGCGGGCGCCGCGGGCCTGGCGGCGGCCGCCGCGGCCGGGGCCTGGGAGCAGACCCCGCCGGTCGGCTCCGCCTCGCTCACCGAGCCGCTGAACCCGGTGGCGGGCGGTGCCGACGCGACCGAGGCGCTGCCGTACCAGGTCACCTCGGCGTACCGGACGCCCGGGCAGCCCTACCCGGCCGTGCCCGGGGCGGGCGGCGGCGGGGAGGACGGGAACGGGGGCGGCGAGGAGCCCGGGAAGCCGCACCGGCGCAACCCGTGGGGCTGGGTGCTGGGCGCGGTCGCGCTGGTGCTCGCCGCCACCATCGGGGTGGCGCTGGCGCTGACCGCCAACGACCGCGGGAAGGAACCGAAGGACCAGAAGCCGACGGCGCCGGTGCAGACCGCCACCGCCCCGACCACCGACGAGCCGGTCGAGCGGCCCACCACGGCGGCGCCGACCCGCGCCCCGAGCAGCAGCCACCAGCCGGAGACGCCGGGCAGCACGCCCCCGCCGACCGCCTCCCGCCCGGCCAGCCCGTCGGCCTCGGCCTCGGCCAGCGCCTCGCGCTCGTCCTCGGCCAGCAGTTCGGCGTCGGGGAGCGCGAGCCACAGCCCCAACCCGTCCGGCAACGCGAGCACGTCGAGCACCGCCAACCCGGCGCCGAGCACCACCGGGTCGGGGGGCAAGGTGAACCTGCCGATCCCCGGGTAGCCGCTGCGGGCGGGTCAGTTCGCGAAGGCGTCCATGACCTGCTCGTACTCCTGGCACCACCAGGTCAGCTGCTCGGCCGCGGCCGGGAACAGCGGGTCGGCGCGGTGGTCGCGGCGCTGGTAGCGCCACTGCAGCATCCACAGGTCGTTCAGCCGCTCCCACCAGACCCGGTGGACGGCGCGGGCGACCTGTTCGGCGTCCGCGGCGCCGGTGGCGCGGTAGGCGCGGGCCCAGTGGCGGACCCGGGGCAGGTCGAGGACGCCGGTGGTGCGGTCGTTGAACAGCAGGGTGGCGGCCCGGACGGCCTCCTCGGCGACCGGGTGCGGGGCGAGCTTGTCCCAGTCCAGGACGGCGCTGACGGCGTCGCCGCGGTGCAGCAGGTTCAGGCCGTGGAAGTCGCCGTGGGTCCAGCCGGTGGGCGGGGCGTCGGCCGGACCCGGGCGGCGGTGGCGGTGGGCGGCGAGCAGCTCCAGGCGCTGGGCGAGGTGCTGTTCGGCGAGCCGGTCGAAGGCGTCGTAGGGGCGGTGGGCCCGGGCCAGGGCGCGGAGCTCGGCGACGATCAGCGCGGTCTCCTCGACCTCGGCGCTGAGCACCCCGGCGGGTTGCCGCAGGGGGGCGCAGACCTCGGCCAGTGCGCCGTGCAGGGTGCCGAGCAGCGTGCCGAGGTCGCCGCACCGGGCGGGGTCGAGTTCGGTGCCGTGCCGGTGGTTTCCGGCCACCCAGGGGTAGAGCGCGAACAGCCGTCCGCCGTGCGCGGTGACGGTGCTGCCGTCCGCGTTGGCGAGCGGGGCGGGCACCGGCAGGCCGCGGGCGGCCAGCGCGGCGGTGGCGCGGTGCTGGGTGGTGATCGCGGACCGGTGGGCGGTGGCCGGGTCGACGTAGCACTTGAGGAAGTAGTCGCCGTCCCCGGTGGTGACCCGGTAGCCCCGGTTGAGCAGGCCCTCCGCGACCGCGGTGACCGCGGTGGGCGGCGGGGTGCGGTAGGCGCGCAGGACCCCGGCCACGGCGGCGTGCGCGACCGGGGGACTGAGGGTTCCGACGGGGGGAGCGGTGGCGTCCGGGCGGGCCGGCGCGAGGGAGAGGGTCTGTCCGTCCGTCACGCACCGAGCGTATTACTCGGCGTGATGGTGACTTGACACAGCGTGTGCGAACGTGCTCAGTGGTGCTGGTCGACCTGGCGGCGGGCCACGTAGGCGGCGGCCTGGGTGCGGCGCTCCATGCCCATCTTGGCGAGCAGGCTGCTGACGTAGTTCTTCACCGTCTTCTCGGCCAGGTGCAGCTCGTTGCCGATCTGCCGGTTGGTCATCCCCTCGCCGATCAGGTCGAGGATCCGGCGCTCCTGCTTCGTCAACTGCGCGATCCGCTCGTCCTCCTTCTCGCCGCCGTCGCGCAGCCGGGCCAGCACCCGGCTGGTGGCCACCGGGTCGAGCAGGGACTTGCCGGCCGCGACGTCGCGCACCGCGGAGAGCAGGTCGGTTCCGCGGATCGCTTTCAGGACATATCCGGAGGCCCCGGCCATGATCGAGTCGAAGAGCGCCTCGTCGTCGGAGAAGGAGGTGAGCATCAGGCATTTCACCGAGGGGTCCTGGGAACGGATCTCGCGGCACACCTCGACGCCGTTTCCGTCGGGCAACCGGACGTCGAGGACCGCCACGTCCGGGTGGACCGCAGGGATGCGGTTGAGCGCCTCGGCCGCCGTCCCGGCCTCGCCCACCACCTCGATGTCGCCCTCCATGGAGAGCAGGTCGTGCACGCCGCGCCGGACCACTTCGTGATCATCGAGGAGAAAGACCCTGATATGTCCGTTATCCGTCATTTGCAAAGCGTCGCACAAATCGATGCCGGTTACCCCCTATCGCAGCGGCCCGTGCCCGGATACCGTGCGCTGGTGTCCTGACCGGAACGGCCGAGCCGCACCACATCCACGGTTCAACAACTAGGACGTCCTAGCGCAAAGGCGCCGGGGGGCGTCGCTGGGTAACGTTCTCGTGAGGGACGCCGTCGGAAAGGGAACACCGCCCGCCCGCACTGGTGCGCACACCCAAGCGCACGAGCCGGAAGGGCGATCCGGACCGGCCACCGGCGACCCCGGGCGGGCCGGACAGACCGAGGAGTGAACGTGACCGTCAAAAGCACGTCGAGGGCGCGCAAGAAGGCCGCCCCCGGCGTCCCCGACCCCGCCCGGGCCGGCGTCGGCGCCGAGCCGGAGCTCGTCCAGCTGCTGACCCCCGAGGGCGACCGGGTCGAGCACCCGGAGTTCCCGCTGACCGTGACGCCGGAGGAGCTGCGCTCGCTCTACCGGGACCTCGTCCTGGTGCGGCGCTTCGACGCGGAGGCGACCTCGCTCCAGCGTCAGGGCGAACTGGGCCTGTGGGCCTCGCTGCTGGGCCAGGAGGCGGCCCAGGTCGGCTCCGGGCGCGCGATGCGCCCCGGCGACTACGCCTTCCCCACCTACCGCGAGCACGGCGTGGCCTGGTGCCGCGACGTCGACCCGCTGAACCTGCTCGGCATGTTCCGCGGCGTGAACAACGGCGGCTGGGACCCGAACGAGAAGAACTTCCACCTCTACACCATCGTGATCGGCGCGCAGACCCTGCACGCGACCGGCTACGCGATGGGCATCACCAAGGACGGCGCGGACGACGCGGTGATCGCCTACTTCGGTGACGGCGCCTCCAGCCAGGGCGACGTCAACGAGGCCTTCACCTTCGCCTCGGTCTACAACTCGCCGGTGGTGTTCTTCTGCCAGAACAACCAGTGGGCGATCTCCGAGCCCACCACGGTGCAGACCCGCATCCCGCTGTACCGCCGCGCCTCCGGCTTCGGCTTCCCCGGCGTCCGGGTCGACGGCAACGACGTCCTCGCCGTCCTCGCGGTCACCCGCTGGGCGCTCGACCACGCCCGCACCGGCCAGGGCCCGGTCCTGGTGGAGGCGTTCACCTACCGGATGGGCGCGCACACCACCTCCGACGACCCGACCCGCTACCGGCAGAGCGAGGAGACCGAGGCCTGGAAGGCCAAGGACCCGATTCTGCGGCTGAAGGCCCACCTGGAGAAGGAGGGCCTCGCCGACGAGGCGTTCTTCGCCGAGGTCGAGGCCGAGAGCGAGAAGCTGGGCCTGCGCGTGCGGGAGGGCGTCCGCTCGATGCCCGACCCGGACCCGACCCTGATCTTCGACCACGCCTACAGCGAGCCGCACCCGCTGGTCGACGAGGAACGCGCCGAGTACGAGGCGTACGCCGCCTCCTTCGAGGGTGGGGAGCACCACTGATGGCCGGCCAGCTCAGCATCGCCAAGGCGCTCAACGAGGCGCTGCGCAAGTCGCTGGAGAGCGACCCGAAGACCGTCCTGATGGGCGAGGACATCGGCAAGCTCGGCGGCGTCTTCCGGATCACCGACGGCCTGCAGAAGGACTTCGGCGACGACCGGGTGATCGACACCCCGCTCGCCGAGTCCGGCATCGTCGGCACCGCGATCGGCCTCGCGCTGCGCGGCTACCGCCCGGTGGTGGAGATCCAGTTCGACGGCTTCGTCTACCCGGCCTTCGACCAGATCGTCTCCCAGCTCGCCAAGATGCACGCCCGGGCGCTCGGCCACGTCAAGATGCCGATCACCGTGCGCATCCCGTTCGGCGGCGGCATCGGCGCGGTCGAGCACCACAGCGAGTCGCACGAGGCGTACTTCGCGCACACCGCCGGTCTGCGGGTGGTCAGCCCGTCCAACGCGCACGACGCGCACTGGATGCTGCGCCAGGCCATCGAGTCGGACGACCCGGTGGTCTTCCTGGAGCCCAAGCGCCGCTACTGGGACAAGGGCGAGGTCGGCGAGGACCCGATGCTGCCGCTGCACTCGGCGCGCGTCGTCCGGCCCGGCACCGACGCCACGCTGATCGCGTACGGCCCGATGGTCAAGGTCTGCCAGGAGGCCGCGCAGGCCGCCGAGGAGGACGGCCGCCGGCTGGAGGTGGTCGACCTGCGCTCGCTGTCGCCGATCGACTTCGCCACCCTGGAGGAGTCCGTCAAGCGCACCGGCCGCGGCATCGTCGTGCACGAGGCCCCGGTCTTCCTCGGCCTCGGCGCCGAGCTCGCCGCCCGGCTCACCGAGCGCTGCTTCTACCACCTGGAGGCGCCGATCCTGCGGGTCGGCGGCTACCACGCGCCGTACCCGCCGTCGCGGGTCGAGGAGACCTACCTCCCCGACCTGGACCGCGTGCTCGACGCCGTCGACCGCGCGCTCGCGTTCTGAACAGGGGGACGGGATGACCACTGACGTTCACTCGCTCCGCGAGTTCAAGATGCCCGACGTGGGCGAGGGCCTCACCGAGGCCGAGATCCTCACCTGGTACGTGAAGCCGGGCGACACCGTCACCGACGGGCAGGTGGTCTGCGAGGTGGAGACCGCCAAGGCCGCCGTCGAGCTGCCGATCCCGTTCACCGGCGTGGTCGAGGCGCTGCACTTCCCGGCGGGTGCCACCGTCGACGTCGGCACGCCGATCATCGCGGTGGCCGTGGCGGGCGCGGCGCCCGCCGGGGCCGGTGCTGCTGCCCCTGCTGCTGCGCCCGCGCCCGCCGCCGCCGAGGCGCCCGCCGCCGAGGCGGAGCCGGAGCGGCGCGAGGTGCTGGTCGGGTACGGGCCGCGCACCGGTTCGGTGCAGCGCCGGGCCCGCCGCACCAACGGGACGGCCGCCGCGGCCGCCGCCCCGGTGGCCCCGGCCGCTCCGGTGGCGCCCGCTGCTCCGGTGGCTCCGGCCGCTCCGGCGGCTCCGGCGCCCGCCGCCCCGGCCGTTCCGACCGGGGAGGGGGAGCGCCCGCTGGCCAAGCCGCCGGTGCGCAAGCTCGCCAAGGACCTCGGGATCGACCTGCGCGCCGTGGTGCCGACCGGCCCCAACGGCGTGATCACCCGCGAGGACGTGCACGCCGCGGCGAGCACCGCCGCCGAGGCGGTCGTCGAGCCGGTGGCGGCCCCCGCGGAGCCGGTGGCCGAGGCGGCGCCCGCGCTGCCGGTGCCGAGCGCGGCCGGGGACGTCCGGGTGCCGGTGAAGGGCGTGCGCAAGGCCACCGCGCAGGCGATGGTGGCCTCCGCGTTCACCGCGCCGCACGTCACCGAGTTCGTCCAGGTCGACGTGACCCGGACGATGAAGCTGGTGCGCCGGCTCAAGGAGAGCGGCGAACTCGGCGCCGGGGTGCGGGTCAGCCCGCTGCTGCTGGTCGCCAAGGCGCTGCTCACCGCCGTCAAGCGGCACCCGGAGATCAACGCCAGCTGGGACGAGGCGGCCCAGGAGATCGTCATCCGGGGCGCGGTCAACCTCGGCATCGCCGCGGCCACCCCGCGCGGCCTGATCGTCCCGAACATCAAGGACGCGGGCTCCCGCACCCTCTCCCAACTGGCGATCGCCCTCGGCGAGTTGGTGGAGACCGCGCGGCAGGGCAAGACCTCCCCGGCGGACATGTCGGGCGGCAGCATCACCATCACCAACGTCGGCGTGTTCGGCGTCGACACCGGCACCCCGATCCTCAACCCCGGCGAGGCCGCCATCCTGGCCTTCGGCGCGGTCCGGGAGCTGCCGTGGGTGCACAAGGGCAAGGTGGTGCCCCGCCAGGTCACCACGCTGGCGCTCTCCTTCGACCACCGGTTGGTCGACGGCGAGCTGGGCTCCAAGGTGCTGGCGGACACCGCCGCGATCCTGGAGCACCCGAAGCGCCTGATCACCTGGGGCTGACGCCGCCCCGCCCGCAGGACCCCGCCGGGCCCCGCTCCGCAGCACGCCGGAGCGGGGCCCGGTGCGTACGGGGCCGGTGCGGTGCGTGCAGGGTCGGGGCGTGCGGGGCCGGGCTCAGGGCCGGGCGGAGCGCCAGCTGGCGCCGGCCAGGGCGTGGAAGCCCTCGGCGGCGGGGCGGCCGAGGCCGAGGGCGGTGCAGAGCAGGGCGGCGGTGGCGGGGCGCGGCCCGGCCACGCCGCGTTCGAGGTCGGACAGGGTGCGGATGCCGACCCCCGCCTTGGCGGCCAGCTCCTCCTGGGTCAGCCGGGCGGTCCGCCGGTGCGCACGCAGTGCGCGGCCGAACGTCTCGCGCGGGTCGTTCTCCCGTCGGGTCTCCACGGCCTCGCCCCCCCTGTCGTTCCCCCGTCCGGCAGCGTATCCCGTCCGGACGGGAGCCGTTCGCCTTTCCAACTCGGCTGCGGGCATGCGGAATTGGCGGTTCCGTCGGCGGCCTAGCGGAAATCACCCGGCCGGGTCCGGCATTGGGCCGCCCGAGGGAGTTTCGCGCCGCCCCCGCCCGGGCCGGGGCCGCGACGGGTACGTGTGTGCGACCAAGCCGCCCGCGCAGCCAGGCCGGGCGGCCGTCGCAGCGAGGACCCCCGCGTATGCCGACTGGTGCTCCCGGCCCCGTGATGCGTTCTGCGGCCGCCCTGCTCCTGGTGGCCGCCGCCGTGCTGCCCGCCGTGGTGGAACTGGCCTCGCCCGCGCCCTCGACGGCGATAGGGCCGCCGCCCGGCCCGGACCGGGCGCTGCCGCCGGTCTCCCACCCCGACCTGCGGCCCCCCGGCGCGCCCTCGGTCGACCTGCGGCTGACCGGCGACGCGTCCAACCGGATCACCCTGGTGCTGCTCGGCGACGGCTACACCGCGGCCCAGCAGCAGCTGTTCCACGAGCAGGCGGACCGGGCCTGGCGGGCGCTGCTGGAGATCGAGCCGTTCCGCACCTACCAGGGGTTCTTCAACATACGGCGGGTGGACGTGGTCTCCCCGGTGCCCGGCATCGCGGAGACCGAGAGCGCCGGGAAGTCCACCGCCACCCCGCTCGGGATGCACTTCTGGTGCGAGGGCACCGCCCGCCTGCTGTGCGCGGACGAGCAGGCCACCGCCCGCTGGGCCGGGCAGGGCGACGGGCCGCAGTACCTGATCGCGCTGGCCAACTCCACCGAGTACGGCGGCGCGGGCGGCACCGGCGTGACCACCCTGGCGGGCGGCAGCCCGGACGCCGGGCGGATCATCCAGCACGAGATCGGGCACACCGTCGGCACCCTCGGCGACGAGTACGACTCGGCGCCGAACGACCCGGACTACCCGAACCTGTCCGCGGTGGACGCCGAGGAGATGCTGCGCGAGCGGACCAAGTGGTGGCGCTGGCTGGGCGCCGAGTCGCCGGACGGCGGCGGGACGGTCGGTGCGTACCGCAGTGCCAACGGCCTGTACCGGCCGACCGCCGATTCGGTGATGCGCACCCTGGGCAGCACGTACAACCTGCCCTCCCGGGAGGCGATCGTCGAGCAGCTGTACCGCCGGGTGAAGCCGACCGACGACCCCGAGCCGGCCCCCGGGCAGGTCGACGGGCGGCCCAAGCTGCACGTGCGGCCGCTGGCGCTGACCGGCCCGCGGCAGCTGCGGGTCAGCTGGTCGCTGGACGGGAAGCCGGTGGAGGCCAGCAGCGCGGACGGCACCTGGCTGGACAGCGGGACGCTGGCGCTGGAGCCGGGCGGGAAGCACACCGTCACGGCGACCGTCCAGGACACCACCGACTGGGTGCGCGACGAGGCGTTCCGCAACCAGTACATGACCCGGACGGTGAACTGGACGCTCACCGGTTGAAACCGGACGTTCCGTCGACCCCGGCCCAAAGGTCAGGTCATGGGATGACTAGCCTGGTCCCACTATGAGCGTGGACCCCGCCCGCACCGCACCGTCCCTGTCCGCCCCCGCTCCCCGCCGCCCGGCCGACGCCCCCGTCGACGCCCCGGGCGCCGTCGCCGCCCCGGCGGCCGCCGTCTTCCACCCGCCGGGCGGCCGGGCCGCCTGGTTCGCCTGGACGGTCGGCGTCAGCGTCTACGTCCTCGCCGTCGTGCACCGCACCAGCCTCGGCGTGGCCGGGATGGACGCCGCCGCCCGGTTCGGCATCGGCGCCTCGGCCCTGTCCACCTTCTCGATCCTGCAGGTCCTGGTGTACGCCGGGATGCAGGTCCCGGTCGGCCTGCTGGTCGACCGGATCGGCCCGCGCCGGGTGCTGATGCTGGGCGTGGCGCTGATGAGCGCCGGGCAGCTGGCCTTCGCCTTCTCCACCGCGTTCGCGCCCGCGCTGGCCTCCCGGGCGGTGCTCGGCTGCGGCGACGCGATGACCTTCATCAGCGTGCTGCGGGTCGCCGCCCGCTGGTTCCCGGCCGCCCGCAACCCGTTCGTCGCCCAGCTCACCGGCCTGGTCGGCACCGGCGGCAACCTGTTCACCACCGTGGTGCTCGCGCAGGCGCTGCACACCGCCGGGTGGAGCACCACCTTCGGCGCGATCGCGCTGACCGGTGCGGTGGTCTTCGTCGCCGTGCTGGTGCTGCTCAGGGAGGCCCCGCCCGGCGCGCCGCAGCCGATCCGGCACGAGAGCCTGCGGCTGCCGGTCGGGCAGCAGATCCGGGCTGCCTGGTCCGAGCCCGGCACCCGGCTCGGCATGTGGGTGCACTTCACCACGGCCTTCCCGGCGTCCGCGTTCGGCCTGCTGTGGGGGATGCCGTACCTGGTCGAGGGGCAGGGCATGTCCCACGCCGGGGCGGGCGGCCTGCTCAGCCTGCTGGTGCTCAGCGGGATGGCCTTCGGCCTGCTGTTCGGCCGGCTGGTCTCCCGGTCGGCCGCCGCCCGGCTGCCGATCGCCTTCGCCGTGCTCGCCGTCACCGCGCTCTGCTGGACCGCCACCCTGGCCTGGCCGCACGGCCACCCGCCGCTGTGGCTGCTGGTGGTGCTGATGCTGGTGATGGGCAGCAACGGCCCGGCCTCGCTGATCGGCCTCGACTACGCCCGTGCGTACAACCCCGCCGAGCGGATGGGCACCGCCTCCGGGATCGCCAACATGGGCGGGTTCATCGGCTCGATGATCACCCTGCTCGGCATCGGCGTCCTGCTGGACGCGCTCGCCGACCCGGGCAGCGACGGCTACGGCGCGCACGCCTACCAGCTGGCGTTCTGCTTCCAGCTGGTGCCGCTGCTGCTCGGGACGACGATGATCCTGCGGCTGCGCCGCAAGCTGGACCGGTAGCGGACCGGTAGCGGACGGGGGCCCGGGGGCGCGCTCAGCGGGCGTTCAGGGGGTGCTCGCCAGGTGGGCGAGCACCCGGGCGCCGAGCTCCTGGTCGCCGATCACGTTGACGATCGCGGTCTCCGGGCGGACCCGGCCGCAGCACAGCCGGACGAAGGTCTGCCAGTCCATCGACAGCCGCACCTCGGGGGCCAGCACCACCGACTCGTCCACGGTCCCGCGGCCGTCCGGGCCGATCCGCACGGTGCGGTGGAACGGCAGCGCGCCCGCGACGTCGAAGGCCACCGTGCTGCCGATCGGGGCGCCCGCCCCCTTGGCGACCTGCTTGGGAAGCGTCCCGATCAGCCAGTCCCGGGTGACCAGCGCGGCCGGGGAGTCCAGGTTGCCCGGCGTCTGCAGGGCGCGCCGCAGGTCCTGCTCGTGCACCCACACGTCGAAGGCCCGCAGCCGGAGCAGCGTCGCGTACGGGACGTCCCGGGCCAGCGGGCCGCCGGGGAAGCGCACCAGGTCCTCCGGCTCGTGCTTGGCGTTGCGCAGCGCCCGGGAGCGCCGGATGACCGTGTACTCCAGCTCGCTGGTGATCTCCACCGGCGTCCAGCAGCGGCGCTTGTCGACCGGCAGCTCCATGTACCGGGTGAACTCGTCGGTGACGTGCCGCAGGTCGCGCGGGAGGGCGTGGATCGGGCGCGGGTCGCCGAGCAGCTCCGACTCCACGCCGATGATGTGCGAGACCACGTCCCGCACCGACCAGCCGGGGCACTCGGTGGCCCGGTTCCACGCGTCGGTCGGCAGTGCGGCGAGCAGCTCGGATATCGACTCGATCGACTGCGTCCACGCGTCGGTGTACGCCTGCACGCTCTGCTTGTCCGTCACGGGTATCTCCGGCCCCTCCGTCGGCTTGCGTCGTCCCACGTCGTCCGGGCTGCCGAGACCTCGCACGGACGCGCATACGGCACGTTACGCTGCCGGGTGAGAGCAGGGCAGCGCTTTCGGGTGACGATCGTAGGACTCTTGCCGTGGACGGTGGTACTGTGCGCGCTTCATTGATCCAACTCGCCGTGTCGGACGCCGAGCCGCCCGCCGAGCGACGGGCCAGGGCCGCGGCGCTGGTCCGCGCCCAGGAGGGCGCCGACCTGGTGGTGCTGCCCGAGCTGTGGCCGGTCGGCGGCTTCGCCTACGACGCCTGGCCGACCGGTGCCGAACCGCTGGACGGCCCCACCGCCGAGACGATGTCCGCCGCCGCGAAGGCGGTGGGCTGCTGGCTGCACGCCGGGTCGATCGTCGAACGGGACCCGGACGGTCCGATCTACAACACCTCGCTGCTGTTCGCCCCCGACGGCGAGCTCGTCCGCACCTACCGCAAGATCCACCGCTTCGGCTTCGACAGCGGCGAGGCCGTCGCGATGGGCGCCGGGCAGGAGATCGTCACCGCGGACGCCGGGTTCGCCGTGCTGGGCCTGGCCACCTGCTACGACCTGCGCTTCCCCGAGCTGTTCCGGGCGCTGCTGGACGGCGGCGCCGAACTGCTGGTCGTCCCGGCCGCCTGGCCCGCCCGCCGGGCCGAGCACTGGAACCTGCTGGCCCGGGCCCGGGCCGTCGAGGAGCAGGCCCTGGTGCTGGCCTGCAACACCGCGGGCACCCACGGCGGGGTCGAGCAGGCCGGGCGCAGCATCGTCGTCGACTCCTGGGGCCGGGTGCTGGCCGAGGCCGGGCCGGACGAGCAGGTGCTCACCGTCGACTTCGACCCCGCCGAGGTCGCCAAGTGCCGGGCCGACTTCCCGGTCCACCGGGACCGGCTGCTCGGCATCCCCGCCCCCGTGCAGCGCTGAGCGGACGGAACCGACGGCAAGGGCACGGATTTTTCCGCGCCCTTGGTCCGGATTGACCATTCCGGGGTACTCTGTGCGCGTTTTGTGAGCCGGGTCCCGGCCGTACGAGGGTGCGGCACGGAGAGGGGGCGGCCATGACCGCTGCGGGAGCCGGGGGCGGGCGCGCCCTGATCCGGCGCAACAGCCTGCGCGAGCAGATCGCCGACGCCCTGCGCGACGAGATGATGGCCGGGCGGCTCCCGGCCGGGCGCAACTTCACCGTCAAGGAGATCGCCGACATCTACGGCGTCTCCGCCACCCCCGCCCGCGAGGCCCTGGTCGACCTCGCCGCCCAGGGGCTGCTGGTCAGCGAACCGCACCGCGGCTACACCGTCCCCGAGTACACCTGGGACGACTTCCTGGAGATCTTCGAGGCCCGCACCCTGCTCACCGACAACGCGCTGCGCCACCTGGGCGCCCGCGGCGAGCACCGCTACGACCGGGCCCGGCTGCCCTCGCTGCGCCGCCGCGCCGACGCCGCGGCCCGGGCCGCCCGGGCCGGGCAGCTCGACGTCCTGGTCGGCTGCGACCTGCGGTTCTGGCAGGAGGCCGCCGCGGTGCTGTGCAACGACCGGATCGCCGACTACCTCGGCTGGCTGCGGATCCAGTCCTGGATGTTCGCCGCCCCGCACCTGCGGGCCCCGGGCGACGACCTGGCCGGCGTCTGCTGGGACAGGCACGGCGAACTCGTCGACCGGATCGAGGCCCGCGACCGGCACGGCGCGCACCGGGTCGTCAACGACTACAACCTGTTCACCGTCGAGCTCCTCGCCCGGCGGCTCGGCCGGTCCCTGGAGGACGTCGCCGTGCTCCGGCTGCTGCGCGAACCGGTCGGCCCGCCGCCCGCCGCGACGGTGGCGCAGCCGCCCGCGACCGGTCCCCGGCCCGCGTCCACCGCCGTCGGGTTGGGCCGGGTGCCGATGCCCCGCTTCGTGCCGCCCGGACGGTTCGCCCGGCCGTTCCGCCCGGGCAGCGGCGAGCCCGCCACGGGCCGGTAGGGTTGGGGCCCGTTGCCCCGCCACCCGAGAGGATGAGCCGGCCCATGGCCTGCGACCTCTGGCTCGTCCCGCTCGTGGACGTGCTCTCCCACAGCCCCGAGAACCCGTTCCGCGAGGACCTCGACCGCTACGACGCGGTGCTCGCCCAGCACGGGCTGCCGCCCGTCCCGGTCCACCCGTACGTGCCGGGGTTCTCCGGGGACGTCGAGGCGATAGCCGCGTTCGACTACGACTCGCTCCACTTCCTGCGCCGCGCCTACCTGTTGGGGCTCACCGGGTTCGAGGTGACGCCGGTGGACGCGCTCGGCAGCGACTACGAGCAACTGCTGGAGATGTTCGAGGCCACCGCCGAACAGTCGCACCTGGTCTGGCACTTCGACCACGCCGGGGCGTACCTGCCGGTCGACTTCCACGTCCCGCTGGTCGCCGACGAACTCCTGGCCGCGGGCGGGCCGTTGGGGTCCTCGTACGGGCTGCTGCGCGAACTCCAGGCGGTCGCACCGCTGTTGGGCATCGACCCGCTCGACCCCCCGCAGCCCACCCGCCCGCTCGGCCCCACCCAGCTGGAGCAGCCCTTCGGGCCCCCGATCGACGACTTCCACCCCTACGCGAGGGAGCGCCACGCCTGGGCCGGGCTCTACACGGCGGCGACCCGGAGCGTCACCCAGGGCTCGATGATCGTCTTCGCCTGAGGCGAGAGGCGAGAGGCGATGGGCGAGAGGCGAGGGGCGGCACCGGAGGGCGGCACCGGCTCCGCCTCCTGGCCGCTCTAGCGCAGGGGGCCCTCCGGGGGGCGCTGGCGGGGCATGGTGGGGCGGGTGCCCGGCGGGGGCAGGACGCGGACCTGGGCGCCGGAGCCGCCCTCGTTGCGGCCGCCCCAGGAGCCGGGGGCCTGGGTGGGGAGCTGGCTCATGCCGGCCCGGAACTCCAGCATCCACTCGGAGGTCTCGGTGCGGACCATGTCGGAGACGTCCTCGCAGAAGCGGCGCAGCACGCCGAGGCAGCGCTCGGCGGCCTCGCCCGCGGTGCCCTCGGTGGGGCCGAGGACCTCGCGGACGCACTCGGAGGCCCAGTCGAACTGGAAGGCCTCCAGGCGCCGCTGCAGGGCCTGCGCGGTGGAGACGTCGCGCATCCAGCCGGAGGTGAGTCCGAAGGCGCGGTCGGCCAGCAGCGAGGCGGCGGCGAGGGCGAGGCCGGTGTAGCCCCACTCCATGGCGTGCGGGAGCTCGCCGGTGAGGGAGGCCAGCGGGGCGGTGACGCCGCCGACGGTGAAGACCGCGGCGGAGAAGCGCAGCAGGCGGGCCCAGCGGCGCTTCCAGACCCGGTCCCGGCGGTACCAGTCGATCGCCTCGACGGCCCGCTCCTCCGACCAGCGGTAGAGCTCCTCCAGGCGCTCGGCGGGCTCGCCCCAGTCGCCGAGCGGGAACTGACGCGCGCTCAGGTCGGCGCGGCGACGGGTCGGGGTCCGTCCGCCGACGCCCGGGACGGGCTGGTCGTCGTCGGCGACCTCCTTGCCCCAGGGGCTCTCCTCGGGCTGCATTTCCGGCTGGCTCACCTGTGGCGCTCCCTGTGGCGGGGTGACTGCGGAGGCCCGGCGGGCACCGGGACTGAACGGTACGGGGGACGGTCGTCCGGGGGGTCGGACGGCCGGCCCGTGGGACTGGTGGTTCGTGGCACGGCGGTGCGGACCCGTGGCGCCGAGCGCGGGTCGCAGCCGCCCATGGTGCCGTGCCCGGCGGTGCGGCCGGGTCCTGGTCCAACAGCACTTCTTACCGCCAAATGGCTGACCGTGGGGGCGCTTCCGCAGTGATCGTTATGTGATTTCACCTCCGGAAGCCGAGGTGGGAGGGTTGCGGCGGGTGGCCGGATTTCACCCGTCCGAGCGAGGGCGGCCGGGGTCGTCGGCGTGACGGCACGGCTGTTCGGGAGATCTCCTGTGCCTTCCTACGAATCCGGACCGGGGGAGGGCCGCCCGGTTCGGAGCTTCCGCCGGAGCCGCCGACGGTGCGGAACCGGCCACCGACTAGGCTTGGCAGGCGTGAAGGTCCTCGTCATCGGAACCGGCGCCCGCGAACACGCCCTGTGCCGCTCACTGTCCCAAGATCCCGCCGTCAGCGAGCTGCACTGCGCCCCGGGCAACGCCGGGATCGCGCGGGTGGCCACCCTGCACCCGGTCGACCAGCTGGACGGCGCCGCGGTCACCGCGCTCGCCCAGGAGCTGGGCGCCGACCTGGTGGTGGTCGGCCCGGAGGCCCCGCTGGTGGCCGGCGTCGCCGAGCCGCTGCGGGCGGCCGGCATCCCGGTGTTCGGCCCCGGCAGGGAGGCCGCCCAGCTGGAGGGCTCCAAGGCGTTCGCCAAGGACGTGATGGCCGCGGCCGGCGTCCCGACCGCCCGCTCCTACGTCTGCACCACCGAGCAGGAGGCCGCCGAGGCGCTGGACGCGTTCGGCGCCCCGTACGTGGTGAAGGACGACGGCCTGGCCGCGGGCAAGGGCGTCGTGGTGACCGAGGACCGGGCCGCCGCGCTGGAGCACGCCGTGGCGTGCGGCCGGGTGGTCATCGAGGAGTACCTGGACGGCCCGGAGGTGTCGCTGTTCGCGATCACCGACGGCACCACCGTGCTCCCGCTCGTCCCGGCGCAGGACTTCAAGCGGGCGTTGGACGGCGACCTGGGCCCCAACACCGGCGGCATGGGCGCCTACTCGCCGCTGCCCTGGGCCCCCGAGGGCCTGGTCGCGGAGGTGCTGGAGAGCGTCCTGCAGCCGACCGTGGACGAGCTGCGCCACCGCGGCACCCCGTTCTCCGGCCTGCTGTACGCGGGCCTGGCGCTGACCTCGCGCGGCACCCGGGTGATCGAGTTCAACGCCCGCTTCGGCGACCCGGAGACCCAGGTCGTGCTGGCCCGGCTGCGCACCCCGCTGGCCGGGGTGCTGCTGGCCGCCGCCAACGGCACGCTCGGCGAGCTGGAGCCGCTGCGCTGGTCCGAGGAGGCCGCGGTCACCGTGGTGATGGCCTCCGAGGGGTACCCGGCGAGCCCGCGCACCGGCGACCCGATCGAGGGCCTGGACGCGGCGGAGGCCGACGGCACCGCCTTCGTGCTGCACGCCGGGACGGCGCCCGGCCCGGACGGCGAGGTGCTGACCGCGGGCGGCCGGGTGCTGTCCGTCACCGCCGTCGGCGCGGACCTCGCCGAGGCCCGGGCCAAGGCGTACGCGGGCGTCGCGGCGATCTCCTTCAAGGGCGCCCAGCACCGCACCGACATCGCGGCCAGGGCCGCGCAGTAGCGGCACCCGTAGCAGACCGCTCCCGCGGGGCGCTGTGCCCGGACCGACCCGTCCGGACGCAGCGCCCCGCGGCGTTTCCCGAGGTCGCGGCGGTCAGCCCGGCGCCCGGAAAACCAGCCCTTCGGGTGATGACCCGGGCATCCTGCTGACGGGGCGCGAGCGCGGGCCTTAGGGTGCGCTGCATCGCGCCGGGGCGGGGGTCCGGGCGCGGACGCGGCTCGTCCCCTCGGCGCGCCGGGGGGATGCTGGGAGCGGTGGCGCGCCCCGCCGCGGTGTCACCAGGACGGGTGGAATCGCCGGAGTTCCGGAACACCCGCCCGCACCGGGGCGTCGAGACTGGCAGGAGAGCGCCACGCGAGTCGTACCACCGGGTTCGGCATCCGCCGCTTCCCGTACCGGAATTGATCGAGTCGAGTCGGCTGCGAAGGGGGTGCCGCGGCGATGACTGCAGTGGACACCGCACGCGCACGAGCCCAGGCCGTCCTGCGTCTGCGCGGACGGGCCGTGGCCGCCGCCGCGCTGCCCGCCGCCTGCGCGGTGGTGCTGCTGGCCGGGCGGTTCACCGGACACATAGGCGCCCCCGGGTCGCCGGACGCCCCGCTCTGGGACGGCATCCGCTGGGCGGTCTGCGCGGTCGCCGCGCTGACCCTGGCGCTGGCCGCCCTGGTGGCCCGGGCGCACCGCCGGGCGGTGCCGCCGGTCACCCCCGCGGTGGCGCTGGCCCGCACCGAGGCCCCCGAGCTGTACCGGCTGATCGAGGAGCTCGCCGAGCGACTGGACGTCCCGGCGCCCGCCGCGATCGCGCTCACCCCCGACTGCGACAGCTGGCTGGAGGAACCGCACCGCCCCGGCGGCCGCGGCCCGGCCGCACCGGTGCTGGTGATCGGCTCCCCCTTCCTGTGGTGGATGCGGGCCGGGGAGCTGCGCGCCCTGCTCGCCCCCGTGGTGGCCGGCACCGCCGCGGCCGCCGACCCGGAGATCGCCGCCGCACGCCGCTGGGTGCGCACCCTGGACGCCTCGCTGGGCGAGCGCCGCCGCGGCCCCGCCGCGCTGGTCGGCCTGGTCGACCGGCGGCTGCTGGGCGCCTGCCGCGAGCACTCCGCCGAACTGGAGCACGCCGTGGCCGCCCGGGCCTCCGAGCGGGCCAGGGCCGTCGACTACGGGCCGCGGATCGCAGCCCAGGCCCAGGTCGGCCTGGCCTACGCGGGCTGGGACCGCCTGCTGACCCGGGTCGCGCTGCCCGCCTGGCGGCTCGGCCTGCACCCCGCGCACCTGAACGCGGGCGTGGTCTCCGCGCTCACCGAGCTCTCCCGCCGCGACCGGCTCGCCGACGACTACGAGCACCGGCTCGGTGACCGCCCCGCCTGCGACCTGCTGGAGGAGCCCGGCCTGGTCGACACCCGGGTCTCCCGGCTGGCCGCCGAACTGCTGCACGAGGAACCGGCCGGCGGCTGGCAGCCGCTCGACTGGGAGGACTACCCGCAGCGGGTGGTCGACCGCGGCTGGCGCGCCCAGGCCGCCGCCCTGCAGGCCGCGCTGGGCGACGACCGCCCGCACACCGGCCCGGCCCTGGACAAGTTGCTGGCCCGGCTGGCCGCGGGCGAGGCCGAGGAACTGGCCGCCGCACTGGCCGGCCGGGTGGCGCGTGCCGCCGAGGTCGCGCCCCCGCTGCCCCCCGTGCGCAGCGGGCGCGACCTGCTGGTCGAGCACCTGGTGGCCACCGTCTGCTGCGCCGCGGTGGACGCCGGGACGGCCACCGCGGGCCTGGACTGGCTGGACGGACCGGTGCTGCTCTGCCCGGCCGCGCCCCGGGCCGAGTTGGCCCCCGCGGTGGCGATGGCCGTCGAGGACGGGCAGGACGGGCCGCTGCGCGGCTGGCTGGAGCGGGCCGGTGTCCGGGTCGAGCGGCCGGTGCGCCTTTCGGGCTGAACCGGGACGGTTTCGGACCGTCCCGGGAAACCCGGTTTCATTCGTACCAATTGCTACGGTGGGGTGACGCTTCGCCGACCAACTGTGGTGTGCTGGTCCGCACGCACATCCGCATGGCAAATGCCAACCCTCGGCGGACGGGCGCAGGGTGGGGAGGGGCGCGTGGGGACGGAGACCAACCGCCGGTGGGAGTCCGGCACGTTGGCGCACGGGGTGTCCGACCCGTTCGGGCAGGGCCCGCTGCCCTGGCTGCGCAGCCCCGACCACTACCTGGCCGACGGCGAGGGCGTGGTCCCCTGGTACGTGAGCGTGGACGCCCCCGGCCAGCGGCCGCTCGACGGCCAGGCCCGGCCGCGCCCCGCGGTCAGCGGCCCGCGCAACGCGGACGACGTGCGCCGGCAGATCAAGGGCTTCGCCTCGGCGGGCGTGGTCCGCCCCGGCGGTGCGGTGGACCTGCGGGTGACCGTCAACCCGCCGCAGGAGTTCCAGGTCGACGTCTACCGGATCGGCCACGACGGCGGCGACGGCGCCCGGCAGGTGTCCTCCAGCCCGCTGATCTCCGGCCTGGCCCAGCCCGCGCCGATGGTCGCCGACCGCACCGTCTCCTGCCACCACTGGTGGCAGTCCTGGCGGTTGCAGGTGCCCGCCGACTGGCGCTCCGGCGCGTACGTCGCCGTGCTGACCACCGCCGACGGCGGCCACCGCAGCCACATCCCGTTCACCGTCCGGGACTTCGGCCCGGCCGACCTGCTGCTGGTGCTGCCCGACGTCACCTGGCAGGCGTACAACCTGTTCCCCGAGGACGGGCACCTGGGCGCCAGCCTCTACCACGCCTGGGACGAGGCCGGGCAGTTGGTGGGGGAGGGTGAGGCGGCCGTCACGGTCTCCTTCGACCGGCCGCACGCCGGGGCCGGGCTGCCGCTGCACGTCGGGCACGCCTACGACTTCATCCGCTGGGCCGAGCGCTACGGCTACGACCTGGGCTACGCCACCGCGACCGACCTGCACGCCGGGCTGGTGGACGCCTCCCGCTACAAGGCGCTGGTCTTCCCCGGGCACGACGAGTACTGGTCGGAGCCGATGCGCCGGGCCGCCGAACGGGCCCGGGACGGCGGCACCTCGCTGGTGTTCCTGTCCGCCAACAGCCTGTACTGGCGGGTCGAGCTGTCGCCCGGCCCCGACGGCGAGCCGGCCCGGCTGCTGAACTGCCGCAAGCGCCAGCGGGTCGCCGCCGACCACCCCGCCGCCGGGGTGCCGGGCGCCGCCTCCGCGCTGTGGCGCGACGCCGGGGAGCCCGAGCAGCACCTGCTGGGCATCCAGTACGCGGGCAGCGTGCCCGCGCCGGTGCCGCTGGTGGCCCGCAACACCGGGCACTGGCTGTGGCAGGGCACCGGCCTGGCCGAGGGCGAGGAACTGCCCGGCCTGGTCGCCGGGGAGGCCGACCGCTACTACCCGAAGGTCCAACTGCCCGCGCACACCGAGCGGGTGCTGCTCGCGCACTCCCCGTACCGGGACGCGAACGGGCGGGCCACCCACCAGGAGACCTCGCTCTACCGGGCGCCCAGCGGCGCGTACGTGTTCGCCGCCGGGACGTTCGCCTGGTCGCCCGCGCTGGACCGGCCCGGGCACACCGACGAGCGGATCCAGCGCGCCACCGCCAACCTGCTGGACCACCTCTGCAAGGAGGGGCGCACCGGTCCCTGACCGGGCGGGCGTGAAAGACTCGGTCGCAGAGCCCCCCAGCTGTGAGGACTGACTGAGCGTGAGCGGATTCGTCACCAAGCCCGAGCCGGTCCAGGTGCCCGGCCTGGTCCACCTGCACACCGGCAAGGTGCGCGACCTGTACCGGGACGCCGACGGGAACCTGGTGATGGTCGCCAGCGACCGGACGTCCGCGTACGACTGGGTGCTGCCCAACGAGATCCCCGACAAGGGCCGCGTCCTCACCCAGCTCTCGCTGTGGTGGTTCGAGCGGATCGCCGACATCGTCCCCAACCACGTGCTCTCCACCGAGCTGCCCGCGGGCGCCCCCGCCGACTGGGCCGGGCGCACCCTGGTCTGCCGCAGCCTCGACATGGTGCCGGTGGAGTGCGTGGCCCGCGGCTACCTGGCCGGCTCCGGCCTGGAGGAGTACCGAGTCTCGCAGACCGTGTGCGGCGTCGCGCTGCCCGAGGGCCTGGACAACGGCTCCGAGCTGCCCGGCCCGATCTACACCCCGGCGCTCAAGGCCGAGGTCGGCGAGCACGACGAGAACGTCCCCTACGAGGAGACCGCCCGCCGGGTCGGCGCCGAACTCGCCGCCACCCTGCGGCAGACCACCCTCGCGGTGTACTCCCGGGCCCGGGACATCGCCCGCGACCGCGGCCTGATCCTCGCCGACACCAAGTTCGAGTTCGGCCTGCTGGACGGCGAACTGGTCATCGGCGACGAGGTGCTCACCCCCGACTCCTCGCGCTTCTGGCCCGCCGACGCGTGGGAGCCCGGCCGCGACCAGCCGTCCTTCGACAAGCAGATCATCCGCGACTGGCTGACCTCGCCCGCCTCCGGCTGGGACCGCAGGAGCGAGAACCCGCCGCCGCGACTGCCCGACGAGGTCGTCGCGCACACCCGGCAGCGCTACATCGACGCGTACGAGAAGCTCACCGGGCTCGCCTGGAAGTGACGCTCCGGCACGGCCGGCTGTGCGGCCCCTCCCCGGGACGTCACAGCCAGCCGTGCTCGCGGGCGATCCGGACCGCCGCGTGGCGGTTCTCCGCGCCCAGCTTGCCCGCCGCCGAGGACAGGTAGTTGCGCACCGTGCCCGGCGAGAGCGCGGCCCGCTCGGCGATCTCGGCGACCGGGGAGCCGTCCGCGGCCAGCTCCAGCACGTCCGTCTCGCGCGGGGTCAGCGGGGAGTCGCCCGCGCTGATCGCCTCCGCGGCCAGCTCCGGGTCCACGTAGCGGCCGCCCGCCCGGACGGTGCGGATGATCCCGGCCAGGTCGGAGGCCGAGACCGTCTTCGGCAGGAAGCCGCGCACCCCGACCTGCAGGGCCCGCTTCAGGTAACCCGGGCGGCCGTGCCCGGTCACGATCATCACCCGGCACTCCGGCAGCCGGTGGCGCAGCTCCGCGGCCACCTCCAGGCCGTCCAGGCCCGGCATCTGCAGGTCCAGCACCGCCACGTCCGGGCGGTGCGCGGCGGCCATCGCCAGCGCCTCCGGCCCGGAGGCCGCCTCGGCGACCACCGTCAGGTCGTCCTCCAGCGCCAGCAGCGCCGCCAGGGCGCCGCGGATCAGGTGCTCGTCGTCCGCGAGCAGCACCCGCACCCGGTCGTTCACTCCACCGACTCCTTCGCTGTGACCGGTAGTTCGGCGGTCAGCCGGAACCGCCCCGGGCCGCCGCCCGCCGTGCCCAGGGTGCCGCCGTGCGCGGCCAGCCGCTCGCCCAGGCCGCGCAGGCCGTTGCCCGCGCCCTCCGCCCGCGGCGGCGGCACCGCCGGGACGCCGTCGTTCTCCACCTCCAGCAGCGCGGTGCCGCCCGAGACCCGCAGCCGGAACAGGCAGTTCGCGGCCTCCGAGTGCCGCAGCACGTTGGTCGCCGCCTCCCGCACCACCCAGCC
This sequence comes from Kitasatospora phosalacinea, assembly GCF_030268885.1. GTDB lineage: Bacteria > Actinomycetota > Actinomycetes > Streptomycetales > Streptomycetaceae > Kitasatospora > Kitasatospora phosalacinea_C. The sequence goes on from NZ_BSSA01000002.1 coordinate 327,632, forward strand.
CAGCACCGACTGCGCCGCGGCGGGCAGCCCGTCCGCGCCGGACAGCTCGGTGCGGCAGTCGACGTTCGCGGCGCGCAACACCGAGGCGGCACCGGCCAGTTCGGTGTGCAGCTCGACCGTGCGGTAGCCGCGCACCACCTCGCGCACCTCGCGCTGGGAGTCCTGCGCGATCCGCTGCACCTCGGTCATCTGGTCCACCGCCTCCGGGCGCCGTCGGCGGGCCAGCTGCACGGCCAGCTCGCTCTTCAACGCGATGGTGGCCAGGTTGCGGCCCAGCACGTCGTGCAGGTCGCGGGAGAAGCGCAGCCGTTCCTCGGCGACCGCCAGGCGGGCCTGCGCCTCCCGGGCGGCGTCCAGCTCCCAGACCACCTTCGCGTTCCAGGCCGAGCCGCGGGCGGTGCAGGCGGCGATCGCCGCCCCGACCAGGCAGCCCAGCAGCATCCCGGTCACGAACCCCGGGGGGACGCCCGTCAGCAGCAGCGGCAGCGCGAGCAGCAGCAGGCCCGCCACCGCGGCCGCGGCCGTCTCCAGGGCCGGGAGCGCGACCGAGGTGGTGGCGATCCAGAAGGTCATCGTCACGATCGCGACCGACAGCGGGAACGAGGCGCCCTCCGCCTCCACCGGCGGCCCGGTCAGCAGCGTCGCCACCGAGACGGCCACCGCCGCCACCCCCGCCGCCACCACCCGGCCGTAGGGGCGGGGCCGCCGGCCCAGGTAGGCGGCCAGGCCGCCGCGGACCAGCGCCGCGTTCAGCGCCGCCGCCAGCAGCGAGCCGACCGCACCCGTCGCCGCCGTCCCCTCCGACACCTCGCCGCGGCCGACGCTCCCGCCCACCAGACCGAGCGTCACCACCGGCTGCATCACCGCCACCGCGTACAGCGACCAGCGCACGTACAGCTCGTTGCGCTGCGGCTTGGACAGCTTCCGCCAGCGGCGGACCGGTCGCGGCCTGCTGACCCGCACGGCGTGGCCCCCTCGTTCCTCGGTGGTCGTCGGACGAATCTAGCGGCGCGGCTCCCAGCGGAACCAGCGGCGGGCGCCCCAGGCCGCCGCGCCCGCCCAGGCCGCGGCCAGCAGCAGCGGCAGGGCGGCCTGCCGCCACGTCCCGGCGAAGCCCCCGGACGGGCCGGTGCCGTCGGTGCCGAGCCAGCCGATGTGCAGGAGCTGGAGCGCGGGGGTGGTCGGGAGCAGGCGGCAGAGGTCCGCCACGGTGTCCGGCAGGGACTCCAGCGGGATCATCAGGCCGGAGCCGAACTGGGCGGCCAGCATCAGCGGCAGGGTGGTGATGCCGGCCGTCTCGACCGTCCTGGTGACCGCGCTGGACAGGGCGGCCAGCGCGGTCAGCAGCAGCGCGGACAGTGCCAGCCCGGCCAGCACCAGCAGCGGGTTCGCGGGCGCCCGCAGGCCGAGCAGGGCCAGGCCGCCGACGCCCAGCAGCAGGCACTGGAGCAGCGCCAGGGCGATCGAGGGGACGGCGGTGCCGAGCAGGACCTCGCCGTCCGCGGCCTCGCCGGTGCGCAGCCGCTTCAGCACCAGCTCGTTGCGGCGGGCGGTGTAGGCGGTGGTCAGGTTGGTGTAGACGACGACCAGCAGGACGATGCCCATCGAGCTGGTGACCAGGTTGCCGTTCACGTCCAGGCCCGGGGTCCGCTCGGCGGCGGCCCGCAGGATCGAGCGGAGCGAGCCGACCAGGACGAACGGCAGCACCAGGGCCACGAACACCGCGGTGCGGTTGCGGCGCAGCAGGACGGTCTCGGCCCGGCCGAGGGCCAGCAGCCGGGAGAGCGGGGTCGTGGCGGGGGCGGGGGCGGTGGCGGCGGTCATGCGGCACTTCCGAGGCTCTCGGTGCGGACGGGGGCGGCGGCCGGGTCGGCGGAGGCGGCGACGGCCAGGAAGGCTTCCTCCAGCGAGGCGCTGCGGGCGTCCAGCCGGGCCAGTTCGACCCGGTGGCGGGCGGCCCAGCCGAGCAGCTCGGTCAGGGTGCCCTGCAGGTCGGGGGTGCGCAGCAGCACCCGGCGGCCGTCCAGCTCGGTGCTGGTGCCGGGCAGCGGGGGCAGCGCCAGGGCGGCGTGCGCCCCGGTGCGCTCGGGCAGCTCGAAGGCGATCCGGGCGGGGTGCGCGGCCAGCACCTCGGCGACGGTGCCGCCGGTGACCACCCGGCCGTGGTGCATGATCGCCAGCCGGTCGGCCAGCTCCTCGGCCTCCTCCAGGTAGTGCGTGGTGAGCACCACCGTCGTCCCGGCCGCCCGCAGCCCGCGGATCAGCCGCCACACCGCGGCCCGGGCCTCCGGGTCCAGCCCGGTGGACGGCTCGTCCAGGAACAGCACCTCGGGGCGGCCCAGCAGGGCCATCGCCAGGTCGAGCCGCCGCCGCTCGCCGCCGGACAGCTGCTTGACCCGCACGGTGCGCCGGGGCAGCAGGCCGACCAGGTCGAGCGCCTCGTCCACGGCCCGGGCGCCGGTGGTCAGGCCCGCCCAGCAGCGGCCGGTCTCGGCCAGGGTCAGCTCGCCGGGGAAGCCGCCCTCCTGCAGCATGACGCCGATCCGCGGACGCAGCGCGGCCCGTTCCCGGAGCGGGTCCAGGCCGAGCACCCGGACCTCGCCCGCGCTCGGCGCGGCCAGGCCCTCCAGCACCTCCAGGGTGGAGGTCTTGCCCGCGCCGTTGGTGCCCAGCAGGGCGAACAGCTCGCCGGGGGCGACGTCGAGGTCCAGGCCGCGGACGGCCTCGAAGCCGCCGGAGCCGGACGGTCCGTAGCGGCGGTGCAGTCCGCGGGCCGCGACGGCGGGGCGGGGACGGCTGGTGTCGGTCATGGCTCCAGCCTCCCGGCGGCCGGGGCCCGCCAGTAGTGCGGTCCTTCACCGGGCGCCGGTGCGGGCGCACGGGTCGGCGGTGACAAATGTCACCGGTGCCCGGGAGGCGGCGCAGGAACGCCGAAGGCCCCCCTCGCTGGAGGGGGGCCTTCGGAACTGGAGCGGACGACGAGATTCGAACTCGCGACCCTCACCTTGGCAAGGTGATGCTCTACCAACTGAGCCACGTCCGCAGGTTGTTGAATTGTACTGCACCAGTCTGTTCACGCTGACTGCGAGCGGACGACGAGATTCGAACTCGCGACCCTCACCTTGGCAAGGTGATGCTCTACCAACTGAGCCACGTCCGCACGGCGCCTGGGCGCCGGCCGCCCCGCTCGGGTTCCCCCGGTTGCGGCGACGAGAAATACTCTACAACATCGATCGGCCTGCTCGCCCCACCCTTCCCCGGCGGCGTGGCCGGGGAAGGGCGGCGGGCCCGCAACGGGCCCGTGGCGACGGTCAGTTCTCCTCGGCGAACGCCTCGTACACGTGCTTCGGGATGCGGCCGCGGGCGGGCAGCTCGTGCCCGTTCGACTGCGCCCACTTGCGGACCGCGGCCGGGTCCGGGGTGAGGGCGGTGCGGCGGAAGGACTTTCCGCTGCGGCTCTGCCGGCGGCCGGCGGCGACGAACGGGGCGAGGGCCTCCCGGAGCTTTTCCGCGTTGTCGGCGGACAGGTCGATCTCGTACGACTTCCCGTCCACGCCGAAGTGAACGGTTTCCGCGGCGGTGCCGCCGTCCAGATCGTCGGAGAGCGTGACGACTACACGCTGAGCCATGGGTGTCAATCCTCTCGGGCAATTCGGCCGTCGGGGGTCTCGGATGCCCCGCCGGTCCGTTGGGCCGGGACCGCGGCATCCGCCGGCGGGCAGGGGAGCCCACGCCGAGATGCGGCGCGTTCGGCTGCCGGTCGCCCTATTCTGCACCCGATGGACGGTGAAATCGTAGAGTTGGGGATTCCTTTTTTCTGGATATTCACGGGCTTCCCCCCGGTGCCGATACCCGCGGCCATACCCGGGCCCATACCCCCCTTGATAGCCGCCCGTTGCAGACGGGATTAAAGCGGCGAAATCGGGTGCCCGGGAGGGGAGTCGAGGGCTCCGGACCCTTGGGGCGTAAGGGGTGTGGGTCTACGCGCGTTACCGCCGGTGGCCCGCAAGAAGGCCCCGGGGCCCAGGTAGTCTGGAGTTCCCCCGCCTTCACGCAATCACCACCGGGAGTGCCAGTGGCACGCGTCGTAGTCGACGTCATGCTCAAGCCGGAGATCCTCGACCCCCAGGGCCAGGCGGTGCAGCGTGCACTGCCGCGTCTCGGGTTCGCCGGGATCGCCGACGTCCGCCAGGGCAAGCGTTTCGAGCTGGAGCTGGAGGGGCCGGTCGACGACGCCGCGCTCGCCCGCATCCGCGAGGCCGCCGAGACCTTCCTCGCCAACACCGTGATCGAGGACTTCACCGTCCGCGTCGAGGAGGAGGGCAAGTGACCACCCGCATCGGCGTCGTCACTTTCCCGGGTTCCCTCGACGACCGCGACGCCCAGCGCGCGGTCCGGCTGGCCGGCGCCGAGCCGGTCGCCCTCTGGCACCGTGACAAGGATCTCCACCAGGTCGACGCCGTCGTCCTGCCCGGCGGATTCTCCTACGGCGACTATCTGCGCTGCGGTGCCATCTCCCGCTTCTCCCCGGTGATGGACACCGTCATCGAGCAGGCGAAGCTCGGAATGCCGGTCCTCGGTATCTGCAACGGCTTCCAGGTGCTGTGCGAATCGCACCTGCTGCCCGGGGCGCTCACCCGGAACGACTCGCTGCACTTCATCTGCCGCGACCAGAAGCTCCGCATCGAGAACGCCGGCACCGCCTGGACCCGGGATTACTCGGCCGGCCAGGAAATCGTCGTTCCGCTGAAGAACGGCGAGGGCCGGTTCGTCGCCGACGAGCGCGTCCTCGACGAACTGGAAGCGGAGGGCCGCGTCGTGGCCCGCTACCTCGATGTGAACCCGAACGGTTCGTACCGCGACATCGCCGGCATCACCAACGCGGCCGGCAATGTCGTCGGCCTGATGCCGCACCCGGAGCACGCCGTGGAGCCGCTCACCGGTCCGACCACCGAGGGCCTGGGCTTCTTCACTTCCGTCCTGAAGCAGCTGGTGAACGCCTGATGAGCCTCGACACCGTCAAGAACGCCGAGCAGACCCCGGACGCGGCCCAGCCCTGGGCCGAACTCGGCCTCAAGGAGGACGAGTACGCGCGGATCCGGGAGATCCTGGGCCGCCGCCCGACCGGCGCCGAGCTCGCCATGTACTCGGTGATGTGGTCGGAGCACTGCTCGTACAAGAGCTCCAAGGTCCACCTCAAGCAGTTCGGCGAGAAGGCCCCGCAGAACGACGCCATGCTGGTCGGCATCGGCGAGAACGCGGGCGTCGTGGACGTCGGCCAGGGCTACGCGGTCACCTTCAAGGTCGAGTCGCACAACCACCCGTCGTACATCGAGCCCTACCAGGGCGCGGCCACCGGCATCGGCGGCATCGTGCGCGACATCCTGGCGATGGGCGCCCGCCCGGTCGCCGTGATGGACCCGCTGCGCTTCGGTGCGGCCGACCACCCGGACACCCGGCGCGTGCTGCCCGGGATCGTCGCGGGCATCGGCGGCTACGGCAACTGCCTGGGCCTGCCGAACATCGGCGGCGAGGTCGTCTTCGACTCCTGCTACCAGGGCAACCCGCTGGTCAACGCGCTCTGCGTGGGCGTGATGAAGCACGAGGACATCCACCTCGCGCAGGCCTCCGGCCCCGGCAACAAGGTCATCCTGTACGGGGCCCGCACCGGCGGCGACGGCATCGGCGGCGTCTCGGTGCTCGCCTCGGAGACCTTCGACGCGACCGGCCCGGCCAAGCGCCCCGCCGTCCAGGTCGGCGACCCGTTCCAGGAGAAGCTGCTCATCGAGTGCACCCTGGAGATCTTCAAGGAAGACCTCGTCGCGGGCATCCAGGACCTCGGCGGCGCCGGTCTGTCCTGCGCCACCAGCGAGCTCGCGAGCGCCGGCACCGGCGGCATGCGGATCGAGCTGGACACCGTGCCGCTGCGCGACCACACGCTCTCGCCCGAGGAGATCCTCATGAGCGAGTCGCAGGAGCGCATGTGCGCGATCGTCGAGCCCGGCAAGGTCGACCGCTTCCTGGAGATCTGCGAGAAGTGGGACGTCATCGCCACCGTCATCGGCGAGGTGACCGACGGCGAGCGCCTGGAGATCTTCTGGCACGGTGAGCTGGTCGTCGACGTGCCGCCGCGCACCGTCGCCCACGAGGGCCCGACCTACCACCGCCCGTACGCCCGCCCGTCCTGGCAGGACGCCCTGCAGGCCGACGCCCCGACCGCCGAGCGGCTCGCCCGCCCGAGCAACGGCGCCGAGCTGAAGGACGCGCTGCTCAAGGTCGTCGGCTCGCCGAACCAGGCCTCCAAGGCGTGGATCACCGACCAGTACGACCGCTACGTGCTGGGCAACACGGTGCTCGCCACCCCCGAGGACTCCGGCATGATCCGGATCGACGAGGAGACCAACCTCGGCGTCTCGGTCGCCACCGACGGCAACGGCCGCTACGCCAAGCTGGACCCGTACACCGGTGCCCAGCTGGCCCTGGCCGAGGCGTACCGCAACGTCGCGGCCGGCGGCGCCAAGCCGCTCGCGGTCTCCGACTGCCTCAACTTCGGCTCCCCCGAGGACCCGGACGTGATGTGGCAGTTCGCCGAGGCCACCCGCGGCCTGGCCGACGCCTGCCAGGTGCTCGGCACCCCCGTCACCGGCGGCAACGTCTCGCTGTACAACCAGACCGGCGACGTCGCCATCCACCCGACCCCGGTGGTCGCGGTGCTCGGCGTCATCGACGACGTCACCCGGCGCACCCCGGTCGGCTTCGCCGAGGAGGGCCAGCTGCTCTACCTGCTCGGCGACACCGCCGACGAGCTGGGTGGCTCCGCCTGGTCGCAGGTCGTGCACGACCACCTCGGCGGCCTGCCGCCCAAGGTCGACCTGGAGCGCGAGCGGCTGCTCGGCGAGATCCTGATCGCCGCCTCCCGCGACGGCATGGTCGACGCCGCGCACGACCTCTCCGACGGCGGCCTCGCGCAGGCCCTGGTGGAGAGCTGCCTCAAGGGCGGCAAGGGCGCCCGGGTGGTCGTCCCCGAGGACATCGACCCGTTCGTGTTCCTGTTCTCCGAGTCCGCCGGTCGCGCCGTGGTGGCCGTCCCGCGCAGCGAGGAGCTCCGGTTCAACGACATGTGCGGTGCCCGCGGCCTGCCCGCGACCCGGATCGGCGTGGTGGACGGCGAGGCGCTGGAGGTGCAGGGCCAGTTCACCGTGACCCTGGCCGAGCTGCGCGACGCCCACACCGGCGTGATCGAGGCGCTGCTCGCCTGACGTCCCGTCAACCCGGCGGGCGGTCGGACCGGATCTATTCGGCCCGGCCGCCCGTCGGCGTTTTGTACGCTGCGGGCATGCCCACCGTGAAGCCCCGAACCTACGACCCGGTGAAGGTGCGCGCCGCACTCACCGGGCAGCTCGACGCGATCGCCGCAGCCGTCCGAGCCCTGGACGACGCCCAACTGGCCCTGCCCACCCGGCTGGGGGAGTGGCGGGTGCGCGAACTCGTCGCCCACCTCGGCATGGTGGCGAGCTGGGTGCCGCTGCACCTGCACGACCCGCTGCCGCCGCAGGCCCCGATCACCCCGCTGTACTGGGCCTCGCGGACCCGCACCGCGGCCGCCGCCATCAACTCCACCGCGGTCGAGCTGGTGGCCGAGCAGTTCGCCGGGGACGCCGCCCAGGTGTCCGGTGAACTCGACCGGCAGATCGGCGAGTTGTGGAAGGCGCTGGACAGCGACGCGGGCCGCGAGCCCGGCCGGGTCATCCCGATGCGGTTCGGCCCGATGCCGCTGGCGGACTTCCTGGTCACCCGGCTGGTCGAGACGGTGGTGCACGCCGACGACCTGGCCGCCGCGCTCGGTCTCGACGCCTTCCCGCACGACAGGTTCGCGCTGGCCTCCACCGCCCGGCTGCTCGCCGACGCCTTCGCCGTCCAAGTGCCGGGCGGCGCGGTCGAGTTGCGCGTCCCGCCGTACGCGGTGGTGCAGGCCGTCGAAGGCCCCCGGCACACCCGGGGCACCCCGCCGAACGTGGTGGAGACCGACCCGCTGACCTGGATCCGGCTGGCCACCGGCCGCCTCGCCTGGGCCGACGCCCTGGACACCGCGCTCACCGCCAGCGGCGAGCGCAGCGACCTGTCCGGGTACCTGCCGGTGCTGGGCTGAGGGGGGACGGACCGCGGCGGGACGCCTCAGGGGACGGACGGGCCCCTGAGGTACGTCCCGTTCGCGTCGTAGGGCCAGGCGTTGGCGGTGCAGCCCTTGAGGCCGTAGATCTGCTGCATCATCGCGGGCGCGGGCCTGCCGGGCCCCGGGCAGGTCTCGTGGCCGTGGCCGATCCGGTGGCCGACCTCGTGGTTGACGATCAGGGCCCGGTAGTCGTCCAGGCTGCCGTCGAACTGCGGCGAACCGGTCAGCCAGCGCCTGGAGTTGACCACCACCTGCTTGCCGACGTCGCAGTTCACCTCGCCGCGGGTGTCCAGGCCGCCGGTCGCGCAGATCGCGTCCGCGGTGTCGGGGGAGGCGATCTTGACGGTGAAGTCGTAGCTGCCGGAGGAGACCAGCTGGAAGCTGTCGCGCCCGTCGGTGGTCCAGCTGCGCGGGTCGGACAGCACGGCCTGGACGGCGGCCGCGGCGGTGTTCGGGTCGATCCCGGTGCCGTCCTCCACCTCCACCCGGTAGCGGCGCAGGACGCTGCCGGTGCCGACCCGGCCGCCGGTGGCGGTGGCGGCGGTGAAGCTGCCGTCGCCGTGCTCGACGACCGTCGGCGGGGCGGCGCTGCTCGGCGGTGCGACGGACGGTTCGACGGACGGCTCGACGGACCGCGGGGCGGCGGACGGCTCGGCGGAAGGCTCGGTCAGCGGCGGAACGGCCCGGGCCTGGGTGGTCGGGCCCTCGGAGGCCGTCCGCGCGGAGCCCGGGGCCAGGGCGGCGTACCCGCCCGCACCCAGGGCGACGAGCAGCGCGGCGCAGCCCAGGACGACGGCTCGCTGCCGCCGCCGACGGGCGGCCCGGCGGGACGACCGGTGGGTTGCGCGCATCTGGACCTCCCTCGGGGCGGCGGGGCGGCGGCGCGTTAGTTGCGCACGGGGCCGCACCGAGAACATACGCGGTATGGACCCGTTCGGTTCCGGGAACCGTCCGATCCGGATGTGGAACGTCGGTCGGAGCGGCCCGGGGGAACCCCCCGACCTGCGGTTCCGGGCGCGGCCCCCGGTCCCGGGCGGCGGCTCAGCCGTTGCGGGCGGTCAAGGCCTCGGCGAGCTCCCGGATGCCGGCCTCGCGCTCGGCGGCCGTGTCGCCGTAGTCGAAGCTGTGGGTGAACTCGGCCTGCGGGAACGCCTCGGCCATCCACACGCTGCAGTAGTGGCCGGGCATGAAGCACGCCTGCAGCTCGGTGTAGACCTCCAGGACGTCCTCGGGCTGCGCGCCGCCGTCGGCCAGCCGGTACCAGAGGGCCTCTTCGGGGTGCAGGGCGAGCGAGCCGTTGGCGGTGAGGATCTGCTCGCCGCCCTGCCCGTCGCGGTACTTGAACGCGGCGTACCCGGGCACGCCGCGGGTGTGCCGGACGTCCTCCAGCACCCGGGGCCACCAGTTCTCGTCGCTCTCGAAGGCCCGCAGGTCGGTGCCGCGCAGCCGGCCCTCGACCGCGCCGAAGAGCTCGAAGACCTCCTGCGGCTGCTCGGCGGCGGCCAGCCGGCGCAGCGTGTCGTCGAGTTCGGCGAGCGAGTCGAGGAAGGCGGCGAGGCTGGTGTTGACCAGGATCGGGCGTTCCCGGAAGGCGACGAAGACGGCCCACACCCGGCCGGACGGGTCGACGCACAGCTCGGCGCCGCGGTCGGTGCCCAGCCGGGCCCAGCGGTCCTCGCCGCCGGTCGGCGCGGGGAGCTCCTGCTGCTCGGCGAAGGCGGCCAGCGCCAGGGCGTCGTCCGCCGCGGTGGCGAAGTACGGACCGACCTGGACGGGGAGGCCGCAGTCCGCGAGCAGTCCGGCGGCCTCGGCGGGGAGGTCGGCCGTCGCGAGGTCCGCCGCCGGGACGCGGCGCAGGCCGCCGGGGCCGAAGCGGTCGAGCAGGCGCCGGGAGAGTTCTGCGGTCATGCGGAGAGCCTATCGGTGCGGGGGCGGACGGACGGCGGGACGGTGGGGTGCCGGGCGCTCAGCGCAGGTGCGGGGGGACCCAGAACTCGCCGTCGCCCAGCGGCGCGGGCTCCTCGACCGAGAAGTCGGTCCACTCGTCCTCGAAGCCCTGGAGCAGCCGGGCCCAGGTGCCCTCGGGGTCGGCGAAGGCGGCGGGTTCGATCGCGCGCAGCTCCTCGCGGACGCGGTCGATCTCCGCGCGCGGGTCGAGCCCGTCGTCCTCGCCGTCCTCGGGGCCGTAGAGCGCGGCCTTCTCCCGCTGCAGGACGTAGAGGAACAGGCCGAGGGTCTCGATCCGGTCGAAGCACGGCGTGATCTCGTCCTCCCCGTTGGGGAAGAACCACAGCCGGCCGGACTCGCCGTCCAGCGCCAGCACGTCGTCCGCGACCTCGCCGACCACCGTCCAGTCCGGGGCGCCCTCCGGCAGGTCGACCATGTCGTCCAGGTACGGGTTGACCTCGCCGACGGTCTTCAGCGGCTCGCCCGCCTTCCACACCGGCGGCAGGAAGAGCCAGTTGTAGACGGCCGGGAGCCCGACGGTGGTGAGGTAGGCCCGGCTCGGGGCGTGGGTGAGGGAAGCCGGGAGGCTCGCCTCCGGGAACCGGAGCACCTCGTCCTCGGCGAACACCGACCTGAGCAGCTCGTACGTCACCTGCGGTGCCATCTGGATGCAGCCTCTCGAATCTCCGTCGGCCGGGTCCGGCCCTTCCCCGTTTCCCGAGCCTATCTGCCGTGGTGCTTCCTCAGGGCTTCCAGATACGGCTTCATCTCCACGTTGCCGCCCACGAAGCTGTGGCTGACGTTGATGTGCGGGACGAAGTGCTTCAGCCACGGCGAACAGCTCGGGCAGGGGGCCCGTTCGGTGTAGAGGTCCCGGACGTTCCCGGACTTCTGGTCACGGAGCAGCGGAATGCCGATGATCGGTTCGGAGTGCCGGGGGTTCTTGCTCCGGCCGACCAGGATGAACTCCTTGTCCCCGTCCTGGTAGCGGACGGCGGCGTAGTTGTTGCTGGTGAACGTGCTGCCCCGCTGGTTGCCGTAGTCGTTGTTGGCGTAGCGCGCCAGCTGGGTGGCCCGGGCCAGCGGGGTGGTGCCGTGGTCGACCTTGGCGGAGCTGGTCTGCGGGCGCTGCACCGCGGCGTCCGCCTTCTTGCGGCTCTTCGGCGGGAGTTTGAACTCGCCGGCCTGCGGCGGCTGCATCGCGCCGTTGTGCAGGATGTCGTGTATCCCGGACGGGTCGTCGTGGGCGATCTTGTGGGTGCTCCCGTCCTCGCGCAGCCGGCTCACCGAGCCGTCGTCGTGGAGCAGGTACATCGGGGTCCGGCCGCTGGAGTTGATCCGGGTGAACGCCTCGCCGAGCCCGTGGTCGTTCTCCTGGTGGTTCCGGCTCATCTGCCGGATGCCCTGGGAGGTGTCCCCGGAGTGCTTGACGAAGCTCTTGAGCGCCTTCTCGACCACGCCGAGCCCCCGGTCGGCGAGGCCGGAGACGATGTTCGCCAGCGGGTCCTTGCCGCGTCCGGCGGCCGCCCGGGCCCGGTGCCGGCCGGTCCTGTCGTGGTGCTCGGAGAGCCGGTCGCCGTGCTTCTCGAAGGACCTGGCCAGCGCCTCGGCCTCGTCGTAGTCGTGCGAGATGTCGCTCATCGGGTGTGCCCCTTCCCGCTCGGGGCGCCACCGGCGGCGGCGCCGGAGACGGTGTTCTGGGCGAACTGCTTCGCGGCCCCCGCCGGATCCTCGGCGTAGCCCTTGACCTGGTCGACGGACTGCTGGACGCCGTCCTTGAAGCCCTCCTTGCCGGCGTCGGCGGCCCGGTTCCAGTCGATGCCCTTCTGGGTGCCCAGCGCGTTCCCGGCCAGCTGGATCACCAGGTTCTCCGCGACGCCTTCCAGGGCGGCGAAGACCGGGCCCTCGACCAGCGACACCAGCTCGGACATCAGTTGCTGCTCGGCCTCCTTGAGCAGCCGTCGGACGATCACCCTGGTCGCCTGGGTGGCGCCGAGCGCCCCGGCCTCGGACAGGCCGAAGGTGAACGGCGCGGCGGCCTGGGCCGCGATCACCTCGGCGGCCAGGATGCCGAGTTGGACCACCGCGGCGACCTTCGCGCCGGTGATCACGATCGCCGCGCCGTCCAGCCCGGTGGCCAGCAGCTCCAACCCCTTGCCGACCTGCGGCATGTGGGTGCCGGCCACCTTGTTCCAGTGCGCCTGGAAGGCGTCCGCGGCCGGTCCCTTGGTGACGCCCAGGAACCCCTCCACCGCACCGGAGATGACCTGGGTGTCCGAGGTGAGCGTCTGCGCGAGGTCGCGGAGCTCGTCCGCCATCTCCCGGTACTCGTCCTCGTCGACGTTCGGCCAGTTGATCCCGATCAGGTCCAGCACCCAGGCAAGTTCGTCGGGCAGCACCACGCCCATGGCATCCCTCCCCCGTCAGAGCCGTGTTGACGAAACCCCGCCATTCACGGCAAAGATGACTATCCATAACGGTCTGGCTGGTGGTCAAGCGCCGAGCAAGAGGGGGACGAAGGCATGGGCGAGGGCGGAAGCGGCTTCCCGCCGCTGCGGGCCGGTCGGCGGCCGGCCGGCCTGGCACTGCTGGGCTGGCTGGACGACCGGCGGGCCCCGCGGCTGTGCCGGGTGGAGGGGGCGCCGGGGTCGGGAAAGAGCCACCTGCTCGCCTGGCTGACCGCCGGGTGCACCGCGGACGGGGCGCCCGAGGGCCGCCGGATCCACCTGGTGCTGCCGGCCGCGGGCCTGAGCCTGCGGGCCGCCGCCTGGCAGCTCGGCAACCAGCTGGACACCGTCGCGCGCACCCCCGGGGACGTCCTCGCCGTGCTGGCCGCCGACGACCGCCCCACCACGGTCTGCGTGCCGGAACTCAACCGGGCCGCCGAACCGGACCGCCTGGTCGCCGAACTGCTCGACCCGCTCCTGGAACTGGACACCGTCCGGCTGCTGGTCGAGGCGCCCGGGGCGGCCTTCACCCGGGAGCCGTCCCCGGCCGTGCTGGACCTCGACGACCCGCGCTGGACCGACCGGGAGCGCTTCACCGCCTGGTGCACCGGGCAGGACGCCGACCCCGCCGCCTACCCGAACCCCGGCCGGGCCCTGGGCACCGCCGCCCCGGCCGGGCCCGCACCGCTCGCCGACCTGCTCGCCCGCGTCCCGGACGGACCGGCCGGCCTGCCGGGCGCGGGCGCCGGAGCGCTCACCGCGCTCTGGACCGCCGCCCGCCACGAGGGCGGCCACCCCCCGCTGCTCGCCGACCCGCTGCTGTACGTGCTGCCCGACCCGGCCGCCGTCACCGCCGGCCTCGACGCGGCCGGACTGGACGCCGCCGGGGCGCGGGCCGCCGGGCACCCGCTCGCACTGGCCTGGGACGCCGCCGGGCCCGCCCTGGTCGACACCGCCGACGCCCCCGTCCGGGCCCACCTGCTGCGCGCCCGGCTGCTGGGCGGCGGGGAGGAGGCCCGCGCCGCCGCCGAGCGGCTGTCCGGCGCCCCGGGCGCCTGGGCGGCCCGCTGGGCCCGCTGGGAGCCCGGCCAGGCGGTGACCGCGGCCCCGGGAGCCGGGCCGCACCGGGGACAGTGGCTCACCGCCGACGGCAACGGCACCGTGCGCGTCCTGTCCGCGGCCACCGGCGAACCGCTCGGCCGCCCCGCCCTCCCGGCCCCCCGCCCGCTGCGCGGCCTGGCCGTCACGCCGAGCGGCACCCTGCTGCTGCTGGACGCCGAGGGCGGCACCGAACTGCTGACCGCCGACCGGCCCGCGCCGGGCCTGGACCGGTACGCACTGGAGGAGGCGGTGAGCCGGCTGCGGGACGCCGCCGGGGCGCCCGCCGCCGTCGCGGCGGCCGGCCGGCTGCCCGGGGCGGCCCCGGCGCTGGCCGACGCCGACGGCGCCGTCCACTGGTACCAGGACGGCCGGGTGCACGGCGAGCGGCTGCACACCGGCCCGGTGACCGCGCTGGCGGTGGCGGCGCTCGGCGCGGACGACCCGCGCGGCGGCCTCCCGCTGCTGGTCAGCGGCGGCTACGACGGGACGGTCCGGCTCTGGGGGCCGGGCAGCGCCCCGATGGCCGAGCCGCTGGACGCCCGGCCCTGCCCGGTGGTCGCGGTGGCCGCCGACGAGGGCCCGGACGGCCTGCGGGTGGCGGCGGCCTGGGCGGGCGGCCTGGTCCGGGTGCACCGGCCGGGCGACCCGGCGGGCGTCCTCGAACTGCGCCCGGGCTCGCCGGTGCGTGCGCTCGCCCTGGACGGCCGGCTGCTGCTGCTCGCGCTGGCGGACGGGCTGCTGGCGGTCGACCTCCAGCAGCCCTGAGCACCCCCGCGGGAAGGGCCGACGCGGAGCAGCAGAGGGGAGCGGGCACGTAGGGGTGTCGATCGCCCGGCGGGCCGTCGCCGCGGAGGTCCCGGCGGGCGGGCTGCTGCGGCCGGACGGCCTTCGTCGAGGACGCCGACGGGGAGCGCGAACCGGCCCACCGGGCCCCTCCCCGCCCGGGACGACCTGCCGTTCCGCAGCGGGGCGCGGTCCCGGGCGGCGTGCCCCGACCCCCGCCCGGTGCTCCGAGCGGCCCCGCGCGGACGGCGACGGGCCGCCCCCCGCGCGGGGGACGGCCCGTCCGGTCGTCCGGCTCCTACTGCTCCTGCTTGAGCACGGTGTACGCCTCGGCGCTGCTGTCCTTCAGGAACTGCCAGCAGCGGGCCTCCTCCTCGGTCTCCTTGATCGCCCCGGCGGCCCGGGCGAGCGCCGCCAGGCAGCGCAGGAAGCCGCGGTTGCCGCGGTGCTCCCACGGCACCGGGCCGTGCCCCTTCCAGCCGTTGCGGCGCAGCGCGTCCAGGCCGCGGTGGTAGCCGGTGCGGGCGTAGGCATAGGACTCCACGGTCCGTCCGGCGCTGAACGCGTCGTCCGCCAGCATCGCCCAGGCCAGGCAGAACGCCGGGTACTCGGCGGCGACCTGGGTGGGCGAGGCCGACTCCTCGGCGAGCATCCGGTACGGCTGCTCCTCCTCGGGGAGGAAGGTCGGCGCGGGGCCGTCGAGCAGGTTCTTGTGCATCTCCATGGTGTGCCAGTCTGCCATCCGGCCCGGGCGGGCGGCCGGGGCCGGACGCGCCGGTGCCCCCGCACCCGGGCGTTCCGGGGGCGGGGGCACCGGCTGCGGCAGTGCCTTACTTCATGCGCTTGCCGGCCGAGCGCAGCTGCTGCGCGGCCTGGGTGACGCGGTGGGCCATGCCGGCCTCGGCCAGCTTGCCCCAGGTACGCGGGTCGTAGGTGTTCTTCTTGCCGACCTCGCCGTCGACCTTCAGCACGCCGTCGTAGTTGCGGAACACGTGGTCCACGACGGGGCGGGTGAAGGCGTACTGGGTGTCGGTGTCGAGGTTCATCTTGACCACGCCGTTCTCCAGCGCGGTCAGGATCTCCTGCTCGGTGGAGCCGGAGCCGCCGTGGAAGACGAAGTCGAACGGGTCCTGCTTGCCGTACTTCTTGCCGATCTCGGCCTGCAGGTCGGCGAGCAGCTCCGGACGCAGCACCACGTTGCCGGGCTTGTACACGCCGTGCACGTTGCCGAACGAGGCGGCCAGCAGGTAGCGGCCCTTCTCGCCCAGGCCGAGCGCCTCGGCGGTGCGCACCGCGTCGGCGACGGTGGTGTACAGCTCGTCGTTGATCTCGTGGCTGACGCCGTCCTCCTCGCCGCCGGTCGGGGTGATCTCGACCTCGAGGATGATCTTGGCGGCGGCGGCCTGGGCCAGCAGCTCCTGGCCGATGGCCAGGTTGTCGGCCAGGGTCTCGGCCGAGCCGTCCCACATGTGCGACTGGAACAGCGGGTTCTCGCCGCGGGCCACGCGCTCGGCGGAGATCGCCAGCAGCGGGCGGACGTAGCCGTCCAGCTTGTCCTTCGGGCAGTGGTCGGTGTGCAGCGCCACGGTGACGTCGTACTTGGCCGCGACGATGTGCGCGAACTCGGCCAGCGCGACCGCGCCGGTCACCATGTCCTTGTTGTACTGGCCGCCGAGGAACTCCGCACCACCCGTGGAGATCTGGACGATGCCGTCGCTCTCGGCCTCGGCGAAGCCGCGCAGCGCGGCGTGCAGGGTCTGAGTCGAGGTGACGTTGATGGCCGGGTAGGCGAACTTGCCTGCCTTGGCCCGGTCGAGCATCTCGTTGTAGGCCTCGGGAGTTGCGATGGGCATGCGGATCCGCTCCTGTCGGTGTGGGGCGATCGGACGACGCTGTCCGAAGGCTCGATACGCCTGTGGTTCACGACATCGGCGCGGTGCGAGCGAGAGGGTGGTAGCTCGACCGCGGGCCGGACACCTCGGCCATCTTCCCAGACTCCCCCTCCGGGCACACCCAGCGGCCCGCCACTTGGGACGGCCCGCCGTCCGGGGCCTCCGCAAGGGGCGCCCGGAGGCGGTCCGGAGGCCGCCAGTTAAGGCTTCGCAAAGCAGTACGGGCTATCCTGCGCGCGTGGAACACATCCAGCTAGCCGTCAACGTCCTTGACGCCAAATCGCTCGTCGCCTCCGTCGGCGCCATCGGGATCCTGGCGATCATCTTCGCCGAGACCGGCCTGCTGGTCGGGTTCTTCTTCCCCGGTGACTCCCTGCTCATCCTGGCCGGTGTCGCCGCCTCCAGCGCCGCCGACAAGGTGCTCGGCGAGGGCGCCCAGATGAACATCGCCCTGCTGCTGATCGGCGCACCGGTCTGCGCGATCGTCGGCGCCCAGCTCGGGCACCTGCTGGGCCGGAAGGTCGGCCCGCGGATGTTCGACAAGCCGAACTCGAAGATCCTGCGGCCCGAGTACGTGGAGAAGGCCGAGGAGTACTTCGAGAAGTTCGGCCCGGCCAAGGCCGTGGTGATGGCCCGCTTCATCCCGATCGTGCGGACCTTCCTCAACCCGGTCGCCGGCACCCTGCAGATGCCCACCAAGACGTTCTTCGTCTGGAACGTCGTGGGCGCGGTGCTGTGGACCGAGACCATGCTGCTGATCGGCTACTTCACCGGCGACCAGCTCGCCCCGGTGATCGACAAGTACCTGCTGCCCGCGATGGCGCTGATCATCCTGATCTCGGTCTCGCCGATCTTCGTCGAGGTCATCCGCGAGCGGAAGAAGAGGAAGGCCGCCGCCGCGGACGGCACCGCCGCGCAGGAGGGCGAGCCGGTCTCCAGCGGCCGCCACCGCAAGAACTGAGCGCAACGGCGAGGGCCCCGACCACCACCCGGTGGTCGGGGCCCTCGCCGTTGCCGCCGTTGTTCCACGTGGAACGCCGGGCCGCGGACTCAGCCGCTCACAGGCCCAGGTCGTCCAGGGTGTACGCGGTGACGTACGGCAGGCCCGCCTCGGCGATCGCCGGGGCCGCGCCGCGCTCCACGATCACCGCGACGCCGACCACCTCGGCGCCCGCCTCGCGCAGCGCCTCGACCGCGGTGAGCACCGAGCCGCCGGTGGTCGAGGTGTCCTCCACCGCCAGCACCCGGCGGCCCTTCACGTCCGGGCCCTCGATCCGGCGCTGCAGGCCGTGCGCCTTGCCCGCCTTGCGGACCACGAACGCGTCCAGCTTCCGGCCGCGGGCCGCCGCCGCGTGCAGCATCGCCGCGGCCACCGGGTCGGCGCCCAGGGTCAGGCCGCCCACCGCGTCGAACTCCAGGTCCGCGGCCGCGTCCAGCATCACCTTGCCGACCAGCGGCGCCGCCTCGGCGTCCAGCGTGATCCGGCGCAGGTCGACGTAGTAGTCGGCCTCCCGGCCGGAGGAGAGGGTGACCTTGCCGTGCACGACGGCCTTGTCCTTGATCTGCGCCAGCAGGGCGTCGCGGTCGTTGCTCATGGACAGCCAGCTTAGTGGGTGCCCGTCCGGGGGCTCAGCGCCGCCGCAGGGCCCGGACCAGCACCACCGCGCCGCCGATCAGCGCCACCCCGCCGCCGATCATCCACGGCAGCGCGCTGCGCTCGCCGTGCGCGCCCGGCAGCAGCGTCGGCTCCGCTCCGCCCCAGCGGGAGGCGGCCCGGGCGCGGGCGCTGTGGGCGGGCGGGGCGGGCGCGTACCGGCCGTGCGGCGGGGCGTGGTCGACCTCCTCGGCGGAGCGGCCGACGATGCTGCGCCGCACCGGGGCGCCCTCCTGGTCGTAACCGGCGGGCTCCGGGCGCGGGGCGGCCGGGACGGGGGCGGGCAGGTCGTCCGCGTCGTCGAAGGAGATCAGGTCGGACAGGTCGTCGTCCAGGTCCTGGCCGCGGTCGCGGTCCCGGTCGTGGTCGTCGAGGAAGAGCACGGTCGCGCCCTTCGCGGGGTCGTCGTCCTCCCCGTCGTCCGGGCCCTCCCCGTCCTGCCCGTCCGGTGCGGAGAGTTCGGCGACCAGCGCCGCCACCGCCCGGTCGATCAGGCGGCGGCCGGTCGACTCCAGGGCCTCGTCCTCGAAGCCGGCCAGCCGCCCGGAGGCGGTCAGGGCGGTGGCGAAGCGGACCACGGTCTCGCCGGTCCGCTCGGCCAGGGTGATCCGCAGCTCGGCGGCGACCGGGGCCGCGCCGCGGATCTCCTCGCCGCTCAGCCGCAGGTCGAGTGCGTCGCCCTGCCAGGTGCCGACGGTCAGCCGACCGGCGAAGGTGATGGTGGACCCGGCGATCCGGACCTTGAGCCGGCTGTCCGCCGCGGGGGCGGACGCCGACGCGACCGCGCTCAGCCCCGGCACGCAGCGGGCCACCAGTTCGCGGTCCACCAGCGCCTCCCGGACCACCTCGGCGGGCACCGGGACGACAACCTCATGCTCCATACCGGCGAGCCTACCGACCGCCCGCCGCCGTGCCGAGTCCTCCACGCGAAGCCGGGACGACCAACCCGCCAATGGATGCACCGCGCACCGGGGGCACCGCCCCCGGCCCCCCGCCGCCGGGGCCGAACTGGCGGGTGCCGGAAGCGTCTTCACGGTCCGGCCGGGGTGCGGCGCGGCTCCGGACCGGCCCCCGGGCGGGCGCGCCTCACGGCCCCAGCAGGCTGTGCGGCGGCGGCAGCGGGGACGGGCGGGCGGCCGCCAGGCGGGCCCGGGAGGTCTGCAGGGCGGCCACCGTGAGCGAGCGCGGGGCCGGGGCGTCCGGGGCCAGGCCCAGGGCGGGGACGGTGCGGGCGGCCAGCAGGAAGGCCGGGGCCGGGCCGGGGCGCCCGCAGTCCGCGGCGGCCGGGGCGCCGCCCTGGTAGGCGACGGCGGCCAGCCCCGCGGCGTCCAGGCCGGCCTCGGCCGTCCAGAGCCCGTCCTCCGGGCTCCCGGCCCGGACCGCCAGCCGTCCCGCCGGGACGAGCCGCCGGGCGGCCAGGCCGAAGAACTCGCGGGAGCGGTACTTGCCGCCCGCGGCCGCGCCGTCCAGGTCCGAGACGATCACGTCGAAGCGCTCCCCGGAGCCGCGCAGCCAGCCCATCGGCTCGGCCCGCACCAGCCGGACCCGCGGGTCGTCGAAGGAGTGCCCGGTGAGCGCGGCGAGCGCGGCGTCCCGGCGGGCCAGCGCGGGCAGCGCCGGGTCGCGCTCGACCACCAGCACGCTGCGCACCGCCGGGTGGCGCAGCACCTCGCGCAGCGCCAGGCCGTCGCCGCCGCCCAGCACCAGCACCCGGCCGCTCGGCCCGGCGGCCAGCGCCGGGCGCACCAGCGCCTCGTGGTCGCGGTACTCACCGGGTCCGCAGACCGCCAGCCGGCCGTCCAGGAACAGCTCCAGCGGCGGCGCGGTGCGCTGCCGGGGCACCCGGGACGCGTCCTCGGAGCGCCCCGGCGCCGCGTCCCCGGGGCCGCCGGTCAGCACGATCTCCTGGTAGCGGCTCTGCGCGGCGAACCGGATCGGGCCGCCGTACAGCGCGTGCCGGGCGGCGCGCTCGATCGCGCCGGTGCAGGCGGCGGCCAGCGCGAGCAGGGCCAGCACCAGGCCGCAGCCGGTCCACAGCAGCAGGCGGGCGCGCGGGGCGGGCTCGGCGCGGAACAGCCAGAGCACCACGACGGCGCCCGCCACCGCGTTCACCGCGCCGGTCAGCAGCGCCCCGGCGGTCTGGCCGAGGGCGGGCAGCAGCACGAACGGGAAGGCCAGGCCGCCGACCAGCGCGCCCACGTAGTCGGCGGCGAACAGGTCGGCGACGGCGCGGCCGGCGTGCTCCCGGCGGATCCGCTGGATCAGCGTCATCAGCAGCGGGATCTCCGCGCCGATCAGCAGGCCGATCAGCACGGTGGCGGCGATCAGCGCCACCAGGGTGGCGCGCGGCTGGTGCAGCCAGGCCCAGCCGCAGTACAGGGCGAGCGCGGACAGGCCGCCGACCAGCGACAGCGCGTACTCGACCAGGGCGAAGGAGGTGGCCGGGCGGCGGGTGAGGCCTTTGGCGAGCAGCGAGCCGACGCCCATCGCGAACACCATCACCGACAGCACCACGGAGGTCTGGGTGACCGAGTCGCCCAGCAGGTAGCCGCCCAGGGCGACCAGTTCGAGCTCGTACACCAGGCCGCAGGCCGCGCAGACGAACGCGGCCAGCAGGACCAGCACGCGGGCCGGGCGGGGGGCCAGGGCCAGCGGTACGGCGCCGCCGACCCGGACCGCGCCGCCGGGGCCCGCGGTGCGGGGGGCGGTGGGCCGGGGGGCGGCCGCGGGCGGGGGAGCGGCGGCGTCCGGACCCGGCTGCGCGGGCCGTCCGACCGGGTGGTTGATCATGAATGAACGCTAGGCGAGAGTCCGGGTGAATGGCTGCACCCATCCGGGGGACAGGCCGGGGTGCCGGGTTGACGTCCGCTCACCATCCGACCTGCGCCGGGGAGCCCGTCGGGGCCCCCGCCGCCGCGGTGCCGGCGGCCCGGGCGGTTTCGGGGCGGCCGGTGCCGGGCAGCGAGAGCGAGGAGCGGGTGCACACCAGCCGGCCCTCCTGCGGGTAGGCGTGCCACGTCCGCCAGTGCACCCGGCGGTCCTCGCAGTGCGCGACCAGCGCGGTGAAGGCGCTCGGATCGCCCGGGAAGACGCCCGCCAGCGCCCGCGGGTGCCCCTGGACCAGGGCCAGCAGCTCCTGCGCCCGGGCCTCGAACACGTGCGGCGGGAGCTCCTCGATCCGGGCGGCGAACTCGTACTCCCAGCCCGCCACCTGCTCCGCGACCCGGGCGGGCAGCGGGGTGCGGCGGCCCGGCAGGCAGGCCACCGTCTCCAGGCAGTCGCCCGGCCCGGCCGCCAGCACCACCTGGTGCGAGGCGCCCAGCAGCCGCAGCTGGAGGGTGCCGCGGAGGCCGTCCGGGGCACCGGAGGCGTCGTCGAGTCTGAGGTCGCGGACGGCCAGCGCGGGCAGCGGCTCACCGCCCAGCTGCCAGGCCAGGTCGCCGGCGCGGGTGTCCGTGTAGGAGGTCTGCAGGGTGGTGAGCATGCTCGGCTCCGCGTTTCAGCTCCGTGCGCGCCCCCGGTGCGACCGGTGTCCGCCCTCATCCGTGAGGCTGTTCGAGACTGTCCGATCCGGGGCGCGGCCGACCGTGGAAGGAAGGATTCCGGCTGGAGATTCAGCAGCAGAGAAGCACGAATTCTCCGGGTCCGTCGGGGATTTACCCATGTTTGGCACTCATTCACCGTTCTGAGGCCTGTGTCCGACTGGGTGTGATCGGTCCCGAGTTGCACTCTGCCCGCCGCACCCTCCCGCGCCGGTTCCGCGCGCCGTGCACGCCGGTGCCACGCCCCCCGCACGCCCGCGCGCGACCCGCACCACCCGCCCTCGCGTCCGCCCGGAACCGTCCGCGAGTTCGGCCGGGGCGTGCAGGAGGCGCACGACGACACCGACGCCCTGATGAGGGACCTCGGCGGCGCGTTCGAGGGCGTCTCCCGCGAGGCGGTGCCGACCCGCTGGGGACAGGCGTCCGGCTCGCACACGACCGTGCGGGTCGCCAGGGACACGGTGATCGCCCAACTCGTCACGAGGGCAGTCGAGATGGCCGCCGCGGTCGCCACCACGGGCATCGCCGCGGCGGCCGGGGCCGCGATCGAGGAGGCGGTCTCCGGCCCGGACGTGCCGGGACGGACCGCCGCTTCGTGCACTTCTGCGCCGGGGCGCTGGGCGCGGAGGCGGTCGACGGCCTCGGCGAGTTGCGCGGGACCTTCGACGGAGCGTGGCCGGACGACCGGGAGGTGGTCCGGGCCGGGCTGCTGCACCTGATCGGGCACCGCCCGCCGACGGTGGGCCGGTGGTACGCGCTGACGCCCGTCCCGTTCCCGGACGGGCGGGTCAGCCGGTGCGCAGGGCGTGCAGGCGGGAGACCGCCTCCTCCAGGACCTCCACCTTCTTGCAGAAGGCGAAGCGGACCTGGCTGCGACCGGCCTCGGTGTCGTCGTAGAAGACCGCGTTGGGGATGGCGACCACGCCGCAGCGTTCGGGCAGGGAGCGGCAGAACTCCAGGCCGTCCTTCTCGCCGAGCGGGGTGATGTCGGTGGTGACGAAGTAGGTGCCCTGCGGTGCGAAGGCCCGGAACCCGGCTGCGGTGAGGCCGTCGACCAGCAGGTCGCGCTTGCGGTGCAGGTCGGCGCGGAAGTCGGCGTAGTAGCCGTCGGGGAGGCGCAGGGCCTCGGCGACGGCGTACTGGAACGGGCCGGCGCTGACGTAGGTGAGGTACTGCTTGGCGGTGCGGACGGCGGCGACCAGGTCGGGGGTGCCGGTGACCCAGCCGACCTTCCAGCCGGTGAAGGAGAAGGTCTTGCCCGCGGAGGAGATGGCGACGGTGCGTTCGCGCATGCCGGGCAGGGCGGCGAGCGGGTGGTGGGCGCCGGCGAATACCAGGTGCTCGTAGACCTCGTCGGTGACGACCAACAGGTCGTGCTCGACGGCGAGTTCGGCGACGGCGGCGAGTTCCTCGGGGGTGAGGACGGTGCCGGTGGGGTTGTGCGGGGTGTTGACCAGCAGCAGCCGGGTGCGGGGGGTGATCAGGGCGCGCAGCTCGTCCAGGTCCGGCCGGAACGCGGGGGCGCGCAGGGTCAGCGGGACGCGCCGGGCCCCGGCCATCGCGATGCAGGCGGCGTAGGAGTCGTAGAACGGTTCGAAG
The DNA here is from genome assembly GCF_030268885.1 of Kitasatospora phosalacinea. Taxonomy (GTDB): domain Bacteria; phylum Actinomycetota; class Actinomycetes; order Streptomycetales; family Streptomycetaceae; genus Kitasatospora; species Kitasatospora phosalacinea_C. The sequence goes on from NZ_BSSA01000002.1 coordinate 350,770, forward strand.
GCGATCACCTCGTCGCCGGGCTCCAGCAGGGCGAGCAGCGCGGCGGCGATCGCCTCGGTGGCGCCCGCGGTGACCAGCACCTCGGTGTCGGGGTCGTACGTCAGGCCGTAGAAGCGCTGCTGGTGCTCGGTGATCGCGGCGCGCAGCTCGGGGACGCCGGGCCCGGGCGGGTACTGGTTGCCGCGGCCGTCCAGCACGGCGCGGGCGGCGGCCTCGGCGACCTCGCGGGGCCCGTCGGTGTCCGGGAAGCCCTGGCCGAGGTTGATCGAGCCGGTGGCGGTGGCCAGCGCGGACATCTCGGCGAAGATGGTGGTGCCCATGCCCGCCAGACTGCGGTTCAGCAGCGGCCTCGTGCTCATCGGTGGCTCCTCGCGAAGGGTGGTGGGGCCATCATCCAGGGGTTCGCGGCGGGGCGTCGAGGGGGCCTCACCGGGTGACGGAGCGGAGGGCCTCGGCGAGGGGGGCGCCGGTGGGGCGGACGGCCACGCAGGTGGGGCCGACGCACTCGGCCGGGTACCAGAGCCCGTCGTGCTCCAGCAGGGCGGGGCAGGTGCCGTCCTCCTGCGGGCCGAAGAGCAGGACGCGGGTGGCGGACAGCGGGCGCCACTCGGTGCTGACGCAGCGGACCCCCTCGCCCGGGTGCAGGGTGACGTCGGTGCGGCCGGTGGCGGCCCGGACGTCGTCGAGGGTCCAGTCGGCGGGCAGCGGCGGGGCGGTGAGGTGGAGGACGGCGAAGCCGAGGCGGGGGCGGACCCACTCCTCGTCGCGCTCGATGCCCAGGACGCCGCCGACGAAGGCCATCCGGCGCTCGCCGTCCGGCAGCTGCCAGGTGAACGGGACCACGGACAGGTGGGCGGGGAAGTGCCCGTCCTCGATCCCGTCGGCGGTGGCCGGGACGGGGGTCCGGTCGTCGTAGCGGTGGGCGAAGAACCGGGTGATCCAGCCGGTGACCCGGTCGGAGCCGGAGCGGGACTCCCACTTGTAGAGCGAGCCCCAGAACTCCGGGTCGACCGGCCCGCCGGCCGCGGTGGCGGCGATCTCGGCGAGCACCGGCCGCAGCGCGTCCAGCCAGGGCCGCAGGCCCGCGAAGCGCTCCGCCAGCCCGTCCACCCGGTCGGCCAGCAGCCGCCAGTCCTGCCCGGTGCCCTCCAGCCGGACGCGCGGGATGCCGCACCTGGTGACCCAGCGGAAGTCGTAGTACGGGCTGACCACGTCCATCAGGGCGACCAGGGCGGCGGAGGCGTCGGCGGGGGTGGTGGTGGAGAAGGCCGGCTGGAACAGGTCGGCGACCCGTTCGCCGATCCGCTCCCGCAGCGGCCCCTGCACCAGGTGCAGCGAGCGCTGCCAGTCGGCGCCGCCGGTCAGTGCGTCGTCCCGGACGACGAGGGTCCGCCTGCTGCCGGGGGTGTCGGTGAAGACCCCGGCGTAGGCGTCGGCGTTCAGCCGGACGTGGGTGGCGACCTCGTGCACCACGGCGTACCAGAGCACGTCGGGGGAGAGGCTCAGCGGCAGGTGGGCGGCGAAGCACAGGTGCAGGGCGCGGACCAGCAGGCTGGCGGCGGAGTCGTTCCCGCGGACGTCCGGGTCGCCGAGCAGCCGGTCGGTGGAGCGGTGCCGGACGGTGAACGGCTCGCGGACGGCGGCCCGCAGGAAGGCGTCGTTGCCCAGCTCGCGGAGCCGGGAGGCGAGGGCGGCCGCGTGCGGGTCCTCGGCGAGCGGCAGGGTGAGGTCGACGGCCATCGCGGTCCCCCCGGGGGCGTGCTCGGGCTGGGCCCGCGGGAGTCGCGGGGCGAGCAGATCCTAGTGCCGCGTCGGGCGACCGCTGCCGTCGAGGAGCGGGTTCCCCCGGCGGGGGGCGGGCCGTCGACCCTCGGGCGAACGCCCGGACGGGGCACGGGAGTTCACCACCACGCGGACGGGCCCGCCCCCTGCACGCGCAGGGGGCGGGCCCGTCGGGCGCTGCGGGGGAGGGGCTCAGGCCTCGTCGGCCGGGCCGTCCTCGGCGGGGGCGGCGTCGCCCTCCGCGGACTTGGTCTCGCCCAGCTGCTCGGCCATCCACTGCTCGAAGCCGACCGCGGCCTGCGTCCAGTTGGCGGTGGTGCCGACGAAGTACTCCAGGTTGACGCCGTTGCCGACGATCATCTGGGACTCGCCGATCAGCCGGACCACGCCGTCGTCGTGGGTGTGGGTGTAGACCTTGGGCCACAGGGTCTCGCGGTTCCACTCGTCGATCAGCGCGAGGACCTCGGACTTCTGCTCCACCGAGAAGGAGCGGTCGTAGAACGCGCGGACCGCGAACAGCTCCTTGTGGTCACCGCGGAACATGTAGTACACGCGGAAGTTCTCCCAGGGGGCGGTGAGGTCGCCCTCCTCGTCCACCACGTGCTTCAGCTGCATCTGGTCCAGCAGCTGGGCGACCAGGTCCTGGTTGGGGACGATCACCGGCGGCGGCCCGGCCGGCGCTCCACCGGGCTGGCCGCCCCCCTGCGGCGGCTGGGGCAGGCCGAAGGACGGGATGGACGACGGGTCGATGCTCACGGGGGTGTCCCTTTCACGGTGCACGGTCGGCTGCCGATGGGGGGCCGCCTCTCCTGGGACCATCCTGCCTCATTAGGCGCCCGCGGCACAGGGTGCACCCCGCTGCGTGAGCGCGTCCCTGCGGGTCGTGGTGCCCCCGCCCGCGGGCGGGGGCACCACGACCCGGCTCACTTCGCGAGCGGGTCGCGCGGCCCGACGCTCAGCCGGTCGGAGGTGCCGTCGTGGTCGACCACCACCGTCGAGCCGTCGTGCACCCGCCCGGAGAGGATCTCCTTGGCCAGCTGGTCGCCGATCGCCGACTGCACCAGTCGGCGCAGCGGCCGGGCGCCGTACGCCGGGTCGTAGCCGGTGAGGGAGAGCCAGTCCCGGGCGGCCGGGGTGACCTCCAGGGTGAGCCGGCGCTCGTGCAGGCGGCGGGAGAGCGCGGCGACCTGTAGGTCGACGATCCGGCTGAGCTCCTCGGTGCCCAGCGGGTCGAAGACCACGATGTCGTCCAGCCGGTTCAGGAACTCCGGCTTGAAGGACCGGCGGACCGTCTCCAGCACCAGCTCCTTCTTCCGCTCGTCCGGCGTGCCCGGGTCGACCAGGAACTGCGAGCCCAGGTTGGAGGTGAGGATCAGGATCGCGTTGCGGAAGTCGACCGTGCGGCCCTGGCCGTCGGTGAGGCGGCCGTCGTCCAGCACCTGCAGCAGCACGTCGAACACCTCGGGGTGGGCCTTCTCCACCTCGTCCAGCAGGACCACGCTGTACGGGCGGCGGCGGACCGCCTCGGTGAGCTGGCCGCCCTCCTCGTAGCCGACGTACCCGGGCGGGGCGCCGACCAGGCGGGAGACCGAGTGCTTCTCGCCGTACTCGCTCATGTCGATCCGGACCATGGCGCGCTCGTCGTCGAAGAGGAAGTCCGCCAGGGCCTTGGCCAGTTCGGTCTTGCCGACGCCGGTCGGGCCGAGGAAGAGGAACGAGCCGGTCGGCCGGTCCGGGTCGGCGATGCCGGAGCGGGTGCGGCGCACCGCGTCGGAGACGGCCCGGACGGCCTCGTGCTGGCCGATCAGGCGGCGGCCGAGCTCCTCCTCCATCCGCAGCAGCTTGGCGCTCTCGCCCTCCAGCAGGCGGCCGGCCGGGATGCCCGTCCAGGACGCGACCACGTCGGCCACGTCGTCCGGGCCGACCTGCTCCTTGACCATGGTGGTGCTGGGCTCGTCCGCCGCGCGGTCCTGCGCCTCGGTCAACTCCCGCTCGGCGGCCGGGATCTCGGCGTACAGCAGCTTGGAGGCGCGCTCGAAGTCGCCGTCGCGCTGGGCGCGGTCCAGGGCGCCGCGCAGGCCGTCCAGGCGCTCCTTGAGCTCGCCGACCCGGTTGAGCGACTTCTTCTCCTGCTCCCAGCGGGCGTTGAGGGTGCTCAGCTGCTCCTGCTTGTCCGCGAGGTCGCGGCGGAGCTTGCCGAGCCGCTCGACCGAGGCCGGGTCGGACTCCTTCTCCAGCGCCAGCTCCTCCATCCGCAGCCGGTCGACGGAGCGCTGCAGCTCGTCGATCTCCACCGGGGAGGAGTCGATCTCCATCCGCAGCCGGGAGGCGGACTCGTCGACCAGGTCGATCGCCTTGTCGGGCAGGAAGCGGGCGGTGATGTACCGGTTGGACAGCGTCGCCGCGGCGACCAGGGCGGCGTCGGTGATCTCCACCTTGTGGTGCGCCTCGTAGCGGCCCTTGAGGCCGCGCAGGATCGCGATGGTGTCCTCCACGGTCGGCTCGCCGACCATCACCTGCTGGAAGCGGCGCTCCAGGGCCGGGTCCTTCTCGATCCGCTCGCGGTACTCGTCCAGCGTGGTGGCGCCGACCATCCGCAGCTCGCCGCGGGCCAGCATCGGCTTGAGCATGTTGCCCGCGTCCATCGCGGAGTCGCCGCCCGCGCCCGCGCCGACCATGGTGTGCAGCTCGTCGATGAAGGTGATCACCTGGCCGTCGGAGGCCTTGATGTCGTTCAGGACGGCCTTCAGCCGCTCCTCGAACTCGCCGCGGAACTTCGCGCCCGCGACCATCGCCGCCAGGTCGAGCGCGACCAGGCGCTTGCCGCGCAGCGACTCCGGCACGTCGCCCGCGACGATCCGCTGGGCCAGGCCCTCGACCACGGCGGTCTTGCCGACGCCGGGCTCGCCGATCAGCACCGGGTTGTTCTTGGTGCGCCGGGAGAGCACCTGCACCACCCGGCGGATCTCCTGGTCGCGGCCGATCACCGGGTCGAGCTTGCCGTCCCGGGCGGCCTGGGTCAGGTCGGAGCCGTACTTCTCCAGGGCCTTGTAGGTGCCCTCCGGGTCCTGCGAGGTGACCCGGGCGCTGCCCCGGACCTCCTTGAACGCGGCCAGCAGCGCCTTGGCGGTGGCGCCGTGCTGCTTCAGCAGGTCCGCGACCGGACCGCCCTCGGCGGCCAGGCCGACCAGCAGGTGCTCGGTGGAGACGTACTGGTCGTCCAGGTCGGCGGCGCGCTTGCCCGCCTCCTCCAGCACCGCGAGGGTGTCGCGGGAGAGGTTGGGCGCGGCGACCGTGGAGCCCTGGGCGGCCGGGAGCGCGGCGGCCTGCTGGCGGGCGGCGGCGGCGACGCGCGCGGCGTCCGCCCCGACGGCCTCCAGCAGGGGGCGGGCCAGGCCCTCCGGCTGGTCGAGCAGGGCCAGCAGGATGTGCACCGGCTTGACGTCCGGGTTCCCCGCGGCGCTGGCCTGCCGGATGGCGGAGGACAGGGCCTCCTGCGTCTTGCTGGTGAACTTACTGGCGTCCACTGCGGGCATACCCCTTTCGGCTCGGGACTGGTGCGGGTCTGCTGACTACAGCATGCCGTAAGTTGAGTCTATTCCGCTCAAGTTTAGCGAAGGTCGCCCGCTCAGTTCTTCCGGGCGCCCCCGTCCTTCCGGGCGCCCCCCGAGGGCGACCGGGTCAGCCCCAGCAGCTCGCGGGCCGGTCCCGCCGGGCGCTGGCCCGCGGGCCAGACCGCGCGCAGCGGGCGCTGCAGCTCCAGCCCGTCCAGCGGCACCGCCACCAGGCGGCGGGTGGCCAGCTCCTCCGTCACCGCCAGCTCGCTCAGGCAGACCGGGCCCGCGCCGGTCATCGCGGCCGCCTTCAGCGCCGTCGAGGAGGCCAGCTCCAGCCGCGGCGCGGCCGGGCCGCCGTACGGGGCGAGCGCCTCCTCCAGCACCTCCCGGGTGCCGGAGCCGACCTCGCGCAGCACCAGCGGGGTGGCGGCCAGCTCGGCGCCGGTGACCGGGGCGCGGCGGCGGGCCCAGCGGTGCTCGGGGGAGACCACCACCACCAGCCGGTCGGCGGCCACCACCGCGCCGGACAGGCCGGGCGGGGTGGAGGTGCCCTCGACGAAGCCCAGGTCCGCCTCGCCCGCCAGCACCTGGGCGGCGACGTCGTGCGAGTTGGCGGTGCGCAGGGTGACGGCGGTGCCCGGGCTGGCCTCGTTCAGGGCCAGCAGCCACCCCGGCATCAGGTACTCGGCGACGGTCAGGCTGGCCACCACCCGCAGCCGGGCGTCCCGGCGGCCGCGCAGCGCGTCGATCCCGGCGTCCAGGGCCTGCGCGGCCTCCACCACCTGCCGGGCCCACTCGACCACCAGCCGACCCGCCTCGGTGGGCCGGGAGCCGCGCGGCGAGCGCTCCAGCAGCGGCACCCCGATCTGCCGCTCCATGCCCTTGATCCGGGCGCTGGCGGCGGGCTGGCTGACGCCCAGCTCGGCGGCGGCCCGGCCGACGCTGCCCAGCCGCGCCACCGCGAGCAGCAGCTCCAGGGCGCCGAGTTCCGGGACGTGCGGGGAGAGGGCCATAGGCCCAGGCTATGTCCTCATAGCGGACGTCCCGCTACCCGCGCCCCCCGCACCGGCGCAGGGTGGGGCCATGGCAACCCTCCTCGCCCCGCGCGCCACCCTGCGCGGCCTCGACCTGTCCCGGCTCGGCCCCAACTGGTACGCCACCGTGATGGGCACCGCGATCACCGGCAACGCCGCCGCCGCCCTGCCGGTGGACCTGCCCGGCCGGACGGCCTTCGCCGAGGCGGTCTGGACGCTCTCGCTGCTGATGCTGGCCGCCCTGCTGGCCGGTCGCGCCGTCCACCTGACCCGGCACCGCGAGCGGGCCCGGCGCACCCTGCTGGAGGACCCGTCCGCCGCCGTCTTCTACGGCTGCCCGCCGATGGCCCTGCTGGCCGTCGGCCACGGCGCGCTGACCGTCGGCACCCCGCTGCTCGGCACCCGCGGCGCCCTCGCGCTGGACGCGCTGCTGTGGACGGTCGGCACCGGGTACGCGCTGGTGGTGGCCGCCGGGCTGCCCTACCTGATGATCACCCGGCACCGGCTGTCCGCGCTGGAGGCCAACCCGACCTGGCTGCTGCCGGTGGTCGCCCCGATGGTGGCCGCCGCGTGCGGCCCCGCGCTCGTCCCGCACCTGCCGGAGGGGGCGGCCCGGCAGGCGGTGCTGTACGGCTGCGCGGCGATGCTCGGCGCCAGCCTGCTGGCCACCCTGGCGCTGCTGCCGGTGGTGCTCGGCGGGCTGCTGCACAGCAAGCTGCCCGCCCTGGTGCTCACCCCGTCGCTGTTCCTGGTGCTCGGCCCGCTCGGCCAGTCCACCACCGCCGTCCAGAAGTTCGCCGACGCCGTCCCGCTCGCCCTCCCCGGTGCCGGGGAGGGCGCGGTGGCGGTCGCCCGCGGACTGGCCGAGGTGTACGGCATCGCGGTCATGGGATTCGCCCTGCTGTGGTTGGCGGTGGCGCTGGCCGCCAACCTGCGGGCGCTGCGGGCCGAAATGCCGTTCGCGATGACCTGGTGGGCCGCCACCTTCCCGGTCGGAACGCTCGTCACCGGCGCGGCCGGACTCGCCGCCCGCACCGGATTCGCCGGATTCACCGCGCTCGCCGTCGCGCTCTACCTGCTGCTGTTCGCGGTCTGGGCGGTGGCCCTGGCGCGCACCGCGGCCGGCCTGCGGGCGGGTCGCCTGCTGTGACCTGCGCTTCCGCGGGGCCCGCCGGGGCGGATGGCCGGGCGGCGGCATTCGGCGGGAGCGGTTCCGAATCTGTGGATCCGGCGAAGGATTGCTGAATTCCGGTCCTGGGCAGTGACATTCCGGGCCGCCGCGACGCCACCGGTCCGGGCGCCCCGGCCCCCTTTCGAATAACTGTTCGGAACAGGGGGGGCAATACCGAGAAATGCGCTATTCCGGACACCGCACCGAGGAGTTTGCTGCAGGTTCCTGCACTTGCGGGAACCTGCAGCCGGAGAGCACTTGTTCGGAGTTCGCCCCGCTGTGAGGGTGTAGTCACGCCAAGTCGTCCGGGGCAGCCGCAGCCCGAGTCGGCGACTTGCTCTTCGCGTGGGGGCGACAGGTGCGTTCGTATCTGCGCAACGGGGGGAAGAGCACCGGCCGGTACGCCACGTGTGGTGGTGGCTGCCGTGACCGGATCGGTGAGGCGTTGCTGCTCCGCCTCGCCGAAGCGCCATGACGCTGGCGTAACACGAGCGGGTCCTCCGGGGTCCGGGTGCCGACGGCACCCGCCCCGGGGGACGCGCCCGTAGCCGCGGTGACGACTCCCGCCGTCGATCCCGACGGCGCTGCTGAGATCATCATCCGCAAACGGAGGAACACGGCAGGGAGCGCTCGACGTGGCAGCGGACCACCCGGAGTCCGAACCGGACACCGTACCGTCCCACCCGGACACCGCCCCGTCCCACCAGGACGGCGGGTCCGCGCACCAGGACACCGCACCGGCCCCTCCGGGCCTCGTGCCGTCCCCGCCGGAACTCGTGCCGTCCCTGGCGGGCGCCGCACCGTTCCTGGCGGACGCCGCGCCGTCCCGTGCGGGCGTCGCACCGTCCCGTGCGGGCGCCGCGCCGTTCGACCCGGACGGCGGCCTGCCCGAGGAGGACGCCGCCCGGCTCTACCTGGCCGTCCTCGCCGCGGGCGGCCGGATCCCGCTCGACGCCCCGCCCCAGCCCGGCACCGGCCTCACCCCCGAACGCCAACAGGCCATGCTGGACCAGCTGGTGGCCGTCGGACTGGTCCTGCTCAACCGGATCGACCACTGCTACGTCGCGGTCAGCCCGCGCGCCGTCGCCGACCGCCTCGGCGCCGACCTGCGCGCCCGCGCCACCCGCCTGCTGCTCGACGCCGACCGGCTGCCCGCCGCGCTCGACCCGCTCGCCCGCGCCTACGACGCCGTCCCCCGGCCCGCCGACCGGACCAGGCAGGCCGTCTACGTCGACGGGCAGGAGGACATCCGGCTGCGGATCGCCCGCCTCGTCTCCGACTGCCGCCTCGAACTGCTCAGCGCCCAGCCCGGCCTGCGCCCGCCCGCCGTCCTCGAACTCGCCCACACCCAGGACCAGCGGATGCTCGGCCGCGGCGCCACCCTGCGCGCCCTCTACCAGCCCGTCGCCCTCACCGAGGACAGCGCGGTCCGGCACGCCACCGCGATGAGCGAGCACGGCGCCCAACTCCGGGTCCTGGACGAGCCGTTCCTCCGCCTGATCGTCATCGACCGGCGGGTCGCCGTCATCCCCGCCGCCGAGGACCACAGCCGCGCCGCGTTCGTCGAGGACCCCGCCGCCATCGCCTACCTGGTGGCCGGGTTCGAGCGCGACTGGGCCCGCGCCGAACAGGTCCACTGGCAGCACCTCGACCCCCGCGCCCTCACCCGCAGCATCACCCACCGGGTCGGCCGCCTGCTCGCCCAGGGCCTCACCCAGCGCGCCGTCGCCACCCGCCTGGGCCTGTCCGAACGCACCGTCGCGGGCCACATCTCCCGGCTGCGCGACCTCTACGGCGCCGGCACCCTGTTCCAACTCGGCTGGCTGATGAGAGGCGGCGACGGCCGTGGCTGACCCGACCCCCACGACCGTTCCCGCCCCGGCGCCCGCCGCCACCGTTCCCGCCGCCACCGCCGTCCCCGCCGCTGCCGCCACCGCCGTCCCCGCCGCCGTGGAGCGCGGGCCGATCGACGAGGGGGCCCGGCGCCTCTACCTGGACGTGCTCGAAGCGGGCGGCCGGATCGCGGCCGACGCCGTCGCCGCCCTCGCGCCCGCCCCCGGGCTGTCGCAGACCTTCGCCGAACTCCTGCGCACCGGCCTGCTGGTGCACGACGGCATGGACGGCTCCTACCTGGCCGTCAACCCCCGCTTCGTCGCCGAGACGCTCAGCACCGAGATGAACTCCGAGGCCGCCCGCCTGCTCAACCGGGCCGAACGCCTCACCGCCGACCTCGACCCGCTGATCGCCGCCTACGACAGCGTGCCCCGGGCCGTCGAACCCACCACCGCCGATGTCCAGGTCGCCGGACGCGAGCACATCCGCCAGCGGATCGCCCAGCTCGGCTCCACCTGCCGGGAGGAGGCGCTCACCGCGCAACCGGGTCAACCGGCACCCGCCACCCTGGAACTGTCGCTGAGCCAGGAACTCCCGGTGCTGCGCCGCGGCTGCCGGATCCGAACCCTCTACCAGCCCGTCGCGCTCACCGTACCCGCCGTGATCCGCTACGCCGCCACCGTCACCCGGGCCGGCGGCGAGGTCCGGCTGCTCGACGAGCCCTTCCAGCGCGTCCTGGTCTTCGACCGCACCACCGCCGTGGTGCCCGTCGCCGCCGACCTCAGCCGGGCCGCGGTGATCTCCGACCCCGCCACCGTGGCGATGATCGTCGCCAACTTCGACCGCGACTGGGACCGGGCCGAACGCGTCTGCTGGAACAGCCTGCTCGACAGCGCTCCCGCCCAGGCCGCCGCCGACCAGATCGCCCGCCTGCTCGCCCAGGGCCTCACCCAGAAGGCCATCGCCACCCGCCTGGGCCTGTCCGAACGCACCGTCGCCGGCCACATCTCCCGGCTGCGCGACCGCTACGGCGCCGACACGCTGTTCCAACTCGGCTGGCTGATGCGGAGGGGCGAGCACGATGCCTGACCTCCCCCCGGGCACCCCCGCCCCGCCCCGCCCCGCGCCCCCACCGGACTCCGGGCCCTCGTACGCGGTGCCGCCCGGCCCGGCCGAGAAGGAGCTGTACCTGTCCGTGCTGCGGGCCGGTCGGGTCTCGCTGCGGGAGCTGATGGAGCAGGACGCGGCCGCCACCGCCCGGCTGCTGGAGCTCGGCCTGCTGGTCCCGTACACCTCCAACGGCTGGGCGGTGGCCGTGAATCCGCGGGCGGCCATCGCCAAGCTGTCCGCCGCGCTGCGGGCGGACGCGGGCGACCTGCTGGCCCGGGCCGAGACCGCGGGCGCCGACCTCGAAGACCTGTCCGAGTCCTACGACGCCGCCCAGCGGCGCGCCGAACCGGCCGAGCGGATCACCCATGTGTACGGGGTGGAGGCCATCCAACAGCGGCTGCTGGTGATCGAGTCGGACCGCTGGGAGGAGTGCCTGGCCGCCCAGCCCGGCGTCCGCCCGCCCGAGTACCTGGACGACGACAGCCGGATCCGCCAGGCACTGGCCCGCGGCGCGGTGACCGACGTCCTGTACCAGCCGGTCTCCCGCCGGACCCCGCACACAGCGGCTTACGCAGCGACGGCCACTGACTGGGGCATGCGGCTGCGGGTCCTGGACGAGCCCTTCGCCCGGATGCTGATCTTCGACCGGCGAGTCGCGGTGATCGCCACCGTCGACGACAACCGCAGCGGCGCCGCGTTCATCGGGGACCGCGCGGTGGTCGAGCACCTGGTGCGGCTCTTTCTCCGCGACTGGGAGCGTGCCGTCCGCGTCCCGTGGCACGACGAGGTGGGCCGCGAAATGCCCCAACCCCTGCGCAGGGTAGGCGAGTTGCTGGCCGAAGGGCTGACCCAGCGGGCCGTCGCCTCCCGCCTGGGCCTGTCCGAGCGCACCGTGGCCGGGCACATCGCCCGGCTGCGCGAGCGCTACGACGCCGAGACGCTGTTCCAGCTCGGCTGGCTGATGCGGGACGGTGGCCGACATGGCTGAGCCGGTCGCCGAGCAGCCGCCGGGCCCGGCGGAGAAGGAGCTGTACCTGTCCGTGCTGCGGGCGGGCGGCCGGGTGTCGGTCCGGGAGGCGACCGAGCAGGACGCCGCCGCCACCGCCCGGTTGCTCGCGCTCGGACTGCTGGTCCACCACGACGAGAGCGAGCAGCTCACCGCCGTCAACCCGCGCACCGTCAGCATGCGGCTGAGCCGGCAACTGCGCCAGGCCGGCACCCGGCTGTTCGAGGCGGCCGAGCACGTCCCCACCGAACTCGACGTCCTCACCGACGCGTACGACAGCGCCGCCCGGCGCGAGGACCACGGGCGGCAGATCACCCACGTGCTGGACGTGGACCGGATCCGGCACCGCCTGCTGCAGATCGAGGCGGACTGCCGCGAGGAGGTGCTGGCCGCCCAACCCGGCCGACGGCCGGTGGTGTACCTGGAGAAGAGCGCCCGCACCGAGAAGGCGCTGGCGGACGGCGCCCGGATGGACATCCTCTACCAGCCCGTCAGCAAGTCCGACCCGGCGGTGATCGACTACGCGGTGCGGGCCACCGGCTGGGGCATGCGGCTGCGCTCCCTGGACGAGGACTTCACCCGGATGCTGATCTTCGACCGCCGGGTGGCGATCATCTCCGCGTCCGCCGACAACCGCGCCGCCGCCTTCGTCGAGGACCCGGCCGTGGTCGACCACCTGGTGCGGCTCTTCCTCCGCGACTGGGAGCGCGCCGAACGCGTCCCCTGGCACGACCTCGCGGGCGGCAGCGTCCCCCCGGCCCTCGAACAGGTCGGCCGCCTGCTCGTCGCGGGCCTGACCCAGAAGGCGATCGCCTCCCGCCTGGGCCTGTCCGAGCGCACCGTCGCCGAACACATCGCCCGGCTGCGCGAGCGCTACGACGCGAAGACGCTGTTCCAACTCGGCTGGCTGATGCGGGAGGGCGCCCGGTGACCGCGCACCTGCTGAACGACGCCGAGCGCGCCCTGTACCGCGAGGTCCTGGCCCAGGGCGGTCGGGTGATGTTTCGCGAGGCCGTGCAGCAGGCCCCGGACGCCACCCTGCGCCTGATCGAACTCGGTCTGCTGGTCCACTTCGAGAACGACGAATCGCTGACGGCCGTCAACCCGCGCACCGTCGGCGCCCGGCTCAGCGCAGACCTGCGAGCCGACGCCAGCCGCCGCCTCGCCGAAGCGGACCGGGCCGCTGCCCAACTCGACGACCTGTCCCAGGCGTTCGAGGCGGCGACGCCGCGATCGAGCCGCACCACCGTGGTACGGCACGTCGACCGGTGGGAGGAGATCCGGCACCGCGTGCTGCAGATCGAGGCCGACGCGCACGAGGAGATCCTCGCCGCCCAGCCCGGCGGGGCCCGCCCGGTCGCCCGGATGACGAAGACCCGGCAGCACAACGAGGCCTCCCTCGCGAGCGGCATGGAACTGCGCACCCTCTACCAGCCGGGCGCCGCTGCCGACCGCCCCACCGCCGCCTACGCAGCCGAACTCTCCGACCGGGGTCAGCGCTTCCGCGTGCTGGACGAGCCGTTCCGTCGGATGCTGATCTTCGACCGCCGCACCGCGGTCGTCCCGGCCGCCGCCGACGACGCCAGCGCCGCCTTCGTCGAGGACCCGGTGCTGGTCGCCCTGCTCGTCGAACGCTTCGAGCGCGACTGGGCCCGCGCCACCATCGTCGACTGGCACGCCCTGGCGGGCCGCCCGCGCGAGAGCGGCGTCCCCCCGGAGCTGACCGGCCTGCTCGCCGCCGGTCTGACCCAGAAGGCGATCGCCTCCCGCCTGTCCCTCTCCGAGCGCACGGTGGCCGCCCACCTCGCCCGGCTGCGCGAGCACCACGGCGCCGAGACGCTCTTCCAGCTCGGCTGGCTGATGCGGGAGGGGGCCCGGTGACCACCGACCTCCCCGACGCCTCCGACCGCGCCCTCTACCGCGAGATCGTGTCGCGCGGCGGCCGAATGATGTGGCACGAGGCCATGGCACAGGCGCCGGAAGCCACCCGCCGCCTGCTCGACTTCGGCCTGCTGGTGCACCACGCCGTCGACGAGTCGCTGACCGCCGTCAGCCCGCGGACCGCCGTCGGCCGACTCGGTGCCCGGATGCGCGCGGAGGGTGCGGGGCTGCTGCTGCGCGCCGAGGAGACGCCCGCCGCCCTCGAACCGCTCAGCCAGGCGTACGAGTCGGCGTTCGGCCGGGTCGACCGCTCCAGCCTGGTGCGCCACGTCCAGGACATGGAGCAGATCCGGCACGGCATCCTCCAGGCCGAGTCGGAGGCCCGCGAGGAGATCCTCGCCGCCCAGCCCGGTGGCGCCCGTCCGCACCAGTTCCTGCAGCAGTCGCTGGAGCTCACCCGCAACCACCTCGCCGCGGGCATCGCCCTGCGCACCCTCTACCAGCCGGGCGCCCTCGCCGACCCGCCCACCACCGCCTACGCGGCCGACGTCACCGACCTCGGCGAACGCGTCCGCGTGCTGGACGAGCCGTTCACCCGCCTGCTGATCTTCGACCGCCGCACCGCGATCATCCCGGCCGCCGCCGACAACACCAGCGCCGCCTTCATCGAGGACCCGACCGTGGTCGCCTCCCTGGTCACCCTGTTCGAACGCGACTGGGCCCGCGCCGCCATCGTCGACTGGCACGCCCTGGCGGGCCGCCCCCGCGGGACCGGCGTCCCGCCCGAACTCACCGACCTGCTCGCCGCGGGCCTGACCCAGAAGGCGATCGCCTCCCGCCTGAACCTCTCCGAGCGCACCGTCGCCGCGCACCTCGCCCGGCTGCGCGAGCACCACGGCGCCGAAACCCTCTTCCAGCTCGGCTGGCTGATGCGGGAAGGAGCCCGGTGACCACCGACCTGCCCACCGCCTCCGAACCCGCCCTCTACCGCGAAGTCCTGGCCCAGGGCGGCCGGGTGACGTTCCGCGAGGCCGTGCAGCAGGACGCCGAGGCCACCCTCGGCTTGATCCGCACCGGCCTGCTGGTGCACGTCGACCACGACTCCTCCATCACCGCGGTCAATCCGCGCTCGGTCACCGGACGGCTCAGCGCCGACCTGCGCAGCGCGGCGTCCGAGAAGCTGGCGCAGGCCGCACGGACCGCCGCCGAGTTGGACGACCTGGCCCAGGCGTACGACGCCGCCCCGCGCCGCACCGAGTCCTGGCAGGGCGGTGGGCAGGTGGTGGAGCGGTTGGTGGGCGCGCAGCAGTTCCGGCACCGGATCATGCAGATCGAGTCGGAGATGCACGAGGAGACGCTGGCGGCCCAGCCTGGCGGAGCCAGACCGGTCGAACAGACGGGCCAGTCCCTGGGACGCTCGCTGGAGGTCCTGGCCCGCGGCATCGAACTGCGCACCCTCTACCAGCCCGGCGCCGCCACCGACCCGCCGACCGTGGACTACGTGGCGTCCCTCTCCGCCGCGGGCGAGCGCTTCCGCGTCTTGGACGAGCCCTTCCAGCGGATGGTGATCTCCGACCGCAAGGTGGCGGTCGTGATCGACTCCACGGACAGCCGCGCCGCCGTGTTCGTCGAGGACCCGGCGGTGCTCGTCACCCTGGTCGGCCTGTTCGAACGCGACTGGGCCCGCGCCGTCGTCGACTGGCACGCCCTGGCGGGCCGCCCGCGCGGGACCGGCGTCCCGCTGGAGCTCACCGACCTGCTCGCCGCGGGTCTGACCCAGCGGGCGATCGCCTCCCGCCTGGGGCTCTCGGAGCGGACGGTGGCCGGTCACATCGCCCGGCTGCGGGAGTTCTACGATGCGGAGACCCTGTTCCAGCTCGGCTGGCAGCTGCGCGGGGTGTCCGGACGACCCGCCGCGCCGCCGGGGCAGGACCCGGGACGGTCGGCCGAGAAGGAGTGGGACCTGTGAGCGAGCCGAACGGAGCCGTCCTGCCGAGCGAGTCGGAGCGGCGGCTGTACCAGCAGATCCTGGACCAGGGCGGCCGGGTGTCGTTCCGCGAGGCGGTCGAGCAGGACCCGACCGGGGTGCTGCGGCTGATGGAGCTCGGGCTGCTGGTGCACGACGCGGCCGAGCAGGTGCTGACGGCGGTCAACCCGCGCGCGGTCAGCGACCGGATCAGCGCCGAGCTGCGCGCCGAGGGCACCCGGATGCTGCTGCGCGCCGAGGAGATGCCGACGCTGCTGGAGGACCTCACCCACGCCTACGACGCGACCCCGCGCCGGGCCGACCGCTCCAGCGTGGTGCAGCACGTCGACCGGACCGAGCAGATCCGGCACCGCGTCCTGCAGTTGGCGAGCGAGGCGTACGAGGAGGAGCTGTCCCTGCACCCGGGGGGCGCCGGACCGGCCGACCTGCTGGAGCAGGCGCTGGACCGCACCCGCCGCTTCCTGGAGCGGGGCGGGAGCATCCGCACCGTCTACGAGCCGACCGCGCTGCTGGACGAGCCGACCGTCCGCTGGGCGGAGAGGGTCACCGGCTGGGGAGGCCGGTTCCGCACCTTGAGCGAACCGTTCAGCAGGATGTTGATCTTCGACCGCCGGGTCGCCGTCGTCCCGGCCTCGGCCGACAATTCGAGTGCCGCCTTCATCGAGGACCCGGCCGTGGTCTCGTTCCTGGTCGCCGCCTTCGAGCGGGACTGGGAGCGGGCCGAGCGGATCCAGTGGGGCTCCGCCGAGCACGAGGGCGAGAGCGTGGTGCCGGTCCACGAGCAGGTGGGCCGACTGCTCGCCCAGGGCCTGACCCAGAAGACCATCGCCTCCCGGCTGGGCCTCGGCGAACGCACCGTCGCCGCGCACATCTCCCGCCTGCGCGAACTCCACGACGCGGAGACCCTGTTCCAACTGGGCTGGCAGATGCGCGGAGCCGGGGAACCGCAGAGCTGACCGGACGTCAGCCGGTCGCGATCTCCGGGGACCAGAAGCCGTACGGGCCGGTGCCGGTGGGCTCGCGGCGCTGGCGCGGGAACTGCTCGCCGGGCGCGGTCCAGAAGCCGCCGCGCAGCGACAGCGCCATCCCGGCCCAGTCCAGCGCGGTCTCCACGGTGTGGTGCAGCGCCTCCTGCGACCAGGTGTCGTCGAACACCAGCGGCAGCACCGGCGAGACCTGCTCGATGGTCGCGATCAGCGGGTTGTGCGTGATCGCCTCGTCCACCAGCAGCACGATCGGCTTGCGCAGCGCCGAGGCCCAGCCGAGCTCCAGGCTGACCCCGGCCGACAGCGGCGCGCCCACGTACGCGAACACCAGGTCCGCGCTCTGCATCGCCCGGAAGTCCGACGGCACCCGCTGCTCCGGCGCCCGCCCCGCGACCGTCCACGCATCGCTGTGGTGAGCGCTGTACACCGCCGCCCCGCTGTCCAGCAGCGTGCCGCGCAGCGTGGTCAGCCGGGTCCGGCTCGCCAGCGTCACCACACTGTCCGCCGGCCCGGTCAGCCGCATCAGCGGCGCGGCCAGGAAGACCCGTGCGCGACGCCCCTCGGTGCGGTGTTGTAGGTGCTGCTCACTCATGTCGACTCCGGGTGTGGTGTTTCGGCCGTCGCACCTGCACGTCCCTGCTTGCCGGAACGGTGGGGTGGGTGCCCGAAGATTGCCGCACTTCGGGTCCGTCGGCCGTGGTGGACGCGCTGATTCTGCTACTGCAGTTACAACTAGCTGATCGTCCATCGCCGGGTGTCAGTGAGTCCACTGGCGCACGGTGGCATCTGGCTGCCTGGCGGATAGATGACACCTCGGCCGGGGACCTCGCCCGCCGCCGCCGACATGCACATTTCAGTGACCGGGTGACCCGCAGTTGAGGGGTGGGGTGACGTAGGGACGGTCGATGAGGAATCATATGTCGGAAATTGGTGCGGCCATCGTTCGGGCGGACGGTGGTCGTGATGGATTTGTCCCGAAAGGAGTGATGTTGTGCTGAAGGTCCGTCGTATCCTGGTCTCGGCTGTTCTGCTGGGCATCACTGTGTTTCTCGGAGTCAGCCCGGCGAGTGCGGACTCCTACTGGAGGACCTCCGAGACTGCCGTGGCGCCGGTGGCTCTCATGGACATGGACAGCCACTGGTAGGCCTGCCGCCGAGGGGCCGTCGAGTTCAGTCCGCTGTCGGCCCCTCGGCGTGGGCGATCTTCCAGCCGAGCTGGAAGAGCGTCTCCACCCCGTACTCCTCGCGCATTTCGGCGATGTGTCGGGCGAGGGTGCGTTCGCTGAGCCCGATCCGCCGGGCGATCGTGCGGTGTGCGATGCCTTCCAGCATCATGCGGACGATTTGCTTGCGCATGCTGGACACCACCTGTGGCGGTATTTCGTGCCCTCCGGTGAAGGGGATGGCCCTTTCCCATTGACTGTGGAAGACGCCCACGATGTAGTCGATGACGGCGTCGTCCCGCACGAAGGCCGCGCGGTCGCGGTTGTGCTCGTCGCCGACGGTTATCACGGCGACCTTACGGTCGATCACGATCAGCTTGGCGAATGCCTCGTCCAACGTTCTCACCTGGCACCCTTCCTGGGTGACCGCCTGGACGTAGCTGATCGTCGGGTTCGAATAGCGAGCGCTCGGCTGGTAGATCGTCCTGATCGTCCCGCCGCGCTCCACGAATTCCATATCGCGGGCGATCGCTATTTTCAGGGCTTCCTCGCCCCGTCCGCCGCCGGGCTGTGCCGTGAGCATTTCGTTCGAGGCTCCGGCCATGATTGCCGCCAGGGTCTCATTGATGTTTCCCCGCCCCTGGACGTATTCGATGGCCCCCCCGGCCTCGGGGTGTGCGATGTGGGTTTGGTATTCTTTCTGGAGTTCTTGCAGCGCATGGCTCATCGCGATGGACCGGTGGAGGATCCGGGTGGCTTCCAGTTGGAAGCCCAGCGTCAGCGTCTCGGCCAGTTGCTGGGGGGCCTTGACTGCGTACGTCCCCACTGGTCCCACCTCGGGCTGTAGGAGCCCGAGTTCCAGCAACTCGTGGAGCGCGGCCTCCTCTTGCTCCGCGGGGAGGACGTGGACTCCGGCCAGCTTCCCCCCGCTTCGCACGGCCTGGTTGTAGAGGACCTTGGCCTCCGGGGAAAGTGCGGGGGCTGCGGCGGGATTCCTCCGCTCAGTGCTCATGTCCATGACTCCTTGCCTGAGCTGGGGCCTTTGACGGATCCGGCGCGTGCCCTCCGGCCCGCATCATAGAGCGAAGGCTTCCCGGCCCCCTCGGATTACCGGACTGCGGACGGGCTGACGGCACTTCCGGAAAGAACTCTGGCAGGACGACGCCGCCGCCGACACCCCCCGATGGACAGGGGTGTCGACGGCTCGGCGTCGGGTTCCGGCTGTGCTCAGCGCTTGGGCCGCCACACCACCAGCGCGCTGGACTGCTGGACCTGCTGGTAGGGCACCAGGTCGCGGCGGTAGGAGGCGTGGACGGCGGCCTCGCGCTGCTGCAGGGTCGCGGCGGCGCCCTCCAGGGCGTCGACCAGTTCGCTGACGCGGGACTGCAGGGCGGCGACCTGGTTCTCCAGCTCGATGATCCGCTTGATGCCGGCCAGGTTGATGCCCTCGTCCTGGGAGAGCCGCTGGACCTCGCGCAGCTGCTGGATGTCCCGGGCCGAGTAGCGGCGGCCGCGCCCGGCGGTGCGGTCGGGGCTGACCAGGCCGAGGCGGTCGTACTGGCGGAGGGTCTGCGGGTGCAGGCCGGAGAGCTCGGCGGCGACGGAGATGACGTAGACCGGGGTGTCCTCGGTGAGGACGTACGGCGGGGCGGCGGCGCGCGGGCGGCCGCCGCCGGGCAGGCCCTCGCCGAGGCCGGGGCCGGGACCGATCCGGCCGGTGACGCCGGGGCCGTCGCCGCCGTGGCTACTGTCGGGGTGGGGACTCATCGGGATCTCACGCTCCCTCCGCCGCCTTGAACAGGGCGGCTCGCGGGTCGTCCGAGGCGGTGGCCTCGCGGTACTGCTCCAGTGCGGTCAGCGCGTCGCCGGTGACGTGCTTGGGCACCGTGACCTCCACGGTGACCAGCAGGTCACCGCGGGTGCCGTCCTTGCGGGTGGCGCCCTTGCCGCGGGCCCGCATGGTCAGGCCGTTGGCGCTGCCGGGCGGCAGCTTGAGCTTCACGGCCGGACCGTTCAGGGTCGGCACCTCGATGGTGCCGCCGAGCGCGGCTTCGGGGAAGCTCACCGGCACCGTCACCGTCAGGTTGTCACCCTTGCGCCCGAACACCGGGTGCGCGTCCACGTGCACGGTGACGTACAGGTCGCCGGGCTGGCCGCCGCGCTCGCCCTGGGCGCCCTTGCCCTTGAGCCGGATGCGCTGGCCGTCCTGCACCCCGGCGGGGATGCGGACCTGCATGGTGCGGGCCGAGGAGGCCCGGCCGCTGCCGTGGCAGACGGTGCACGGGTCGTCGACGATCATGCCGCGGCCCTTGCAGTCCCGGCAGGGCTCGGAGAGCGCGAAGGCGCCCTGGCCGCGGCTGACGGTTCCGGCGCCGACGCAGGTCGGACAGACCCGCGGGGTGGTGCCGGTCTTGGCGCCCGTCCCGGCGCAGGCGCGGCAGGCGGCCTGGGAGGTCATCCGCAGCGGCACGGTCGCGCCGTCCACGGCCTCCTCGAAGTTCAGCGTGACCTCGGTCTCGACGTCCGCCCCGCGGCGCGGCTGGGCGGCCTGCCGGCCGCCGCGGTTGAACAGGCCGCCGAACACGTCGCCGATCCCGCCGCCGGCGCCGCCCCCGCCGTTGAACAGGTCGCCGAAGTCGAAGCCCCCGGCCGCACCCGCCCCGCCGGGCCGGAAGCCGCCGCCCGCGAACAGCGAGCGGGCCTCGTCGTACTCCTTGCGGCGCTTCTCGTCCGAGAGCACGTCGTACGCCTCGGAGATGTCCTTGAAGCGCTCCTCGGCCTTGGCGTCGCCCTTGTTCGCGTCCGGGTGGAACTCGCGGGCCAGCTTGCGGTAGGTCTTCTTGATCTCTGCAGCGGTGGCGTCCTTGGGCACGCCGAGGACCTTGTAGTAGTCCTTCTCCACGTAGTCCTTAGCGCTCATGGCCTTTGACCGCCACCTCCCGTTGCGTCTGTCGCTGCTGCGCAGCGCCTGGTTGCGGCACCGCGGTGCAGTGCCGTGATACGGCGCTGCGGAGCCGGCCGCCGTACTGGACGACGTACGACTCCGCAGCGCACGGGGACTCTACTCAGCTGTCGGACGAACCGTCAGCCTTGTCGCCGTCCGGCTCGCCGGTGGTCTGCGTGCCCGGCTGGGGCTCCGCGACCGCGACCATCGCCGGGCGAATGATCCGCTCGCCGATCCGGTACCCGGGCTGGAGGATCTGCACGCAGGTGTCCTCCGTCACGTCCGACGAGTAGCTGTGCATCAGCGCCTCGTGGATCGTCGGGTCGAAGGGCTCGCCCTCCTTGCCGAACTGCTGCAGCCCGAGCTTGGCGACGACCGTCTCCAGCGACTCGGCGACCGACTTGAAGCCGCCCGTCACCTCGCCGTGCTCGCGGGCGCGGCCGATGTCGTCCAGCACCGGGATCAGCGACTCCAGGATGTTGGAGACGGCGATCTCGCGAACGGTGGAGCGGTCGCGCTCGACCCGCTTGCGGTAGTTCTGGTACTCGGCCTGGAGCCGCTGCAGGTCGGCGGTGCGCTCGCTGGCCTCGCGCTTGGCGGCGGCCAGTTCGTCGGCACCCGCACCCGCGACGGCCTCCTCGGCTGCCTTGAGCACGGCCTCCTCGGCGGCGGAGTCGTCGCCGGGCTGCTCGCCCTGCGGCTTCTCCGTCATGCCGCACCGCCCTTGGGCTTCTCGTCGTCGACGATCTCGGCGTCGACCACGTCGTCGTCCTTGGCGCCCGCGTCACCGGCCGCGCCGGCCGCACCGGCCGCCGCGCCCGCACCGTCGGCCTGCGCGTACAGCGCCGCGCCGAGCTTCTGGGCGGTGGTGGAGACCTTCTCGGTGGCGGTGCGGATGGCCGCGACGTCCTCGCCCTTGAGGGCTTCCTTGAGCTCGCCGATGGCGGACTCGACCTCGGTCTTGACGTCGGCCGGGAGCTTGTCCGAGTTGTCCGCGATGAACTTCTCGGTCGAGTAGACGAGCTGCTCGCCCTGGTTGCGGGTCTCGACGGCCTCGCGGCGCTTGGTGTCCTCCTCCGCGTAGCGCTCGGCCTCCTCGCGCATGCGGTTGACCTCGTCCTTCGGCAGCGAGGAGCCGCCGGTGACGGTCATCTTCTGCTCCTTGCCGGTGCCGAGGTCCTTCGCGGCCACGTGCATGATGCCGTTGGCGTCGATGTCGAAGGTGACCTCGATCTGCGGCAGGCCGCGGGGGGCCGGCGGCAGGCCGGTCAGCTCGAACATGCCGAGCTTCTTGTTGTACGCCGCGATCTCGCGCTCGCCCTGGTAGACCTGGATCTGCACGGAGGGCTGGTTGTCCTCGGCGGTGGTGAAGATCTCCGAGCGCTTGGTCGGGATCGTGGTGTTGCGCTCGATCAGCTTGGTCATGATGCCGCCCTTGGTCTCGATGCCGAGGGACAGCGGGGTGACGTCGAGCAGCAGGACGTCCTTGACCTCGCCCTTGAGCACGCCGGCCTGCAGCGAGGCGCCGATCGCGACGACCTCGTCCGGGTTGACGCCCTTGTTGGCGTCCTTGCCGCCGGTCAGCTCCTTGACGAGCTCGGCGACGGCGGGCATGCGGGTCGAGCCGCCGACCAGGACCACGTGGTCGATCTCGGACAGCTGGATGCCGGCGTCCTTGATCACGTTGTGGAACGGGACCTTGCAGCGGTCCAGCAGGTCGGCGGTGAGCTGCTGGAACTGGGAGCGGGTGAGCTTCTCGTCCAGGTGCAGCGGGCCCTCGGCGGAGGCCGTGATGTAGGGCAGGTTGATCGAGGTCTCCGAGGAGGAGGACAGCTCGATCTTGGCCTTCTCGGCGGCCTCGCGCAGGCGCTGGACGGCCATCTTGTCCTTGGACAGGTCGACGCCGTGGCCGGCCTGGAAGACCTTCACCAGGTGGTCGACGACCCGCTGGTCCCAGTCGTCGCCACCGAGGTGGTTGTCGCCGTTGGTGGCCTTGACCTCGACCACGCCGTCGCCGATCTCCAGCAGCGACACGTCGAAGGTGCCGCCGCCGAGGTCGAAGACCAGGATGGTCTGGTCGTCCTTGTCCAGGCCGTAGGCCAGGGCGGCCGCGGTCGGCTCGTTGACGATGCGCAGGACGTTCAGGCCCGCGATCTCGCCGGCCTCCTTGGTGGCCTGGCGCTCGGAGTCGTTGAAGTAGGCCGGGACGGTGATGACGGCGTCGGTGACCGTCTCGCCCAGGTAGGCCTCGGCGTCCCGCTTGAGCTTCTGCAGGACGAAGGCGGAGATCTGCTGCGGCGTGAAGTCCTTGCCGTCGATGCCGATCTTCCAGTCGGTGCCCATGTGGCGCTTGACCGAGCGGATGGTGCGGTCGACGTTGGTGACCGCCTGCCGCTTGGCCACCTCGCCGACGAGCACCTCGCCGTTCTTGGCGAAGGCGACGACGGACGGCGTGGTCCGAGCGCCCTCGGCGTTGGTGATGACCGTGGGCTCACCGCCCTCAAGAACGCTGACGACGGAGTTCGTCGTACCGAGGTCGATGCCGACCGCGCGTGCCATCGTGAATACCTCCGGGGAGAAGTTGAGCAGTACGGACTCAAGGATGCACGACCGATCGGGCCGCGTCAACGGCTTTGAGTCGGTGTCGCTCAACTTTACTGAGCGCTTATGTCGCCGGAGCCGTCGCGGCTGCTCCGGGCGGGTGAGTCCTGGCTTAGTGACTGCCGCCATACCTTGAACATCTTCTGGCTGGGTGTTAATGCGCGGTAATGTCCGGCGCGTCGACCCTTGAAGTTACTGACCAGTACAATCCGGGGAGACTAGGGGAGCCCGGGAAGACGGAGACCGGGCCGGAGCCGCTGGAGACGGAGAGCGATGCAGCTAGCAGCGATCGTCATCTCGCTGGTCACCTTCGTGATCGGCACCGCGCTCGCCGCCCGGGCGGCGCTGTACATCTACAAGGTGGTGCGCACCGGCTCGGCCGACGCCACCCGGTTCGGGCAGCCCGCGCAACGGGCCGCCACCGTGGTCAAGGAGTTCCTCGGCCACACCCGGATGAACCGCTGGGGCGTCGTCGGCGTCGCCCACTGGTTCGTCGCGGTCGGCTTCTTCTCCCTGGTGCTGACCCTGGTGAACGCCTTCGGCCAGCTCTTCGACGCCGAGTTCGTCCTCCCGGTCATCGGCCACTGGCTGCCCTGGAACGTCTTCGTCGAGCTGATCGGCACCCTCACCACCCTGGGCATCCTCACCCTGATCGTGATCCGCCTGCTCAGCCTGCCCTCCCGGGCCGGCCGCAAGTCCCGGTTCGCCGGCTCGATCGCCTGGCAGGCCTTCTACGTCGAGTACACGATCCTCGGCATCGGCCTGTGCATCCTGATGCTCCGCGGCCTGGAGGGCGCCCTGGAGGGCGTCGACTCCTACGACCCGGCCTACCTGGTCTCGTACCCGATCGCCGCCGCCTTCCACGGCACCGCGCACGGCACCCTGGCCAACCTGGTCTACCTGTTCGCGATGCTGAAGATCTGCATCTCCTTCGCCTGGGCGATCACCATCGGCGTCAACCCCTCGATGGGCGTCGCCTGGCACCGCTTCCTGGCCTTCTTCAACATCTACTTCAAGCGCGAGGACGACGGCGCCACCGCGCTCGGCGCACTGCGCCCGATGACCAGCAACGGCGCCCCGATCGACTTCGAGGACCCGGCGGACGACGCCGTGTTCGGCGTCTCCCAGGTCGAGCACTTCTCCTGGAAGGGCATCCTCGACTTCTCCACCTGCACCGAGTGCGGCCGCTGCCAGTCGCAGTGCCCCGCCTGGAACACCGGCAAGCCGCTGTCGCCCAAGCTGCTGATCATGAGCCTGCGCGAGCACGCCTTCGCCAAGGCCCCCTACCTGCT
The DNA here is from genome assembly GCF_030268885.1 of Kitasatospora phosalacinea. GTDB lineage: Bacteria > Actinomycetota > Actinomycetes > Streptomycetales > Streptomycetaceae > Kitasatospora > Kitasatospora phosalacinea_C. Next base: position 375,116 of record NZ_BSSA01000002.1, read on the forward strand.
GGCCGGCGGCGGCAAGTCGATGGAGGGCGAGGAGCGGGCCACCGCCGAGCAGCTCGCCGGCGTCCCCGCCGCCGCCCTGGCCGAGGCCGAGCGCCCGCTGATCGGCACCGCCGAGGAGAACGGCGTCATCGACCCCGACGTGCTGTGGTCCTGCACCACCTGCGGCGCCTGCGTCGAGCAGTGCCCCGTCGACATCGAGCACATCGACCACATCGTCGACATGCGCCGCTACCAGGTCATGATCGAGAGCAGCTTCCCGACCGAGGCCGGGACGATGCTCAAGAACCTGGAGAACAAGGGCAACCCGTGGGGCCTGGCCACCAAGGCCCGCCTCGACTGGGTCAAGGAGCTCAAGAAGGAGACCGGCATCGAGGTGCCGGTGATCGGCGAGGACATCGACCCCGCCGAGGTCGAGTACCTCTACTGGGTCGGCTGCGCCGGCGCCCTGGAGGACCGGGCCAAGAAGACCACCAAGGCCTTCGCCGAACTCCTGCACACCGCGGGCGTGAAGTTCGCCATCCTCGGCAAGGAGGAGACCTGCACCGGTGACTCCCCGCGCCGCCTGGGCAACGAGTTCCTGTTCCAGATGCTCGGCGCACAGAACGTCGAGACCCTGAACGCCGCCCTGGAGGACGCGCCCACCAAGCGGATCGTCGCCACCTGCCCGCACTGCTTCAACACCATCGCCAACGAGTACCCGCAGCTCGGCGGCCACTTCGAGGTCATCCACCACACCCAGCTGCTCCAGCACCTCATCGACGAGGGCAGGCTGCTGCCGGTCAACCCGGTCGAGGGCCTGATCACCTACCACGACCCCTGCTACCTCGGCCGCCACAACAAGGTCTACACCCCGCCGCGCGAGATCATCGGCAAGGTGCCCGGCCTGCGCAACGAGGAGATGCACCGCCACAAGGAGCGCGGCTTCTGCTGCGGCGCCGGCGGCGCCCGGATGTGGATGGAGGAGCGGATCGGCAAGCGGATCAACACCGAGCGGGTCGACGAGGCGCTCTCCCTCAACCCCGACATCGTCTCCACCGCCTGCCCGTTCTGCCTCGTCATGCTCTCCGACTCGGTCAACGGGAAGAAGAACGAGGGCGCGGCCAAGGAGCACCTCAAGGTCGTCGACGTCGCCCAGCTGCTGCTGGAGTCGGTCAAGGCCACCCCGGCCGCCGAGGCGGAGCCGGTCGACGCCTGACACCCCCTCACCGACCGGACCCCGGGCGCCCGCCGCGGCCCCGGGGTCCGGCCGTGCCGGGGCGGAACCGGCCGTACCCGGCCCGCGGACGATGTCCTAGCATCGGCCGCATGACTGCAGACGGGGGAACACCGGGGCCCGGCGGGCCCGCCCACCTGCCGCCGGTGAGCACCACGCCCGACTGGGCCGCGCTCGCCGAGGCCCGCGAGCGCGAGGAGCGCCGCCGCCGGACGCTGCGGGCCGCCGGCGGCGCACTCGCCGTCGCGGTGGTCGCCGGACTGGTCGCCGGAGCCCTGGTGCTCACCCGCCCCTCCACCACCCCCGCGGCCGCGCCCGTCGGCACCGCGCAGCCCGACGGCCCCGCCCCCACCGCCGACGACACGCCCGGAGCCGCGCCCACCATCGACCCCTCCGCCGGCCCTTCCACCGGCCCCTCCGCGGCCCCCTCCGCGTCCGGCAGCGGCAAGCCCACCGGCAGCCCGACCGGGAAGGCCACCGCCACCCCCGGCCGCGACAAGCAGCCCTCCGGGACGCCCGCCACGCTGCCCGGCCTGCTGCTGGGCGGCGGCGCCACCATCGGCCGGACCGAGGGCCACGACGGGCCCACCATGGTGCTCTACGGCAACGGCGTCGGCTGGGCCGACAGCCAGACCCCGGTGGTCGACACCTCCCGCTCCTTCACCGTCTCCGCGGTGGTCCGCAACAACGCCCCCACCGGCGGCCGGGCCGTCGTCACCCAGGGCGGCGACAGCTACTACTCCTTCTACCTCGGCCGCGACTACTGGGGCACCCACAACCAGTGGGTCTTCAAGGTCCAGACCGCCGCCGGGGCCCAGGACAACACCACCTACCAGGCCTTCAGCACCGCCCCCGCCACCACCGGCCGGTGGACGCTGCTCACCGGCGTCTACGACGCGTCCGCGAAGAAGATCCTGCTGTACGTCAACGGACAGCTCCAGCAGTCCACCCCGGTCACCGGCATCTGGCAGACCACCGGCGGCCTGCAGCTCGGCCGGGTCCGCTACAAGTCCCAGTGGACGGACTTCTGGGACGGCGCGATCTCCGACGTCCAGGTCTGGGACCAGGCCCTGCCCGCCTCCGCCGTGGGCCGCCTGCAGGGCTCCGGGGGCACCACCGCGGGCACCGCCCCGGGGCGCTCCTGGCTGCTGCCGTAGGGCGGGCGCGCCGATCCGCACACCGGATCGACCAGGGCGGTGGCAACCGGACGCTGTTCGGGCAAATAGAGTATGCGGCGGAGCCGGGGAAAGGTCCGGCTCCGTCGAAGGCCATGTCATGCTGCCTCGACCAGTTCCACCGAGCGTGCGCACCGGACCCTGTCGTGCCGGGCCGCCGGAATACGACCACGGGAGACAGCACATGACCCAGGCGATCATGCTGGTCGGCGGGAAGGGCACCCGACTCCGCCCGTTGACCACCCACACGCCGAAGCCCATGCTGCCGGTCGCCGGCGTCCCCTTCATCGCCCACCAGCTGGCCCGCGCCGCCGCGGCCGGCGTCACCCGCGTGGTGCTCGCCACCTCCTACCTGGCCGAGGTCTTCGTCGACCACTTCCAGGACGGCAGCCCGTACGGCATCGAGCTGGTCTACCTCACCGAGGAGGAGCCGCTCGGCACCGGCGGCGCGATCCGCAACGCCGCCACCGGCCTGACCTGCGGCCCCGACGAGCCGGTCCTGGTCTTCAACGGCGACATCCTCTCCGGCCTGGACATCGCCGCCCTGCGCGACGGCCACAGCGCCTCCGGCGCCGACGTGACCCTCCACCTCACCCGGGTGGCCGATCCGCGCGCCTTCGGTCTCGTCCCGACCGACCCGGACGGCCGGGTGCTCGCCTTCCTGGAGAAGCCGGAGACGGCCGAGCAGATCGTCACCGACCAGATCAACGCCGGCTGCTACGTCTTCACCCGCTCGGTGATCGACCGCATCCCGGCCGGCCGCGAGGTCTCCGTCGAGCGCGAGACCTTCCCCGAGCTGCTGGCCGAGGGCGCGCTGCTGCGCGGCGTCGTCGACACCTCGTACTGGCTCGACCTGGGCACCCCCGGCGCGTTCGTCCGCGGCTCCGCCGACCTGGTGCTCGGCAAGGTCGACTCCCCGGCCGTCCCCGGCCCCACCGGCGAGGCGCTGCTGCTGCCCGGCTCGACCGTCGACCGGGCCGCCGTGCTGGGCTCCGGCACCGTGGTCTCCGCGGACGCCGAGATCGCCGCCGGAGCCATCGTCGAGGGCAGCGTGGTCCTGCCCGGCGCCCGGATCAAGGCCGGGGCGTACGTCAAGGACTCCATCGTCGGCGCCTACGCCGAGATCGGGGAGCGCTGCTCGCTGGACGGCGTGGTGATCGGCGACGGCGCCGTCCTGGAGGCCGAGAACGAGCTCCCGGCCGGCCTGCGGATCGCCTGCGGCACCCGGCTCCCGGTCGGCTCCGTCCGGCTGTCCGCGGGCCCCGGCGGCTGCGAGGCCGGCCTGAGCAACGCCGCCGCGGTGCACGCGCCCGGCGCCCGCGTCAGCGGCTGACACCCCCCCGCACGGGGCCGGACCGCAGCGTCACAGGACGGCTGCAATCCGGCCCCGCCGCCATGATCACCCGACGGGGGGTCAGCCGTTGCGGGTACCGTCGAGACGTGGCTGGCAATCGACACGACGACGGACGGGGCGCCGACCCCCGGCACGGCTGGTCGGCACCCCGGACGGGCGCCCCCCAGAACGGCGACCCGTACCAGGGCGCGCCCACCGGCACCCCCGAGTACTTCACCGCCCCGCACCCCGCCCACCCGGGGCCGCCCGCCCCCGGCGACCAGCCCGGCCACACCAGGGCCTTCGCGCTCGGCGAGCAGCCGTACGAGCCGCACCCGTACGGCGGGCAGCCCTACGGGGACCAGCCGTACGGGGACCAGCCCTACGAGCCGCACCCGTACGGCGAGCACCCCTACCCGCCGGGCCCGTACGGGTACGGCTACGACCACGGCCGGAGCGGCGACCAGGGCCACGACGGCTACGGCTACGAGCAGGCGCCCCCGGTGGACAACGTCGCCGTCTACCGGGCCGGTGGGCAGGCCGCACCGCACGCCGGCGGCCCCCGGCTGCCCTGGCGGGAGCTGCTGGTCGGCATCTACCGCCGCCCGAGCGCCACCTTCGACCGGATGCGCGACCACCAGGTGTGGCTGCCCGCGCTGTGCGTGTCGCTGCTGTACGGCGTGCTCGCGGTGTTCGCCATCGACTCCACCTACGACCAGGTGGTGCACTCCACCTTCGCCGTCGCGCTCTGGGCGATCGGCGGCGCCGCGCTCGGCTTCACGCTGGCCGGCGCGGTGCTCTCCGCGGTCACCTACGCCCTGGCCCGGCAGTCCGGCGGCGACGGCCCCTGGCAGTCCACCGTCGGCCTGGCCGCCCTGATCAGCTGGACCACCGACGCCCCGCGGCTGCTGCTCGCGCTCTTCCTGCCGGTCGGCAACCCCGTCGTGCAGGCGGTCGGCTGGGCGACCTGGATCGGCTGCGCCGTGCTGCTGACCACCATGGTGCGCCGGATCCACGACCTGCCCTGGGGCAAGGCCGCCGGGGCGGCCGCGGTCCAGCTGCTGGCGCTGCTGGTGCTGATCAAGCTGCCCACCCTGGGCTGAGGACGCGCCCGGACCCGTTTGTAGGGTGAGGTGGTTCCGCCCACCCTCACTTCCCGTCCGGAGCCCGCGCATGAGCCTGCCCACCACCCACGTCAGCTTCCCGGCCGGGGCGGTGACCGGCGAGTCGCCGGTCCTCGCCGTGCACGCCCTGCCGGACGGCCGCACCGCGGTGGTCACCGCGGCCACCCCGTTCCACCCGGTCGACCACACCTGGCCCGACCAGCCCGCCGACCACGGCACCCTCACCCTCGACGGCACCGCCCACCCCGTCCTCGACTGCCTCACCGGCGCGCACGGCCCCGACGGCGAGTTCGCGGTCGGCAGCGACATCCCGGTCCGGCGCGGCGACGAGGACTGGGCCTGGCTGGTCCTGCACGTGCTGCCCGCCGGGGCGCTCGGCCCGGAGGCCGTCGGACGCACCGCGCAGCTTGCCGTCGACACCGACCGCCGCGCCGCCCTCAGCGCCGCGCACACCGGCTGCCACCTGCTCGCCCTCGCCCTCAACGCCGCGCTCGCCCCGCGCTGGCGCAAGGACCCCGGCCGCGCCGACGCCCTCGGCCACCCCGACTTCGACAGCCTCGCCATGGACAGCTCGGTGATGGACACCGCCGCCAGCACCGACACCTACCGCATCGGCAAGTCCCTGAAGAAGAAGGGCTTCACCACCGACGCCACCGACGCCCTCCCGGCCCTCGCCGACGCCCTGCCCGCCCTCACCGCCGAGGTCAACGCCCGCCTCGCCGCCTGGGTCGCCGCCGACGCCCCCGTCCGGATCGACACCCCCGGCCCCGAGCTCACCGCCCGCCGCCGCTGGCACACCGACCTCCCCGAGGGCCCGGCCGCCATCGCCTGCGGCGGCACCCACCTCCACCACCTCGGCGAACTCACCGCCCTGCGCACCGAACTCGCCCTCTCCCCGGACGGCACCGAACTCACCGCCGTCACCACCCCCGTCCGCGCCTGACCCGCCCGCGCGCACGGCGAGGGCCGGCCCCGTTCACCGGGACCGGCCCTCGCACCGGGTGTCCGCGCCCTCGCGCCGGGCGTCCGTGCCCTCGCGCCGGGCGTCCGTGCCCTCGCGCCGAGTGTCCGCGCCCTCAGACCTGCGTGCGGTGGAAGTTCAGGTAGGAGCGGGACGCCGTCGGGCCGCGCTGCCCCTGGTAGCGCGAGCCGTAGCGCTCCGAACCGTACGGGTGCTGGGACGGCGAGGAGAGCCGGAACAGGCACAGCTGCCCGATCTTCATCCCCGGGTACAGCTTGATCGGCAGCGTCGCCACGTTCGACAGCTCCAGCGTCACGTGCCCGCTGAAGCCCGGGTCGATGAAACCCGCCGTCGAGTGCGTCAGCAGCCCGAGCCGGCCCAGGCTCGACTTGCCCTCCAGCCGCGAGGCCACGTCGTCCGGCAGCGTGATCACCTCGTAGGTGGACGCCAGCACGAACTCGCCCGGGTGCAGGATGAACGCCTCGTCGCCCTCCGGCTCGACCAGCCGGGTCAGGTCCGGCTGTTCCTCGGAGGGGTCGATGTGGGGGTAGCGGTGGTTCTCGAAAACCCGGAAGAACCGGTCCAGTCGGACGTCGATGCTCGACGGCTGGACCATCGACGGCTCGAACGGGTCGATCACGACCCGCCCCTTGTCGATCTCGGCACGGATGTCGTTGTCGGAGAGCAGCACGCCCCGAGCGTACGTGCCGCGGGGCGGGCGCCCCAAAAGCGCCCGCCCCGTGGACCTGCTCCCGCGACCGGCTACGACAGCGACTCCACTGCCACCAACCGCAGCCCGCGCGCCAGTTCGTCCGCCGACAGCTCCGACACGTCCGCCGGCACCGAACTCCGCAACCGCCCGCACCGCGGGCACCGCAGCAACCGCCCGGGCCCCAGCCGGCCCGCCTGCAGGTGCTGCATCGGGAACGCCGTCGTACTGAACACGTGCCCCTCGGCACAACGAACCACGGTGCGCTGTTCCATCGGTCCCCTTCCCGTACTTCCGCCGACAGCGTCACATTAGGGGATCTACCGGACACCGCTCACCCAGGCTCGCCGCCACCGGGAACCCTGCCCTCACCACCCCGCGGGATGGGGTACAGTGGTCCTTGATCGGGCCGTCACTGACGGGCCGTCAGATGCGGGTGTAGTTTAATGGTAGAACATGAGCTTCCCAAGCTTAGAGCGCGAGTTCGATTCTCGTCACCCGCTCCAGCAGAAAGCCCCAGGTCAGCGACCTGGGGCTTCTTCGTTGTCCGGACCAATTCCGGGATCACGTGTCCCCGACGTGCCCTACGCCCGCCCCGAGGGGGCCGTGCCCCCGCCGAGCTGCCGGGCGATCTCGGCGTCCATGCCGTCGGCGATCTTCCGATCCCGCTCGCCGAGGAGGACACCAGCCCCGGCGGCAGCCACAAGCGGCTGGAGGAGAAGGGGTAGCGGCTCACCAAGTTCCGCGAGGAGATGGAGGCGCGGATGCCGACGCCGGACCAGCACCAAGCCGGAAGCCGCGGACCGGGCCGTCACGGCGAGCTTCCCCCTGGCGGACGTCGAGAGCTTCGGCATGGTCACCGACGGCGTCTCACGCCTGGTGGAGCGCTACGGCTGGACCTGGGAGCGGCTGTTGGACATGCTCGCCAAGCAGGGCCCCGAACAGGCCGTCCAGGCCATCCGCGACGCCGAGTTGACCACCGAGCCGGGCACCTTCCGGGGCAAGCGCCACGACGACGTGACAGCCGTCTACGGCCGGCCCAAGCCCGGCGGGGAGTAGATCAAAAGACAGGGGTGGTGGAGCCGTTACGAGTTTCGCTACTTCATCAAGGCGTGCACAGCGCGCCAGCGCGCGGCCCTGGCCGCTCGCTGACGCTCCTGTCTTCGCTCCGCTCCGGCGGCGGCCCGGCCGCGCACGCGGCAAGTCCGAGAGCGAGGGCAGAGCCCAGAACCCCGCCGTGGCTGGGGCGGGCGGCTCCACGGTTTTACCCACCTGCCAGGGCCGGGCCCCGCGTCGAGCAAGAACGGGGGGCCACTCGGCCACATTGCGGTCAGGCCCCAAAAGCCCTGACCGAGTCGCAACAGCTTATGGCCCCCGATCATGCTCGACCCCAGACCAGGCAGGACACCGGCCAAAACCGCTCCACCGCCATTGTGGGCTCGCTCATGGGGGTGCTCGCGCGATAACCGCAAAGGTTGTCCGGCTCAATGCAGCAGCAGTACAGTTACAGGTATCCGTGATCCCTGGCTGGGGGCGGTCCCAGTTCGACCCTGGGACTTCCAGGGGTGGGTGAGTGGAAGCTGCTAGCAATCGGTTTCGTCGTCAGGGTTCTCCTGGCATGGGTCATCAAGCGAGTCCTCACGCGAGTGAAGGTGAAGCAGACCAAGGTGGTAAAGACCACCGCAAAGGCGAAGATTCGAAAGGTGGTGGTGGACATGATCCCTAAGTCCGTCGCATGGCTCAGTAGCGTCATGATCGTCCATGTGATCAAGGAAGTTGGAGTAATCGGCAGCTCGTCCCCCACCCAGGGATCACGGACTTCTCTCTTCTTGCCTCAGGCGTGCCCCAGTAAGCGGTAAGTGGCGGGCAATAGCGGTTCAGGCCGAAGCGCTAAACAGCCACTTCCTCAAGGGTTTCCACAGATCAACGCCAGGTTAAGGCTTGTCCCGCAACGCCTGACCGCAGTTGAGATCTCGCCAGAACGCCTGCCGCCTCGGCCTATTCCTCGAAGCTGAAGTACTGCAGGTAGTGGCGGACGAGCAGAGGTCGGATGCGGATCAGCTCAGGACTCGAATGAGTCCTTCGCCCTGTCCCGCCGACGCTTGACGCCGCTACACGCCAAGAGTTCGGTCCCGGTGGCGTCGAAGTACAGAGTGAAGAACCAGACCCGGTCTACTGAGTCGATGATCCCGGTGCGCAGTTGCTCACCGCGGTGCTGTGCAAGGATCTCAACGGTCTCGTCGAGGCCAATGATCTCTTGCCGGCCACGGGCCAAGGTCCGCCTCAATCTTGCTGCGGCGATACCGGCGACCATCCACTGGGGCACCTCCTTGTCCCAGATCGTCACGTCGGCGCCGGCGGCGATGGCCTCGCGTGCCGGCTTGCAGGCGCTGGTCTGGTCGGTGAGCATCGCGGCGATGTCGAGCCGGTGCGGGGGCTCGTCTTCGGTTGCCATGCGGTGACTGTAGAGACCGAGCGGAGGCGTCGCCACAGGATTCGGCGGGGCCAGAGCGAGGGAGACAGAGGATCGCAATGTTGCGCCGGGCATTGTGAAACGATCTTGTGATGGCTGGTGTGATCACGGCGTCGGAGCCGTCCTGGATATCCCCGTTCACCGGGCTGGGCCCGCGCGACTTCCGGAAGCTGGTCACGATGCTTCGCCGCGAGGGCGCCGACGCGATGCGCCGAGGCCGCCCGTGGAGTCTGCCGTTGGAGGACCGGGTTCTGCTGGTTGCCACCTACTGGCGTACCAATCTGACGCTGCGGCAGCTCGCGCCGCTGTTCGGGGTGTCGAAGTCTGCCGCTGGCCGGATCATCGACCACATCGGGCCCTGCTCGCACTCCATCCGCGGCGCCGGTTCCGCAAAGGCACCGTGCTGATCGTCGACGGCACCCTGGTCCCCACCCGCGACCACACGATCGCCGAGCAGTCGAAGAACTACCGGTACTCCACCAACCACCAGGTCGTCATCGACGCCTGCACCCGGCTCGTCGTTGCGGTCGGCAAGCCCCTGCCGGGCAACAGGAACGACTGCAAGGCCTGGGACGAGTCCGGTGCGAAGGCCGCAGTCGGCAGGACGACGACCATCGCCGACGGCGGCTACCCGGGCACAGGCCTCGTCATCCCGCACCGACGCCCCAGGGGCGGCGAGCTCACCGAGTGGCAGGCCGACCACAACCGCGAGCACAAACAGGTCCGAGCCCGCGTCGAGCACGTCTTCGCCCGGATGAAGACCTGGAAGATCCTCCGCGACTGCCGCCTCAAGGGCGACGGCGTCCACCACGCCATGCTCGGCATCGCCCGGCTCCACAACCTCCTCCAGACTACGTAGGCGAAGCCAACCTTGAAGCGGATCACCCGGCCCCGATCCACCGAAGATCAATTATGGGACGACCCTTAGCGTTGTTAGACGGCGAGATTCCCAAGCTTAGAGCGCGAGTTCGATTATCGTCACCCGCTCCAGCAGAAAGCCCCAGGTCAGCGACCTGGGGCTTTCGCCTTGTCCGGGCGGCGGCCGCTCGGTGGAGGGGAGCAGGAACCTGCCGCGGCGCGCTCCGGCCTTCGGGAGGGTGTGGGCCTTCGCGGCCCCCGAGAGGGGGAGGACCTCGGTCGCGCCGGGGCGATCCGGTCGCTGGCGAGGAGGCGGAGGGTCTCGGTGAGGTGTTCGCCGCTCCGCTCCGGGCCCGTCCGGTGGACCGAACTCGCCCTGGCGGTGCTGGACCCCGGCGAAGACGGCGCCCGCGAAGGTGCCCTGCACGGTGACCCGGCCCGCGGTCGGTACCGGCTCGGGCAGGTCGAGTTCCTCCGGTACGTCGACGTCCCCGTTGGCCCGGAATCCGACCGCCCGCACCTGCCGCTCCCGCTCGTCCGCCCCGGGAAGGGACGGCAGCTGGCCCAACTCCGCTGAAGGAGTCAGTTGTTGGCGGGGTCGGCGGGACGGTCGGGGACGCGGGGGAGGGTACGGACCGGACGGGTGAGCAGGAGGGCGAGTGGGGTCAGCAGGGCCACCACGACGCCGGTCGCGAGCACCTCGGAGGTGCCGAACGCGCGGGCGGCGGGGCCCGCCAGGGCGGAACCGAGGGGGTACAGGCCGACCGACCCGGCGACCTCGTAGGCGTGGACGCGGTTGAGGACCTCGCCGGGCACCTGGGTCTGGACGGCCGTGGACCACATCACGCCCCAGACGCCGATGCCGGTGCCGACCAGCACCTGGGCGGCGGCGAGCAGCCAGACCGGGGCGTGCAGCAGGACGGCGAGGGGGTAGAGCGGGTAGGCGAACATGGCGACCGCACCGGCCGCGAGCGGACGGCGCGGCTTGTAGCGGATGGCGAGCAGGCCACCGGCCACGGTGCCCGCACCGAGCGCGCAGTTGACCAGGCCGAACGCGGCGGGACCGTGCTCGGGCACCACGATGCCCGCGGCGAGGGAGAGCTGCGGGCCCCAGGCGAGGACGGCGTAGACCATCCAGACCAGGATGACGCTCCACAGCCAGCTCCGGGAACGGAACTCCCGCCAGCCGACCGCCAGGTCGTGCCGGAACGAGTGCCCCGCGGGCGGGGCAGGGACACGGCCCAGCCGCAGCGCGAACAGGCAGACCGCACTGGTGGCGTAGGCGAGCGCGGACAGCGCCATCACCCAGCCGGTGGAGCCGAAGCCGACCAGGACGCCCGCCAACGCGGGCCCGCCGAGACCGGTGAGCGCCTCGGAGGTGCGCAGCACGCCGTTGGCGCCCTGCACGTCGCGGGCCACCAGCGGCACGGTCGAGGACGCGCCGGGCTGGAACAGGGCGTTGGCCGTGCCCGCCACTGCCAGCAGGGCGTACAACTGCCAGAGGCGGTCGACGCCGTGCCAGAACAGGACGGCCAGCAGGACGTGCGCGGTGAGGTTGGCCAGGTCCGCGACGATCATCATCCGGCGGGCGGTGAACCGGTCGGCGAGGACGCCCCCGAACAGCACCAGCCCCGCGAACGGCGCGACCAGGAAGGCCATCGCGTAGCCCGCGGTGTCCAGGCCGTGCCCGGCGGAGAGCAGCCCCGCCGAGACGGCGACCGGGAGCATCGCCCAACTGAGCAGGCCCGCGCTGCGGGCGGTGAAGTAGCGGCGGAAGTTGCGCGACCAGATGGCGGGTTCGGGCGCGGGGGCGGGAGGAGGGGCAGTGGCGGTCGGGGCGGTCGGGGTGGACGGGGCGGACGAGTTGGCGGGCACGGCGGGGTCAGTCCTTCGTGTCGGCGCGGGGCGGACGGGGGGCTGCGGTGGTGGCCGCGGCGGCGAGTTCGGCGCGCAGGTGGGCGTTCTCCCGTTCCAGCCGGGCGAGCCGGTCGCGGACCGGGTCCAGGGCGTCGGCGAGTTCGCGTTCGGTGAAGCGCGGGGTGATGTGCTGGGGGCAGTTCCAGGCGTACGCCTCGACGCGGACGGTGACGAGCTGTTCGACCCGGCCGTCGGTGCGCGGGGAGGCGAGGCGCTCGGCGAGGGCCGGGTCCCGGTCGACGGGGACGGCGGTGGCGCGGCCGAAGACCTTGAGCCGGGCCTGCCGGGCGTGGTCGAGGAAGAACAGGGCGACCCGGCCGTCCCCGCCGCGCAGGTTGCCGGTGGTGAGGTACTGCCGGTTGTCGCGGACGTCGAGGTAGCCGAGGGTGTGCGGGTTCAGGACGTGGACGAAGCCGGGCGGGCCGCCGCGGAACTGGATGTACGGCCAGCCGTTCTCGTTCACGGTCGCGAGCAGGAAGCCGTCCAGGCCGCGGACGAAGGCGGCCTCGGCGTCACCGAACGGTTCGGGACGGTCGTCGAGCTGGTCGGGGGAAGGGGAAGGCGCGGAAGAGGAGGGTGCGGAAGAGGAGGGCACGGAAGGGGAGCGGGCGCGCAGGCGGCGGGCGGCTGCGGCGCTGCCCATCTCCTGCTGGAGGCGGCGTACGGCGGGGGTGTGGGCGAGGCGGTCGTAGCGGCTCAAGGTGTCACCTCGGGGTCCGGGGCGGGAGGTGCGAACACCGTAAGGAGCCGGGCTGTACGGGCGGCCGGAGCGGGACCAGAAGGCGGGAGGGGCCCGGTGGGGGTGCTGAGCTGGGGTGACGGGCCGGAGTGGAAGTTCGGTGGAACTTCCGGTCAGCGCAGTGGGGTTCCGCCCGTCGCGCGGGCGACCCGCAGGGCCTCCCGGCGGTGCCGGACGGCGTCGGCGTCGGCGCCCAGGGCGGCGGCGGCCAGGGCGAGGGCGAGGTGGGTCCGGGCCTCGCCGGGGAGGTGGCCGGTGGCGCGGTGCAGGGCGAGGGCGTCGGCGCCGAGGGACCGGGCGGCGTGCGGATCGCCGAGCCGGGTGCGGACGTGGGCCAGCACGGTGAGGGCGTTGCCTTCGAGCACCCGGAACCCGGCCTCGCGGGCGAGCCCGAGGGCGCGCTCGGCGCAGCGCAGCGCGGCGCGCGGATCGGTGTCGAGCAGCGCGGCGGCGAGGCCGGACAGGGCGGCGGCCTGCGGGTGGCGGTCGCCCGCGGCCTCGGCCAACCGCAGCGCCTCGCGGTGCGCGGTGGCCGCCTCGGCGGCGCGGCGGGCGCGGAGGTGCGCGGCGCCGAGGGCGAGTTGGGCGTTCGCCTCCAGCGCCCGGTTGCGCACGGCGCGGGCGGTGGTGAGCGCGCTGTGGGCGAGCAGTCGCCCGGTGGCGTGGTCGCCGAGGTCGGTGTGGGCCGAGGAGAGGCAGGTCAGCGCGACGGCCTCGCTGAACCGGTTCCGGTGCCGGCGGTGCACCGGCAGGGCCTCGCCGATCCCGCGGATCGCCTCCCCGGGCTGCCCGAGCGCCCGCTGCACGACGGCCAGGTTGGTCCGGGCGATCGCCTCCCGGTCGGCCGGGCCGTCGAGGGCGTCGAGGACGTCGAAGGCTTTGAGGGCCCCGACGGTGCGGGCGGCGTGCGCGAAGTGCTCGGCGGCCTCGGGCAGGCGGCCGAGCTTCCAGCAGATCAGGCCCAGCACGGTGATGTCGTCGGGGTGCGGGCCCTGCTGCTGTGCGGTGGTCGGCCGCTCGGCGTCGCACACCCGGGCGGCGGCTTCGGCCAGCTGTCGACGGTCCGACAGTTTCCGGTGGTCGGGCGGCGGTGCGTCATCGGTCGGGCGATCGAGGTCAAGAAGGTGATTGACGCCAAGGTGGCGGTTGACGTCAAGGGGACGGTTGACGTCAAAAGGGCGACCGACGTCAATCAGCGGGTCACGGCACGTCTCCTGCGCGGCCTCAATCAGTGGATTGACGTCAATCCCCCGCCGCTCGTCGGCGCCCGCCCCCACCCCCGCCGCGTACGGGTGGAGCAGGCCGGGGAGGTGGTGGTGGCCGGGCGGGTGCTCCCGGACGAGGTGGGCGTCGGCGAGGCGGGCCAGCAGGGTGGTGGTCTCGGCGGGGGTGGTGGCGAGTTCGGCGGCGGCGAGGGCGGTGACGGCGGCGGTGCTGAGGCCGGGGGCGGGGGCGTGGCCGAGGAGGCGGAACAGGTGCCGGGCGGGGGCGGGGAGGGCGCGGTAGGAGCGGTCGAAGGCGGCGCGGAGGCCGGTGTGCGGGTCGTCGGCGAGGTCGAGCCGGGCGAGCAGGGTGGCGTCGGGGTGGGCGGGGGCGTGGTCGGCGAGAGCGGTGCCGCGGGTGGCCAGGTCGGCGGCGGCGATCCGCAGGGCGAGCGGGAGTCCGCCGCAGGCCCGGACGAGTCGGCGGGCGGCGGCCGGTTCGGCGGCGACCCGGTCGGGGCCGAGGACGGTGCCGAGCAGCAGGCTGCCCTCCGTGAGGTCCAGCGGGTCGAGGCCGAGGCGGCGGGCGCCGTGGCCGACGAGCAGGCCGGTGAGCCGGTTGCGGCTGGTGACCAGGACGGTGCAGCCGGGGGCGCCGGGGAGCAGGGGGCGGACCTGTTCGGCGTCGCGGGCGTCGTCGAGGACGATCAGCAGGCGGCGGTCGGCGAGCAGGGTGCGGTAGAGCGCGGCGGCCTCGTCCGGGTCGGCGGGCAGTCGGTCGGGCGGTGCGCCGAGGGCGCGCAGGAAGCGGGCGAGCACGGCGTCCGAGTGCTGCGCGGGCTGGTGGGAGTGGCCGCGCAGGTCGGCGAAGAGCTGCCCGTCCGGGAAGCGGTCGCGGCGCCCGTGGGCCCAGTGGGTGGCGAGGGCGGTCTTGCCGACGCCGGGTGGCCCGACCACCGCGACGAGCGGCGTCCGGACGGCCGGGGCGGGAGAGGCGTGAAGGGCGTCGGGGGAGGCCGGAGCGGCCGGGAGCAGGGCGTCGAGTTCGCGCAACTGTCGGCGGCGTCCGACGAACTGGTCCGGAAGGAAGGGGAGTTGGGCTGGCGGGGGCAGTCGCGGTGACGGCGTCGCGGGAGCCCGGGTGGTAGCCCGGGGGGTGGCCGGGGTGGTGGCCCGGGCCGGGGCCCGGTGGGGGAGGTGGCCGCGCAGGACGCGCAGGTGGGCGTCGTGGAGTTCCGGGCCGGGGGTGACGCCGAGTTCCTCGTCGAGTCGGGTGCGCAGCCGGGCGTAGGTGTCGAGGGCGGCGGCCTGGCGGCCGTCGGCGGCGAGGGTGAGGATCAGCCGGGCGTGCAGGCCCTCGTGGAGGGGTTCGGTGTGGGCCAGTTCCCAGAGCAGCGGGACGGCGTGCTCGGAGCGGTGCAGCAGCAGGGCGGTGTCGGCGTGCAGCAGGGCGGCGCGGAGGCGGCGTTCGTTGGCGGCGACCGCGGCGGGGTGGCGGCGCAGGACGGGGTCGGCGTCGGCGAGGACGGGGCCGCGCCAGTACCGCAGGGCGCGGGTGAGGTCCCGGTGGGCGGCGTCGGGGTCGGGGGCGTGCTGCAGGCTGGTGGTGCGGGCCAGCAGGTCGTCGAACCGGCCGAGGTCGGTGCGGTGGCGGGGCAGGCCGAGTCGGTAGCCGGTGGGGGTGCGCAGGACGCCGGACCGGGGGTCGTCGGGGGCGAGGAGTCGGCGCAGTCGGCTGACGTGGGTGTGGACCAGGCTCTGCTGGGAGTCGGGCGGGCCGTCGGGCCACAGGGTGTCGGTGATCTCCTGCCGGGTGGCGGCCGCGGGGTGGGTGAGGGCGAGCAGGCCGAGCAGGCGGCGCAGGGTGGGGCTGTCGATCGGTACGGTGGCGCGGCCGCGCCGCAGCAGCAGCGGGCCGAGCAGCAGCAGGGTGGTGCGACCGTGCCCGGCGGTGGTGGCGGCGTCGGAACCGGCAGCGTGGTCGGCCGCGGCGGCGGCCCGCAGCTCGGCGGCCTGATGACCGGTCAGTCCGAGGGCCTCGGCGAGTCGTCGGACGGTGTTCTCGCGGGGCCGCCGTACGCGTCCGTGTTCGAGGTCGCGCAGGGCCCGGGCGCTGAGCCCGGCGCGGGCGGCGGCGGCCTGCTGGCTGGTTCCGGTGCGGGTGCGCAGCTCGCGGAGCAGCGGGCCGAAGGCGGGCGGGTCGGCCGCCCCGTGCTCCGTCATGATGCTCCTCGCCCCCGGTGCAGCCCGCTGCCGCCCTGCCGTCCGCTGCCGCCCTGCCGCCCGGTGCCGCCCCTGCCGCTCTCAGTCGACCGGTGTCGACCGGTGTCGACCGGTGTCGACCGGTGTCGGTCAGTGTCGCCGTAGTGCACCGCGTCGGGCAAGGCAGGCCGGCGGCGGCCGCCGGGAGCGGCGGGGCGGCCGCCGGGAGCAGGGAGGTGGTGCCCCTGGGAACGGGTGTGCGGCCTGCATATGCTGAGGCGTCAAGATCGCCGGGGGAACGGTGAGTTAGGGATTCACCACTGACTGTCTGGAGGGCACGGTGTCTGTCTGTGTGATCGGTGCGGGTCTGTCGGGGCTGGCGGCGGCGTACGCGCTGCGCGAGCGCGGGCTGGACTTCGTCTGCCTGGAGAAGTCGCCCGGGGTGGGCGGGATCTGGCGGCGGCCGTCGGCGGGCGAGCCCGGCCCGGCGTACCAGGCGCTGCACCTGAACAGCGCCAAGCAGCTGACCTGCTTCGAGGCGTTCCCGATGTCCGACGAGCTTCCGCTCTACCCGAGCCACCGGGACATGGCGGCGTACCTGCAGGAGTTCGCCGAGTGGGCGGGCCTGCTGCCGCGCGTCGAGTTCGACACCGAGGTGGTGTCGGTGCGTCAGGACGGCTCCGGGGGATGGACGGTGGTGAGCCGGGACGCCTCGGGGGCGGAGACCCGGCGGGTGTTCGACCAGGTGGTGGTGGCCGCGGGGCACCACAACGTACCGGCGCTGCCGGACCCGCTGCCGACGGGCGCGGAGTCCTTCACGGGGGCGCTGCTGCACTCCTCGGACTTCATGGACGGCCGGGACTTCGCCGGGCAGCGGGTGGTCGTGGTGGGCATGGGCGCGTCCGGGGTGGACATCGCGGCGGACCTGTCCCGGTACGCGGCCCGGACGGTCCTCTCGGTGCGCCGGGGCCTGCACGTCATCCCCAAGCAGCTGTACGGCATGTCGGTGGACCTGATCGCGGAGGCGCCCTGGTTCACCGCCAAGTCCCTCGAGGAGCAGCGGGAGTTCGTGGAGCAGGCGCTGGAGGTGGCGCGCGGCCGGATGTCGGACTACGGGCTGCCCGAGCCGGACCACCGGATCTTCTCCTCGGCGGTGACCATCTCGGACGAGATACTGAGCCGGATCCGGCACGGCGCGGTGCTGCCGAAGCCGGGTGTCGCCTCGTTCGACGGTCCCACCGTCCGTTTCACGGACGGGAGTTCGACGGAGGCGGACGCGGTGGTGTTCTGCACCGGCTTCGACTGGCGGTTCGGGTTCCTCCCGGACGGGCACCCGGCGGGGGCGGCCGGTCCGGTGCGGCTGTACCGGCGGGTGGTGGCGCCGGAGCTGCCGGGTCTGCTGTTCCTGGGGCTGATCCGTCCGGTCGGGTCGATCACCCGGCTGGTGGAGGCGCAGGCGCAGTGGGTGGCCCGGCTGCTGGCGGGGGAGGCGTCCCTGCCCGCGACGGACGTGATGCGGAAGGAGATCGACGGGCACCTGGCCGGCATCGAGCGCCGGTACGGGTTGTCGACGGGCTCCTCGATCCAGGTGGACGTCGGCTCGTACCTGCGGGACCTGCGGGAGGCGTAGCCGCGCCGGGGGTGCGGAGCCGCCCGCGGGGTGTGGGTGCCACGGGCGGCTCCGCCCGCGTCCCGTTCGGGGGTGCGGGCACGTGGGCGGCGGTCACAGGGGAGGACGGCCGCCCGGGGTCAGCGGATGTTCGGGGGGCGGACCCGGTACGCCTCGGAGGAGAGGTACGCGGTGACCCGTGGCGAGCGGCCGTCCTGGTGGGCGAGGGCCAGGTAGGAGATCAGGCCGACGCCGTCCTCCAGCGGGCGCGGGGTCAGCGCGCCCAGGGCGTCGCGCAGTGCGGCCGGGTCGATGCCGTGGCGGTCGAGGAGTAAGACCGCGCGGTCGAGCACCTCGCCGTCGTGCCGGGCGTAGTCGCGGACCGGCACGTACATCGTGAACGCCCGGGCGGTGCCGGTGGTGTCGGTGTAGCCGTGGCAGGTCTGGACGGGGCGCAGCGCGAGTCGGGGGTTGTCGCGGGGAGCGACGCCGGCGGCGGTGCGGAGGAAGGACTCCAGTTCGTCGGGGGTGGGACCGCCCGGCATCCGGCCGAGGGCGCGGGCGCCGGTGGGGGTGAGGCCGTGGTGGGTGGTGTAGATCTTGAGCCGGGGTTCGGGCCAGTCGCCGAGGTCGAGGGCGAGGAAGAGCAGCTGGTCGCCCTCGGGCAGGTCGGCCTCGGCGTGGTGGTGGCCGAGTCGGCGCAGGGCGGCGCGGACGGTCCGCTCGGCGTGCTGGGCGCCGTTGGCTGCCGGGTTGAGGTAGGCCTTCATCCGGGGGGCGCTGCCGGGGAGCAGCTCCAGGGCGATCCACAGGGAGAAGGCGCCCTGCGGCTCGTCCGGGAGGAACAGGTCGCTGACGGCGTCGAGCTGTTCGGTGGAGATCCCCCAGTGGCCGGCCAGTCGGTGCAGGGCCCGCTGGGCGAGGAGGCTGCTGTCGGCGGGGGTGCCGAAGCCGCTGGCGGGTTCGAACAGCACGCGGAGGGTGGGTGCGCGGCCGGGGGAGAAGGAGAGCGAGAACTCGACGGGGGTGTGGTCGTCGGAGAGGAAGGAGGGGAGGACGGGTGGGAGGTTGAGCGGGCGTTCGGAGACCGGTCCGAGGGCGGCGTTGACGGCGCGGGCGTAGGCGGCGGACTCGGCGGCCCCCAGGCCCGCGAGGTCGCACAGGGCCAGGAGCTGGCGGGCGGTGTGGGCGCCCACCGTCCTGGTCGTCGGTCTGGACGGGTGGAGGAGCGGTTCTTCGTGTTCGGCGGGTCGGAGGAGAGGACGGGGCGGACGGCCGCCGCCCCCTCGTACCGGGCCGGGTATCGGCGGGTGCGAGGGGGCGGCGGTCGGAGGCCAGGCGTCCTTGGAGACTCTCTCCACGACACCCTCCTGTTCTCGGTCAGTGGACAACCGCATGTGGCGGAGGCAATTGCGCAGCTGAATACCCGAGTCGGTCAATGTTCATGCCGTGAAAGGAACATGATTACTGTTGCAAAGATCACCTGGTGAGCCAGTTGAGGAACTGGCTCCAACGTCCCGTCTTCTCACCGGCCTTGGAGCTTTCCTGACGCGCCGTCGTGTTCTCGGCGGGAACCGGACGGGCCGCCTCGACCGGGGTGAACCGGGTGGGCAGTGCGACCAGTCCGCGGTTGAACGGGCCCGGACGCCAGCTCAGACTGCTCTCCGGGACGGCCAGTTCGATGTCCGGCAGCTTGTTGAACAGGTTCTCGATCGCGGTCATGGCGATCTGCCGCGCCGGGTCCTTGGACGGGCAGGCGTGCGGCCCGGCGCTCCAGGCCAGGTGCGCCCGGCTGCCGACCTTCCGCTCACTGGCCAGGATCGGGCTGCGGTTGGCGGCGGCGAAGGAGACCAGCATCAGGTCGCCGGCCTTCAGCTGCTCGCCCGCGAACTCGGTGTCCACCGCCGGGTAGTGCGGGGCGAGGTTCGCCATCGGCGGGTTCTCCCACAGCGTGTCGTCGAGCGCCTCGTCGATCAGACCGCCCTGGTGGGCGTACGCGTCGTGGGTGAGCAGCCGGTGCAGGGCGGACCCGATGAAGTTGCCCTCCGGGTCGGTGCCCGACAGCAGCAGGGCGAGCTGGTGGACCATCTCCTCGTCGGAGAGCCGGGCGGAGTGCTGCATCATCCAGGAGGTGACGTCGTCGCCCGGGCGGCTGCGCTTGAGCGCGACCAGTTCGCCGACGGCGCCGTACAGCACCTCGGCGGCCTGCTCGGCGTTGATGCCGTCGAACATGCCGGAGATGCCGAACAGCACCCGGTCGCCGATGTCGGCGGGGGCGCCGAACAGTTCGTTGAAGACGAACAGCGGCAGTTGCCGGGCGTAGCTGCTGACCAGGTCGACCGAGCCCCGGTAGTTGAACTGGGCGATCAGGAAGTCCGACACCTGCTGGGTGACCCGGGACAGGCGGCGGGGGTCGATCCGGGCCATGGTGTCGGTGATCGCCTGGCGCAGCCGCAGGTGCTCGGCTCCGTCGGCGAACATGGCGTTGGGCCGGTGCATGAGCAGCGGCACCACCGGGCTGTCCATCGGGACGGCGCCCTCGTTGAACTCGCGCCAGCGCCGCCCGTCCTTGCGGAAGGTGGCGGAGTCCTGCAGCAGTTGCAGGGCGGCCGAGTACTCGGTCACCAGGGTGGCGTTGACCCCGGGGGCGAGTTCGACCGGAGCGGTGGGGCCGTAGTGCCGCAGGTAGTCGTAGTACGACTGCGGGTTGGCGGCGAACTCCGGCCCGTACAGCGGCACTCGGCCGCCGTGGGCCGGGCACCCGGGCGGGGGCACCGGGGCGGGGGAGTGAGTGTCCATGGCTGCGTGTTGCTCCTAGCTGGCGCGGTCCAGCAAATAGCGGACGAGAGTGGTGAGTGCGGCGGCCGACGACTTCTCGTTGCGCGCGTCGCAGGTGACGACCGGGGTTTCGTCGAGCAGGTCGAGGGCCTCCCGCAGCGCCCGTTCGGCGCGCTCCGGGTTGCCGTCGAAGTGGTTGACGGCGATGGCGTAGTCCAGTCCGTACTGCTCGATCAGGTCGATGACGGGGAAGGAGTCGGCGAGCCGTTCGGGGTCGACCAGGATCAGCGCGCCGAGCGCGCCGCGGGCCATGTCCTCCCACATCTGGACGAAGCGGGTCTGGCCGGGGGTGCCGAACAGGTACAGCACCACGCGTTCGCTGAGGGTGAGCCGGCCGAAGTCGAGCGCGACCGTGGTGGTGGTCTTGCCCCGGACGCCCTTGAGGTCGTCGACGGCCTCGGCGGCCTGGGTCATGGTCTCTTCGGTCGACAGCGGTTCGATCTCGGAGATCGAGCCGATGAAGGTGGTCTTGCCGACGGCGAAGTGGCCGACGACGAGGATCTTCACGGCGGTCTGGGTGGCGCCGCCCGAGACGTAGTCGTCGGTGGTCAGCCCGACCCGGTCATCCGAACTTGCGGTGAAGCCCATTGAGCACCTCCTCCAGAAGGTCCTTGTCGGCGTTCCGGGCCCTCGGGACCGGCGGTCGGGTCAGCAGGTGGCCGCCCTCGGCGAGGGCTGCCAGGACGATGCGGACCACGCCCAGCGGGAGCCGGGTGTGGCCGGCCACCTCGGCGACCGACAGGTAGCCGGCCGAACAGATGTCCAGCAGGCGCTGCTCCTCCGGGGTGAGCCGGGCGGGGCGGCGGCCGTCCTGCGGGGCGGCGGTGACCAGGGTGATCAGGGACAGCTGCTGCTCGTCGGGCAGCTCCCGCCCCTTGGTGATGACGTAGGCGCGGACTAAGTCCGCCGGCTCGAACTCGAAGTCCTCGCCGCCCGCCCTCACCGGCGCGCCCCGATGTCCTCGCGGGGCGGCGCGGCGAGGAACTTGCCGAGCTGGCCCACGAGTTGCTGCATCCGGAAGGTGATGTCCTGCATGTCGACGTCCGGCAGCGCAGACACGCCCAGGTAGGCGCCGTCACCGGCGGAGATCAGGAACACCCAGCCGCCGTCGAACTCGACCAGGGTCTGCTGCCAGCGCTGCGTCGGGTTGTCGCAGAAGAAGCCGAGCGAGCGGGAGAGCGACTGCACGCCGCTCATCGCGGCGGCCACCCGGTCCGCGTTGTCCTTGTCGATGTCCCTGGTGCGGGCCATCAGCAGGCCGTCGGCGGAGATGAGGACCGCGTGCAGGGCACCCGGGATCTCCAGCGCGCTGTCGAGCATCCAAGACAGATCGTCGTTCACGAGAACTCATGCCCTTCACTGCTTGCACCGCGGGTGCTGGTCGTCTGGTTCGCGTCGTCCCGCTGGATGGCGCGACCGGACCTGGTGCCGCGCTGGAAAGCCCCCAGGATCGCCGCGGTCTGCTCCCCGGAGCGGGTGGCGGAGGCGGCGGGCGCTGCGGGCGCGCCGTAGGGGGCGGATTCGGTGGGCGGGACGATCGCCATCGGCCGCTTGCGGCGGCGGATCGGCAGACCGTCCTCGGTGGAGCCGTACGACTCGACCGCCGGGGCGGGGGCCGCGGCGGCGGGGAGCGCGGCCGGCTGCGCCGCCGGCCGGGCCAGAGGGGCGGGCGCCGGAGCCGGAACCCGTTCGGCCACCGGGGCGGACGCGGCGGGCGGCTGGGTGCGCCGCTCGGGCATGCCGGTCAGCAGCTCGTGCGGCAGCAGCAGCACGGAGCGGACGCCGCCGTACGGGGAGGCGGAGTCCACCGAGACCTCGAAGCCGAAGCGCTCGGAGAGCACGCCGATCACGGCGAGGCCGAACTGCGGCGGGTTGCCGAGGCCGCCGACGCCGCTGACCCGTTCGGTCGTCAGGAGCCGCTGGGCACGGGCCCGTTCCTCGTCGTTCATGCCGACGCCGGCGTCGTCCACCACGATCACCACGCCCTTGGGCACGGTGCGGATGTTGATCTCGACGACGGTGTCGGGGCTGGAGTACGAGGTCGCGTTGTCGAGCAGTTCGGCCAGCGCCAGGGCGACCGGTTCCACCACGCGGCTGGAGACGCCGAAGTCCACCTGGGAGAGGATCTCCACCCGGCGGTAGTGGCGGATGCGGCCCTGGGCGGAGCGCACCACGTCGTACACCGAGGCGACGTCGCGGTGGCGGCCGAGCCAGCCGCCGCACAGGACGGCGATGGACTGGGCGCGGCGGCCGAACTGGGAGTTGGTGTGGTCGACCTCCAGCAGGTCCTGCAGGATCACCGACTCGCCGTACTTGTCCTGCAGCCGGGAGAGGATCAACTGCTGTTCCGCAGCGAGGCCCTGGAGCGTCCGCATGGCGGACTTCAATACCGTTTTGGTTGCTTCGTCCGCTTGTTCCTGAGCGGAGGCGACCGACTGCGTATAGTGGTGCTCCAGGTCGGTGTAGTGCTCCCGGAGCCCGCTGATCTCCTGCCGGAGTGCCGCGGCTGCCTTGCGCTGGCGGACCACGACGAGGACCGCGGCGGCCAGGACGAGGAAGAGAACCCAGAGCAACGGGTTCGCTGTGTATTTCGTCATAAGACTCTCTTCAGGCGACTGGCGGCCGACTGCTGAATCCCCGTCATCGCAGGGTGAACCCGCCGCTCCCCCAAGCGGGATGATCGTATCATCGGGCGAACAGGTGAACGATCGTCCACGTGAATGTGAAGATCCGTCTCCTCCGGCGTGCACAAGGGTAGTTGGAACCCCAGGTCAGTGCCCTGATCGGACGTCAGTCCGATCCGCCGCTACACCGCCCCGGCCACCGCACCGCCTCCGACCGGGCCTTTTATCACAGGACGCGCCGTCTGGCGGAGCTCGACACGCCGGTTCCCGGATTTTCCGACGAAGCGTCAAGGAGCGCGCCGCTGCCCTGCTAAGGGGGGCCGGATGGGAAGAACGTCACACCGCGCAACCCGCCGTTAAGGTGCGGACACCCGGCACACCCCCTGCTCCCCCGCCGGGCACCGCTTCTCCACGGAATCCGGCGCCTGTGCGCACCGCGCGCACGGGCGCCGGACCCGGCCCCGCTCAGCCGACGACGGCGCGCAGCTCCCGCACCACCGCGTCCAGCGCCACCTCGCGGACGGCGCCGTCCGCCCGGGCGGTCAGCTCCACCGCGCCCGCGGCCAGCGCACGCGCACCGACCGTCAGCCGCCAGGGCACGCCGATCAGTTCGGCGTCGGCGAACTTCACCCCGGGGCGCTCCGCCCGGTCGTCCAGCAGCACCCGCACCCCCGCCGCGCCCAGCTCCGCGTACAGCCGCTCGGCCGCCTCGGCCACCGCGCCGTCCTTGCCGGGCAGCACCGTCAGCACCAGGTCGAACGGGGCGACCGCGGCGGGCCAGCGGATGCCCCGCTCGTCGTGGTGGGCCTCCACCAGGGCGGCCAGCACCCGCTCCACGCCGATGCCGTAACTGCCCATCAGCGGCACCACCCGCTCGCCGCCCGGTCCGGAGACCGCCACGTCCAGCGCCTCGGTGTAGCGGCGGCCGAGCTGGAAGATGTGGCCGACCTCGATGGTGCGCAGCACCTCCAGGGCCGCCCCGCACTCCGTGCAGGCCTCGCCCGCCGCGACCTCCCGCACGTCCGCCCAGTGGTCGACCGCGACGTCCCGCCCGATCGACACGCCGCGCAGGTGGAAGCCGTCCCGGTTGGCTCCGCAGGTCAGGTCGGTGCGGCCGCGCAGCGCCTCGTCGGCGAGCACCGGCAGGCCGTGGGCGCCGAGCGGGCCGAGGCTGCCGGGCGAGGCGCCGAGCGTGCTCTCGACCTCCTCCGCGGTGGCGGGCCGGGCGGCGGCGGCACCCAGCGCGTCCAGCAGCTTCTGCTCGACCAGGGCGTGGTCGCCGCGCAGCAGCACCAGCACCGGCTTCCCGTCCACCACCTGCACCAGGGTCTTCAGCTGCCGCTCCGGCGCGACGCCGTGCAGCCGCGCCAGCTCCTCGATGGTGCGGGCCTCGGGCGTCGCGAACTCCTCCGGCGCCCCGGCACCGGGCAGGTCCGCGACGGCGGGCAGCGCGGACAGCGCCTTCTCGGTGTTCGCCGCGTACCCGCAGCCGGGGCAGCGCACCACCAGGTCCTCGCCCGCCGCGGAGGGGCTCATGAACTCCACCGAGGCGCTGCCGCCCATCGCCCCGCTGGAGGCCCGCACCCCGAACGCGGGCAGCCCGAGCCGCTCGAAGATCCGCAGGTACGCCAGCCGGTGCGCCTCGAAGGAGCGCTCCAGCCCGGCCTCGTCCAGGTCGAAGCTGTACGAGTCCTTCATGGTGAACTCGCGCACCCGCAGCAGGCCCGAGCGGGGCCGCGCCTCGTCCCGGAACTTGGTCTGGAACTGGTACCAGACCTGCGGCAGCTGCCGGTACGAGCGCAGTTCCCCGGCGAGGTGCGCGAACACCTCCTCGTGGGTCATCCCGAGGGCCTGCTCGGCGCCCTTGCGGTCGGTCAGGCGGAACATCTCCTCGCCCATCGACTCCCAGCGCCCGGTGCGCCGCCACAGCTCCGCCGGGTGCAGCGCGGGCAGCAGGAACTCCTGCGCCCCGATCCGCTCCATCTCCTCCCGCACCACCGCGACGATCCGGGCCCGCACCCGGACCGCCAGCGGCAGCAGCGAGTAGTGGCCCGCGGCCAACTGCCGCACGTACCCGGCGCGGACCAGCAGGCGGTGGCTCGCGGCGTCGGCGTCGGACGGGGCCTCCCGCAGGGTGGGTACGTACAGCTGCGACCAGCGCATGGGGAACACCGTCCTCTCGGCCCGCGGAAAAGGAGTTCGGAGTCTAACCGTCGAGGGGAATCCCCGGCTCCGAATAAATCCGCGTCCGCGCGGGCCGGAGGTGGTGCGCGGGCCCGGCGCCGGGCGCCGGGCCGGGCCTCAGGGGGTCTTCGGGACGAAGCAGACCGTGAAGCTCTTGTGCTTGGACGTCCTCGTGTACCACCCGGGGTGGCCCGGCATCTCGCTGCAGGCCGACGTGTCGCTGCTCTGCACCACCTTGACCACCTCGTAGGCGGCCTTGGCGTCGGTGCACGGCACCACCGTGAGGGTGGGCCGGACCGAGGTGCCGCCGGACTTGTACATGCAGTCGCCGACCTTCGCGGTGTCCACGCCGTCGTCCGACCCGAACAGCCAGAACGCCCCCATGAGGATCGCGCCCAGCACGGCCCCGACCACCGACAGGACCTGCCGGGGCCGCCAGCGCGACACGGTGCGCGCCCCGTAGCCGCCGGGAGGCGGGTACACGACCGGCTGGGCGGGCGGCGGGGCGTACTGCCCCTGGGGCGGCGGGTACTGGCCGGGCGGAACGTACTGGCCCTGGGGCGGCGGCGGGTACTGGCCGGGCGGAACGTACTGGCCCTGGGGCGGCGGGTACTGGCCGGGTTGGGCGTACGGGCCGGGCTGGGCGTACGGGCCGGGCGGCGGCGGGTAGCCACCGGCCTGCGGCGGGGGGTACTGGCCGGGCTGGGGAGTGCTCACGGAGTGTTCCTTCACGGCGCGAAAGGCGTACGGCCGACGAAGCCTAGCCACGCGGCCGGGAAGGAATGTGGCAACAACGGGAGAATTATTGCCTGCTCTTTACTCAAGAACCGTCCGCAATCCGGCATTTGCCCGCGAATTGCCGGGCTTTGCGTGGCGCCCCGGAGTGGTTATTGCCGCTCCGGACCGGTGCGAACCGCCCCGTCCGCGACGGCTCCCGGCGCGGGCTCCGGCCCGGAGCGCAGGAAGGGCCGCAGCCCGCGCTCCAGCAGCGCGGCCCGCCAGGCGGCGCGGGCGGCGGTGACCCGCTGCTCGTGCTGCGGGTCGCCGCAGGGGGCGTCGCGCCGCCACGCGGCGGTCAGCAGCAGGCCGAGCAGCCCGACCAGGGCGCCGGTCACCGCGATCGCGACGGTGGTCCAGGCGGCGGTGCGCAGCGGTGTGGTGAGCCCGGCGTGCGGGCGGGACAGGCCGAGGACGGCGCCGAGCAGGAAGAACACGGCGGCGGCGCTGCCGCTGACGACCGGTACGACCAGGGCCAGTGCGCCCAGCCAGCCGGTCAGCCGTTCGCCGGGGTCGGTGCTCCGCCCGGCGGGCGCCGGGGGCGCAGCGTCGCGCAGTCGGCGGTAGGCCAGGTACTCGGGTTCGGCGGCGGCCAGGATCCGGGCGGCGTGCTGCCGGGCCAGGGCCCGCAGCCGGGCGTCCTGCCGGGGGTCCGGGGCGGTGCGGGCGGCGCGCAGGGCGGGGTCGGCCAGGGCGAGGCCGAGGGCGTGCTCGAAGTCGGCCCGGTCCTGCTGGGTGGGTCCGTTGCCGGTGTGCGGTTCCATCGCCGCGGTCCCCCGGGGGTTCGGTGGTGGGTTCGGGCGCGGTGTCAGCCGTAGGTGAGGTCGGAGCAGGCGTCGTCGTCGGCGGAGCGGGCCTGGCTGACGCTGGTGGGCAGCGGGCCGGTGGGGAGGGGCGGGGCGGCGGTGGTGCCGCTGCCGTTCGCGTAGTCGGCGCCGAGGGTGAGGGCGATGCCGGCGGTGCGGCCGTCGGCCTGCAGGACGGCGCCGGGGAACAGGGCGGCGACCTTCTCGGCCCGGTCCTTCTCGCCGGGCCCGTACTCGACCAGGGTGCTGCGGTGGGTGCGGGCGGCGGCGTTGGCCCGGCCGGTGACGGTGAACCCGGCGTCCTCCAGGGCCTGGGCGGCCCGGGTGGTGAGCCCGGCGGTCTCGGTGCCGTTGTAGACGGCGACCTTGATGCCGGTGCCGACGGGCTTCGGGGCGGTGGCGGGTGCGCTGCCGGACGCGGCGGGGCTCGGGGCGGCGGCCGGGGCCGCGGAGGCGTCCTGTCCGTCCAGGGTGCGGTCGGCCCGGAGCGCGGCCCACAGCTGGTCGACGTCGGGGTGCACCAGGGCGACCCGCTCGCCCTGGTAGCGCCAGGGGACGGTGAGGAACTTGATGTCGTGCAGGTCGACGTCCTTGAGCGACATCGCGAAGTCGATCAGCTTGGCGGCCGAGCCCAGGCCCTCGTCCACGGTGAGCGACTTGGTGGCGGCGTCGGCCAGCGGCAGCAGCGTGGTGGGGTCCATGCCCTGCGACTTGACCTGCTTGATCAGCGAGGAGAGGAAGGCCTGCTGGCGCTTGGTGCGGCCGATGTCGGAGCCGTCGCCGAGGCCGTGCCGGATCCGGACGTAGTCGAGGGCGGCCTGGCCGGAGAGGGTCTGGTGGCCCTGCTGGAACAGTTCCTTGCCGCGGTGGCCGAGGTTGGGGTTGAGGTCGCCCTCGTAGACGGCCTTGGGGAGGCAGACGTCGACGCCGCCGACCGCCTTGGTCATGTCGGCGAAGCCCTGGAAGTTGACCACCATGGTGTGGTCGATCCGCAGTCCGGTGAGCTTCTCCACGGTGTTCTGGGTGCAGGCCGGGTTGCCCTGCTCGGTGTTCCCGACCGAGAAGGCGGTGTTGAACATGGTGCTGGGCTGGTCCTTGGTCCACGTCTTGTTCGGCAGCAGGCAGGGCGGGACCTCGACCAGCGAGTCGCGCGGGATGGAGACCCCGACGGCGTGCTTGTGGTCGGCGTAGACGTGCAGCAGGATCGCGGTGTCCGAGCGGGCGCCGCCGTCCTCGCCGCCGCCGAGGTCCTTGTTGCTGCCGTCGCGCGAGTCGGAGCCGATCAGCAGCAGGTTGACGGGGGTGCGGCCCTGGGCGTCGGCGGACGCGGCGGCGGGGCGGTCCTTGCTGACGCCGTCCTCGCCGAAGGTGCTCAGGTTGCCGTTGAGCCGGTAGTACACCAGGCCGCCGGCCAGGACGGCCAGCGAGACGGTGCCCGCGGTGGTCCACAGGGCGATCCGCCGGGCCCGGCGGCCGCGGCCCGGTGCGCCGCCGTGACTGCCCTTCGCCCTGCGTGCGGACATGACGCCCCCTCACCCGTTGCCGCCGATCGAACTTCTACAGAGCTGTAGAGGCCGAGCGAAGCATACAAACCCGACCGGGTGAAGTCACACCCGCCTCCGTCTACCCCCCGTCCGGACCGCCGAACGGCGTGGCGCCACCCGCTCGGCCCAGTCCCGATCGTGGCGGCCGCCGCTCGTTCTCACACTCGGTGACGGGGGCGACATCCAGAGGAAGAGGGCATCATGCACACCGGTCTCCGTCGGATCGCCGTCGCCGCCACCGCGGCCTCGCTCGCCGTGGGCCTGGCCGCCTGCGGCAGCGCCAAGCAGTCCTCCGGCTCCTCGGGCTCCTCGGGCAGCGCCAACCAGGCGGTGAAGATCGGTCTGCTGCTGCCGGAGTCCAAGACCACCCGCTACGAGCAGTTCGACCGCCCGCTGATCGAGGCGAAGATCAAGTCGCTGGCCCCGAACGCGCAGATCGACTACTACAACGCCAACCAGGACGCGACGCAGCAGCAGACCCAGGTGGACACCGCGCTGACCAAGGGCGACCAGGTGCTGATCCTGGACGCGGTCGACTCCAAGGCGATCCAGTCCTCGGTGCAGAAGGCGCACGACGCGGGCGTCAAGGTGATCGCCTACGACCGGCTCGCCCAGGGCCCGGTGGACGCGTACGTCTCCTTCGACAACCACAAGGTCGGCGAGCTGCAGGGCGAGGCGCTGGTCAAGGCGGTCGGCGACAAGGCGGGCAGCGGCCAGATCATCATGATCAACGGCTCGCCGACCGACCCGAACGCGGCCGACTTCAAGGCCGGCGCGCACAGCGCGATCGACGGCAAGCTGAAGATCGGCAAGGAGTACGACACCCCGCAGTGGGACCCGAACACCGCCAACCAGGAGGCCGCCGCCGCGATCACCGCGATCGGCGCCCCGAACGTGGTGGGCGTCTACTCCGCCAACGACGGCATGGCGGCGGGCATCGCCACCGCCCTCAAGGCCGCCAACCTGAGCGTCCCGCTGACCGGTCAGGACGCCCAACTCGACGCCGTGCAGCGGATCCTGGCCGGGACGCAGACGATGTCGATCTACAAGCCGTACAAGCCGGAGGCGGACGCGGCGGGCGAGATGGCGGTGCAGTTCGCCCAGGGCCAGAGCCTGGGTGCCTCGCTGAAGCCGACCACCTCCACCAACGGCAGCGGCACCAAGGTCGACTCGCTGCTGATCGCCCCGACCGTGCTCACCAAGGACAACATCAAGTCCACCGTGATCGCCGACGGCCTCTACACCGCCCAGCAGATCTGCACCCCGGACTACGCCGCCGCCTGCCAGGCCGCCGGGATCCAGTAACCGCCTTCGACCGGGAGAGGAGGTGGTCGCGGTGACGGGCGAGACCGTACTGGCACTGCGGGGGATCTCGAAGCGGTTCGGCGCCGTCCAGGCGCTCACCGGCATCGAGCTGGAGGTCCGGGCCGGCGAGGTGGTCGCGCTGGTCGGCGACAACGGCGCCGGGAAGTCGACCCTGGTGAAGACCATCGCCGGGGTCAACCAGCCGGACGAGGGAGTGATCGAGTGGGAGGGGAGGCCGGTGGCCATCCACCGGCCGCAGGACGCCCAGCACCTGGGCATCGCCACCGTGTACCAGGACCTCGCGCTGTGCGACAACCTGGACGTGGTCGGCAACCTGTTCCTCGGCCGGGAGCTCAAGCAGTTCGGGCTGGTCCTGGACGAGGTGGGGATGGAGAAGCGCTCCCGGCAGCTGCTGGACAGCCTCTCCATCCGGATCCCCAGCGTGCGGATCCCGATCGCCTCGCTCTCCGGCGGCCAGCGCCAGGTGGTGGCCATCGCCCGGGCGCTGATCGGCTCGCCCAAGGTGGTCATCCTGGACGAACCGACCGCCGCGCTCGGCGTCGAGCAGACCGCGCAGGTCCTCGACCTGGTCGAGCGGCTGCGCGACCAGCGCCTCGGGGTGATCCTGATCAGCCACAACATGGCCGACGTGATGGCGGTCGCCGACACCGTCGCGGTGCTGCGGCTGGGGCGCAACAACGGGGTCTTCGACAAGCGCTCCACCAACCAGGAGCAGATCATCTCGGCCATCACCGGCGCCACGGACAACGCCGTGACCCGTCGGCAGGCCCGCGGCGAGGGAGGCGAACGATGAGCGGGGACACCCCGGAGCCCGGGCACCGGCCGCTGCCCGAGGACTCCATGCCGACCGGCGGCGTCAACGCGCCCGTCCCGGTCGCGGCGGAGGCCACCCCGGCCGTCGACCCGCGGCTGATCGTCCGGCAGGAGGGCCTCAAGGGCTACCTGATCGAGTTCAAGCGCCGGCTGACCAGCGGCGAGCTCGGCTCCGCCCCGGTGGTGGTCGCGCTGATCGTCATCTGGGCCGTGTTCGGGTCGCTGAACAGCAGTTTCCTGTCGGCGCAGAACCTGTCCAACCTGTCCCAGCAGATCGTCGGCACCGGCATGATCGCGCTGGGCGTGGTGTTCGTGCTGCTGCTGGGCGAGATCGACCTGTCGGTCGGCTCGGTCAGCGGCCTGTGCGCGGCGATCTTCGCGGTCATGAACGTCACCCACGGCGTCAACCAGTGGGTGGCGCTGCTGTCCGCGGTGGCCGGCGGCGCGCTGGTCGGCCTGGTGCAGGGCCTGTTCTTCGCCAAGGTCGGCGTCCCGGCGTTCGTCGTCACGCTGGCCGGCAACCTCGGCTGGAACGGCCTGATGCTGCAGATCCTCGGAGCCAGCGGCACCGTCAACCTGTCCGGCAAGGACATCGTCTCCCGGCTGTACTCCACCATCTACGGGCAGCAGATCGCCGCCTACGGCATGGCGGCGGCCGGGGTGGTGCTGTTCCTCGGCTCCTCGCTGCTGGACACCCGGCGGCGCAAGGCGGCCGGCGTCCCGTACCGGACGCTCACCGACGTCCTGGTGCGCACCGCGGCGCTCGCCGTGGTCGGCTTCCTGGTGGCGTACACGCTCAACCAGTACAAGGGCCTGCCGCTGGCGCTGCTGGTGTTCGTGGTCTTCGTGGTGGTGCTGGAGTTCGTGCTGCGCCGCACCCCCTACGGGCGGAAGGTGTTCGCGCTGGGCGGGAACATCGAGGGCGCCCGGCGGGCGGGCATCAACGTCTCGCTGGTACGGATCACGGTGTTCATGATCTGCTCCACCATGGCGGCGATCGGCGGCCTGTTCCTGGCCGCGCAGATCCAGTCGGCCTCGCAGACCTCCGGCGGCGGCAACCTGCTGATGAACGCGATCGCGGCGGCCGTCATCGGCGGCACCAGCCTGTTCGGCGGGCGCGGGTCGACCTGGTCGGCGCTGCTGGGTGCGCTGGTGATCGGCTCGATCCAGTCCGGGATGAACATCCAGGGCCTGAGCAACGCCATCCAGTTCATGATCACCGGCGCGGTGCTGCTGGCCGCCGTGGTGATCGACTCGCTGGCGCGGCGGACCCAGAAGTCGGCCGGACGGGCGTAGCGTCCCGCAGCAACGGCGGATCCCCCGTCGGCCCGGTGGCCGGCGGGGGATCAGTGCGTGCGGAGCAGTCCCAGGTGGACGACGGTGACCTGGGCCAGGTCCAGGTCGGCGTCGCGGCGGTGGCGGCGGGCCTCGGCGGACTCGGCGCGCTCGATCGCCTCGCGGCGGGCGTCCTCCTCCTCGGCGGCGTCCACGATGAACAGGTGGCGGCCGGAACGCACCTCGTTGGCGTGCGGTATCTCCACGCACCAGCGATGACGGCTCTGGGTGGCGTTCATCGGCCTTCCTCTCCCGGCGCGTCCCTGCGACCGGCGCATGAGGTGCTACTGCTGCCCCTGACCATAGGTATAGGCCAATTAATCCGTCAAGAGGACGAGCAGAATGTCAAATAATCCGTTCAAAGGTGAAAATGGGGGTCGGAGTCCGCTACCGTTCCGTGCATGACAGCGCTCGCCACCCCGGCACCCTCGGCCCGCCGCCTGCGCACCCGGGCCACCCTGCTCGCCGTCCTCAGCGAACACGGCACGCTCAGCCGCGCCGAGATCAGCCGACTCACCGGGCTCTCCCGCTCCGCCGTCAGCAGCGCCGTCACCGACCTGCTCGACGAGGGACTCGTCAGCGAGACCACCTCGCCCGCCCCCGCCACCGCGGGCCGCGGCCGCCGCGCCGCCGCCGTCACCCTGCGCCGCGCCCACGCCCTGGTGCTCGCCTTCGACTTCGGCCACACCCACGTCACCGCCGCCGTCGCCGACACCACCGGCACCGTCCTCGGCGAGGCCACCGCCCACCTCGACGTCGACAACCACCCGCGCGAGGTCCTCGACGCCGCCGAGAGCCTCGCCCGGCAGGCCCTGGACGCCGCCGGGCACCGCCTCGACGAGATCACCGCCCTCGCCGCGGGCATCCCCGGCGCCCTCGACACCCGCACCAACGTGGTCCGCGCCCCCTCCACCCTCTCCCAGTGGATCGGCATGGACCCCGCCGCCGAACTCGGCCGGGTCTTCGGCCGCCCGGTCGCCGTCGGCAACGACGCCGAGATGGGCGCCCGCGGCGAACGCGCCTACGGCACCGGCCACACCGTCAACGACCTCGTCTACGTCAAGGCCTCCACCGGCATCGGCGCCGGGCTCCTGCTCGACGGACGCATCTACCGCGGTGCCAGCGGCATCTCCGGCGAGATCGGCCACATCCAGCTCCCCGACACCGGCACCTGGTGCCGCTGCGGCAACCGCGGCTGCCTGGAGTCCGTCGCCTCCATCGTCGAGGTCCGCCGCCGCCTGGTCCACGTCCTCGCCCCCGGCGCGCGTCCCGGCGAGACCGTCGACCTCCCCCCGCTCGACCGCCTCGCCGACGTCCCCGCCGCCGCCCGCGTCATCGGCGAAGCCGGGCGCACCATCGGCCGCGTCCTCGCCGACCTGGTCAACTGCCTCAACCCCGCCGCCATCATCATCGGCGGCGAACTCGGCCAGGCCGGCGACCCCCTCGTCCACGGCATCCGCGAATCCGTCGACCGCTACGCCCAACCCGCCGTCGCCGAAGCCGTCGACATCCGCGCCACCCGCCTCGGCCTCCGCTCCGAGCTCTACGGCGCCATCGACGCCGCGATCACGGTCGCCACCACCCGCACCCACTGAACCCCGCTGCGCGGGTGGCCCGTCTCACGTTGGTTCGACGTGCCTCATCGAAGTCGGACCGACTCTCCATGACCTTGGCTCAGTGCGTGCCGCACCGGCGCTCCCGGCCACCGGCCCGCTGCAGCGTGGACCCTAGGAGGGCGTCGTGTCCGTCTACCGGGTTCGACCGGCCGCGCCATCCAGCGCGAGCCGCCCCTCGACCAAGGTGCGTACCCCGCCGCCGACAGCGGCGAGCAGGCCTCGGTCGGCGCGGTCGCGGGCCTCCACCCGGATCCTGGCGAAGCCGAGTTCGGCCGTGCCCTGGACGACGTCGAACGCCAGGTGTTCCTCGGGCTGCCCCCGGTGCGCGAACCACCCGGCCATTGCCAGCGCGGCCGAACCGGTGGCCGGGTCCTCCGCGCACACCGGCTCGGGAACGAAGACCCGGGCACGGACTTCGGGCAGCTGAGGTACGAACACCGCCACCCCGAAGACGTCGGCCAGCCCGGGGACCCGTTCGGGGAGTGCCTCGACCTCCAGCGGCAGGGCCCGGGCCGATCGGAGACCGGCGGCGTCCACCGGGAGACAGGCGAACCCCAGACCGGCGGAGGCCGGCAGCACCGGCCCCACGGCCGCGTCCGGGGCGAGCCCCACCGCCGCGCACACCAGGTCCGACGCGACGGGCGGACCCACCCGGCAGGGCCGTTCCTCCAGGGTGGCGCCCTCCGCTCCCGGCTCCACCCGCGCGCGAACGGTCCCGCCCCGTGTGCGCATCGCCACCCGGCCGGGCGCGGCCAGCCCCCACCGGACCGCCACGGCGGCCGCTCCGACCAGCGGATGGCCCGCGAAGTCCAGCTCCACGTAGGGGGTGAAGATCCGCACGTCCACCTCCCCGTCGTCGCCCCCGCTCAGGAAGACGGTCTCCGGCGCGGCCAGCCGGGCCGCCAGCCGCTGCATCAACGCGTCGTCGCACGCGCCCTCGCACCTGACCACGCCGAGCGGCCCCCCGCTCAGCGGTCCGCTCCCGAACACCTCGACCAGCTCGAACTCCATGCGCGCCCCATCAGATCCGTCCCGTGCCCGGCCGAAGCAACGCCCGCGCCGGATTCTCGCCGTCACCGTCACCGTACTGAACGCCAACCGCCGTGTCGGCGAGCTCGCGCCCTGCGCAGCCGGTGACGTGTCCCGTCCCGCTGCCAGCGGCGGAGCACCTTGCTGACCGCCGCCCCCGCACTACCTGCTCAAGTCGCTGCTGCGCCAGGAACAAGCACGCAGCACAGGCCGAACCCGCCCTCTACGAGAACCCCAACGCGATCGAGGACGACACCTCCTGAACCCACGGTCGAACTTCGATGAGCCAAACCGCCACCGGTCGAACTTCGGTGAGACGGGTCAGCGGGGATGTGCCGGTCGGCCCGTTCTCGGGGGAGGGGTGTGCCGGGGGTTGTCAGGGGAGCAGTCGGGCCCGTTCCGTGAGGTAGCGGCGTTCCGGGAGGGTGGGGGCCAGGGTGGCGGCGCGGCGGAAGGCTTCGGTGGCGGCGGGGGTGTCGCCGGTGCGCAGCAGGAGTTCGGCGCGGACGGCGTGGTAGCGGTGGTGGCGGGACAACTCGCCCTGCAGGGCGTCGAGTTCCTTGAGGGCGAGGGCGGGGCCGTGCACCTCGGCGAGGGCCACGGTGCGGTTGAGGGCGGGCATCGGGCCGGGGGCGACCCGCAGCAGGAGGTCGTACAGGGCGAGGATCTGCGGCCAGTCGGTGGCGGCCACGTCGGGGGCCTCGTCGTGCAGCGCGGCGATGGCGGCCTGCAGTTGGTAGGGGCCGACCCGGCCGGCCGGGAGGGCGCGTTCGACCAGGGAGACGCCCTCGGCGATGGCGGCGGCGTCCCAGCGGCTGCGGTCCTGCTCGGGCAGCGGGACGAGTTCGCCGTCGGGGCCGGTGCGGGCGGGGCGGCGGGCGTCGGTGAGGAGCATCAGGGCGAGCAGCCCCATCACCTCGGCGTCCCGGGGGAGCAGCCGGTGCAGCAGCCGGGTCAGCCGGATCGCCTCGTCGGTGAGTCGGGTGGCGGTGAGGTCCTCGCCTCCGGTGGCGGTGTAGCCCTCGTTGAAGACCAGGTAGAGCACCTGCAGGACCTCGCGCAGCCGTCCGTCGGCCTCGTCCGGGCCGGGGAGGGCGAACGGCAGGCCGGAGGTGCGGATGGTCTGCTTGGCCCGGCTGATCCGCTGCGCCATGGTGGCCTCCGGCACCAGGAACGCGGCCGCGATCTGGGCGGTGCTCAGGCCGCCGACCGCGCGCAGGGTCAGGGCGATCCGGCTGGGCGCGGTCAGGGCGGGGTGGCAGCACAGGAAGAGCAGGGCCAGCGAGTCGTCTCGGTCGGTGTCCGGGTCGGCGTCGGCGGGGCGGCCGAGCAGTTCGGACTGCGGGGTGGCGAGGAAGAGCCGCTCCTCGCGCTCGCGCCGGGCCCGGTCGGCGCGGACCAGGTCGACCAGCCGCCGGGAGGCCACCGTCACCAGCCAGCCGCGCGGGTTGTCGGGCCGCCCGTCCCGCGGCCACTGTTCGGCGGCGGCGAGCAGCGCCTCCTGGACGGCGTCCTCGCAGGCGTCGAACGCCCCGGCGTGGCGGCGCAGCAGCGCCGCCAGGACCTGCGGCGCGAGTTCGCGCAGCAGGTCCTGGTCGGCGGGAGCGGGGAGGCTCACTTGGCCTCGTGCAGGATCGGCCAGAGCTCGACCGGTTCGCGGTCGGCCCAGGGCATGTCGGCGGCGATCTCCAGGGCGCGCTCCTCGCTGTCGACGTCGAGGAGGTAGAAGCTGGCCATGTACTCCTTGGTCTCCAGGTAGGGGCCGTCGCTGACCACCGGCAGCCCGTCCTTGCGCCCCACCATCCGGCAGGCCGCGGCGTCGCCGAGACCGTAGGCGCCGATCAGCTCGCCGCTCTCCTGGTAGCGCTTGTTGAAGGCGTCCTGCTGGGCGATCGCCTCGGTCCAGCCCTCGGCCGGCAGCGAGTCCCACTTCTCCTGGTTGCCGTAGGTCATCAGCAGGTACTTCACGGGGACCACGTCCTCTTCGTCTCGTCGTGCGGTGCGTGCTTGCGTCCAGTGGTCGGAGCCGGGGGGACGGTCTCTACATGCGGCCGGAGGTTTTTCGAAGGAATCTTCCGGCGGCGCGTCCTCGCAGGTCAGACGGCGGGCGGGGTCCAGACGTACGGGGTGGTGGTGGTCACGGCGTGCATGCCGAGGCGGCGGAGGATGGGGGTGCTGTCGGGGGAGGCGTCGACCTGGAGGTGCCGGATGCCGTGGTCGAGGGCCCAGCGGGCGCGGTGGGCGACCAGGGCGCGGTAGATGCCGCGGCCGCGCCAGGCGGCGAGGGTGGAGCCGCCCCAGAGGCCGCCGAAGCCGGTGCCGGGGGTGCTGGTGAGCCAGGCGGCGGAGACCACCTCGGGGCGGGGGGCGTCGGTCTCGGCGACCAGGACGAGGAAGTTCCCGGTGTCCGCGGCGCGGGAGGCGAGGTCGTCGGCGAGCCAGGACCAGTCCTCGCCCCAGACCTCGGTCTCCATCGCGGCGATCCGCCGCATGTCGGCGGGGTCGGTGACCCGGCGGACGGTGACGCCCTCGGGGGCGGGGGTGGGGACGGCGAGTTCGGCGGCGAGGCCGATCAGGACGGTCTCGGGCTCCTCGCCGACGAACCCGGCGGCGGTGAGCCGCTCGGGGAGGTCGGCGGGCAGGTCGTGGCCGCGGGTCTTCCACTCGACGGCCTCGCCGCGGGCGGCGAAGAACTCGCGCTGGCGGGCGATGAGCGCGTCGAGCTCCTCGCCGCGCAGGCCGAGGTCGGGGCGGGGGGAGGTGACGAAGCCGCGGAAGCCGCCGTACTTGCGCAGCAGCGGGCCGTCGCTGTCGTGGGTCTCGCCCTCGCCGCGGGCGCCGAGTCCGCGCATGTGCTCGTCGTAGGCCGCGAGCAGGGCCGTGGTCAGTTCGGTCACCGGGCGAGCGTAACGATCACCGCGGGGCGGTGGACAGGGAGAAGGGGCTGGCGTTGACGTCGGGGTGAAGGTCTAGCGTCGTGGCATGCGGATCGGCGAACTGGCACGGCGGGCGGGCACCACCACCCGGGCGCTGCGTTACTACGAGTCGCGCGGGCTGCTGCCCGCGCGGCGCGGGGGCAACGGGTACCGGGCGTACGACGAGGAGGACCTGCGGCTGCTGCGGCAGATCCGGGTGCTGCAGGACTTCGGGTTCGAGCTGGAGGAGACCCGGCCGTTCGTGGAGTGCCTGCGGGCGGGTCACCCGGCGGGTGACTCCTGCCCGGCCTCGCTGGAGGTGTACCGGGCGAAGCTGGCCGAACTGGACGCGATGGTGGCCCGGTTGAGCGAGGTCCGGGAGGTGCTGGCGGGGCAGCTGGCGCAGGCCGAGGCGGCGCGCGACGCGCTGGCCGGGGCCGGGCCGGGGGAGCCGCGCTGCGAGCTGGTCCGCACCGAGGAGTGACGACGGGGACGACGAGCGTCAGGAGGACGCGATGGGTGGCGTGCGCAGTGTGACGGACCGGGACTTCGCGAGCGAGGTGCTGGCGGCCGAGGGGCCGGTGCTGGTGGAGTTCACCGCCGAGTGGTGCCCGCCGTGCCGGCAGTTGGCGCCGGTGCTGGCGGAGCTGGCCCGGGAGCAGGAGGGGAGGCTGGCGGTGGTGGCGCTGGACGTGGACGCGAACCCGGAGACCCGGGCGGCGTACGGGGTGCTGTCGATGCCGACGTTGATGGTGTTCAAGGGCGGCGAGCCGGTGCGGTCGATGGTGGGGGCGCGGGCGAAGAGCCGCCTGCTGCGGGAGCTCGACGACCTGCTGTAGCGGGTGAGGTGCGTCACGGGGGCGGGGTCCGGGTGGATGCGAAGCACTGTCGCGTTGTAAAGTGCAACTAAATATTAGTTGTATTTGCCAACCATGGAGTTGCGATGTCCTCGCTCCCGGCAGCCTCCCGCCCCGCCCTCCGGCACGTCCTCACCCACCTGGTCACCCCGCTGCTGATGTGCCTCGGCATGGGGATCGCCTACCTCTCCGCCTTCCACGCCCCCGCCCCGCACCAGCTGCCGGTCGCCGTGGTCGGCCAGGGCCCGCAGACCCAGGTGCTGGCGCAGACCCTCAAGGACAAGGCGGGCGACGGACTGGACGTCACCACCGTGGCCGACGCCGACGCGGCCCGCACCCGGCTGCTCGACCGCGAGCTGGTCGCCGCCTACGTGCCGAGCGCCGACGCGCCGACCCTGCTGGTGGCCTCGGCGAACTCGGACACCTCGGCCACCGTCGCCGAGAAGGTGTTCACCAAGGTCGCCACCCAGCAGGGCAAGCCGCTGACCGTCCAGGAACTGACCCCGCTGCCGGCCGGTGACCCGACCGGGCAGGGCCTGTTCTTCCTGCTGGTGGCGCTGAGCATCGGCTCCTACGGCTCGGTCGCGGTGCTCGGCGCGGCCGGTGCGGCGCTGGGCATGCGGGTGCGGGCGCTGCTCGGCCTCGGCGTGGCGCTGGTGGTCAGCCTGTTCGGCGCGGCGCTGGCCGGGCCGGTGTTCCACCTGGTCGACCACGGCCTGCTCGGCGTCTGGGCGATGAGCTGGCTCTACTCGGCGGGCATCATCGCGATCGGCACCGCCCTGCACACCTTCCTCGGCCGGTGGACCACGCTGACCATGATGGCGCTGTTCGTGATGCTCAACTTCACCAGCTCCGGCGGCATCTTCCGGCCCGAGCTGCAGAACGGCTTCTTCGGCGCCCTGCACTCCTTCTGGAACGGCGCGGGCTTCCTGGAGGGCGTCCGCGACCACGTCTACTTCGGCGGCCGGGCCGGGTTCGGCGGCCACGTCGCCACCCTGTTCTGCTGGCTCGCGGCGGGTGCGGTGCTGCTCCTGCTGGCCGCCCGCACCGAGCGGAGGCGGACCCTCGCGGCGGCCCCGGCGCAGCCCGTCGAGAAGGCCGCCGACGAGCCCGCCGACGAGCCCGCCGAGGAGGAGATGGAGGAGGCGGTCGGCGTCTGAGTGCGGCTACCCCTACCGTGGTCCGCAACACCGCACGACGAAGGAGCCACCGCCATGCCCGACCGCGACGCCGCGCTGGAGACCATCCAGCGGGAGCTGACCGCGTTCGCCCGCCGGGCCCGCCACAAGGCAGCCCAGCTGCACCCCGAGCTCTCGCTGGTCACGTACAGCATGCTCGACCTGGTCAAGGAGCGCGGTTCCTGCCGGGGTGCCGACCTGGCGGCGCACTTCATGCTCGACAAGTCCACCGTCAGCCGCCAGGTCGGCGCGCTGGAGCGGCTCGGGCTGCTGGGCCGCAAGGCCGACCCGGACGACCAGCGCGGGCAGCTGTTGCACCTGACGGCCGCCGGGGAGCAGCTCCTCGCGGACGCGTACGAGCAGCGGCGGCGGGCCTTCACCGACCGCTTCACCTCCTGGGGCGACGAGGACCTGCACCGGTTCGCCGCCTACCTGGTCCGCTACGGCGAGTCCGAGTAGGCGGCGCGGGGCGGGAGCCGGGAGGATGGCGGCCATGGCCACGATGACCGAGCCCGAGTGGCGCGCCTTCCTCTCCCACGGCACCCGCACCGGCAAGCTCGCCACCACCCGCGCCGACGGCCGTCCGCACCTGGCCCCGGTCTGGTTCCTGCTCGACGGTGACGACCTGGTGTTCAACACCGGCCGGGACACCGTCAAGGGCCGCACCCTGCGCCGCGACGGCCGGGCCGCGCTGTGCGTGGACGACGACCGGCCGCCGTTCGCCTTCGTGCTGGTCGAGGGCGTGGCCGCGGTCAGCGAGGAGCTGGACGAGGTCCGGCACTGGGCGGGCCGGATCGCCGCCCGCTACATGGGCGAGGAGCGGGCCGAGGAGTACGCCGCCCGCAACGGCGTCCCGGGCGAGCTGCTGGTGCGGCTGCGGATCGGCAAGGTGCTCGCGCAGAGCGGCGTCGCCGACTGAGGACCCGCCCGGATCCCGCTTGACCCTCACGCCGCGTGAGGCCCCAGGCTGGTCGCAACAGCGGCGGGAAGGAGGGAACGCGGTGGACGAGGGCTACACGGTCGGACGGCTGGCGGCGATCGCCAAGGTCACGGTGCGCACCCTGCACCACTACGACGAGATCGGCCTGCTGTCGCCGAGCGGCCGCACCCCGGCCGGCTACCGGCGCTACAGCGAGGCCGAGCTGGACCGGCTGCAGCAGATCCTGTTCTACCGCGAACTCGGCTTCCCGCTGGAGGAGATCGCGGCGATCCTGGACGACCGGACGGTCGGCCCCAGCGAGCACCTGCGCCGTCAGCGCGAGCTGATCGGCGACCGGATCCGCAAGCTGGAGGAACTCGCCGCGGCAGTCGAGCGAGCGATGGAGGCGAGGACCTTGGGGATCCAGTTGACCCCGGAGGAGAAGTTCGAGGTGTTCGGCCAGGACTACCAGGAGAGCTGGGAGGACGAGGCCCGGCAGCGCTGGGGCGAGACCCCCGCCTGGAAGCAGTCCCAGGAGCGCACCGCCCGCTACACCAAGGCGGACTGGGAGCGGATCAAGGCCGAGGCCGACGGCATCAACGACGCCCTGGTGGCGGCGTTCACCGCCGGGGCCGCCCCGGACGGCGAGCAGGCGATGGCGGCGGCCGAGCAGCACCGGCAGCACATCGGGGCGAACTTCTACGACTGCGGCCCGCAGATGCACCGCTGCCTCGGCGACATGTACGTCGCCGACCCGCGGTTCACCGAGACGTACGAGAAGCTCGCCCCGGGCCTGGCGCCGTGGCTGCGGGACGCGATCCACGCCAACGCCGACCGGCTGGAGCGGGAGCAGGAGCAGCAGGGCTGACGGCGGCCCGGTCCCGGACGGCCCGGCATCAGGCCGTCCGGGCTCAGGCCGTCCGGGCTCAGGCCGTCTGGGCTCAGGCCGCCCGGCCGAAGGTGCGCCGGTAGGCGGTCGGGGAGGTGCGCATGGTGCGGCCGAAGTGGTGGCGGAAGGTCGCCGCCGACTCGAAGCCCACCGCCGCGGCGATCTCCTCCACGCTGCCCTCCGGCGACTCCAGCAGCGGCAGGCTGGCCGCGATCCGCTGGATCGCCACCCAGCGCATCGGGCTCACCCCGTTGCGGGCGGTGAAGTGCCGCAGGTACGAGCGGTCGGACATGCCGGCCGCCCGGGCCAGCAGCGGCACGGTCAGCGGCCGGGCCAGGTGCTCCAGCGCCCAGCGCATCGAGCGGGCCACCCCGTCCTCCGGCTCCTCCACCGGTCGCACCGCGGCCTGGATGAACTGGGCCTGCCCGCCGTCCCGGTGCGGCGGGACGACGAAGCGGCGGGCGACGGTGTTGGCGACCTTGGCGCCGTGGTCCTGCCGGACCAGGTGCAGGCACAGGTCGATGCCCGCGGCGCTGCCCGCGCTGGTCAGCACCTGCCCGTTGTCGACGTACAGCACGTCCGGGTCGACCTGCACGCCCGGGTAGCGGCGGCGCAGTTCCGCCGCGTACCGCCAGTGGGTGGTGGCGGGCAGGCCGTCGAGCAGTCCCGCGGCGGCCAGCGCGAAGGCGCCGGAGCAGATCGAGACCACCCGGGCGCCGCGGGCGTGCGCGGTGCGCAGGGCGGCGGTGACCGCGGGCGGGACGTCGCCGTACGGGTCGGGCACCCCGACCACCACGACGGTGTCGGCGGCGGCGAGCTCCTCCAGGCCGTACCGGGGGGTCAGGGAGAACCCGCCGACCGCCTCCAGCGGGTGGCCGGGGCGCTCGGCGCACACCCGGACGTCGTACCAGGGGGCGGAGAGCAGCCCGGCGAGCTCGGGGCGGGCGAGGGCGAACACCTCGACCACCACGCCGAGTTCGAACGGGGCCATGCCCGCGAAGGCGTACACCGCGACGGTGTGCACCGGCGCCGGGCGCCTTCCGATGGTGATGGGCACGGGCTCGGCCATCTGGTGC
Source organism: Kitasatospora phosalacinea (assembly GCF_030268885.1). GTDB lineage: Bacteria > Actinomycetota > Actinomycetes > Streptomycetales > Streptomycetaceae > Kitasatospora > Kitasatospora phosalacinea_C. Next base: position 417,357 of record NZ_BSSA01000002.1, read on the forward strand.
TCCTGGTGCGGCCGTCGGCGGTTTCGCGCCGAGTGTAGCGGCCCGGCCGACGGCGGCGCCGGGGGCACCGGCCGGGTGGACGGGTGCGCACGGACGGCGGCGGAGGCTGACCGGACGGGGACGGAGCACGGCGGAAAACCTTTGGAATCCGGAGGCAACCTCCCGGGAGGATGAGGAGTCATCACTCGGGGGGTCGGTGCGGCCACTCCCCGTGTCTCTTCCCTGCCACGTCCGGAGAACGTCCGATGCCCATGTCGATCCGTGTCCGTTATGCGAAGAACGTCACCGTCTGCTCGGCCGCCTCGGGCTGGGGCCGACGCCACTGAGGGCCCGGCCGGAGGGGAGCTCCGGCCGGGCCCTCGGGGCGCCGGGGCGGGTCAGGAGGTCAGCGAGGCCATCCAGGACTCGACCTCGTCGGCCTGCCGGGGCAGGCCCGCGGAGAGGTTCTCGTTGCCGTCGGCGGTGACCAGGATGTCGTCCTCGATCCGCACGCCGATGCCGCGGTACTCCTCGGGGACGGTCAGGTCGTCGGCCTGGAAGTACAGGCCGGGCTCGACGGTCAGCACCACGCCGGGCTCCAGCAGCGCGTCCACGTACTCCTCCCGGCGGGCGTGCGCGCAGTCGTGCACGTCGAGGCCGAGCATGTGGCCGGTGCCGTGCAGCGTCCAGCGGCGCTGCAGGCCGAGCTCCAGGACCTTCTCCAGGTCGTACACCGAGGCGTCGATCAGGCCCCACTCCAGCAGGCGCTCGGCGAGCACCCGCTGCGCGGCGTCGTGGAAGTCGCGGAACCGCGCGCCCGGCCTGACCGCGGCGATGCCCGCCTCCTGGGCGTCGTACACCGCGTCGTAGATCTTGCGCTGCAGCGGGGTGAAGCGGCCGTTGACCGGCAGGGTGCGGGTCACGTCGGCGGTGTAGAGGGTGTGGGTCTCCACGCCCGCGTCCAGCAGCAGCAGTTCGCCGGGGCGCACGTCGCCGTCGTTGCGCACCCAGTGCAGGGTGGTGGCGTGCGGGCCGGCCGCGGCGATCGTGCCGTAGCCGACGTCGTTGCCCTCGACCCGGGCACGGCGCCAGAAGGTGCCCTCGATCCAGCGCTCGGAGGTGGCGACGGCCCGGTCCAGCTCGCGCACCACGTCGGTGAAGCCGAGCACGGTGGCGTCGCAGGCGGCCCGCAGCTCGCCGATCTCCCACTCGTCCTTGACCCTGCGCAGCCCGGACAGGAACACCGTCAGCTCGTCGTCCTTCTCCGCGTCGAGCTGCTCGGCCAGCGCGGCCTCCAGCGCGGCGTCGTAGCCGCGGACGATCCGGGTCGGGACGGTGGTGGCGGACAGCTCCTCGGCAACCTTGCGCACGTCCCGCACCGGCAGGCCGTACAGCTGCTCGGACTCGGCCAGCGAGTGGCGGCGGCCGACCCACAGCTCGCCCTGGCCGCTCAGCCAGAACTCGCCGTTCTCCCGGTCCGAGCGCGGCAGCAGGTACAGCGCGAACGCGTGGCCGCCCTCGACCGGCTCGCCGACCAGGACGGCGTCCTCGGTCCGGTTGCCGGTCAGGTGGACGTACTCGCTGGCGGCGCGGAAAGCGTACTCGGTGTCGTTGGCCCGGGTGCGCAGGTTGCCCGCGGGGACGACCAGGCGCTCGCCCGGGAACGCGGCGGACAGCTTCGCGCGGCGCGCGGCCGCGTACGGGGCCTGCACGTCGGGGGTCAGGCCGCGCAGCTCGGTGTCGGCCCAACCGGTGCGCATGGACGCGGCGAGCTCGTCGGAGACGCCGTCGTACAGGCCGTTCTTGCGGCTCTTGACCGGCTGCTCGTCCTTCTCGCCCTCGGCGGAACCCTCGGGGTTCTCGGACACCGCCGGGCTGCGGTCCTCGGTCACTACGTCGCCTCCTCGCGCACGCTGCCGCCCGCCCGTCCCCGGGTCGCGGGGGGTGCGGGCGGATGTCGCCCCCATGGTACGTAGGGGCGTTCGAACGGAGGAAGGGCGTCCGGTATCCGGGGTTCCCGGGGGCGCGGCCTACTCGAAGCGGACGGCCAGCAGCACCAGGTCGTCCACGCCCGGCTCGGTGCCGCCGGCCTGCTCCAGCAGGTGGGTGCAGAGCCGGTCCGGGTCGAGCCGGACGTCCCGCGGGGCGTCGGCGGCGGCGCGGCGCAGGGCGCTCTGCCCGGCGTGCAGGTTGGCGGCGAAGCGGCGGGCCAGGCCCTCGGTGTACAGCACCAGGACGTCGCCGCGCTCCGCGGTGAGCTCCACCCCGGGGGCCTCCCAGCAGCTGAGCATGCCCAGCGGCGCGGACAGCGAGGTCTCCACGAAGTTCGCGCCGTAGCGGGTGAGCAGCACCGGCGGGCAGTTCGCCGCCCCGGCCAGCGCGATCCGGCGCTCGGCCGGGTCCACGCAGGCGTACACGGCGGTGGCGGAGCGGGTCGGCTCGGTGGTCTTCAGCAGCAGTTCGAGGTCGCCGAGCACCGAGACCGGGTCCTCGCCCTCCAGCACCGCGTAGGCGCGCAGTGCGGCCCGCACCCGGCCCATCGCGGCGGCCGCGCTGGTGCCCGCGCCGGGGCCGGCGCCCGGGCCGCCGCCGAGCACGCTGCCCACGGTCAGGCCCATGGTGTCGTCGGGCAGCGCGATCGCGTCGTACCAGTCGCTGCCCGCGGCGCGCTCCAGGGCGGCGGGCACGCAGCGGGCGGCGACCTTCAGGCCGGGGCGGGCGGGCAGGTGGTCGGGCAGCAGCGAGCGGCGCAGCGCCTCCGCGGCGCGCACCGCCCGGTCCGCCTCCAGCTGGCGGGCCAGCAGCGGGGCGGCGAACTCGCAGTAGCGGCGCACCAGGTGCTCGCGGCGCTCGTCCGGGCTGCCGGGCTCGTCGTAGAACCAGGCGGCGGCGCCGAGCGGGCCGTCGGGGCCGGTGGCCAGCGGCAGCGCGTAGCAGGCACCGAGGCCGAGCTGCGCGGCGACCTCGCGGAAGCGGGGGCCGACGGCCGGGTCGGCGGCCAGGTCGGCGATCAGCAGCCGGCCCTCGGGGCCGGGGCGGCCGAGCAGCCCGGCGAACGGGCCGTGCTCGACCGGGACGGTCTCCAGCGTGCCGAGCATCGCCCGGTCCAGGCCGAGGCCGACCGGTCGGGCGGGCTGCCGGTCCGGGCCGGGCGGCAGGGTGACCACCAGGCCGCGGCGGGCGCCGAGCAGGGCCGCGCCGGAGTCCAGCAGCGCGTCGAGGGTGCCGCCCAGGCCGTCGGCCCGGGCCAGCAGCTCCAGGTGCTCCTGCAGGCTGGTGAAATCGGACAGCCATCCGGCCAAACGGTCCTGCAGGTCGGCCGCGGGCACCTCGCCGAGCTCCGGCAGCAGCACCGGGTCGACGAACGGCGCGGGCGTCGGCGCACCGGCCGCGGGCGCCGGGGCAGTGGCTGCGGGCACCGCGGCCGCGGGCGCCGGGGACGTCAACGGGTGGACGTCGGTCATGTCGCAACTCCCCACAATCCGGAACGTGTCACGCAAGACCACCGAGACCGACCGAAACGATGTCTTTACTCACTACTCGGCAGGTTTCCCCCACTTGTACACAGGCCGATCGGGGCATGTCCAGGAGTGCGGGGGCCGAACGTGCAGGGATCGTATGCGCAGGCCGCCGGGGCACCACCCGGGGCGACCCGGGCTCACTCGTACGGTGGAACCGGGGCCCGGGCGGCCGCGTCCATCCGGACGTATGGGGGATTCTCGTTCCAGCGGCGGGTAGTCGAGACGCACACGCACCGCCCGCCGCCCCGATCCACGCCGTCCGACCGATCGGACGATCGCACCGAACCGTGCCGCGCGCCCCGGTACGGACCCGGCCCCGGCGCCGACCGGAGCCGGGGCGGACGCGGAACCGAAGCGAACGCGGAAAGGAACGAGCCGCCATGCGCCCACCCCGCCGAGAGCCGCTGTCCGAGCGCGTCGGCCGCTGGTGGCCGGGCCGCCGGAGCCGTTCGCTGGCGCTCGCCGCCGCCCTGGAGGCCGCCGCCGGGCGCGGCTGGCCGGTGGTGCCGGGCGCGCGGGCGCTGCGCGGGGCGGCGGGGCCGTGCTCGTGCGCGGACCGCTCCTGCGCGGTGCCCGGCGGCCACCCGGACGACCCGCCGCTGGAGGCGGCCACCACCGACCCGCGGATGGTGCGCTGGTGGTGGGAGCGGCGCGCCCCGGGCGCCCCGGTGCTGGTGGCGACCGGACGGGCGCTGGGCGCGGTGAGCCTGCCGCGCCCGGCCGGGCCGTGGCTGCTGCGGCACCTGGAGGAGATCGGCGTCCCGTACGGGCCGGTGCTCGGCACGCCGGGCCGGTTCGTGCTGCTGACCGCGCCGTACACGCTGGCGGAGCTGGGCGGGCTGCTGGCCGAGCGGCCGTGGGTGCCGGGCGTGCTGCGCTACCACGGACCGGGCGGCTACCTGGTGCTGCCGCCGTCCCGGACGGGGGCGGGGCCGGTGCACTGGGTGTGCAGGCCCGGGCCGGGGCGGCCCTGGCTGCCGGAGGTCGGGACGCTGCTCGGCGGGCTGATCACGGCCAGTGCGGTCGCGCTGCCGCAGGGCTGAACCGGTCCTCGGACGGCCCGGTTTGATGATGCTCAGTCAGATATGCTGTGCGGAGCGGCCCGGAACGAGAAATGTCCGACCGCTGGCGACGGGGGATGCACCAGCGGTCGGACTGGTCAAACAGTAACAAAGATCCGGCTCCGCGCCAATTTGTCCGCGCCGGAAGGTCTTTGGGATTTCCGGCGGCCTTCCGGTGAACGACGGACAATGTGACGCCGGTCACTCCGGACTAGTTCAGGGTGATCTGACGGCTCACCAGGTTGGCCCGGGCCCGGCGCTCCTCCGCGGTCAGCGGTGCGGGCGCGGCCAGCACCTCGGCCAGCTTCGCGGCGAACTCCACCGCGGGCTTCTCCACCTCCGCGGCGGTCATCTCCACCGGCAGGTCCCACACCGGGACGGTCAGGCCGTGCGCCCGGAACGAGCCCACCAGTTTGGTGCCCTCGCCCAGCGAGCTGTCCCCGGCCGCCGACAGCCGGGCCAGCGCGTCCAGCAACTGCTCCTCGGGGACGGTCATCACCCAGCGCAGGTGGTTCTTGTCCGGGGTGCCGCACCAGTACGCGGAGTCCACCCCGGCGAGCTTCTCGGTCGGGATCGCGGAGGCGTTGGCCCGCTCCAGCGAGGCCGCCACCTCGCCGGTCGCCGCCTCGGCGTCCTCCAGCCAGAACTCGAAGCCGGTGTGCACCTCGGGCTCGAACGCGGCCGTGGTGTCCAGCAGTTCCTGCAGGCGGCGGCCGCCCGGGTTGGTCCGGCGGGCCGGCACCGGGGTGCCCGGCTCGGTGGCCAGCGCCAGCTCCAGCGCGTCCGCCAGGTCGCGGCTCAGGTCGCCCGAGGAGGACTGCGTCTGCAGACCCAGCAGGATCGACCCGTCCGCACGGCGCAGGGCCGGCCAGGCCAGCGGCAGCACCGTCGCCAGCGTCACCGACGGGACGTCGCCGACGGCCTCCTCGGCCACCCCGGCGGCCAGCACCAGCGGCACCGTGGCGGCCGGGACCAGCTCACGCAGGGCCACCCAGTCGGCCTCGCCCGGCAGGCCCTCGAACGGGCGGTGCACCAACTCCTGCACCGCGTGCGCCGCCTGGCGGCCGTGGCACGCCTTGTAGCGGCGGCCCGAACCGCACGGGCACGCCTCGCGCGCCCCGACGACCGGGACCTCGCCCTCGACGGCGGTGGACTGGCTGGGCTGCTTCTTCGCGGCCTTCTTGGCCATGGTGCGGCTCTCCCGGGGACGTCGGACGTTGCTCCGGGCAGCCTACTTCGCCCGGGCGGCCCCGCCCGGGCCCCGCTCAGGCGCTGCGCCGCCGCCCGCCGCCCGCGACCTGCCCGAACGCCGGGAGCTCCGCCCACACCGTCACCTGACCGGGTGCGTGCCGCACGCCCCAGTCCCGGGCGAGCTTGCCGACGATGCTCAGGCCCCGGCCGCCGTGCGCCGTCACCGAGGGGCTGGCCGGGACCGGCCGGGTCGCCGCCCCGCCGTCCGTCACCTCCAGGGTCAGCAGGCCGTCCCCGCGCATCTGCCAACTCACCAGCACCGTACCGCCGTCGGCCTCCTGCTCGGCCGCGCCGTCGTCGTGCTCCAGCGGTCTCGCGTGCCGACAGGAATTGCTGAGCAGTTCGGAGAGGATCAACACCGCGTCGTCAATCACCGCTTCCGGTATCGACCGGTCGCCGAGATCGCTGCGCAGCCTGCGCCGCGCGGTCGAAACGCTGGCCGGTCCGTGCGGAACCGCCATGGCCGATGAGGTCGACCCGGCCTGAACTGGCACAGCTCGCGCCACCATCAACGCCACCCCCGGACCTCCTTCAGCTTCTGCCGAGGGATGGATGCCCGCCGGTAATGCGTCGGAAACGGACGTTCGACGATCCGATGGCGGCATTAACGACATCCGCCCGGACCCCGGCCAAAAGGTGAGGGGTGTCTCACGTTCAGCGGCCGTGATCGACAGGAAACACCGCCCGGAAATACCCCGTTCGGTATTTCTGTCACGCGATTGGGCCCCGGGTGCCACCCGGCGCGGGCGGCGCGGTCAGCGGCCGAGCTGGGCCAGCACCTCGGCCGGGCGGTTGGTGATCAGCGCCGCCACGCCGAGCTCCAGGCAGAGTTCGACGTCCTCCGGCCGGTCCACCGTCCACACGTGCACCGGGTGCCCGGCCCGGCGCAGCGCCGTCACCAGGCCCGGGTTCCGCCGCACCAGCTCGATGCCCGGCCCGGCGACCGCCGCGCCGCCCGGCAGCGACCTGGTCCGGCCCAGCACCGGCAGCCGCCGCTCCCACAGGTACACCCGGGGCACCGCCGGGGCCGCCCGCCGGACGCGGTGCAGGGCCAGCTCGGAGAAGCTCATCACCCGCACCGTCGACTCCTCCGGCGCGGCCGGCAGCAGCCCGAACCGGTCCAGCACCCGCAGCAGTTCGGCCTCCACCCGGCCCGCGTACCGCACCGGGTGCTTGGTCTCGATCGCCAGCTCCACCCGCCGCCCGGCGTCCGCGACCAGCTCCAGCAGCCGCTCCAGGGTGAGCACCGAGCTGCGCCGCGGCTCCTGCGGGTGCTTCCACGAGCCGAAGTCCAGCGCGGAGAGTTGAGCCAGCGTCATCGTCGACACCGTGCCCCGCCCGTCCGAGGTGCGCGCCACCGTGCGGTCGTGCACGCACACCAACTGCCCGTCGGCGGTGACCCGGACGTCGCACTCCAGCCCGTCCGCGCCCTCCTCCAGCGCCCGCCGGTAGGCCTCCTCGGTGTGCTCCGGCAGCGCCGCCGAGGAGCCCCGGTGGGCGATCACCTTGACCGCCGAGCGCTCGACGCGGTCCGTCCGGGCGGCGGGCGAACCGGCCGCGCTGTGCTGGGTGTCCACGCCGACCACCGTACGCGGCGCCAGGTGGCCGCCGTCCCCCGGCACGGCGACCGGCGGGTGAACAGATCAGGGGCGCTCGACGGCCCCCGGGCGCTCCAGCGCCGTCACCGCGAGCGTGACCAGCGCCGCCACCAGGAACGAGAACAGCGAGGCCGAGGTCCACGCCCGCGGGGTGAAGTGCACCGCCCGCTGGACGTCCCCCCAGAACCCGGTCCACCAGCCGCCGATGGCGGACGGGGCCAGCAACTGGTACACCGCGAAGCCCACCGCCCACGGCAGCAGCATCAACCGGCGCGCCGGGGCGTCCTGCGCCAGGTTCCAGCCGCGCCGGCCCGCGCCCAGGAAGTAGTCCGCCGCCAGCACCGCGAACAGCGGCACGAACACCGAGCCGATCAGGCCCAGGAACCCGTAGTACGAGTCGGTGAACTCCTTGATCTGCAGCGCCAGCACCGTCACCAGCACGCCGATCCCGCCGGTCAGCAGCCGGCGGTCCACCCGCGGCAGCAGGTTGTGGATCGACATCGCCGTCGAGTACACGTTCGCGAACGACTGGTCGGTCTCCCGCAGCACCAGCACCAGCAGGAACGCCCAGCCCGCCGCGACGCCGGTGAACGACTCGAAGATCCGGTCCGCGTCGCCGCCCGACTGCAGCAGCGCCACCACGCCCAGCACGTAGCACCACACCTGGGCCACCGAGTAGCCGGAGAACGTCGCCCAGAACGCCTTCGACGAGCTGCGCGCGTGCCGGGTGTAGTCCGCGGCCAGCGGCACGAAGGACACCGACACCGCGATCACCGCGTCCGTCGCGTGCAGGAAGCCGTGCCAGTTGCCCGCGCCCGGGTCCGGGAAGCCCTGCCGGGCGAACTGCACCGTGAAGTACACCATCGCCGCGCCGACCGCGACCGCCACGTACTTGCGCAGCACCGCGATCGCGCCCAGCGGCCAGATCGTCAGCACCGTGGTCAGCGCGCCCGCCAGCAGCACGAACAGCCAGCGCCAGCCCGCGGTGCCGGACACGGTCTGCGCGCCCCAGGCCACCACCGTCAGCTCGTACACGCCCCAGCCGACGCACTGCACGATGTTCAGCACCGTCGGCACGTACGACAGCCGGGTGCCGAACAGGCCGCGCAGCACCGCCATCGCCGGGGCGCCGGTCCGGGCGCCCACCAGGGCCGCCACCGCCAGCATCGCGGTGCCGATCACGGTGCCCGCGACGATCGCCGTCACGGCGGCGGCGAAGCCCAGCTCCTGGCCGGACTCGCCGAGCACCGTCGCGGCGCTGGTGAAGCCGATCAGGCTCACCCCGAGGTTCGCCCACAGCGCGAACAGCGCCCGGAAGTCCAGGGTGCGCGGCGGGGCGGTGTCGAGGGTCAGCGGGGCCTCGGGGCGCGCCCCGGGGTCCACCTCGGGGCCCGCCCCGGGGGTGCGCTCGGAAAACTGGGCAGACGGAACAGCCGTCATGGCCGATACTCCCTACGCCGGCATTACCCGGACAGGTTCCGGCGGTCAGCGCCCCCTCGGCCGTGGTGGCGTCACCGCCATGCCCTACGGTCGAACCGGCGCACTCTCAGCCTGGCTGGTCCAAGCTCCCGCGACGTTCTTCGGTTTACAGGAGCGACAGGCTAGCCTCCGACCGGGGGAACGCCAAGACCGGGGGCCCGGCCGTCCGCATCGCGGGACCGCGGACGGGCAGGTCGGAGGGCGGTCCGGAGGGCGGTTCGGTGGGCATGTCAGGGCGGCCTAAGGCTTCTCATGATTTCTTCAGGGGGCCGCTTACGGTGTCCGAATCCGACATAGGAAAAACTGTGCCCCGAGGTTGAGGACCGTGACCCCGGCGCCGCGGTTCGCGGCCGAAGGTTCTGTTCAGCGATGGAGGTCGTCCGTGAGCACCGAGCACGCGAGTGGTACCACCCCGCCGGAGAAGGCCGCCGAGCCGACCGGCACCGAGGCGGTGGCCGCCGGGTCCGGTACGCCCGCCGCACCGGCTCCTGCGCCCGCACCCGCACCCGCCCCGTCCTACCTGGACGCTCCGCCGCCGGTGCTGCCCGCGGCCGAGCAGACCGTCCAGCTCGGCAAGGTGCCCGAGGCCCCGGCCGCCCCGGTGGACGCGCCGCCGCCGTTCCGGAACCCGTACGGCTCGGTCTCCGAACCCGCGGGCCCGTACGCCCGCCCGGACGAGCCGGTCAGCCCGTACGCCCGCCCGGACGAGGCCGCCACCGCGGTCGCCCCGGCGCTGCCCGCCCCGGCCCTGCCCACCCCGGTCCTCCAGGACGGCGGCCAGGCCGCACCCGGCGACCCGAACGCCCCCCAGCAGCCGCAGCACCCGTTCGGCGCCGGCCACCCGGTCGGCGGCTGGGGCCACCCGGCCGGCGGGGACGCCACCGGCGGCGCCGGCACCGGCGGGCCCGGCGCGCCGTGGGGCACCGTCCCGCAGCCCGGCGCGGGCGGCCCCGGCAAGCGCAAGCGCGGCTCGCTGATCGCTCTGGTCGCGGCCGTCGCCCTGGTCGCGGGCCTGGCGGGCGGCGCGATCGGCGCCTCCGTCACCGACAACGGCAAGGGCAACGGCGGCAGCAGCGCCAGCCACAACAGCACCACCGTCACGGTCGGCAACACCCACCAGAACCTCGACCGGGCCCCCGAGTCCGTCGCCGGGATCGCCGCGAAGGCGCTGCCGTCCACCGTCACCATCAAGGCCGAGGGCTCCAGCGAGTCCGGCACCGGCACCGGTTTCGTCTTCGACACCGAGGGCCACATCCTCACCAACAACCACGTGGTCGCCCCCGCCGCCGACGGCGGCAAGCTCACCGTCAAGTTCTCCGACGGCTCCTCCTACAGCGCCTCGGTCGTCGGCCGCGCCCAGGGCTACGACGTCGCCGTCGTCCGCCTGGACAATCCGCCCACCGACAAGCTCACCCCGCTGCCGCTCGGCGACTCCGACAAGGTCGCCATCGGCGACGCCACCATCGCCATCGGCGCCCCCTACGGCCTGGAGGGCACCGTCACCACCGGCATCATCTCGGCCAAGGACCGCCCGGTGGCCTCCGGCGACGAGACCGGCGCCCAGGCCTCCTACATGAACGCCCTGCAGACCGACGCCTCGATCAACCCGGGCAACTCCGGCGGCCCGCTGCTCGACGCCTCCGGCTCGGTGATCGGCATCAACTCGGCGATCCAGTCCAACACCAGCGGCACCGGCCGGGCCGGCTCCATCGGCCTCGGCTTCGCCATCCCGATCAACCAGGCCAAGTGGGTCGCGCAGACCCTGATCAAGGACGGCACCCCCGTCTACGCGATCCTCGGCGTCCTGCGCAACGACAAGTACAACGGCGACGGCGCCCAGATCTCCACCACCGCCGTCCAGGGCACCCCCGCGGTCACCCCGGGCGGCCCCGCCGACCAGGCCGGCCTCAAGCCCGGCGACGTCATCACCAAGCTCGGCGGCATCACCATCGACAGCGGCCCCACCCTGGTCAGCGAGATCTGGACCCACAAGCCCGGCGAGAAGGTCGAGGTCGAGTACAAGCGCGACGGCAAGGCCGCCAAGACCACCGTCACCCTCGGCGAACGCAAGGGCGACAACTGACCCGGCCCGAAACGGTGTGCACCTGGGCCGCTCCGACCCGTTAGGCTGGCCTCCGCCTAGGAGGGTTGCCCGAGCGGCCTAAGGGACCAGTCTTGAAAACTGTCGTGGCTTCGCGCCACCGTGGGTTCAAATCCCACACCCTCCGCCCGGGGACGGCCCCCGACCAGCAGCGATGCGGTCGGGGGCCGTCGTCGTCCCCGGGGCCGGTGCGGCAGGAGGCGGTGGACCCGGGCGAGGGCGGCGAGGGGCGGGGCGGCGGCGAGGCGGGTGGGGGTGGTCCCGCGGGGCGGTCGGGCGTCAGAACAGGGTGGGCGGGACGTCCGGGCCCGGGAGGCCGGGGAGGGACTCCTGCCACAGGGTGGCGTCGGTGAGCGGGAGTTGGCGCATGCTGCCGGGGCAGAGGCTGAGCGAGCGGCGGTCGCGCTTGTGGTCGTGGATGACGCCGTAGCCGGTGCGGCGGGTGGGCATGAGGGCGACCGGTCGGTCGCAGTCGGGGCACTGGATCCGGGGTGCGCGCATGGGACCAGGGTGCCGCAGCGGGCCGACAGCGGGGAGGGGGCGCCGGGCGGTTGCCGGGGAGGCGGCGGGGGAGGAGAGTGCGCACTGGGTCGAAGTGGAGGTTGCGGTGGGCGAGTTGGTCGAACGGTTGCGGGCGGGGCTGCCGGAGGGGGCGGTCGCGGTCGACCCGGACGTGACGGCCGCGTACGCGCGGGACATGGCCGGGTTCTGCGCGGCGGGCGAGCCTGCGGTGCTGGTCTTCCCGGAGACGGTCGAGCAGGTGCAGTTCGTGCTGCGGACGGCGTCCGAGCTGCGGGTGCCGGTGGTGCCGCAGGGCGCCCGGACGGGCCTGTCGGGCGGGGCGAACGCGGTGGACGGCTGCGTCCTGCTGTCGCTGACCCGGATGGACCGGATCCTGCGCATCGACCCGGTCGACCGGATCGCCGTGGTGCAGCCGGGCGTGGTCAACGCCGAGCTCTCGCGCGCCGCCGAGGCCCTGGGCCTGGCCTACCCGCCGGACCCGTCGAGCTGGGAGTCCTGCACCATCGGCGGCAACATCGGCACCGGCGCGGGCGGCCTGTGCTGCGTGAAGTACGGCGTGACCAGCGAGTACGTGCTCGGGCTGGACGTGGTGCTGGCCGACGGGCAGCTGCTGCGGACGGGGCGGCGCACCGCGAAGGGCGTCGCCGGGTACGACCTGACCCGGCTGCTGGTCGGCTCGGAGGGCACGCTGGGCGTGGTGGTCGAGGCGGTGCTCGCCCTGCGGCCCGCGCCGGGACCGCAGCTGGTGCTGGCCGCGGAGTTCGACTCGGTGGACGCCGCCGGGGCGGCGGTGTGCGAGGTGGTGGCGGCCGGGCACACGCCCTCGCTGATGGAGCTGATGGACACCACCACCGTCCGGGCGGTGAACGAGATGGCCCGGATGGGGCTGCCGGAGTCGACCAGGGCGCTGCTGCTGGTGGCCTTCGACGGCCCGGACCGGCGGGAGCGGCTGGCCGCGGTCGGGGAGCTGTGCACCGCCGCCGGGGCCACCGCCGTGGTGCCGGCCGAGGACCGGGCGGAGTCCGAGCTGCTGCTGCAGGCCCGGCGCCTGTCGCTGCCCGCGCTGGAGCGGCTGGGCACCACGATGATCGACGACGTGGCGGTGCCGCGCAGCGCGCTGGCCGCGATGCTGAACGGCGTCGCGGAGATCGCCGACCGGCACCGGCTGACCATCGGCGTGGTCTCGCACGCGGGCGACGGCAACACCCACCCGGTGGTGATCTTCGACGCCCGGGACGTGGACGAGACGGCCCGGGCCCGCAGCTCCTTCGACGAGATCATGGCGCTCGGCCTGGAGCTGGGCGGGACGGTGACCGGGGAGCACGGCATCGGCCTGCTGAAACGCGAGTGGCTGGCCCGGGAGCTCGGCCCGGCCGGGCTGGAGCTGCAGCGCCGGATCAAGGCGGCGTTCGACCCGCTGGGCATCCTCAACCCCGGCAAGGTGCTGTAGCCGCTGTAGCTGCTGTGGCCGGAGAGATTTCCCGACCATCACAAGATGATGGTCGGGAAATTCTCATGCCGTTTACCCGATCATCATCATCTGCCATCTGGATGGTATGAGGATGTCGATGGGTGGCGGAATGGCGGAATGGCGAAATATCGACTTCGAGGGGCCGTCGCACCCCACCTGGGCGTGAACGGACGGTTCGTGCGCCCCGGGGCTCGCGCGACTCGCCGGAAACCCCCGCCCGCGCGCCCACCCGGACGGGGTCCGTGCTGCCGCCGTCCGGGCGAAACAGCAGCTGGTGGGCGGTGTGTCTGTCGACGAACCGATCGGCCCCGGATTATGCGCCACTGCCGCCGCGTCACGCTAACGGGGGAAAAGGCTCAGTGGTGCTGGTGCTTTGTCGATTTGTTGCGGAAGTCTGTCCCTCGGCGTCGCAGCCCCGGAGCCTCGTCTGGCCGCGAACTCCGGAACCTTTCACTCGGCAACACCCGGACACACCCGGCAAAGAACCACGGAGGAAAACGCATGGCGCGCTTCCGCACCACACGCCTGGCCGCGCTGGTCGCGTCCGTCCCGCTCGCAGCCGGTCTGCTGCTGGCCGGGGCGGGTGCCGCGACGGCCGACAACGGTGCGGCTGCCGGCCACGGCTCGAACAGCAGCGTGGTCTCGAACTTCGGCAGCGGCAACATCTTCGGATCGGTCGACGGCAACTACAGCTCCACCCAGCAGACGGCGACCGGCGCCGGTGCGTCGAACCAGAACAACACCCTCGGGGTGAAGGACAACTCGGGCGTCGTCTACGCCGACCAGTCCAACAAGAACTTCAACTTCGTCTTCGCGCCGGTCTACTCGTACTGACCCACCGGCGGGACGTGCGGACGGACCGGCGGGGGCGCCGGGCCGGACGGAGCACGGACCGCCGGGGCACCCGGGAGTGGAAAGGGTCACCGCCTCGGGGCACACCACGGACGACGATCGGAACCCCTCGGGGGCGCGGTGCCGCAACGACGGCCGCCGCGCCCCCGAGGCGTTCCCGGGCCCGCCCCCACGGGGGCCGGTCGCCCGGTCGCCCGGTCGCCCGGTCGCCCGGGCTGGTCGGTCAGGTCGGTCAGGTCGGGCCGACCGACCCGCGCGGAGGCCCGTCTCAGCGGCGCGCGGTGAGCGTCGCCCCCACGCTGGCGGCGACCACGCAGCAGATGCCCAGCACCTGCGGCAGCCCCAGCACCTGGCCGAGCACGAGCAGTCCGACCAGGGCGCTGACCGCCGGGTCGAGGCTGACCACCACGCTGAACACCCGCTGCGACATCCGGCGCAGCGCGGTCATCTCCAGCGCGTACGGCAGCACCGGGAAGAGCAGGGCGACGCCCGCGACGGCGAGCAGCAGCAGGGCGGGGGAGCCGGATCCGGACAGGCCGTGCACCGCCTCGGCGGCGCCGAACGGGGCGAGCACCACGGTGCCGATGGTGAACGAGACCGCCAGGCCCTCGAAGCCACGGAAGGTCGCGCCGACCTTGTCGGTGAACAGGATGTATCCGGCGTAGCAGGCGGCCGCGCCGAACGCGCAGGCCAGGCCGACCGGGTCGAGGCCGCCGGAGCCGCCCCCGCCGCCGAGCAGGGTGAGCAGGGCGACGCCCGCCGCGGCCAGCACCGCCCACAGCACGTGTCCGGCGCGGCGGGCGAAGACCAGGGCCACGGCCAGCGGGCCGAGGAACTCGATGGTGGCGGCGGTGCCCATCGGCAGCCGGTCGACGGCACCCGCGAACAGCAGGGTCATCCCGGCGGAGGCGACGCCGAGCAGTCCGGCCATCGCCAGGTCGCGGGCGCTGCGGCCGCGCAGCCGGGGCCGGGTGACGGCGAGCAGCACCACGGCCGCGAAGGAGATCCGCAGGAAGGTCGCACCCGCCACGCCCAGCGTCCCGAACAGCGGCTTGGACGCCGCCACGCCGAGCTGCACCGCCAGCATCGACACCAGGCACAGCACCGGCGCCGGCACGCCCCCGAGCCGGGGCCGGGCCCGGGCCGCACCGGAATCGACCTTCGAAACGGAGGTGATGCTCGGG
Organism: Kitasatospora phosalacinea; assembly: GCF_030268885.1. Lineage (GTDB taxonomy): Bacteria > Actinomycetota > Actinomycetes > Streptomycetales > Streptomycetaceae > Kitasatospora > Kitasatospora phosalacinea_C. Next base: position 432,376 of record NZ_BSSA01000002.1, read on the forward strand.
AGTTCGCTTGTGCTTTCAATGGTGAGGGAGGTACCTGACATGCGATCGAGTTTGGCGTAAGGAGTGGAAATGGTCAAAGACGGTTACCGGTGAGCTGTGCCGCAGGGCCGCCCGGGTGACCTGACGGCGTCGACGGCGTGTCCCGCCGGACGGACTGACGGCCCGTCAGTAGTTCTGGAAGATGCGCTACCTCGGCCCGGCGGCCCTGACGGCCGCGTCGCTCGTCCTGCTGCTCGCCACCGACCGGGACGCCGTCGGAATGCTGGCGGACGGAGCACCCGCCGCGTCCCGGCCCGCGGCCCAGCCGCGATCCCAGCCCCAGCACCGGCCCCCGGACCGGCCCCAGCCGCTCGCCCCCGAGCTCGCCGCCCAGGGCCTGCCCGCCGTGGCGCACCGGGCCGCCCCGCTGACGGCCGCCGGGGCGGCCGCCGGAGCGGTCGTCGAGGCGGTTGCCGGAGCCGCCGCCGAGCCGCCACCCGTCCGGTTGACCCGTACGGCGCTGTCCGACCCGCTGCGCTCGCGCCGGACCCCGCTGCCCGTCGAGGTGTTCACCGGTGCCGGGTTCGACGCCTGCACCGCGCCCCCGCTGGAGACCATGCGCGCCTGGTGGGGCACCTCCCCGTACGGCGCGGTCGGGATCTACACCAGCGGACGGCAGCGGTCCTGCGCGCAGCCCCGGCTGACCGCGGCCTGGGTGCGCGAGGTCCGGGCGCTGGGCTGGCAGGTGGTCCCGACCCACGTCGGCCGGCAGGCGCCGTGCATGAGGGCGAGCGGCAAGGCGCAGCGGATCGACCCGGCGAAGGCGGTGCAGCAGGGAAAGGAGGAGGCCGCCGAGGCGGTGCGCGCGGTGAAGAACCTCGGCCTGCGCACCGGCACCCCCGTCTACCTGGACATCGAGGCGTACCCGCGCGGCGACTCGGCCTGCAGCCAGGCGGTCATGGACTTCACCGTCGGCTGGACGCAGGCCCTGCACCGGGCGGGCTTCCGCTCCGGCTTCTACTCCTCCACCGACGCGGGCGTCGCCGACCTGGCCGCCGCCGCCCGGGCCGGGAGCGGGCCGCTGCCGGACGCGGTCTGGTACGCCCGCTGGGACGACCTGGCCACCACCACCGACGGCGCCGGCCGGCTCGGCGACGACCTGTGGGCCGACCACGCCCGGATCCACCAGCACCACGGCAACGTCCAGGAGACGTACGGCGGCGCCGCGCTGACCGTCGACCGCGACCAGCTGGACGGTCCGGTCGCCCGCTGAGCGGGTAGGAACAGGGAGGGGGTCGGCCGGGCGGACGCGCGCCGCGAGCCGTGGCGGAGCACTCGGTCTCATCTCGGTTGCGACTGCTGACAGCGGGGCCGCACCGGGGAAAGAATCGGAGGAATCGCCTTGCTACCTGCGAGTAGCAACGTGTCGGCCGGTCAAGGAGGACCCGCGTGTACAGCACGATGCAGGACGTTCCGCTCACCGTCGCCCGAATTCTGCAGCACGGCTCCACCATCCACGGCCGGTCGACCGTCACCACCTGGACCGAGGGCGGCCCCGTGGTGCGCACCTTCGCCGAGATCGGGGCCCGCGCCGCCCAGCTCGCGCACGCGCTGCGCGAGGAGTGCGGGGTGGTCGACGGTGAGCCGGTCGGCACCCTGATGTGGAACAACACCGAGCACCAGGAGGCGTACCTGGCGATACCGTCGATGGGCGCCGTCCTGCACACCCTGAACCTGCGACTGCCCGCCCACCAGCTGGTCTACATCGTCAAGCACGCCGCCGACCGGGTGGTGATCGTCAACGGCTCGGTGCTGCCGCTGCTGGCCGCGGTGCTGCCGCAACTGTCCGGAACGGTCGAGCACGTCGTGGTGGCCGGGGCGTACGACCCGGCGCTGCTGGCCGGGTTCGGCGGCACGGTGCACGCCTACGAGGAACTGCTCGCCGGCCGGCCGACCGACTACCCGTGGCAGACCGACATCGACGAGAAGCAGGCCGCCGCGCTCTGCTACACCTCCGGCACCACCGGCGACCCCAAGGGCGTGGTCTACAGCCACCGCTCGATCTACCTGCACTCGATGCAGATCATCGCCGCCTCCAGCTTCGGCCTCACCGCCCGCGACACCGTGCTGCCGGTCGTGCCGATGTTCCACGTGAACGCCTGGGGCATCCCGCACGCGGCGTTCATGACCGGCGCGAGCCTGCTGATGCCGGACCGCTTCCTGCAGCCCAAGCCGCTCGCCGAGATGATCGACCGGGTCAGGCCGACCTTCGGCGCCGCCGTCCCGACCATCTGGACCGGCCTGCTGGACGAGCTGGACGCGGGCGACTACGACACCTCCACCCTGGAGACCGTCGTCATCGGCGGCTCGGCCTGCCCGCCCGCCCTGATGCGGGCCTTCGAGGAGCGGCACGGCATCCGGGTCATCCACGCCTGGGGCATGACCGAGACCTCCCCGCTCGGCACCGTCGCCCACCCCCCGGCCGGCGTCACCGGCGAGGACGAGTGGGCGTACCGGGTCACCCAGGGCGTCTTCCCGGCCTCGGTGCAGGCCCGGCTGATCGGCCCCGGCGGCGAGCCGATGCCGCACGACGGCGTCGCCGAGGGCGAGTTGGAGGTGCGCGGGCCGTGGATCGCCGGGGCGTACTTCGGCGGCGCGGGCAACGAGGCCGACGCCTCCGAGGACAAGTTCAGCCCCGACGGCTGGCTGCGCACCGGCGACGTCGGCACCATCACCGCCGACGGCTACCTGACCCTCACCGACCGGGCCAAGGACGTGATCAAGTCCGGCGGCGAGTGGATCAGCTCGGTCGCGCTGGAGAACCACCTGATGGCCCACCCCGAGGTCGCCGAGGCCGCCGTGGTGGCCGTCCCGGACGAGAAGTGGGGCGAGCGTCCGCTGGCCACCGTGGTGCTGCGTCCCGGCGCCGCCGCCGGGCTCCCCGAGCTGCGGGCCTTCCTGGCCGAGCGGGTCGCCTCCTGGCAGCTGCCGGAGCGCTGGTCGCTGATCGAGTCGGTGCCGAAGACCTCGGTCGGCAAGTTCGACAAGAAGGTGATCCGCGCGGACTACGCGGCCGACCGCCTCGACGTGACGGTGCTCGGCAAGGCGGCGGACAAGGGCTGACGGCGGGCCGCCTCCCGACGGCCCTCCCCGGGAAGATCCGAAAACCGGCGTGGAATACCCCTGGGGGGTATAACGTTCCTCGTGACCGGGGGAACCCACCCGACCGGACGAGGAGGGCCGTCATGGAGCACAGCGCGCACACCGGACACGAGCACCACGAGCACCACGCGGGTCACGGCCACCACCCGGGCCACGAGGACCGTGCGGGCCACGGCGGCGGCGCGCACCACGACGGCGCGCACCACGGCGGCGGTGGCGGCGGCAGCAGTTGGCGCACCGCCGCGCAGGCGACGCTGCACTGCCTCACCGGCTGCGCCATCGGCGAGGTGCTCGGACAGGTGATCGGCGTCGGCCTCGGCCTGCACAACGGCGCGACCGTGGTGCTGTCGATCGCGCTCGCCTTCGTGTTCGGCTACGCGCTGACCATGCGCGGCGTGCTGAAGGCCGGCCTGCCCTTCCGGGACGCGCTGAAGGTCGCGCTGGCCGCCGACACCGTGTCGATCATCGTCATGGAGCTGATCGACAACGGCGTCATGGTGGCCGTCCCCGGGGCGATGGACGCGGGCCTCGGCCAGCTGCTGTTCTGGGCGTCGCTGGCCGGTTCGCTGGTGCTGGCCTTCGTGGTCACCGTCCCGGTCAACCGCTGGCTGATCGGCCGCGGCCGGGGCCACGCGGTGGTCCACGCCTACCACCACTGACCCCGGCCCGACCCGGGGCGCGGGCCTCAGCGCCCGCCCGCGACGGTGCCGGCGGGACTCAGCGCCCGCCCGCGACGGTGTTGCCGGTGACCGACCCGTCGGTGCCGTCCACCGTCACCAGGTGCCGGACGCCGTCCTGGCCGAGCACCTCCACCGACCAGGAACTGCCGCCGCCCTCGCGGGGGACCACCTCCAGCCCGGCGGCCCTGCCGTTCGGGACGGCCGCGACGGCCTTGGCCAGCGCCTGGTCGGCGGGGACGACCGGCAGCGCGGCGGGGGCGAGCCGGCGGCCCGGGTCGCCGTCGGCCTCGGAGCCGGACGGGCCGCCGGGCGCCTTGCCGACCACGACGGACCGGACGGAGCCGTCCTCCCCGCGGACCACCAGCTTCCCGGGCCCGCCCGGCAGGTCGGCGATGCCGCCCGGCAGACCGACGACGCCCGGTAGGCCCGGCGGGACCTTCCCGCCGCGGGCCCGGTCGAACACGGGCCTCCCGTGATCGCGGTGCTGCTCCCAGGCGGCCCCCGCGCCGACGGCCACCACGCCCAGCACGACCGCCACGGCGGCCCCCAGCGCCCACCGCGCCCCGCGCCGCTGCGGCAGCCGCAGCGGACGCCGCCGCGCGGCCCCGGCGGGCTCGGCGGGCTCGGCGGCCCCGGCAGCTCCGGTGGCCTCGGGCCCGGGCTCCGGCGGCGCGGGCTTGGTCAACCCGGTCGGCTCGGACGCGGACGCGGACGTGGACGTGGACCCGGTGACGGCCTCCGGCTCGGACGCGGGCTCCGGCGACTGCGATGCGGACATGTAGGTGCGACCCCCTCGTGGGACTGCGGCCGGGGACCGATCCCGTCCGGCCGGGCGCCCAGCATCGCGCCGCCTGCCTGAAGCCAGGCTGAAGCCGCCCGGTCCGTCCCGGAGGGGGCCTGCGACGCTGTCCTCCATGCGCGTACTGGTGGTGGAGGACGAACGGCGGCTCGCCGCCACGCTGCAGCGCGGGCTGCGGGCCGAGGGCTTCGCCGTCGACCTCGCCCACGACGGCGAGGAGGGGCTGTGGGCGGCGACCGAGCACGACTACGACGTGATCGTGCTCGACATCATGCTGCCGCGGCTGAACGGCTACCGGGTCTGCGCCCGGCTGCGGGCGGCCGGTGACGACACCCCGATCCTGATGCTCACGGCGAAGGACGGCGAGCTCGACGAGGCCGAGGCGCTGGACACGGGAGCCGACGACTTCCTCTCCAAGCCGTTCTCGTACGTGGTGCTGGTGGCCCGGCTGCGCGCCCTGGTCCGGCGCACCGGGCGCCGACTGCCGCAGACCCTGGAGTTCGGCGACCTGGCGATCGACCCGGCCCGCCGGACGTGCACCCGGGCGGGCACCGAAGTCCGGCTCACCACGCGGGAGTTCGCGGTGCTGGAGTGCCTGGCCAGGGCGTCCGGCGGAGTGGTGTCGAAGCGGGAGATCCTGGAGAGCGTCTGGGACTCCGCGTTCGACGGCGACCCCAACATCGTCGAGGTGCACATCAGCGCCCTGCGCCGGAAGATCGACGCCCCGTTCGGCCGCAGCGCGGTCGGGACGGTGCGCGGGGCGGGCTACCGACTGGCGGTGGACGGTGGCTGACCGGAGGGCGGCCCTGCGCCGCGCCCTGCGCCGCCTGGTGCCCCGCTCGGTGCGGGCCCGGGCGACCTTCGCCGCCACCGCCGTGGTGGCCCTCGCACTGGGCGGCACGGCGGTGGCGCTGCTCGGCGTGCTGCAGGCCAACCTGACCCGGGACGTCCGGGAGAGCGCCGCCCGGCAGGTCGACGAGGTGGCCGCGGTGGCGGTGCGCGAGCACCTGCCGCCGGTCATCTCGAACCCCGGCGGCGGCTCGGTCCGGGTGTTCGACGCCAAGGGGAACCTGATCTCGGCCACCCTCGACGTGGTGCCCCGGACCATCCCCCCGCCCCCCGGACCGCCGTCCGGCCCGGACGCGGGCGCCGGAGCGCCGTTCAAGCGCCAACTCCCGCACCGGCTCGACGAGAAGGCGGTCGTCAAGCTGGTCGACGGCAGCGGGCAGCGGGTGGTCTCGACGTCCGTCCTCGGCCCGGACGGGCCGGTCACCATCTACGCCGCGGTCTCGCTGGGCCCGGTGGACGCGGCCGGCCGGACCGCCGCCGCCGCGCTCGCCGTCGGACTGCCGCTGCTGGTGGCGCTGGTGGCGCTGGTGACCTGGCGGGTGACCGGCCGGGCCCTGCGCCCGGTGGAGGCGATCCGCTCCGAGGTCGCCGAGATCACCGGCCACGACCTGCACCGCCGGGTGCCGGTGCCGCAGACCGGGGACGAGGTCTCCCGGCTGGCCGTCACCGTCAACTCCACCCTGGACCGGCTGGAGGACGCCGGGCAGCGCCAACGCCGCTTCATCGCCGACGCCTCGCACGAACTGCGCAGCCCCATCGCGGTGCTGCGCACCCAGTTGGAGGTCGCCCTGGCCCACCCCGACCCGGAGCTGTGGCCGGAACTGCTCGCCGACGCCCTGCAGGACACCGTCCGCCTGCAGGACCTCGCCGCGGACCTGCTGCTGCTGGCCCGGCTGGACGCTGCCGACCCGGTCGCGACCGAACTCCTCGACCTGGACCTGCTGTTCGCCGACGTGCTGGCCGCCCGTCCCGCCGACCGGGTCACCGTCCGGGTCGAACTCGCTTCCGGGGCAAGGGTGCTGGGCAACCGGACCTGGCTGACCAGGCTGCTCACCAACCTGGTGGACAACGCCCAGCGCTACGCGGACGGCCTGGTGGAGGTCCAACTCGCGGTGCAGGAGGGCGAGGTGGTGCTGGAGGTGCGCGACGACGGGCCGGGCATCCCGGAGTCGGAGCGGGAGCGGGTGTTCGAGCGCTTCACCCGGCTCGACGACGCCCGCAGCCGCGAACTCGGCGGCGCGGGGCTGGGGTTGGCCATCGCCCGGGACCTCGCCGAACACCACGGCGGCACCCTGGTCGCGGCCGAACCGGACGCCGCTCAACACCCGCGCGGCGCCCGTCTGGTGGCCCGACTCCCGCTGGCCGAGCCACCCCTGTGCGGCAGTTGACGAACCGTCAGTGTGCGGCGCCGCTGCCCGCCGTCACGGCCTGTCCCAACGCGCCGATCCGGGCCAGCAGTTCGACGATCCGGCCCTGCACGTCCTCGGTGGTGGAGCGCTCGGCGAGGAACAGCACGTTCTCGCCGGTGCGCAGCCCGGCCCGGGCCTGCGGGTCCAGGTCGGCCGAGGTGTAGACGACCAGCGGGGTGCGGTGCAGGCGGTCGTTGGCGCGCAGCCAGTCGAGCAGCCCGAGGTGCCGGCGCTCGATCCGCTGCAGGTCCAGCACCACCAGGTTCGGCTGGATGCTGCTGGCCCGGGCCACCGCCTCGTTCTCGTCGGCGGCGTGCTCGACGTGCATGCCGCGCCGCTCCAGGCTGGCCACCAGCGCGGCCGCGACCTCCGGGTCGGACTCCACCAGCAGCACCCGGGCCGCGTGGTTCTCGCCGTCCCGCGGCGCCAGCGCCCGCAGCAGCACCGCCGGGTCGGCGCCGTACGCGGCGTCCCGGGTGGCCTGGCCGAGCCCGGCGGCCAGCAGTACCGGCACCCGCCCGGCCAGCGCGGCGGTGCGCAGCGACTGCAGCGCGGTGCGGGTGATCGGGCCGGTCAGCGGGTCGACGAAGAGCGCGGCGGGGGCCTGCGGCACCTGGGCGTCCACCTCCTCGCGGGAGGCGACGACGACCGGGCGGAAGCCGCGGACCTCCAGCGCGGCCCGGGTGGACGGGTCGGGCTCGGGCCACACCAGCAGCGGGCGCGGGCCGTCCGGCGCCTGCTCGCGGGCGGGGGCGAGCTCGGCGACCGGCCGGGGCGGGGTGCGCCCCTCGACCGCGCCGCCGCCGGACAGCGCCAGGGCCGCGCCCGGCCCACTGCCCTCGCCGGAGCCGTCCTGCGCGGCCTGCCCGTTCAGCCGCTGCCCGTTCAGTGCCGTGGGGTCGACCGCGGCCGGGGCGCCCCCGGCGGCGGGCAGCGCGTTCGCGGCGGGCGCCTGGCCCGGTGCCGGGGGAGGGGGGAACGCGGCCGGGAAGGCGGCCTGGAAGCCGCCCATCGGCCGCGGCGGCAGCAGCTCGCCGAGCCCGCTGCCGACCGGCTGCGGGCGCTGCTCCCCGGCGGAGCCGTCCGCGGCGGGCAGCGCCGCGGCGGCGGGCCGGGCGACCTCCAGCGCGGCGCCCTCCGGTGCGGCACCCTCCGGCGCGGCGGAGGGCGGCACGGGCGGCTTCGGCGGGGCGGTGGGCGCCGCGGGCGCCGCCGGTGCGGGGACGGCGGGGCCGCCGGCGGGGACGGGCGGCAGGACCGCCGTGACCTCCTCGGCGCTCTCCGCGGGGTCGGGGGGCAGTGCGAGCCGCCGCCGACGCCCGGTGGGCTGGGCGGTCGGGGTGACCGGCTCCGGCGTGGAGGCGGCCAGCGCGCTCTCCAGACCGGGGTAGACGGGCGTCCCGGGATCGGGCACGCCGGGGATGTGCAGCGCCCCGGAGCTGTCCCCGGCCGCGGCCTGCGCGGCGGCCCGGCGGGCCCGCCGCCCGGAGCGGCCGCCCTCGGCGCCCTCCACGGGGGAGCCGCCGGAGGTGTCGTCCGCGGACGGCCCCGCGCCGAGCGCGATCGGCCCGCGCGGGGCCTGCGCGGCCTGCGGCGCGTCCGCGGCGTCCCCGCCGCGGGCCCGGCGCCGTCCGGAGCCCTGGGTGTCGTCGGCACGGGCCTCGGCCCCGGCCCCGCCCTCCGCGTCCGCTGACGGCCCGTCACCGGCCGGTCGCAGCTCGGGCGGGACCTCCTGGCCCGGCAGGTCCGGGATCATCGCGGTGTCGGAGTCCTTGGGGACGTGCTGCTGCTTGTCCGGCGGGCCGGACGCGTCGCCGTCGGGGTCCAGCGGCAGTTCCACCACGTAGGTCGCCCCGGCCCCGGCGGGCAGGTCGTGGCGCTGCAGCACGCCGCCGTGCCGCTCGACGGCGGCCCGGGCGATCGGCAGGTGGACGGCGCTGGAGCTGCGGGCGGGGCCGCGGACCTCGACCCGGGCGACGTCACCGCGCCGGGCGGCGGCCAGCACCACCACGGGCGGCTGCTCGCCGGCCGGTGCGGGCCCGGCGAACGGCACCCCGGCGGGGGCGGTCTCCCCCTCCGCCCCGGCGGGCCCGGGGACGGGCGTGACGCCGCTGACGTCGGCGACCAGGTGGGCGAGCGCCTGGGCGAGCCGCTCGCGGTCGGCCAGCACCTTCACGGCGGCGGCGTGCACCGAGTAGCGCACCCGGCCGGCCCCGACCAGTTCCCCGGCCCGGTCGACGGCGAGCTGCACGACCTCGTCCAGGCCGACCCGCTCGCGCTCCAGGGCGGCCTTGCCGCGGTCGGCGGCGGCCTCGAAGCGCTGGTGCTCCAGGACGCCGTCGATCAGCTTCCCGAACCGGCGGCACTCGTCGGCGAGCCGGCGCAGCGTCCAGTTGGCCTCGGGCCACAGCTGTCCGGCGGGGTCGGCGGCGAGCGCGTCGATCCGGCCGTGCAGCGCGGTGAGGGCGCCGCCGAGCTCGGTCTCCAGGACGGCGGTGAGGTGCTCGTTGCGGGCGGCGAGGGCCAGCTCGTGGGTGCGGTCGGTGAAGGTCATCACGGCGCCGACCAGCTGCTCGCCGTCCCGGACCGGGGCGGTGGTGAGGTCGACGGTGACCGGACGGCCGTCCTTGCGCCACAGCACGGTGTTGCGGATCCGGTGCTTGCGGCCGGAGTGCAGGGTGTCCATCAGCGCGGAGCTCTCGGCGGCCAGCGGGCTGCCGTCGGGCTGCGAGTGCTGGATCAGCGGGTGCAGCTCGCGGCCGCCGAGCTCGCTGGCCCGGAAGTCCAGGATGTGCGCGGCGGCCGGGTTGACCAGCACCACGCGGCCCTCCAGGTCGACGCCGAGGACGCCCTCGGCGGCGGCCCGCAGGATCATCTCGGTCTGCTTGTGCTGGCGCCGCAGCTCGGTCTCCACGCCGAGCCGGGCCGACATGTCGCGGACCAGGAGCAGCAGCAGCCCCTGGTCGTTGGTGCTGAAGGACAGGAAGCCGTGTGCCTCCCCGCCGCCCTCGTCGGTGAAGTCGTTGCCGGACACCTCGACGGTGAAGGCGGTGCCGTCGGTGCGGCGGGCGGTCATTCGGACCGGGCGGTCCAGGCTCTCGGTCTCGCTCGCGGGGGGCCGCATGGAACCCGGGATCCGACTGGGGTCGAACTCCGGCAGCAGGTCCAGCACGCCCATTCCGACCAGCGAGGTGCCGGGTGCCTGCAGGCTCTCCACGGCGGCCTTGTTGACGTCGACCACGGTGCCGTTGCTGTTCACCAGCAGCAGCGGGTCGGGCAGTGCATCGAGTATCGCGGCGAGGCGAGCAGCGCCTCGGGTCGGCCTGCTGCTCACGTCGACAGGTCTCCTCACGGCTTCGGGCCGCCGCTGCCACGGGCGGCTCTGGCTCTCCTCGGAGACGGAAGTATCTCATTCTTCTTTGCGCCGTGGACGACCCGGCCAGTATCGTTGTGGTGGTTGGTGCCGGGGCCGTCGGCTATGGCATCATCGCAGTCGCACGGAACGCGCCGGAGTGCCGGTCGCGGTCCGGGTGTTGGAGGCGTCGCCTAGTCCGGTCTATGGCGCCGCACTGCTAATGCGGTTTGGGCTTTACCGTCCATCGAGGGTTCAAATCCCTCCGCCTCCGCTCTCCGGGAGCCCCGTCGGTCACTGGCCGGCGGGGCTCCTGCGTTCCCCGGCCCGCCGCCCCGGGCCGCCCGGCCGTCGCCGGATGTTCATCCGGGCGCCCGCCGGGGGTGCCCTTGACGGGGTCCGGCGGGCCCGGTCGGGGCTCCGGCGGGGCCCGGGCCAATCAATTTCGCCCCAGGTCGCCGGTCATGTAATGTTGTCCCCGCACCGCCCAGGAGGCCAGTCCGCCGGGGCGAGCGCTCATAGCTCAACGGATAGAGCACTTGACTACGGATCAAGAGGTTGCAGGTTCGAATCCTGCTGAGCGCACCAAAACTCCGCTCGCGGTTCCGCAAGGGGCCGTCCGAGCGCTCATAGCTCAACGGATAGAGCACTTGACTACGGATCAAGAGGTTGCAGGTTCGAATCCTGCTGAGCGCACCAGCCGAAGGCCCCGGGTTACCGCCCGGGGCCTTCGTCGTTCCCGCCCCGGGGCGGTCGCCGGTCCTGCCGCCCCCCGTTGTGGTGGTCGGGGGGCGGCAGGACCGGCGTCAGCCGAGTTCGGTCCGGTTGATCCAGGGCACGTCGCGCTCTTCGAGGAACCACTCCGCGGGGGTGAGCGGGCGGTTGCGGTTGAAGGTGGGCGTGGCCGGGTCGTGCCGGATGTGCTCGGGTTCGGCGCCCTGCTCCAGGAGTTGGGCGCCGAGGGCGGGGACGAGGTCGGGCGGGCCGGACAGGTGGATGTCGTGGCCGGAGCAGTCCCCGTACTCGCGCAGCCCTTCGCGCAGCAGCCGGGCGGCCTCGCTGCGGGAGGCGCCCCGTTCGGGGGCGGCGAGCACGGCGTGCAGCCAGGCGTGTTCCCTGACCATGGCGTGCACGGTGTCCAGGTCGTACTGGTCGTCGTCCCCGCGGGCGGCGACGAAGACCGTGGCGGGCCGTCCGCCGTCCTGGGCGAGCTGCTCCAGCAGGGCCTTGACCGGGGCCCAGCCCGTTCCGGCGGCCACCATCAGCAGCGGCCGGTCGGAGCCGGGGGCGAGCACGGCCTCGCCGAGCGGCGGCCCGAGCCGGACGCTCTCGCCGAGCCGGACGTCGTTGACCAGCGCGGTGGACACCAGCCCGTCGGGGACCCGGCGGACGTGCAGTTCCAGGGTGTTGTCGGGACGGGGGGCGCAGGCCAGCGAGTAGGGCCGCCAGACCTGCGGGCGACGGTCGGAGCAGACCGTCAGGTACTGGCCCGCGGTGTACGGGTACGGTCGGTCGGGCCGCAGGGTGAGCACCGCGAGGTCGGGGGTGGCCCGGCGGCGGTCGACGATCTCGGCGTTCCACCAGCGGGGGACGGAGTCGGGGACGGCCGCGGCGGCGTCGATCATGGCCTGCGAGATCACGGTGAACGCCTCGATCCAGGCCTTCTCGATCTCGGGGGTCCAGTAGTGGCCGGAGAAGTGCTTGAGCGCGGCGATCAGGCTGGCGCCGACGGCGGGGTAGTGCTCGGGCGCGGCCTGGAACTTCCGGTGGTCGCGCCCGAGTGCCGCCAGGTAGCCGGTGAGTTTCTCCGGTTCCTCCAGCCGCACCACGAGCTGGGTGAGTGCGGCGAAGAGGCGGTCGCGCTGTTCGGCGAGCCTGGCCGGAAAGAGCTCTTCGACACCTGGGTTGTTGGTGAACAGGTGGGCGTAGAAGAACTTGGTCAGCTGATCGGCGCGGCGCTCGACGACGGCGAAGCTGGCGCGGATGACCGCGGGGTCGAAGGGCACCGGGGGGCTCTCAGCCCGCGGCTTCTTCGGTGAGCGCCGCGCTCATGACATCCGTGACGACGCCGTAGAGCGCCGTCCACGCGGCCTCGATCTCCGGCGTCCAGGCGTCGCCGGCGAAGTGCGCGAGCGAGGCGAGCAGGCTGGCGCCGACGGCGGGGAAGTGCTCGGGGAGGGCGCCGTACCCGGCGTGCCGGCGGCCCAGGCCCTGGAGCACGTTGACCACGGTGTCGGTGTCCTCGAGCTTGTTGACCAGGGTGCCGATGGCGGCCCAGAGGCGGTCCTGCTGCTCGTTCATGTGCTCGGCGAAGAGCTTGCGCACACCCGGGTTGTGCTCGAACAGGTGCGCGTAGAAGTAGGCGGTGACCTCGCTGCCGTGGGGCTCGACGGCGGCGAAGCTGCTCTTGATGAGAGTGGGATCAATCGTCACGCCCGCCGACTCTACTGATAAACACACCAATTCGAACAGGCCGATGTGACAGCAGGTCAACAACTGGGCGGTAGCGTCCGATTGGTGCCGGTTCACGGGAGTTGACGGTGAGTCGGGCGGGTATCCCGATGCTGCTGACCGAGTGGCCACCATTCGGGTGGTATCGGTGCAGATGACCAGGTGTCGCGGTATGACCGAAACCCGATCGTGATTCCCTTTTGTCTGATCGTCATGAGCATTCGGGTGCATGGCGGTCGGGCCGCGATTCCGGCGGACGACGACACCGAGAGGAGAGCCGGATGTGCCGACAGTTCCCCCACCGGGCCCCGGCCCCCGACGCCCGCCCGGCCGACCGTGACCGGCCACGTCCCAGGATCGGCCGGCGCACCGCCGCCCTGATCGCCACCGGTCTGCTCACGGGCGCGCTCACCCCGCCCAGCGCCGCGCAGCAGACCCCCGACACCTGGTCCACCGATCGGCGCGCCGTGCTGCCCTCCGGCCTCGCCGTCCAGTTCGACTACGCGGCCGTCCCCGGGGTGAGCGTCGACGCCGCCCCCGGCAGGCTCGCCGACCGCCCCGGCGGCGGCAGCCCCTACACCGACGGCATCCACCCCGGCGACCCCGCCGAGACCTTCCTCGCCGCCGAGCGCCGCCCCCGCGCCGACGGCTCCTGGCGCACCCTCGGCACCCTCCAGCTCTCCTTCTCCCGCCCCGTCCGCAACCCCCGACTGCACGTCAGCGGCCTTGCCGGAACGGCTACTTCGAAGGACGGCAGCACCACCACCGACACCCGGCTGACCGTCACCGGCGGCAGCCCCGCCGCCCCCGCCCTGGTCGGCCGCACCGGCTGGCACGGCTGGACGGTCGGCTCCGGCGAGCTCGCCCCCGACCCCGGCGCGGACGCCGCCCCCGACGGCTCCGGAACCCTCGAACTCGCGGGCACCGTCTCCACCGTGTCGCTGCGCGTCGAGCAGCGCTCCACCGCCGAGAACGGCTCCACCACCCCGCCCGCCCCGCTCCGCCAGGCGTACACCGTCACCCTCGACGAGGGCCTCGGCAGCGCCCCGCAGGCGTACGGGAACGTCTCCCACCTGGTCTCCGACCTGTTCCTCGGGCAGGACGCCGCGACCTCGGCGAACCGGACCCGCCCCGGCCTCGCCCAGTCCGTCGAGGAGCCGCTGCAGCCCGGCCCGCCCGCGAGCCCGCCCCCGCCGTCCCCCGACGCGGGCCCGGTCGCCCCCAGCGTGGAACTCGACGGCGGGGAGGGCCGCCGCAGCCCCTGGGCCAGCCCGCCCCCGCCGATGCTGCAGCCCGGCCGCGCCGAGTACCAGGGCGCCGACCCGACGCTGCACTTCCCCGCCGAGACCGCCGTCGGCCGCTACTACCACCTGGACGTGCCGGTGAACCCGGGCGGCGGCCCCGCCGTGCTGGCGGGCTGGGTCGACTTCGACCACAACGGCCGCTTCGACCCGCTGGAGCGGGTGCAGGCCGACGTCCCCGCCGGGGCGGACCACGCCGCCCTGGAGTGGCAGGTCCCGGCCGGGGCCGCCAGCGGCGACACCTGGGTCCGGCTGCGCCTGGCCCGCAACGGCTCGCAGCTCGTCGTCCCCGGCGGCTTCGCCGACTCCGGGCAGGTCGTCGACCAGAAGGTCGGCCTCTCGATCGGCGCCGCCAAGCCGCAGGTCGGCCTCCCCGTCCCCGGCACCACCACCCGGGAGACCCGCCCCGAGTTCCGCGGCGACGGCGCGCTCGCCGGGGCGGCCGTCGCCGTCCAGGAGAACGGCACCACCCTGTGCACCGCCCGGGCCGGCAACGACGGCTCGTGGAGCTGCCGCCCCGACCGCCCCCTCGACGAGGGCACCCACACCCTCGTCCCGGTCGAGACCACCCGCAGCGGCATGGTGCTGCGCGGCGACGAGTTCCGACTGACCGTCAGGACGACGCCGCCCACCGCCCCCGTCCTCACCCTGCCCGCCTACACCAACGACCCCGGCCTGCTGCTCACCGGCCTCGGCGAGCCCGGGTCCACCGTCACCGTCACCGTCACCGCGGACGGCACCGGCCGCGACGGCGGCGAACTCTGCTCCACCGCGGTCGCCGCCGACGGCACCTGGTCCTGCCTGCCGGTCGAGAACCTCGACGACGGCCGCTACCAGCTCACTCCGCACGCCGTCGACGGCGCCGGGAACCGCTCGGACGGCAAGGCGGTCGCCCTCACCGTCGACACCGCCACCCCCGACCGCCCCCGCCTCACCTCCCCCGGCAGCGGCGAACTCCTGCACACCGCCCGCCCCCGGCTCACCGGCCGCGCCGAACCCGGCACCACCGTCACCGTCACCGCCGCCACCGGCCACGGCGACGAACGCACCACCGCCTGCAGCGCCGTCACCGCCCCCGACGGCACCTGGTCCTGCACCCCCACCCACGACCTCGCCCCCGGCGACCTCACCCTCCTCCCCACCGCCACCGACCCCGCGGGCAACGGCACCCCGGGCGATCCGGTGCAGGTCCGCGTCGCGGCGACGGCGACGGGGACGGCGACGGGGACGGCATCGGCATCGGCATCGGCGTCGGTGAGTTCGAGCCCGAGTGCGGTGCCGAGCGCCGAGGTGAGCGCGAGCCCGAGCGCAAGCGCGAGCGCGGTGCCGAGCCCGAGTCCGAGTCCGAGCGTGAGCGCGTCGCCGAGTGCCGAGGCGAGCCCGAGTGCGAGTGCGTCGCCGACGGGGGGCGCGTCGAGCGGGTCGGCCGGGCCGTCGGCTTCGGCTTCGGCGGTGGGCGTGCCCTCGGCGCCGGTGCCGCCGGAGGTGCTGCCGATCGTGGTGCCGTTGCCGGGTGATCCGGCCGGTGCTGCCGCGAGCCCGAGCCCGTCCGCCGCTGTCTCCGCGTCCGCTTCGGCTGCGGCGTCGAGCGGGTCGGCCGGTCCGTCGGGGTCGGCTTCGGCGGTCGGTGTGCCGTCGGCTCCGCCGGAGCCGGACGTGACGGCGCCGGTGCCGCCGGAGGTGCTGCCGATCGTGGTGCCGTTGCCGGGGGACCTGTCTGGTGCTGCCGCGAGCCCGAGCCCGAGCCCGAGCCCGTCTGCTTCTGCCGCTGCCTCCGCGTCCGCTTCGGCGGTGGGTGTGCCGCCGGTGCCGGTGCTGCCGATCGTGGTGCCGCTGCCGGGGGATCCGTCCGGTGCGGTCGCGAGCCCGGCGTCCGGGCCCTCGGCGTCGGCCTCGGTGAGCGCATCGCCGAGTCCCGGCCCGTCCGTGTCCGCGTCCGCGTCGGCGTCCTCCACGCCGTCGGAGGGACGGGCGGAGCCCGCGCTGACGTTGCCGGTGCCGGACAGGGGGACGTCGCCCGCGACCACGCCGCCGCCTGCTGCGACGCCTCCGGCCGGTACGCCGTCGCCGGTGGTGCCGAGCTCGACCCGGCGGGCTTCGGCCGCCGCGACGGTCCTGTCCGCGTCGCCGTCGCCGTCGCCGTCCGCGTCCTCGTCGTCGGTGCCGTCCCCCGCTGCTCCGCCGTCGGCTTCGGCGTCCGTGCTCCCGTCCGCTCCGGCCGGGGCTCCCGGTCCGGGGGCGGCGGAGGAGGGCGACGGGCCCGCCGCGGATGACGCGGGTGACGCGGATGCTCCGGCCGTTGCGGACGCCTCGCCGCGGAAGGTGGCCGGGCCGCCGCCGGACGCGGTGGCGGCGGCGCACCGGGCGGCGGCCACCGGGTGGCGCGGGCTGGCCTGCGGGGCGCTGCTGCTCGCGGCGGCCGTGGGGCTGCTGACCCGGCGGGTGTTCGGCCGGGGGAGTGGTACCCGGCGTCGCTGACGGGACGTCCGTCCCGGTCCCCGTTCCCGGTCGGCCCGCTCGTTCCCGCAGTTCAGGGCGGGCGGGCCGACTCGTACCCGCAGAGCGGACAGATCGACACACCGCCCACCAAATGTCGCATTTGATGACTTATCAACCTAGCCTGAGTCTGGCACTGCCCGTCAGATCCGGGCCGCCCGTTGCGCGACACTCTGAACCCCTAGGACACGTGCATGGACGTCACCCGCGACTCGTCGCCGCGACCCAACTCCCGGCCCTCCGCCGCACCCGAGCCCCCGGTCGGTGCGACCCAACTCACCAAAGCGGTCGCCAAGGCGGTGACCAAGCCGCTGATCACGACCGCCCCGCCCGCCGAGGACGCCCTCGACCGGGGGGCGGACACCCAGCCGCTCCCGGTGGTGGGCGCGGCCGTCGACCCGGCCGCGCTGGTGCCGGTCGGTGCGGACGACCCGGCCGCGTTCCCGCCCGGGCCCCGGGCCACCGCGGAGCCCGCGGCCGAGCCCGCGGCGTCCGCCCCGGCGGCCGCGGCCGCGTCGGGCGGGCTGCGCCGGTTGAGCGCGGCCACCGCGAAGCAGCCGACGGCGCACCCGACGGTCGCGGACGCCGCGACCCACCGCCGTCCGCCGCGCGCGGACCAGTCGCTGCGCGAGCGACGGGCGTTCGCGCTGCCGGGCTGGCTGCCGCTGCTGGTGCTGCTGGCCGGTGCGGCCGGGACGCTGCTGGTGCTGGCCCGGGCGGGGGTGCTGCCGCAACTGCCGGGGGTGCCCGACCTGCGCGACGCGGCGGCGAGGGCCGGCGGGGAGGCCGAGGTCGGCGACGGCACGCTCGCCGCGGTCAGCGCGATCGGGCTGGCGATGCTGGCCGCGCTCGGCGGCCTGCTGGCCAACCCGGGCGGCGAGACCCGGGTGCTGACCCGCTGGGGCCGCTACCGCGGCACCGTCCGCCGCACCGGCCTGCTGTGGGTGAACCCGCTGGTGCGCCGCCGCCGGGTGGACGTCCGGCTGCGGCACTGGCGCAGCGAGCCGGTGCACGTCACCGACCGGGCCGGGACGCCGCTGGTGGTGCGGCTGCTGATCGTGTGGCGGGTCAAGGACACCGCCCGGGTGACGCTGGGCATCGCCGATCACGAAACGTATCTGCGCGAGCAGGTGCAGGCCGTCCTCACCCGAACCGCCTCCCTGTTGCCGTGCGACTCCAACTCCGCGCCGGGGCCCGCGCTGCGCGACGGGCAGTGGTTCGCCGACGAGCTGACCCGGGCGCTGGCCGCCGAGACCGCCCCGGCCGGGGTCGAGGTGTACTCGGTGCAGCCGCTGGCCCTGGACTACGCGCCGGAGGTCGCCGAGTCGATGCGCCGCCGTCGGCTGGCCGACCTGGACGCCGGGCTGCGGACCGTCCTGGTGGACGACGCGGTGGAGGCCGCGGCCCTCGCGGTGCGGCGCCTGGAGCGCGCCACCGCCCACGAGTTGGACGACAGCGCACGCAGCGCCCTGATGGAGCAGCTGCTGGTCGCGTTCGTCGCCCCGGCCGGGGTCACCGCCTCGGTGCCCGCCCCGGCCGCCCGCCCGAACCGCAAGGAAGGGAAACCCGCGTGACGACCGCGCTCGCCTCGATATCCACCGACCCCGCCGACCTCCCGGACTTCTCCGGCGCCCCGCTGCTGGGCTTCGCCGAATCCGACGGTGCGTCAGCCTGCCGGTGCGCCTCGTGCGCCCGTCCGGCGGCCCGCACCGGCGGGTCCGCCGCGGCCGAGCGGCCGGGTCGAATACACCGCGCGGTGCGCTCGACCTGCCTGGTCACCTCGGTGCTGGCGGGCGCGGGAGCGGTCGGGCTCGGCCTCGGCGCGACCGCGGCGCAGGCGATGCCCGCGCCGTCCGGCCCGGGCTGGGACGGCAAGGTGTACTGGTTCAAGAACGCGGCCGGGGAGTGGCGCTACACCAAGTGGTACAACGTCTACCTCGACCGCACCGGCGGCGGGGGGAGCGCGAAGCCGCAGGCCCAGCCGTCGAACCAGGCCCCCGCGCAGTCCTCCGGCGGGATCCGGCAGGGCTGGGACGGCAAGGTCTACTGGTTCCGGAACGCGGCCGGGGAGTGGCGCTACACCAGCCACTACGACGTCTACGTCGCCCGGACCGGCGACCGCGGCGCCCCGCAGTCGGGCCAGTCCGCCCAGTCCGCGCAGCCCGCCGCGGGTGGCGTGGAGGCGGCGGTGTCCTACGCGCTGGCGCAGCTCGGCAAGCCGTACGTGTGGGGCGGCAACGGGCCGAACGGGTTCGACTGCTCGGGCCTGGTCCAGCAGGCGTTCCGCCGGGCCGGGATCGCCACCCCGCGGGTCGCCGACGACCAGTACCGGGCCGCCACCCCGATCTCCTCGGGGCAGCTGCAGCGCGGCGACCTGGTGTTCTGGTCCAGCAACGGCCGGGTCTCCGGCATCCACCACGTGGCCATCTACCTCGGGGACGGGACGTACGTGGAAGCGCCCCGCCCCGGCAAGGACGTCCGGGTCTCCCGCCTCAACAGCGGCTACTACCCGGACTTCTTCGGCCGCCCCTGAGGCCGGTCCGAGGCCGGTCACCGGCCGGTCCCCGGGACCGGCTCCCGGACGGCCGGGAAGCACGGCGGCCGCCCCTCCCCCCGCGTGGTGGGAGGGGCGGCCGCCGCCCGTGCGCGGACCGGTCAGTCGGAGGCCGTGGTGAGCAGCTTCAGCTCGGCCTCGGTCAGCCGCAGCGAGGCGGCGGCCAGCAGCGGGGGCAGCTGCTCGACGGTGCGGGCGCTGGCCAGCGGCGCGGCGACGGTCGGCCGGGCGGCCAGCCAGGCCAGCGCGACGGTGGCGGGCTGCACGCCGTGCGCGGCGGCGACCTCGTCCAGGGCGGCGAGCACCCGGAGGCCGCGCGGGTCGTCCAGGTAGCGGGCGGCGCCCTGGGCGCGGGCGGAGTCGACGGTCGTGCCCGGGCGGTACTTGCCGGTCAGGAAGCCCGAGGCGAGCGCGTAGTAGGGGACGACGGACAGGCCGTGCGCGGCGACGACGTCCGCCAGCGGGCCCTCGTAGGTGTCGCGGGAGACCAGGTTGTAGTGCGGCTGCACCGCGACGTACTTGGCCAGGCCCTCCCGCTCGGCGAACTCCAGCGAGGCGGCCAGCCGCTCCGGGCCGATGTTGGACGCGGCGACCTCGCGCACCTTGCCCTCGCGGACCAGCTCGTCCAAGGCCGTGACGATCTCCTCCACCGGGACGTCCGGGTCGTCCCGGTGGGTGTAGAACAGGTCGATCCGCTCCACGCCGAGCCGGCGCAGCGAAGCCTCGGCGCCGCGCTTGATCGTCTCGGGGCGCAGGTTGTCCAGGCCGGTCAGCATGCCGACCTTGGTGGCGACCACGATCTGCTCGCGGTTGCCCCGGCTGCGCAGCCAGTCGCCGATGACCGTCTCCGACTCGCCGCCGGAGTTGCCCGGCGCCCAGGCCGAGTACACGTCCGCGGTGTCGAGGAAGTTGCCGCCCGCGGCGGCGTACGCGTCGAGGACGGCGAAGGACTGCGCGGCGTCCGCCGTCCAGCCGAACACGTTGCCGCCGAGGGCCAGCGGGGAGACGGCGAGGTCGGAGGGGCCGAGGTTCACCCGGGGGGCGTCACTGTTGGTCATGACGGGACACAACCCGTTCGGGTCCGGCTTGATTCCGCCCGGCCGTGCGTCCACGTCCGGGTCGGCCGTGGTGAGGGGTCCGTGCAGACCGGTGGCCGGACGGGGTCCGGGGTGTCGGCGGGCCGCCCGGGGCGGCTAGAGTCCGGTGCCATGGCTGACAACGACTACGACCCCGCCGGGTCCACCCAGATGTTCCGGGCGTTCGTCGACGAGGCCCCGGCCCCGCAGGCCCCGGGCACCGTCACCACCTACGGCAGCAGCAGCTCCTCGTCGAGCCGCACCCCGCTGATCGTCATCGGGGCCGTGGTGGCCCTGGCGGTCGTCGTCGGCGTGATCTGGCTGGCCGTCAAGTAACACCCGCGCCCGTCCGCACGGGGCCGGCCGGACGCACCGGGCGGCCCCGCCGACGGGCGTGCCTACACTGGCCGGGTCCGCCGCACCGCCGCCAGGAGGCACCCGTGACCGCGCCGTCCACCGTGACCGCCAGGAGCCTCGGCCTGGCCGCCGCCGTCAACGCCCGCGACCTGGGCGGCTACCGCACCGCGGACGGCCGCACCGTGCGCGCGGGCGCGCTGCTGCGCGCCGAGGCGCTCAGCCGCCTCGGCGAGGACGACCGGGCGCTGCTGGGCGCGCTCGGGCTGCGCCACGTGGTGGACCTGCGCAGCCTGGACGAGGTCCGCCACCTGGGTGCCGACCTGGTGCCCGGGCTGCCCGCGGCCGTGCTACCGCCGGACGCGGCGGCGACGCTCACCGTTCCGGCCCTCGACGGCCTCGGGCCGACCCTGCACCACCTGCCGGTGTTCTCCGCGGACTTCGACCTGTACGTGGAGCTGCGGCGGGCGCTGGGCAGCGGCGACCCGGCGGCCGTGCACGCCGCGCTCGGGGACGGGCGGGGCGCCGCGATGATGACCGCGATGTACCGCTGGTTCGTCACCGACCCGGTCGCCCGCTCGCGCTTCGCCGCCGTGCTGCGGCTGATCGTCGAGGCGGACGGCGCGCCGGTGCTCTTCCACTGCACGGCGGGCAAGGACCGCACCGGGTGGACGGCGGCCCTGCTGCTCACCGCGCTCGGCGTCGACCGGGAGGCCGTCCGCGCGGACTACCTGCTCACCAACGAGCGCGCCGCGGCGCTGATCGCCCGCGTCGACCCGCTGATGGCGCCGCTGGCCCGCGCCGAGGCGGCCTACCTGGACGCGGCCTTCGAGGAGGTCGCCCTGGGCTGGACGGGCTTCGAGCACTTCTGGCAGGACGGCCTCGGGCTGACCGAGGAGCACCTGGTGCGGCTGCGGCGGGCCTGCACCGTCTAGCCCCGCCCGGCCGGGCGCCGCGGGGGCCCTCACTCGGCGGTGAGGCCCTCCCGGAGGTGGGCGAGGGTCTTGGTGAGCAGGCGGGAGACGTGCATCTGGGAGATGCCGATCTCCTCGCCGATCTGGGACTGCGTCAGGTTGCCGAAGAAGCGCAGCATGATGATCCGGCGCTCGCGGGGCGGGAGCTTGGCGAGCAGCGGCTTGAGCGACTCGCGGTACTCGACGCCCTCCAGGGCGAGGTCCTCGTAGCCGAGGCGGTCGGCGAGCGGGCCGTCGCCGCCGTCGTCCTCGGCGGGGCTGGAGTCGAGGGAGCTGGCGGTGTAGGCGTTGCCGACGGCGAGGCCCTCCACCACGTCGTCCTCGGAGACGCCGAGGTAGGCGGCGAGTTCGGGGACGGTGGGGGAGCGGTCCAGGCGCTGGGAGAGCTCGTCGCCGGCCTTGGTGAGGGCCAGGCGCAGCTCCTGGAGGCGGCGCGGGACGCGCACCGACCAGCTGGTGTCGCGGAAGAAGCGCTTGATCTCGCCGACCACGGTGGGCATGGCGAAGGTCGGGAACTCGACGCCGCGGTCCGGGTCGAAGCGGTCGATGGCCTTGATCAGTCCGATGGTGCCGACCTGGACGATGTCCTCCATCGGCTCGTTGCGGCTGCGGAAGCGCGCGGAGGCGTACCGGACCAGCGGCAGGTTGAGCTCGATCAGGGTGTCCCGGACGTAGGTGTGCTCCGCGCTGCCGCCCTCCAGCCCGGCCAGGCGGCGGAACAGCGCGCGGGAGAGCGTACGGGTGTCGAGGGCCCGGTCGGGGGCCTCGGCGGGACCGGCCTGGGCCGGGATCGTTACGGCGACGGCTTCGGCCTCGGCCTGGGCCTCGATGACCGCACTGCCCGGTTCTGTGAACACGGCGCCCACCCCCTCGTGACTGTCTGTCGAACGGTCGCCACCCCGCGGTGGTTCCCGGCTGACGGGTCTGACTCCTCCATACCGGCGCACCGGCCCCGGCAAACCCGATCGTCGCGACTCGTCACCCGCCGGTGACACGGGGCAACAGGAGGTGACTCACTCCTCCCAGGAGTTCCCGGTGCGCAGCCGGGACAGGATCCGCGACAGCAGCCGGGAGACGTGCATCTGGGACATGCCGAGTTCGGTGGAGATCTGCGACTGGGTGAGGTTGGCGAAGAAGCGCAGCATGATGATCCGCCGCTCCCGCTCGGGGAGCTGGACCAGCAGGTGGCGGACCATGTCGCGGTGCTCGACGTCGGTGAGGGCGGTGTCCTCGTAGCCGAGCCGGTCGAGCAGGGCGAGGCCGCCCTCGTGCTCCTGGGCGGCCTCCAGGGAGGCGGCGTTGTAGGCGCGGCCGGCGTCCAGGCAGGCCCGGACGTCCTCCTCGGGGATGCGCAGGTTGGCGGCGATCTCGGGGACCTTGGGGGCCCGGCCGTGGGTGACGGTCAGCTCCTCCATGGCGCCGCTGACCTGCACCCACAGCTCCTGGAGGCGGCGCGGGACGTGCATGGTGCGGACGTTGTCGCGGAAGTAGCGCTTGATCTCGCCGAGGATGGTGGGCAGCGCGTAGGTGGGGAACTGGACGCCGCGCCCGGGGTCGAAGCGGTCGATGGCGTTGATCAGTCCGATGGTGCCGACCTGGACGATGTCCTCCATCGGTTCGCTGCGGCTGCGGAAACGGGTGGCGGCGTAGCGGACCAGCGGGATGTTGATCTCGATCAGGGCGGCGCGGACCCGGGCGCGCTCGGGGGCGTCGGGCGGGAGTTCGGCGAGTCGTTCGAAGAGCACCCGGGTGAGGGTGCGGACGTCCACGGCACCGCGGTTCCCGGGGCGGCGGGCGGCGAGTTCGAGCGGGTCCGGCCGGTCCTCGGGCCGGTCCTCGGCCTGCGGCCCGCTCCGGTCAGTGCTCCGGTCCTCGATCCGGTCCTCGACCCGGTCCTCGGGCGCACTGCCCTGCTGCGTCCGCACGGACACGTCACCCCTCCCTTGAGAACCACCTCGCCAATTTCCGGCAAAACCGGTCATAGCATCACAAGTCGCTCTGTGGCCGGGCAAGTACCCGGCGAAGGCGTGTTGACGAACCGTCCAGCATTCGGCGGAGTGTGCTACGGCCCCCGCCCTCGGGCGGAGGGCGGGGGCCGCCGGGTCGTGCGTGTACGAGGGAAGGCGGGAGGGGGTCAGACCTCCAGGTCGGCGATCACCCAGGTGGCGAACTCGCGCCACTGCGCGGCGGCGGCCTGATGGGCCGGGTGGCCGAGGTACGCGGCCAGCGCCTCGCGGTCCTCGACCAGGCTGTTGATCGCGAAGTCCTGGGCGATGTCCCGCTCGGCGAAGTTCCAGCCGCACTCCCACTCGCGCAGCTCCGGGATCAGCGCGCCGAGCTCCGCGAACGCCTTCGCGCCCGCGACGGCCCGCGGGTCCTCCTTGGTGACGCCTTCGTTGAGCTTGAACAGGACCAGGTGCCGGATCACGATGCCGCTCCTCGCGGGTGGTGGAGGGCGCGCCCGCCCGCGGGAGCGCCCCGGAAGGACGAACCCCGCAACGGTACTAGCGCACCAGTCCGGTCATGAACGAGCCGACCGCCTTGGCGGCGTCCGAGATGCCCACGAAGCCGGACTTCACCAGGTCCGCCGAACGCTCCGGTGAGGTGATGATCGTGTAGATGACGAAGATGACCAGGATCCACATGGCCACCTTCTTCGCCTGAGCCATCGAACGGGCCTGCCTCCCTGAGTCGGGCCGCCGCCCTCTCCCCGTGCGGCCCTGCCACCCGGCAGCTTATCCACCGGACGGCGCAAGGAGTGAGGGGCGGGTTCACCCGCCGGGACGAAGGTCCTGCGCGGACGGGGCTTTCTCCGGATGTGCCCACCGGGGCGGGGCGGCAGGATGGTTGATGTACCGAGGATCTGGCAGGAATCCCCGGTACGGCGATCCGGAGGCCCCCGCTGTGGGACCGGGCGCCGCGGCTTCCCCCCGACGCGGCCCCGGTTGTGGGACCTCCGCCAGGGGCGGCAGCTCGTCCCCCCGGAGCTGCCGCCCCCACCGCGGGAACGCCGAAGGGCCCGACCGGAATCCGGTCGGGCCCTTCGAGTGGCGGTAGCGGTGGGATTCGAACCCACGGTGGAGTTGCCCCCACACACGCTTTCGAGGCGTGCTCCTTTGGCCGCTCGGACACGCTACCGAGGGGAACTCTACCGGATCGGGAGGACGGGGCGAAATCCGTTCCGGACGGGTCAGCGCCGGGTGTCGAAGAAGGCCAGCAGTTGGGCGGTGCACTCGTCGGCGAGGACTCCGCCGACCACCTCGGGACGGTGGTTGAGGCGGTTGTCGCGGACGACGTCGAAGAGCGAACCGGCCGCGCCCGCCTTCGGGTCGTAGGCGCCGAAGACCACCCGGGCCAGCCGGGAGAGCACGATCGCGCCCGCGCACATGGTGCAGGGCTCCAGGGTGACGACCAGGGTGCAGCCGCTCAGCCGCCACTCGCCCGCCCGTCGCCCGCCACCGCCCTCGTCGGACGCGCTCCGCGCGGCTTCGTTCAACGCGGCCGCGGCCCGGCGGATCGCCACCACCTCGGCGTGGCCGGTCGGGTCGCCCACCGCCTCGCGGACGTTGTGGCCCCGGCCGAGCACGGTGCCGTCCGGGCCCAGGACGAACGCCCCGACCGGAACGTCACCGGTGGCGGTGGCCAGGGCGGCCTCCTCGATCGCGAGGCGCATCCGGCCCGTCCACCGGTCGCGGACCGGATCGGGGCGTTCGGGGGCGGGCAGCGGGGCGATCCGCGGCCGTTCGCCCAGGGTGTCGGAGGGAAGGGGGACGGGCTGCATGGACCCAGTGTCGGGCACCGGGCCCGCCGCTACCGAACGGCCTCCAGGACTTCGCCGCAGCCGAGCGCCTCGGCGATCTCGCCGAGCGCGTCGCCGGGCACGGCGCCCTCCCCGGCCAGCTCCAGCAGGTCGGCGGCGGTCATCCCGAACTCGGTCAGCAGCTCGGCGTCGCCGATCGGCCCGATGGGGTTCGCGCCCCGCCCGACCGCCGGCTCCTCGTCGTCCTCGTCGTCGGCGGCCTCGGCGACCGCGTCCTCGTCCTCGTCGTCGAGCCCGGCCACGAGCCCGTCGAGGTCGTCGAAGTCGGCCTCCCCGTCCTGTTCGATCAACTCGTCGGTGAGCACGGCGCCGTACGAGCTGCGCGCCGCCGCGGCCGCGTCGGAGACGAAGATCCGCGGGTCGTCCTCACCGTCGATGCGCAGGACGGCGAACCACGCGTCCTCCTGCTCGATGAAGACCAGCACGGTGTCCTCGTCCTCGGCCGCCTCGCGGGCCAGGTCGGTCAGGTCGGCCAGGGTCTCTACGTCGTCGAGTTCCGTCTCGCTCACATCCCACCCGGCACCGGTGCGAGCAAGCACTGCAGCGAAGTACGCCACCAGGGACACTCCCAAGATTGGTCTCGGCTGTCGGCGATCTCGGGCGGGTGCGGTCCGGCCGCCCCCGCGCCAGAAGGCGGTCCGCTGTTCGGACCGTCCCACCGCATCGTGACAGAAAGGCCGCCGCTGCGGGGGGTGTTCGGCAGCGCGTCTTCGCAGGTCGTGTCGGAATGGTCGGCTTCCGGCCGCTCCGGGCGCGGATCTTGACCGTCGGACGTCTTGCGGCGGGGGCGCCGGGGCGCTCCCGGGGGCGCAACTCCGGTGCGGGGCGCGGTCCCGGGGACCGTCAGATCCGGAAGGTTCGCATCCGCAACGCCTCGCGCATCCGGCGCTCCTTCGTCCGCCTCGGCTGCACCCGGGCCCTCAGCTCCCGGGCCTCGGCCAGCTCGCGGAGGAACACGGCCCGGCGCTTGCGCCGCGCCGCGTCGGTCTCCGCCTCGGTCTCTGGTGTCGGACGGGACTCGTCTGTCGAGCCGGACCCGCCCGCGCCGGCGGTGGTCGCCCGCGTCGGGTTGCTCTTCATAGGTTCCGACTTTCCCAGATCGGCCCCGGGGATACCACAGGAGCGGTCCGACTTCCGTGATTCCGGACGCGCTCCCGGGTGGTGCGGCGGGTCGCCCCGGTCGTCCCGGTTCGTACGGAGTCGTACACACGTGCCGGTGGCCGTTACCGTTGGTCCATGCGTCTCCACGTCGTCGACCACCCGCTGGTCGCCCACAAGCTGTCCACCCTGC
This sequence comes from Kitasatospora phosalacinea, assembly GCF_030268885.1. GTDB lineage: Bacteria > Actinomycetota > Actinomycetes > Streptomycetales > Streptomycetaceae > Kitasatospora > Kitasatospora phosalacinea_C. The sequence continues at coordinate 458,923 of NZ_BSSA01000002.1, forward strand.
GCGACGAGCGCACGGACTCGCCGACCTTCCGGCGGCTCACCGACGAGCTGGTCACCCTACTCGCGTACGAGGCGACCCGGGACGTCCGCACCGACACGGTCGAGATCACCACGCCGGTCGCCGTCACCGAGGGCACCCGGCTCTCCTACCCGCGCCCGCTGGTCGTCCCGATCCTCCGGGCCGGCCTCGGCATGCTCGACGGCATGACCCGGCTGCTGCCGACCGCGGAGGTCGGCTTCCTCGGCATGGTCCGCAACGAGGAGACGCTGGAGGCGTCGACCTACGCGACCCGGATGCCGGACGACCTCTCCGGGCGGCAGATCTACGTCCTCGACCCGATGCTGGCCACCGGCGGCACCCTGGTCGCGGCGATCCGGATGCTGCTGGAGCGCGGTGCGACCGACGTCACCGCGGTGGTGCTGCTGGCCGCGCCCGAGGGCGTCGCGGTGATGGAGCGCGAGCTGGCGGGCCGGCCGGTCACGGTGGTCACCGCGGCGGTCGACCAGCGGCTCAACGAGCACGGCTACATCGTGCCGGGGCTGGGCGACGCGGGGGACCGGCTGTACGGGACGGCGGGCTAGGACGGGAAGAACGGATCCGGCCGGGGACGGGGTGCCGTCCTCGGCCGGATCCGGTGCGTTCGCGGGGGCGTGCGGTGCGGTTCCCCGCGCCCCCGGCGGGGTTCAGCAGTGGCCGGGCTCCGGGGAGGGGGAGGGCTTGGTGAGCTCGGCGAGGGCGGCGGCGGCCTGGGCGGGGTCGGCGAGGGCGCTGAAGGTGTCGCCGATGACGAAGTCGACGGTGGCGTCGGTGCGGGTGTCCTCGGTGGCGGTCGCGGCGGCGACCTGGGAGAGCAGCAGGGTGGCCGCGCCGAGGCCGCCGGGGCCGCTGAGGATCTGCGCGGTGCCGGGCACCTTCTTGTCGAGCGCGGCGGGCGCGTTGCCGACCTTGTCGACCACGAAGCCGCGCTTGCGCAGCTCGTCGGCGGTGCGGGCGGCCAGGCCGGACTTGTCGGTGGCGTTGTAGACGTTCACCGTGACGGCGGCGGGCTGCGGGACGGCGGTGTTGCTGGGGACGGGCGCCGGTGCGCCGGAGGCCGCGGCGGAGGCGGGGGCGCCGGCCGAGGGGGAGCTCTCCGGGGCGGCGAGCGGCTTGCCGGAGGCGGGGGCGCACGCCTGGGCGGTGGCGTCCTTGTGCTTGCCGGTGAAGACGTCGTACAGCTGCACGCCGCCGACCGTCACCAGGGTCAGGGTGAGGACGCCGCCCAGTCCGAGGGCGATCTTCCGGCCGCGGCGCGGGGGGCGGCCGAGGCGGGGGTAGGCGTTTCCGGTGACGCGGTACTGCTTCCCCTTCAAGCCCCGGGGAGTCAACATGCTCATGGTCTGTCTCCCCGTGGGTGCCAGGGTGGGGTGTCGGTGACCGCGGGGCGGCCGTGGGGGACGGGCCGCCTGACCGCTGTAGTCAGCAGACTAATCCGACAACGGGTGCGGAGGTACTGGATGATCATCGTCCGGGGGACGACGGCACTCGAAAGGACGTACCGGCACCGACCCCGGTTGCACCCGTCCGCGGGTGACCCGGGGTCAGTCCATCTCCAGCACGCGGGCGTGCAGGACCTGCCGCTGTTGGAGGGCGGCCCGGACGGCGCGGTGCAGGCCGTCCTCCAGGTAGAGGTCGCCGCGCCACTTCACGACGTGGGCGAACAGGTCCCCGTAGAACGTGGAGTCCTCCGCGAGGAGGGTCTCCAGGTCCAACTGGCCCTTGGTGGTCACCAACTGGTCCAGCCGCACCGGACGCGGCGCGACGTCCGCCCACTGGCGGGTGCTGGTCCGGCCGTGATCCGGGTACGGCCGTCCGTTGCCGATGCGCTTGAAGATCACACGGAAAGCCTACCGTTCGGGACGCTCCGGGCGCAGCAGGCGGGGCGAACGGTGCGTTGCCCGGCGGCGGGGACGGAGCGGTCGATACGGGTGCGAATGGTGCCGTTCCGGGCACCGGACGGGCGGTCGGACGGGCGGTCGGGGACTAGCGGAGGGCCTGGCCGATCCGGTCCAGCGAGGACAGTCGCATCAGGCCGTAGTGGTAGAACTCGACCTCCGGGACGCCCAGTTCGCGCAGGGTGGCGATCTTGGCGGTGAGGTTGGCGGGCCCGTCGCAGTCGGACGCCATCGGGCGCAGGATCACCGCCATGTCCTGCGGGCGGACGCCGTGCAGGGCGAAGGCGGCGACCTTCTCGCGGACGGCCTCCGGGGTCCTCGCGTAGCCGAGGGTCTCGATCTGGTGGGCGGCGCCCGCGAGCGAGGGCAGGTCGATGCCGGACAGCCAGCCGGTGCCGGGGCCGCCGCCGTCCATGAAGGTCAGCCGCATGCCGTGCTCGGCGGCGGTGGCGGCCAGTTCGGCGGCCAGCGAGGTCACGGTGCGGGCCGAGGCGTCGACGTAGGCGGCGAAGGCGCCGCCCGCCAGCTCGTCCAGTGCGGCCGGGGCGAGGGCGCGCGACTCGTCGGCGAGACGGGCGCGCAGCTCGGTGCGGACGGTGTCGCGGACGTGCTCGGCGGGGACGCCCGCGGCGGTCGCGGCGGCCAGGCAGTGCGGGCAGAAGCAGACCGACAGCAGGGCCTCGGTGACCGGGCCGAGCTCCTCGAAGTAGCGCTCGTGGTGGTAGCCGTGCGCCAGGCCGTGGAAGTGCAGCGACTCGGCGCGGACCGCGTCCACGCCGTAGCGGCCCAGCTCCTCGACCACGGTGCGGCAGTAGTCGCGGACCTCCGGGTTGGCCGGGCACAGCTCGGTCAGGTGGCGGTCGCCGAAGGCGTTGGCGGGCGCGCAGTCCGGGTGGGCGAAGCCGAGCCGGTCGTTGTGGCAGAAGACCGTCCAGGCGTGCAGCTTCAGGCCGCGGCGGCGGGTCTCCTCGGCGGCCTCGGCGAACGGGTCGCGCTCCCCGATCGCGGTGGAGGGCAGCGGGGCGAGCCGCCGCCCGGCCCAGCGCTCCGGGTCGGGGCGGAAGTACGCGGCGCCCGGCTCCAGGTAGCGCAGCGCCCGGCGCGGGTTGTGCGGGAAGACGTCCCGGGCCTCGTGGTAGACCGAGGCGAGCGTGACGCCGCCGACCCCGGCCCGGTCGGTAAGGTTGCCGAAGAAGGTGTCGGCCCCTTCGTCGAGCAGGTCGGTGGCGAAGGCGAGGACGGACGTCTCCACGGGGCAACTCCGGAGAAGGAAGTACGGGGAGTGACCACGCTAACCGTGCGCTCCCGTATTGGTCTATACCTGGTTGGGTGAGGAGAGCGGCGCCATGACGGTCTACCGGGGCTTCGACCAGCAGGAACTCGACCGGGAGTACTCGCCCAGCACCCGGGCCGCCGACTTCGACGCCGAACTCGCGGCGTACGCGGCCGAGAGCCGCCGGGCCCTGCGCGAACTCCCCGGGCACCGCGAACTGCGCTACGGGCCGGACGCGCCCGAGCTGCTCGACTACTTCCCCGCCGCCCGGCCCGGCGCGCCGCTGCACGTCTTCGTGCACGGCGGCTTCTGGCAGGAGCTCGGCAAGGAGGACTCCGCCTTCCCCGCGCTCGACCTCGTCCCGCACGGCACCGCGTTCGCCGCCGTCGGCTACGGGCTCGCCCCGCGGTGGACGGTCGAGCGGATCGTCGAGCAGACCACCTCCGCCGTGCGGTGGCTGGTCGACCACGCGGCGGAACTCGGCGTCGACCCGGAGCGGATCGTGCTCAGCGGCAGCTCCGCCGGGGCGCACCTGGCCGCGTCGGCGCTGCTCGACGAGCGGCTGCACGGACGGATCCGCGGGGCGGCGCTGCTCAGCGGCGTCTACGACCTGGAGCCCGTCGCCCTCAGCTACGTCAACCAGCCGCTCGGCCTCGATCCGGCCAGGGCCGCCGCGCTCAGCCCGCTGCGCGCGGGGCGGGCCGCGCTGGCGGCGCTGCCGCCGGTGGTGCTGGCGCTGGGCGAGCACGAGACGGACGAGTTCGGGCGGCAGCAGGCGGAGTTCGCGGAGGCGCTGCGGGAGGCGGGGGTGCCGGTGCACGAACTGCTGGTGGGCGGGCGCAACCACTTCGACCTGGTCTTCGACCTGGGGAGGGTGGGGACGGTGCTGGGGGCGGCGGTGGAGGGGCTCTGGCGGAGCTGAGAGCCTGCGGCGGCCTCGGGGCGCTGCTGCGAAGGCCCGGAGCAGCACGGACCTCCGGTGGGCTCCGGCCGCCAGCAGCTCGGACCCGCCGTCCCCCGGGCCCCTGACGGGGCGCTGGGGCGGGGGTTCGTGGATAGGCTGGGGCGGTATACCGAGGGCCTTCGACGAGGACGGTGACCGATGACCGGGCGCATTCCGCTTCCGTACGACTTCCTGCCGCCGGTGCCGGCGTTCCAGTTGCGCAGTGCGGACCTGGTGGACGGGGGGACGATGCCGGACGCCCACGTGCACGCGGCGGGCAACACGTCGCCGCAGTTGTCGTGGTCGGGGTTCCCGGCGGGGACGCGGTCGTTCGCGGTGACCTGCTACGACCCGGACGCGCCGACGGCGGCGGGGTGGTGGCACTGGCTGGTGGTGAACCTGCCGGCGGAGGTCACCGAGCTGGCGGCCGGGGCCGGGGCGAGCGACGGGGAGCTGCCCGGTGGGGCGTTCCACGTGCGCAACGACTTCCCGGGGCACCGGTACGACGGGGCGGCGCCGCCGCCCGGACCGGCCCACCGGTACGTGTTCGTGGTGCACGCGCTGGACGTGCCGGCCCTGGAGGTCGGGCCGGACACCCCGGCGGCGCAGGTCGGGTTCCACCTGACCGCGCACGCGCTGGGGCGGGCCCTGCTGACGGTGGAGTACCAGTCGGCGCCGTGAGGCTCAGGCCAGCACCTGGCGGAGGAACGCCTCCAGGTTGGTGACCGTCCGGGCGATCTGCTCCTCCAGCGGGAGCGACTCGTCCGGGCGGCTGACCGTGGCGGGGCGGCGCAGGCCGCGGACGTACAGCGAGCAGGCCAGGTCGGCGCAGAGGTAGGTGCCGACCGAGTTGCCCTCGCGGCCCGCCGCGCCCGCGCGGGGGGCGGTGAGCAGGGAGACGCCGCTGCCCGCGTGCGAGGTGATGCAGACCGAGCAGACGTTGGTGCGGGTCAGGCTGCGCTTCACGTTCGGCGAGCGGAGGGTGATGCCGACCGGGGCGTCGTCGAGGACGGCGACCAGGTAGGCCCGGTCGGGGGCGCCGAGGTCGCGCCAGCCGAGGAAGTCCAGGTCGGCCCAGCGGCGCTCGGCCAGGTCGCGCGGGACGGGCAGCCGCTTGGCCTCGCCCTTGGAGCAGTTGACGAAGGACGCCCGGATCTCGGGCTCGGTCAGGGCACGCATGCCCCCGACGCTAACCGAACCGGGGCGGGCGCGTCGTCCGGTTTTCCGCCGGTATCGCCCGGCGGCCCGCGCGTTGGGTGGAGCGCGGTTCGCGGTGCGGGCCACACTGGGGGGATGACCCAACAGCGGCGGTTGATCGTGCTGCGGCACGCCAAGGCGGACTGGCCGGACGTCCCGGACGAGCTGCGGCCGCTGGCCGAGCGCGGCCGGGCCGACGCGGTGGCGGCCGGACGGTGGCTGGCGGAGCACGGGTTGGTGCCGGACCGGGTGCTGTGCTCCACCGCGGTGCGCACCCGGCAGACCTGGGAGCTGGCCGAGCCGGAGCTCGGCGGCGCGCCCGAACTCGTCCTGGAGCCGCGGGCGTACCGCGCGGACGCGGACGAACTGGTGGAGCTGCTGCGGGAGTTGCCGCCGGTGGTGCGCACCGTGATGCTGGTCGGGCACCGGCCCGAGGTGCAGGAGTTGGTGCTGGGGCTGGCCCGGGAGAACGGGAACGGGCACCGGAACGAGGCGCTGGAGCGGCTGCGGGAGAAGTTCGCCACGGCCGGGATCGCGGTGCTGGACGTACCGGGCGAATGGGGGCAACTCGCACCGGGGAGCGCCGAGTTGGCCGACTACGCGGTGCCGCGCGGATGAGTGCGGGGACGTGATAGGCATGGGGTGTGCGCTTCGATGCCGTCCCCAAGCCGCCCGCCGTGGCGGCCCGCCCGCGTGACGAGCGGGGCTACCCGGTGCCCGCGATCACCCCGTGGGAGGACGGGCGGCCGCAGTTCGCGCTGACCGACCACGAGCGGTCGGCGGCCTGCGCCCGGGAGCGGCTGTGCTCGGTGTGCAACACGCTGATGCCGCGCGGGCCGGTGTGGCGGGTGGTCGGCGGGGCGGAGGCGGCGGCGATCGGCGAGGCGCTGGCGGCGGGCCGCCCGTACCGGAACATGGCGCCCACCACGGAGGGGCCGGGGCACCGGGCGTGCATGCTGTACGCCGCGATGGTCTGCCCGTACCTGGCCCGCTCCAACGCCCGCCGCCGGGTGTCGGCCGCGCAGGGCGACACCCCGGACGGGCTCACCGCGCACGTGGTGCGCGGGGCCGCCCGGGGTGACACGGGTGCGGTGGTCGGCTTCGACGAGTACGAGTTCGCGATCACCCCGACCAGGGTGCTGTTCCGCTTCCTGGACCCGGTCGAGTGGCTTCCGCACGACAACGCCGACCAGCAACTGCCGAACCTTCAGGAGGAGTTGGCACGGCTCGCTCAGCGGTAGGCGGGCAGGCCGACGGTGTCGGTCACCTTCTCCGGCTTCCCGCCCGTGAACGGGACGGTGTAGACGCCGTCCGGGCCGCGGAAGGCGACGGTCCTGCCGTCGTGGCTAATCGCGGGCTCGGTGCAGTCGACCGTCGCGTCCGGGGTGAGGTCGATCTGCTGGTCGGCGTTCTCGTCGCCCGGGCTGGCGAAGACGTGGCTGTGCCCCTTGGCGGAGCGGACGAACACCAGCGCGCCCTCGTCCGCCAGCGCGGGCTGCGAGCCCTTGGCGACGGCGCCGCCGTTGGTCCGGCTGACCACGTCGTGGAAGTAGACCTGGCCGTCGTCCTTGTTGGCGTACACCGTCATGCCGGACAGGCCGTTGGAGTTCGGCCACTGGTTGCCGGTCTCCGGGATCTGCGCGCCCTCGGAGTCGCCGACGTGCAGCACCTCGGGCTTGGCGCCCGCCCTGGCCTCGACCGACATCAGGCGCAGGCTCTTCTTGTCGTCCGCGGTGAACAGCAGGTAGGTGCCCGCGCCGTGCGGCTCGTCCGCGCCGAAGACCTGCCAGGTCGGGTGAGACCAGGTGGTGCCGGACGGGGCCTTGGCGACGACGACCTTGTGGCTGCCGTCCGGGTCGGAGGTCTCCAGGTTGCCGTTGCCGTCGACGAAGGCGGCGTGCTTGCCGTCCGGGGACCAGGCCAGGTCGCGGACCACGGTGCCGAAGTCGACGGCCTTGCCGTCCATCAGCACGGTGCTGGTGCCGGTGCTGACGGTCAGACGGGTGCCCGCGGTCCTGTTCAGCGAGCCGCCCCCGGCCGGGGCGGCGGTGGTCGCGGCGGTGGCCGGGGAGGAGGCGGCGGTGCCGGTGCCCTCGCCCTCCGGGTCGCAGGCGGTCAGCAGCAGGGCCGACCCGGTGGTGGACGCGGCCACCAGCAGGGCGGCGGCGGACCGGCGCAGACGGGCGCGTTCGTTCATGATGCGGTTCCCCCCGAACGGAATGCGGATGGCAGGCAAGGGAGTTCGGCCGACGGGCGGGCCCGGTGACCCGACCGCGGCCGGTGCTCCGGGCTCATCCTGGCAGCAGCGTGCGACAGCCCGGGCGGCGAGGCCGTCCGGGCTGTCGCACGGGCCCCGGTTCGCGGACCCTGAACGCGCGAACCGGGACGGGGTGGTGACGGGGCGTCGGTCAGCCGCGGTAGGCGGGCAGGCCGACGGTGTCGGAGACCTTGGTCGGGGTGCCGCCCTTGGCGGGGACGGTGTAGATGCCGTCCGGGGCGCGGAAGGCGACGGTCTTCCGGTCGGGGGAGAAGGCCGGCTCGGTGTAGTCGACGGTGGCGCCCGGGGTCAGGTCGCGCTCCGGCGCGCGGTAGTCGCTGCCCTTGGTGAACAGGTGGCTGTGGCCCGCGACGGAGCGGACGAACACGATGTCCCCCTCGTCGTCGCGGTCGGGCTGCGAGCCCTTGGCGACCGCCATGCCCTCCTGCCGCAGGTACTGGTCGCGGATGTACACCTGGCCGTCGTCCTTGTTCGCGTAGACCGAGGAGCCGATCCGCCCGGCGGCGTTGGGCCACAGGTTGCCGGTCTGCGGGATCGGCGCCGGGTCCTGGTCCGAGTAGGTGTTCAGGGCGATCGGGGCCGGGGTGCCGCCCTGCACGGGGACGGCGAGGATCCGCAGGGTGCCGTGGTCGTCCGCGGTGAACTGCAGGTCGTTCACGGCCGGGACGTGCATGGTGCGCTCGTCGGCGTTGGGCGTGAACACCTGCCAGGTCGGGTGCGACCAGGTGACGCCGGACGGGGCCTTGGCGACGACGGCCCGGTGGCTGCCGTCCGGGTCGGAGGTCTCCAGGTTGCCGTTGCCGTCGACGAAGGCGGCGCGCTTGCCGTCCGGGGACCAGGCCAGGTCGCGGACCACGGTCCCGAAGTCGACGACCTTGCCGTCCATCACCACGTAGCGGGTGCCGTTGCTGATGGTCAGCCCGGTGCCCTTGGTCAGGTTGAGGGCGGCCTGGACCGGCTGGGCCGACGGCTGGGCCGGGGCGGCGGTGGTCGCGGCGGCGGACGGGGAGGCGGGCGCGGTGGCGGAGGCCGGGGCCGACGGGGTGGCCGTGCCGGAGCCGGTCGCGGCGGCGGACGGGGACGCGGGCGCGGTCGGGGTGGCGTTGCGGGACGGGGCGGTGGCGGTCGGCCGGGTGGCGGCCCTGTCGTCGGCCGACGGGTCGCAGGCGGTCAGCAGCAGGGCGGAGCCGGCGGTGATCGCGGAGACGAGGGCGACGGCGGAGGAGCGGCGGAGGCGGGCGTGCGCGGACATGGATGGTTCCCCCCTGGAACGGATCCGACGGTGCGTGGTGTGGGTGCCCCCTGCCGGTTCTCGTGTTCCGTCGTCCGGGGCGGTGACCAGAGCTTCGCAGTCGGATGACCCTGTGGGGTGCGCGAATTGTCACTGCGGGGCAACAGCCGTTCGGGGGCCGCCGAGCGTGCCGTCGAGCGTGTCGCCGCGCGTGCCGCCGCGCGGTCGTCCGGGGCACTGGTTAGCGTGGCAGGGCATGTGCTTTCCCCCGGGGCGGCGGGCCCCGGGCGCGGCCCCGGGTGCGGGGCCCCGACAGCGGAGGGAGACGCACCGTGACGGCACCACCCGAGGGCACCCCGGTCTGGGCGGACGCGATGTTCGCCGACCCGGAGGTCGCCAAGGCGTTCTACGGACAGGTGCTGGGCTGGACGTTCGGCGAGGCCGCGTCCGAGCTCGGCAGCTACACGCAGGCCCTGAAGGACGGCAGGGCGGTCGCCGCGATCGTCCCGCCGCCGCCCGGGCAGGAGGGCCGCTCCGCGTGGGTGCTCCACCTGGCCACCGCCGACGTGGCGGCCGCCGCGCAGCGCGTCCGGGCGGCCGGCGGCACCGTGCTGATGGAGCCGGTGCGGGTCGGCAGCTCCGGCTCGATGGCGATCGCCCAGGACCCGGCGGGCGTCGTGTTCGGCCTCTGGCAGAGCGGCGACCACCGGGGCTTCGAACTGCGCGACGCACCCGGCAGCTACGGCTGGGCCGAGGTGTTCACCCGGGACACCGCCGCCGCCAACTCCTTCTTCCCGCAGGTGTTCCCGTACCGGGTGCGGAAGATCGTCGACGACAAGGTGGACTACAGCATCTACCACCTCGGTGACGCGCCCGTGCTCGGCGCGATGGGCATGGGGCCGGACGTGCCCGCCCAGGTGCCGCCGTTCATCAGCGTCTACTTCCTGGTGGACGACTGCGACGCCGCCGCCGGACGGGTCGCCCAGGCGGGCGGGCAGCTCGTCTTCGGGCCGATGAGCAGCCCGTTCGGGCGCTTCGCCTCCTTCGTCGACCCGCAGGGCGCGGCGTTCTCGCTGATCGACCCCGGCGCCGCCGAGGGCGAGCGGCCGAGCACGGTGGAGGTGGCCTGAGACATGGTCACCCCGCTCCCCGAGCTCACCGGCGAACGCGCCGACCTGCTGGCCGCCCTGGACAAGCAGCGCGGCTTCCTGCGCTACACCGCGCGCGGCCTCACCGACGAACAGGCCCAACAGCGCACCACCGTCAGCGAACTGACCCTCGGCGGGCTGATCAAGCACGTCGCCGGGGTCGAGGAGCGCTGGCTGCGGTTCGCCGTCGGCGGCGCCGAGGCGATGCGCGCCGAGGGCGCGCCCGACGACGCCGAGAGCTGGGCCGCGCAGTTCCGGATGACCGACGGCGAGACCCTGGACGTCCTGCTGGAGCGCTACCGGGCCGTCGCCGAGCACACCGACAACCTGGTCGCCACCCTCGACCTGGACAGTGAGCAGGCGCTGCCGGAGGCGCCCTGGTTCGAACCCGGCGCGGCGTGGAGCGTGCGGCGGGTGCTGCTGCACGTCATCGCGGAGACCTCGCAGCACGCCGGGCACGCCGACATCCTGCGCGAGGCGCTGGACGGGCAGCGGACCATGGGCTGAGGGCTGCCGGGAGCGCGCCCGGGCCCGGGCTCAGTCGGCGACGTGCAGGACCGACTTGCCCCGCAGGTGCCCCTGTTCGGCCCGGCGGTGGGCGGCGGCCGCCTCGACGAGCGGGAACACCCCGGTGACGGCGACCCGGACGGCGCCGGAGACCACCAGGGCGTCCAGTGCGGCGAGGTCGGCGCCGCTGGAGCGGACCTGCCAGCTGCGGTCGCCGAGGACCAGGCCGAGGTCGCCGGTGGCGTGCTCGGTGCGGTAGTCGCCGAAGAAGACCGGGGCGACCCGGCCGCCGCGGCGCAGCACCGGGAGCAGCCGGTGGGCGTCCGGGCCGCCGACGGTGTCGAACAGCAGGTCGGCGCCCCGGACGGCGTCCGCGACCGGCCCGGCGGTGTAGTCGACGAAGCGGTCGGCGCCCAGCTCGCGCAGGAAGCGCTCGTGGCGGCCGGAGGCGACCGCGACCACCTCCCCGGCGCCGCCCGCCCTGAGCAGCTGCACGGCGAGGTGGCCGACGCCGCCCGCCGCGCCGTTGACCACGGCGGTGCCGCCGGGCGCGGGGTCCAGGTGGCGGAGGTACTGGTAGGCGGTCAGGCCCGCCATCGGGAGGGCGGCCCCGGTCAGGTGGTCCAGGGCGTCGGGCAGCAGGGCCAGGTGGGCGTCCGGGACGGTCGCGTACTCGGCGTAACCGGCGCCCCGGCCGGGGAAGTTGACCAGGGCGTGGACGCGTTCGCCGACCTGCCGGGCCGAGCCCGGGCCGGTGGCGACGACCGTGCCGGAGACGTCGCTGCCCGGGACGAGCGGGAGCGCCGGGGTCGGCCGGATCGCGGCCGGGATGTTCGGGAAGCCGCTGCGGGCGTACCAGTCGGGCGGGTTGAGACCCGCCGCGTGCACCCGGACCAGCACCTCGCCCGGGCCGGGCACCGGGCGCGGCACCCGCTCGCGGACCAGCACCTCGGGTGCGCCGAAGGCGTGCAGGCGCACCGCCCACATGGTGTCGACGGTCATGGCGACTCTCCCCTCCGCAGGCCGGACGGCACTGCCGTAGAATCCGGAGCACTGCTCCGGAAAGCCGGGGCCAGTTTAGGCGGAGCACTGCTCCGGATGTCAACGACGGGACCAGGCATGGCTGTTGATCCGACCGCCCGGGCGCCGCGGGCGGACGCCAGGCGCAACCGGGACCGACTGCTGGAGGTCGGCGCGCAGGTGCTCGCCGAACAGGGCGCGCAGGCCTCGCTGCGCGACGTGGCCCGGCGGGCCGAGGTCGGACTCGGCACGCTCTACCGGCACTTCCCCAGCCGGGAGGCGCTGCTGGAGGCGCTGCTGGCCCGGCGTTTCGACCGACTGTCCGCGAGGGCGGCGGAGTTGGCGGGGGACGGGGCCGATCCGGCCGAGGCGCTCACCGCCTGGCTGCGGGAGTTCTGCGCCGGAGCGGGCGCCCACCAGGGCCTGCCGGAGGCCCTGCTGGCCACCCTGCGCGACCCGGCCTCGCCGCTGCACGCGAGCTGCACGGCGATGCGGGAGGCCGGGGGCGCCCTGCTGGCCGCCGCGCAGCGGGCCGGACGGATCCGGGCGGACGTCACCGGCACCGACCTGTTCGCGCTGGCCAACGCGGTCAGCTGGGCCGCCGGGCAGGCACCGGCGCTGGCCGAGCGGCAGGAGCGGCTGTTCGAGGTGGTGGTGGACGGGCTCCGGGCCTGAGGGGGCCGGGGGCTCAGTCGGTGGCGCCGTCGGCGGGCAGGACGCTCCGGTAGTAGTCGATCTTGTCGCGGAGGTGGGCGCGCTGGCGCTCCAGCAGGGCGATCCGGTCGTTGACGGCGCTGTCGTGGCGCTCCAGCAGTTCGATCCGGCCGAGCAGGCTCTCCGGGCCCTCGGTGCGGGCGAGTTCGGCGTAGCGGCGCATGTCGGCGATCGGCATGCCGGTGTCGCGCAGGCAGCGCAGGATGCCCAGCCAGCCGATGTCGTCCGGGCTGAACCGGCGGTGGCCGCTGGTGGCGCGGGTGATGGAGGTGAGCAGGCCGATCCGTTCGTAGTAGCGCAGGGTGTCCAGGCTGAACCCCGAGCGTTCGGCGGCCTCGGCGGGAGTGAGCAGCTGCGGTGTCGTCACCGTGCCGATTCTGCCCGGCCGTTGGCGCGCGTGCAGCGGGTGAAGCGTTCGCCCCAGGTGGCCAGCAGGGCGGACAGCTCCGGCGGGGAGACGATCTCGAAGTCCACGCCCAGCGAACCGAGCGCCATCGCGGGCCACTCCAGGGCGTCCGCCTGCATCAGCACCCGGCTGCGTTCCGGCCCGGCCTCCCGCACCTCGGCCCAGGCGCCGAGCTTCTCCCGGACGGCCGTCGCGGGCGCCTCCACGAGTGCCTCGACCCGGTGCGGGCGGGGCTGGCCCTGCAGGCCGGCCCGGACGAACTCGGCGGCGTCGGCGGCCGGGAGGGTGCGCGGCAGGAAGCGGGCCCCGGTCGGCTCGGGCCCGGCCAGGCGGTCCAGGCGGAAGGTCCGCCAGTCCTGGCGGGTGAGGTCGTAGGCGACCAGGTACCAGCGGCGGCCCAGCCGGACCAGGCCGTGCGGCTCGGCGTGCCGCTCGGAGGCGGCGCCCCCCGCCGCCTCGTACCGGAAGCGCAGCCGCTCGGTGTCCCGGCAGGCCAGGGCGACGGCGGTGAGGACGTCCGGGGCGATCCGGCCGGCGGTGTCCACCCGCCAGTCCGCCGGGACGGTGACCGTCCGCAGCGCCTCGACCCGGCGGCGCAGCCGGGCCGGCATCACCTGCACCACCTTCGCCAGCACCCGTACGGACGCCTCCGCGAGGCCCTCCACCGCGTTGTCCGCCGCCACCTGCAGCCCGACGGCCAGCGCCACCGCCTCCTCGTCGTCGATCACCAGCGGCGGCAGCGCCGCCCCCGCCGCCAGCTGGTAGCCGCCGTCCACGCCGCGCCGGGCCTCCACCGGGTAGCCGAGCTCGCGCAGCCGGTCCACGTCGCGGCGCAGGGTGCGCGGGGAGACGCCGAGCCGGGCGGAGAGCTCCTCGCCCGGCCAGAAGCGGTGGGACTGCAGCAGGGTGAGCAGGCGCAGGGTGCGGGCGCTGGTGTCGGCCATGGATCCCATCCTCCGCCCATTGCGGACGGAAGGTGACCGCAATGGTCCGTAGCGTGGAACACGAAGGAAGCGAGCAGCACCGCCGTGGCGATGGGAGAGCGACAGCATGAGCACCGAGACCGTCGAGACCGTTGAGAACGTCGAGGGCACCGGGGCCGACGGGACGGCGGAGGGCCAGTACCCGGACGCCACCGTCGAGGGCCCGACCCCCGAGCACGCCGACCTGATCGCGCAGCTCCGCGCCGCCCGGCACTTCCTGCGGTTCACCGCCCGCGGCCTCACCGACGAGCAGGCCGCCCGCCGCACCACCGTCAGCGAGCTCACCGTCGGCGGCCTGATCAAGCACGTCACCTCGATGGAGCGGGCCTGGGCGGCGTTCATCGCGGTCGGCACCTCCGCGCTGCCCGACTTCACCGCGATGGCCGAGGCCGACTTCCAGGCCCGCGCCGACGAGTTCCGGCTGCTGCCCGGCGAGACCCTGCTCGGCGTCCTGACCGCGTACGAGGCGGTGGCCCGCGGCACCGACGAGCTGCTGGCCGGCCTGGCCGACCTGGGCGTCTCGCACCCGCTGCCCGCCGCGCCCTGGTTCACCCCCGGGGCGAGCTGGTCGGCCCGGCGCACCGTGATGCACATCATCGCCGAGACCGCCCAGCACGCCGGGCACGCCGACATCATCCGGGAGTCCCTGGACGGGCAGAAGAGCATGGGCTGACCCTCCCGGGACCGACGCAGGGGTCCGGACCGCCGACGGCGGTCCGGACCCCTTCCCGGTTTTCTCCGCCCTCCGTGTCACACCCCGGGGGATCCGCCACTCTCGGGGTGCAGCCGGAAGCGGAAGACGGAGGAGACGGGCACGATGGACGAGGCCACCGAGGTGTTCACCAGCCACCGGGAACTGCTGTTCTCGATGGTCTACAACCTGCTCGGCACGGTCGCCGACACCGAGGACGTCCTGCAGGAGACCTGGCTCGCCTGGTCCGGCCGGCACCGCTCCAGCGAGGCCGGGCCGATCCTCCACCCGCGCGCCTACCTGGTGCGCACCGCCGTGAACACCGCACTGGCCCGCCGCGCCGAGATCAGCCGACGGCGCGAGAGCTACTTCGGGCCCTGGCTGCCCGAACCGCTGCTGGCCCCGGCCGAGGAGGACCCGGGCGAGCGGGCCGAGGCGGTCTCGATCGCGCTGCTGGTGGTGCTGGAGACGCTCACGCCGCTGGAACGCGCCGTGTTCGTGCTGCACGAGGTCTTCGGGTACAGCCACCCCGAGACCGCCGAGGTCCTCGGCCGCACCCCCGCCGCCGTCCGCCAGCTCGCCCACCGGGCCCGCGAGCACGTCCGCGCCCGGCGCCCCCGCCACCGGGCCGACCCGGCGGTGCGGCGGCAGGCCACCGAGCGGTTCGCGGCGGCCGTCGGCGGCGGGGACCTCGACGCGCTGCTGCGGCTGCTCGCCCCCGACGTCACGCTCTGGGCGGACGGCGGCGGCAAGGCGACGGCCGCCGGGGCGCACCCGGTGCACGGCCGCGGGAAGGTCGCCCGGCTGCTGGTCGGCAACGCCGCGCGGGCGCAGGGGGTGCGGGTGCGGTGGGCCACCGCCAACGGCGACCCGTCGGCGGTGCTGTTCATCGGCGAGGCCCCGTTCGCGGTGCTGGTGCTGGACCTCTCGGCGGACGGCGAGCAGGTCGAGGACATCTACTTCGTGACCAACCCGGACAAGCTGCAGGGCGTCAACTCCGTTGCTGCACAAGAGAACTGAGCGAGACGAGGAGGGAGCGATGAAACTGACCGTGGTGGCCGCGTCCGGAGGGATCGGGCGGCAGGTGCTGGACCAGGCACTGGCGGGCGGGCACGAGGTGACGGCGGTGGTGCGCAACCCGGACAAGCTCGGGGAGAGCGGCGCGCGGGTGGTGCGGGCGGACCTGGCGAGCGCCTCCCCCCAGGAGCTGCGGGCGGCGGTGGCGGGGGCGGACGCGGTGCTGTCCGGGCTCGGGGCGGTCGGGAAGGCCGGTGTCGGCGTCGCGGAGGCCGGGACGCGGGCCGTGGTGGCGGCGATGCGCGCGGAGGGGGTGCGGCGGCTGCTGGTGGTCAGCGCCGCGCCGATCGGCACGGTGGCCTCGCCGCAGCGGCCGCACCCGCCGCGGCACGACCCGGGCGAGGGGCCGTTCATGCGGTACGTGCTGACCCCGGCGGTCAAGCGGGTGCTGCGTGCGCACTACGCGGACCTGGCCCGGATGGAGGACGCGGTGCTGGCCTGCGGGCTGGACTGGACGGTGGTGCGCCCGCCCCGGCTCACCGACGGGCCGCTGACCGGCGACTACCGGGTCGCGTACGGGCAGAACCTGCGCGGCGGGTCGAGGGTCTCGCGGGCGGACGTCGCGCACTGCATGCTGCGCGCGGTCGGCGACCCGGACACCGTCGGGCGGATCCTCGGCGTCGCCCACTGACGGGCCGGCCGGGGGCGGGCGTCACCGGTGGGCGTCGTCGTCGAATCCCGTCCCCCTTCCGGCGCTGCCCGGCGAGGCTACGACACGGCCCGGACGGCGCCTACCCTGTGGGGGTGTCAGCTCCTCGTCTGCGCCGGGTGGCCGTGCTGGTCCTGGACGGCGCCAAGCCGCTCGACGTCGGGATCCCCGCGCAGGTGTTCTCCACCCGCGGCAGCATGCCGTACGAGGTGCGGGTGTGCGGGGCCGCGCCCGGGCTGGTCGCGGGCGGGGACGGCCTGTCGTACCACGTGGCGCACGGGCTGGAGGCGCTGGAGTGGGCGGAGTCGGTGTTCGTCCCCGGCTACCGGCACCCCGACCGGGACGACCCGCCGCCCGCCGTGGTCGAGGCGCTGTGCGCCGCGCACGCGCGCGGGGCCCGGCTGGCGGCGATCTCCACCGGGGCGTTCGCGCTGGCCGCGACCGGCCTGCTGGACGGCCGCCGGGCCACCACGCACTGGCACTACACCCGGGCGCTGGCCGCCAAGTACCCGAAGGTGCGGGTGGACGAGAACGTGCTGTTCGTCGACGAGGGCAGCGTGCTCACCTCGGCGGGCGCCGCGTCCGGCATCGACCTGTGCCTGCACGTGCTGCGCAGCGACCTGGGGGTGGCCGCGTCCAACCACACCGCGCGCCGCCTGGTCGCCGCGCCCTACCGCAGCGGCGGCCAGGCGCAGTACGTGCCGCGCAGCGTGCCCGAGCCGGTCGGCGAGCGGTTCGCGGCGACCCGCGAGTGGGCGCTGCACCGGCTGGACGAGCCGCTGACGGTGCGGACGCTGGCCCGGCACGCCGCCGTCTCGCCGCGCACCTTCTCCCGCCGCTTCGTCGAGGACACCGGCTACACCCCGATGCAGTGGGTGCTGCGGGCCCGCGTCGACCTGGCCCGTGAGCTGCTGGAACGCTCCGGACACAGCGTCGAGCAGATCGCCGCCGAGACCGGCCTGGGCACCGGCGCGAACCTGCGGGCGCACTTCCAGCAGATCCTCGGGACCACGCCCAGCGACTACCGCCGGACGTTCACCAGAGGCGAGTAGGCGCCCTTCCGCGGTTGGCACGATCCTTGCGAACAGTGGCACGGCCGCCACTGCCACCGGCCCGTCCGGCGAGCGACAGTGGAAGCACCACCCCGCGAGAACACCGCGCAAGAGCCGCAGAGAAGGGCACCACCCATGACCCGCATCGCCGTCAACGGATTCGGCCGCATCGGACGCAACGTGCTGCGCGCCCTGCTGGAGCGCGACAGCAAGCTGGAGGTCGTCGCCGTCAACGACCTGACCGAGCCGACCACGCTCGGCCGGCTGCTCGCCTACGACACCACCTCGGGCCGGCTCGGCCGCCCCGTCACCGTCGAGGGCGACACCCTGGTGGTCGACGGCCGCCGGATCAAGGTCCTCGCCGAGCGCAACCCCGCCGACCTGCCCTGGGCCGAGCTCGGCGTCGACATCGTGCTGGAGTCCACCGGCCGGTTCACCTCCGCCGAGGCCGCCCGCGCCCACCTCACCGCGGGCGCGAAGAAGGTCCTGGTGTCCGCCCCGTCCGACGGCGCCGACGTCACCCTCGCCTACGGCGTCAACACCGACGCGTACGACCCGGCCCTGCACACCGTCGTCTCCAACGCCTCCTGCACCACCAACGCGCTCGCCCCGCTGGCCGCCGTCCTCGACGAACTCGCGGGCATCGAGCACGGGTTCATGACCACCGTGCACGCCTACACCCAGGAGCAGAACCTCCAGGACGGCCCGCACCGCGACCCGCGCCGGGCCCGCGCCGCCGCCGTCAACATCGTCCCGACCACCACCGGCGCCGCCAAGGCGATCGGCCTGGTGCTGCCGCAGCTGGACGGCAAGCTGTCCGGCGACTCGATCCGGGTGCCGGTGCCGGTCGGCTCGATCGTCGAGCTGAACACCACCGTCGCCCGCGACGTCACCCGCGAGGAGGTGCTCGCCGCCTACCGCGAGGCCGCGGCGGGCAAGCTGGCGGGCGTGCTGGAGTACTCGGAGGACCCGCTGGTCTCCTCCGACATCACCGGCAACCCGGCGTCCTCGATCTTCGACTCGGAGCTCACCCGGGTCGACGGCCGCCACGTCAAGGTGGTCGCCTGGTACGACAACGAGTGGGGCTTCTCCAACCGGGTCATCGACACCCTGGAGCTGCTCGCCGCGAGCTGACGCCGCGCCGCACGGGGCCCGGACCGGGAGCGGTCCGGGCCCCCGCGCGTCACTTGCCCAGCAGGCCGACCGCGTTGCCGTCCGGGTCGGTGAACACTGCCAGGCGGTCGCCGCCCTGCACCGGCTGCGGCTCCAACCGGCGGGCCCCGCCCAGCTCGACGGCGCGCTCCAGGGCCGCGTCCAGGTCGTCCACCCGGAAGTAGACGGCGAAACCGGTGTACGGGGCCTCGGGCCCGGCCTGCCCGATGCCGCCGGTCGGCCGGCCCTCGCCGTCGTCGCCGACCAGCGCGTACGTCCCGTCCAGGACGTGCACCGGCCAGCCGAACAGCTCGCCGTAGAAGGCGCGGGCGCGCGGCGCGTCGGGGGAGGACAGGTCGAACCAGGCGGCGGTGTGCGGAGGGTTGGTCATCGGTAGCTCCTTCGTCAGGGAACGGAAAGCCGTTCGAGGAGGAGACCGGCGCGGTGCGGCAGAATCGTCGCCCATGAGCGAAGTTCCCCCGGAACGGGACGACCTGGCCCTGGCCCGGGCCGGGGACGACGCCGCGTTCACCCGGCTGATCGCCCCGCTGCGCCGCGAACTGCACGCGCACTGCTACCGGATGCTCGGCTCGGCGCACGACGCGGACGACGCCCTGCAGGAGGCGCTGCTGCGGGCCTGGCGCGGCATCGACCGCTTCGAGGGCCGCAGCTCGCTGCGCGGCTGGCTGTACACCGTCGCCACCCGCACCTGCCTGGACGCCGTGGAGCGGCGCGGCCGACGCGCGCTGCCCGTCGACCTCGGCCCGGCCAGCACCCGGGTCGTCCTGGACGGCCGACCGGACACCGAGACCGCCTGGCTCGGGCCGTACCCCACGCCGGAGGACCCGGCCGAACGCCACCAGCGGTACGAGGCCGTCGAGTTGGCGTTCGTCGCCGCGCTCCAGCACCTGCCCGGCAACCAGCGGGCCGCCCTGCTCCTGTTCGACGTGCTCGGGTTCACCGCCGCCGAGATCGCCGCGCTGATGGACACCACCCCCGGCTCGGTGAACTCCGCGCTGGCCCGGGCCCGCCGCCGGCTCGCCGACGCCGCACCCGCGCCCGGGCAGCAGCAGGTCCTGCGGATGCTCGGCGACGCCCGCGTCCGGGAGACCGTCACCGCGTACCGCACCGCCCTGGAGCGCGGCGACGCGGACGCCCTGGTCGCGCTGCTCACCGAGGACGTCACCTGGGCGATGCCGCCGCTGCCGCACTGGTACCGCGGCCGGGACGCCGTCACGGAGTTCGCCGTCGCCGTCCCGCTCACCCGCTGCCCCAGCTGGCGGACCGTCCCCGTCAGCGCCAACTCCCAACCTGCGGTCGCCTGTTACCTGGGCACCTCGGCCGCAGCGGTGCACACCGCCTGGTCGGTCACCGTCCTCGACCTGGCCGCGGACGGCCGGATCGCCGCCCTGACCTCCTTCCTCGGCGCCGAGCACGTCACCGCGTTCGGCCTGCCGGAGCAGTGGGCCTGAGCCGCCACCGGCACACCGCCCCGGTCAGGCACCGGGGCGGCGGCGGCTCGCGTACAGGGCACCGCCCGCGGCGACGGCCAGACCGGCGGCCAACGGCGTCGCGCGGGCCGGGACGCGGCCGGTGTCGTACGAGGAACCGTCGGACAGCACGCAGGAGAAGCCGACCACCGGGAACAGGTCGACCCGGTAGTCGACCACCTGCTCGGCGGGCTTCCCGTCGATCCGGCACGGCCACGGCGGGGAGGAGTCCGTACCGCCCTCCTCCGCCGAGGTGACGGCCCCCAGCAGGGGGTTCAGCAGCTGGCTCAGCGCCACGACGGCCGCCCCCGACAGCACCAGGGCCGCCACCCGCGGCCACCGCCGGTCCCAGGCCGCGCCGACGGCGAACACCAGCAGCACGGCCAGGGCCATCCAGGTGGCCGGTGCGAGCAGGACCAGGGCGAAGATCTCCACGGCGCGGCCTCCGGGGCGGTGGGCGAGAACCCGTCGCCGACAGGACCGCGGGGGAGGGCGGTCCGGTTCCGCACCGAGCGGTGCGGAACGTCCGGCGGCACCCGGAACGGAACGGTGCGACGGCTGACAACCTTTCCCCCGGGCCGGGGCGTCTGGTCGGTGTGAGCCGAGAAACCGAGGACGACGCCTACGCCGCTTTCGTCGCGACCGCCTGGCCCCGGCACCTGCGCACCGCGACGCTGATCGCGGGCGACCGGCACCGGGGCGAGGAACTGCTCCAGGACTGCCTGGTCAAGCTGTACGTGCGCTGGCGACGGATGCGGACCGACGATCCGCACGCCTACCTGCGGCGGATGCTGGTCAACAACCACATCAGCTGGTGGCGGCGTCGCCGCCGGGAACTGCTCATCGCCGAACCGCCGGACGGGCCCTCCGGCGGTGCGGCGGGGACGGAGACCTCGGACGAGCTGTACCGCGCGCTGCGCGAACTCCCGCCCAGACAACGGGCAGTGGTCGTGCTGCGGCACTTCGAGGACCTGACGGAGAAGGACGCCGCCGCGGTCCTCGGGTGCTCGGTCGGCACCGTCAAGAGCCAGCACTCCCGGGCGATGGCCCGGCTGCGCACCGTCCTGGCCCGCAACCCGTCCGGGGACGAGGAGAGCTCCGAGGACCCGGCGGGGAGCCACGCGCCGTACCAGCCGAAGAACCGATGGAAGAACCAGGAGAGTGCCGCCCGATGAACGACACCGAGCACCAGGAGATGTCCCACGCGCTGCGGGACCTGGCCGACCGGCACGGCCCCGCCGGGCCCGCCCCGGTCATCGAACTGCTGCACCGCGGCCGCCGCCGCCGCGGGCTGCGCACCGCCGCCGTCACCGGCAGCGTCGCCGCCGTCGCCGCGGTCGCGGTGTTCGGCGGGATCGCCCTCTCGGGCGGGCCGGCCACGACCGTCGCCGGTCCGGCCGCGTCCGCGTCCGTCTCCTCCACGGCCTCCGCCTCCGCCTCCGCGTCCGCTTCTGCCTCCGCCTCGGGGACGTCCGGCGGTGCGGCCCAGTCGGGCCCGGCCACCGGGGCGGAGGTCGCCGAACTGCTCAAGAGCCACCTCCCGCAGGGCTACCGGGTGGACGGCGAGCCGCTTCTGTTCAACGCGCAGGGCCTCGACCAGAGCCTTCTCGACAAGCAGCTCACCGAGGAGCAGCGGAAGCAGGCCGCCGAGCAGGGCGGGCTCCCCGGACGGCTTCGGGACGTCACCCCGGTCGGCGCCGGGTACACCATCGTCAAGGGGTCGAAGACGGGCACCGTGCAGCTCACCATCAACCGCGGGACGGGCCAACAGGCGCCGACCACGTGCCACACCAAGGGCTGCAGCCTCACCGGGCAGCCGGACGGCAGCACCCTGGAGCTCTACCTCCCGCCCGCCGCGGCGGGCGGCGAGCAGGTCTGGCAGGCGATCCTCTACCGCACCGACGGCACCATGATCGAAGCCGGGTCGAGCACCGTCCCGCTGCCCGGTCACGGCCAGAGCCTGTACGCCGGACCGCCCGTCCTGGACGGCCAGCAGCTCACCGCGCTCGTCCTCGACCCGGTCTGGGTCCAGGGGGCGTCCGGCCACTGATCCGGCGCCGGTCAGCGCCCCGACCCCCGCCGGCGGTGGGGCGGGACACCGGCCGGAACCAGGTACCGGCGGCGGAGGAGCTATTCGCCCAACGCCCGTACCAGCACAAGTAGTTCACGTGCAGCACGAGTCGGCAGCGCAGGCACCGCCCGCTCCAGGACGCTCCGCGCCTCCGCGGGCCCGGGGCAGCAGGACGGCTGACCGCAGCGGTCCCGGTGGAACGGCGGCGGGCTGAGCCCGGACGCCCGGGCGACCGACTCCCGGCGCTGCAGCGCCACCCTCCACGGCACCCGCCCCCCACCGCCCCCGCTCCCGCTCCGGTCGGGTCGACGCGGCGTGCGCCGGGCCGGGCGGCCGACCGGTCCGCGAGGATCCGCGCGGCGGCACCCGGCGGCACCCGGCGGCACCCGGCGGCACCCGGCAGCCCGAGGGGCGCGTACGCGGCAAGGCCCTTTCGACGGTTCGTCATCCCTTCACCCGGTCGGACACCAGCGGTGCCGGTCAGGCGGTTTGACGTGTCGTCGAAAGGGCCGGGGCGGTGCGGGGAGGGGGTTACTTCGGGTCGCGGTCGAACTGGGCGCGGGACCAGCGGTAGCCGAGGACGGTCAGGGCGAGGCACCAGACCAGGGCGATCCACCCGTTGTTGCCGACGTGGGTGCCCAGCAGCAGGCCGCGCAGGGTCTCGATGGCGGGGGTGAAGGGCTGGTACTGGGCGACCGGCTGGAACCAGCCGGGCATCGAGTGCAGCGGGACGAAGGCGCTGGAGATCATCGGCAGCAGGATCAGCGGCATCGCGGCGTTGCTGGCGGCCTCCGCGTTGGGGCTGCCCAGGCCCATGCCGACGGCGATCCAGGTCAGGGCGAGGGAGAACAGGACGAGCAGTCCGAACGCGGCCAGCCACTCCAGGGCGGTGGCGCCGTGCGGGCGGAACCCGATGGCCGCTCCGACCAGGCCGACCAGCACCACGCTGGCCACCGACTGCAGCACGCTGCCGGCCACCCGGCCGAAGAGCACCGAGTCGCGGTGGATCGCCATGGTGCGGAAGCGGGCGACGATGCCCTCGTTCATGTCGGTGGCCATCGAGACGGCGGTGCCGATCACGGTCGAGCCGACGGTCATCAGCAGGATGCCGGGCACCAGGTAGGCGACGTAGGCGGAGCGGCCCGCGCCGCCGCTCATCGCGCCGCCGAAGACGTACACGAACAGCAGGAGCAGCATCACCGGGGTGAGCAGCAGGTTCAGGGTGAGCGAGGGGTAGCGGCGGGCGTGCAGCAGGTTGCGCCGCAGCATGGTGGACGAGTCGCGGACGGCGAGGGCGAGCTGGCTGCTCATCGGGCGTTCTCCTCAGCGGCGGTCTGGTCGGCGGTGTTCTGGGCGGCGGTGGCGGTGCTCTGGGCGGGGAGGGCGGGGGCGCCGGTGAGGGCGAAGAAGACGTCGTCGAGGTCGGGGGTGTGGACGGTGAGCTCGTCGGCCTCGACCCCGGTGGCGTCGAGGCGGTCCAGGACGGAGCGCAGGGCGCGCTGGCTGCCGTCGCTGGGGACGTCGAGGGTGAGGGCGTCGTCGTCGCGGGCGGCCTCGGGCAGGGCGGCGGCGGCGGTGCGGTGGGTGGCGGGGTCGGTGAAGCGCAGGCGGACGTGGCCGCCGGGGACGAGGCGCTTGAGTTCCGCGGCGGTGCCCTCGGCGGCGATGGTGCCGCCGTGCAGGACGGCGATGCGGTCGGCGAGCTCGTCGGCCTCCTCCAGGTACTGGGTGGTGAGGAAGACGGTGGTGCCGTCGGCGACCAGCTGCCGGATGACCTGCCACATGGTGTGGCGGCTGCGCGGGTCGAGGCCGGTGGTGGGTTCGTCGAGGAAGATGATCCGGGGGTTGCCGACCAGGGTCATGGCGATGTCGAGGCGTCGTTTCATGCCGCCGGAGTAGGTGGAGGCGGGCTTGTCGGCGGCGCCGGTGAGGTCGAAGCGGGCCAGCAGTTCGGCGGCGACCTTGCGGCCCTCGGCCTTGGGCAGGTGGTGCAGGTCGGCCATCAGCAGCATGTTCTCGGTGCCGGTGATCAGGCCGTCGACGGCGGAGAACTGGCCGGTGACGCCGATCGCGGCGCGGACCTGCTGGGGGTGGGTGGCCAGGTCGTGGCCGCCCACGCTCACCTGTCCGGCGTCGGGGCGGACCAGGGTGGAGAGGATCTTGACGGCGGTGGTCTTGCCGGCCCCGTTCGGGCCGAGCAGGGCGAAGACCGTTCCGGCGGGGACGGCGAGGTCGACGCCGTTCAGCACGGTCTTGTCGCCGTAGGACTTGCGCAGCCCGCTCGCCGCGATGGCCAAGCCGGTCATGGGTGCTCCCTGTGGGTGTGGGGTGGTGCGGTGGAGTGGCGGTGCGGGGTGGTGCGGTGGGGTGGTGCGGTGGCGGTGCGGGGTGCTCTGGCGGTGGTGCTGGGGGCGGGGCGGCGCCGCCTCGGCGGGCGGCGCCGGTGCCGCGGACGGGCCCGGGGGCCGTGGGTGGGAGGGTGACGCCGGGTCAGGCGGCGGTGGCGGCGGAGATGTCGCCGTGCGCGGTGGTGGCGCGGATGGTGACGGCGGGGGCGTCGTCGGCGTTGCGCAGTGCGTTGTGGATGCGGCCGTGGCCGGTGCCGGCGTCCAGCGAGGCGGAGACGCCGCGGGCCACGCCGACCGAGATCGAGCCGGACCGGGTGGTGAGGTCGAGCGGGCCGCGCACCGCCTCGGTGACGGTCAGGTCGCCGCGCTGGGTGCTGAGGCCGCCGGGGCCGGTGAGGCGGCCGACCTCGATGCTGCCGTCCTGCAGGGTGAGGCTGGCGGCGGAGGCCTCGTCGAGCTTCACGGTGCCCCGGGCGCTCTCGAAGGAGACGTCGCCCAGCCGTCCCACGCCCCGGAGCCGGGCGTCCGCGCTCCTCGCCTCGACCTTCGAGCCGGAGGGCAGCTGCACGGTGACCTCCAGTGCGCCGGACGTTCCGAACAGGCGGTGCGCGGCGGAGTCGGTGACGATCCGCAGCACGCCGTCGGCGTAGCTGACCTCGGTCTGCTCGACGGCCTTCTCGTCGCGGCCCTTGGCCGGGTCGGCGGGCCGCAGGTCGACCACGGTGTCGGTGCGGTCGGCGGCGATGAAGCGGACCAGACCGGCCGGGACGTCCAGGACGACGGTGACCGGGGCGGGGGTGTCGAACTTCTGCACGGTGTGCTCCCTGGGGGTTTCGAGTGGTGCGTCGCTTCGTTTCTGACATTGGAAACGCTACGTTGCGTTCAAGGATCGGGCAACATACTTGTTGCAATCGAAGTGAATTTACGCAGGTGAAAGCCGGTAAATCGTTGCAACTGCCCTGAAGCTAACGCAACGTCAGGAGTGCTGGCCGTTGCAATGGAATGAGGGTGAACGCTATGCTGGGCGGGCAAGCGCCACGCGTCGCAGAAAGGGGCCCCGATGCCCGGAGGCCGGCTCACCCAGCAGGAACGCCAGCAGATCGCCCTGGGCCTGGCCGAGGACCTCGCCTACGCGGAGATCGCCCGCCGGATCGACCGTCCGACCTCCACCGTCACCCGCGAGGTCATGCGCAACGGCGGCCCGACCGGCTACCGGGCCGACCTCGCGCACCGGGCCACCGAGCGCCGCGCCCACCGCCGGGCCGCACCGGCCCGCGGCCCGCTCCCGGCCGACCGCTCGGCCGACCGCTCGGCCGACCGCCCGGCCGACGGGCGCGACCCCGTGGCGGTGGACGCCTTCGAGGAGGCGATCACCACCGTCTTCATGCACTCCGGCCTGAGCCGGATGCCCGCCCGGGTGCTGGCCGCGCTGCTGCTCACCGACTCCGGCAGCCTGACCGCCGCCGAGCTCGCCCGGCGTCTGCAGGTCAGCCCGGCGTCGGTGTCCAAGGCGGTGGCCTTCCTGGACGAGCAGTCGATGGTCCGCCGGGAGCGCGACGAGCGCCGCCGCGAGCGCTACCTGGTGGACGAGGAGATCTGGTACCAGTCCGCGGTGGCGAGCGCCCACGCCAACGCCACGGTGGCCGCCACCGCCCGCCAGGGCGTCTCCGTCCTCGGCTCGGCCACTCCCGCCGGGGTGCGGCTGGAGAACGTGGCCCGGTTCCTCGACCACCTCTCCGAGGTGCTGCTGCGCGGCGCCGAGCAGGCGCGCGAGGTGCTCTCCAGCAAGCCGGCGGGGGAGGGGCCGGTTGACCCCCGCGAATAGTTAACCGTTCTACTTGATGGCGGCGGAGTGCGGCTCATTTTTCTCGGGCGCAAGGTCAATTAATCGGTTAAGTCGAAACCGTTGACCGGGGTGGTTGGGCGTGCCAGGATCCCGCAGACAACGTTGCCAAGGCCCTGTTCTCCCGGGCCGGCCGCGTTCCCCCACCCACCCCCACCCGAGGAGAGTCATGGAAAAGCCGCCGAGCCGCAGGGCGCTCACGGCTGTCGGCGCGGCAGTCGCCGCCGTCTTCGGCCTGCTGTTCTCCGTCTTCGGATTCGCCCCCGGCAGCGCCGAGGCCGCCACCACCGGCATCCACGTCGCCAACGGCCGGATCTACGAGGCGAACGGCAACCAGTTCGTCATGCGCGGCGTCAACCACGCGTACGCCTGGTACCCCGGCCAGACCACCGCGATCGCCGACATCGCGTCCAAGGGCGCCAACACCGTCCGCGTCGTGCTCAGCAACGGCGACCGCTGGACCCGCACCACCACCGCCCAGGTCTCCGCGCTGATCGCCCAGTGCAAGGCCGCCAAGGTGATCTGCGTCCTGGAGGTGCACGACACCACCGGCTACGGCGAGGACGCCGCCGCCACCACCCTCGACCGGGCCGCCCAGTTCTGGGTCGACAACAAGGGCGCGCTGGACGGCCAGGAGGGGTACGTCGTCGTCAACATCGCCAACGAGCCCTGGGGCAACAACGGTTACACCGCCTGGACCGCGGCCACCAAGAGCGCCGTCGCCAAGCTGCGGGGCGCCGGGATCCACCACGCGCTGATGGTCGACGGCCCGAACTGGGGCCAGGACTGGTCGAACACCATGCGCGACAACGCCGCCTCGGTGCTCGCAGCCGACCCCGACCGCAACACGATCTTCTCGATCCACATGTACGGCGTCTACAACACCGCCGCCAAGGTGCAGGCCTACCTGAACGCCTACACCTCCGCCCAACTGCCGATCGTGGTCGGAGAGTTCGGCGCCCAGCACAGCGACGGCGACCCGGACGAGGACGCCATCATGGCCACCGCCCAGACCCAGGGCATCGGCTACCTCGGCTGGTCCTGGAGCGGCAACGGCGGCGGCGTCGAGTACCTCGACCTGGTCAACGGCTTCGACCGGAACGCGCTGACCGCCTGGGGCAACCGCCTCTTCAACGGCGCCAACGGCATCGCCACCACCGCCCGCACCGCCACCGTCTACACCGGGGGCACCCCGACCGCTCCGGCCCCGGCCTCCCCGACGGCGTCCCCGACCGCGACCAAGGCGCCGAACGGGTACCCCTACTGCGCCTCGGCCGCCTCGGACCCGGACGGGGACGGCTGGGGGTGGGAGAACAGCGCCTCCTGCGTGGTGCGCGGCGGCAAGGCCGACACCGGCGCGAGCGCGACCACCGCGCCGAACGGGTACCCGTACTGCGCCTCGGCCTCGTCCGACCCGGACGGGGACGGCTGGGGCTGGGAGAACAGCGCCTCCTGCGTGGTGCGCGGCGGCAAGGCCGACCACTGATCCCGTGATCCGGTGAATCCGTGACCCCGGCGACCCGCCCCCGCGCCCCGGCGTCGGCCCGGCTGCTCAGCGGTGGCTGCGGTGCGCGGTCGCCGGGCCGACCTCCCGCAGCCGGGCCAGCGCCTCCAGACTGCCGTCGGCGTCGGGCGGGGGCGTGAACAGGCGCAGCCGCTGGTCCGCGGCCTGGGTCTGCAGCAGCTCGTAGTCGAACTCGATCGGCCCGATGTCCGGGTGGCGCACCCGCAGCCGACTCGTCCGGCGCACCGCGACCTCGTGCCGCTGCCAGAGCCCGGCGAACTCCGCGCTGGCCGCGGTCAGCCGGTCGACCAGGGCGCGGGCGGGCGGGTCGAAACCGCGGCGGGTGGCGGCGGCGCGCAGTTCCGCGACGTGCAGGCGGCCGAGCGGTTCGCGCTCGTCGTCCGGGTACGCCTCCCGGACGGACGGCTCGGTGAACCACCGCCAGACGATGTTGCGGTCCGGCGCGGCGACCGTGCACACGCAGCCGAACAGGGCCTCGGCCAGGGCGTTCTGGAGCAGCAGGTCGCCGAGGTCGGTGAGCAGTTGGGCGGGCGTGTCGCCGAGCCGGTCGAGCAGGTAGCGCAGCGCGGGTCGGACGTGCTGCCCGGCGGTCGGGCCCTCCGGCGGGCGGTGGCCCGCGAGCAGGTGCAGGTGGTCGCGCTCGTCGCCGGTCAGTTGCAGGGCCCGGGCGAGCGCGCCCAGCAACTGGGGCGAGGGCTGCGAGCTGCGGGCCTGTTCGAGCCGCATCACGTAGTCGGCCGACACCCCGGCGAGCTGGGCGAGCTCCTCCCGCCGCAGGCCGGGCGTGCGGCGCCGGGGCCCGTCGGGCAGTCCGGCGTCCTGCGGCCGCAGCCGTTCGCGGGAGCGGCGGAGGAAGTCCGCCAGTCCGGTCCGGTCCATCTGCATGCCGTCCATCCTGCGCCGTCGGGGGCGCTTCCCGCACCGCTCCGGCGGAATTCGCCGACCTCCGGTGGAGTGCGGCGGGGTGGCCCGCTCAACAGGGCGCTCGGCGGTCGGAGGACTAGCGTGGCGGGGGAGAGGGGTGCTGCCCAGTCCACCGGGCCGCCGGTCGTGGGCACGGGCCCCGTGGCGCGGCTTCCGTGGTGGCGCCCCGTCGCGGTGCGTGCCCGCTCCCCCCGGCTGCCGGACCGGTGGCGGAAGGAGGAGTGATGGCTGTCGCCGTGGAACCGGACCGGGCGAAGCAGGAGGCGTTCGCGGGCCGGATGGTGGAGGTGCTCAACGACGCCTGCCTGGGGCTGATGGCCGGGGTCGGGCACGAGAGCGGCCTGTTCGACGTCATGGCGGGCCTGGAGCCGCCCGCCGCCACCGCCGCCGAGGTCGCGCGGGCCGCCGGACTGAACGAGCGGTACGTCCGGGAGTGGTTGGGCGCGATGGTGACGGGCGGCGTCGTGGAGTACGACCCCGGGCGGGAGACGTACCTGCTGCCGCCCGAGCACGCGGCCTCGCTGACCCGCGCCGCGGGGCCGGACAACCTGGCCCGGATCGCACAGGACCTCGGCATGCTGGCCGAGGTCGACCAGCAGGTGGTGGAGGCGTTCCGGACCGGCGCCGGAGTCCCGTACTCGGCGTACCCGCGCTTCCAGGCGATCCAGGCCGAGGAGTCCGGGGAGGTGTACGACCTCGCCCTGGTGGACGGGATCGTGCCGCTGGTGCCCGGCCTGCCGGACCGGCTGCGCGCGGGCCTCGACGCCGTCGACGTCGGCTGCGGGCAGGGGCACGCGGCCAACGTCCTGGCCGCGGCGTTCCCCGCCAGCCGCTTCCACGGCCTGGACCGTTCCGAGGAGGGCATCGCCGCCGCCCGCGCCGAAGCCGCCGAACTCGGCCTGCGGAACGTGGAGTTCCAGGTCGGCGACAGTGCCGAACTGACCGGCTCCTACGACCTGGTGACGGCCTTCGACGTCATCCACGACCTCGCCCGGCCCACCCGCACCCTGGCGGCGATCGCCGGGGCGCTGCGCCCGGACGGGGTCTTCCTGATGGGCGACATCGCCGCCTCCAGCCGCCTGGAGGAGAACGTCGACCACCCGCTGTGCCCGGCGCTCTACGCCTTCTCGGTGTTCTACTGCATGAGCGTCTCGCTCAGCGAGGGCGGCGAGGCCCTGGGCACGGTCTGGGGCGAGCAGACCGCCCGCCGGATGCTCGCCGAGGCGGGTTTCGGCCGGGTCGACACCCGCCGGGTCGAGGGCGACATCCTCAACGTCTACTACGTGGCCCGGCGTTGAGGGCGCCGGGGGTTCGAGGACGCCGCCGGGCCCCGGCCGCGGGTGCGGTCGGGGCCCGGCGGGTGGGCTCGGTGGCGGCCCGTCAGCAGGGGAACGTCCCGCTGTAGAGGGCGTGCCCGTACGAGGAGGTGCCGGGGCCGAAGCCGTAGATGCCGTCGTCGCTCCAGACCGCCTCGCGGAAGCCGTTCGCGCAGGTGGAGGCCGGTGCGAGGGCGAAGCCCTCCAGGTTGTCGACCGGCATCACGGCGGGGTTGGTGTAGGTCGCGTCCGGGACGATCGCGCCGGAGGCGTTGACCTTCAGGAAGGTGTGGGTCTCGCCGCAGGTGTTGTCGCAGGTGGCGACGATCCGCTGGGTGCCCGCGTCGTAGGTCACGTCCATCACGCCCGGCTTGCCGGTGGAGACGGTGCCGAAGGTGGTGAAGCTGCCGTCCGAGTTGAGGCCGTAGACGTGCAGGGTGCCGTCGTACTCCAGGCCGGCGAAGAACAGGCCGCTTCCGTGCAGCGGGTAGTTGGCCGGGTTGTAGGCGGCGCCGGTCAGCGGGTCGGTCCAGCCGTTGGCGGTCAGCCAGCTGTCGGGGACGAAGCCGACGCCCTCGAAGCCGAGGTTGGCGTCGTCCTTGCTGCCGGTGTTCAGCTGCGGGAACTGCGCGGTCATGTCCCACTGGTGCAGCGGGGTGAGGACGCTGCCGGTGGCGGCCGGGTCGAACTCCATGACGGTGTCCTTCGGCACGGTGTTGTTGCCGTTGTCGCGCTCGGAGGTCACGTAGAGGTGGCCGTTGCCGCCGACGGTCAGGCCCTCGGAGTCGGGCTGGCCGGTGCCGCCCGCGAAGCGGATCTGCTTGCCGGTCGCGCTCCAGGTCGCGTCCGGGACCCACTTGCCGTTGCTCTTGACCAGCTTGTACAGCCAGTTCTTGTTCTTGGCGGCCCACAGCACGGACGGGTCGGCCGGGTCGAAGGCCAGCCCGCTGACGTCGCGGCCCTCGGGCCCGGTGGAGGTGGTGAACGCGCAGACGTTGTCGGCGACGGTGACGTCGAGGCCGCCGGGCCAGGACAGGGTGCCGGACGGGGTGGCGCCGGTGCCGCTCGGGGCCTCCGGGGTGCAGCCGCTGGTGAGCGAGCCGCCGCCGCCGAGCAGGTGGCCGGTGCCGCCGCCCGTGCCGCCGCCGGGGGTGCTGCCGGAGCAGGAGTTCACGGCGCCGAAGGTGGCGTTCGCGGAGGTCTGGAAGCCGGTGGCGCAGCGCTCGTCGGAGGGCGAGGCGCCCGCGGCGGCCCAGGTGACCGAGTCCACGGTGTTGCCGCTGCCGTCGAGCAGGAACAGCGAGTCGTTGCCGCCCAGGCCGATGGTCGAGTTGAACGTGACGTAGCCGCCCGCGGGGATGCTGGTGGCGCTCGGCGCGGAGGCGGAGACCGACGCCGCGCCGTGCGAGGTGTCGCCGTCCACGTACTTCCACGTGCCGATGCTGACCGCGCTGGTGCCGCCGTTGTACAGCTCGACGGTGTCGGAGCCGTCCGAGCCGACCTCGTTGACCACGACCCGGCTCGCGGCCGGGACGCTCGCCGGGCAGCCCGCCGCGTTCGCCGCACCGAAGGTCGTCGCGGTGGTGGTGGTCACCCACGCACCGGTGCCGTCGCCGCCGCAGCGCGCCATCGCGGGCTTGGCCGCGTTGGTGGCCCAGTCGACCCGGTCGACCACCGTGCCGCCGGAGGTGTAGATCACCACCTTGTCCGCGTCACCCAGCCCCTTGGGCGAGTTGAAGGTGACGAAGCCGCCCGCCGGGATGCTGCTCGCGGACGGGCTGAAGGACTGCGGGGAGAAGCCGTCGTCGGCCATCTTCCAGCCGCTGATGCTCACCGCCGTCGGGCCGCTGTTGTAGAGCTCCACGGTGTCGTTGCCGGACGAGGTGACCTCGTTGATGCGCACGTTCTGGTAGCCGACGGGGTCCGCGGCAGCGGCGGGCTGCGCGGCGAACAGGCCGGTGACGAGCAGGCCGGAGAAGGCCAGGGACGCGGCGCACACGGAGGCGACGCCGACACGCGAGTGTGAGTTGGGCACGGGCCGGAACTCTGACGACCCGACGTGGAAACGGCGTGTACGCCGACTGAATCCCGGGCCCTTCCCGCCGGAACGCCAGGTGCTCGGGGAACGGTTCGCGCCAATCCGCCGCCGGGTCGGACTTACAACCAATGGTTGTGGGTGGTGTGGGTTTTCCCGCAGGTAGGACCGTCCTCGCCAGTGCTGGCCACAACCACGGATTGTCCACTAGGGTGGCCGCCGTGGACCTCGAAGCCGTACGCACCTACGTCGCCGTCGCGGAGGCGGGCCAGTTCCAGAAGGCCGCGACCGACCTGGCGATCACCCAGCAGGCCGTCTCCAAGCGCATCGCGGGGCTCGAACGCGACCTCGGCGTCCGGCTGTTCTCCCGCACCCCGCGCGGCGCCGAACCCACCGTCGACGGCCAGGCCTTCCTGCCGCACGCCCGCGAGCTGCTCCGGGCCGCCGACCGCGCCGCCGCCTCCGTCCGGCCCGGGAGCCGCCCGCTGCGCGTCGACGTGATCAACTCGCGCGGTGCGGCCTCCCGGCTGATGCGGGCCTTCCACCGCGCCCACCCCGGCGTCGAGTTGGACATCGTCATGCTGCTGGACATCGAGAGCGCCGTCGCCGCCCTGCGCTCCGGCGCCGTCGACGCCTCCTTCCGGGCCGTCGCCGCGCCCGGCATCCCGCTGCCCGAGGAGCTCACCGCCACCCGGGTCGTCGACGAGCCGCTCGACCTGCTCACCGGTCCCGGCCACGCGCTGGCCGCCGCCCGCTCGGTCCGGCTCGCCGACCTCGCCGGGCACCGGATCTGGATGCCCGGCATCCTGCCCGGCAGCGAGTGGGGCGCCTACTACGCGGCGCTGGCCGCCGAGTTCGGCCTCACCATTGAGTCCACCGGCCCCAACTTCGGCTCCGACGCCCTGCTCGACACCATCGCCGACACCCCCGCCCTGGCCACCTTCATGGGCGAGGACACCCGCCTGGTCTGGCCCGCGACGTACGGGCTGCGGCGCGTCCCGGTCACCGACCCCGTCCCGGTCTACCCGCACTCGCTGCTCCAGCACCGGGACAACCCGCACCCCGCCCTCCCGGCCCTGCACGCCCACCTGGCGGCGGCCGCCGCTCCGGCCGCATCCGGCGCCTGGGTCCCGGACTGGGTTCCGGGCTGGGGTGCGGACCGGGTTCCGGGCCGGGCGCGTTGAGGGTGTGGGCCGGGCGCGTCGGGCCCGCTACGCGGTGGCGCCGCCCGCGCGGAGGGTCAGCAGGGTGATCTCGCTCGGGGCGAGGACCCGGAACGGCGGGCCCCAGAAGCCGGTGCCGCGGCTGGTGTACAGCTGGGTCCGCTCGCCGTGGCGGCTCAGGCCCTGCACCACCGGCTGGTCCAGCCGGACCAGGTAGCGGAACGGCCAGATCTGGCCGCCGTGGGTGTGCCCGGAGAGCTGCAGGTCGATCCCGGCGGCCGCGGCCCGCGGGACGTACTTGGGCTGGTGGGCGACCAGTAGCACCGGCAGGTCGGGGTCGGCGCCGGCCAGTGCCGCGTCCAGGTCGGCCCGGTGGCCGGTGAGGCCGGAGGAGGCCGCGGTCACGTCGTCCACCCCGGCCAGGACCAGGGCGTCCCCGTCGCGTTCGACCAGCACGTGGCGGTTGTGCAGGGCCTCCCAGCCGAGCTCCGCCATCCGGTCCAGCCACCCCTGGGCCTCGCTGCCGTACTCGTGGTTGCCGGTCACGTACACCCGGGCCAGCCGGGCCCGGACCGCGCCGAGCGGGGCGGCCTGGTCGCGGCGCTGCTCGGGCGTGCCGTCCGCGATGTCGCCCGCGTGCACCACCACGTCCGGGTCCAGCGCGTTGACCGCCGCGGTGACCTCGGCGGACCAGGCCGCCCGGTCGATCGGCCCGTAGTGGGTGTCGGCCAGCAGGACGACCCGGGTGCCGTCCAGGCCGCGGCCGAGCCGGGGCAGGTGGACGTCCAACCGCCGGACCCGGGGCACCCGCATCGCCTCGTGGTGGCCCCAGGCCAGCAGGACGGCCGCCAGCAGGAGCACGGCCGCCGCGACCAGCCGGGCCCGGCCGGTGCCGCCGACGCCGAACCCGGCCAGCAGTGCGTCCGCCAGGGCGCCCAGCACCGAGCAGGTCCACAGCACCCACACCACGCCGAGGCTGGTGTCCGCGATCCGCGCGGCCCGGTCGTTGCGCGAGCGCGAGCGGTGCCCCGCGACCATCAGGAACGGGAAGCCCACCAGCCAGGCCGCCAGCACGGCCGTGCCCGCCAGCACCACCGGCAGCGGCCAGCCGGTGCCGGCCGCGAGCAGCGTCCACCACGGCGGCAGGCACAGCACCACCAGCACGAGCACCAGCACCGCCAGCCGCCGCGCCACCGCCCGCCGGGGCCTCCCGCCGCGGCCCGGCCCCGCGGCCGCCGCCCGCTGGCCGGGCACCTGCGCGGCGCCGGTGCCGGTGCCGGTGCCGGGGTCCGTGCCGGTGCCGGTGCTGCCCGGGGTCGGGCCCGGGCCCGGGCCGTTCAAGGTCTCGCTGTCCGCCACTGCGGTGCCTCCTCCTGTGCCGTGCGGTGCTGCCGTGCCGTGCTGGGTCGGGCGTTCTCCCCACCCTCCGGTACGGGCCCGGATCAGAAGGAGATCCGGGCCAGTTCCGTACGGGAGGCGATGCCGAGTTTCGCGTACGTGTGGGAGAGGTGGTAGCCCGCGGTGCGGGGGCTGATGAACAGGCGGCTGCCGATGTCCTTGTTGCTGAGGCCCTCCGCGGCCAGCCGGGCCACCTGGAGTTCCTGCGGGGTCAGCTGGTCCAGCGGGCCCGGCGCGGCGCTCTGGGAGGTGCTCTCGCCGGTGGCGCGCAGTTCGTTGCGGGCGCGTTCGGCCCACGGGCGGGCGGCGAGCTGTTCGAACGCGTGCAGGGCGGAGCGCAGTTGGGTGCGGGCCTCGGTGGTGCGGCGCAGGCGGCGCAGGCGTTCGCCGTACAGCAGCCGGGTGCGGGCGAGGTCGTACGGGGAGCCGCCGCCCTCCCCGTGCAACCGGACGGCCTCCTCGTAGTGCGCGACGGCGGCCTCCGGATCCTCGGTGAGCAGGGCGCGGCAGCGCAGGGCCAGGGCCTCGGCCCAGGGGTGGCCGCCGAGCGCGGCGTGGTCCCGGTACCAGGCTGCGGCGTCCCGGCCGTGGTCGGGACGGTCGAGGCGGGCGGCGGCTTCGACCAGGTCGGGCAGGGCGGCGATGATGCCCTGCCGGTCAGGGGAGGCGGCCAGGGCGGCGAGCCGGTCCAGGGCGGCTTCGGTGCGGCCCAGGCCCAGGTCGAGCAGGGCCAGGGCGGTGCCCGCGTGCACGGTGGACGGGGCGATCCCGCGGGCCAGCGCCTCTTCGGTGTGGGCCCGGCAGGCGTCCTCGTCGCCGCGCACGGCGGCCAGGTGCGCCAGCACGGTCGCGAGGTAGACCCGCACCCGGGTCTGTCCGCTGTCCTCGGCAGAGCGCAGCCCGTCGGTGGCGGTGCTGAGCGCGTCGCGGTGCCGCCCCAGCATCAACTGGGCCCGTGCCAAAAGCATTTGGGCCACCGCCAGGACGCCGAGCGCGCCGGTCTCCCGGCAGCGGCGCTCCACCGCGGCAGCCAGGTCGCGGGCCTGCTCGATCCGCCCGTCGAACAGGTGCCACCAGCCCGTCCGCACCGTCTCGCGCAGTGCGTGCGGGGAGTCCGACTCCTGTGCGGTGCGGGTGGGGTCGGTGTCGCTGGAGGTGGCGGGCGCGGCGCCGGACCCGCCCGCGCCGTCGAGGAGTTCGCGGACGGCGGCGGCGCTGTCGGCGAGTGGGGAGCGTTCCAGCCGGTGCTGTCCGGCGGCGAGCCGGGCGAGTGCGGCGATCCGGTCGGCGCCGGGCAGGGCGAGCGCGGCGGCCCGCTCGGCGCTCCGCTCGATCGCCTGCTGGTCACCCGCGTGCCAGGCGGCCTGCGCGGCCTGGAACAGCAGGACGCCCGCCAGTTCCGGGTCGGTTGACCCGGCCTCCCGGGCGGCTTCGGTGAACATCGCGTGGGCGTCGCGGGAGCGGTCCTGCTCGTCGGCGACGAGGGCGCGCAGCCGCACCGCCCGGGCCCGGCGCACCGGGTCGGCCAGGTGCGGCAGGGCTTCCAGGGTCAGGACGTCCGCCAGTTCCAGCTGCCCGGAGTCGGCGGCCGCCGAGGCCGCCTCGAACAGGCGGCGGCCGCGCTCGGCCGGGTCGGCGGTGAGCTCGGCGGAGCGCCGGTAGGTGGCCGTCACGGCGGCGAACGCGCCCCGGGAGCGGGCGTGTTCGGCGCTCCGCTCCAGCAGGCGGGCCGCCTCGGGATCGGGCCCGGTCGCGGCGGCGGCCAGGTGCCAGGCCCGCTGCCGGGCCAGGTCGGGGTCGTCCGGGTGCGCCCCGATGGCCTCGGCGAGCGCCCGGTGGGCGGCGACCCGGCGGCCCGCGGTGGCGCCCTGGTAGACGGCGGCGCGGATCACCGAGTGCCGGAACCGCACCCGCCCGTCCTCGACCGTCACCAGCCGGGCCCGTTCCGCGGCCTCCAGGTCGTCGAGCCCGGCGTCCAGCCGCTCGGCCGCGGCCAGCACGGCGTCCAGTCGGCCGTGCTCGTCGGCCGCCGCGACCAGCAGCACCGTCCGGGTGGCGGGCGGCAGGGCGGCCACGGACTCGGTGAAGGTCCGCAGCAGGCGGCTGTGCGCGGGCAGGCAGGCGACCCCGTACGGGGACGCGTAGTGCTCCGACTTCCTCTGTGCGGAGGGTAGTTCGAGCAACGCCAGCGGATTGCCCCGGGCCTCCCGGAGCACCAGCGCCCGGGCCGGGGCGGGCAGTTCGGCGGCTCCCGGCGCCGCGGCCAGCACCAGCTCCGCGGCGGCCCCGTCGAGCGGGCCCACCGGCAGCTCGGGCAGCCCCGGGGCGTCCGGCCCCTCCCCCTCGCGCCCGGCCAGCAGGACGGCGACCTGCTCCGCGCCCAGCCGCCGGGCCGCGAACAGCAGCACCTGCAGTGACTCCGCGTCCAGTTGGTGCGCGTCGTCCACGACCACCAGCACCGGCTGTTCGGCGGCCAGTTCGGACAGCAGGGTGAGCACCCCGAGGCCGGCCAGGAAGCGGTCGCCGGTCGCTGGGCCCGCCTGCAGGCCGAGGGCCCTCCGCAGCGCCCCGGCCTGTGCCCCGGGCAGCGAGCCGATCCGGTCCAGCACCCCCGAGAGCAGCAAGTGCATTGCGGCGAAAGGAAGTTCGCTCTCGCTTTCGACGCCCGAGCTGCGCAGCACCCGCATGTCCCGCTGCCCGCCCTGCTCCGCGGCGTGGTCGAGCAGCGCGCTCTTGCCGATGCCCGGCTCGCCTCGCAGCACCAGCGCCCCGCCGCGTCCCTCGCGGGCGTCGTCGAGTAGCCGGTCGATCGTGGCGGTCTCCGTCGTGCGTCCCTGCAGCATGCCGAGCAGCCTAGTTGGCGCTCCGTGCGGCCTTCGTGCGGTGCGTCGCGGCCGGGTGGGCGTTGGCGTTCGGGTGGGTGCCGGCGTTCGGGCGGGCACCGGCTGCCGGGCGGCCGTCGGGGCGCAGCAGGGTGGTGACGGCGGCCAGGGCGAGGGCGACCAGGGCGGCGACGGCCCACAGGACGGTGTGCCAGGCGGCAGTGAACTGTGCGGCGAGGAAAGCCCGTTCGCCACCGGTCAGGTGTCCGGAGACCACCTCGGCGGCCACCTGTGCGGAGCCGACCCGGGCGGTGACCAGGGTGAGCAGCGCCGCTCCGAGCGCGGCGATCACCATCGCCTGCCCGCCGCCGCGCACCGTGCTCAGGAACCCGGCGGCCATCCCGGCCCGGTCCGTGCCGACCCGGTTCATCGCCTGCCCGTCGACGATGCCGTTGGCCAGCCCGGTGCCGATGCCGACGGCCAGCAGCGGGCCGGCCAGCCGGGCGCTGCCCGCACCCGGTTCGAGGACGGTCAGCCAGGCGTTGCCGCCCGCGACCAGCGCCAGGGCCACGGTGATGACGGCCCGGGCCGGGACGCCGTGGGTCAGCAGCCGTCCACCGAGCAGCGGTGCGACCAGGACGGGCGCGGTCAGCCAGAGCATCGTCGCGCCGGCCTGCCCGGCGGAGAGCCCGTCGACGCCCTGGAAGTACGTGGGCAGGTGGGTCAGCGACCCGGCGAAGCCGACGGACGCCGACAGGCCGGCGACCGTCCAGGCCAGGTAGTGGCGGTCGCGCACCAGGGTCAGGTCGAGCAGGGGGCGTGCGGTGCGGGCCTGCTGCACCGCGAAGGCCGCCAGCAGGGCCGGACCCGCGGCGAGGGCGGCGAGCACCGGCGGGCTGGTCCAGCCCGTGGCGGGCCCCTGGGTGACCGCGGCCATCAGCAGTCCCAGGCCGAGGACGAACAGGGCCGCGCCCGACCCGTCCAGTTTCGCCCGCCCGTCCGGCTCGGCCCGCCCGTCCGGCCGTGTCTCGTCCGCGGCCCCGGCGCCGGCCGTGACCAGCAGACCGACGGCGGCGAACAGGCCGAACGCGACCCGCCAGCCCACCGAGCCGACCAGGGCGCCGGTCAGGGTCGGGCCGAGCGCCAGACCCACCCCGCCGGTGGTGCCGAGCGCGGCGAACGCCTTGGTCCGGGCCGCGCCCCGGAAGGCCGAGGCGAGCAGGGCCCCGCCGCCCGCCATCACGCCCGCCGCGCCCAGCCCGGCCAGCGCCCGGGCCGCGTCCAGGAACCCGATGCCGGGCGCGCACGCGCCCAGGCCCAGGCCCAGGGCGAACAGCACCGCCCCCGTCCGGTAGGTCCGGCGCCGCCCGACCAGGTCGCCCAGCGAGCCGAACAGCAGCATGAAGCTCGACGCGGTCAGGAAGTACCCGGTCACCACCCACTGCAACGAGGGCCCGGACGCGCCGAGTTCGGCCCCGATGTCGGTCAGTGCCACGGTCGTGCCGGACATCGACATCGACAGGGTGAGCATGCCCAGCAGCACCACCCCGAGCGTCAGCAGGTGCCGCCCGCTCCACCTGCTCGCCTCGTCGCCTCCGTGGGGTTCGCCGGCCCTGTCGCTACCGCCGGTCCTGTCGCTACCGCCGGTCCCGTCGGTTCCGGCCCGTCGCATCCGTGTGGTGTCGTCCATGCCGCCGACGCTACGAACCACCCCCGCCCCGCCACATCCGTCGGGCGACCGGGTCGCCGCCCCCGCGCCGGACCTGGTCATCCGACGGATGCGGGCCCGGTGCCCGCCTCCGTAGCGTTCTCGACGTCAACCCCGGCCGCCGCAGACGGCCCGACCACGGAGGGACGCCCGACCATGACCGCCGCCACCACCCCCGCACCCCTGAAGCTCGCCGTCGTCATCGGCTCCACCCGCGAGAACCGCTTCGGCCCGACCGTCGCCCACTGGTTCGCCGAACAGGCCCGCGCCTACGGCGAGTTCGCCGTCGACGTGATCGATCTCGCCGACGCCGACGTCCCGCACCGGCTGACCGGCGAACCCACTCCCGGCGTCGCGGCCCTCACCCCGCGGATCGAGGCGGCCGACGCCTTCGTCGTCGTCACCCCCGAGTACAACCACTCCTACCCGGCCTCGCTGAAGGCCGCCATCGACTGGCACTACAGCCAGTGGCAGGCCAAGCCGGTCGCCTTCGTCTCCTACGGCGGCATGGGCGGCGGTCTGCGGGCCGTCGAGCACCTGCGCCAGGTCTTCGCCGAACTCCACGCCGCGACCGTCCGCGACAGCCTCAGCTTCCACATGGCCTGGGAGAAGTTCGACGCCGACGGCCGGCCCCACGACGCCCCGGCCGCCAACGGCGCCGCCAAGCGGATGCTCGACCAGCTCACCTGGTGGGCCCGCACCCTCCGGGCCGGTCGTGAGCACACCCCCTACACCGCGTGAGCCGACGCCGGGGCGCAGCGGGCGACCGGAGCCCCGGCCGGGGAGGGCCGGGGCT
The DNA here is from genome assembly GCF_030268885.1 of Kitasatospora phosalacinea. Taxonomy (GTDB): domain Bacteria; phylum Actinomycetota; class Actinomycetes; order Streptomycetales; family Streptomycetaceae; genus Kitasatospora; species Kitasatospora phosalacinea_C. The sequence continues at coordinate 498,617 of NZ_BSSA01000002.1, forward strand.
CCGGTCGCCGTGCCGGGCGGGGCTCAGCCGCCGCCGTAGGTGGCCTGGGTGACGGCGAAGACGTTGCGGTTGCCCGGGGTCTCCTGCAGGGACCAGAGCAGGTCGGGTCCGGTGCTGTCCTCCCAGTAGGAGATGCTCTCGCCGCCGCCGACCCAGGCGAAGGTGGACGGGCCCGCGGTGGGCGTCCAGTAGTAGAGCTGCTTCTGGCCGGAGGAGTTGAACCACCAGCGGCCGTTGTGCGAGGCGACGCCGTTCAGCTTGTACCAGGGCAGTTGGAGGGCCTGGCTCGCGGTCGTCGTCGCGGCGAAGGTGGTGGCCCCGGAGGCGAACGGGAAGCGGACGGCCCGCGGCGGGCGGTTCGGGTAGGAGGTGCAGCCGGAGCCGGCCGGGCAGGTGTACTCCGTCATCACGATCGACTTGCTGACCCGGTCCAGCGAGATCGACGACCACGCCAGCTTGTCGGTGCCCGCGGCCTGCGCGGTGACGGTGCCGACCTGCGGCAGCACGTACGCGTAGTTGTGCGCGTAGTAGACCGAGCCGTACCGGCCGATCTGGTCGGCGGTGCCGCCGGTGTCGGTGTTCAGGATCTTGCGCATGTCGAAGACCCGCATGCCGACCCCGGTGTCGGCGACGTACAGGTAGTCGCCGTACCAGGAGACGCCGCCCGCGTGGATCGGGATGTCCTTGAAGCTCGGCGCCGCCGTGGTGCCGGTCGGTTCGACCAGCAGGATCTTGCGGTACTTGTTGGGGTACGTGGCGTCCCAGTCGACCAGGGTGATCCGGCTGCGCTGCTGCTTTCCGCCGCAGGCGTCGTCGGTGTACCAGCTGACCAGCACCAGCTGGTGGCCGTCGTAGTTGCCGCTGTTCGCGGTGCCGACCGCGTCCCGGCTGGTGGTGATGCCCTGGGGGTAGCTCTGGCAGTCGGAGTCGTCGCCGTCGTCGAAGCGGAAGCCGGTGGACAGCCCGGCGACCGAGAAGCCGGAGGCCAGGCCCTGCCGGTCGTGGTTGGCGTTGTCCATCACCGTGTGGACGGGGGAGGTCCCGAGCGTCGAGACCAGGGCCGAGTCGAGCGCGTCGAACTGGTGGTAGTCGGCGCTGAGCGTGTACGCGGACGCGTTCAGCACGGTCGGTGCCGCCGCGGCGGCCGACGCGCCCGGCGCCCCGGCCAGCGCGCCGGTGACGAGCACACCGGCCGCGAGCGCCGCCCGCAGGGTCGTTCTGACGTGACGGATCATCAGGTCGTGCCTCTCCATCTCGATCGGATCGCTCCAGGTGAATGGATCAACAGCCGTTCACGCTAGGCGCGTTGTGGGCATGTCCGCAACACTCGTGGCCCCCTGCCCCGGGCGTGTCGCCGGCGGCCGGAATGCGACCGCCCCCTGGCCGGACTGCCCGGACGGTGCTTGGCTGGTGCGTACGCGCAGCGTGGTCGGGCGTAGGGGCGGGAGGGCGGACGGATGGGGACGGACGCGGAGGCGGACGCGGAACCGCACGTACGGGACGACGCCTCCCGGACCGGCGCGTCGGCCCGTGGTGGCGCACTGGCCCGGATCGGGCAGCCGCTGCGCACGCCCGCCTTCCGCTGGTGGTTCGGCGCCCAGGTGCTGTCCGCCTCCGGCGCCATGACCCAGACCGTGGCGCTGTCCTGGCTCGTCCTCCAACGCACGCACAGCGCCTGGTGGTTGGGCCTGGTCACGGTCGTCACCTGGGTGCCGCTGCTGCTGCTCGGGCCGTGGACCGGTGCACTGGCCGACCGGGCGGACCGGCGCCGGATCCTGATCGCCACCCAGACCGCCTCCGTCCTCCTGGGGCTCGCCCTCGCCCTGCTCGCCCCGCTCCGGCCCCCGCTGCCCGTCCTGCTCCTGCCGACCGCCCTCGGCGGCGTGGTGACGGCCTTCGACGCCCCCGCCCGGCAGGTGTACGTGGTCGACCTGGTCGGCGCCGGACGGATCGCGGGCGCGGTGAGCCTCTACGAGGTGACGATGAACGCCTCCCGCGTGCTGGGTCCCGCCCTCGGCGGCGTGCTGCTGGGCACCGTCGGCGCCTGGGCCTGCTTCCTGGCCAACGCGCTGGCCTTCGCCCCGCCGCTCGCCGTCCTGCTGGCCGTCCGTCCCGCCACCGTCACCCCTGCCTCCCCGGCGAGGGCCCCCCGGGTGCGGGGCGCCGTCCGCGACGGGTTGCGCTACGTGCGGGCGGACCCGCCGATCCGGGCTTGCCTGCCGATCGCGGCCGCCTCCGGGACGCTCTTCAACCTCGGCGTCGCCCTCCCGGTGTTCGCCTCCCGGGCCCTCCACCTGGGCGGGGGCGGCTACGGGGCGCTGATGGCCGCCTTCGGCCTCGGCGCGCTGCCCGGTGCGGTGCTGGCCGCGGGCGGCGGCGACCCCACCGGACGGCAGGTCAGGAGGCTGGCGCTGGCCACCGCCCTGCTGACCCTCCTGCTGGCCTGCAGCCCGAACCCGCCGGTCGCCTTCGCGGCCGTCGCGGCGGCCGGGTTCGTCGGCATCCGCTTCGTCACCGCGGCGAACACGCTGGTCCAGCTCCGCTCCACCGACGCCGTCCGCGGCCGCGTCATGGCGGCCTGGTCGATGGCGCTGCCCGGCACCCTGCCCGTCACCGGCCTGCTGGTCTCCGCCGCCGTCCAACTCGGCGGCCCCCGGGCCGGTCTCCTGCTGTCCGCCGCCGCCCTGGCCGCCACCACCCTGCTCGGCTGGCGCGCCCTCCGGGCCGGGCCCTGAGCGGTCGGGCTCCGAGCGGTCGGGCCTTGAGCGGTCGGGCTCTGAGCGGTCGGGCCCTGAGCGGTCGGGCCCTGAGCGGTCGGGCTCTGAGCGGTCGGGCTCTGAGCGGCCGGGCCCTCCGGGACGGGCCCTGCGCGGGACGGCGGCCGGGCGGTGGCGAACGGTCCTCACGCCCGCCGTCGCAGGCCGCGCAGCGCGGCGCGGGCGGGGAGCCAGGTGCCGAGCGCGGCCAGGGCGGTGGTGCCGAGCAGGACCAGGGCGAGCTCGGTGAGCGGCGCGGCGGCCCCGGCGGTGCCGCGGGTGATGCCCTCGGCGTACGTGCTGAGCACCGCGGAGGCGACGGCCAGGCCCAGCCCGGTGGCGAGGACGACCGCGACCGCGGTCTCCCAGCCGAGCATCCGCCGGATCTGGCGGCGGGTGGCGCCGATCAGGGCGAGCGCCGCGAACTCCCGGCGGCGGTCGGCGATGCCCATCGCGAGGGTGTTCAGGACGGCGATCGCGACGAAGGCGACGATCAGGCCGAGGGAGACGTACCCGACCTGGGCGCCGGTCCGGTTCCCGTCCGCGGCCGCGGCGGTGGCGGAGGCGTGGTCGAGCACCCCGAGCCCGGGCGTCCCGTGCAGTGCGGCGGTGAGCGCCGCGCGGGTCAACCCCTCGCCGCGGACCAGCAGTTCGTCGTCCAGCGGTACGTCGACGTGGGCGGCGACCGGGTCGTGCGCCAGGGTGAGGTCGCCGAAGCCCAGGCCGCGGGCGTACAGCGCGACGACGGTGACCTCGGTCGGCGTGCCGTCGGCCAGGGTCAGCCGGACGCGCTGCCCCAGCCGGTAGCCCAGCCCGTCGGCGGCCGCCGCGGTGCCGTCCGCCAGCCGGCCGAGGTCGCCCGCGGTGACGCCCAGGTCGAGGGTGTCGGCCAGCCGCCCGGGGGTGACCGCCTGGACGCTGCGCCTGGTCAGGCCGTCCCGGACCTGGCTGTGCAGGACCCGGGTGACGGTCCGCACGCCGGGGACGGCGGCGAGCGCCGCGGCGGCGTCGGCCGGGACGCGCGGACCGACCGTGAAGTCGGCGACGGTGCCGCGGTCGCGCTGGGCGGCGGCCGCGTGGACGGTGGTGGTCTGGGTGAACAGGACGGTGCAGGCCATCGCGACCAGCAGGGTCAGCGGCGTCACCACCGAGGCCAACCGGTGCGCCCCGGCCCGCAGTTGGTGGACGGCCAGGTACCCGCCGACCCGGGACGCCCGCAGCGGCAGGCCCAGCACGGCCGTCCCGGCCCGGGCCACCAGCGGGCCGAGCAGCGAGAACGCGGTGCACCACAGCAGCACGGTGAGGAAGCAGACCGGCGTCGCGGCCTGGTCGGAGTGCAGGACGGTCAGCAGCGCGGTGAGCACCACGGCCCCGGCGGTGGCGAGCACCCCGAACCCGGTCCGGACCGCACCCGGCCGCGGCGGCCTGAGCTCCGCCTCGCCCAGCGCCTCGACCGGCTTGATGGCGGTGGCGCGCCGGGCCGAGACCCGGGCCGCACCCCAGCCCGCCAGCAGGGTGGTGGCCGCGGCGGCCAGCACTGGGAAGGGCGAGAGCACGACCGGCAGGTTCGCCGGGACGACGTCCAGGGCGACGAACCGCCCGTGCAGCCAACCGCCCAGCGGCAGACCGGCGGTGGCGCCGAGGACGCCCGCGGCCAGGCCGACCGCCAGCGCCTCGCCGCCGATCATCTTCCGGACCTGCCGACCGGTGGCGGCCACCGCCCGCAGCACCGCGATCTCCCGCTGCCGCTGCTGGATCGACAGGCCGAAGGTGCCGACCACCACCAGCAGCGCGACCAGCAGCGAGGTGCCGGCCAGCACGGCGCCGGTGCTGACCAGGCGCACCCCCGCACCGGCCGCGTCGGGGAACTCCGCCCGGCCGCGGTCGTCACCGGTGCGGGCCACCGCGGCCGGACCGGACGGGTCGTTGGCCGCGGTGGCCAGCAGCGCCTGGACGTCGGCGGCGGCACCGGCCGCGGACGCCCCGTCGGCCGGGAAGACGCCGATCGCGCTGACCAGCCCGTCGTGCCCGGCCAGCGCCCGGGCCCGGTCGGGGGCGAAGAACACCGCGGCCTGGCTGTCGAACCCCCGGTCGGTGACGCCGACCACCCGCAGGTCCAGCGCCCCGGCGGCCGTCCGGGCGGTGGTGGTGGCGCCGGGCGCCAGGTGGGTGCGGGCCGCGGTGGCGGCGTCCAGGACGACCTCGTCGGCGGCCGCGGGCGCCCGTCCGGCGGCGAGGGTGAGCCCGGCCAGCGGCGCGGACTCCCAACCGTGGCCCCAGGAACCGTCGGTGGGCCCGCCGGGCAGCAGCAGCGGGAACGTCACCTCGGTGGCCACGCCGCGCACCGACGGCAGGGCCGCGATGCGGTCGGCGAGGGCGGCGGGCACCCAGGCCCGTCCGGCGATCGGCTTGGCCTTCTCCTTGGTCTTCCCCTTGCCCTTGTCGACGGTGGCGTGCACCTCCTGGTCGCCGGAGACGACGACCGGCGCGGCCGCCCAGCGCTCCGGCCGGACGGTGCCGAACAGGCCGGTGACCAGCAGCGTCCCGCAGCCGCAGACCAGCGCGGCCGCGCAGAACAGGGCGACGAAGGCGCCCGCGAAACCGGCCCTGCGGTGCCGGAGGGTGGCGAGGGCGAGTCCCAGCATCATCGGTTCCACGCTCCCAGGCGGATCATCCGGTCGGCGACCTTCGCCGCGGTCGGGTCGGTCATGGTGTCGGCGACCCGGCCGTCGGCCAGGAACAGCACCTCGTCGGCGTAGGACGCGGCGACCGGGTCGTGGGTGACCATCACGATGGTCTGGCCGAGCTCGTCGACGGTCTGCCGCAGCAGGGCCAGCACCTCGCGGGCGGTCATGGTGTCCAGCGCGCCGGTCGGCTCGTCGGCGAACACCACCTCCGGGCCGGGCAGCAGCGCCCGGGCGATCGCCACCCGCTGCTGCTGGCCGCCGGACAGCTGGCCCGGCCGGTGGCCGGTGCGCTCCTGCAGGCCCACCCGGCGGACGAGTTCGGCCAGCCGCCCGGCGTCCGCCCGCCGCCCGGCCAGCCGCAGCGGCAGGGTGATGTTCTGCTCGGCCGTCAGCGCGGAGATCAGGTTGAACGCCTGGAACACGAACCCGGCACGCTCGCGCCGCAGTTCGGTCAGCTCCGTCTCGCTCAGCCGGGACAGGTCGGTCTCGCCGAGCCGCACCGTGCCGGAGGACGGACGGTCGAGGCCCGCCGCGCAGTGCAGGAAGGTGCTCTTGCCCGAACCGGACGGCCCCATCACGGCGGTGAAGCCGCCCCGGGGCAGCCGCACCGTCACCTCGCGCAGGGCCGCCACCGCGCCCCGCCCCTTGCCGTAGACCTTGCTCACGGCGTCCAGAGTGATCGCTTCGCTCATGCCTCCAGCCTGCCGACCTGCGAACTCCCTTCCCAGGGACGGGAACACGCGCGACCCGTGATCTCGTCACGGGTAGGGTCGGGACATGATCAGACTCCTGCTGGCCGAGGACCAGCACGTGGTGCGCGGCGCCCTGGTGGCCCTGCTCGGGCTGGAGCCCGACCTGGAGGTCGTGGCGGAGGCCGACTCGGCCGACGACGTGGTGCCGCGGGCGATGGTCTTCCGGCCGGACGTGGCGGTGCTGGACATCGAGATGCCCGGACGGCTCGACGGCCTGCAGGCCGCCGCCGCGCTGAAGCAGCAACTCCCGGACTGCCGCACGCTGATGCTGACCTCGCTCGGCCGCCCCGGACTGCTGCGCAAGGCCCTGGACGCCAAGGTCGACGGCTTCCTGCTGAAGACCACCCCGCCTGCCGACCTGGTCGCCGCCATCCGCCAGGTCGCCTCCGGCGGAAGGGTGTTGGACCCCGCGCTGGCCGTCGCCGCCTGGGACCTGGCGGACAACCCGCTCACCCCGCGCGAGAACGACGTCCTGCGGGAACTCGCCGAGGGCGCCGAACCGCCCGAGATCGCCGCCCGGCTGCACCTGTCCACCGGCACGGTGCGCAACGTGCTGACCGCCGTCGTCGGCAAGCTGAACGCCCGCAACCGGACGGACGCGGTGCGGATCGCCCGGGACGCGGGCTGGCTGTGACCGGCCCCGTCCCGCCGGGGTCAGCGCGGCGGGGCCTCGGCGCGCGGTGGCGTCCCGGCGGCCAGCGGTGCCTCGGCGGTCAGTGGCACCTCGGCCGGGGGCGGGACCTCGGTAGGGAGCGGCACCTCGGCCCGCAGTAGGTACCAGCCGTCGTCCGGTCCGGCCGTCAGGGTGCCGCCCGCCTCGGCGAGCCGGACCGACAGGCCGCCGATCCCGGACCCCGGGGCGGTGACACCCTCCGGGACGCCGTCGTTCTCCACCTCCAGGCGGACCGTCCCGGCGGCCGTCGAGACGGCGATCCGGACGTGCCGGGCCCGGCTGTGCCGCAGCACGTTGGTCACCGCCTCGCGCAGCACCACGCCCAGCACCGCCCCTGTTCCGGGCGGCACCGGCTCCTCCTCCAGTTCCACCGTGATCGCTGCCGCCTCCAACACCGCTGCCGCCGAGGCGAGTTCGCTGCCGAACGTCAGCCGGGGACCGTCGCCCGCCAGCGCGCCGAGCTCGGCCCGACCGCGTTCGGCCAGCCGCCCGATGTCCGCCAACTCGGCCCGGCAGCGCGGCGGATCGGACTCCACCAACCGCCGGGCCAGCTCGGCCTTCAGCAGGATCGCGGCCAGGCCGTGACCCAGCAGGTCGTGCAAGTCCCGTGCCGCACGCAGGCGTTCGGTGACCACCCCGGCGCGGGCCAACCCGGCCGCGGCCCGCTGCAGCTCCCGCACCAGCCGGACCAGCCGCAGCACCGCGTACACCACCGTGCAGGTGACCAGCGCGCTGACGGTGGTCAGCAGCACCGACCGGAAGCCGTCCCCGCCGCTCGCTCCGCCGCTCACCCCGCCGATCACCCCGGCGGCCACCGCCACCACACCGGCCGCCGCCGCACCCGCCCGCCGCGGCAGCGCGAACAGCAGCGAACCGGCCAGGATCCCGGCCGCGCCGATCCAGTTCCGGCCCAGCCACGGAAGCGGCAGCAGGGCCAGCAGCGTCGAGGCCAGCAGGGCCGGGCGGGCGTACCGGGTCGCGTCCAGGATCGAGAAACGGACCTGGAAGGCGCAGAACACCGCCGTGCACACCACGCCGAGGGCGAGTTGCGACGGCGGGACGAACATCAGCACCCGGAGGCAGAACACGACGAGCAGGAACCAGTACAGGCCGAGCGCGGTCCGCAGCTCGGGCGGGTCCACGGGCGGCGGAGCGGGCGTCGCGGCCACCGACGCCTCCACGGCGAAGCGCCCGTCGGCCTCCAGGCCCGCCGTCAACCGGCCGCCGACCGCCCGGACCCGCTCCGCCAGACCGTCCAGCAGGTCCGCACCGAGCGCCGCTGTCGGCACGCCGTCGCTCACCACCCGCAGCACCACCCGCCCCGCCCGCTCCTCGGTCGCCACCTCGCACCGCCGGGCGTCCCCGACCCGCACCACCGCGGTGACCGCCTCACGCAACACCGTCGCCAGCACCGTCCCGGCCGGACCGAGCGGCTCGCGGTGCCCGATCCGCAGCTCCGCCGTGACGCCCGCCGACGCCAGCAGCGCCCGCGCACTCGCCGCCTCCGGGGCCAGCGAGAGGCTGCGCAACTCGGCGGCGGTGGCCCGGGCGGCGGCCAGCGTTCGGCGCGCCGACGAGATCAGTTCGTCCAGGAGCGAAGTGTGCTGGTGGGTCGGCGGGGTTCGTTCGTCGGGCGTCGAAGGGTGCCGGTCCGACGACGGGAACTGTTCGCCCCGCAGCGAAGTGTCCCGGCGCGCCGCCAGCTCGCTGATCTCGGCCAGCCCGGCGTCCAAGGCGCCGACCAACCCCGAGGCGATCCGCAGCCGCTCGTCGGTGACCGCGGACGCGGCGAGGGTGAGCCGGGCGGTCCGGACGCGGTCCGCCAGTTGGGCGAGCGTGATGACGGCGTACAGCATGGTGCCGCCGAGCGCGATCGTCAGCAGCAGGTCGACGGCGTCCCGCGGGCCCGTGCCCCGGACCGTCTCGATCAGCCCTGCCCCGGCGAACAGCAGGAGCAGGGGCAGCAGTCGGCGTTCCAGCAGCAGCGAGGCGGCGGGCAGGCACAGCAGCCCGACCGACACGCCGAGCGGACCGACCAGGAGGAGGGCGACCGCCAGTTCCACGGCGATCCAGCCCGCCCAGTCGGCCCAGCCGGCCCGGCCCGTCCACCCCAACCACCCCGTCCGCCCGAGGTCGTCCCGGTGGTGCCGCGACTGCAACGCCACCAGGGCGAGGCATCCGACCACCACCGCCACTCCCGCCACCGGCTCCTCGGGCACCCGCCCGAGCCCTTTCAGCAGGTGTGCCGAGGCCAGCGCGGCAGCCACCGCGACCACCAGCACCCGCACCACGCGCGGTCCGACGTCCCGCCCCCGTTCGCCCTCCACGCCGCGCATCGTACGCCGAAGCGATCATCGCTCCCACGGCTTCGGCCCGGGCGAACGCCACCCTGGAGCAACTCCGGCTCCTGGAAGGGGCGTAGGGCCGGGCGGCCGGGCGTCCCCACGGCCGGGCGTCCCGATCGTCAGGCGACCCGGTCGTGGTCGTCCGGCAGGAGTTCGACGACGATCTCCAGGCCGAGCGCGTAGGACGGCGTGCCGGAGGTGATGAGCGCGGTCTCCGCGACCCCGATCAGGTCGGCGATCCCGGCACCCGCGTGGAGCGCCCCCCGGGCGTGGATCCGGGCCGGTTCCGCCCGGCCGAGGGCCAACAGCTGCCCGAAGTGGACCAGTTGCTGCACCCGGTCGCCGAGCGGGCTGTCCGCCAGGACGATGTCGCGCAGCACCGTGAACGCCTCCTCGGTGGGGAGCCGTCCGAACGCCAGGGCCACCCGCAGCCGGTCCTCCACGGCGGGAGGGACGGCCCCGAGCGTGCTGCGGTAGCGCTCCCGCAGGGCCTCGGAACGCTCGGCCTCGGAACGCTCGGCCTCGGAGCGCCCGGCGGCGCTGCGCTCGGCTTCGGAACGCTCGGTCCCGGAGCGCCCGGCGGCGGCGCGCTGGGCTTCGGAACGCTCGGTCCCGGAATGCTCGGCGGCGGTGCGCCCGGCGATGGTGCGCTCGCCGTTCACGCCGAGACCCGCGCGATCGAGGCCCGGACGGCTTCCAGGGCGCCCGCGGGGAAGTCCACGGCGCCGCCGATCGCCGCTGCGGCGATCTCGGCCTGGGCGCTCTCCTCGATGGCCACCACGAGGTGCCCGGCCGCCGCCGCGTCCGGGCCGAACACCAGCAGCCCGTGGTTGGCCAGGAGGACCGCGGCCGTCGTCGGGCGCCGCTCCAGGACCTCGGCGATGCCCCGGACCGACACGTCCGATCCGCGCGGTCCCCAGGGCACCACCGGCACGTCCTCCGGCTGCCCGAAGCGCAGCATCGGTTCGGTGCGGCACGGCAGCGGCCGGTGGGCCACCGCGAAGGCGGTCGCGGCGGGCGAGTGGGTGTGGATGATCGCGCCCACGTCCGGACGGGCGCGGTAGACGGCGCTGTGCATGGTGGTGATCTCGGCGCTGACGGAGCGCAGTTCCCCCTCCAGGACCCGCCCGTCCAGCCCGACGGTCGCCAACTGGTGCGGCTCCAGGTCGCGGACGAACCCCGGGGTCAGCAGGAAGCGGTCGGCGTCGAGCCTGGCGCTCAGGTTGGCGTGGCCGGAGTGCGACATCACCCCGGCCACGAAGAGCTGCCGTGCGGCTTCGACGAGTTGGCGGGCCCGGCTCTGCGCCTCGGGCGTGCTGGTCATCTCTTCGTCTCCCGTGTCCTTCCAGCGGCGGCCCGTTCGCCCCGCTGCACGTGTCGACCACCCTGCGACTTGAACTAAGGTTCAAGTCAAGCGCCGGACGGGCGCCGCGGGGCGCCGCAGGACGCCGAAGGGTGCGCGGGGCGCCGCAGGAAGTCGAAGGGTGCCGCAGGGCGCCGAAGGGGAGCCGCCAACCATGCTGATGACGATCGGTCAGCTCGCCGCCGCCACCGGCGTCCCCGCCTCCGCCATCCGCTTCTGGGAGCGCCACGACCTGCTGCCCGCCCCCGAGCGCCGGAGCGGACAGCGCCGCTACCCGCCGCAGGCCGTGCAGCGGATCGTGCTGCTGCGCACGTTCCAGCAGGCCGGACTGAGCCTGGCCGAGGTCAGGGAGTTCCAGCAGGACCAGCCGCGCAGGCGGGCGATGATCCACGCCAAGATCGCCGAGATCGAGCAGCGCAGGATCGACCTCGACCACGCCCAGCAACTCCTCACCCACGCCCTCCGGTGCAGCCGGGCGGACATCGTCGGCTGCCCGACCTTCCGCGAGGAGATGGCGGCCTGGAACCGTCCCGACTGACGCCGCCCGGCCCCGCGCCCTCGCGCCCCGTCCGGACGCGGGTGCCGGGGTGGGCCGTCGCCCTCGGCCGGGGCGACGCCGAGGCGCGGAGGCTGCTCCGGCGCGCCCGGCGTTCGGAGTTCGGAGTTCGGCGTTCGGAGCACTGCTCGGGCCGCTCCGCGAACAGGTGCGGGCCCGGCCCCGCGCCGAGTTCGTGCGCCGGGCGGTGCAACTCGCCCAGGGCGTCATCCTGTTGCTGTCCGGGCTGCTGCCCGGCACCCGCGCCGACCTCCGGCGCCTCCTGGACCGGGAGCGCACCACGGGCGGCCTCGCCCGCCATCCGCACCCCGGCGCCGCCACGGTCTCCGCCCGCACCCACACCGCGGCCCTCCGCGGCGTCGGTCCGGTCGCCACCCGCCGCGTCGGCAAGGCCGTTCTCCACCACCGCACGGCCCTCGGCGCCCTCCCGCTCGCAGGGGACCTCTGGCCGCCCCGCGGTCCGGGTGGTTTGAAAACCGCGCCACGGCGAAGACGAATCCCGTCAGCGACAGGGTTCGTGGGAGAAGGAGAAGCACATGAGCATCCTCGCCTGGATACTGATCGGGTTGATCGCGGGCGCCATCGCCAAGGCACTGATGCCGGGCAAGGACCCGGGCGGCATCATCGTCACGATGCTCATCGGCATCGCGGGCGGTCTGCTCGGCGGCTGGCTCGGCAAGGTCATCTTCGGCGTCGACTCCATCGACGGTTTCTTCGACCTGTCGACCTGGGTCGCCGCCATCGCGGGCTCGGTCATCCTCCTCGCCCTCTACCGGCTGGTCACCGGTAACAAGCACCACCACCACCGCCATGCCTGAGCGACCCGGCGCACCCGCGAACGGCTCCTCCGCCGGAGGGGCCGTTCGCGTCGCGGGCGGCTCCGTTCCCGGCTCACCGGCTCCGGACCGCCGCGCCTCCCGGGAAGGCCGGGCACCGACCCCGGACGAATCCGGGTCCGGGCTGAAGGCGGTGGGCTGGGCCCGTACCCTGCCCCTCTCCAGCAGCGTCCGGGCGGGCCGCGCCTGGGCCCGCCGTCACCTCGACGAACTCGGCTGGACCGAGCAGGCCGCCGGGACCGCGGACGACGTCCTCCTCACCGTCTCCGAACTCCTCACCAACGCCCACCTGCACGCCCACAGCGACGCCCACCTCGTCCTCACCTGGGACGGCTCCTGCCTGTACGTCAGCGTCCACGACGGCTCCACGCACCTGCCCCGCCCCCGGGAGGCCGGCCCCGACGCCACCTCCGGCCGCGGCATGGCCCTGGTCGACGCCCTCGCCGACGACTGGCAGGCCCGCGCCGACGAACGCGGCAAGACCGTCACCGCCTGCTTCCACCCCCCGGGCCGCCCCGCCCACTGAACCCCCTGCCCCGCCGCCGGACGCGGATCACCGCAGGCGGCCGGGCCGAGGGAGCACGCCCTCGCACCGGGCGGCCGCCGCGGCCGTCGTGCCTCGGTCGCAGTCGCGCGAGCTGCCGGCCGTGAACGGACGCACCAGGCCAACGGAAGCGGCTGCGCGCGGGGCGCGCAGCCGCTGTACCAGCTCTCGTCGAGCCCCCCCTGAGGCCCGCCTTCACCCCGCCGGCCCCGACCGCTCCACGGCCGGGGCCTCGTCACGTGATGCGAACTCGTGAGGGTTCCCCGACACGTTTTCCCCTTGCCTCCCCCTGCCTCCCCTGGCGTCCGCGGGGGTTCGTCGGCGTCCCGCCCCACGGCGTGGCGGACTGCTGGGGGCGGCTGGATGGGGGAGGCGCGACGACCCGGCGCTCGACGGGCCGACCGCGGCGGAAGAGCACGTGCACGCGATCGTTGCCGCTCGGGACGCCTACGCGTCCCGGGTCGGCGTTCCGGGGTGCTGGTGCTGGTGCTGGTCCGTGTCGGCGGGCAGCAGCGGGCGTAGCGCGCCGAGAGCGGACTCGACGCAGATGTCGCGGAGCCGGTCCCGGGAGCAGGTCGGTTCGGTGAGCCAGTCGACAACGAGGACCTGGACGAAGACGAGCCAGCTGCGCAGGACCGAGGAGACCGCCGCGCGAGCGGTGTCGTCGGCGAGCGGCAGGACCGTGAGCAGGCGAGCGCGGAGTGCGTCGAGTTCGCCCGTCATGATCGTCTGGATGACCGGGTCGCCGGCCAGGACGCGGTTCGCGGCGAGGACCGCGTTGCTGTTGGCGACGAAGTAGTCCAAGTGCACCTCCATGCCCTGGACCAGTTGCTCGCGCAGCGGCACGGCGGGGTCGATGCGGGTCGTGGCGAGCAGGCGGTCCGCGGCCTCCTGGTACACGGCCGCGAAGAGTGCGTGCTTGCTGGGGAAGTGACGGTAGAGCAGCGCCCGCGAGACGCCGGCCCGCCGGGCGACCTCGTCCATCATCACGGCCTCGTAGGGCTGCTCGGCGAAGCAGCGTGCGCCGACTTCCAGGAGCTGCGCGCGGCGGTCGGCCGGGCTGAGGCGCTGGCGGCGCGGAGGTGGTGGCGAGGACGGCACGCGACCAGATTACTTGACACGTGTCTACTGGACGGCGCTACCTTGGGAGCGGCACTTAGTAGATGCGTGTCAACTTATGTCGCCGTTCGGACGGCGGCGGACCACGGGGTGGTGGTACGTGATGGCCAGGACTCTCCGAGTGCTCGTCCTGCTCATGGGCTGGTCGTGCGTCGCGATCGGCCTCTTCCATCTCGTCCTCGGCAACGCTGCCATCCCCGGCGCCGCGCACGCGGGCACGACGATCGACAGCTGGGGCCGCTTCATGGGCGCGAGCTTCGCGGGCTACGGCCTCGCCTGGCTCTGGGCCGCGCGCCAACACCCGATCCCCGCCCCGGCGGTCCGCTGGCTCGCGGCGGTGTTCCTGCTCGGCGGCGCGGGCCGACTGCTCTCGCTCGCCCTCCACGGCCGACCGCAGGGATTCCAGATCGCGCTCACGGTGATCGAACTCGGCCTCCCGCCCGTCTACTTCCGGCTCGCCGACGCGGACGAGCGGGAAACCGGCGCCCACCGGTCCCGCGCGAGCGGTGCCGACTCCTCGACGTAGGCGGGGGCCATTGGGGCGGGGCTCCGTGCGGCTGCCGTGGAGGACGGTGAGGGCGCGCCCGCGGGTCTCACGGGTGCCCCACGGGTCGGGGTGGCGGCCGCCAGGCCGTTCGGTGCCGCGTCGTGTGGGGGACGACGGATCGCTCGGGGTCCCGAGCGGCAGCTGAGGCCACGACCGGTGCCCGGAGGCGGACCGGCCCCTCCGCGCTCCCGCTGCGGTGGTTCCTCCCTGCCGAGGAGGCGGGTCGCCGGGCAGCTCCGACGGGCCGCATGCTCAACCCGGAGGCGGATTGGTCTCCCTGTTCCGCCGGAGGAGGCCGGTCCTTCCCCGGGTCGTCTGCCAGCGCGACCGGGCCTGCTGCAGAACCGCGGCCCACTGGTCGCGCACCTCGTTGTCCGGCGGGCGCTCGCCGCGGCCGATCCGGGTGATCTCGGTGCGCACTTCGTTGCCGACCGCGGCCGAGGCGACGACCGCGAGCATGGCCCCGAAGAGGGCGGAGAGCATCGCGAAGACCGCCCCGACCGCGCCGTAGCGGTTCGCGTACGAGTCGAACAGGTGGGGGAGGTAGACGGTCATGGCCACCGAGTAGCCGGCCAGTGCGAGGGCGCAGACGGCGGCGAACGGCATCAGGTCGCGTCGGGGGATCCGGCCGGCGGACAGCAGGCGACCGCCGCACAGGAGGAACGCGAACGTCAGGGGCGCCTCGACCAGGGCCGCTGCCAGCCCCAGCGGACGGCGGCCGAACGCCGCGTGGGCGAGTCCGCTCAGCACGACGTACGCGGCGAGCAGCAGGATCCACTTGAGCCCGTTGACGGTGTTGCGGACGCTCAACGGCGGCAGGTTCCACCCCTGTTCGAAGAGGCGTTGCGCGACGCGTGCGAAGCTCAGGGTCGAGATCAGCAGGAAGGCGCCGCCGAACACCCCCAACGTGGTCCATTCGCTCGACTCGGGGAGGAGCCGACGCACGGCCTCCGCCCCCTCGCCGGTGAGGCCGTAGCGGTCGATGACGCGTTCGGCGATGTCCTTGCCCCCGAACCGGGCCGCCAGACCGCCGCCCAGCAGGGCCAGCGGGACCAGCGCGGTCAGGGCGGCGGAGGCCAGGGCCATCGAGCGGTCGAAACCGACGAGGCGCTGGAACCGGCTGTAGACGCGCAGCGCGAATGCCGGCCGGAGCCAGAACGTCACCGACCGGACGATGGTGTGGCGGTTGACCCGGGACGTGTGCCCCTCCGGACGTAGTGGCGAACGGCCGTGGACCAGGCTGACGAGAGCCACGCTATGCGGCAGGCCCGCGGTGCGGCCGGGCGGCGCGCGAGACGAGGCCGAACTGCGCGGCCTGCACCTGACGGAGATCGGAACCGGGGCGACGGAACGCCGAAGGCCCGGACCGCAGTTGCGGTCCGGGCCTTCGATCGGGCGGAGGATGCGAGATGCGAACGCGTGAGGGGTTGTCCCCAACGCGCTTTCCCATTCCCCTCGGCATCGTTCGCTGGGGTCAGCACCTGTCCTGACCTACGGCGGAGCAAGCTGTCGGGTGGTATCCGTACATCGTCGGACGGCGATGAATGAGACCAGAACCGAGACCACGCTGCCTGGTGCCCTCGGCCGGATCACCCACCTTGCTCAAGATCAACTATCCGTGTCCTTCGGATGCCGGGGCGAGGCGTAGACGAGGTGGACGGTTCGCCCCGGCGCGTCGACGAGGTAGCGGACGCGCCCGCCAGCAGTCACCTCGTACTCCCACTGCGGCAGTTCGTCCCTGCCGAGAACGCGTGTCGAAAGGCGGCCCCGGAGTCGGTGCTGTCGATCGGGGTCGCTCGTGGACAGGGGGTTGGTGCGGAGGGCTTCGAAGCAGCGTCGGGTGTTCCCCGGCGCCTCCGTGCAGAGGTCGCCCCACCCCTTGGCCGCTTCGTTGGTGGCGAACCGCAGTCGCCACTCGTCACCGACCGGTGGCGGCGGGACGTCGTCCCCGCGCTTGGGGCTCACGGGGCGGGCACCTCGCCGTGGTCGTCGCCGGGGAGCGGTCCGGTGAGTAGGGCGCCCAGTTCGGGGTCCGCCAGGATCCTGGCGGTGGCGCGCCACTCGACGATCACGCGGTGCAGGTTGGCGTGGACGTCCAGCTCCACCACGTCGCGGGTGGCGTTCACGAGGTCGACGACGAACTCGCGCACCTCTTCGGCCGACAGGTGCCGAGTCCACGGGAAGACCTCGGGAAGTGCCAGGAGGACCGCGCGGGCACCTTCGTCGCTGGTGATCAGTGCCGAGAACAGTCGCGCGGTGACATCGGCGGTCTCCTCACGCTGGCGGTCGTGACGCTCGGTGGTGAGGTACAGGTCCTCGCCGTCACGCCGGGTGACGTGGATGCGCTGCGCCTGCTCGACGGTGTCCGCAACGCGCTTCGAGTTCTTCGACAGGTCGGAGAACGACACGGTGGGAGTGGACATGCGGCCACGCTACTTCGGAATACGTTCCGAAGTCAATGTGCAGATGCACCTAACTGGGTGCAGACTTCCGCGCCGTAGTTCGAGCGCATCACGAGGACGCCTGAGCGGCCCTGCGGTTGACGTCCGACGTGGTGCTCTCCTGGCGCGATCTCCGGCATGCCCTCTCGAGCCGTTCTGATCGATCGCCAGGAAACGCCGAAGGCCCGGACCGCAGTTGCAGTCCGGGCCTTCGATCAGGCGGAGGATGCGAGATGCGAACGCGTGAGGGGTTGTCCCCGACACGCTTTCCCATTCTCCCGAACGGCGTCCGCCGGGGTTCACACTCTTTCTGACCTGCGACAAAGCGCACGGCTGGGCGGCGGCTGAACCTGGCCGGACGGGGGTGAATGAGACCAGAACTGAGACAGGGGTGCCGCGCTCACTCCTTGCGTCGCGGGCTACGGGGGCATCACCCCGTGGATGCGGGAGATGGTGAACACCCGCTCGTCGTTCCGCAGATGGCACCAGGCGTGGAGGTAGGGGGCGTCCAGTTCGAGTCGGCTGAGCGTGCGGACGGTCGTGTTGCCCGAAGTGGCCACGTACTCGATCGTGATGGCCTGCCCGCTGTTGACGGCATGAGCCAATTGGCGGACATCGGAGAAGGAGAGGTTGCGCGCGTACCCGGCGATGATCTCCTCGGTGTCGCTGTCGTAGGGGCGGCCGTCGTACGGGTCGGGCTCCGGAACCTCCGGTGGGGCGACCAGCAGATGGGTGGCGAGGGCAGGCAGGTCAACGGCGACCCTGGCTTCTGCGGTGCGTTCGCCCGCCCGCTGTGGGCGGGACCTGCCGCCGGGCAGGCGCGGGGGCGGGACCGGGCTCGCCGCACGGGGGCGTTGGGCCCGCTCGATGCGGACGGACCCGTCGGGTTTCTCGGCGACGGGGGCGTAGCCCGCGGCGCGCAGTGCTGCGAGCGTCTTGTCCCACGGGGTTCGGCTGATCAGCACCGTTGGTGCCAGTTGCCGCAGGCCGAGCTGGGAGAGCTTGCGATGGGCGGCCAGTTCGGCGAGGAGGGCGGGCTCCTCGCCGTGGATCACACAGGCCGCGGAGACGACGCGCACCCGACCGTGGCTGCGCGCGGTGTCGTGGATCAGGTACGACAGCGGCTGGGGAAGCGACTCGATGGCGATGGTTGCCAGGTCGGCTGTGAGGGTGTCGGGGGTGAGGCCGGAGTCGAGGGCGCGGCGGACGCTTTCCGGGCTGAACCGCCATACGGACGCCGCACCGGCGGTCTCCCGGTCCGCGACGGAGTCCAGCAGCGCGAGGAGGTGCGCAGACGGCGTGCCGGCGACCACGGCCGTGAGATCGCTGCCGAAGCGGGCGGTCCCGCTGGCGGCGGGCAGCAGTCGCCGGCAGGCGTCGTTCAGGGCTTCGGCGTCGCCGGAGACCAGAGCGGCCCCGATCGGGGAGACGGCCCCGAGGGCGAGCGCGCCGAGCAGTTCCGCCTCCTGGATCAAGGTGGCGAACGGCGTGGCGTCTTGGGGGAGTTCGTCGGCGAGCGGGCGGAGCCACACGAGCAGCGTCCCCAGGTCCGCTGAGTTCGCTGCGCCTTCGCCGACTGGGAGCTGCGACGCGGCCGCGAGCAGCCCGTGTCGGGCCTGCACGCAGCCTCCGCAGGGCGGTGCTCCGGCGAGCACTGGCAGAGCTTTTCCGTCCTCGTCGCGGCTCCCGCCGGGTGTCAGGGGGAGCGCCCACCATGCCTTGAGCAGCACGGCGAGTTGGTCAGCGGGTTCCTGCTCGGCCCAGGTGTCGTAGGCGGCGGTCGCCGCGACCCGGTCGCCATCCCGGGCCAGTAGCCCGGCCGCGCTCGCTGTCTCCAGCACGAGACGTACCAGGATCTCGTCGCACCGCGCCGCTCTGCCGATCCGGGACAGTTCTCGGGCGCCGACCCCGCCGGCCTTCAGCCGAGCCGGGGGAGCGGCGGCGCACACCCCCAGGACGGACACGGCATGGGCTGCGAACGCCATCAAGGCGGCCGTGGCTTCCCGTTCGATGTCCGAGACGATGACCGGCGCCGACCGCACGTCGGGCGGGACGGGAGTAAAGGGGGCGTGCCAGTCCGAACCGCGCAGTGCGAGTGCCACTTCCGCGGGCATGCGGGCCGACCCGGGCCAGTGACGGTCCCGGATCAACAGCCCTCGCTCCACCGCCCATTGTTCGCCGGGCTTGGGGCCGGCTTGCGGAGCCCCGAACATGATGAAGCCCGGTCGCGCCGGAGCCTCGTGCGCCCGTCGCTCAAGGAGTTCCCGGGACGCTACGGGCGCCGTGGCCACCAGCGCGGCGACCCGAGCCGGATCGCTGTGATGGTCGACCAGCGCCGCCAGTCGCATCTCTTTTCTGTTGGCGGCCGGTTTGACATTGAGTTTCGTCAGCACGCGCCCCAGCTCGTCGGAGTTCGAGCCCGCGAGCAGTTGCATGAGAGGTGCGTCGAGCCCCAGGGGCGAATCCCACGCGTTCCGCAGCGGCGCCGCCATGTGCAACAGCCCGTCGTTGCCCGGCCACACCAGGGCGCGATCGGCGAGCGTCTCCAAGACGGCATCCAATGCGTGGGCGCGGTCACCTCGCGTCGCGTTCAGCAGGCCCGCCAGATCGTCCCGTGACACGGCCGTCAGCGCGGCGAGGGCCTCCGCCACCTGTAGGCACGGCAGCGCAAGCCGGGGGAGGGCCAGCGCCACCGAGGCCGGACGCTGGAGCCGGTCCGCCAGCTCACCGACCGACCGCGGCTCCGGAGCCGACACGGCATCCGGGCGCGCCGCCAGGACCCGCTCCAACTCAGCCGCGTCCAGACCGCGCAGCCAAGTGGCCAGTGCCGATCCGATCTTCCTGCTGATGGGGCACCTCACCACGTAGGAGGACATCCATGCCCTGCCGCGGTCGGCCGGGAATACAAGGATGACGTACCAACGGGGGAAGGAAGGACGAGAGCCCGGACCGTGCGAGACGGTCCGGGCTCTCGATCGAGGCGGGGATACGAGATGTGAACGCGTGAGGGGTTGCCCCCAACACGCTTTCCCATTCTCCCGAACGGCGTCCGCCGGGGTTTTCCACTGTTCTGACCTGCGGCGGAGTGGATTGAGACTCAGGCTCCGGACCCAGCTGGACGGGGGTGAATGAGACCAGAATTGAGACCACGGGTGGGATCGGCGGGGATAGCCGCGGAGTCAGCCAGGTGTCGGCGCGCACTGTCGGGCCGCGGCGGTGAGGCGGGCGGCGGCTTCGGCGAGGTCGGCAGGGTCGGCAGCGGCGGCGAAGCCGAGGCGCAGGTGGGCGGCGGGTGGTTCGGCCGGGAAGTGGTGGTGGCCCGGGTTGACTGTGACCCGGTGGGCCGTGGCCGCCTCCGCGACGGCCGCCTCCGTGAGGCCGGGGGGAAGCTGGACCCACAGGTGCAGCCCGCCTTCCGGCACGGACAGAAGGGTCCAGTCGGGGAGTTGGCGGGCGACGGCGTCGGCCAGGCCGGCGCAGCGGTGGCGCAGCGCGGTGGCCAGACTGCGCAGGTGGCGGTCCCACGCGGGAGTGCTGAGAAGTTCGACCGCGGCCTCCTGGAGGGGGCGGGCGATGAAGAAGTCGTCGACCCGTCGCATGCCGAGCAGCCGCTGCATGATCGGGCCCCGGGCGATGACGGCGCCGATCCGCAGGCTGGGCGAGGCGGGTTTGGTCAGCGAGGTGACGTGGATGACCGTGCCGTCGCGGTCGTCGGCGACCAGCGGGCGCGGTACCGGGCGGCCGTGGCCGAGATGGCGGGCGAAGTCGTCCTCGATGAGGAAGGCTCCGGCAGCACGCGCGACGTCGACGATCTGTCGGCGTCGATCGGGGGCGAGGACGGTGCCGGTGGGGTTGTGGAAGGTGGGCTGGCAGTAGAGCAGCCGGGCGCCGGTCATGGCGAAGGCGTCGGCGAGCAGGTCGGGGCGCAGGCCCTGGTCGTCCATCGGCACGGGCACCGGTCGTAGGCCGGCGGCGCGGGCGGCGGCGAGCGCACCGGGGTACGTCGGTGACTCGACCAGGACCGGAGCCCCGGGCGCCGCGACGGCGCGGAACAGCATGGACAGCGCTCCTTGTCCGCCCCCGGTCACCAGGACGTCCTCGGAGTCGACGTCGCCGCCGGCCTGGCGGGCGAAGACTGTGCGCAGAGTGGACAGACCGGCCGCTGGGGCGCGGTGCCAGGCGTCGGGGCGGCGGGCGGCCCGGGCGAGGGCGCCGCCCAGCAGTCGGGTGGGTTGGAGGCTCTCGTGCAGGTAGCCGCCGGACAGCGCGATGGTGCCGACCGCCGGTGTGCCGGACTGCTCGGCGGAGGGTGCCGGGAGGGGCTGGCGGCCGGCCAGGGCGACCGCCTGCCAGGAGGTGTCAGGATCGCCGCCGACGGCCTGCGGTCGGCGGGCGGCGACGTAGGTCCCGCTGCCCGGTCGGGTGACGACCGCCCCCTCGGCGGCCAAGAGCGCGATGGCCCGGGAGACGGTGACCGGTCCGACGCCGTGACGTGTGATCAGATCGCGGCTGCTGGGCAGGCGATCGCCCGGGGCGAGCCGAGCGATCTCGTTCCGGAGGATCGCCACCAGAGTCTCGGTACTGCTACCGTCATACATGAAAAATGAGAATAGCGCTTTCGGTTGCAGCACGGAACCGCTCCTGGACCTCACCGCCCTCCGGGCCGACACCCCCGGCTGTGAGTCAGTGATCCACTTCAACAACGCCGGCGCCGGGCTGATGCCGCGTCCGGTACTCCAGGCGATGCTCGACCACCTCCGACTGGAAGCGGCCATCGGCGGGTACGAGGCATCTGCCGCGCGGGCCGCCGAGGTCGCCGACTTCCACGCCTCGCTCGCCGAGCTCCTGGGCACCGGTCCGGGCAACATCGCCTTCGCCGCGAGCGCGACCCACGCCTACACCAAGGCCCTCTCCGCGATCGACTTCCGCCCCGGAGACGTCATCCTCACCACCCGCAACGACTTCGTCTCCAACCAGATCGCGTTCCTCGCGCTGCGCAAACGCCACGGCGTCCGGATCGTGCACGCCCCCGACCATCCGGACGGCAGCGGCGTCGACGTCGACACCATGGCCGCGCTGATGCGCGCTCACCGCCCGCGCCTGGTCGCCGTCACGCACGTGCCCACCAACTCCGGCCTGGTGCAGCCGGTCGCCGAGATCGGCCGGCACTGCCGCGAGCTCGACCTGCTGTACCTGGTCGACGCCTGCCAGTCGGTCGGCCAGTACCCCGTCGACGTCGAGGAGACCGGCTGCGACCTGCTCACCGCCACCTGCCGCAAGTTCCTGCGCGGGCCACGCGGTTCGGGCTTCCTCTATGTCTCCGACCGGGCGCTCGCCGCCGGGTACGAGCCGCTGCACATCGACATGCACGGCGCGCGTTGGGTCGCCCCCGGTTACTACCGCCCTGTCGACACGGCCGCCCGGTTCGAGGAGTGGGAGTTCCCGTACGCCACCGTGCTCGGCTGCGCCGCCGCCGTCCGGTACGCGCTGCGGGTCGGCCTGGATTCGATCGCCCGGTGCACCCCGGTCCTGGCCGGCAGGCTGCGCGAGCACCTCGCTGCCGTACCCGGCGTCCGGACGCTGGACCGGGGGCCGGCCCCTGCCGCGCTGGTCACCTTCGCGATCGAGGGATGGGAGGCGGAGCCGTTCAAGGCGGCGACGGACGCACGCGGCATCAACTCGGCACTCAGCTACCGGGAGTTCGCCCAGCACGACTCCGCCGACAAGGACGTGGAGTGGTGCCTGCGCCTGTCGCCGCACTACTACAACACCGAGGACGAGGTCGTTGCGGTGGCCGACGCGGTCGCCGAACTGGTGAGGAGCGCCCGATGACGCAGACCTCGACCGCACCCGACGCCACGGTCGCACCGCACCAAAGCCTCTGGCACAACGGCGACTTCCTCCGGTTCTGGTTGGGGGAGACGGTCTCGCTGCTCGGCACCCAGGTGACCAACCTCGCACTCCCGCTGACCGCCATCGGCGCGTTCGGCGCGACCGACGAGCAGGTCGGGCTGCTGCGCTTCCTGCAACTCGTCCCCTACCTCGGGCTCGCCCTGGTGATCGGCGTCTGGGCGGACCGGCGCCGGCGGCGGCCGGTCATGCTCGGCGCCAATCTGGTCCGGCTGCTCCTGCTCGGCCTGATACCGGTGCTGTACTGGTGCCACGCGCTCAATCTGCCCGTGCTGATGGTGATTGCCTGCACGGTCGGCATCGCGTCGGTGGTGTTCGACGTGAGCTGGATGTCGTACGTGCCGGTGCTCGTGAAGAGCCCCGGCCACTACGTCGAGGCCAGCGCCAGGATGAGCACCGGCTCCTCCGCCGCCGACGTGGCAGGGCCCGGACTGGCCGGCGTCCTGGTGTCCGCGCTGAGCGCCCCAGTGGCCTTGGTCGTCGACGCTTGCTCCTACGCGGTGTCCGTCGTCTCACTGCTGCTGATCCGCACGCCCGAGCCGCGCCCCGAACCAGTCGCCGAACGGCACCTGTGGCGCGAGCTCAAGGACGGCCTCGGCTGGGTCATGCAGGACAGCGTGCTGCGGGCCCTCGCGCTGATCGGCTTCTGCTGCAACTTCTCGATGATCACGACGTGGACGATGTTCCTCCTCTACGGCACCCACGACCTCCACCTCGGCTCGACGACCCTCGGCGCCGTCTTCGCGACCGCCTCCGTCGGCGGCCTGATCGGCGCGCTGATCTCGCGGAAGGTCATCGCCCGGTTCCCACTCGGCCGCGTCTACCTGGTCGCCCAGTCCGCCCTGCTGCTCGGCCCGACCCTGATCCCCTCCGCCACTGGGCCGCGACCAGTGATGATCGGGATGTTCGTGCTGTCCTTCTTCACCACCTACCTGGGCCTCGGCGTGGCCGGGGTCATCATCGTCAGCCTCCGCCAGGCCGCGACGCCCCAGTCGATGATGGGAAGGATGACCGCCGCGTTCCGGACCCTGCTGTTCGGCGGCGGCGCCCTGGGCGGTCTCTCCGCCGGCCTGCTCACCGGCCAACTCGGCGCCCGAGGAGCCCTGACCGTGGCCGCCGCCGGCTCCGCCGCTGTCGTCATCGGCCTGGTGCTCTCCCCGGTCAGCCGCCTCAAGGCCCTGCCGTCCGCACCGAAACAGATGGCAGCGGCCCGTTGACCGAACGACGAAGGCCCGGACCGCGTGCTGCGGTCCGGGCCTTCGATCAGGCGGAGGATACGAGATTCGAACTCGTGAGGGGTTGCCCCCAACACGCTTTCCAATTCTCCCGAACGCCGTCCGCCGGAGTTCACACCCGTCCCGACCTGCGGCGGAGCGGACCGCTGGGTAGAGGCTGAACCTGGTCGGACGGGGGTGAATGAGACCACAACTGAGACCAGGCCCTGCCGAGCCAGGTCGTCCAAGGCGGCCAGGGAGGGTTTCGGTTCTGCGCCCTGACCGAGAGGTCACACCCGTAGCGGGCACTCTGCGGAAGCAGGTCGTCAGGCTGCCGGTACCCAGTGCCTGACGAGCCAAGTCGACGTCGACTTACGCCCAGTCCTCGTCCGCCAAAGGTGCCTCGTTCAGTTCGTCACGTCGGGCCCGCCAGTCGGGGAGGAACTGGTCCATCAGGGCAACAAAGCGCTCACCGTGTCCCCGCTCCAGCAGGTGGGTCAACTCGTGGACGACGATGTATTCCAGGCATCGGGGGTTCTTCTTTGCGAGCTCGGGGTTGAGCCAGATGGTTCGCGCATGGGTCACACATGTGCCCCACTTTGTCTTCATTCGACGTGCGACGAACTTCTCAGCTTCGACGCCGATGACGGGCTGCCACTTCGTAAGCAAAGCTGGAACCGCTGCCTTGAGCTCACGGCGATACCAGCGTTCCAATGCTGCTCTGCGGGTCTCAGGATCGGCTCCTTCTGGCGTGACTACCCAGAGCGTGTTGCCCTTGGGCTTGACGCTGTAGTTGCCGCTCGTGAGCGAGACATCCAGAAGGTACCGCCGCCCCCAGACGTAGTGGGTCTCTCCGGAAACCATCTCGCGCCTGCTCTGCCGCACGGCGTTCTGGAGTTGATCGCGTTGGCGCTTGATCCACGGGAGCCGCTGCACGACTGCGAGCCGAATGGTGTCCTCGTTAGTGCGCTCGGGCGCAGCCACCCGCACGCGGCCGGCCGGTGGATAGACCGAGATGTGCAGATTCTTGATGTTCTTGTAGATGACATCGACACTAACGTCTGCGATTGTCAGGTAGGCGCTAGCGGTACTCATCATGCTCCTTGAGCTGCGCAATGAGTCGCACCATCGTCTGGTCATCAATGGCGTTGGGGAATACCTGGTGAAGCGCCCGGGCCAACGCTCGTTCCTTGATCGGGTTGCCGGCCCATCCATGCTCCTTGACGTTCTGGATGACGCCGTAAATATTCTCAACACTTATCTTGAGCTCGGACGGCCAAGTGAAATCGAAAAGCGCACGACGAGCGGCCGTGCTTGCCCAGTCCGGATAGGTGATGTCAGATTCCGACTCGGCCTTCCCCACCTTCTCCGCATGCTCAAGGAGTTTAGCGAGGTAGTCGGCGTACTCGATTGCCGATTCGCGTCGCTGCTCTATGATGGCGTCGAGGAGTTGCGACATGCGGTCGTAGTATTTTGGGTTCATGGCCCGCTCGTCGACGATCGTCTTGCGCACGTTGTTGATGATTGTCTCTGCGACCGCCTCGGGGTTGTTCTTGATGCCCTCGGGCAGAGTATCGATGGCATCAGCTCCACGCTCGACGATCAGCTGGACGAGACCCTTCTCGAACGTGGCTACCTGCTCTACTGGGTCTGCCTGGATGTAGGTGTCCAGGAGCGAGCGCATGCCCGCTTCGAACTGCTTCATGTCGATGTTCTCGCCGGCACCGACCTCAACCTCGTTCTTCACAGCGACGTAGTGGGCGACGCCGTTCTTGACTACTTTGGCTTCAGCGGCGCTGTAGCCAGCGCGTTCCATGTCATTGGCGAGGGCCCCGTAGGCCCGGACGAGGGTCGCCACCGACTTGTAGAGCTCGACGCGCTTAGGTTCATTGTCCTTGATCTGGTCGACATCGCCAGGAACGGTCGAGACGAAGTAGCGCTGGTACTCGAGCGTGCCCTTGGGCGGGGCAACGGGTTCACAGAGAGCTCGGATTTTCTCCAAGGCCACGTCGAGGTCCTCGCGTTCCTGCTGGATGCGGTCCTCGAGCAGGCCCTCGATGTCTTCCTTGGCGTAGCCGTCGAGCGCTTCGGAGGTGTAGTCGGTAATGGCCTTGTCAAGGGAATTAAAGAGGTCACGGTAGTCGATGACGTAGCCGTAGGTCTTGTCGTCGCCATCGAGCCGGTTAACGCGACAGATGGCCTGGAATAGGCCGTGATCGCGCATCTTCTTGTCGATGTAAAGGTATGAGGCGCTGGGCGCGTCGAAGCCGGTCAGCAGCTTGTCGACTACGATGAGCAACCGCATCTGGCCGGGCTCCTCAACGAAGCGCCGCTTGACGTCCTTCTCGAACTCCTCGATCCGCAGCACTGCCTTGTCGGCGGGCTCGTTGAAGTAGTCGGCCAGCATCTGCCGATAGATACCGTACTTGCGGAGTTCCTCATTGTCGCCTTCGCCGGCGTCTTCCTTGGAGATCGCGGTGGCGCTGGGGACGTAGCTGGAGACGATAGCGACCTTGCCCGTGAAGCCTGCCTGGACGAAGAGCTCGTAGAACTTGCACGCCTGGTACACGCTGTCGCCGACCAGCATGGCGTTGCCGCGACCGGAGATCAGGCGCGGCTCCCGCGCGAAGTCCATGAGGATGTCCTGGACGATCATCTCGGCACGAGACTTGGCCGAGACGACCTTCTGCATCGTGCCCCACTTCTTCTTGAGGCGCGCTTTGGAAAGATCTGTGAGGCCCTTGGTCTTGAGGTCGAACCACTTATCGACATGGGAAGCTCCCTTGAGCTCCTGGTCGATGTTGCGGGCCTCGTAACGAAGGTCCAGCACGACGCCGTCTCGGACAGCCTCGTCGAACTTGTAGGTGTGGATGAACGAGCCGAATGTCTCAATGCTTGTCATCTTGTCGGCCTTGAGCAGCGGCGTACCCGTGAAGCCAATGAACATCGCTTCCGGCAGGAGCTGCTTCATGGCGCGGTGCATCTTGCCGCTCTGCGTTCGATGTGCCTCGTCGACAAAGACGAAAAGGTTGCCTTTGGCCCTGAAGTCGGCCGGGATCGTTGCGGTCAGTTCCTTGATGAAGTCCTCAGCGTCAGAGTCACGCGATGAGTCGTCGTCCGAACCGCGGAACTTATGAACCAGCGAGCACATGAGCCATGGATGGCTCTGATTGAGGAGAGTGATCATCTCGGCGCCCGAGCGCGAGCGGATAATCTTCTCGTTGACGCCGCCAAACACCTTCTCGATCTGCTCGTCGAGCTCAGTGCGGTCGGTAATGATGAGTACGCGGGGGTCGGTCTGGTTCTCCTGGATCCACTTCGCGAGCCAGACCATGGTCAGGCTCTTGCCCGAGCCCTGAGTGTGCCAGATGATGCCGCCCTCGCGGGAGCCGACGCGCTCCTGCGCTGCCTTGACGCCGAAGAACTGGTTGTGACGAGCGACCTTCTTTACACCCGAGTCGAAGACGATGAAATCGTGAACGAGCTCCAGGAAGCGTTCCTTGGAGCACATCTGCATCAATGAGCGGTCGAGCGGGCTCAGCTCCCCCCCTGGCTCTTTCCACTCCAGCCAGTACTTCTCTGGCGTCTCGATGACGCCATAGCGCATGCCCTCCACGTCGTTGCCGGCGAACAGCAGTTGGATCGTCGTGAAGAACGGTCGCACGAAGTGCTGCTTTTGGTTGCCGATGTTCTGGCGGATGCCCTCGCTGGCGCTAACGTACGAGCGCTTGAGCTCTATGACGCCGAGGGCGATGCCGTTGACGTAGAGCACGATGTCGGGGCGCTTGGTGTGCTCGCCCCTGATCGTGACCTCTTCCGCGACGAGGAAATGGTTCGTTTCGGGGTTGGCCCAGTCGATGAGCCAGACGGTCTCGAAGTTCTCGCCGACGTTGCGTTTGACCTTCACGCCGTAGCGCAAAAGGTCGTAAACCTTGCGGTTGGCGTTATAGAGCGACTGGCCGGTACCGAGAGAAGCCGCTGTCAGTAGCTGTTGAACAGCACGATTGACGAGCTCCTCCCCTACTCCGCGTGCGAGCAGGCTCTGACGGAGCAGTGCCTCGTCGACGTTGCTGTTGTCCCGGTCCTCCAAGTTGCCGCCGTACTTGTACCCGAGACGGTCGCGGAAGAGTGCAATGACGCGCTTCTGAGTCTCGCGTTCCCGCTGGCCGACGGAGCTCATGAGGCTGCCTCCACGTGAAGGCGGGTTCGGTCGGTGAGCAGCTTCTGCATCATACCGGCCTTGATCGATCGCGCAGACTTTAGTCGGCGATCGAGGGCGGCGATCTCGGCGTCGGAGTCAGAGAGAATTGCTGTGATCGCCATCTGCTCTTCGACATCCGGAACCAGCAGCCGGATGCTCGAGATGTAGCTCCGCGTCGTCGCAAGCACCTTAGTGCCAGCGGCGAGACGGAGCAACGACTCGCGGAACGCAGGGATGAACTGTAGATATGCTTTGAAGCCGTCCGCAAGCACACTTTTGTCGAAGCGTGCAGCGATCGTGTGCAGGCCAGCGACCACGCCCTCCGGCGGCACAGCCGAAATCTCAAGCGACTTCCCGACTCCAGCGGCGTCTTCCGAGGCGTCGGCAAAGACGAGGTCGCCAGGCAGCAGGCGACCAGCACGCCCAGCGAGCCGAGCAGATGCACGCGGCATCGACTCAACCGCTGCGTCGAGGCGAACGTCCGACCGAGTATGAATATCGCCGTAATGGAGATAACGGAGGGGTGATTCCGAGTCCAGCTGATCACGCGACAGGGCGACCGTCCGAAGATATGAAACGTGCTCTCCGAGCAACACCTCTCGCCACTTGGCATCGAATCCCGGGAGTCTGGTCTGGCCGACGAGCAGTTGCTGCATCAAGCCCCGCTTGATGTCGCGCTTCTTCGCGATCAGATGCTCGAGCGAATCGATCAGGTCGTCGACGGCTCCGAGCATATCAGCGATGGCACGCTGCTCAGCGATAGTCGGTGCCTCGATACCAAGTCGGGCGATTTGCTGGGCATTCACGCCCGGCTGTCCGCTACGCGTGGATTCTGAACCAATCCAGTCCCAGTAGCGCTTCGATTGCAGGAAGTATGCGAGATATCTGGGATCGAGGCGCTGATAATCGGGGCGAATCGCCACCAGGAATCCGGCGAATACCAGCTCGCCATCGGAGGAGCGGTAGCGATAGGATTTACCGACGCTTGCCCCCGTTCGCGCGATAACAAGGTCGCCGTCCTGCAAGAGATAGTTACGGCTCAACTGGGAGTCGACACTAACGACTGGGTTCGGGCGGAAGCGTCCGAAATCGTCGATGTCTGTGATGCGGAGGTAGGTCGGTAGATCCGCACGGTGTGGCACCGCCGCAGCACCAATGCCGTAGCGCGGTGGACGAATCAGGTAGCGGCCGAGCGCGGTCATCAACCCTCCACTCCCAGGACTGACAGATGTGCCATTACCTTCTGCCCGAGTTCATCGACCGTCGACTCTAGTTCCTTCACAGTCACTTCGTAGCGCTCAGCCAACACCCGAAGACGGACCACCAGCATCTGACCGAGGGAGGTTAGTTCTGTGCCGATTCGACCGCTGATCGTGCCGCGCCACTTGTCGTCGATGACCAACGACTGGATGTCGTCGGTCGTGAGCTTCGGGTAGCGCGCAAGGGTGAGTTGGTCGAGCTTGGTAGTCGCCTCCTTGACTGCCTTCTTGGCAGCAGCCTCCGCCTCGAACAGCTTGATCACGTGCTGAAGGGCCTGGAGTTCTTCGGGCTCAGCACCCTCATGCTTCGCCGCTCGAAGCCGAGCGGTCGCTAGCGCCTTGGTGATCTTGTTGTCCTCGACAGCTTCCCAGAGTAGGCCGTCCTCGACGGCGTGCTCCTCGGTGAACTCCTCGATTTCCTGTGATGCGATCTCCTGCTCGGCGATGAGCGCATCGAGCTCGGCCTTTTCGTTCGGGAAGAATCGCGCGATCACGTACTCGGGTGGGATGAGGTCCATTACCCAGCGCTTGGCGTCCGCACGGGTTCCGGTAATGATGTGGGCATCCTCGTACTTGGTCTTGTTGTTCTTGTCCTTCCAGGTACGAGCCAGTCGAGGCTTCGCTGCGTCCTCCCAGCCTGAGCTGACGATGAGCGCGACGTCGTCGTGCATGGAGGCGTTCCAGTAGCTCATCAGCTGCTCGTACACGCCGTACTCGTCGATCAGCGGGCGCGGACGGAAGGCGTCGAGGAGGGCCTCAGAGACGTCATGGATCAAGTCGTTGGCCCGGGTCGCACTGGTGATGCCTGCTAGCACCTCGCGCTTGGTGGCCCACCAATTGGCTACCGTGTCGGCAGTATCCTTCACAAACGCCTGATACTCGCTCGAGCCGGTGACCTTGACCTGGATGGCAGCCTTGTCGACGGTAAGTTCCGAGTATCCGTCGCGAAGCGGCTTGAAGAGCTCTGCCCGCAGGCTAGGGAAGGCGTCCCAGTATGGCTGCAGGGCGTCGAGGTCGTGGTTTGGGATGCCGCCCTGCAGGTGGGCGTGCAGGTCCTGGACGTCCTCGGGCTCGGAGCTATCGATGTAGCGCGAGATGTTGAGGTTGTAGTCGTTCTTGGGGTCGGAAATCTCGCTCAACGGCACCATGCGCGAGTAGCGGTCGATGTTCCTCTGATTGACGAAGGCGTCGACGATCTTATGCATGTCACGGGGGCGGAGGCGGTTCTTCGGCCCGTCCTTCTCGAAGCCCTTGGATGCATCGATCATGAAGATGCCGGTTCTCGCCTGGGCATCCTTCTTGTCGAGGACGAGGAGGCACGCTGGGATGCCCGTGCCGTAGAAGAGGTTCGCTGGCAGGCCGATGACGGCCTTGATGAGCCTCCGCTTGATCAACTCGGTTCTGATGGTAGCTTCAGTGTTGCCACGGAAGAGCACACCGTGCGGAAGAACGACCACGCCCTTGCCGGTCGATTTGAGCGACTTGACCATATG
The DNA here is from genome assembly GCF_030268885.1 of Kitasatospora phosalacinea. GTDB lineage: Bacteria > Actinomycetota > Actinomycetes > Streptomycetales > Streptomycetaceae > Kitasatospora > Kitasatospora phosalacinea_C. The sequence goes on from NZ_BSSA01000002.1 coordinate 529,313, forward strand.
TAGCAAGAAGGCGTAGTCGCCGTTCTTGTCCGGCGGCCAGGCGTATCCGTCGAAGCGACCGTAGTCCTTCTCGAACCCGTTCTTCCACGTCTTCACCGAGAACGGCGGGTTAGCGACCAGGTAGTCGAATGTCTCGAGCTTGTCACCTTGACGGAACTTGGGATCAGAGAGGGTATTGCCCTGGACAATCTCGTGCGTCTCGTTGCCGTGCAGGATCATGTTCATCCGGGCGAGCGCCCAGGTGGCATTGTCGTTCTCCTGGCCATAGATGGTCAGGCCGTTCGGGGCGGCGTCGGCAACCTTGATCAGCAAGGAGCCCGATCCGCAGGTTGGGTCATAGACTGTCGTCGCTTTCGGGGTGCCAGCCGTGATCTGAAGGAGCTGCGCCATGACACGCGAGACCTCGGCCGGTGTGTAGAACTGCCCCTTGCTCTTGCCGGACTGCGTCGCGAAGTGACGCATCAGGTACTCGTAGGCGTCGCCGAGAAGATCGTCTCCCTCCGCCTTCGAACCAGAGAAGTCCATGTCCTGGAAGATGCCGATGAGGTTGGAGACCTTGTCCTGAAGGTCCTTGCCTGAGCCGAGCTTGGTCGGGTCATCGAAGTCAGCGTTGTTGATGACGCCCTGAAGGCTGTTGGCCTCGGCGAGCTTGCGGATCGCGACGTTGACCTTCTCGCCGATGTCGGACTTGCCCTTGAGTGTGATCAGATAATCGAAAGACCCGTCCTCGGGGACCGCGATGAGCGCGTACGGGTCAGCCTTGGCCTTGTCCGAGACGTACTTCACGAAGAGCAACGTCAGAACGTAGTCCTTGTACTGGCTGGCGTCCATGGAGCCACGGAGCTCGTCGGCGCTGCTCCACAGGGAGCTGTATAGGTCGGACTTCTTGAGTGCCACGTAACACCCTCCGTTGTGCCATCATCAGCCAGCTACCCGACTCTATCGGTGCGACGTGAGGCCTGCGGCCGAAGTGATTGTGTGAGCGGGTACCGATCCAGGTGAGGGAGCTCTCGTGGCAGCCGCAGCGGCGCCTCCACCAGTTGGGTGGGACGACCGCCGGCGAGGGTGAAAGAGGTGCAGACCGCTTCTCGCGACGGCGAGCGATCGCCTCAGCTCGGCCTGATGATCTTTGCGCTCGTCCTGGGTCTGCAGCAGGCGAGGTACTCACCCTGCTGTGGACCGACGCCGACCTCGACCGAGCTGCGCCATGGGGTAGCCCCGCGCGGGCTTGTATCAGTACCGCCGGAAGGGGATGGACCGCTCGGCGACAGTTGAACGTGGCCGGATGCGGGTAAGAGGGACCAGGATCCGATGACCAACGGGCGGCCTGTTACTGCCCGGCCGACACTTGACAATGTGATAGCGAGACGGTTCATAGAAGGTGACTCCGTCGAGGATCTGACACGCCTGCTTCACCGCGCCTACTCCGATCACGCTGCTGCAGGGCGAGTCTTCTTTGCCTCCTACCAGTCGATCGAAGACACGGCCAGCCGACTGGAAAGGGGCGAGTGTTGGCTGGCGCTGCGGGGGACTGCGCTGGCGGGAACCGTAACATTGGCGGCTCCGTATGAGGCGCCGGACGGGTACCCGGCCCCGGCTGGAGCGGGCTCGTTCTGGCAACTGGCGGTGGATCCCGCGTACCGGGGGACGGGTCTTGGGCAACGGCTGTTGGCCCTGGCGGAGGAGCGTATCGCTGTTCTCGGGGCGACCGAGGTGGTCATCGATACGTCGGTCGAGGCGATCGAGTTGGTCGGCTGGTACCGCCGACGGGGATACGACCCGATCGGCACCTGGCGGTGGGATGTGACCAACTACGAGAGCGTCGTTCTTCTGAAGGCCCTGCCTGCAGGCTGACCGCCGGATACGGAAGGCCTGCGGCCGCGTCCCCAAATTGGGGACGCGGCCGCCGAGCGCTGTTCTCGGTCGTGGGGCTGCTACCGGTCGAGGTGCTGTGCGGCCTCCTGGGCGGCGATGGCGAGGGCCTCGTCGAGGGCTTCGGTACGGCGTCCTCCGGCGCTGGCGACGGCTCCCTTGCCGCCGGCTCCACCTCCGACGGCGCGGGCTGCGGGGGAGAGGATCTGGCTGGCCTGGGTGCCGGCCTCGTGGAGGGCGCGGGTGATCCCGGCGGCGAGTAGGGCCTTGCCCTGGTGTTCGCTGCCGAGGACGACGACGGCGCGGTCGGGGGCGAGGAGGGCTGCGGTCTCGCCGGCGAGGTGGCGGAGATCCTCCGGGCTGAGGCCGGTCAGCCTCTCGGTGATGACTCGGCCGCCTGTGACAGCGATGGCGGACGCGGCGAGCCGGTGGGCCTGGTCGCGCAGTTCGGCGTCCTTGAGGCGGCTGAGTTCCTGCTGGGCGCTGGTGAGGGCGTCGAGGCGCTTGCGCAGGGCTTCGGGGGCGTCCTTGGGGCGGGTACCGAGGAGGGAGGAGAGTTCTTCGAGGAGGCGGCGTTCGCTGTCGTAGTAGTTGAGGGCGTCGCGGCCGGTGAGGGCTTCGATTCGGCGGAGGTTGGAGCCGATGGAGGCTTCGCCGAGGATGCGGACGGGGCCGGCGTTGGAGCCGTGGCCGACGTGGGTGCCGCCGCACAGTTCGCGGGAGAAGTCGCCGATGTCGACGATGCGGACATGGTCGCCGTACTTCTCGCCGAACAAGGCCGTCGCTCCGGCGGCCTCCGCGTCGGCGCGGGAGGCGTGCCAGATGCGGACCTCGGGGTCGTCGAGAAGGTGGTCGTTGACCAGGGACTCGATGCCGGCGAGCTGGGTGGGGTCGACGGCGGAGAAGTGGGCGAAGTCGAAGCGGAGCCGTCCGGCGTCGACGAGGGAGCCGTGCTGGCGGGCGTGGTTGCCGAGGGTGCGGCGGAGCATGGCGTGCAGCACGTGGGTGGCGGAGTGGGAGCGGGCGACGGCGTCCCGGCGCGTGCCGTCGACGATGGCCTCGGCTGGCTGGCCGTTGCGGATCTCGCCTTCGAGGACCCGGACGGTGTGGACATGGAAGCCCTCCAGGCCGAGCTTGGTGTCGAGCACCTTGAGGACGGCGCCGTCGGCGGTGTGGATGGTGCCGGTGTCGCCGACCTGACCGCCGGACTCGGCGTAGAACGGGCTGCGGTCGAGGACCAGCTCGACGGTGCTGCCCTGGTCGGCTCCGGGCACGACGGTGCCGTCGGAGATCAGGCCGAGGACGGTGGTCTCGGTGGTGAGGCGGTCGTAGCCGACGAATTCGGTGCGGCCGTGGCGGGCGGACAGTTCGCGGTAGGCGTCCTGGCGGCGCAGGGCCTCGGCGGTCTTGGCCTTGCCGCCGGCCTTGGCGCGCTGCTGCTGCTCGGTGAGCAGGCTGGCGAAGCGGTCCTCGTCGACGGTGAGCCCGGCGTCGCGGGCGGCCTCGATGGTCAGCTCGACGGGGAAGCCGTAGGTGTCGTGCAACTCGAAGGCGGTGTCCCCGGCGAGGGAGGTGGAGCCGACGCTGCGGGTGTGGGTGATGGCGGCGTCCAGCAGCCGGGTGCCCTGGGTGAGGGTGCGGGTGAAGGACTCCTCCTCGGCGGTGACGACCTGCTCGATCAGCGCGGACTGGGCGGTCAGCTCGGGCCAGACGTCGCCGAGGTTGCCGACGACGCTCGCGGTTGCGGCCTGGAGGACCGGGCCGTCGATGCCGAGCATGCGGGCGTGGCGGATCGCGCGGCGCATCAGGCGGCGCAGGACGTAGCCGCGGCCGTCCTTGGCGGGCAGGACGCCGTCGGCGATGAGGTAGGCGATTGAGCGGGCGTGCTCGGTGACGACCTGGAAGGAGACCTTCTGTTCGCTGCTGCCGGGGTAGTCGCGTCTGGCGAGTTCCTGGACGGTCTTGAGCGTCGGGAGGAGCAGATCGGTGCCGCTGACGTTCTCGACGCCCTGGAGGATCGTGGCGAGGCGGTCGAGACCGAGGCCGGTGTCGATGCTTTGCTGGGCGAGTTCGCCGAGGATCGGGAAGTTGCCCTTCTTATCGCCCTCGCCGCGCTGGTACTGCATGAAGACGAGGTTCCAGATCTCCATGTACCGCTCGCCGTCGACGGCGGGGCCGCCCTCGCGGCCGAAGGCCGGCCCGCGGTCGTAGTTGACCTCGGAGCAGGGCCCGCACGGTCCGGGGACGCCCATCGACCAGTAGTTGTCCTCCATGCCGAGGCGCTGGATGCGGTCGGCGGGGACACCGATCTTGCGCCAGAGCTGCTCGGCCTCATCGTCGTCCTCGTAGACGGTGATCCAGAGCCGGTCCTTCTCCAGGTTGTAGCCCTCGGTGAGGAGTTCCCAGGCGAAGGCGATGGCGTCGGCCTTGAAGTAGTCGCCGAAGGAGAAGTTGCCCATCATCTCGAAGAACGTGGCGTGCCGGTTGGTGCGTCCGACGTTGTCGATGTCGGAGGTCCGGGCGCACTTCTGGATGGTGGTGGCGCGGCGGTACTCCAGGGTGACCTCGCCCAGGAAGTAGGGCTTGAACTGATTCATGCCGGCGTTGGCCAGCAGCAGGGTCGGGTCGGAGGGGATCAGCGGGCTGGAAGGGACCTGGCGGTGGCCGCGGGAGGTGAAGAAGTCCAGGAAGGTGGAGCGGATCTGCGTCGAGCGCATGGCGGTATGGCCCTCACGGAAGAGTCGTGGGAGAGGTGGGGGGGGTGTTCACACGCCGAGCCGGGCCGAGAACGAGGACTGAGTGGTTCTCAGTTCTCCAGCTCGGCGCAGATAGCTCGCGCCCCCACGGTGTAGACCATGACTCCAGATCCGATGCTCTGAGGTGGTGCAGCCCGAAGTGGACCCATTGATCCTGTACGGGCTGCACCACCCAGAGTAGCGGGTCCGGCGTCAAGATCGCTTGGCGAACTCGGATGATTGCTCGGCGCCCACCAGAAGGAGCAGTACGTCGGCGAGCTCCGTGGTGTGCGGCAGAACCAGGTCGGCACCCGCTGCGGTGAGTGCCTCGGGCCCGGCGAAGCCCCAACCCGCGCCGACGGCCGTGACACCGGCCGCGCGGGCGGCGTGGATGTCGACGTCCATGTCGCCGACGAACGCGGCGCTGTTCGGCGCAACGCCGAGCTGCCCCAGGGCGAGTAGCACGCCGTCAGGGGCCGGCTTGGGCGTGGCGTCCTCGTAGCAGACGACGATGTCGATCAGAGCGAGGACGTCAGGCGGGAGAAGCCAGTTGACCCTGCGGTGGCTTCGCAGAGTCACGATTCCCGTGGCGATGCTCGCAGCCCGGAGCGCGGCAAGGGTGTCGATGACGAAGGGGAAGACCTCGGCGTGGAGGCTGGCGGTGGCGGTGGCCGCGTCCCAGCCCTCCTCGTTGATTGCTCCCCGCAGGCCGAGGTACGCCAGCACCTGCTCGCGCGGTGTGGTGGCCGCGTCGGACGGTAGGTCGGCGACGGTGATTCGCCGGTCGAGCGCCGAGGTCGCGTACCCGGCCAGCGTGGTGAGTTGGGCGGCTCGGCTGTCGACGAGGACGCCGTCAAGGTCGAAGAGGACGGCCCGCTTCACGCCGCATCACCGGTCCGCTGGGCGGGCAGGTTGGCTTCCGTGAGCAGGGAGTGGAGGGCGACGCGGTGCTCGGCCAGCAGCATGCGACCGCCGAGCGGGCGCTCCAGGACACAGACGGCATCGGTGACCGGTGCCCCGGTCATCCGCAACGTACGGGCCATGGTGAGTAGTTGGCCTCCGGAGCGGACGACGTCGTCGACCAGGACCGTGCGGCGGCCGGTGATGTCGGCACCCTCGATCTGGCGGCGGGAGCCGTAGCCCTTCGGGCGGCGGCGCAGGAAGACGGCGGGCAGTCCGGTGGCGGCCGACAGTGCGACGACGAGCGGCACGCCGCCCAGCTCGATGCCGGCCAGCGCCTGGGCGTCGTCGGGGATGAGGGCGGCCATCGCGCGGGCCGTGTCGCGCAGCAGCTCGGGGTCGGCGGCGAGGCGGTACTCGTCGAAGTAGGCGCTGAGTTGAGTCCCGTCGGCGAGCTTGAACGGGGCGTTCACGCAGGCGGCTTCGGCGAGGCGGGCGGCGAGGCCGGCCAGCGTCGGACTGGTGGTCATGCTCCTCCGATCGGGCTGGTGTCGAGCGTTGCCAGATGGGTTCGGAAGTCCTCGGCGGTCGCGGCGAAACGCAGGAAGCCGAGGGGCCGGGTGGGCGTCTCGAAGAGCCACTTCTCCTCCTGCAGGAAGGCGAGTAGGCGAAGGGCCGCCGGCCCGGCAACGCAGACCGGCACGGGGCGGACGGTCGTCGCGTAGTAGAGCGCCGCGGTCAGTTCGTGGAGGGTGCCGACGCCGCCGCCCATGGCGACGATCACGTTGGCGTGCTCCAGGTAGTGGTTGAGCCGGGCGCCGAGGTCGGGCAGGTGGACGGACATGGTGGCGTGCGGGTTGAACGCGCCCCACTCGTCGTGCTTGCCGATCAGGGTGACTGCGGTGACAGTGGCGCCCTGGGAGGCGGCTCCGCGTGCGGCGGCCTCCATCAGGCCGTTGTAGCCGCCGTGCAGCAGCTGGTATCCGGCCTGGGCCAGGCTCCGGCCGATCTCCTCGGCGAGGATCTCCTCCTCGGCGGAGGCGGGGACGACGCCACCGAAGAAGACGGCGGTCAGGCCCTCGCGGGCCCGGCTGGCGGCCGGGCCCGCGAGGTGGAGTGCGTTCACACCAGTTCCTGGTAGGTGCGGTAGGCGGTGATGGCGTCGTGCAGGCCGTCGAGCGCCTGCGGGCAGGCCCGCTCCACCAGGGCGAGCACCCGTTCGATCGCCGCGTTGACGTCGGTCCCCTCCGGGATCGCGGGGCCGCTGATCGCCGCGTCCAGGTCGCCCAGGCAGGCCCGGCCGATCGGGGTGACGGCGATCTCCTCGCGCAGCTGGTACCAGCCCCAGAACTGCGAGGCCGGCGCGAGGGCGGTCTTGATGAGGTCCTTCGTCGCGGTGTGCAGCCGGTGCCACTCCGAGTACGCGACGAACCGCTGGCCGCGCTTGATCCGCTTGTGCAGGAGCACGGCCAGGACCAGGTGCTCGATCAGCAGCTCGGTGCACGTGCGCGGCCGGGCGATGAAGGCGGCGGCGAAGCTCTCTGCGACCGCGATGTCCGGCGTGGCCGCCGGCGTGGGCGTCCGGTCGAGGATGACAGCGGTGCTGACCGTCTCCCGCAGGCGCGGGATGCGGGAGGCGGGCGCGAGGTAGAGGTCGATCTGGTGGAGTCGGCCGTCGTCGGGGACGAGGAAGACCATTCCGAGTCCGCCGAGGTCGGCGACGATCGTGTCGCGCCATCCGGGCAGCAGGGCCCCGGCCTCGATGGACATCAGGGCGTCGAGGGCCTCGACGAAGGACGGCAGCTGGGCGTCGTGCACGCCGACGACGAAGTCGACGTCGGAGAGGCGGTCGGCGGTGCCGTGGGCCAGCGACCCGCGGACCATCAGGTGGGTGACGGCCGGCGAGGTGGCCAGGATGTCGGCGAGCTTCGACAGCAGCGGCAGCTGGGCGGGCCGGTTGGCGTGGGTGATCTCTGCCAGTTGGAGGGTGGGCATGCGCTTCTCCCTTCGGAGCGTGGGTATCGCGGGCGCGGGCTGCTGGGGACGGTCAGGCCGTGAGGGCGAGGAGGCGGCGCTTGGCCGTGTCCCAGCGCGTCGCGGCCTCCATGTTCCCGAGGGAGGTGTGCAGTTCGGCGATCAGGTCGTAGGCCGTGCCCTCGGGCAGGGCGTAGGTGTAGAAGAGCCGAAGCAGCATCCGCTCGGCCGCCTCGGTGTAGCCCAGGGTGGCCATGTTGCGGGCGGTCTCCAGCCGTTCGGCCAGCACCGTCTGGCTGGCGGCGGGCAGCGGCTCCGCGACCGCCGGGTGGAGTGCGGGACGACGGGCCAGCCGCCGGTAAGCGTCGTCGGCGTACACGTCGGCGATCAGGTGGATCCGGGCCGGGCCGAGCAGGTTGCACACCCCGTGCGCGTAGGTCGGGGTGAGCCGCCAGATCCGTCCGCCGGCCATGTGCACCTTGGTACCGCTGGTGACTAGGAACGCCGAGCTGTTGGTGTGCAGCGGGATGTGCAGCCGGTGCCGTTCGACCTGGTCGAGCTCGTCGTAGTCGCGGTGTTCCCAGAGGAAGGCGTTGCCCTCCAGACGGGCGAGCCGCACCCACATGAAGTTGAGGCCGAGGTCCGCCAAGAACGCGGCGGTGGCCGGCATCTGCCCCAGCAAGCCGGTCGGACGGGCGGCGCAGTCGCCGATCGTCACGTCGGCGGCGTCGCCGGAAGCGTTCATGAGTGAGGTGGTCCACCAGCCGCCGGACTGGTAGGCGCCGTACTCCGCCTTCCAGGGCGCCTGGGTGGTCAGGGCTTCGTGGCGCATCCGCTCCAACTGGGCGGAGTCCACGGCGTCCAGCTGGGCGATCTGCCCAGCCAGAGCGGTCAAGGTGCTGTCCATCGGTTCCCTCCCGTTGCCGGCCCCCCGAGTGGCGAGCCGGTGTGCACGTAGTGCTGGATGGGGTGGTTCGTGCGGCGCTGCCGTTCGCAGCTACCGATCTCACGCTTCGCTGTCGGAGATTCACGGAAAGCGAAGTGCCGTTCAGCATGACCGCGGGGGCTGTGGCACCGATACGACGTGGCCGCCGTCACGAACACGTCGTCATCTCCGGCACTGAGAGCGGTCGACGACGCCGTGCGTCATGACTGCCGTCATGACTGCCGTCATGGCTGCCGTCATCTGGGCCGCAAGGCCGCCGAAGGGGTTTCCTGCCGAACGCTCGTGGCTATCGTCGAATCAGACGAACGGGGACCGGAGAGGATCTGCGGTGGCTGAAACTCCCACGCTCTTACGGGTCTTGACGCTGGAGCGGCACTGGCAGGTCTACGAGACCTTCAGGATCCGGTTCGAAGGCGCCGCGGCCCGGCTCGCCGAGGCCGAGACCGACCCGCGCCTTGCAGGGCTGTCGGTCTCCAAGCGGCAGTTCGAGCGCTGGTACGGCGGCGCCGTGAAGACCAGGCCCTACCCGGATCAGTGCCGGGTCCTGGAAGCCATGTTCGGCGTCAGCGTCGACCAACTGCTTGGACCCGCACCCGCACGGCCCGATACCCGTGTGGCGTCTCCGCTCGTCATCCCGCCGGCACGGCCGGTCCCTGGCCTCCTCGCATCCGAGCAGGCGCAGGTACTGCCTGCTGGTGGCCCGTTCAGCAGCGAGACCCGCCTCGACGCGGGCACCACGGAATTGGAAAGGCAGGTCGCGATGGCGGCTCGTCGTGCGCTTCGCTTCACCGCGATGGCGGAAGGAAGCAGTGTCGGCCCGGAGACGCTGGGCCAGATCCAGGACGAGGTACGGCGACTCACCGTCGCCTACCCCAAACTCGCCCTGCCGACCCTGCTCGGCGACCTCGTCGAGGTCCAGGACCTGACCTTCCGGCTCCTGGAGCACGGCCGCGTCAAGCCCCTGCAGGCGCGCGAGCTATACCTGCTCGCCGGCATCACCTCCGGCATGCTTGCCAAGGCCAGTCACGACCTGGGCAACCCGAGCGCCGCCATGATGCAGGCCCGCACCGCCTTTGTCTGCGCGGACAACGCCGACCATCACGCGATGCGCGCCTGGGTCCGTTCACTGCAGTCGCTCATCTCCTACTGGGCGGGCCGACCGGCCGAGGCCGCCGACTACGCCGACCTCGGACAGGCCGCCGCCGGCAACGTCCGAGGCACCACGAGCGTCTGGCTTGCCTGTCTCTCCGCCCGTGCCCACGCCCTGCTCGGCGACGGCGAGGCGACCCGCGCCGCCATCCAGCATGCCGAGGACACGCGTGCCGTGGCCCAGCCCGACGACCTGGACGGCTTCGGCGGCATCATGACCTTCCCGGTGCCCCGGCAGCTCTACTACGTCGCCGAGGCCACCGTGCACCTCGGTGAGGACCCCGCGCTCGGCGAGAGCCAGGCCGAGGCAGCCGTCGCCGCCTACCGGACTGCCTCCGAGGGCGAGTGGGCCTTCGGCGATGAGGCCGGCGCCCAGACCGACCTCGCGCTCGCCCGCCTCGCCCGAGGAGAGATCGACGGCGCGGCCGAGGCCGTCCGCCCCGTGCTCGACCTGCCCATCGAGCAGCGGAACTTCGGCATCACCAGCAGTGCCCAGCGCGTCTACGCCGCTCTGCCGTCCGGTGGCCGACGAGTCGGCGGGGTGGCGGTCGGTCTGCGTGAGGAGATCGAGGCGTTCACCGCGACCCCGACGTCGGTCCTCATCCGGTGACCGCGCAGGTAGGCTCCGCGGCCATGACCCCAGTCCTCCTGGCCAGCCCCCGTCTGGCACTGCGTGAGATCGAGCACGGAGACACCGACGCCCTGCTGGCCATCTACGGCGATCCCGAGGCCACCCGGCACCTCAGCTTCGAGCCCCGCACCCGAGACCAGGTCCAGGCGATCGTCGACCGCTCGATGAACTCGGCGAAGGACAGCCCGAGGACCGAGTACGGCCTCGCCATCACCCACCTCGGCGAGCACCGGCTGACCGGGTACGCGCGCCTGGCCACCGAACCCCAGCAGGCCGCCACCATCGGCTTCGCCCTCCATCAGGCGGAGTGGGGCAAGGGACTCGGCACCGAGACCGTCCACCTTCTGTGCGCGCTCGGCTTCAACGTCCTCGGCCTGCACCGGATCTGGGCCGCCCGGTCTCCGCTCAACGAGGCGTCCGCGCGAACTCTCCTCCGCGCCGGCATGACCGAGGACGGCCGCATCCGCGACCACGTCTTCGTCAACGGAGCATGGCGTGACTCGATCACCTACTCGATCCTGGAGCACGAGTGGACACCGATCGACGGGCTCGACACGACGAGCGCGCTCGACCGGTCGGCCGCGCCGCCCGGCGACGAGACCGTACCGGGGAGGTGAACCCGTGGTGACCGAGCTGGCCGTGCCGCACATGGTGATCCCCGGCATTGCCGAGTTCGCGCGGGGCGGCATACCCGCCCCGCCCACCACCGACGACGGTAACCAGTGGGTCGACGGGTTCTGCTGGCTCTACTGCGGGCAGCAGTGGACGCGGGTCCTATGGATCGGACCGGCCAGCGTCGCCGGCGCCCACGCGGACATGTACGCCTGCGAGCCGTGCATCCGCGAGCTCCAGGAACGGGTCTGGCGCTCGATCCTCCTCAACGACGAGCCGTCCCGTCCGGCGCTGCGAGCGTCACATGCCCCAGAACCTGGGTCGGGCGCGCGGCGGGTGGGGCGGCATCGCCGTGACGGCTGGCAGCTGTCTTGACGGTAGTTCCGCCTTGATCGTGGGTGGCGCTCCGGAGGACAGGCTGCCTGAGATCCACTACTCGGCGAGTCTGTGGTGGTCCTGCTCCTTGAATGTTCGGCTCCTACGTTCTGCGGCTTCAAGTGCTCGCACCGCAGCCTGACGTTCGCCTGGAGTGTGCATGCAGTACGGGCAGCCTCCGACGTTCTCGAAGGTCTCCCGCAAGGCCAGGTGGCCGAGGTGGCAGCGGACGACTTCCGCCTTTCGTCCCTCCGCACTCCAGAAGAGAGGGACTTCTTCCTCTCGGCGACTGGTCATGTGATCACTTCCTTCGGCCTGGCCGGACTTACTGATCGTTTCAGAATGAGGTTCTGAGTCGTCTCAGGCAGATGATGCTGCAAGCGAGTTGCAGCAGTCCTTGGTGAAGGTCGGCGCGTATCTCGTAGCGGATGCGCAGGCGCTTGAACTGGTGGAGCCAGGCGAAGGTCCGCTCGACGACCCAGCGGGTCTTGCCCAGGCCAGAGCCGTGGGCGACGCCGCGACGGGCGATGAGCGGCTTGATCCCACGCTTCCACAGCAGGCGGCGGTACTTGTCGAAGTCGTAGCCCCGGTCGGCGAACAACCTGCGTGGCCGTGTGCGCGGGCGCCCGCGCACGCCGCGGATCGGTGGGATCGCCTCCAGGAGCGGCAGGAGCTGTGTGACGTCGTGGCGGTTGCCGCCGGTCAGCGTGACGGCGAGCGGGGTGCCGTGCCGGTCGACGATCAGGTGGTGCTTGCTGCCCGGCCGACCCCGGTCGACCGGCGAAGGTCCTGTGTGAGCCCCCCTAATCCTGTGTGAAGGCGCTTCTTGGAATACCCGGCTTGGGCTTCCGGAGCGCTTGACGCGACAGACACCTGGATCCCCCCGGGCCTGCGAGGCCTTCTCAAAGAGCGGTGCTGTCGCAGCGGTGGGTTTCGTGGTGGTCGCGTGGGCGCCGGGCTGATGCCTGCGACTTACCTGACCTGCAAGGTCTTCACAGAGAGCGGCACCGTCCGGCGTCTTCGGGCCGCCGCGAAACCCACCAGCGATCGTGTTTCCGTGGTCGTGGTGCGAGCCCGTTCCAGGGCTGACCCCTTGTTGATCTCCGCGAGCCTTCGAGCTCTGGCGCAGACGGGGGCCCCTGGGATGCGCTGGTGTCATGAACGGCTACTGAGATGGCGGACCAAAGAGTCCTGGGATTAGGGCGCCGCGTGACCCGCATGTGCTCGTGACCTGCGAAAACAGACAAGGTTGGGAGAGTCGGTTGAAGATCTTCTGCGGTATCGACTGGGCCGAATCTCATCACGACGTCGCCCTGGTCGACGACACCGGTGAACTGGTGGCCAAGCGGCGGATCACCGACGACGCGGCCGGCTACCGGCTGCTGCTCGATCTGCTCGCCGAGCACGGCGACAGCCCCGAGACGCCGATCCCGGTGGCGATCGAGACCAGCCACGGCCTGCTGGTCGCCGTCCTGCGCACCGGCCTGCGGCAGGTGTTCGCGATCAACCCGCTCGCCGCCGCCCGCTACCGAGACCGCCACGGCGTGAGCCGCAAGAAGTCCGACCCGGGCGACGCCCTGGTCCTGGCGAACATCCTGCGCACTGACCTGCCCATGCACCGCCCGCTGCCGGCAGACTCCGACCAGGCGCAGGCTGTCACCGTGTTGGCCCGCGCCCAACAGGATGCCGTCTGGAACCGTCAGCAGCTCGGCAACCAGATCCGCTCGCTCCTGCGCGAGTACTATCCGGCCGCCATGGAAGCCTTCCAGAGCAAGGCGGGCGGTCTCGCCCGTCCGGACGCCCGCGCCGTCCTCGCGGCCGCCCCAACTCCGGCCCGGGCGGCGAAGCTCTCCCTGGCTCAGCTGCGGGCCGCGCTCAAGCGCGCCGGCCGCACGCGCGGCATCGACGCCGAGGCCGAGCGGCTCCGCGATGTCTTCCGGGCCGAGCACGCCCGCCACCCCGAAGCGGTCGAGGATGCCTTCGGCCACCAGCTGGCCGCTCTGCTGAAGCAGTTCGACGCGGCCTGCCAGGCCGGTGACGATCTCGCCGAGGCGGTCGAGGCCGCGTTCCGCGAGCACCCGGACGCCGAGATATATCTCAGCTTCCCCGGACTCGGTGTCCAGCTCGCCGCCCGGGTCCTGGCGGAGGTCGGCGACGACCGGACTCGCTTTGCCGACGCCCGCGGCCTCAAGGCCTACGCCGGATCCGCGCCGATCACCCGGGCCTCCGGCAAGAAGAGCTACGTCGGCCGACGCATGGTCAAGAACAATCGGTTGATGCACGCCGGCTTCCTCTGGGCCTTCTCCTCGCTCCAGGCCTCGCCCGGCGCCGATGCCCACTACCGCCGCCGACGCGAGCACGGAGACTGGCACGCCGGCGCCCAGCGCAACCTCCTGAACCGCCTCCTCGGACAGCTCTTCCACTGCCTCCAAAACCGCAAGCTGTTCGACGAACGCCACGCCTTCACCGCCCCTGTTGCATCGCCAACGAGGGCCGCTGCTTGACCTCGTCGGTTCGCCGCAGAGCAAGCATCCGAGTGCTTGGTCCGCCGTGTCGGACACGTGAGGCAGGATGACGCCATGAGTCAGCAGATCTTGCCCCCGTCAGAGTCATGGCGCCGGATCGACGCCTGGCTGGCGACGCATTCGGCTGCCGACCTTGCCGTACTCAATCCTCCGGCGACACCGGACGAGGTTCGGGACGCGGAACAGACTCTCGGCATCCAGCTGCCCGGCGACCTCGCCGAGTCACTGCGCTGCCACAACGGGCTGAGCACCTGGGCGACCCTCCTGCCCGAGCAGTCCCCCCTGTCGGTGAGCGGAATCGTGGACCGCTGGCAGACCTGCATGAACGTCGCGACCGAGAACGATGGTCTGACCACCCGCACCTGGGACGACGAGCCCTGGTGGCATCCGCTCTGGGTGCCCTGGGCCGAGAGCGCCGACGGCGTGGCACAGGTCATCGACCAACGGCCCAGCCCAGAGCCGGGGCGGCTGGGCTGGGCCGGTCACAGCGGCGGCGGAGACTTCACCGACTCGTGGCCTGGGCTCGCACATCTCCTCGACGCCGTCGCGCAAGCACTTCACCACGGTGGAGGCGTCCGCGATCTACATCCCTACCTCACCGAGGAGGGCGATCTGTGGTGGGACGAAGAGGATGCCCACGAGTTGAACGGTCAGCCGCTGAGACCGGCCCCGGTTGGACTGTTCTGACGGTCGACACGGACCCGAGCCCAGCCAACCAGCGGGGGACAACCCGCTCTGGGGCGACCATGGCCGCTGGCACGGCTTGACGTCTTAGAAGTCATCTCATTTGGCTGGCTGGCGAGGATGGGTTCGGCCATGCCAGGCTCCGTCCGTCCTGGACCGTGCTCTTCACGAACTGACCTCCGGGGCTGGCCGACGGGTCATCAGATTCAGATATCGTGCACGGCCATGGGAGAGCTGATAGTTGTCCGGCATGGCCAGACCGAATGGAGCCTGTCGGGCCGGCACGCCGGCCGCACCGACGTTGCGCTGACCGACGTGGGTGAGGCCGCTGCCAGGGCGCTCGCTCCGAGGCTGGCCCAGCGCCGTCTGGTTGCGGTGTTCAGCAGCCCGCTGAGCCGCGCGATGCGGACGGCCGAGCTTGCGGGCCTGGCTAACGTCAAGCCTGATCCGGACCTGGTGGAGTGGGATTACGGCGGCTACGAGGGGCTGACCGCCGAGCAGATCCAAGGGACGCGGCCGGGCTGGGATCTGTGGCGGGACGGTGTCATTCCCGGGGATGCCGCCCGTCCTGGCGAGCAGCTTCAGCAGGTGGCCGCGCGCACGGACGCCGTGCTGGACCGGATCCGGCCGCTGCTGGATCAGGGCGATGTCGCCGTGGTCGCTCACGGCCATCTGGCGCGAGTGATCACCGTGCGCTGGCTCGGGCTCGATGCGTCTGCCGCCCGCCTGCTCGGCCACCCGCACCCGGGCTCTCTCAGTTTCCTGGCCACTGAGCACGGGCAGCCGGTCATCTCCGCCTGGAACGTCCCGTAGCGACAGACCGGCGTCACGTCTGCCGTGCGATACGCCGGTAGCAGATGAGAGCCGCGGCGATGCTGGCGAACCCGGCGAAATGTTCGGCCTTGTACTCGTAGCGGCGGTGGAGCCGGCGGAAGCCGTTCAGCCAGGCCACAGTCCTCTCAATCACCCAGCGGTGCAGGCCGAGGCGGGTGGAGGACTCGACACCCCGGCGGGCGATGCGGGCCGGAATCTGCCGACGACGCAGGTAGGAGCGTATGAACCGGTGGTCGTATGCCTTGTCACAGTGCAGTTTGCCGGGGCGGCGTCGCCTCGGTCCGCGCCGAGAGCGGATCGGCGGGATGGCGTCGGTCAAAGGGATCAGAGCCTGGCTGTCGTGGACGTTGGCACCCGAGATCGCGAGCGACAGGGGCAGACCGGTGCGTTCGGTGAGCAAGTGGATCTTCGACCCGTACTTGCCCCGATCGACAGGATTCGGACCTGTTAGCTCCCCTTTTTCAGGGCCCGCATGTTCACCGAGTCGACCGCGCATCGGGACCAGTCCAGCTCGCCCCTGGAACCGAGTTCGTCCAGGATGACCCGGTGGAGCTTGGCCCAGACCCGGGCCTTGCTCCACTCGCTGAAGCGGCGGTGAGCCGTCGGGCCGGACGGGCCGAAGCATGGCGGCAGCTGGGCCCACGTACATCCCGATGTCGCGACGAACAGGATCGCGGCCAGCACCTCACGGTCCCCGTACCGGCGTCGGCCACCGCCCTGCGGACGCGCCGGAGCCGTCGGCACCACCAACTGGAACAGCTCCCACAACTCGTCCGGCACCAGGCGCTCCACGATGGTCACGCGAGCAGCTTACAAGCCCAAATGAGATGACTTCTTAGCTCGCTGAGATGTCTTTGAGTGCCCTGACGTGTGAGCCGTCGATCGCCGAGTCGTCCATCTCCAGGAGACCCGCTGCTCGCAGCTCGGCGAGAAGGACCTCGTGCAAGCGCGGCCAGACGCCAGCCTCAGTCCAGTCCCGGAGCCGACGCCAGGCGGTCACCCCTGAACAGCCAACGACCTGGGCGGGAACATCGCGCCAGGCCACTCCTTTCCGGAGCACGTAGATGATGCCGGCGAGCGCGACGCGGTCCGACACCGGCAGCCGTCCGGGGTGGAGATGGCGTCGGGCAGGCCGAGGGGGGAGAAGCGCAGCTATGCGCTCCCAGAGATCGTCTGGCACAAGATCGGCAGGCACGTCGGAGAGTCTGCCCGACGCTCTATCAGGCATTGACAGCGACGCCGATCTTGATGCGGTCGGCGGCGCTGTGCGGGTTCAGCGCCAGCCTCCGTGGCGAGGTTCCACGTGCTCGCCGAACAGCGGGCCGAACTCCTGGCCATCCTCGTCGATCACGACGTAGTCCGCTTCGGTCTTCGAGGCGGCTGCATGCAACCGGATGACGAGGTCAGTGACAGGCACGATACGCAGCGACAGGGCTGCGGCCACCTGGGCAGCTTCGTCGTCGATGTCCGAGTTGTACTTGTCACGGGACCGTTGAAGGTGTCGAGCGGACACCTGCATGACCTCGACATCGCCACTGCCCGAGAACGTGAGGCAGTCGTGCCATTCCAGCCCGATGATGATCTCCAGCGCTTCCCCCAGGTCATCGGCGAGCAGACCGCCTTCCCCTTCGGAACTCGCGTACACAACCGGTCGGCGACCGTTCTGCTCGGTGCAGAGGAAGTAGGCCCCACCGGCGGACTCCCCGGCGATCACCTCCATCGGCGCACTCGAGGCAAGCCTCAAGCCCTCGCCATAGTGCTTCCGGTGGATGTCGAAGCCGAACGACGACCTCAGCAGCAGATCGATCTCTGGGGTGTTCTGGATCAGGTCGAGCAGGTGATCACTTGAGGTCATGGCATGGACGATAGTGACTGTCACTGACGTGTCGGCACCACGGTGAACAGCGTGCTGCAGTCTGTCCGTGGCCTGCCCCCCGTTCATTCTGAAACCATCAGTTACTCAGGTTGAACTCGCGATGTCGGTGATCAGCCCGGTCGCGGCGAGGCAGCCGTCGATGAGGTGCGGGCGGTACTGGATCTTCCGTAAGCCGCGCCTGACCGTCCGGACGAGGTGTTCGGGGTC